>CBDCJY010000009.1:0-1185208 GCA_965217985.1 Pyrinomonadaceae bacterium
AACACTCGTTTTCTCATCTTCTTTTGCTTCATTCGCTTTCTGCCAAACCGGATAATCTAATGTTTCTGTTCTAGTCATTTCCAAATTCCCCCTGATTCTTTTATCTATCAATTAGCGTGCCAAAACCTGTCGTTATAGCAATTTAGAATAAAATCACGCTACATAAACCTTTTTGTTGCATTTTCTTAGGCATATTATTTTATTCGCATATCATCATAATTCGGTTTCAAACCAAAGCGTGTAAAGCCTACGCATTTAATACACGACTTTGTTTTAAGATACTTTCGGCACTTTGACCGCGATTGTTCACGGTTTTTTGAAAGTGTTATTATTTATTATCCCGAATTTGACGGAAAAATTCCCGGTGGAGAGGTTGGATTGATGATAAAGATCGGTTTTGGAAATTTGTTTATTTCAATTTGTATAATATTATGTTTGTTTTTTATTAATATCTCTGCTCAACAACATAATAACAGTCAGGAAATTTCGGAAGTTGACGGCATTCCGGTAATAATCAAACATCTGCCGGATTGGGAAAACGCACGAAATGGTGCAGTTCTCATAACTAACGCGGACGAATTGCGTAGAACTTTAGGCGATCATCCGATTTTTGATTCAGTTGATTTCATCGCCGGAACGGAAGCCGTTACCGCGTCTTATCCGCAGGGAAAACTTCTCATTGTCGAGTATTCTACACCGCAGGCTTCGGTTGACACCGACAATAAAATTTTACAAAAATTAGCTGAAAATCAAGAAACGCAGCCGATTTTTTATCGCCGCATCGGAAATTACAATACATTCGTTTTTGATTCGAGCAATGAAGCATCGGCAGATGAGTTGTTCGATCAGATTAAATACGAGAAAACCGTCCAGTGGTTGGGCGAAGACCCGACGCTGATTCAAAAAGCCGAACGCGCATTGGTCAGAGATACGGCAGATATGTTTCTCTCGACATTTACGGCGATTGTTCTCGGATTAGGATTTGCAATGCTGACAGGTATCGCAGTCGGATTTGGTTTTTATTATCTTCGCGTCCAGCAACGGGCTGAGATGACAGAGTTTTCCGATGCGGGCGGTATGACGCGGCTTAATCTGGATACTTTAACGCCGGAAATTTCAACTGACAGGTTATTGAAAGACTGAACTTATTCAACATTTGTCTGAGCAAGCATCGCGACACCGATAGCGGCGGCTTGATTGCCTAATTTTCCTTGAACTATTTCGGTAGATTTGAAGTTAGGTGAAAACGAAAGTTCTCCGGCGCGGTTTTTTATGCTGTCGAGAACTACATCTCCGACTTGCATAATTTCGCCGCCGACAATTATCTTTTCGATATTCAGTAAATTTATCACGCCGGCGATTGCCGTGCCGACATAATTTCCTGTTCTTTCAAGCATTAATCGCGCAAAATCGTCACCGTTTGCCGCCTCCCGGACGACATCGGCAACGGTAATTGACTCTTCGCCGATTTCGTTCAGAGAAGATGTCGGGTCTTGATGAAAGCGCATTTTTGTCCGGCGGATGATGTTTGCGGACGATGCTACTTCTTCGAGTTTCATTCCGTCGGAATTTACCGTAATATAGCCGAATTCTCCGGCAAAACCCGTCGCGCCGCGCCAGAGTTTGCCGTTAAAAATAAATGCTCCGCCAATTCCTGTGCCGAGCGTTACATAAAATAAATTTTTACTTCCGCGTCCCGCACCGAAAAGATATTCACCGTAAGCGGCGGCATTGGCATCGTTTTCGACATAGACATCAAGTTTTAGCACCTTTTCGAGTTCGCCTAAAAAGTCAACCTTTTCGTGTTCGGGAATCTGCGACGAAAATGTGACACGCTTGGTTTTGCGATCTACTAAACCCGGAATCGTAATACCGATTTTTTCAACATTTCCGAGTTTCGACTGAAGATTATTAATAAAATTGACAAGTTGCGGCGCGACTTCCGCATCATTTTTCAGAGAAGCCGTTTGCGCGTCGAGCAGATTTCCGTCCCGATCTATACAGACGGATTTGATTACCGAATTTGAAACCTCGATACCGATCATCTTTTCGCTTTGGAGAGCTGTTCGATTCACTTTATTGCTCCTAAAAAATATATTTCAGCAGTTGACTAACGCGATTTTAAGCACTGTCAATGCAACTGTCAAACACGACCGCTTTGTCTAAATCGTTTGACTTACAAAGGTTTTGACGGTTAATCTTTGTAAAGTCCTCTGATATGGAACATCCGTTTTATCAATTATTTGAAGAATACGGCATTTATGCGGTTCTCGCCTTGTGCACTATCGAAGGTGACATAACGCTTTTGCTCTCCGGTGTTCTGGCTCACAACGGATATTTCGGTCCGTATAGCTTTTTTAAGGTTTATCTAGCCGGAACATTGGGCGGAATGATCGGTGACAATTTCGGTTATTGGGTCGGAAGATTTTTTCGCTCATCAGTCAAAGACTATCGCTTTTATCAAATGGCGCAACCGCGCATCGAACGCCTGATTGATAAATTCGGCGGATTTTCAGTTATCGTTTCCAAATATATCTACGGTTTGCGCGTGGCGATGTGTTTGTTTAACGGTATCGGAAAAATGCCTTTTCTCAGATTTTTGTTTCTCGACTTTATAAGTTGTTCGATCTGGGTTTTATTTCTATCGGGTGTCGGCTATTTTTTCAGCGGTGCGGTGACGAATATTATCGGCGATTTCAAGCAGATCGGCGTAACGGTTTTCTTTATTGTTTTAGTCGGTATCATCGCATTTTATTTGATCGAGCATTATTTACTTTCACAAAAAATCGAAGAAGCCAATCCTGAAACTATTCATAAAATCGAAGTAAAACTTCACAATATCGAAGAACGTCTTCATTTGACGAGTGCGCCGAACCGTGAAAAAAAGATCGAGGATGAAGAGGAAGAAAAAATTAAATCTGCCGAGGAATAAAATATTTTTCCGCTTTCATATATTGCCAATCTTTCACGGTTAATGATAAAAATTAGTTTTAATTAACCTTTAATCATCAAATATTTTCTATGATAATCGAAACATCTGCACCGACAAGAGTTGATCTTGCAGGCGGAACTATTGACATTCCGCCTCTTTTTTTGTTTCACGAAGGCGCGGCAACCGTTAATTTTGCCGTCAGTTTGCTGGCACATTGCCGCATCGAAACACGCGACGACGATAAAATAATTCTCGAATCAATTGATCGCGGCGTATCGCTCGAATCGAGTCTCGACCGCCTTCACGAACTCGCCCACGAACCGCGTCTCGAACTGCTTTCAAAACTCGTCTATTTCTTTAAACCCGAAATCGGATTTACGATGACAACGGAATCGAAAGCTCCGGCGGGCGCAGGTTTGGCAGGTTCTTCGACTCTGAATATCGCCTGCATCGGCGCGTTAAACTCTCTGGTCGGAAACCGATACGCGCCGGAAAGATTCATCCCGATTGCCGCAGCGGTCGAATGTCAGGTTATCAAAGTTCCGACCGGCTATCAGGATTATTATTCGGCGCAATACGGCGGTGTCGCTTCGATTCATTTTCGTCCTGACGGAATGCAGCGCGAAGCGTTGGACATTGACACGAAAACGCTTCAAGAACGCATCGTCGTCTGTTATACGGGCGAACCGCGTAACTCCGGCACGAACAATTGGGAAATTACCAAACGCCATATTGACGGCGACCATGAATTATTCGACATTTTCGAAGGCATCCGTGACGATTCGATAAATCTGCGAAAAGCACTTTTGGAAGACAATTGGGAAAAAGTCGGTGAAATTTTAAAAAACGCACATCCGCATCGCAAGCGTCTTGCGCCGAATATCACAACGCAACAGATGGATTTTTTAATTGAAAAAGCGTTAAATCACGGCGCGATTGCGCCGAAAATCTGCGGTGCGGGCGGCGGCGGCTGTATCGCGTTTTTCTGTGAAGAAGGCAGACGCGCCGATGTCGAAAAAACTCTCGCTGAGGAAGAAAGCGTGGAAGTTTTAGACTGGACGCTCGCTTCACAAGGTCTGGTTACAAAAGAAATGTAATTAATTGATTTCCGGTAATTTACGGCAAATGTTTTGTCGGTTTTCGTTCTTGGAAAGAAGATTTTGTGTAACTGATAAATTTTGAGAACACGATTTATGAAAAAATTCTTACTTTTTCTTTCGCTGATTTTGTTTGTCTTTACTTTTTCGACTTTTGCTCAGAACGAAAATATTTCCGGTCGTGTTTTTTGGCGCGGAACGGTTGATAACACAGTCAGAATTAAAATAAAAAGCGGCGATTTGTCTATCGAGACGGTTATAGGGAAAAGTTATGATAAAGGAACTTTCAGTTTTACATCGCCGCTGCCGGACAATCAAGTTTCGGTCGGAGTCAACAAAAAGAAAGGACGCGGAGAAGTCGAGATCGTTCAACAGCCAAACAGTGAAAACGATTTTACTTTAATAGTCGAAATAAAGGATGCCAAAGGCGGCGCAAAAGAATATCAATTGGAAATTTATTGGAACTGACTTTGAAACTGTCAGCCGGACAAGAAAATTAATTACCGACTTTTTTTAATCCTTATTAACTTCTCTGATTGCTTTTGTCAGTGAGCTGAAAATGCTTCGACCGTCGTTTGAGCCGAGCATTTCTTCGCAGGCGCGTTCGGGATGCGGCATCATTCCGAGAACATTTCTGTCGAGATTACAAATTCCCGCAATATTTGCACGCGAACCGTTCGGATTCGCTTCTTTCGTCAATTCGCCGTTTTCATCGCAGTAACGAAAAACTATCCGATTGTTTTCTTCCAGCTGCTGGAAAGTTTCGTCGTCGCAGACGTAATTTCCTTCAGCGTGGGCAATCGGAATCGAAAGAACCTTTTCTTTTTCGACTTCGCTTGTAAACGGTGTGTTTTTGTTTTCGACTTTGATATTAATGTGTTTGCAGATGAAATGCAGATTTTCATTTCGCATCAACGCGCCGGGCAGAAGTCCGGCTTCGCATAAAATTTGAAAACCGTTGCAGATGCCGAAAACGAATTTTCCCTGCGCCGCAAATTCTTTGACCGACTTCATAATTGGCGAAAATTTCGCCAGTGCGCCGCAACGCAGATAATCGCCGTAGGAAAATCCGCCGGGAACAATGACGGCATCATAACCGCTCAAGTCGGTTTCCTTATGCCAGATAAAATCAACCGGTTGACCGACGTGCTTTGAAATGGCGTGGTAAGCATCGTGATCGCAATTTGAACCGGGAAAAACTATTACTCCGAATTTCATAATTAAACGGTAAACGGTAAACGGTAAATTGCCGGAAGTTTTTATTTAGCAATTACCATTTATCATTATCGAACTATTTCCACTTTATAATCTTCAATTACCGGATTTGCCAAAACGTCTTTGGCAAGTTTTTCGACAGCGGTTTGGGCATCGGATTCCGACAAATTTTCGTTAAGCGCGATCTCGAAAAATTTTCCCTGCCGCACATCGGCAACATTTTCAAAACCCATAAGTTCGACCGAATGATGAATCGCTTTGCCCTGCGGATCAAGCACACTCGGTTTTAATGTGACATAAACTTTTGCTTTCATTAATTCGTAACTCCAAAAAGAAATAACTATTTTACGCAAGTTATTGTTTTTATCAACGTCTTCGTGTTACATTTTCGGACAACCGAAGTTCATTTTTAATTTTATACAAACAAAGAACAACTTAAAAGGAGATTTTAAACTTATGCAAAATCAAAAGTCTGCACTTGGACTTGATGGTAATGTTACAACTTTGATCGGCTATCTTATTCCTATAGTCGCATTGATTTTAATTTTCATCGAAAAAGACAATAAATTCGTGCGTTTCCATTCGTTTCAAGCAATTTTTTGGTGGGCAGCATTAATAGTTGCGATAATTGTGGTCGCAATCGCCGGTTTTATTTTCGGGTTTGTCTTAGGTCAAGTTTCATCAGCTTTGGCGACCATCGTCGGATTAGTGTTTTTCTTACTGTATATCGGTTTGATTTTCGCGTATTTCGGCGGGATGATTTACGGCGCAATCAAATCATACGGCGGCAATATGACAAAACTTCCCGTCGTCGGAAGTTTTGCCGAAAAATATTCTTAATCGAAAACTCTGGCGAAAACTTTTTCGACGTTTCGCAAATAATGTCTGACATCAAAAACGCGGGCAATTTCTTCTGCGCTCAAATGCGAGGAAATGTCCGCGTCTTTTTCTATTAAATCCTGATAATCTAAGCCTTCGTCCCAAACTTTCATTGCGTTTCTCTGCGTCATTACATAAGCGTCTTCGCGCGAAACACCTTTCTGCGTCAGAGCTAAAAGAAGTTGTCCGCTGAAAACCAAGCCGCGCGTCAGATTCAGATTTTTCAGCATATTTTCCGGGTAAACGACCAAAGAATCCAAAAGCGAAGTCGTTTTCGCCAAAATGTAATCGAGCGTCGCGCTTGAATCGGGCAAAACGATGCGTTCCGCCGACGAATGCGAAATATCGCGTTCGTGCCAGAGCGCGATGTTTTCAAAACCGACAATCGTATTCGCCCGAACGGTTCGCGCCATTCCGCAGATGCGTTCCGACAAGATCGGATTGCGTTTGTGCGGCATCGCGCTTGAACCTTTCTGTCCGGTTTTAAATTTTTCCTGCGCTTCACGGACTTCCGTGCGCTGCCAATGGCGAACTTGAAGCGCGATTTTTTCGAGCGTTCCGGCGATGATTCCCAAAACGGAAAGATATTCGGCGTAACGGTCGCGCTGGATAACCTGCGTCGAAACGTCCGCCGCCTTGATGCCTAGTTTCGCGCAGACTCTTTCTTCGACATCGGGGTCGAGATGCGCGAACGCGCCGACCGCGCCGGAGATTTTACCGACCGAAACCGCTTCTTTCGCTCTTTCCAAACGCACTTTGTTGCGCTGCATTTCTGAAAACCACAATGCCCAAGTCAGACCGAACGACGAAGGTTCGGCGTGAATGCCGTGCGTTCTGCCGATCTGCGGCGTGTCTTTAAATTCAAAAGCGCGGCGTTTTAAAACTTCCAAAAGCGCATCGGTTTTCGTTAATAAAAGTTCGCACGCTTCTTTTAATAAAAGCGCATTTGCCGTGTCAACGACATCCGACGAAGTCAAACCGTAATGCACGAACCGCGCCGATTCGCCGATGTTTTCCGCGAGATTAGTCGTAAAGGCGATAACGTCGTGATCGGTCGTTTTTTCGATTTCATTGACGCGCTCGACCGTAAAAGCGGCTTTCGATTTAATATTTGCCAAATCTTCGTCGGGAATAATTCCGTCTTCGTTATGCACTTCGCAAACGGCGATTTCCACGTCGAGCCATTTTTGAAATTTATTTTGCAGTGTCCAAATCGCGCCCATTTCGGGCAATGTGTAGCGTTCAATCATAAGCGATAATTTTAAACGCAATGACGCAAAGATGCGAAGACGCAAAAGAAAAAATTTTAATAAACACAATTATTCGTCGTTGATTTTAGTATTAGACATCTTTCCTAAATAAGTATTCATTCTGCTAAACTTGCAAGAATGAGTGTATATGATAAATACAAGATGAAAAAAGCTGCTGAATTTACCCGCTTGGTCGGAGTGGGTTACGGCACATTTGAAATCATCTTGGAAAAACTGAAAGTTGAAATTATCAGCTATAAACAAGCCAAACCGATGCGTCAGCGCGGCTTAACAAGTTCTTTGCCAATTGAAGACCAACTACTTTTGACGCTGATTTATTTACGTCAGTATCATACTTTTCTGCAACTCGGCGAAATGTTTTCGATCTCGGAAAGCTATGCTTTCAAACGCTATCAATATATTTCCAAACGCCTTTTGAAAGCCCTTGATCTGCCGAACGATCAGGCTTTAACTGCCGAGAACTTAAAGGTTGTCGCCGATGTCAGCGAACAGCCGATCGAACGCCCGGTCAAAAAACAGAAATCGTATTATTCGGGTAAAAAAAACGACACACCGTAAAAACTTTGCTGATCGTTTGCTTTTTAACCGGATTGATTCTCGCCGTCAGAAGTGCCAGAGGTTCAACGCACGACTTTAAGATATTGAAAACCAGTAAGTTAGAGATCAATGAGAATGCCAATATCAAAACTGACAAAGGCTTTCTCGGAATCAAAAAACTGTATCCGCAGGCGGAAGTTCCACACAAAGCGTCAAAGCATCATCCGTTGACAAGACAGCAAAAGCAGTATAATCGTCAATTAGCTAAAGAGCGGACAATCGTCGAACATCGTAACCGGGAATGCAAGATATTCAGAATTTGCAAAGACCAATATCGCGGGAAACATCAAAACTATGAGAAGAATTGGAAGTTGGTATCAGCGATTGTCAATTTGAAACTTTCAACTCGTCATCTCAACTATGCTTCTCCGTAACTTATTTCTCTGCACGGGACAAAAACAATGTTAAAAAGATATTTGAAAATAGATAACGGATGTGTTTTGAGCTAAATTAGCCCTCAGCATATGAAAAAAACACATCCGAATGCTTTGCAGCATTACGAGCAAATTTACCATTTGATAAGCGCAGAGTCGAGTTGGTGGCGGCTCTGCTGATTGCCATTATTCAGCAGAACACTTCAAATTTAGCCAGATTAGCCAATGTTTTAGACTTGTCGGCTCAGAAAGATTCAAAATATCGGCGGTTGAAACGCTTTTTTCAATTGGCTGAGATTGATTTTGATATTTTTGCCAAGTTGATAATTTCGATCATCAAACCAAAGGGTAAATATGTTTTGGCACTTGATCGCACCGAGTGGAAATACGGTTTGGTGTGGATCAACATTCTGACGTTATCAATCGTGGTCGGAAACACTTCGATACCGCTGTTTTGGATGACGCTGAATCGGAAAGGCAACTCTGTTTTAGCAGAAAAGAAGCAGATAATCGGGCGATATATCAAAGTATTCGGCATTAAAAACATCGAATACCTGAGTGGAGACCGCGAGTTTGACGGCTATGAATTGGTCAAGTATTTGGACAAGGAAAAAGTCCCGTTTCGGTTGCGGATAAAAGTTTCGATGACGATGACGAACAAGAACGGGAAGCCGATCAGATGCGGGAAGTTATTGAGGACATTGAAGATCGGCGAGAGTTACCGTTTGCGGCGGGCGAGGAGATACGCCGGAGTTAAGGTGTCGGTCGAGGTGGAAAGAGGAAAAGACTCTCAGGAAAGTGTGATCGTGATTTCGTCGGAGGCGAGTGAGAAAATCCTGTCGGGATATAAGCGGAGATGGGCGATAGAAACGCTGTTTCAGAACTTAAAGAGTCGCGGATTCGAGGTCGAAAAAACACATTTGACGAAAGCGGAGAAGATAGATAAGTTGTTTGGAGTGTTAGCGTTAGCGGTGGCGTGGGCGATCAAAACAGGAGAAGCGGAAAACGCCGACAACCCGATTGAAATAAAAAAGAACGGAAGACCGCAAACGAGTTTGTTCAGACTAGGATGTGAAATAATTCAAGAGGTGTTATTTGAAGTAAGGAGATATTCGACAGTAAATATCTTTGTAATTCTAAGATGCTGACAATAGACAATTTATGCTGTTTTGTCCCGTGCAGAGAACTTATTTAGGAAAGATGTCTATTAATTGTTTCTAAATTTTCGCGTCCCTGCATCTCTGCGTCTTCGCTTTTAAAATCTTCTTTTTGATTTATTTCGGTGTTTTTATCACCTAAAATGTCTTGGATGTAAATCATCTGAATCAAAACCATCAGGACGGCGAGAATTGGTGTTGCCAAAACCAAACCGAGACCGCCGATCAAAATAGCGAGAATCAACTGCGCGGCAATTGTCAGCGCGGGCGGAAGTTCGACCGTTTGACGTTCGATCCACGGCGTTATCAAATTCGATTCGATGAGTTGGACGAAAATATACAGACCGATGACGTAAATCGCAGTTACCGGACTGTCAATAAATGCGAGCAAAACCGCCGGAACAGCCGAAAGAATCGGACCGAAATTTGGAATAAATGAAAAAAGTCCGGCGATCAGTCCGAGCGTCAAAGCGAGCGGAACGCCGATAATTGACAGACCGATCCACGTTAAAACGCCGATGACGATCATCGAAGCGATTTTTCCGATCAGCCACCAACGGAGCGTTTCGCCGATCTCGTGAAGAATTTCCAAAACACGCGGACGGTTTTCGAGAGGGAAAAGTTTTGTAAAACCGTGAACATAAAGTTTCGGTTCGGCGGCGAAATATATTGCCAGCAAAATTGCGATAAAAATGTTGGTGATAATTCCGGCGGTCGTCGAGAAAAATCCGCCGACGCTCGAAAGAAAACTTGTTGTTGTAAAATAATTCGTCAATTCGTCAATTGTCGGAAGCGTCGGCAGATGTTCGAGCATCGCGCGTCCCCAACCGTAATTTGAAACAGATGAAACGACATTTTCTATCGAACGCGGAATCTCATCGCGCAAGTTTCTGACTTGATCGGCAACGCTCGGTGCAAGTAAAGCAACACTTCCGCCGATAATTACAATTAGCAAAACAGACACGAGCAAAACTGCCCAACCTTCGCTGATTTTCAAAGGTTCGTTTATCAAATCCGCCAAACCGCGCAGGAAAATCGCAATCAAAACAGCGGCGAAAATCAGCATTAAAATATCAACTATATAGCTGACACCGATCACGAGCAGAATAACGAGCGTAATAATCACGCAGATTATCAAGACTCTCTTGACGAATTGATTTTTTTCAGCGATTAAATCCATCAGATTTCATTCCGAAAGAAAAATACGCCCGTCTGTATTAAATAACACGGGCGCAAAGTTATTTTAGTAAACATAAGCTTTAGCATTCATCTATATTTCCAAAATTTAGAAATGAGCGCGATGACAAATAAACAGGTCGTCGTTACAGCTGAAAGCAAACAAAACTGGCAAAACGCTTCGATAACAACGCCTTGTAAATAAACGAGATAAATCGTAAATAAAAACATTGTAAAAGTCAGCAATCCGTAAATGAACCACATTTTCCGGTTGCCGAACGCGGCGAGAAGCGCGAAACAAAATGCAAGAAAATAAGCTAACGCGCCGAATGCAGCCGTCGGAATGCCGAAAAATTCGGCGTATTGACTCGTCAAAACCTGTTCGCAGCCGTTTATTATACTGCACGGAACTTTTTCGTTAGTGTAGTGATGAACGGTCAGATAAACGGCATCAGCCAAACCGCCGAGCGCGAAAATAACCGCTGCCCAAGCGAATTTTGAAAAGTTTCCCGCCGATTTGTTTTCTATCGCATCGAGTTCGTTCATTTATTTTTAATGTTCGTATTTGCGTTACTTAAAGAATTTGTTTCTTTTGCTTTATCATCAACGGATTTATCAGTCGGAGTCGAAGAAGCGGAAGTTTGAGATGTTTGCATCTGTTGATTGCCTCCTGTTTTTACCAGTTCGGCATCAACTACTTTTTTCACGCCGTCAACCGTCATCTGCTCGAATGGAACGGGAAAGCCATTGACCAGAATTGTCGGTGTCGAACTTATATTTAAAGCCCGTCCGCGCTGGAGATCGGCATCAACTCTTTGTTTGGCGGCAAGTCCGGCAACATCTGCCTTAAATTTTTCAACGTCCAGACCGATGGTTTGAGCATAACCTTCAAAAACCGGTTTTATGTCGTCAACATTAGACCAGACGCGCTGATTTTGAAAAAGCAGGTTCTGCATTTCCCAAAATTTCCCCTGTAATCCGGCGGCTTCACCGGAAACTGCAGCTTCGTATGCGTTTTTGTGAATCTGAACGAGCGGAAAGTTTCGGTAGATAAATCTTATGCGGCTTCCGTAAAGAGCATTTATTTCATTCATTACCGGATGCATCGCGCCGCACGTCGGGCATTGATAGTCGGCAAATTCTTCGATTGTAACGGTTGAACTTTGTGCGCCTTTAAAGTTCGGCGGTTGCGCGCCTAACACATTTGAAACCATAGGCGTGTTATTCGGCTGCGGCAAAGTCGTGCTTGTTTTATTGGCGGCATTCGTATTTGCAACCGGAGTTTTTTTACTTGAAGATTGATATAAATACCAACCGCCGACAATGGCGACGAGCAAAACGATGCCGATAATGACTAAAGGCAAACCGCTGTTATCATTGCTGTTATTATTTTTGTTTTCCATTTTATTTTACTAATTTAAGCTGTTTTTTCTCTGTTCGGCGAGTTTTAATGGATTCCGCATTTTCCTTGATTTTATTATAAATGCCGTCTGCGTCGAGTCCGTATTTGGCTTTTAAGAGATTCGGATCGCCGTGTGTGATTATACGATCTGGAACTCCGAGACGAACAATCTTGACATCGTTTAATACTTCTTTTGCTTCCAAAACTTCCATAACCGCCGAACCGAAACCGCCTGCCAGATACGCCTCTTCGACCGTTAAGATCAAACTGTGATTTTCGACGAGTTCGAGTAGCAATTTTTCGTCCAAAGGTTTGACGAAACGCGCATTGACGACCGTTGCTTTGATGCCGTCTTTCGCCAGATTTTTCGCCGCTTCGATTGCCGGATAAACCATCGAACCGTAAGCAAAAATTGCCACGCCTTCGCCTTCGGTCAAGATTTCGGCTGTGCCGATTTCGATTTTTTTCGGTTTTTGGGAAATATCAACACCGAAACCGTTGCCGCGCGGATAACGAATTGCGGCGGGCGCGGGATGTTCGATACAAGTCAAAAGCATATCGCGCATTTCGGCTTCGTCTTTCGGCGAACACAAAACAATGTTCGGATAACTTCGCAAATATGCAATATCGAGAAGTCCGTGATGCGTCGGACCGTCCGCGCCGACGATTCCGGCTCTGTCCATCGCAAATGTGACATTCAAATCCTGCAAACAAACATCGTGAATTATCTGATCGAAACCGCGCTGTAAAAATGTCGAATAAATTGCGGCGACCGGTTTCAAACCTTCGCAAGCCATTCCCGCGCAAAATGTGACGGCGTGCTGTTCGGCAATGCCGACATCGAAGGCGCGTTCGGGAAATTTTTCCAGAATTTTATCAACGCCCGTGCCGTCGGGCATTGCGGCTGTCAGCGTAACGATTTTTTCGTCCGTCGCCATCAATTCGCACATCGTTTCGCCGAAAACCGATGTGTAAGTCGGAAGGCTCGAACCGCCGCCTTTAACGGGTTTTCCGGTTTTAATATCGAAAGGTCCGGTCGCGTGATAAGCGTAATAATTTTTTTCCGGGTTCGGAAAACCTTTGCCTTTCGTCGTCAGCGCGTGAACGATGACCGGACCATCATCAACTTTTTTCGCTTCTTCAAGTGCGCGGACGAGCATCGGCACATTGTGACCGTCAACATAACCGATATATTTGAAGCCGAGTTCGTTGACGAGCGCGCCGGGAAGAACCGCCGCGGCAATCGCGTCTTTGAAAGATTTCGCCGCTTTTCGCAAACTGCTGCCGACACCGGGAACGCTTTGCAAAGTGTCGCCGATTTCTTCCTTTAAGTTTTGATAACTCTGCGCTTCTTTGATGCGATTCAGATAGCGCGTCAACGCGCCGACCGCCGGAGCGATGGACATTTCGTTATCATTTAAGACGACAATCATACGGGTTTTCAGATGTCCGGCTTGATTGATCGCTTCCATCGCCATTCCGCCCGCCAAACTCGAATCGCCGATTAGAGCGCAAACGTGAAAATCTTCCTTCTTTTTGTCACGCGCAACCGCCATTCCGAGCGCGGCTGAGAGCGAAGTCGAAGCGTGTCCCGCACCGAATGTGTCGTATTCCGATTCGTCGCGGCGCAGAAAAGGCGAAAGTCCGCCGTATTGCTTGATCGTTTCCATACGGTCGCGCCGTCCGGTCAAAATCTTGTGTGCATAAGCCTGATGACCGACATCCCAGACGAGTTTATCGTCCGGCGTATCGAAAACGTAGTGCATTGCCACGGCGAGTTCGACCGCGCCTAAACTTGCGCCCGTATGTCCGCCGACACGCGCACAGGTTTCGATGATATATTGCCGGACTTCATCGGCAACTTCCTGTAAATCTTCAATTTTGAGTTGGCGCAAATCCGCCGGTGAATTTATTTCGGACAAAAATCTCATTTAATTTTCCATTTTAACGAAATACCCTGAATTTCGCATTTTAACTCGCTCGCACACATTTGTTAAATGCCGAATCTTATTTTGATTTTACATCAAAGTCTGAAATTTACATTTCTTTACGCTGCAAACAAAAATAATTTTCGACTTCTCGGACTTTTCCCGCGTCAAAAGAGGCGAAAAGCGAGAGCTTAAATAATTTTTTACAGAGAGGTAATTAAAATATGTCTTTTGGACAAAAAATCGCTTCGGCTTTTATATCAGCCTTAGCAATAATAACACTTACTACATTTGTCGCAGCTCAGGACAACGGTTCTACCGACAAGCAAACCGACAAAGCGCAAAAGGAACGTAAATTCGGACGCGGCGGCGAACGCGGCGGACGAGGGATGCGCGGCGGTGATAAACGCGGCGGAAATGGAATGCACGGTCTGAAAAATCTCGATTTGACCGATGCTCAAAAAGAACAGGTCAAGACGATTATGGAATCATCAAAAACGACAAATGAACCGCTTCGACAGGAAATGCGTTCATTGATGGAAAAAAGACGCGGCGGCGGAGAATTGACCGAAACAGACCGCACTCGTCTCGGCGAACTCAAAAGCCGGATGAAACAATCGGGCGAACAAAATCAAAATGCGATTCTATCAATCCTGACAGCCGAACAACGACAGAAATTCGAACAAATGAAGCAGGAAAATCAAAAACGCCGCGAAGATTTTCGTGAGCGTCGTCAAAATCGGCAGACGACACCTGATAAAACGGACGGTCAGTAAAATTTTCCTAATAATGTAATGCTCTCTCCAAGCAAAATAAAAAGCGTGTGAAAATTTTCACACGCTTTTTATTTTGTTCAAAGTCTAAATAACACTTTGCTACGCCAGCTACCTTAGTAAAACTTCGTAATCAAAATTTAGCCGATAAACATTTCGTCTTCCTGATACGCTCGATCAATTCGTTTCGGACGCGGCGCAAAAAGAACTTCCAGACCGCGCCGCACACCAGCCATAATCGCCGCCATTTCGACCGCCGGTTCGACGACTTTCGCCTGTAGAAAATCGGCGGTCGAAGTTACCTGTAACTGCGTTCGGTCAATCGTCTGACTGACTAGCGCAACTTTTTCCTTAGCTTCGTGCGCCGTCATTCCGACAAGTTGTTTGAGGTCGGCGACTTCGTCTTTAATTAATCCGGCGGATTCTGAAAAATGTTTCGTTGCCGTATTCAAATTACCGGAAAGCTGATTAAACTGAATTGCAATCTGTCTGCCCTGATCGCCGATCAAGTTGACTTTATCGAGTAGCGGTTCGGCTTTTAATTCGAGACGTTGAACCGTATTGACAAGTCGTTTAACGATCAGAGCTACTGCGATCAACGCAATCGCCATCACGATAAATGAAATTGCAATAACGATTAAAGAAATAGTTGCCCAAAATATCGGATCACTTGTATTCATAATTTCCTCTCTGCTCTATTCATCTTTTTTCGTATCTTTCGGAAGTTCCAAAACTTTATTGTCAACCGGAATTTTCGGTGGAGCGGCAACCGGAGTCTTATCTTCCAGACGTTGTTTTTCCTCCACATAGGCTTCCTTTCCCGCTTCGATAGCCGCGCTGAACGGATTGGAATTTCCGGCGGCAACTTCTTTTACCTTACCCGTCAATTCGCCGGCTTTATCTGTCAGGTCGCCGACTTTTTCCTTCAAATCGCCGACTTTTTCCTGCGCCGCGCTATAGAGTTCACCTGCTTTATCCTGCGCTGTTCCGTAAATTTCGCCGGCGCGTTCGCGGGTAACTTCATAGTATTCACCGGCGCGTTCGCCGACGACTGCGGCTGTTTCCTTACCTTTTTCAATTCCTTTGCGCGTTACGTCGGCAATATCTTCTCTAAGTTCCTGTCCCGATTTCGGAGCAAATAACAGAGCAAGAATCGCTCCTATTCCGCCGCCGATCAATAAATATGTTAATTTTGTTCCTGCACCTGCTTCTTCTTTTTCGTCTTCGTATCTCATTGTTTTCTCCTTTGTAATAGCAAAACTTTTGCCAAAAAAATTATAAATTTTCTGATAGCTTTGAATATATCAAAAATTTAACATCTTGGGCAATGAAATTTAAAAATGAAGTTATTTAAATTTCAAATTTCAAATATAATGTTTTAATGATGAGAACATTTCGTAATCCGCTGACCGGAAAAGTAATTGATTTTTTAATTTCCATCGGCATTGAAATCGCGGCTGAAAAATCTGACGGTGAAAGTTTTTTGCCGGGAATCATTGTTGAAAACGGAGGGCTTTTAGTTGACGAAGAAAAACTGCAATATCCCGGCGATTTGCTGCACGAAGCCGGACATCTGGCAATCGCGCCATCCGATATCAGACCGGATTTAAACGATGAAGTCGTAATTCCCGGCGTAAATATGGATGTGATGGAGGTGCAGGTTACGGCTTGGGCTTACGCGGCGATTGTTTATCTCGGTTTAGAACCGCAAATACTTTTTCACCAAGGCGGTTACAAAGGAATGTCCGATAGTTTGATATTTACATTCGGTATGGGAATTTATCCGGGCGCAAATGGTCTGGAAAATATCGGAATGACTGCTCTAGGCGAAAACGCGCGAAAACTCGGAGTCGCACCTTATCCGAATATGCTGAAATGGTTGAGAGATTAATTTGATAAAAATTATTAATCAAAATTAGAATTAACTGCGGTCTCTGTGGAAATTACTGTGGAAATCTCTGTGTATCGAATTTATAAACACCGAGATTACAGTAATTTCGCAAAGTCCGAATAGAAAAATCGCTTTTGTTTTCGACATCTATTTCTTTTCTTGATTCATATTAAAGGTAAAAATTCCTGACTCACCGGATTTGAAATTTTTATTAATTCACATAATTTACAAATCGAAGTATTTAAAATACTTGTGCCGCGCGATCAATTTCCGCCGCAAAATTTTCGATGGTTTTCGCCGTCAAATTTATCTCCGTTTCAGCTTCTTTCCAATTTCTCTGCTCGATTGCTTCGCGGATTCCGGGCAGAGTTTTCACGCCGTAACCCGTATAAAATCCGGGCGCGTAAATCTGATGTTTGAACCAATCGCGGCGCGGCAGACCTTGATTGCTCGTTAAAAATCTTTCGGTTTTCATCAAAATCGCGTCGAGATTTTTTTGCTGCGCGAGCGAAAGATTTTTATTTTTTGAAGCGGTTTGAAAATCTTTCGCGCTTGCTTGTAATTTTGATACTGCGTTTTCGAGCGGTGCGAAATTTAAATATGGAACTTCCGTTTTCGGTTTCGGAACGATAAAAGTTTCCTTCGGATTCTGCACGTTTTCGAGCATTCCGTTTTCGAGCAACTGATTCATCGCTGCGGTTTCGTCGCGCATCGCATCGGTCAGTTTCATCACTTCATTGGCGTAACCACCGACCGTATCGGCGAAATTTGTAAACTCAAACGGCAAAGTGTCGGCATCGGCGAGACGCATCACCGTGCGACCGCAGACTTTGGCGAGCGCGACTCCGTAAGCGAAATCGAAATCGCCGAATTTCGTGTAATGATCGAACGAATCGTAGATCGAATGATATGAACCGCCGCCGTCTTCGCCGCCGAATCCCATATTCAAACTCGCAATTCCGAGATGCTGCAAAAACGGTGTGTAATCAGAACCCGAACCGAGCGCGGAAATCCGCAAATCGGCGCGGTTCATCGTTTCTTTTCTCGACGCGGGCGAACCGTTGACGATTCGCGCGGCGCGGCTTCGTTCCCAAACGCTCATTTTCACTTGCGGATCATTCACGTCTTTGGCGACTTCATTGATAAATTTTTCGAGCGTGTGCGAACCGCCGATTCCGAGAAATCCGCGTCCGTTTGAATCGGTATTTATATAAACGGCGAGTTTATTTTTCAATTCGTCGGCGTGCGTTTCCGCCCATTCGGTCGAACCTAAAAGTCCCGGTTCTTCGCCGTCCCAAGCGGCGTAAATAATCGTGCGCTTCGGTTTCCAACCTGTTTTTAACAGTTCGCCCATTGCGCGCGCTTCTTCCATTTCGGCAACCAAACCGGAAATCGGATCGTCCGCACCGTTGACCCAAGCGTCGTGATGATTGCCGCGCATAATCCATTCGTCCGGTCGTTCGCCGCCCTGAATTTTGGCGATGACGTTGTAAATCGGCTTGATGTCCCAGTTAAATTCGAGTTTCAGACGAACTTTGACCGCATCATCTCCGCCGAGATGATACGTCGTCGGCAACGCGCCGCGCCAATTTTCCGGCGCGACAATTCCGCCCAAATTCTTAATCAGCGGCAGAGCGTCGGCGTAAGAAATAGGTAGAACGGGAATTTTCATAATCGTCGGCGCGTTTTTTCTGTCGAGACGTTTCGCGCCTTTGACCGAACCGATTCCGGGCGTTAAAGGATCGCCGGGAAAAACGGGCATATCGGCGACCGAACCGCGCTGAACGCCGTTTTCCTGCCGCCACGCGCCTTTCGGATAAACGTCGCCCTGAAAATATCCGTCGTCTTTCGGATCGGAATAAATTAAACAGCCGATTGCGCCGTGTTCCGCCGCGACTTTCGGTTTGATTCCGCGCCACGAACCGCCGTATTTGGCGATGACGATTTTGCCTTTGACATCAATTCCGCGCCGTTCCAATTCTTCGTAATCCGCCGGAACGCCGTAATTGACGAAAACCAGATCGCCCGTCACGTCGCCGTCCGCCGAATATGCGTTATAACTCGGAAGTTGCTCGTTTTTCTGATTCGAGGTCGCGTCTTCCTTCAAATCCGGTTCTTCGAGTTTTGCCGTAAATTTCTCCGGCGCGGTCATTTCCAACACACGCGTTTTCGGAGTCGGAAACAAAACGTCGAATTGTTCGATCTTCGTATCAAATCCCCAGGATTTAAATTGCGCGGCGATAAATTCGGCGTTTTCCTTGTCATAAGGCGAGCCGACGTGATGCGGTCGCGCCGAAAGTTTTTTCATCCACGTCCGCAGATTTTCCGCTTTCAGATACGAATCGAACTTTGTTTCCAAGGCTTTTTGTTTCGCCGAATTTTCCGCCGAAAATCCCATCAAAGTTTTTTCAGTCGGCATCGTTTGAGCGAAAACGGAAAAAGTTAAAAGAAAAACGGTAAGCGAACGCAGAAATGTTTGACGCATAAATTGAAAAACTCCTGAAAAATCGAATTGTTAAAACGTAGGTGAATGTATTGTAAATCAAACGAAAGAAAGTTGCTATTTGATTGACGCGCGAAAATCGGTCGCACTTTTTGTGACGGAAATTTTCTGTTAGATTTTATGAAGTTATGAAAAATCTCGAATTGGATGTTTTGGCGGTTTTCGCGCATCCTGACGATATGGAGCTAAATGTCGGCGGAACGCTTTTGAAAATGAAAGCGGCAGGTTATAAAACCGGCGCGTTGGATATTACGCAGGGCGATATGGGAACGCGCGGCACGGTCGAAGGTCGTGCGCTCGAAGCGCGTGATGCGGCGCGGATTTTAAAACTCGACGTGCGCGAAAATCTCTCTCTTCCTGACGGTCACGTCTGGGTGACAGAAGAAACGCGGACGAAATTAGTGCGCGTTTTAAGACGTTTGAAACCGAAAATAATTCTCACGCATCAGGCGGACGATCCGCATCCCGATCATAATCACATCGTCGAATTGGTCAGAGAAGCAGCGCGGCTGGCTTCGATGAAAAATTACGACGGCGATCACGGTCAGGAAAGAACGAATGTGCCGATGGTCGCGCATACCGTTTTTTCGCATCGCCTCGCACCGTCATTTATCGTTGACATTTCCGATTTTCTCGAAGAAAAAATGGCGGCAATCGCCGCGCACAAATCACAGTTTTACGATCCGAACTCAAAAGAGCCGGAAACTCGTCTGACCGATAAAAATTTTCTCAAAGAACTGGAAAATCGGTCGCTTTATTACGGAAGTCTGATCGGCGTAAAAGCGGGCGAACCTTTTTATGTCCGCGAGGCGTTAAATATTGCCGATCCGATTGCGCTTTTGACGAGACCGATGAATCTTTATTCTTGAAGAAAGCGTAAATTATAGCCAAAGAAAGAGTTTTAGATTTCATCAGCGCGTGATTTTGAAGGTGAAAAGGCTTCTTTTCCGACCAGAAGAAGATACGAATACATTGCGATTCCGGTTAAAATTCCCGTGCCGTATTTGATATAAGCGGGAAGATTTGACGGCGACAGGAAACCTTCGATTGTTCCGGCGATGACGAGCAGAAAAGCACAGCCAATTGCCAGCCGCGCCGCATCGAGACCGTTTTTCTTTAATGCTTCGCCGCGCGTCAGATCGCCGGGATTGACGAGCGAATAACCGATCAGCATTCCCGCGCCGGCGGCGATGAAGATGCACGAAAGTTCGATCACGCCGTGTCCGATCATAAATTCGACGAGTGCGCCCGCAAACGCCGGATTCGTTTTATAACACACGCCGAGAATGCCGCCGTTGATCAAACCATTCATTAGCAGAACATAAATTGTTCCGACACCGAAAAACGCGCCGTAGGCAAATGCCATTAAAGAGACGAGAATATTATTGGTAAGAATTCGGCTCGCGCCGACTTGATTCGCATCGTTTAAGGTTTTCCACCATTGAACATTGTCTTGTGCTGCAATTCTGGCATCGCTAACGCCGATTGCGTCGGCGAAATTCATATCGTAATAACAGAGAAGAAACGAGGCGACGGCGAAAAACGTGAAAATGCCGAACGCCAGCGCGATATAACGCCAGCGGCGGCGAAACGTCTGCGGAAAATCTTTGGCGAAAAATTGCCAGATCAGTTCCAAACCCTGACCGTTTGCGCGGTAGATTTTTCCGTGAGCGCGGATGACGAGACTGTTTAAGTAATTTATCAACTTCGGATCGCGCGTCTCGCTTCGGGCGATTGCCAGATCGGTCGCGGCGCGGCGGTAAAGTTCGCCAAACTCGCGCACTTCGGCACGCGGCAAGCCGCGCAACGGCGAAGTTTCCAAAATAGAAAGCAAATCTTCGAGCCGTTCCCAATTGTCTTTGCGTTCATTAATAAAACGATTCATTTGATTTTAGATTTTAGATTTTAGATTTTAGATTGGCAAGATAAATTTCTGCTTAGGAAAAATTTGCCCGCGAATTAACGCGAATCACCGCGAATTTTTAAGAAAAGTATATTTTTTAACTTTAAACAAAAGATTCATTTGTATAATTCTTATATTCACGGACAAAATCTTCATTAGCTTTTTTCGCGCACTTTCGCGTTTTTCGCGGGCAAACAAAAACTTTTCCATTCACAACTTGGACAATCAAACATCGCAAATCTAAAATCTAAAATTAACAAATGTCCGAAGAAGCAAAAAAATTTCACGAAGAAGAAGCAATTGAAAAAACTTACGATCTGCGCGTCACGAAACGGCTCTTGCGTTATCTGAAACCGTATTGGTATATCGCCGCCGGGGCGTTGGTCGTAACGCTTTTGTCGAATGTTTTGTTCAGCTTACAGCCGCGATTTACGCAGATGGCAGTTGACGATTTTATCACGCCGAAACAAACCGAAGGCATCTGGTTTTTTTCCTTTTTGTTTTTTTGCGTCTTTCTGTTCCGCTTTATTTTTTCTTACGTTCAGGAAATTCTGGTCAATACGGTCGGGCAGAAAGTGATGTTCGACATCCGCACCGAAATATACACTAAGCTTCAGAATCAAGAGATTTCTTATTACGACCAGAATCCGGTCGGACGAATCATCACTCGTTTAACGAGCGATGTTGACGCTCTTAACGAACTTTTTACGTCGGGCGTGATTGATGTTCTCGGCGATCTGGTGATTATTTTCGCCATCATTATCCAGATGTTTTTGTATGACTGGAAACTGACGCTCGTTTCTTTGATTACGATTCCGCTTCTGTTTGCCGCGACGAACTGGTTTCGCAAACGCGCCCGCGAAGGTTTTGACAAAGTTCGGACGCGCAATGCGAAACTCAACGCATTTTTGCAGGAGTATATTTCCGGCGCACAAACCGTTCAGCTTTTTAACGCCGAACGCCGCGCTCAAAACCGCTTTGCCGACATTAACGACGAATATCGAAACGCGAATATCGAAACGATTTATTATTATTCGATCTTTTATCCGATGGTTGATTTTATCGGAACGGTCGGTGTCGCGCTCGTTATCTGGTTCGGCGGTTATCTGATTTTGGCACAATTAGGCGTAAGCGGTGCGCCGTTAGTCGGTCACGCGATGACCATCGGTATTGTTATCGCGTTTATTCAATTTTCACAACAGCTTTTTCAGCCGATTCGTGATCTTTCCGACAAATTTAATGTTTTGCAGGCGGCAATCGTCGCGTCGCACAGAATTTTTCTTCTTCTCGACGCGCCGGTTGAAATCGAAACGCCGGAACAGCCGAAAAAAGAAGGGAAATCAATCGGCAGAATCGAATTTCAAAATGTCTGGTTTGCTTATAAAGATGAGGAATGGGTTTTGAAAGACGTTTCGTTTTCAATAAACACGGGCGAATCGGTCGCGCTTGTCGGTCATACGGGTTCGGGAAAAACGACGGTGACGAATCTTTTGATGCGTTTTTACGATATTCAAAAAGGTAAGATTCTGCTCGACGGCGTTGATGTCAGAGATTGGAATTTAAAAGATTTGCGCGAAAATTTCGCCGTCGTTTTGCAGGATGTTTTTCTTTTTTCCGGTTCGCTCGAAGAAAATATTCGATTGGGAAATAAAGAAATCACGGAAGAAAAAATTATCTGGGCGGCAAAAGAAGTTCACGCCGACGAATTTATTCAAAAAATCGAAAATAAATACGAATCGCTCGTTAAAGAGCGCGGCGCAGGTTTGTCGGTCGGACAAAAACAACTGATTTCATTTGCGCGTGCGCTCGCTTTCGATCCGACGATTTTGATTTTAGACGAAGCGACGAGTTCGATTGATACGGAAACCGAGCAGTTGATTCAACGAGCAGTCGAGCGCGTAATGGCGGAAAGAACTTCGCTCGTCATCGCGCACAGACTTTCGACGATTCAGAAATGCGACAAAATTATAGTTTTCCATCACGGCGAACTGCGCGAAGCCGGAACGCACAACGAACTGCTCGGATTGCGCGGTCTTTACTGGCGTTTGTATAAATTGCAATACTCGGAAGACGAAGTTCAAATGCCTGTCGCTGATTTAAGAAATCAGAATTCGAGTTTAGAATCGGGCGCAATTTAACAGCTTAAAAAGGTTTAATGACAAATCTTTTAATTTCGTTTATAATGTCTTTTTAAAAATGACACCCGAAGTTTCTCCGAAAGACAATTTAATAGTTCAATGCGAAAGTTTGATGGACGAAATTTTTGCCCGTTGCGCCGAAACTGCGCCCAATTTCGGTGTTCGTGAAGATTGTCTGAAAGATTCTTTCAAAAAAACTCTCAACAGGTTTTTATTCGCACAAGCAAATGAATTGCCTTCCGTAGATGAAACTAAAACTTTTCTCGATGCTCTGCATCACGACGATTTATTTATGACGCTTGCCTGTTCAAACGGCAGTGAACGCGCTTGGTGGGAATTTGACCAACAGCATCGCGCTTATATGGAACGCGTTGCGCGGCATCTGGCAAGCACGGAAATTGACGCGCAGGAAGTTATTGACACGGTTTACGTCGAACTTTACGGCACACGCGTCGTTGACGGCGCACGCGTTTCAAAGTTCGCTTCATACAGCGGTCGCGGCAGTCTGCGCGGCTGGCTTCGCACCGTTATCTGGCATTCTCTGGTTGATTTGCACCGCGCATCTCACGACGAAGTTTCATTGGATGAAATGACGGAAAACATCGGTGAAGGAATGGCGCATTCCAATTTTGCTGAAACCGATTTGGGCGGCGAAGATCGGATGATGAAGCATCTGACTTACGATAATTACCGAAAAGCGACTCTGACCTCGATTGAAAAAGCCTTTGCCACGCTCGACCCGCACGAAAAAATTCTCCTGCTTTACTATCACGTCGAGAACTTGAAACTGAGGGAAATTGCTCGAATAGTCGAAAATCCCGAATCGCCGCTCCGCGATTGGTTTCAAAGACGTTCAGCCGCCCGCGAAAAAGACCCTGCGAGCCGGATTCACGAATCAACGATTATGCGTTGGCTGGAGAAAACATACGGTAAAGTTCTCGAACTTTTTACCTCCGAATTAACGGAAAAGCATAATTTGAAAAAAGAGGAAATCGAAATCTGTATGGAACTTGCCACGAAAGACCTTGCAAGTCCTAATATCTACAAAAATTTGATAACAACTTGATTTTATATATTTGCATCTGAAAAGTTTTTTGTCGCCCGAGTAAGCAAATTTACGCAAATTTAACACTAAAACGCGTCTTGAAATCGGGAGGCTGGAACTATAATGGAAAACACCGACATAATAAATCCGCTAGATACGAAAATACAGGGCTTACTTGATCTTTTTTTGAAAGTCCGTTCCGCCGGAGACGGTATATTTACAGCCCAAGAGCATTTGGATGAAGATACTTTATCAGTTTTTATCGAAGGAAATATTAAAGAGCGAGAAGCCAAACCGGTTATTTTGCATTTAATTGATTGCTCGTTTTGCCGCAATATTACATCAGAATTGATAAAATTAGATTTGGCGTTTGAAAGCGAAGCCGAAAATGTATTTATACCGGAAACACAACCGACAAAAATTGCCGATGTCTTAAGCGGTATTTTAACACGCATTTTCGGTTCAAACGAAGGCGCAGTTTTCGCGCATCACGAAGACGAATCTCCGAAAGTTGAAGAAAAAAACGAGAACCAGGGAAAAGAGTGAATTTGAAGTTTTTAATTTGAATTAAACTCGAGAGCCGATTGTTTACCAAACAGTCGGCTCTCGAGTTTTTTAACGGAATTTGTTGTCAAATGAAATAAAAGAGTATAATTTCAATAAGTCAAGGGGCAAGAGATAAAATATGGAATTAGAAAATCTTTCGGAGACTAATGATAAATGCCTTCCGAAAAACCTTGAAGTCTCGGTAAAAAAGGTAGCGGTTGCAAAACTGCCGACCGTCATCGGAGATTTTAAGATTGCAGGTTATCGTTCTCTGATAAGCAATGAAGAATTCGTGGTTTTATTTAAAGGAGAAATGCGTGCCGATATTCCTACTCTGGTCAGAATTCATTCACAATGTTTGACGGGCGACGTTTTCGGCTCTATTAAATGCGATTGCGGACCGCAACTCGAACAAGCAATGAAAATGATCGAAAAAGCCGGACGCGGAGCAATCGTCTATCAACAACAGGAAGGTCGCGGTATCGGAATAATAAATAAAATCCGCGCCTACGCTCTTCAAGACGATGGCGCGGATACGGTCGAGGCAAACGAAGAACTCGGCTTTGCTATTGATGCGCGTCAATATCAGCAATGCGCTGAAATTCTTTTTGATCTGGGACTTTGTAAAGTGCGGGTTATGTCTAATAATCCTGATAAACTGAAAGCTCTGAAAGAAGCCGGTCTGCAAATAACCGAACGCGTCCCGATAGAGGTCGAATCAAAAGAACCAGCCGCAGATTATTTGAAAACGAAGAAAGAAAAAATGGGACATTTAATAAATATATTAGGAGAATAATGCTATGAGAAAGGTGTTACTGTTAAATTTAGTAATTTATCTGTTTATTTTGATTTTTATCTCTTCTATTTTCGCCCAACCGCGAACTAATAATTCAATTTCAGGCTTTATTTTAGATGCAAAAGACCGATCACCCGTGAGCGATATTTATGTTGAACTGCTTAATGATACATATTCTACATTAAGCAGGATCAAAACCAACGGTTCGGGGCGTTTTTTTTTCGGAGGAATTTCATCGGGAAATTTTAAAATCAGAGTTTTACCTTATGGAACTAATTATGCTCAACAAGAGCAGGATGTGGAAATTATCAATAATAGAATCGGCAGTGCCGTAACCTCGGATTCCGTTTACATAGATATATATCTTGTTATTGATAAACGCAAAGTAAATGCAGAGGCTTTAGGTTCGCCTGGTACCGTTTTTATCCAAGACATTCCCGAACGAGCGAAAGAACTTTATAAAAAAGCCTTATCGAACTTTGAAAAAAATTCTAATACAGATATTGGAATTGAGAATCTTACAAAAGCATTGGAAATTTTTCCTGAGTATTATGACGTATTAAATAGACTAAGCAGCGAGTACATAAAAAAGAAAAGGTATTATGATTCATTACCTTATCTTATTAAAGCAATAAAAATTAATAGTCGAAGTTATTCAGCCTACTATATGCTAGGAGTCGCGGCATATAATATAAAGGAAATGAAACAAGCCTTAGAAGCTTTTAAGATTGCTTCTATTATTAATCCGCAATCTGTATATGCCTTAATACAATATGGGATGATGTTGCGAATTAATGAAAACTATAAAGAAGCAGAAGAAAAATTACTCAGAGCCGTTAATCTGTCCAAAAAAATGCCAATTCCTGAAAATCATTGGCAACTCGCTTTACTTTACGACAAAATTAATCGTTATGAAGAAGCCGCAAAGCAACTGGAAATATATCTAAAGCTACAGCCAGATTCTGGAAACGATAAGAAAATAAAAGAATTGATATCAATAATAAGAGCCAAAGGTCAAAAAACTAAATAAATAAAAACAGCGGAATAGCTTATAAATTAAAATTGATGAGTCTAGGTTGAAATACCACTTGCTACAAATATCGTTTTTGAATTTGATGCTTATGGAAATTTCGGTTCTGGAGAATTTCTTACTGAGCCTCTTCTCATAGTCGTTATTGTGTTGTAAAGCCAAATTATTTTATACACAAAAGTGTCGAATTTGGATTGATGTTTCTAAATAAATCACAAATCATAGATTATGATGGATATGAAAACGCCATTAAGTTTAAAATAAACGAAAATGTAATAGACAACTTTCCTAAATAATTGCTCATTCTGCTAAACTTAACAAAATGAGCGTATTTGAAAGATACGAATCGAAACGTCCGGCTGAATTTACTCGACTCGTCGGAGTCAGTTACGGAACTTTTCAAATTATTTTAACCGAACTTGAAACCGAGATTGCTCGTTTCAAGCAGCAAAAGCCGATGCGAACAAGAGGCTTGAAAAGTTCTTTGACAATTGCCGATCGATTATTGCTCACTTTGCTCTACTTGCGGAACTATCAGACTTTTTTGCAACTCGGCGAAATGTTTTCCATTTCGGAGAGTTATGCCCGTAAACGCTACACTTTCGTCTCCAAAAGATTGATGAACGCGCTCGATTTGCCGAATGAGCGAAACTTAACCGCTGCACATCTGAAACTGCTCGCCGATGTCACCGAACAGGCAATCGAACGCCCCATGAGCCGCCAAAAGACATATTATTCAGGAAAAAAAAGCGTCATACGATAAAAACATTGCTGATCGTCTGCTTTTCGACCGGATTGATTCTGTCGGTCAGATGTGCGCGAGGGACGAAACACAATTTCAAAATCCTGAAAGAAAGCGGTTTGGAGATTAACGAAAACGCTCAAATCAAAGCCGATACGGGCTTTATCGGAATCAACGAACTTTATCCGAACTCGGAAGTTCCGCATAAAGCCTCGAAACATCATCCGTTAACCAAACGGCAGAAGCAATTTAACCGGCAATTAGCCAAACAACGCATCGCGGTCGAACATCGGAATCGGGAATGCAGGATATTCAGAATTTGCAAAGAACACTATCGCGGAAAACACAGAAACTAAGAGAAGACTTGGAAATTGGTGTCAGCGATTGTCAATTTGAAACTTTCGACACGCCATCTCAAGTTTGCCATCCCCTAACTTATTTTGGAAAGATGTCTAATGTTAATTTGCTATAAGTAACTGGACAGAATTATTTTATAAATGCTCTGTCCCTAAAGTTAATCTTGTATTCTGTTCCTATTTGGCTCAAGATTTTCTTGATAGCTTCCGTCAGTTTTTCAAACGAAGCATAATCTTCCGGCTTGAGCCGTTCATATTTCATCTTCCGCCATAAAATTTCAATCTTGTTCAAATACGGCGAATAGGCGGCAAATTAAAGATGTAAAATCCTTTTTCTTCCCATTCAACCACCTTTTCCTGCATCTTTTGGGAATGATGAATCCGTGCATTATCCAAAACTAAAACAGTCGGCTTTGCGCCTTGTTCCAATAGCCATTGCTCAAGACATTCAATCACAAACTCGCTTTTAATCGTTTGCCCATTCGTCCAAAAACGTCCTTTACAATGAATATTCAACAATCCGAAAACCGAAATCCTTTTGCCTTTTTCGGGAAAAAGCCGAATTTCTTCGCCTGCAAATTGCCACGCTCTTGCCACCACCGGATTCTGCCAAAATCCACTTTCATTTCCAAAATACAGATCAATCAAACCGACTGCCGCTAAAGCTGTTAATTCAGCTAATGCCTCTGTTTTGCTTGCTTGCTCAATCGGACATTGCTTGTTTTTCAAACATTTACGCCATCTTTTATATCGGCAAATGAAATCTCCGCGCGGTATCAAAAGAGAGATGGCTGACTTGAGTCATCTTTTGAACCTTGATTTTTGACATACTGTTTTATCATTTCTTCCGTGCCGTGTGCGCCGACTGTGCTGATAAAATATCCATTCGACCAAAACTCACCGCCCCATAACTGCTCTTTTACTTTCGGCAGTTGTTTGAAAATTTCTTTAGCGGTAATTGATTTGATCGTTCGCACTATTTTCGTCGGGCTATATTTCGGAACTGACTGCACCAGAAAATGAACCTGATTGCCAGCGGCTCCGATTTCGACAAATTCTATTTCATAGCGCAACGCAATTTCGGCACATATTTCTTTTAGTTTTTCAGTTACTTCCGGTGTAAAAATCATCTTCCGATATTTTGCCGGACAAACGATATGATAAAGCAATATGCTTACGTTGTGTGCTTTATGAATGAATTGACTCATTCGTAAAGTATATTCCGCAGCAGAACTGCGGGGAATTAGACCGCTAAGGAATGATTAAACTTTTTAAGAACCGCTTCAAAGTTTTAGTCGAAAACTCTCGTCCTAATTCTTCTTTCAACTTCTCTCCGGCGATTTTCAAGCGTTGGGCATTTTCCTGCACCTTCTTCTTTGATAATCGCTAAATCTTCATCTCTTAAAATCGGCTTTCTGCCACGCCCTGTTTTGTCCCTTAGTCCAACCAGACCGCCTTTTTCCCATCGCTTGAACCAACTGTAAATCAAATCTCGGAAACCTGAAAAATCTCAGCTAACTCTTTAAACTCATAACCTTGAGAACTTAGAACCAAACAATGACAGCGTTCCTAAAAAGTTTTGGCTGGACTGTTCTTGTGTCCTTCTTTTAGAGTTTTCTTTTGAACTTCGTCCTGTTCAATAAATTTCTTTTTCATTGAAACAGTATACAAGATTTTCAAATATCTATAAAATTATTCTGTCCACTTACTTACAAAATCAGCGGGTTAAGTAGTCGTTCACAATTAAGCTAGACTATGTGTGAAGTTTGAGAAGTTTATTCTTAGACTTCTTCCAAATTCATTTAAGGCTTGTTTGACCGAATACTGCAATCTTTGTTTGTCTTCATAATCACTCGGTGCCAGCCATTCATATTTTAATTTCCGCCAAACTGTTTCGGCAATGTTCAAATGTGGCGAATAAGTCGGCAGATAGAAAATAAACAATCCCCGACTTTGCCAATACTCGATCCTCTCGATCATCTTTTTGCCCGTGTGAAATCGGGCATTGTCTAACACGACGACTGTCGTTTTCCTGATTGAAAACGACAACTTCTCCAGGTGCTCGATCACAAATTCTGCCGTGATCGCATTATTGCTCGTCACGACCACCGCCTGATTGCTGCGGCTGAATAACCCGAAACAATTGACTCCTTTACCTTTGGCACTTGGCATCGCCACAACTTCATCGGCAAATTGCCACCCATACGGCACATTCGGCTCTAAGTTCACGCCCGACTCATCGCCGTAATAAAGTTCGATCAATCCCGCTTCGCTCAAAGTTTCCAACGAACTTAACACTTCTTTTTTTAACCGATAAACCTCTTCATTCGGTTGACCTTTCAAGCGTTTTCTAATGCGTTTGTAGCGGCAAGCGTTTTTTTCAGATACCTCTTTAATGAACTGTTTGAGAACTCTTTGCCCAAGATTTCCTCAAGTTCTCCGCGAGCGACTGAAATCTTCTGCCGTGATCGCTTGACCGCTTCTGTGACCTGCTCCAGATCAGTCGGTTGAAGAATCGCCCTGCGCCCTCGTCCCGGTTTCGTCCGCAAACCCGCCATGCCTTCCGCCTGATAGCGATTCAGCCAATTATTAACAGTCATCTCACATCCGCCCAAAATAGCGACGACTTCCAATGACGTGCGTTTTTCGCTTTTCAATAAAACCATCTGACAGCGTTGCCGGAAACTATGTGTTATGCCATTGCGATAGCCGTTTTCCAACTCCGCACGTTGTTCTTCCGTTAGTTCAATTACTTTTGTTTTACCCATCTCGCTTAATAGTCTAAACTATTTCTGCTCGATTACTTATATTTATAGAGATAAATGTATGTTTGATGAATAACATCTCTAAACAGTATTTAATTTAAACTGTTTGATAATTTGGAAAAAATCCAAAAAATTGGAATATCTCAAAAAGATATAATAAGAAAGTAGAATATTGTGTAAACTAAATCGTTGTCAATACAAGTTTTACAGTAAACTGGAGGACGTTTTATTATTTGGCACTTAACTTGTCTATAAAGTTCTAAAGATAAGGGCTTCAGATAGTAATTAAACTATTTAGAAAGTACCTAACGCGCTAAAATTAAAATATAAGATAATTAAGGAGTAAGAATAAATGAAAAGACGTTTTGCTTTTCTGTCATCAGTTGTATTTCTCACCCTATGTGCTGTTGCCAGTTCATTTGCACAAGAAATCAACGGAAGTATTGAGGGTGATGTAAAAGATTCACAAGGTGCCGTAGTCCCGGGCGTAACAGTTACTATCGAAAGTAAAGGAGCAACTACCGGATATAGACAAAAAGTTGTTTCAGCTACTGACGGAAGATTTTTTGTTAAACAAGTACCGCCGGGCTTTTATGTAGTAACAACTGAAGAAACCTCTGGATTCGGTAAGATAACAATTGATAATGTTAGAGTTGAAGTTGGTAGAACTCTTACTTTAGAAGTTGTAGTTAAACCCGGAGTTTCTGAAACAGTAGATGTTACAAGTACAGATACCGCAACGATTGATTCTACGGGTAGTCAGATTCAAACAAATATCAGTTCGCAACAGATTGAAAACATTCCGGCAGGAACAAGTTTTGATAGTCTATTAAGACTTTCTCCGGCAACAAGACAAGAAGGCAAATCAGGCGGCTTTCAGGTTGACGGAGCCTCAGGTTCGGAAAACTCATTTATAGTTGACGGACTAGATGTAAGTAACTTTAAGTCGAATACCTTGAATGGTGTAAATAACATTCCTACATTTTTGGTGCAGGAACTTAGTGTAAAGTCGAGCGGTTTTGATGCTGAGTTTGGCGGAGCTACTGGTGGTGTTATAAGTGTTGTCACTAAAGGCGGCAGTAATACTTTTACCGGCTTATTTGGAACCGAATTTGAAACGCCGCGTTTAAATGCCGGTCCTAGTCGGTCACTTATCAGAGTAACCGATCCTACTACTGCAAACGGAAATAGGGCAGAATATCTGCGTCAGTTCAGATCTGAAGGCACGAACTTTTTTCCGACTGCACAGATTAGTGGACCAATTATAAAAAACAAATTGTTTGGTTTAGTGAATTATAGCAGACAAATCTTTAACACGAATCGTGTCACGAACTATTACAATAATGCAGTTGCTTCTAAACGAACAATTAATGATACGGTTGAGTATGCAGCCAGCACGACTTATGAGTACGCGTTTGCTAGACTTGATGCAAATCCGATCAATAAGTTGAGACTTTCCGGTACATTTCTTTGGAACCCCCAAATTAATGACGGTTTACTGCCGTCTGACACAATCAGTATTGGCGGCGTTGCTCCATCCATAGTTGTAAATGGACAAACTATCAGAGGCACTGAATATGGTGCGTTACAAGGTGGAAGAGTCAATTCCAACAACATAACTTCTCAAGCTATATATACAGTTTCGAATAACTTGATTGTTACAGGCAGATTTACAAGAGGTTTCTTAAACGAAAAACCTACTTCATATTTCGTTCCTAACGTAACAAGAGTTCGTTGTAGCGGTTTAAGTGGAACTTTGGGGACTTTCAGCAATGCCCAAAGTGGTTGTGCTACAGGTGTAGGATTCCAAAATGTTCCCGCTAACAGGCTTACGGTAAAACAGGTTTCGATCAAAACCAATTATGAAGCCGACGCAATCTATATTCTTAACGGATTTGGAGGCGATCACCAATTTAAAGGTGGTTACTCAAACTCGAAAATCTTTACTGATATTGACGGCGGTTCAAACGGAAGTAATGTCTTTACCGGTGACGTTCAGTTATTTTTCGGCAGACCAATTAGACAACTTGCCGGAGCTGCAGGAGCTTTAATACCTGTAGATCAGTTAGCTATCGGTTCAGGTGTAATTTCCAGATTTGGAACTACTGCGACAGGGTTCAATCGAAACCAGTCTATTTACATTCAGGACAAATGGCAGCCGATTCGCCGCTTGACCATTAATGCTGGAGTTCGTTTTGAAAATGAATATATTCCGACATTTAATGGAGTACCTATCCAAGTTGCTTACGGATGGGGAGACAAGATTGCTCCACGCTTAGGTTTTGCCTATGATGTATTCGGTGATGGAAAAACCAAGATTTTCGGATCTTACGGAAAATTTTATGACCGATTGAAGTTTGAATTACCTGCCGGATCTTTTGGCGGTGATTTTTTCAGAAGGGATTATTTTGATATTCTTCCTGGAGAAACCTATTCGAGTTTTAATTACTCGACTATTTTAGGTAGCTTTTTAGGAAAAAGTGAAGGAGTTTGCCCTGTAACACAAGCCGGAACTCGTTCAAAATGTCACATTGATCTGCGTGTTCCTTCTTTAGCTGATCCCAATCTGAAACCTTTTACTCAGCGTGAATTTACCTTTGGTGTTGAAAAAGAATTCTTTAACAAATTCTTATTTACTGGTAGATATACGAACAAACAAGTTTTAGACGCAGTAGAAGATGCAGGTGTTATTAACTCTCTGGGTAGTGAAGTATACAAAATCGTTAATCCCTGTGAGGGAGTCAACAAATCTGATATAGCTGATGGTGGCTATTCACGATGTAATGAAGTTCAAAGAGAGTATAATGCCGTTCAGTTTACTATTGAAAGAAGATTGACTGATGGCTTCTACTTCAATGCAAACTACACGCTTAGTAAATTATTTGGAAACTATTCCGGATTAGCAAGTTCTGACGAAAACGGCAGAACTGACCCGGGTGTTTCAAGATATTTTGACGTTCCTTTTCAAGGTTTTGCAGTAGGAACAGGCAAACCTGACAATGGAAGATTAGCAACTGATCGTCCGCATGTGTTTAACTTTTATGGTGCGTATTCATATGATTGGTTTAAGCGTAATAACAACGAATCAACACTTTCTTTATTTACAATTGCTCAGTCCGGTACACCCGTGACCACAACAGTAGAATTATCAGGAAATGAAGTAATTCTAAATGGTCGTGGAGATTTAGGTCGTACTCCTACCTTCACCAGAACGGACATTGCCTTTAACCATCGCTATAAATTCGGTAGTGACAATAGATATAGCGTGGTATTTAATGTAAATGTTAATAATGTATTTAATGAGCAAAATGTAACAGATTATTACAGGTTAATTACTGACGTAGGTATAGATCTGTCATTTGATTCACTCGGATTTGCAAATGATTTGACAGGTATTAATACTGCTATTACAACCGGTATCGGTGATAGAATTAGAAATTACCTGAATGCTGATGCAACTTCGGTTGATCCTCGCTATAATGCTAATAAACCTTTAGCCAGCGCGTTTCAAGCCCCTCGAAACGTAAGATTTGGATTCCGATTCCAATTCTAAGATTCAACTTAGTGAAGCCAAAAAAGGGGAAGATGACCTAGGTCATCTTCCCCTTTTTTTAATGGTGACTTTCTATAAGAGGATTCTAAATACAGGACAAAAAAGAATAGATATTTGAAAAAGATTAAGTATTGAGTTGAAATCTACTTGTTTAAATCTTGCAAATTTGAAAAAGGAGAGTTTCAACTCAATGGATATTTACTCGTTAGAACAAATGCTTGCTCAGAATTTAGCGTGGAATCGGTGCGCGAATCAAGTTTCCGGCACGTTTTCTGGTGGCGTTATTTCAAGTGCAGACGGTCAATCTGGCGAAGATTGCCTATGTTTTTGTCGGTCAGTGCCAGATTGCTTCCAATTACAAACGACTGCTGAGTTTGGTGTTTTGATTGGGGTTGTTCCGCACTTTTGGTGGAAAAGAGAAAATGAAGATGTAAAGTTTGGAAATGAATGTTTCAACTTTGCCGGCTGACCCGAACGCCATCGGATTAGAAGATTTTATTTCAAACGCCGACTCAATCACAATGGTCGTGCGATGTTCTCAAAAGTCGGTTTGCTGTCCGTTATGCAATGGGATGTCGAGCAGTCTGCACAGTAATTATATTCGCCGGGTCGCCGATTTGCCGTGGCACGGTGTAACAGTTCGATTGGAACTGCACATCAGAAAGTTTCGCTGTCGAAATGAGCTTTGTGTTCGCAAAGTTTTCTGCGAACGACTGCCGAAAGTCGTTGCTGCTCACGCCCGTAAAACGGTTCGATTGAATTCGGCGACGATGCTGTTGGCTTTCGCACTCGGCGGTGAAGCCGGTGCGCGAACTGCTTTCGGTTTGGGGTTGGAAGTTAGTGGCGACACGCTTTTACGGCAGATTCGCTCTAAGTCTTTGCAAAGATCAGATATTTCAAAAGTTCCGCGAATTTTGGGCGTTGACAATTTCGCCTTTCGGCGCGGGCAGCGATACGGGACGATTCTCGTTGATTTGGAAAAGCGAAAAGCGATTGACTTGCTTCCTGACCGCGAATCCGACACGCTCTGCGATTGGCTTAAAGCGCATCCGGGAGTCGAAGTGATTTCGCGCGATCGTTCCCCTGTATATGCCGATGGAGCCAGACTCGGCGCGCCGACCGCAATAGAGGTGGACGACCGTTTTCATTTGTTGCAGAATCTGCGAACTGCCTTCGAGAATCTGCTGTGCCGGCAAACTTCCGCGTTGAAACATTCTTATCAAACGGTAATGGAGGAAGAACTTTCCGCACTCAAGCAAAAAGCCGCCGATCAAGAGGCGGCGGTTGATAAAGTCGTTGCCAAGCCGGAAGATAAGTTTTCTGTTTCCGAGCAACGCAATTTGGAGAAAAGGCAGCACAAACGAGAACGATTTTTGAAAGTCAAACAACTGCAGGAGGTCGGCTTTTCGATCCTTCAAATCGCTAAAAGTATGCGGATGCATCGGCGCACCGTCAAGCTTTATCTACAAGCCGATGAGTTGCCGGAGCGAAATAAACCAACACGGTTTGCCGAACTTAAAAAATATCTTCCCTTTTTGGAGCGGAGATGGGCGGAAGGCGAACGGAACGCGACCAGGCTCGGACGCAAAATAAAGGAAAAAGGCTGCAACGGAAAGGTTGCGCCCGTCGGACATTATTTAGTCAGATGGCGCGAAATCCGCCCCGACCGGAATGAAACTGCTGCAATGGTCAAAGCCAAACTGCGCCGTTTCGCGGTTCCTTCGCCGAAGAAAACTTACTGGCTGATCTTCAAGCCACGCCCGTCGGATGAAAAATGGAGCGACCGCTACATCACTCAAATATTGAAAGATTCGCCCGAAATTAACTAAGCCTTAGAATTGGTGCAGGAGTTTACACAGCTAATGCAAAGTCGCCGCGCCGATGAACTAAAAAACTGGTTGATAAAAGCGGAGAAAAGCAAAGTTTCCGAGATGGTCTGTTTTGTGAATGGCATCAAACTGGACTATAAAGCAGTCGAAGCAGCGTTTTTCAGTAAGTGGAGCAGACAGGTTGAGGGACAAGTCAATCGTTTGAAATGCATCAAACGGCAAATGTATGGACGCGCCGGATTCGATTTACTGAAGGCACGAGTCGTTCATCAAAACTAAAAGTCGGCGAGTTGCAAATTATTGGAAATCGCAAAAAGGTGGAGAGTGCGAAATATCTGACTTTTTGCACCAAAAGTGCGGAACAACCCCAATCAAATTACCAAACTCATCCCGGGAAGACAGCTTCGATTGCGGGCTTATTTCGGAAGCAAATACTAATGCAGAAGCAGTTACTTCAACGCTTTACCGCTTTTGCGTAATATCAGGAGATTAATTTTAAGGGCAGAGCATTTATAATGAGCCTGTAAAAGATTCTGTGTAACTGCGTTTTTTACATATATGGAGCAAGCTGCTCCGCGAACTCGATGGCGAAGCGGTTCATCGCCGATTTCCAATTTTTGATCGGCATCGTCCATTTCTTCGCGGCGGCTTGCGTCGCCAGAAAAACGACCTTCAATGCCGCGTCGTCAGTCGGGAAAACTTTTCGTTTTTTGGTCGCTTTTCGGATCACAGAATTTAACGATTCGATGGCGTTGGTCGTATAAATAGCTTTGCGAATATCTGCCGGATAGTCAAAGATGGTGATCAGATTTGCCCAATGAGTGCGCCAAGATTTGGCACTATTTGGATATTGAGCGTCCCATTTTTCGGCGAATCGGTCGAGTTCCTGACTTGCTTGCTCCTCGCTTGCCGCCTGATAAATGCTTTTCAAATCGGCAGTTACCGCTTTGTAATCTTTCCACGCGACATAGCGCAAAGAGTTTCGCACCTGATGAATTATGCACAATTGAACTTTTGCCGGCGGATATTCGACTTCAATCGCTTCGGGAAAGCCGCACAAACCGTCAACACAGGCAATCAGAATCTGTTCAAGCCCGCGATTTTTCAACTCCGTCAAGATTGAAAGCCAGAATTTTGCTCCTTCATTCTCCGACATCCAGATGCCCAACAGTTCTTTCTGCCCGTCCAGATTTACGCCCAACGCCAGATACACCGATTTCTTGATGACCCGTTTGTCCTGTCGCACTTTCAGCACGATGCAATCGAGATAAACTATCGGATAAATCTCATCGAGCGGGCGCGTTTGCCATTCTCTGACCTGTTCGATGACGGCATTCGTCACTTGCGACACTAACCCGGCTGAGACTTCCGCTCCATACATTTCTTCAAAGACCTGCACGATCTCTCTGGTCGAAAGCCCTTTGGCATACAAGCACAATATCTGCTCGTCCATCCCGCTAATGCGCGTCTGCCCTTTTTTGACAAGCTCCGGCTCGAAACTTCCCAACCGATCACGCGGTGTTTCAATCCGAATCTCGCCGTGATCACCTTTCAAAATCTTCGGACTCGTGCCATTGCGCGAATTCCCCGAATGATGTCCGAGCGTTGAATGCGGCGGATAACCGAGATGATTTTCCATCTCGGCTGATAATGCCGCTTCAACCGTCAGTTTGACCAACTGCGCCGACAAAGAACTCAAATCTTCCCCGGTTTTTATATCTTTAGCCAACTCACCGGCTAATTGCTTCAATTTCTCTTCTTGTGTTCTGTTCATTTATTGACCTCTTTTTTTAAGTTAAGTTTTAATGAACAGTTACACAATTTCTTTTACATTCTCTTTATAATATACTTCTGTTCCATTGCTGATACTGTTGGCGAATTCTCATCACTCGGAAATTCTCAGTTTGGCGAACCGCGAAGTTCCGGTCTGCTCGCGCGGTTTGCCATCCAACCACGCGATGCTCCGGCTGATGTTGATAGCGGAAGCCGTAGCGATATTATGCAGATACGTTTTCTTTTCACCGATGTATCTTGTTTGCCGCAAATCGTAAGCTCGCACCGCCTGCGAAAAAGTGCCTTCGATCCCGGCTCGCTGACTATATAATTTACGCCACCCCTGAGTATTTTCCAGTGTTCGTTGCTCCGCCAGCCAGTCGTGTTTGGTTTGCGGCGAAAACGACAGCGAACGTCCGTCGCCGGAACGAGTGCAGAGCGATTGATTCTCGCAGTTTTTGCACTGCGACCGTCTGAAGCGCACCCGAACTTTCTCCGCATTGCCGATCAAATGCGGGCAATGATAGATCGCAGGTTTCCGTAAAATGCACTTTGTAGCCGCGCCGGGTCGTTGCCCGTTTGCTGCCGTCACGCGCCTCGGCATCATACGGCGAATCGAATCGCTCGCTTGCCGGTGCTAAATCCTTAGTGGCTCGGAACTGCGGCTTTTCGTTTTTGAACTCGAATTGATGTTCCCACATCCGGCTCGGAATTTCGACTTTCTCCAACTGTTTCAACTCCGCCGGTGTTTCAGCAGCCTCAATCCAAGTCAATAATTGAAAGCCGTCACCGGCGACCAGTGCGGCATACTCATTCCGTTTCTCTTCGCCTTTCGGCAAGCGGTATTCCTCGATCCGGCGGGAGTATCTATCAAACCAGTCAGCCGAAACGCGCTGTTTGAGCCATTCGGGAGCAACTGCGGCAATCTCGTTCAGAGCGGCACGTAAAGTTTCGCAAACGCTCTCCAATCGATTCAAATTCCGCACCTTCGCCAAAATGTGCGTCGAATCGGTGCGCTGCCGTCCGCCGGCTTTGAGCCAGCCCTTTTTCCTGAAATCGCCCGGACATTTTCTCCAGCAAGAGCGACTCCTTTTTCTTCTTCAAGAGTCGGGATCGGAATTCTGACAAAACACTATAATCGAATCCACTGTCGGCGAGTTCCAAACTCAAAGCATATTTCCAATCGATCCGGGAGCGCACTGCTTCCGCCGTCTGCCGATCCGACAAACCTTCGGCAAACTGCATCACTGTGATCAAAGCCAATCGCCACGGCGAAAATGCCGGTTGTCCGCGTGTCGAAAACAAATCCTTGAAATCCTCATCGTCATAAAAAGTGCCGAGTTCATCGCGCATCTTTAAATACACATTGCCTTTTGGAAAAGCGGCACGGGCAATCCGGGCAGTTTCTTCAGGCACTTCAGGAATCGGTTCAGAGCGAAGCGACATAACAAGATTCTCCTAAGTTTTTGGAGAATGATAAATCACTTTTTTGAATTCGCCAACAGTATTCATCACTTATCTTAAAAAAACATTACTGGATAGTTGAAACGACCGGCATCGTGTCGAATTCGGTTGGTAGTTGGATGATTTGTTTTTCTTTTAGAAAAGATTTAACGCCGTCGAAGTTCATCGGTTCGGCAAAGTAGAAACCTTGCGCGCCGTCGCAGTTCAGTTTTTTTAACTGTTCTAATTGTAATTTATTTTCAACGCCTTCAGCGATGACTTTTAATCCGAGGCTTCGGGCAAGCATAATGATTGTCTGGACGATTTGCAGGTTTCGCGGACCTTTTTCCAGCGGTGTGATAAACGAACGGTCAATCTTTAAAGTCGAAATCGGCAGTTGCATAAGATAACTGAGGTTCGAGTATCCCGTTCCGAAATCGTCAATATTAATTTCGATTCCGAGATCGCAGATTTTGTGCAAAGTTTCGATTGCTTTCTCACGATGCTCGATGAAAACCGTTTCCGTAATTTCCAGTTTGAGATAATCTGCCGGAAATCCTGTTGCGTCCAAAATTTTTTCGATTCTCTTTGGTAAATTCGGTTGAGCAAATTGTTTACAGGAAAGATTGACGCTCAGATTCGGGAAGAAATCATCGGAAAAGATATGTTTCAGTGAGATAATCTGGCTACAGGCTTTTTCCAGAATTTGTTCGCCGAGCGCATCAATCGTGCCGATTTCTTCAGCCAAACAAATAAATTTGTCCGGCGTAATGACTCCCATTTCCTTATGTTCCCAACGAGCGAGAGCTTCAAAACCTTCGAGTTCTCCGGTTTGCAGTGAAAAGATCGGTTGGTAATGAACTTCAAATTCGCGGTTTTCGATGGCACGCCGCAAATCGGTCTCAAGCTGTAAAGTTTCCTTCATCGCCTGGTGCATATTTTCATCGAAAACTTCGTGACGGGCTTTTCCGGCGCGCTTTGCCTGATACATCGCCGTATCTGCATCGCGCATCAGGTCTTCGGGTATCTTATGTTTCTCCGTGTGATGCAAAATCCCGATGCTTGCCGAACTGTAAACTTCATTTCCGACAAGGTCGAAAGGCAAAGCAAATTTTTCGTGAATTCGCTCGGCGACGCGGACAATCTCTTGTTGGTCATAATTTCCCTGAACCAAAATTGTAAATTCGTCGCCTCCGAGTCGTGCTACGATGTCGTTCGGGCGAACACAATCGCGCAGACGTTCGGCAATACCGACTAACAACTTGTCTCCGATTTGATGTCCGAGACTGTCGTTGACATATTTGAAGCGGTCGAGATCAATAAACAAAAGACTGAATTTGTGCAGCGGATTTCGAGCGGTTTCTTCCAAAGCCTGTTCGAGCCGAATCATAAAATACTTACGGTTCGGAAGTCCTGTCAGAGCGTCGTGTGTGGCATCATACTGCAATTTTTCTTCGGTGAGTTTTTTATCTGTAATATCCTGAATCTGAAAAATCAGATTGGGCTGATGTGATTTCGATCCCGAAGCAGTCGAAACGCTCCACGATGCCCAAACCGTTTCACCCGATTTATGAATATAGCGATGCTCCATCTGGCACGCCGGAATTTTCCCGGAAACCAATTCGTGCATTTTTATTAAAGTATCGCCCAGATCGTCGTGATAAATCATAGATTGAAAATCTGTCGCCAAAAAATCCGCTTCCGAGTAGCCGAGAATTTGCGACAGAGCGTGATTTACCTTGAGCCAGTTACCCGAATGTGAAACGAGGGCAATGCCGATTGGCGCGTAATCGAATGCGCTGCGAAATCGTTCCTCCGATTCGGCAAGAGCTTTTGATTGAAATTTCAGTATTTCTGCGTGATCTTTAGCTTGCTCGGCTTGCGAAGCGGACATCGCCACGTTTTGAGCATACATCTTGTATGTCAAGTAAATAAAATAAATTACCGGAAAAGAAGCGACAATAACGCCGAATCCTATCAAATCGTGAAACTTGACCAAGACTCCGGCGGTTACCGCGCCGACAAAATATGTGATAAATGTCCAGAGATACGAAGTTTTCCATGTTTGCCAGAGAGGTTCTTCATTTCTCAGTGCGCCGTGAACGGAAGCCAATGCCGTATTAGTTATAAATTGGGTCAGGGCGATGATCGAAAGGACGATTATGTAATCATTCCACGTTCCGTTTTGCCCGTGGAGAAAACCTTGCGAGTAATATCCGAAAAGTTTCAGAACATTGACAACGACGGTGGTTGATAAAGCCCACATTGCCGCGTTAAAAAATACGGAAATCTTTTTAGTGCAGAAACGCCACGATGAAATAAATGCTTCGAGCGCGGCGAGAACTATTGCCACTTCTCCGCCAAACAAAATTAGAGCAAGAAAAATAAAAGTGTCCGAAACGGCAATGTGCGAAGTAAAGCGCGGAATCCGGATTGAAATGCGTGAGCCGAATCCGAGAGTGAAGCCCACCAGAACAAGTAATTGAAGATTAATTTCTTTATAAGGAAGAGCGAAAAGTGCGAGCGCAAGACAGACGAAGCCGACGAAAAGAACGGCATACATATATTTTTGCGTTAGCGACTTTGAGTTCATTGCAACATCGTCAAATCAAACTCGTGTTCAAATTTGTATTTTAAACCGGAATCGGATTTAGGTTCAGTAACTTCGAGAAAGGAATTTAAGAGATTAAGCTAAATAATAGAGAAGGCTTTACATATGCCTTCTCTATTATGTCAGAAGATTAACAATTTTGTCTATAATTATTAATGTTAAACAAAAATTGTTTGACAAAAATCGGTATTTTTATAACCCGCTTTGCCCAAACTTCGGTGAACGCTTGCAAATTCGGCGTTGCTTAATCCGCAGATATGCTGAACGCGGTCAAGCAATTCGACACTGACCTTCGCCAGACATTTCGGTCCTAAATCCAGACCGCGATATTCCGGCGCGACATAGAAACCTTCGAGATAAATTACATCTTCAGTTTCCGACATAACATCTATCTTAAAGAGCAGTTTACCGTCTTCAAAGACAACGAAGGTGCGTCCCATCTCGATTCTTTTCAAACATCGTATAAGAAAGCCTTCGCGGTCTTTCAGCATCGGATCAATGCCGCTTTCCATAAACGCTACTGCCGCCTGCGCTTTGGCAACGTCTTCCAATTCTTCCGGTTTAGCCGTTCTGACATCCCACCGACAATCCTGAACCGGAAAAGGAAAGTTTAATTCAAAAAGTAATTCCTTGAAATTATGTCTCGGTTTTCGACCGTCAATCGCATAATAATTCCAGAATCTTTCGATAGAATCGCTGTGCGACATCATCAGTTTGATCGGAGTTTCCGAAGTTTGCGCTTTTCGTGCAAATGCTTTGAGAGCTTTTTCGCTGCGAGCTTCGATCAATGTCGTATGTCCGATTAAGGCAACTCCTTCGAGTTTGCCTTTAGAATTTCTATAACCGTAAAATTTGCCGCGATTGTCTTCGCTTTCAATTCCGTTGTCACAGATAAAACTCGCCATAATAACCGTATGAACCGGACGAACTTTCAGGAAATTCAAAACTTCCGTTCTGTTGTATTCAGTCAAAAGTTCGACCGGGTTTATATCCGAAGCGAAAGCAAAAGCATCGCTCATCCGTAATTCTTTCAAATCGGTGTAAAGATAGTCCTTCGGCGCAACGTATGTATTTATCATTAAAATCCCCCCTTTTTGATAAATAAATAAGTTATTGCATCGAAGCCGACACATCACCGGCAAGCAGCAAAGTCGCTTTCGTAGTGTCGCCGATCAAAACTCCGTCGCCGATCAAAACTCCGTCGCCGATCAAAACTCCGTCGCCGATCAAAACTCCGTCGCCGATCAAAACTCCGTCGCCGATCAAAACTCCTGAAGCGAGAAGCGTGGTTCCGCCGCCGAGCGGTGAACCGTTGCTTGTCATTACGCTGTCGTTGAACGTCAATCCGGTCGTATAAACTCCCGTATCAATCGTCAATCCGCCGAGTAATGATTTGGTTATGCCTTTTTGAAACCAGGAATTATTATCGTAAACTTTTTGATATTTGGAAATCAGACTGTTTCCGGTAATAAATCCGTATTGAGTCGTAATCATCTGCGACCAGCCGAATGTATTTCCGTTGAGTGTAGATGAAGCGGTCGGCATCATTGCGCCCGTGCGGTTGATTGCCGTGCCTTTCGTCATTCCGTTGTAAGTTACGTCATTGCGAACGTAATTAGCCAATTTGATTGCGCCGTCGAGATTCAGTTCGCCCGCGCCCTGCTCGAACATATTGTAACCGGCGAGCGGTTGAGCCGAGTATTGCAGAATCATTTTGACCATCGAAGGCGTGAGTTTAGGATTTGCCTGTAAGAGAAGTGCAACCGCACCCGAAACAACCGGAGCAGACATAGATGTGCCGCTCATATACATCATACTGTCGGTATTGTCGGTAGACAGAAGATCGGCATTGCTCAAATCCGTGTTATCTTGATAAATATGATTATTCGGTGAAGCGGCGGAAATTAATTTGTTTCCCGGCGCAACCAGATCGGGTTTGATAGAATTATCGTAAACTTTCACGCCCAAAATGTTCGTGTAAGAAGATCGCGTCGGACCTCTCGAACTGAAACTCGTTACCGTATCATCATCACGCGAATCCGTGCCGAGCGTATTAACCGCGCCGACCGTAATAACCGAAGGATCACTTCCGGGCGAATGAATATGTCCGTATTCTTTAACTCCGGTCGAACTTTTGCCGATATTTCCGGCGGCGGCGACAACGATTATGCCGAGCGCGTTAAGTTGTTGAACCTTGATGCAAACCGGATCGTTCGTATAACTGTCAATCGCCGGACTGCCGAGACTGAGATTTACGACGCGGATGTTGTAAGTTTGATAATTTGCCGCAATCCAGTCGAGACCGTTCAAAAGCCACGCGGTATTTCCTGTTCCGTCGTTATTCAAAACTTTGAGATTTATAATGTTGGCATTCGGAGCGATTCCTTTATATGCTCCGCTGTTACGGTCTGAATTGCCCGCCGCCAGACTTGCAACGTGCGTTCCGTGTCCGTAGCCGTCAACATTAGCGGACTCGCCGGGAACGAAACTTTGGCTGTAAACAACACGGCTCGTATCGCCGTTTTTGAAAGTTTTGTGATCGGTATAAATTCCCGAATCGAGAATGGCAATGCCGATTCCGCTGCCGTCCAAGGTAGCTCCGGTATTTACGTTTCGAACCGTTGCCGCGCCGGTCGTATTTTCAACGTGACCGAACATTTGAATCGGGCGATTAGGCGAAACATAATTAATCAAACCGCTTTCCGAAAGCTGTGAAACCGCCGACAAAGGAAGATTAACGGCTAATATATCGCTTTCGCCGATGCGTTCGGAAACACGCGCTTTACCGTCTTTCATCAAAGCGATAAATTCTGCATTATTTGCGTCTTTCGCTTGCAGAATAACGTCAACACGCTTTTCGCCCGTCGAATCGTTTGCCATCATTTCGCGCAGATCGGATGAAACATTGTCACCGCGATAGCCGTCATATTTGGCAGTTTTATTTTTTAATTCGTCCACCGAAAAATTTGTCCGGTCGCCAATCGTAACTTTATCGAAAAGTGCGTCAATTTCAGCGACCGGCTCGATATTTTCTTTATAAGCAGTCTTGGAACTTCCACCGATAATGCGGACTTTTCCTTGAATAAGAAGATTGTTGAGCGATGCACCGACGTTCGATCTACCGATAAAATTTGTCAATTCATTTACAAAAAGAACGATGTTATCTTTTCGGGCGAGTTCGTTGAAAACTTTATTCGTAATATTTGCGACTTCCGCATCCGATTTGGCGTTTGCATAAATCGAAGCGACATCGAGTTTCAGAATTTGTTTATTCGGCGTTTCTTTTGCCGCACGAATCGCTAATTGCTCGACAACGAGTTCTTGATTTTCACTCGTATCATCCAAAATAACGGTTTGGCGAAGTTCGCCGCCGTTTAATATCTGCATTAAACGATTGTTTTCGTTTACGAAATTTGTATTGATTCGCAATCTGTTATTGCGGGCAAGTTGTGTTAAATCGGTCGTATATTTCGCCGAAACCGAAACACCTGTCGGTGTTTGAAAGCTCCTTTGAGCAAATACCTGTGCGGCAAATACGTTTGTAAAAATAAATGAAAACAATAAGGTGAAAGAGATCATTTTATTTTTAACTGAAAAATTTCTGACAATTGACATTAAAGTTTATTCTCCTGAGTTTCTAAAAAACGGCAAAATTCAGCCACTTTTTACTAATCAACACTTATGCCAAAAGGTAAATCATTGTATTTACAGCATTTACGAGTAATTAGAAATGTTTTGGGATGGACGATTCTGTCAAATTGAATGATTGTTCGGTCAAAATGAAAATATCCGGTTAAATACCAAGGACATCAATAAGTTCCTGAACTGCACCCGCTGATTTTTGCAAAGCGGCTCGCTCGTCGTTCGTCAGGGAAATTTCGATAATTTGTTCGACACCGTTTTTGCCGAGTTTGACGGGAACGCCGACGAACAGATTGTTGATTCCGTATTCGCCTTCGAGATAGACGGCGCACGGCAGAATTTTCTTTTTGTCCTTCAAAATTGCTTCCGCCATTTCGACTGCACCGAGCGAAGGAGCATAAAACGCCGAACCCGTTTTCAAAAGTCCGACGATTTCCGCGCCGCCGTTAGCTGTTCTTTTAATGATTGCGTCGAGTTTGTCTTTTTCAATCAGTTCGGTAATCGGAATTCCCGCGCACGTCGAATAACGCGGCAGCGGAACCATCGTGTCGCCGTGTCCGCCAAGAACGAAACAGGTAATATTTTCAACCGAAACATTTAACTCTTCAGCGACGAAACAGCGCATCCGCGCCGAATCCAAAACGCCAGCCATTCCCATTACGCGGTTTTTCGGAAATCCCGAACGCTTGAATGCAACCTGTGCCATCGCGTCCAAAGGATTTGAAACGATAATGATAAATGATTCGGGCGAATATTTGGCGATTTGTTCCGTGACTTGTCCGACAATATCGGAATTTGTTTTTAAAAGATCGTCGCGGCTCATTCCCGGTTTGCGCGGAAGTCCGGCGGTTATGATAACGACATCCGAATCAGCCGTTTCTTCATACGAATTTGCGCCGACAAGTTTGACATCAAAACCGTCAATCGGCGCGGCTTGCGCCAAGTCCAGAGATTTTCCCTGCGGCGTTCCTTCGACAATATCAACGAGAACGACATCCGCCAATTCCTTGCTTGCGATCCAATGTGCGGCGGTCGCTCCGACATTTCCCGCACCTACAACCGTAATTTTATTTCTTCCAGTCATTATTTATATTTTTCCTCTCTAGTGTTGAAATATTTGTGTAAAATAAAAATGATATTTTGTCATAGTTAAAGACAAACGGCAAAAGAGAAGAATTTTTGGAAAGAAAATCTATGACCGCTCAATCGAAACGCAAATGCAGTCTGGAAGAATATTTCGAAATCGAACGAAACTCGGAAGAAAAATACGAATACTACGACGGAAACATCTGGTCAATGGCTGGCGCAAGTCCGAATCACGAACGAATCGTGGTTAATGCCGGAGCGCATCTGCGTGAATTATTGCGCGGTCGAGGTTGTTCCGTATTCGGCTCGAATTTAAAAGTCAGAGTTCCGTTTTACACGCCTTATCGTTATCCCGATCTGTCGGTTTACTGCGGCGAAGAAATTTACGAAATGATGGGTGGAATGGAAGTTTTGACGAATCCGCAAATGCTCATCGAAGTTCTCTCGCCTTCGACCGAAGCCTTTGATCGCGGCGAAAAATTTACTTATTACAAATCAATCGAAAGTTTCACCGAATATCTGCTGATTTCTACAAACAGAGCGCACGTCACGCAGTTTATCAAACAAAACGAAAACGAATGGATTCAGCGCGAAGCCCTCGGTTTAGATGCAAAAATTTTTCCGCTGACATTCGCGGTCGAAATTCTGCTTTCAGAAATCTATCTTGATGTCGAATTTTCCGAGCCATCGACAAATTTATTTCTATTTGACAGATAAAAACAGAAAAAGCCCGGTGCGCTCTCCCCTTCACACCGGACTTTTTCTAAAGGTCGTTAATTTTAAGGTCAACGACCAAGCTTGTATAAATTTTCTAAAAATCTTTAACAGGTAAAATTACGTTCTTTGTAATTTCGATTTCAAATTTTTCATCCGCCTTGATTTTCACGTCTTTGCCTTTTTTCAGATAAGCGATTCCGCCGCCCGCGCCCGCGCCGATTCCCGCACCGATTAATGCTCCGTTATCGGCTTTTGAAACTGCTCCGAGAAGTGCGCCGATTGCCGTTCCGCCGACAACCGTTAAAATGCTTGCGGTCGGCGATGACGATTCGGCTTTCAAAGGAATTACCAAAATGCCTTCGATGTCGCGCTGTTCGCCTTCGGTAAAACGCATCGTTTCAAATCTGACTTCCATTTCGCCGTTTTTATTTCCGGCAGAAGCGCGTTTAACTTTTATAATGCGTCCTTCGATAATCGTTCCAATTGGCAAAACAACCGTTTCGCTGATTCGGACAGGCTCGAAAACCGTCGCCGTAAAAGTGTCGCCTTTGCTCGAAACTTTTGAATTTATTTCGTTATCCATCCGAACACGAAATTTCGTTCCCGAAGGTAATTCGTAAATTTTTTGAGCAGAAACCGTATTGAAAATTACAAAGATCAAAAAACAAACTGCTGAGATTTTGGTCTTTAGTCGTAAAAAAATCATTTATGACCTCCATCTTCGCGGAAACTTTTCAAACTTAAAATAACCACGAAGTATAATAGCAATGGTTGTGCCATTGTTTGCAAAAAATTGTAAATTTAATAAAAACCGATAGTTACCGCATTTTACACGCTAAATTTAAGAATTGTCCATATTTTTCTGCCGACAATATCGGTTAGCTTTGCACGATTTAGGATAAAGTCTATCGGAAATCCGCGGAAAAATTAGGCGATAAAAATCAAAGCAATTATCATTAGATTAAAATTGCAACGAAAAAGCGGCAGCCGGCAAAATAAATCTGCCAACCGCCGCTGATTAATGCTGTTGATTTTCGCTTATTGCAAAATCGGATGTCCGCCGCCCTGACTGTGATCGGCTGTTTGCTGATAACGCCTCCGGTCGTTGTGGTAGAGAACGATATGTTCACCTTCGTATCTGACGACTTCGGAAACGCGCTGAAAATTTTTGCTGTGGTCGGCAATCAAAAAAGCATTCGGATTGTAGCCGATAACCATTCCCGCCGCATAAATAAAACCGCCCTGATCGTAATCCGTTCCCGCATATTGGGCGGCATTAACGGCGATGTCGGGAGAATAATTTTTTTGACTGTCTTTCGTGCGATCAGGTCTGCCGATAAAAATCGTGTAATCGGAATAGTTTAATTTTCGGCTGTATCTGTTTTTTCGCGCGAAGGCAAACAGATCGCTCAACCCTGTGTCAATTGCATTTATCATCTGCGAACTCGGACGATTAACCGAATAAACACGCGCACCGTTTGGCGTAAGCGACAAAAACCCGAATTTGTCGCCTGAAACTTTTTCTGCCTGATTCATTATCGTTTGATCGGCGCGGCTCTGCGCCCGGACCATCAAATTAAATGAGAAAACACAACTTAAAAATAAAGCCGTTATTGCAGCAACCTTGAATTTGTTCATAAATTTCTCCTTTTCCCGAAATTTATGAACGGCAATAGTTATGCCGATAAATTTTCAAAAACAAAAAGCCTCGATAAATCAAGGCTTTTTCAAAAATATAATTGGTGCTTAGGGCGGGAATCGAACCCGCACGCCCTTACGGACACAGGATTTTAAGTCCTGTGCGTCTACCTATTCCGCCACCCAAGCACAGCAGAAAGATTAGCACGAGTGAGCGGAGAGTTCAAAGTTGTGTGATTAAAGTTGAAAAAAACTACCGTCTATTTAATAAAATTCCGATGTTGAAAACTATTGTGTTAGTATTTTGGTGTAATACATTTTCTCGGTGAAATATGGAACAACTGGCTTGGTTATTCTGGATTATTCTCGGTGTTATTCTGATTATTGCTGAAACTTTCACGTTCGGTTTCGTGCTTTTCTGGTTCGGCATCGGTGCGATTGTTGCGGCTCTCGCCGGATTTCTGGGCGCGGGTATTGCCGTTCAATTTGCTGTTTTTGCAATTGTATCAATAGTTTTAACGGCAATGTCGCGGACGATTTTTGCCAAATATTATTCACACGGCGACAAAGATGTCGTCAAAATGGGAATTGACGCATTGCCGGGACAGATCGGAACTGTCACGACAAAAAGCAAAGGCGCGTTAAACGAAGCGGCAGTAAAAGTTTACGGCTCGGTCTGGACGGCTTTTCCGGCGGATGGTGAAAAAACTCTCGAAGAAGGCGAAAAGGTCGAAGTCGTTCTGGTCAAAGGTTCTTCAATCTATGTTCGGCAAGTTTCCGACTTAAAAGAATTACCTGACTGGAGAAAAGACTAAAATTGATAAAATTTAACTAACCCAAGTTGCTAGTTAGTAAGGTTTTGAAGAAATTACCCGCGAAATACGCAAAATGCACTAAAAAAGTGACAAAAACAATCAAATTTATCTACTTTTTCGTGTCTTTTCGCGTATTTCGCGGGCAAAACATCTTAAATTTCTATCACTAGCAACTTGGGTTAAATAATTTCAGCCGTAACTTGTTCGTCGGTATCGTGAATATTTCCCAAATCCAACAACTCGACTTTTACCGCATCATCGGTCGGCTCGGGAAGTTCGCTTCCGGTTAATTTGGCGATAATTAAAGTAATATTGTCTTCGCCGCCACGTTCGTTGGCTTCTCTGACCAACTCGTTGCAAGCGTTGTCCAACCGACTAATATTATCGAGAATAATTCGCTGCATACTTTCGTTGCTGACCTTATTAGATAATCCGTCACTGCATATCAAAAGAATATCGTCGCGTTCGGGATAAAGTCTCGCCGGAACAGGATATATCTCATTTTGTGCGCCGAGAGCCTGCAAAATTACATTTTTCAGTGCGTGTGTTTCAGCTTCTTCGGGAGAAATTTGATTAGCGTCAATCAATTGCTGAACAAGTGATTGATCCTTTGTGATCTGATGAATTTTAGCATTGCGAACAAGATATGTGCGGCTGTCGCCGACCTGAATCAGATCAACGGCTTCGGGCGTGATTCCGACTCCCGTAAAAGTCGCTCCCATTCCGTTGTATTGCGGATCGGAGCGTCCCTGCTGATGAATTATATAATTTGCCGAAACGGTCGCATCGTATAATTTAGCGATCAGCGATTCGTTATATTTATCGGGCGAAATCGTCTCGTCCGGGTCGTCACCGAGGAGTCTTTCGCTGACGGTTTCAACCGCCATTTTGCTGGCTACTTCTCCGGCAAGTGCGCCGCCCATTCCGTCGGAAACCGCCAGAACCAAACCCGTGTTGTCAACTTCGATCTTTTGCGATTCGATGTCGAATTTGTCGGCTGACTGCGAACTCGTCCACGATTTCGTGGCAGACAGATGCAAAACGAGATAATTGTCTTCGTTGCCCTTGCGGACACGCCCGATGTGGGATGTCGCGTGTATTTCTACAATTAACATAATTTAATGAGTTAATAATTGACAGTTGATAATTGATAGTTTTTTCCTAACTTTCAACTATCAAATACTAACTCTCAACTAACTTAATGCTTGATCTAAATCTTCTAAAATGTCTTCAACGTCTTCGATGCCGACCGAAATACGAACCAGTCCCTCGGTAATTCCCAGTTCGTCGCGTTTTTCCTGCGGCACGGAAGCGTGCGTCATTGTCGCCGGATGCGAAATCAGACTTTCTACGCCTCCCAAACTCTCACCCAAAATGCAGAGTTTGACGTTTTCCAAAACCGCTTTTGCATTTTCGAGCGAACCCGTTTCAAATGAAACCATTCCGCCGAAACCTTTCTGCTGAGTCTTGGCGAGTTCGTGCTGCGGATGCGAAACGAGTCCGGGATAATAAACTTTTTCGATCTTCGGATGTTCGGTCAAAAAATTCGCAACTTGTCTGCCGTTGCGGTCGTGCGCCTGCATTCTGACGGCTAAAGTTTTCGTGCCGCGCAAAACCAAAAAAGAATCGAACGGCGAAAGAATCGCGCCGATGCTGTTTTGAATAAATTGTATGCGTTCGGCATCTTTTTCATCATCGAGCGCGACGAAACCGCCAATCGAATCCGAATGACCGTTTAAGTATTTCGTCGTCGAATGAACGACAATGTCAACACCGAACTCCATCGGTCGCTGCAAATAAGGCGACATAAAAGTATTGTCGCAGACGACTCGTGCGCCGTGTGCGTGCGCCGTTTCGGAAACAGCTTTCAAATCCGTAATTGACATCACCGGATTGGTCGGCGTTTCGACGAAAACCATTTTCGTATTCGGTTTGAACGCCTGTTCGACTTTTGAAATGTCGGTCGTATCAACCAGATCGAATTCTATTCCGTAATCTTTTAGAACTTTGTCAAACAGGCGAAATGTTCCGCCGTAAGTATTATCTCCCAAAATAACGTGATCGCCCGCTTTGACGAGTTTCAGACAAGCATCAATCGCCGACATTCCCGAAGCGAAAGCATAGCCGAATTTCGCACCTTCGAGCGCGGCAATATTTTTTTCCAAAGCGGAACGAGTCGGGTTTTGCGTGCGGGCATATTCGTAACCTTTGTGTTTGCCGAGCGCGTCCTGCGCGTAAGTCGAGGTTTGATAAATCGGCACACTGACCGCACCTGTCGCTGTATCAGGTTCATTGCCTGCGTGGATAGCCGTTGTCGAAAAGCCCATAAAAAAGTTGCAAAATTAAAAGTCGGAAATCTCGTAAATTTTAACTCAAAAAAATGTTTTCAGCCAATAAAATTCCTGTTTTGACGAGAAATTATGGTAACTTGCCGAAAGAAAAATTGCAAATAATAAGAATAAGCGATTATTGATTTTTGGTCTTCAGCTTTGATAAATCTTCGATTTTTTAGTTTTTTATTTCGGCAGAAATATTTTCAGACGCAAAAATTCAATTTAAATTACAAAGTCAGAGACCAAAAATCAATAACCGAAGACCTTTTTTAAAAAATAGTTCTTCCATATCTCGAAAAAATGTTTACAATAGATGGAAAGTTTTAATCATTTCAAATACATACGAGGCAAAATGCTACCAAGAGAACCAGATGAAGCACTTACTCCTTCGGAAAGGAGACAATCGGATCGTAAAAAATTAATTGTTAATGTCGAATTTGAAGGTGGAGATGCGACCGGCATTGCGAACACGCGAGACATCGGCATCGGCGGACTTTATATGGCAACCGGCGCGGAATTTGCAATGGGAACTCCGATTCGTCTGCATCTGATGCTCGGTAATCACGAAGTTTCTTTCTACGGAAAAGTCGCTTATATCGATCCCGGACAAGGTGTCGGCGTTCGTTTTCACGATCTTTCCGAAGCCGACGAAAATCTTTTAAAACAGGAATTGGATTTAGAATAGAGGTTCGCCAAAAATTAAAAAAGAAAAATTATGTTTGAACAATTTACGCTCGGTATCGAAGAAGAATTTCAAATCGTTGATCCGAATACACGCGAACTAAAATCGCACGTCTCGGAAATCTTGGAAGAAGGCAAACTGCTTCTCGGCGAAAAAATAAAACCCGAAATGATTCAGTCAATGATCGAAGTCGGCACGGGAGTTTGCAAAAATATTCAGGAAGCCCGCGAAGACATTACTAAGTTGCGCTGTATCATTTCGTCGCTCGCCCGCAAAAAAGGAATGGAGATCGTCGCCGCTTCGACGCATCCGTTTTCAAAATGGTCGGAGCAGACGATCTACGAACACGACCGCTACAAACTGCTTGTTCAGGAGTTGCAGATGGTTGCGCGTTCGCTGTTGATTTTCGGCGTTCACGTTCACGTCGCCGTCGAAGATTTGGATCGCCGCATCAACATTATGAATGCGGCGCGTTATTTCTTGCCGCACGTTTTAGCCTTGACGACTTCTTCGCCGTTTTGGTTGGGATTTAACACGGGACTGAAAAGCTATCGTTCGGAAGTTTTCAAAAAGTTTCCGCGCACGGATATTCCCGATCACTTCGAATCTCACCAGCAGTTTCAAAGTTATGTTGATTTGCTCGTCAAGATGAATTGTATGCAGGACGCGACGAAAATCTGGTGGGATATTCGTCCTCATCCGCTTTTTCCGACGCTCGAATTTCGCATCTGCGATATTCCGACGCGCGTTGACGACACGATTGCAGTTGCCGCACTTTTTCAGGCAATTGTTGCCAAGCTCTATACTTTAATGGACAAAAATCTCGGCTTCCGGCTCTATCATCGCCGACTGATTCAGGAAAACAAATGGCGCGCGGTGCGTTACGGTCTGGACGGAAAATTGCTCGATCTCGGTAAACAGAAAGAAGTTCCCGTCAAAGATTTGATTCGTGAACTGCTCGAATTTATTGACGATGTGGTTGACGAACTCGATTCGCGTAAAGAGATCGAACACATTCACACGATTCTGGATCGCGGAACGAGTGCCGATGAACAATTGCGCGTTTATGAAGAAAATAATAACGATTTTGTGCCGGTTGTAGATATGCTTATCAAAAACACACTGGAAAATGTGCCGGAAAAATGTTTCGACTAAAATTTAACTAAACACTTTTTAAAGCAGTATTACTTAAATAATTCAGGTAATACTGCTTTTTTATTTAGATATAAACATCAACAAAACATTATAGATCGCATTAAACGATTATTTATGACTTCAAAGATAATACCAAAATAATGTAAAAAGGTATTTGAAAATCGGCATAGCGAGCGGTAGCGATTAAATTTTCGATTTCATCGAGTGGATAATTGACCGCTTTCGGCGCGTGTCCGCTGTCATAATTCTTCAATCGTGCGAACATCTATGAATTGAACAACAGGCTTTTCGTCCGCCGTTTTTGCAACCGAAACAGAAGTTTGTTTGATTTCTGTTTCGGTTTTTGCAATGTTCCGGTAAGACAAAAAACTCACCGCCGAAAAATCAGGAAAAATAAAAATGTAATTTTCATAAAATTTACATCAGTAGAAACTTCGATTTAAGATTTGGCGCAAACCGTCGCCGAAATTTTCGTTTCAAAACCCGCATCAGTCCACGCTTTCGTGCCGCCGATGACATTGTAAATTTCATTAAATCCCGCGTTTTCCAGTATGCTCGTTCCTAAACTCGAACGATAACCGCTTTGACAAATTACATAGGTCGGTTTTTCGGGATTCAATTTATCAATTTCTTTTGAGAGATCGTTCAGCGAAATATTTATCGTGTGCGGTGCGTGACCGTTAGCGTGTTCGGCAATACGGCGCACGTCAACAAATTGAATTTCATCGGTCGAAATTTCTTTTAGTTTTTCAACTTTAATCTGTTCTACAATCTTCTTTTCGCCCGTGAAATCTTTCATCAAAATATAGCCTTTGACGGTTTCGATGCCGACTCGCGCCAGACGCATAAAGCCTTCGTTCGTCTGTTCTTTCGTTTCGGCGGCAATCGCTACCGGAGTTCCGATTGTAATGAGCGTTCCCGCCCACGAAGCAAATTGTCCGCCGAGTCCGATGTTGATCGCATTCGGAATATGCGCCGCGCCGTAATCGCTGCTTTTGCGAATATCTAAAATAACGCCGTCAAAATTTTCAATCTCTGCGGTCGAAAATTCCTTCGGTTTCGGCAAATCTTCGAGTGAGAAAGAACCTTTCAAATTTTGCGCCGCACTTGCCGGAAAATATGCCGGAACTTCCGGCTGATCCGAGGCAACCACTTTTATAAATTCCGCTTTCGACATCGGCTTGAGAGCGTAATTGTTTTTTCTCTGCTCACCCAGAGTTGACCAAGTTTCCTTTGACAAAGATTTGCCGCACAAACTTCCCGCTCCGTGTGCCGGATAAACTTCGGTTTCATCTGGAAGCGGCAGAATTTTTTCGCGCAGAGAATCATATAAAAATCCGCCCATTTCTTCCGCCGTAAAACCTTTCGAGCCGATCAGATCGGGACGACCGACATCGCCGATAAACAATGTATCGCCCGTGAAAATTTTCAAAGGCGCGGCGGCATTTTCCAAATCTTCCGCCAAAATCGTGATGCTTTCGGGCGTATGTCCGGGCGTTTCCAGAAATTTCAATTTTATTTTTCCGACTGAAAGTTCGTCGCCGTCTTTTACTTTATGCGTCGGAAATTCGGTATTCGCCTTCGCGCCGTAAATAATTTCCGCGCCCGTTTTTTCAGCAAGTTCAATGTGACCGGAAACAAAATCGGCGTGCGAATGCGTTTCGATGATGTATTTTATTTTCTGATTATTTGCTTCGGCTTCGTCGAGATATTGCTGAACATCGCGCTGAGGATCAATGATCGCTGCTTCTGTTTCCGAACCCAAATAATAAGAAGCGTGCGACAGGCAACCTAAATAAAATTGTCTGAATTTCATAATTTTCTCCAATCTATAAATTTTTGCAAACCAAAAATACTGCCACTGCGAGAACTAAAAATGCGAAACTTTTCTGCAAAATCGAAACCGAAATTTTCTGCGAGAGAATCGTTCCGAAGATCGCGCCGAAAACTGCCAGCAATGTTACCAGAAAAGTGATTTTTAAATCGACTAAACCGTAACTTAAATGCCCGAAAAGTCCGGCGATGCAGTTCATCGCAATAACAAGCAGCGAAGTTCCGATTGCCTGTTTCATCGGCAAACCGCCGAAAAAAACGAGCGCGGGAACGATCAAAAAACCGCCGCCGACACCTAAGAAACCCGTTAACATTCCGACTCCGAAACCTGCGGCAATCGCTTTGTGAAAATTGACTTCGTAAACCGTTTCGCTTTCCGCGTTGCGCTTCCGCCAGAGCATCGAAAACGCCACGACGAACATCAGTGCGGCAAATATCAAAAGTAAATTATTGGATGAAACAAAATGCGTCAAAGGCGAACCGAGAAACGCACCGATAATGCCGGAAATGCCGAATATCATTCCGCTCGAAAAATTTACCGCTCCTTTCCGGTAATGCAGAAACGCGCCGAAAATACTCGTTGCGCCGACTACTGCCAGCGACATTCCGACGGCTTCGCGCGTCTCTATACCGAGAAAGTAAATCAGGATCGGAACGGTCAAAATCGAACCGCCGCCGCCGATCAATCCTAGCGAAAGACCGATTGCCGCGCTCAATATCAAACCGATATAAAAGATTACCGACACTTAAAACTCCCTTTAAATTTTATAAAAAAACGCAGACACGAAAACTGCTCAAACAAATTAACGCCGTTCCCCCGATTAGCGAAAACCTGCCGTGTCTGCGTCTTTCACGCTCGACTCGCCGTTGAAACTTTTGTTTTTCCGACTTGAGTTGTGCGATTCCAAGGCATTTTTAAAAGCATCATTCCCAGCGCGCAAGTATCGGTTATAGCGGCAAAAACCAAACCCGCGCCGACAAATACCGACAATCCGATAAAATACGGATGAACGAAAATGTTTAGCAAAAATCCCGCTAAAACAATCGTTCCGGCGGTAAAGCGAACCTGTCTTTCCAAAGCCCAAGGTACTTTTTCATCGCGCTCAAAGGGCAATCCGGCTTTTTTCCAAGCCTCAAAACCGCCCGCGACATTTACCACATTTTCAAAACCTAAATCTCTCAACTTTTTCTGCGCTCGGGACGAACGATTTCCCGTGCGGCACATTACATAAATCGGTTTTGCATAATCGAGTTCGGCATTGCGTTTTTCGATTTCATCGAGCGGTAAAAGTTTCGCCTTTTCAATTCTTCCGCCGGCAAATTCGGCGTATTCGCGCACATCAACGAGTTGTACGTTTTCCGTTTTCAATTTTTCATCCAATGTGAAAACCGTGCATTCCGACATAATTTTTTTATCTCTTTTAATCCAAAGCCAAAATTTTGGCGTGCTTTTTCAGATGTTGTTCCAATGAGTTGCAAACAAGTTCACAGAGCGCGAAAATGCTTTCATCGGCAATTGAATAATAAACGGCGTTGCCTTTCTGCCGACGACTCAAAATTCCCGCTTCCTGCAAGATTTTCAAATGCTTGCTGACATTCGGCTGGCTCGTTTCGACCGCTTCGGAAAGTTCATTGACGCTTTTTTCGCCTTCTTGAAGCGTATTCAAAATTCGCAATCGAAGCGGTTCGGCTAAAACTTTAAACCGCATTGCAATTAATTCGAGTGCTTCATCTGAAAGATTTTTTCTTTCCATAACTAATAATTATATAACGATATAGTTATATAATCAAGTATTGTAATAGAACCGAAAAATTAGTAATTTAACGTCAGTTTTGAATGAGAAAACGAAAAGTCGAAGAAAAGAATATTTGACCGCAAAACAAATGAAATAAGCGAAAAAAAGCTGTTTGAGAACCGACCAAAAAGGCTTTAATTTTCGTGCTTTTCGTGTCTTTCGCGGGCAAAATTGTTATCAAGTAATGTCGTTAGTTTAAAAATTTTACGCGCCGATTTTCGTGAGAAATAGATACGAAAATCGGCGCGTAAAATTTTTAAGCAGAACTTATTCGACTGTGACTGATTTTGCCAGATTACGCGGCTGATCTACATCGCAACCGCGTCGCACGGCAATATTATATGCAAGCAATTGCAAAGGCACGATTGATAAAATCGGCGCGAGCAGATCGGAAACTTTCGGAATTTCGATGACGTGATCCGAAACGATGGAACTCATCTGATCGCCTTCCGAGAGAATCGAAAAAATTATTCCGTCGCGTGATTTTACTTCGACGATGTTCGAGTGCGTTTTTTCGTAGCGCAGTTCGCTGTTTTCGTTGCCTTCTTCGCGCGTGTTGATGATGACGACCGGTAGCGTTTCGTCAATCAAGGCGTTCGGTCCGTGTTTCATCTCGCCCGCCGGATAACCTTCGGCGTGAATATATGAAATTTCTTTCAGCTTCAATGCGCCTTCGAGCGCGACGGGAAAATTGATGCCGCGCCCCAAATATAAAAAATCCTGCGCGCGGAAAAATTCCTTCGACATTTCTTCGATTGAGTCGGCTTCGCTTAAAACTTCTTCTATTTTCAAAGGCAGTTCGATTAATTCCTGCGCGTGTTTTTTAACTTCATCTTCCGTCAATTTTCCGCGCAGTTCGCCCAGATACAGCGAGAAAATATAAAGCGCGATGATTTGCGACGTAAACGCTTTGGTCGAAGCGACGGAAATTTCCGGTCCGGCGTGTGTCAAAATCGTGCCGTCGGCTTCGCGCGTAATCATCGAGCCTTGCACATTGCAGATCGCCATCACTTTGCAGCCGGCTTTTTTCGCCTCGCGCATTGCGGCAATCGTGTCGGCGGTCTCCCCGGACTGCGAAATGACGATCAGCAAATCCGATTCGTCCAAAACCGGATTACGGTAACGAAATTCCGATGCGTAATCAACTTCGACCGGAACACGCGCCAGTTCTTCGAGCATATATTTCGCCGCAATTCCGGCGTGCCAGCTCGTTCCGCAAGCGGCGATTTTTATTGAACGAACATTCTGAAAATCTTCTTCGGAAATGTCCATTTGGTCTAAATAAACTTTTCCCGTATCGAGCGAAACTCTGCCGCGAACGGTGTCGCGGACGGCGCGCGGCTGTTCGTAAATTTCTTTTAATAAGAAATGTTTGAAGCCGCCTTTTTCCGCCATAATCGGATCCCAAGTTATTCTTTGCTGCTTCGGTTCAACGACATTGCCGTCAAAATCCGTCACGCGCACGGAATCTTTCGTTAAGATCGCGATCTCCTTTTCGCCGAGATAAAAAACGTCACGCGTATGCTGTAAAATCGCGGGAATATCTGAGGCGACGAAAAATTCACCGTCGCCCAAACCGATGACGACCGGCGGACCTTCGCGGACGGCGATGATCTTGTCGGGTTCGTCGGACGAAATGATCGAAAGCGCGAAAATTCCTTTTAATTGCTGAACGCTTTTTCGCACCGATTCTTCAAAACCCGAACCTTCTTTCTGATGTTCCTCGATCAGATGCGCGACGATTTCCGTGTCGGTTTCGGTTTTAAATTCGTGACCTTTTTCCTGTAACTGCTTTTTCAAGGTCAGATAATTTTCGATAATGCCGTTATGCACGACGACGATTTTGCCTGAACAATCACGATGCGGATGCGCGTTTTCCTCGGTCGGTCGCCCGTGTGTCGCCCAACGCGTATGCCCGATGCCGTAATTTCCGTCGAGCGGATTAAGGCGAATACATTCTTCCAAATTGCGAAGTTTGCCTTCGGCGCGGCGAAGTTCGAGGTGATTGTTATCGTCCACGACGGCAATTCCAGCCGAATCATAACCGCGATATTCGAGTTTGCGAAGTCCGTCAACAATGAGCGGCACAACTTGTTTGTTTCCAACGTATCCGACAATTCCACACATAATATAATTGATAACTAACGAATGGTGAATAATGAATAATTGCGTTAACTCATACTTCGACCGATTTAATTTCTTCTTCTTTTTCTCTAAAGTTTTTCTTTTCTTTTGCCGGTGCGCCGTAAACCAACGAATCTGCCGGAACATCTTTTGTCACGACCGAACCTGCGCCGGTTACCGAATTATCGCCGACCTTAATCGGTGCGACGAGCATCGTGTCCGAACCGATACGCACGTTATTGCCGATCTCGGTGGCGTGTTTGTTTACGCCGTCGTAATTGCAGGTGATCGTTCCCGCGCCGATGTTGGTTTTTTCGCCGATATTTGCATCGCCGAGATATGTCAGATGACTTGCTTTAGAACCGCGACCGAGAATCGTTTTTTTGAGTTCGACGAAATTTCCGACTTTCGATTTTTCTTCCATTTTGGCGTGTCCGCGCAGGTGCGCCATCGGTCCGACGGTGCATTGATTGGAAACTTCGGAATCTACGATCAGGCAATTGTCCAGAATCTCGACCGCATAACCGATCTTAGAATTTGAAATTCGCGTTCCCGAACGAATCGTGCAGCCGTCGCCGATGCGCGTGTCGCCTTCGATGGTGACGTTCGGATAAATTACGGTATCGCGTCCGATTCCCGCCTGTTCGCTGACATATGTATTTTTCGGATCAATAAACGTCACACCGTAATCGAGCATCATTCGTTTGATCGTGCGACGGCACAAAATACGATCCATATCGGCGAGTTGGACGCGGTTGTTGATGCCTTCGATCTCGTGCGCGTCGTTATGACGATAGATCGCTACGGCTTCGCCCGATTCACGCAAAAGACGCGGCGCGTCAGTCAGATAATATTCATTCTGCGCGTTGTCGTTTTTTACTTTGGAAAGAGCATCGAAAAGTTTTTTCGTGTTAAAACAATAAATTCCCGAATTTATCTCTTTAACATTTTTTTCTTCTTCGGAAGCGTCTTTCTGTTCGACGATTTTGTCAAACAATCCTTCGTTGTCGCGGATGATACGACCGTAACCTGTCGCGTCATCCAATTTAACCGTTAAAATAGTGCAAGCCGCGCCTTTGCCGCGATGCGCGTAATGTTGTTGAACGAGCGCGGCGAGTGTTTCGGCGCGAATCATCGGCACGTCGCCTGATAAAATCAAAAGCGTCGAATCTTCATTTTCGAGAAATTCGCGGGCGGCATTAACCGCGTCGCCCGTGCCGAGTTGTTGTTTTTGCCAGACAAAAGCGGCGTGTTCTTCGTCCAACTCTTCCAAAACCGCGTGTTTTACGTCTTCGCCCTGATGACCGATAACAACGTAAATTTTTCTCGGCGCGAGTGTCGTCGCCGTGCGGCAAACGTGATTGATGAGCGGACGATTATCGAGTTTGTGCAAAACCTTCGCCAGATTAGAACGCATTCGTGTTCCCAAACCCGCCGCCAAAATCAAAACATCTAATTGTTTAAGATTATTTTCTCCCTTCTGTTCCATATTTCTATTGACCGAAACGCGAACAAAATTTTCGCGCCCCAATTTTTCAAGCAGATATAACAGCCGAATCGTAATTGTTATTCGCTTTTTTATTTTCTAAATCCATACTTTTTTCTGACGAAGCGCACAGCAAAACGACTTGTGCCAGTTTTCCCGGATGATGGCGGACTTTTTCGCCTTCATCTAAGAGATTACCATAAATGATTTGCGTATCTTCAATCGTTTCAGGTGTTATTGAATCGTGCAGACCGATTTGCATCGCACCTTCGCCGGCATATCTTTCCAATTGTATTTTGCTGATCGGATAATTATTTACAATCACATAATCAAAAGCAATCTGAGGCGCGTGTTGGCGAACGATTTCCAGATGTTTTCTCGCAGAAAAACCGTCTGTTTCGCCCGGTTGTGTCATTAGATTACAGATAAAAATTTTTGTCGCAAACGATGCGGCAATTGCTTCAGAAACGCCTTTGACCAAAATCGGCGGAATTAGTGAGGTGAAAAGCGAACCGGGACCGATTGTAATTATATCTGCTTCGTGAATCGCCGCCAATGCTTCGGGCAGCGGATGACAATTTTCCGGCTCGAGACGCAATCGTTTGACTGATTTTCCGGTTTTTCCGATATTCGTTTCGCCGTGAATAACCGTTCCGTCTTCTAATTCCGCTGTCAGACGCACATCCGCATCAGTCGCCGGATAGATATGACCTTTACTTGCCAGAATATCGGACGAGAGTTTGACGGCTTCGGCGAAATCACCCGTAATTTCCGTAAGTGCGGCGAGAAAAAGGTTTCCGAAACTGTGTCCGCCGAGTTCTCCGTCGCCGCGGAAACGATGACGAAAAAGTTGTGAGAGCAGATGCGAATCTTCCGAGAGAGCGACCATACAATTGCGTATGTCGCCCGGCGGCAGCATCTGCAATTCGTCGCGCAGTCTGCCCGAACTTCCGCCGTCGTCCGAAACGGCGACGATTGCCGAAAGTTTTTTTATCCAGACGGGATTTGTTTTTCCGCCGTCAACAAAATTTTTCAACCCCGAAAGAAACGTCGAAAGTCCGTTGCCGCCGCCGATGACGACCATATTCAGACCTTTCTGACTTTCGGAAAACAGATGATTCTTCATTTTAGCAGATGAGGAAATATTATAATTTCGTATTAACAAGCATAAAACTTTATCGCATCGTTCGGATATTTTTTAACTTGTAATGGATAAAGACAAGCGCGATCATCCGAGAAAAATTCTAGCATTTTCCCGTTTTTCCGACAATAGAGATTGTTTTAGAACTATTACAAAGAGCATTTTTACGATTTAATTTTATAAAAAACGAACAATCTTTGTTGAAATTTGATAAACATTGAAAAAAGTCTTGTGCAAAATGATACTGCTGTGTTAGATTAAAAGTCGGCGGTTTATCTCCAGAACTCGCCCGACAAATTGCCAATATCAAATTAACACGATAAACTTACCTCTGTTTTTACCAGTATAAAAGAGAAAAACAAAATGGCAGAAACGCCCTTTATAATTGACGAACAACAGTTTCATAGGATAAAGACCGTCTTAGCGCGGTTATGTGTCGAATGCGCCGCGCGAGCCGTCTTTCTGATTGACCGCGACGGTCAGCCGATAGCTTTTCACGGCGAGATCGGCGATATGGACACGACGAGTTTTGCGTCCTTAGCGGCGGGAAATGTCGCTGCGACCAGCAGTATGGCGAAGCTGATCGGTGAAGAAGTTTTTCCGGCGGTCGTCCACGAAGGCGAACGCGAGAGCATTTTTATCAGCGTCATCGGCAGAAGTCTTCTGGTTGTCGTTTTCGACGAACGCTCGACACTCGGTTTAGTAAAAATTCGCACCAAACGTGCCAGTCACGAAGTCGCCTCGATTCTCGACGATATGGCAGCAGCCTCGGCGGCGGCGGCGTTTAATCATAATTCGTTTTTCTCGGAAATCACCGACGAAGATATTGACAGCCTATTCAGCTAATTTGCGATTTGCGATTGCCGATTTGCGATTGGATCGAAAAATCTGAATAATAAATCAGATTTCCATCGGCTAAAATCTAAAATCTAAATTAAATTTATGACTTTTATCAATTACGCATCACGCGAAATTAACTGCAAAATCGTTTATTACGGTCCCGGATTAGGCGGCAAAACCACCAATTTACAATATATTTACGATTCGACCGCGCCGACTGCAAAAGGAAAACTCATCTCTTTGGCAACCGAAACCGACCGCACTCTTTTTTTCGACTTTATGCCGCTCGAACTCGGAACCGTTCGCGGTTTCAAAACTCGTTTTCATCTATATACCGTTCCCGGACAAGTTTATTATGACGCGTCGCGCAAATTAATCTTGAAAGGCGTTGACGGCGTAGTTTTCGTTGCAGATTCGCAAGAGGAAAGAATGGACGCGAATATCGAAGCTCTCTACAATCTCGAAGAAAATCTGCAAACGCAAGGATACGATCTTCAGCAAGTTCCGTATGTCCTTCAACTCAACAAACGCGATCTGCCGAACGTCATTCCGGTTACGGAACTCTCCGTCGAACTCCAACGCAAAAACGAACCCGTTTTTGAAGCCGTCGCCGCACAAGGCACAGGCGTTTTCGATACGCTCAAAGCAGTTGCGAAACAGGTTTTGACCGAGCTGAGAAAAAGTTGATTTTTTGATAAAACTAAATAAAAAAGCCGTTGAGTTTATTAATAAACTCAACGGCTTTTTTTGATTTTAATGGCGGAGCCGACGGGACTCGAACCCGCGACCTCCAACGTGACAGGCTGGCGTTCTAACCAACTGAACTACGACTCCGCAAAACTTTTCAAATAATTGGTGGGCATAGAAGGACTCGAACCTCCAACTTCCTCCTTGTAAGGGAGGCTGTCTACCAATTGACGTATATGCCCCTGAAAATTCTTTTCAAAAACTCACGCCCGTATCAAATGAGCGAATTGTTACATTACGAAAATTCGGGCGCGGATGTCAAGTTTGGACTTGAGTTTTTAACTAACTTTTTTTTAACAAAAGAGGCACATCTGTTTCCGATATTTTGTTTTGATTGGAAAAATCGTTTCGCAGAATCGTTCCGCCGAAACCAACCGCCCAAATCTCCTTTCCGTTAAAAAACATTTTTTCGAGTTTGTGGCGGATTTTTAAATCATCTTTTGTCCATATATTTCCGGCAGTCATCGAATGTAGAATCGTGCCTTCGTCACCGATTGCCCATCCTTCCGCCGTATTTCTGAAAAAAATATCGGTAAGATTTGCCGTCGTATTTGTTTTTTGTTCGCGCCAGTTTTTGCCGCCGCTGATGGTTTGAAAAATTTTGCCTTCGCTTCCGGCTGTCCAACCGTTATTTTTATTAACGAAAAAAACGGAGTTTAATTTCGCCTCCGGTGCGCCGAAAATATTAGACTTATTCCAATTTGCTCCGCTATCTTCGGTAAAAAAGATATTTCCGCCGCCGCCGACCATTACGCCGTTCTTTTCATCGCTAAATACGCCGTCGAGCAGAAGATTACGAATTGGCGACGGTTGTCTGTTCCAGGTTTTCCTGTCGTTCTGCAAAGCGAAAATCGCACCCGACTCGCCGACTGCCAAACCGAATCCGTTATTCGCAAAAAAAAGCGCGGCGATACGAACACGAACTTTGTCTAAAAATTCTATTTTCTCCCAATCTGCGCCGCCGTTCGATGTTTTCAGTAAATAAGAAGGTGAATTTCCGCCGAGACTGTAAACATCGCGGTCGCATAAAAGCCAACCGTTATTTTTATCGGAGAAATAAATCTGCTTGATCGAATCACCGGTGAATTTTTCGGCTTGTTTCCACGAATTGCCGCCGTCTTCAGTTATTAAAAGAGTTCCGTTATTGCCGCCGATCCAGCCCGTTTTCTGATTGACGAAAAAAACCGTTCGCAACCACGCCAGCGTATTCGAGTTTTGTTTCACCCAATTCGCATTTGAACTCTGGAAACAGATCAATACGAAAATAAAAATGAGGATTTTATTAAAAAAGCGCATTTTGTTGGAAAATAATTTACAATTTGCGACCTAAAAATTAATCGCAAACTGCAAATGTGAAATTACAAACTTTAAAACGGACTACCGAAGAAAAGACGCACGATGCTCGCTTTTTCTAAAACCTTGAAAACCGTATCTACATTTAAGCGAAAACCTTTGTCCGGCACGAAAACCTGATCGCCGGGATTCAGATAAATCATTTCTCCTTTGCCGCGTTCGATCAGCGTCAGGTCAACCGTTTTCGGCGTAAGTCTGCCTTGCGTGTCATAACTGTAGATGATGACACGCTTTTTGTCGCCTTCTTTCAAAACGCCGCCCGATTCGACGACCGCTTCATAGACGCTGACTTTTCGATCCATTACGCGCACACCCGGCGCAACGACTTTGCCGAGAACGCTGTAACGCGCCGACATCGCTCTTTCGAGCGTCACTGAAACCTGCGGATCAATAATATATTCATCGAGTTTTTTCGTAATTTCTTCGCCGATCTGTTCGACCGTTTTTCCGCCGACAAAAACGCCCTCACGAATCAACGGATATGAAATCCGTGCCGTCGGCGGAACGGTGATTCCGGTTTTGCAGTAATCAGGGCATTGTCCGAAAACTTCGACCGAAATAATGTCGTTCGGTCCGAGACGATATTCTTTCAGATAATTGTTGTAATAAGGTAAGATCGCTTCTTCGGCTTCTTTTTCTTCGCTTTCGACTGCCGGAGTCGGTGTCGGAACGGTTTCGGTTTTCTCAGTTTTGGTTTTGCTCTTGTCTTTATCGCTCGATGCCGTATTTGATTCGACTTCTTGATTTTCAGTTTGCGTATTTCCCGTAGATTTAAAACTCTCTTTAGTTTTCGGGTTTTCGGTCTGTGCCGAAATTGTCAGGGAACAAATCAACGCATTTAATATGATAAAACCGATAATGTTAAAAATTTTTACTGCTTTCATAATTTCTTTCTCCGTCAATCAATTAAAGGCTTATTCGATGAATTAATCCAAAATTAAGTTTTCTATCTTCCGCCTCTGCTGAATAAAACCGTTTTTACGGTTTCAAAAATAATTATCAAATCCAGTGCGAGACTCTGATTTTTTATGTAATACAGATCGTATTGCAATTTTTTTCGCGCATCTTCGACCGACGCGCCGTATGGATATTTGATCTGCGCCCAACCCGTAAGTCCCGGCGCGACCAGATGACGATGTTCGTAAAAAGGAATTTCCTTAGCGAGTTGTTCGACAAAATGCGGACGTTCCGGTCGCGGTCCGACAAAGCTCATCTCGCCTTTGATAATGTTCCAGAATTGCGGAATCTCGTCCACACGAATTTTGCGAATAACACTTCCGATGCGCGTTACGCGGTCATCGCCGGAAGTCGCCCAGACAGGTTTTCCGTCGGCTTCCGCATCGGTTTTCATCGAGCGAAATTTGACGACTTTGACAATCCGCCCGTTTTTTCCGACTCGATCCTGACGATAAAAAATCGGACCTTTTGAATCAATTTTAATTAAGAGCGCGGTCAGTATAGAAATCGGCGCGGAAATTATTAATCCGAGCAGTGCCAGAGAGCGATGAACCGCTTCACGAAAAGCCGATTTCATACGGTTTTCGCGTCCGCGTCCGTCGAAAATCAGCCACGAAGGACGCAACATATCAATATGAACCTGTCCAGTGACACGCTCGAAAAACGATGTGCATTCTTCAATTGCAACATCGCCCGCCAGACTCATTTTCAAAAGCATTTCGGTCGGAAATGTTCCGCGTCTCTCGCGCACAGCCATTATGATTCGATCAACGCGCTCTTTTTGAACGATACTCGAAAGTTCGTCCGTCGTTCCGATAATTTCGGATTGTCCGATTTTTTCGCCCGGTTTAAATCCATTATCTGTCACAAAACCGACGATTCGATAACCTGCATCACGTCTGTTCCAGACGGCTTCCGCCGTTTCTATGGCGGATTTTCCTGTGCCGACGACGAGAATCTTTTCGCCGATTTCGGGATGTCCGGTCAAAAGATGGATCAGAACGCGCCAGACGATCAGTAAAGCCAAAACGACGAAAACAGAAATTACCGAAACGCCGCGACCGATCAGCAGACGCGGAACGAAATAGAAAAGAAGCGCGAGAAAAACCCAAGAAATGCCGAGCGATTGCACAAGCCGCAACATTAACTCGCGCCGATTGCCCATTACCGTGTATTCGTATAGATCGTAAAAATATAAAACTAAAAGACAAACGACAGTCGCAAAGCCGATTTTCAGCCAACCTTCACGCTCGTTTAATTCATATTGCGAACCGGAAAAACCCAGACGAATATACATTCCGGCAACGATGCCGCCGTAAATAATTGCGGCATCGGCAAAAAGCAGCCAGATGATTCGGGGACTAAAGCGTTTCATTAAAAATCTGCAGAATAAGTTTATTCGGCAATCTGACGTTTGTTGTTGTAATAACCGTAATTGTAGTGAGTTTCATCCATTATATCTTCACTTTCGTTGAGAACTACGCCGAGCATACGTTCGCGCGGAACTTGTTCCAGAACTCTTTCGATAACCGAATAGCGCGTTCGTCCGGCGCGCACGACGAGCATTGCGCCGTCGGCGTGATTTATCAAAACGGCGGCATCGGTGAAAATGCCGAGCGGCGGCGCGTCAATAATTACAAAATCGAACATTTCCCGCGCTTGACGCAAAATTTCCTTAAATTTCGGACCTGAAATCAATTCCGCAACATCGTTTCTGGCTTCGCCTCCCGGTAATAGATGTAATCCGGCAGGTTCGAGTTTGATGATTGATTCGGTCAGACTGGATTTTCCGGCGAGCAGATCGGATAATCCGCGATTTGTTTCGATTCCGAGATAATCGGTTAGACTGGGCATTCTCAGATCGCTGTCAATAATCAAAGCCTTTATGCCGTCGGTTTGCGCGAGAAGCCACGAAAAATTGAGCGCGGTAATGCTTTTCCCTTCGCTGGCGTTAATACTGGCAACGACGATTGACTGTAATTTTTGTCTTTGGCTTTTATGAATTATCTGTGTTCGCAAACTGCGATATTCTTCGCAATAGGTCGAGTTGGGATGCGTGATCGTTACAAGACGCGGTTCGACGCGCTCGGCTTCGACATTCCACGAAGTAAATTCAGGAAGTGTCGCAGCCGAACGCATAGAACCGACGGCGTTCAAAGTTGCCCCGGCAGTATTAATCGTTTCCAAATCAGGGAGTGCCTTCCCGATTAAAGAATCCGACTGCCCATTGAACACCGAACTCGGCATTCCGATCTTGAAGTTTGTATCGGTAAACATTTCCGGCGGCTGATTTGCCGTTCTGCCCGTTTTTTCAAACGCGACGACATTGTCTGCTTTGACGACCGGCGGGACGTTTTCCGTCTCTTCGCTTTGCTTTTTTTGTAATGCTCTTAAAATGCTCATAAAAATATTGCGGATCGTAAGTCGTAAGTTGCGAGCGAAGTATTCAATTAAAATTTCCGCTTTTTACTCTCTACTTTCTAATAAAATCCGCCGATTTCTTCGATTTCCAAACTGAGATCGTCATCATCAGGATTGTCGAATAAAACAGCTTTACTATTTTGAGTGCCGTTTATTTTGCCGTTTGCACCGCCATTTCCCGTTTGAAAAGTTTTGGCTTTCGGCTGTTCGTTTCTTATTTGATTATTCCAGAGTTCTTCACGCGCTTCGGGTTTTAAGACTCGCGCCGAAGCAACTCGTTCGGATGTTTTTTCGCTGGCTCTTAATAATTCTTTGTCGGGCAGAAGATCGAGATTTTCGGCGACGTTTTCGATAATCTGACGGCTGACGATTTGTTCTCCGGCAGCATAAGCGGCGAGCAGCGCATTGTCGCAGATGTTATTGATCTGGCGCGGAATTCCTTCCGAACACTGAAACAGAAAATCAATCGCTCCGGGCGTAAAAATGTTCGGCTGTTCGCTTCCGGCGATCAAAAGACGTTCGGTGATATAGCGTTCGGTTTCGTCAACATCCGGCAGAGCGTGCATATTACAGCGAAGCGCGACGCGCTGTTTCAATTGGCGCAGATTCGGTTGGTTAAGTTTTTCGCGCAGTTCCGGTTGTCCGGTCAAAACGATTTGCAGTTGTTTAGCATTGTCCGATTCAAAATTCATCAACAGGCGAATTTCTTCGAGAACATAATCGGAAAGTTCGTGTGCTTCGTCAATAATCAAAACCGTGCGAAGTCCGCGTGCGTGACGATGTTCTAAAACTCTGCCCATTTCTTCCAAAAGTTCGGCTTTATTCGACCAGTCTTTGATGCCGAGCATCTGCGTAACGTGATGATAAAATTCGTCAATCGAAAGACGCGGATTGAAGACGTAAGCCGCCAGAACGGACGAATCCAAACGGCGCAGAATCCATCGCAAAGCCGTAGTTTTTCCCGTGCCGACCTCGCCCGTCAAAACGATCAAACCTTTGGCGTTTTCCAAACCGTAATAAAGGCTCGCTAAAACTTCGTTATATGACGGCGTAAAAACGATAAAACGCGGATCGGGCGTTAATGTGAACGGGATGTCTTCTAATCCGAAAAATTCTTTATACATTTTCTAATCTCCGATTAAGCCTTTGATTTTCGGCTCTTGGTCTTCGTTTGTTTTCACAAATATAATTCCAAATTCAATGACCGAAACATTTATGAAACTACGCGCTCGAAAATATGCGTAGCCTGCAAAATCATAATAACCAGCGGAATGCTGCCGACCGCAACGGCGATTCCGGCGAAAACTTTGAACCAATAGGAGCGTTTTTGCCACGCGATTTCCTTGTGCGACAAAAGCGGCGGAACGGAAGCCAGAATCGGCAAACCGGTGTAATGCTTGGCATCTTCGAGATTTTGAATCGTAAACAGGCGCGGAATTTCAAAAAGTCCGGCGAGAAACATTCCGATTGCCAGACCGATTCCCGCGCCGAGCGCGACGAGCATCGGTTTTTTTGAAGCGTTGGCAGGCGACGACGGAAGATTTGCCGGGTCTTGCACACGAATCGTTTCGCCTTGCGCGTTGCTCTCGACACCGACCATCAATTCGGCGTTGTTCTTTTTCTTTAAAAGATCGTCGTAAGTGTCTTTTGCCGACTGATATTGCGTCGTGATTGATTCGAGCGCGACTTTGACGTTCGGAATCGTGTTGATTTTCGCTTCGAGCGTACCGATTTGCACGGCATTTTGCTGAACTTCCTGATCTTTATACTGAATCTGCTGTTCGATCTGTCCGATCTGACTTTGGATGCGCTGATTTTCAAGTTCGAGATTTTTCTTTTGCAGATCGGATTTCCGGCTGCTTGACTGACTCGCTGCCATAACGCGTTTATCGGTATTTTTTCTCAAATTTTCGATTTCGTCGTTGACGCGGGAAATTTCGTCTTTTTTCGACTGAACATCGGGATGTTTTTCCTTGAAAACTTTCAAAAGTTTGTCAAGCTGGGCGGAAAGTTCGGCGCGTTTTTTGATTAATTCACCGTAAGCCGGAGTGTCTTCGATCTGCGAAGCCTGTCGCGCGACATCCTGCGTTTCTTTCTCGCCGTATTCGTCATAAACTCGCATCTGACGGTTATTCGATGCGATCTGATCGTTCAGGCGACCTTTCTCATTTGCCAGCGTTTCTTTTTCCTTGACGATGCTGTCTTCTCGTTTTCGCAAACCTTCGAGTTGGGCGATTAACCCTTGCGAAGATTCGGGCAGCGTTTCGACGTTTTTCATCATTATTTCGAGCCGCTGTTTTTCCAGTTCGTCGAGACTCATTTTTGCAGTATTTAACTGACCGTCAATAAATTCTTTAGTAGTTTCGGCGCGCTGCGTCTGGGAAATGACCTGTGCGTTGACAAATTTACTGGCGAGATCGGATGTCACATTCTGCGCGGCTTTCGGCGAACGGTCTCGGTATGCGACGCGAAATGCGGCAACTTTTTCGCCGTCGGTCTGTTCGAGTTCGACTTTGATATTACGGCGCATCTGGTCAATGACGAGTTCCATCGGCATTCCCGCGTTGCGCTCTTTATCGTAAAGTTCGTATTTCATAACCATCGGTTCGAGCGTCGAACGGCTCAAAACTTCCTGACTGATCGTTTGCAGACGTTGGGACAAATCTTCTTCGGTCAGAGACTGAACGAGTGTCGGCGAGATTGCCGGCGGTTTCAGAGTTAAAAGTGAAGTTGATTCATAGAGACTCGGCAGTTTATAAACTACATAACCGACCGCCAACGTCAATGCCAAAACTGGCAGGGCAATCAGCCATTTGCGCCGCGTCAGCATTTTTATATATTCGCCAATTGATCTTTGTCTGAATTCTATGTTCATTTTCTTTCTAACCTCCTGATTTCTTCGTTCTTATTTTTCCAATTTGAAAATTCGCCTGATGACGGCGGTCAGAGCGATCAGAAAAATCCCGAACAAAAGCAGTCCGAGCGAATCGAATAAATTTCCTGAAATAGAGTTGGTGATTTGAAATAAAAACATTTTGCTTGCTCAACTGTAAATTTACCGCTGCCGGTTTCTTGAAATATGAAGCGTCACCGTTTTATGCGGCAACTTTACCGCCGTTTTGCGCCAGAGCCGTTGCGAGACGTTTGCGAAAATCCTGATTGACCGCACCGCCGTTTTTTTGCGCTTCGGTTTCGTTTAGACTCACGGCTTTTTTCATCTGCTCGATTGCCGGAGAATACAAACCTTTTTTGAAATAAACCCATCCGAGCGTATCGTAAAATTCCGCCGTTTTCTGATTTTGGTTTACCGCCGTCTGCGCGAGTCGCAGAGCTTCATCGAGATTCCCGCTGTTATGTTCGGCGATCAGCCACGCCAGATTGTTGGCGGCAATCGGCGAATCGGGCGCGATTTCCAACGATTTGCGATAGTGTTTTTCGGCTTCCGCGAAATTATTTCCGGCTTCTTCGAGTATTCCGAGCAGAACATACACGGACGCAGACGGTTTCTTTTCGACGATCTTTTTATATTGTTCGATGGCATTTGCCGTCTCGTTTCGTTCAACGAGCATCGAGGCGTAAGCCGAATAGGCAGGCAGATAATTTTCGTCGGCTTCGATAGCTGTTTTCAGTTCGTTTTCGGCTGAAACCGTATCTTTTTGGGCTTTGAAAACATCGGCGTTCAAATAGTGAAGTGCCGCCAAAGTATCGGGTTTTCCGGCGTTTTGTGTGATTGAATTAATGATTTTCTGACGTGCCGCATCAAAATTTCCTTGTTTGAGTAAAATAGTGACCGAACCGCTCAGAGCGTCGAAGTTTCCGCCGTCGAGAGTCATCGCTTTTTCATAAAAACTCAGCGCGTCCGGCAGTTTTTTTTCGGCAATCGAAATCTTTGCCAGATTGACGAGCGCGGCGGAAGATTTTGGCGAAACGCGGACGATTTCCTGCAAATCGTTTTTCGCTTCCGTTAATTTACCGAGTTCGAGAAACGCCAGACCGCGCGAAGTTATCGCCCGCAAACGCAAATCTTCCAAATCCGTCGCCGTTGTATCAATCGTCGGATATGCTCCATCAACCGACTTTATTAATTCGTTCGATTCGCGCAGAGCTTCTTCCGTATTTCCGTTTGCAAAACTCAGTTGGATTTTTAAAAGTTTAGCGCGCAGAAAATTCGGATGAAAGCGTTCGAGATCGCCGATAAAGGCGCGCGCCTGATCAATCTGTCCGGCGGAAATTCGTGCCTGCGCCATATAAAAAAGCGCGTCGCGGCTGCTCGGCGTTTTCTTTAGAATTTCTTCCAAATCTTTGATCGCCGCGTCCGAATCATTTTCTTGTAAGTAAACGCGGGCGCGAAGCAAAAGAGCTTCGGCATCGGTATCGTTGACCGAGAGAAGTTTTTCGATTTCCGCTTTAACGAGATCGTATTGCTTGCGTTCGAGATAGATTTCCGAAAGGCGGTAACGCGCACGGGCGGTTTCGGGCGCGTCCGTCAAAATCTGTTTGAAAACATTTATCGCCTCTTCGTCGCGTCCCGTGCGGGCGTAAAAATCCGCCAGTATGATACGGCTTTCCGCACTGTTTCCCTGCATTTGAACCAAAGTTTTATACGCGGTTTCGGCTTTTTCGAGTTGACGCGTTCCGGTATAAAATTCGGCGATTCCTTCGTGTGCTTCGATATTTTCAGGCGCGAGTTCAATCGCTTTTAAAAATTCTTTTTCCGACTCTTGATCGCGGTCACCGTAGCTTAAAAATCTGCCGTATTCGAGATGCGCGAGCGATTTGTTTTCGCCCTCGTTGATCGCGGCTTTGATAGCTTCTTCTGCCTTGTCGGTCAGATTTATTCTGGTAAAATATCGCGCTAAACTAAGATAACTTTCGGTTCGTTTCGGATTGACGGCAATCGCCTGTTTCAAAATCTGCAAAACTTCTTCCTGAGATTTTCCCTGCGCCGCGAACAAACTCGCTTTTAGAATATAACCTTCGACAAAATTTATATCCTGCGCGAAAATTTCTTCGATCAGCTTTTCGGTTTCGGCGATCATCGGCGGCTCGATAAGCAGATAATAATTTCCGAGTTTCGCTTTGGCTTCGATTTTTTCCGGGTTGAGTTCGACCGTTTTGCGAAGTTCTTCGACGGTTTCAAAAAGCAGACCGAGGTTTTCATATGAACGCGCAAGTCCCCAATGTGCTTCCGCCGAATCTTTGTCAACTTCGGCGGCGGCGCGAAATTCCATCACGGCTTCGTGAAATTTGCGTTTCTGCAAATACGTTTCACCGCGTTCGAGATGCGTTTGTTTGGATGTTCCGCAAGCGGAAAAAAGGACGAGCAAACCGCCGGTAACGGCAATTAGAAAGAGAATTTTGGTTGAAAAATTTCGGCACTCTGACGATAACATAAAATTGAAAAACTAGGTCTTTCTCTGAATAATTCAGAAAAAAACTCGGAATAAAAAACTCAAGACACGTCGGTCAGGGCATTTGACCGCCGGCTTGTATTGTAAATAAATCAATTCTGCTTTCGGGCAAGGAAGGCAAAATAGAAAGCAAATCTGGATTTCAAAATATCGCACCGATCAAAATTGTCGGTATTGACAAAAAATGAGCAATCAAAGGCAAATTTCAGAAAAAACAGAAATTTAAATCCTTTAGCGATTTGTTTTCCCCAAATACGTTCTCTCGAATCCTTTTACGAATCCAAATCGATGAAAACCGTCAGCCGTAATTTACAGGCTCTGAATTTGAATTTGGATGAACTTTGTTAGATATTAAACCTTATCAATCGAAATGCAAAGAAAAATTTACGAAAAAGCGGAAAAATATTGTCCCGAATGCGGTTCGCCGAAGAAGAAAAACTGGGACGAATTAAGCGATGAGGAAAAATTTGTAGCTGAAAGAAAATCGGCGGCGGGCGGTTTTTCTTCAGAGCAAACAAAGCGGCACCGTTTTTGTGCGCGTTGTCTTTGCGAAGATCGAAATGAAAAACCGACGCAAGCCTAGATAAAATTTTACAAAATAAAAAAATACCGTCGAGATTTTGATAAAACTCAGCGGTATTTTTTATTTGTTAAAGTAAAAACCAATGTTATTTGCCGGCGGCAACAGCATCTTTCATTGCTTTGCTGGCGCGGAATTTAACGGTTGTTTTAGCTGCGATTTTGATCGTTTCGCCGGTTGCCGGATTGCGACCTTCGCGTGCTTTACGTTTGGTTTTAACAAATTTTCCAAAACCCGGAAGCGTAAATTCGTCCGCTTTTTTAACTTCACTGATTGCCATTGCCGCCAGATTGTCGAAAAGTGTTTTTACGTCCGTTTTTTTCAGTCCCGATTTATCAGCTAACTGCGTGATAATTTCCGATTGTGTCATAAGATATTTTACCTCCAAGTAAATAATGTAATATTGTAAAACTAAAATAATGTCGGCTTTTGACAGCAGACAAATTCTTTTAAAAAAGTTGTTTGTGGGCGAAATTTTTGGTCGGGGCGAGATGATTCGAACATCCGACCTCTCGGTCCCAAACCGAGCGCACTACCAGGCTGTGCTACGCCCCGCAATCTCCTGTTTCATTTGAGAAACAACTTTCAAGTGCCGAATTTTACTAGCCAGAAATGCTTTGGTCAAGTCAAACAGCCCTTTAATCGCGTAAAAACCGAATTATTTTTCCAATCGCCTGCGCTCTGTGGCTCAAATTACTTTTGATATCGCCGGAAAGTTCTCCGAATGTTTTATCAAATCCTTCGGGAATAAAAACCGGATCGTATCCGAAACCGTTTTCGCCGCACTCGGCAATTGCGATTTTTCCGCGACAGATTCCTTCAGCCTGAAAGATTACTTTGCCGTCATTATTTGTCAAAGCCATCGCACAGACAAACCGCGCCGCACGTTTATCATCGTCAATATTTTTCATCTCGTTTAAAAGTTTCGAGATTTTGTCAGCATCAGAAGCATTTTCGCCTGCGTATCTGGCGGAAAAAATACCGGGCGCATTATCTAAAACCGCGACTTCCAAACCGGAATCGTCAGCTAATGACGCAAGTTTGGTCGTCCGCGCATAATAGACGGCTTTGAGCGCGGCGTTTTCCGCAAAAGTCGCGCCCGTTTCTTCCGGTTCGCAGATGTTTTCAAATTCATTCAGACCGTGCAGTTTGATCCGTAGAGGCGCGAGCAAATTTTCTAATTCTCTTATCTTTCCGGCGTTTTTCGTGGCAATTAAAATCTGCGTAAAATCTTTATTCATCTTAACCGAAATATAAATCCTGACATTGACGAGTGAAACTTGCAAGGCAAAAGAGATAAATGTGCGGATTAATTAAAAATTTCGTTGCCAAAACTTGTTGTTTCAATGTATAAATAAAGAGCGGGATTTTCCGCTCTTACCTTTTTAAACCGCAAACGACGATTGAGGACTTAAGGAATACGCCGATTTGGAAACAGCAGTAATTACACCGAAGACAATCGTGCCTGATGACGCTTCCGTGATGGAACCGAAAAAGAAGGTCATTTTCGACGCGCCGATTTTTTCTGCGAACGAAGCGATTTTCGAACTCGGTTTATGGCTGTCGGGTTTAGAAAGTTTTCTCAATATTCAAAATCACGCTTTCGGCGAAGAAAATCGCGGCAAAACGTCTTCGCGCGACTGGACGCAAGAATTTCGATTGACACATTCGACGCTTTTGCACTGTTCGAGTCTGAATTTCAAACTGGCGCAAACTCTCAAAAACGGTCTCTTAAATGACGAAAATGATTTTGATGATTTTGATTGCGGCGAACGACCTTCGGAACTCAAACCAAGAGATATTTTCGATCTTTCGATGAGTCTCAAAGAAGCGATTCTTTTAAGTGAAGGCTTGCTTCGCGCCGCGCCGCTCGAATTCGGCGAATGGATCGCGTGGAGTAAATCTTTAACGGAAAAACTCAAAAAAGTTTGCGCTTTTGAAAAATTAATCAGGTCGGCTGAAAAAACCGGCGAACAGTTTTTGCCCGAAGAATTGCTCGGTCTTTTGAAAGCAAAAAATCTGCCGGCGGCAACCGAAGCCGATTTGAAAATTATTTTGCCGCGTTTCGGAAAAATTCTCAGATGGCTCGATGCTGTCGAACAGATGATTAGAAAAGACAAGCCGCTCAAACCTTCGCTCTTGATCTTTGCCCGCATATACGAACAGGTTCAGGAACTAACCTCTTATATCAATAATCGTCTTTTGCGTTTTCAGAATGAAGAAAATGAACTTTTCGGCGCACTCGACGGTGCGGTTTATGTCGCTTCCATCGAACTCAGAAAGGTTTATCAACACGAATTGACCGGACTGACCGATATTCGTCCGGCTCCGCTCGTCCGCGCTAAAATCGAAGCCGCGCAGGGACTTCTTAATGACAGTTTTCGCCAGACGCTCGTAAGTTTCGCGTGGCTGATTGATCCGGCGATTGAAGCCGGAACTTTGTTTCCTGCTTTTCAGACGAAACTCGAACAATCTTTGGCTCTGCGCGAATCTCTCTGGCGTTTGATGAATGATGTCAAAGAAGCGGAAAAAAACCCCGAAACTTATCCGGTCAAAGAACTGTTCGTAAAATTAAATTTTTTTACCGAATCGAATATGCGTTTCCTGATGTATAAAGATTGGGAAACTTTCGAGCGGTTTGTCGAGGAAATCTTAAAAACGCAGAGCCGGAAAGACTTAACTCCGATTTTACATCGCTTCGGCGCGTATCTCGAAACGCTTTTCGGGCAAGTAAATATGCGCGGCGTTTTAGCGGCGCATTCGTTTCATCCGCCGGAAAATTAATCTTTATTTAGAAAATTAAATGAAAAAAACGAAATTTGAAATAGCTTTTTAAGTTTTGTTCATCTGTTTTTACTGAATATTCTTACATTTAAAATTGCGTGAGCGCAGTTTAAAGGCTCTGATTTCAAAAACCTTACTGCGAACGAAGCGTATTCAAAGGTTTTCTGAACAAAACATCGAAACTCGCCAGCGCGCCGACGATCATCACCATAAACGCCGTAATAAAAATACCGAGCAGAAATAATGTGAGATCGAATTCCCAATCAATTTTCAAGATATATTTTGAAACCGCAAATGATAAAAGTGCGGCAAATCCCGCGCCGATAATTCCGGCTAAAACTCCTAAAATTCCATATTCGGCAAACAAAATCGTCGCCAGAACCGGACGCTTTGCGCCGAGCGTTTTGAGAATCGCGTTTTCGTAAATTCTTTGTGATTTCGTCAAACCTATCGAACCGATCAAGATCAAAACTCCGCTCAAAATTACAAAACCGCCGACGAACGAAATGGCGAGAACGAAATTATTAACGAGCTTCTGAATAACGGCGATAATATCGGCGACATCAATGATCTGCACATTCGGAAATTTTTCGAGCGTTTCGCGCTGAATTCTCGCTCTCTGCGTTCCGTCCAAACGGCTCAAAATCGTCGCCGCGAAACTTTGCGGAGCTTTTTCCAAACTTCCGGGACGAAAGACGAAAACAAATGCCGTGCGCGTATTCCGAACGTCAATTTTTCTGATATTTGAAACGAGAGCCGGAATTTTTCTGCCCGAAATATCGAATGTAATGTAGTCGCCGACACCGATTTTCAAAGTTTCGCTCATATCGTCGAGAACGGAGACTTCGGCAATTTCACCGTTTGGAATCCGGTTTTCATTCCACCAATTGCCGGAAATAACACTTTCGTTTTTGTCGAGATTCGGGCGATATGTGACGGCAAATTCTCGACCGATTACGCCTTGTTGTTGTCTCACTTCGCTGTTGTTAAAATCGAACGCTTCACCATTGACAGCAGAAATTCGCGCACGAACGGTCGGTGTGATTTCCGGTTGTTCGCTCGACATTTGCGCGATCAGATTTTTCAATTCCTCGACCTGACTTTTTTGAATGTCTATAAAAAACATACTCGGCAGACGCTCGTTGCGCGAAAAATCGAATTCGCGCACGAGGTTTGTTTGCAGCGACTGAACGGCGAGAACGACGAACGCGCCGAGTCCGACGGCAAGCAAAATAACGCGCGTCTGATTGCCCGGACGATACAGCGAATTGACGGCTTGCGAGAGCGCAAACGAGCCGAAAAATTTCACGCGGCGCAAAATAAAGGTCAGAACAATCGCCGTGACATATAAAATTCCGGTCGTCAGTCCGAGCGCGACGAGAAAGAACGCGCCGACGATTGGCGAACCGGCTTGCCAGATTGCCAAACCTAAAAGTCCGGCGAGACAGATCGCGCCGAAAATCCATTTTGTCCAATCTAGTCGCCGCAATTTTTCGCTCGTTTCATCTCGAAGCAATAGATTAGGTTTGATATTTCTAACCTGCAAAAGCGGCAGAGCGGAAAATAAAAGCGAGATCAAAACGCCGAGCAAAACGCCCTGTAAAGCGGCGGAAAGCGGCACGATATAACTCAGTTTTTCAGGCAGATCGGCTGAAAATCTGTTTTCGGCAAACCACAGAGCGCATTGCGCCAAAAACACTCCGAACAGACTGCCGATAAATCCGAGCGCCAAAATTTGCAGTAGATAAACCGTGATGATTTTGTTTCCGCTCGCGCCGAGACATTTTAAAACAGCAACGGCTTTTTGTTTTTGCTCGACAAAAACTCTGGCGACATTCCACACGCCGACACCGCCGAGAACTAAAATTAAAAGTCCGGTCAGCGAAAGATAGTTTTCCGTTTTTGCAAATTGTTCGTTGAGATTTTCCTGCGATTCGCGGTAAGAACGGACGCGCAAAATCGTGCCTTTCAAAATTTCGCGCAATTGCTTGGCAAGCGCAGTCGGATTGTCCGAAGTTCGATAAAGAATCTGACGGCGAATGCGCCCGCTGTTTTTCGTAATTCCGGCTTCGTCAAATGCTTTTTTCTCGACAAAAACCCGTGCGCCCGTGCGAAATCCGCCGCCTGTTCCGCCGGGTTCGTTGTCAAATGTAGCGCGAATCTGAAAATCCGATTCGCCGATACGGATTTTATCGCCGATTTCGAGACCTAAATCTTCGAGCAAAATTGACGCGGCGACTGCGCCGTTATTTTCCAGTAATTTAAAATCAAACGGCTGACCTTTTGAAAGCGTAAAATTTCCGACGAGCGGAAACGGCGGCTCGATTCCTTTCAATTCGATAAACGAAAGACTTTCATTGGATTTGTCGGTCGGTCGCGTCATTAAAGAAGTGTTAATCGTTTCATTTCGCGCTTCGACGATGTTTGAACCATTTATCGCCTGTTCGATCAGCGCGATTTCCGACGGTGAAAAATCACTCGTCGAACTGATTTCAATATCGGCTGTCAAAAGCGCACGCGCATCGCTGCCGACCGCTTGACCTAAATTCTGAATCAGCGAACGCAGCGCGACAATCGAACCGACACCGATGGCGATACACAAAAAGAAAAACAAAAGTCTGCGCCACGACGAGCGGATTTCCCGAAATGTTAAATTGAAAATAAACTGCATAAACTTTTAAGAAATTAACAGCGATAACAGGATGAACAGGGATAAAAAGTTTTTTTAGAAAATTTAAAACTACCTGTCTATCTTGCCATTCCTGCTAAATTCTTTCATCCGAAATAACTCGACCGTCTTTTAAAATCACCTGACGCTGCGCCATTTCCGCCAGATTATTATCGTGCGTCACGAGAACGAGCGTGACATTGTTTTTCGTGTGCATCGCGGTCATCAGATCGAAAATGTGCGAGCCGTTTTTCGAGTCCAAATTTCCCGTCGGTTCGTCGGCTAATAAAATTTTCGGATGATTGGCAAAAGCGCGGGCGATGGCAATGCGCTGTTGTTCGCCGCCGGAAAGTTCCGACGGATAATGATGCCCGCGATTGGTCAGTTCGACATCGGCGAGCAGATGTTCGGCGCGTGTTTTTGCGTCCTTTAAACCTAAAATTTCCATCGGAATCAAAATATTTTCAAACGCCGTCAGACTCGGAATCAAATGGAAAGACTGAAAAATAAAACCGATTTTGTGACTTCTGACATCGGCTAAATTATCTTCGCTCATTTTCGTAATATCTTCGCCGTCAATCAAAATAGAGCCTGTCGTCGGCGCATCAAGTCCGGCAATTAAACCGAGCATCGTAGATTTTCCGCTACCCGATGCGCCGGTTATCGAAACGAATTCGCCGTCGGGAATCACCAGCGAAACGCCGTCTAAAATAGTCAAATCTTCTTCGCCGGAGCGAACGGTTTTGGTTACGTTTTGCAATTCGATCATAAATATTAACTGTCTTTAATACGAAAGAAATTAAACTTTGATTTATTATTTCCGATTTGTTGACATTTATTTACAGTTAAACAAAAAAACAAAAACCGGACAAAGCGGTAAATCACAATGTCCGGTTTTGATAATACGATTGGAAAACTTTTGCCCGCGAAACACACGAAACAAACGAAAAGCAAAAAGTTTTTTTTCTTGCTTTTCGTGTGTTTCGTGGGCAAAAACTTCTTAGGATTTTAAAAGTTGTCGGGCAATGACCAATCTCTGAATTTCCGAAGTGCCTTCGCCGATTGTGCAGAGTTTTGAATCGCGCCAGTATTTTTCCGCCGGATAATCTTTCGTGTAGCCGTAACCGCCGTGAATCTGGACGCTTTCTTCCGAAACTCTGACGGCGACTTCCGAAGCGTAAAGTTTCGCCATCGCCGATTGCTTGCTGACGTTTTTGCCCGCATCTTTCATAAACGCGGCTTGCAAAGTCAGCAATCTCGCGGCTTCGATCTGCGTTCCCATATCGGCGAGTTTCGATTGAATCATCTGAAATTCCGCAATCGGTTTGCCGAATTGAACGCGCTCTTTCGAGTATTTTAGCGCGGCTTCAAACGCGCCTTGAGCAATTCCGACCGACAAAGCGGCAATCGAAATGCGTCCGCCGTCGAGGATTTTCATCGCCTGCGTAAATCCTTCGCCTTCGTTTCCCAAAAGATTTTCCGCCGGAACTTCGCAGTCTTCAAACACGACGGAAGCGGTTTCCGATGCGCGCATTCCGAGCTTGTTTTCTTTTTTATCGGAGCGAAAACCTTCCATCGTTTTGTCGAAAATAAACGCCGAAATTCCTTTATTGCCTTTTTCCTTGTCGGTGACGGCGACGGCGACACAGATGTTGCACGAAATCGCGTGAGTAATAAAATTTTTCGAGCCGTTGACTTTATAATGACCGTTTTCGCGGATGGCGTTCGTGCGCGTTCCGCTCGCGTCCGAACCGGCTTGTGCTTCGGTCAAACCCCACGCGCCGAACGATTCGCCTTTAGCAAGCGGCACGAGATACTTCTGTTTCTGATCTTCCGTGCCGAACATAAAAATATGATTCGAACACAGCGAATTATGCGCGGCGACTGACAGACCGACCGAACCGTCAACTCTGCCGAGTTCTTCGATAATCGTCGCATATTCGATATAACCCATTCCCGCGCCGCCGTATTCTTCAGGGAAAATTACGCCCAAAAGTCCGAGTTCGGCAAGTTGCGGACGCATTTCGACGGGAAAATGCTGAGTTTCATCCCATTCCGACACGTTCGGCAAAATTTCGCTCTCGGCAAATTCGCGGATGCTGTATTTTATCTGTTCCTGTTCTTCGTTTAATTCAAAATTCATATTTATATCTGTATTAATTAAAATTATAAAGTTGCTGTTTTAGATTATAACTTTTTGAATCTGTTTTTGACCAATCAATCCGCGTTACATATTTTCAAACGGCGTGATTTATAATCGTTACAGATGAAAATCGTCAAAATAATTCTGAAATATATTTTCGCCGCCGCTTTTGTGTTTGCGGGAACAAACCACTTCCTAAATCCGCAGTTTTATTTGCGAATGATGCCGCCCGTTTTGCCCGCGCATCTTTTTTTGGTGTATCTGAGCGGTGTATTTGAGATTTTGTTCGGCGTTTTATTGTTAATACCAAGATTTTCGCGCTTTGCCTCGTGGTTGATAATCGCACTTTTGATCGCGGTTTTTCCGGCGAATATTTATATGGCGATGAATCCGCAATTGTTTCCCGAATTTACGCAAACCGCGCTTTACATTCGTCTGCCGTTGCAAATTATTTTGATCGCGTGGGCTTTTTGGTTTACGCGGGAATAAGAAGTCAAGAATATTTACCCGCGAATAAACGCGAAAGAGGGCGAAAAAAATTTAAAGGAATAAAGAAAAAATGAAAACAAATGATGTTGGTTTTCTTTATAATTAGAACTCTTCTTTTCGCGTTTATTCGGGGGAAAGCACGCTTTTCTTTTGCTTTTAGACGCAAGTTTGCGGTAAAAATAAATTATGAATTGGCAGAAAAATTTACTCGAAACCGACGCGCAAATTTCGGATTTATTAAAAGATACGAAACGCATCGCTGTCATTGGAATTAAAATGGAAACATTTCAACCGGCGTTTTATGTGCCGGATTATATGAAATGCGCGGGTTTTGAAATCATTCCCGTTCCCGTTTATTACCCTGACGTAACGGAAATTCTCGGCGAAAAAGTTTACCGGAATTTGACCGAAATTCCCGGCGAAATCGATCTCGTCAATATATTTCGCCGTTCAAACGACGTTGCGAAACACGCCGAGGAAATTCTCGCCAAAAAGCCGAAAGCCGTCTGGATGCAGTCGGGAATTTATAACGCGGAAGTCGCCGAAACACTCGCCAAAGCCGGAATAAAAGTCGTGCAGAATATGTGTCTGATGGTCGAACACCGCGCTTTGGGATAAGTAAAAACAAATTATTTTTCGTTTAGAAGTCTCTTTATCAGATCAACGTAAAGTTCGACCGATTTTTCCAAATCTTTCTTTAGGACAAACTCGTCTTTCGTGTGCGCGACAAGAATCGAACCCGCGCCCAAAAGCAAAGGCTGTCCCCAATTTGTCAGGTGCGGAATATCGGTCGTAAAGCGGACGATTTTTTGCCGGAAACCTTCGACGGCGAGCATTTTGACAGGTTTTGAAACCGACATTACTTCGACTTCGGCGCGCGTCCCAACGACTTTTTTGATAACGTCGAGAATCGGTCTTTCGTTGCCGGTCGTGCGGAGATGAAGTCCGGCTTCGGCGTTCGGCGCGACGATATTTGTTTTCAAACCGCCGCTGATCGTGCCGATATTATTGGTCGTTTCGCCGAAAAATTCATCTGCGGGAAATTCGATTTTCAAAACATCATTTAAAACGTCGAGCAGTTTTTCAATCGCCGATTCGCCCATTTCAGGATAAGCGGAATGCGCGGCTTTACCTTTCGTGCGAATGTAAAGACGAAGCGAGCCTTTCGAGCCGATTGCCAGATCGAGATCGGTCGGTTCGCCGTTGATAATGTATTCGCATTTTGCCGCGAGTTTGTGATTATTCGCCGTTTTCGCGCCCGCGCCGCCTTCTTCTTCCTCGACCATAAACAGCAATCCGATGTCGTTTACGCCTTGTTTCATCAACTCTTCCGCCGCAATAATTTGCGACGCGATCAGACCTTTCGCATCGCACGCGCCGCGACCGTAGATTTTTTCCGCGTCTTCGGATGCTTCGATAAACGGCGGAACGGTGTCCATATGCGTCGAAAGAAAAACGCGTGGTGTTTCGTTCAAATATGCAATAACATTATTTTGATTTTCCGAAACGGCTTGCAGTTCGACTGTCCAGCCCAAACTTTCAAGATGATCGCGCAGAAAAAATCCGACCGCTTCTTCGTCGCCGGAAACGGACGGAATGTTTATCAATTTTTTAGTCAGTTCAAATAAATTCATATTTTTATTTATAATTGCACAAGATGCTACAATTTTATAACGTCGCAAAATAGTATGAGCGAAAATGCAAACAGAATGTATTACGTCGGTAAAATTATTTTTGCTTTATTCTTTTGCCTGATAATTTCGGCTGGCATATATTTTTGCTCGATGATCTTTATTTACGGCGCGTGGCATTGTCCGCGCGGAAATTGTCAAACGCCTGTTTGGGTTGATTTGACCGTTTTTTTATTGCTCGCAAATCCGATTTTTATTTTCGCCGCCGGAGCATATTTCATCAGAAAAACATTTTATTCGATGACCGAATCGAAAATTTATCGCGTCCTGTTGATTTCATCTTTTGCATTGTTTCCGGTTTTTGTTTTTAGCGGATTAATTTTTTATCTTGTAATTTCGTCAAAGTAAAAATGCTGACATCAGATTTAGCTTTAAATTTCCGGCGCGGCGACAAAATTTTGCCGCGATTGATTAGAACCAATGACGCAGAATATTTGAGCGACGCAGAAAGTCTGATCGAAATTTTTGAAGATTTTCACAATAAAACTCGCGGTGAACTTGAGAAAGAATTGGACGAATATGTCGGTACGGGAACGAATTATCAAATTTTGCGCGGCTTGATAAAACTTTTGACCGACCGCTGTGAATTTAAAACTCACGCGCCCGCCGAACCTTCCGAAATTCGCCAAAAAGTTTTTCTCGAAGCGCGAAAATTTCAGCCTGTTTTGCCTGATTCGGAAAATAAAAGAGAAGTTTTGAAAATCGCCGCCGAAAAATTCGGAACTGATGCAAATTCGATTTTCGACAATCTTTACGCCGATCTTTCGGCACAGCAGAAACTTACTTCATTTGAAAAAATCGCGCCCGAAGATTTGTTAAATGTTTACAATCTCGCGCAGGCGCAGGCGATTCTTTATAAGTGCGTCGAGATGAAAATCCGCGTCGCGCCGTCGGATGCCGGCAATTATCGCGCGATTTTCGGTTGGATAAAACATTTCGGTTTGATTCATTCGGTGGGCGGAAATTCAAAAGACGGTTATGAAATAATCTTAACCGGCGCGGCTTCGCTGTTTCACCGTTCGCAAAAATACGGCATTCAAATGTCGGTTTTTCTGCCCGCTTTGTTGCTCTGCAAAAACTGGAAATTCCGCGCCGAAATCGCCAACAAACAAGGCGCGAATCTTTTTTACGAACTGACGAGCGAACAAGACGAACTCGTTTCAAACCGTTTTGATGAACCCGAATACAAAAATCCCGACATCGAAAAACTACAAAAAAACTGGGAGAAATTTTCGAGCGAATGGAGTTTGAAGGAAAACAAAAAAGTCGTTGATCTCGGCAAAACCGCCTTCATTCCAGAACTCGTTTTAATTAGCGAAAACGGCGAAAAAGTTTACTTGGACATTTTAGGATTTTGGACACCGAAAAGTTTACAGAAAAAACTCGCGGAATTTGAAGCGGCAAAATTTACAAAATTTATCATCGCTGCATCTAACGAACTGCGCGGCAGCCGCGAAGAAGTTTCGTGGAAAAATGCGAACGTAACTTTTTACAAAACCAAAATCGAGCCTTGTATTTTGGTCGAAATTGCCGAAACTTTGAAATGATAAAGGCAATCAGGAAAAAGAAATTTGCCCGCGAATAACGCGAATATGCACGAATAAAAAATAAATCCGATAAAAAACTATTCCTGACTAATTTTTAGTTTTATAAAATTCTTATTCGTGTTTATTCGTATAATTCGCGGGCAAATTTTCTTAATCGATTCACTAATAAAAACCTTTTTCACCTTTCGGTCGCGTGTTCCAGCGTTTGTGAATCCAGAGCCATTGTTCGGGATAAAGGCGAACGTATTTTTCGACTGAATTCGTGATTTTCTGCGTCAGAATTTTTACATTTTCTTCTTCGTCTTCGCTTTTTTCAAACTCGATTTCCGGTTCGAGATAGACGACATATTTCTTTTTTTCTTCTTCCCAAACGGCAAATGCCGGAACGACCGCCGCGCCCGTTTTTAAAGCGAGCCGCGCAATACTTGTCGTCGTCGAAGCCGGAACGCCGAAGAAATCCACGAAAACACCTTCGCGTTCCTGCGCATTGAGATCGGCTAAGATTCCGAGCAGTTCGCCTTTTTTCAAGACACGAAACATCTGCCGCGCCGATTTTGTTTTGTCCAGAGTTACGCTGCCGAATCTCGTTCTAAAATTATCAACAAAATTTTCGATTAATTGATTATCAATCCGCCGGACGAGAATATTCATTCCGTAACCGAACGCCGGTGCGAGCAGATTGAAAACTTCCCAACTGCCGAAATGTCCCGTGAAAAATAAAACGCCTTTGCCTTTGGCATACGCCGGATCGAAATTTTCTTCTTTGCCGACAACTTCGACCAAATTGCGAATGTCTTCGTGTTTGAATTTTCTGAAATGAGATACGAAACCGAGATGCCGACCTAAACTTTCAAACGTGCCGTGAATGATTTTTTCCTTTTCTGCGTCGCGCATTTCGGGAAAAGCGATTTCGAGATTTCTCTTTGCCGTTTTTTGCAGTTTCGGAAAGCGTTTTGCCAGAAATTTCCCGAACGATTTCCCGAACCGCATCGAAGTTTCCAGCGGCATCGCGCCAATCGCGCCCAATAATGAACGCACGGCATAAAGTTCGGCTTTAGTTTGAATTTTGCTTCGTTTTTTCGGCATTAAAAAGCGGAGATTTTTAGTATTTTGAAAGTTTGTATTTATTCTTCTGAAAGATCAATCTTGTCATAAATTTCGGCAAGCGGAATTTTACATTCGATTGTCGAAAACTCGATTTCCGAACCGACTCCGACCGCTTCCGACAAAAGCCAAAATTCGTCGCCGTGTCTGACATATTTTTCGACACGCGCTTCATTTTGCGAAACCAAAATATATTCCTGCAAACTTTCGATGCTTCGATAATGCTGAAACTTCTTCCCGCGGTCATAACCTTCGGTCGAATCGGAAAGCACTTCGACGAGCAAAACAGGGTTCGAAAGCGTATCAAAAACATCATCTTGAAAAATCGGTTCGCCGCACACAACAACCAAGTCCGGATAAGTATAAAGTCCGGTTTCAGGCACAAAAACACGCATATCATTTGAATAATTCTCGCAAATTTTGCCTTTCAAATGTTGCCATACCAAGCCGCTAAGATTTGTTATTATTTTATTATGATTACGTTTTGCGCCTGACACCGCAAAAATTTCGCCGTCGAAATATTCGTGATTGATGTCGGAATTTCTTTCAAACTCAAGATAATTTTTTACAGTTAATTTCGTTTTCGGAATCGCGCTCATAATTACTACCAAATTTCCGTCAAATCTAACTCAAAATTCTGCAAAACATCTTCCCCCGAAACCTTCAACGGATTTTCTAAAATTTCAACTTCGCCGTTTGCGCGATAAACATAAACTTTTTTATTTTTCGGATCAATCAGCCAACCGAACCGCGCGCCGTTTTCGATATATTCGCGCATTTTCTCCTGCGAATCTTTCAGACTGTCGGAAGCCGAACGCAATTCGATAACAAAATCAGGACACAGCGGCAGAAATTTTTCACGCTGTTTAGCGGTAAATTTTTCGAGTCTTTCTTTTAAAATCCAAGAAGCGTCTGGCGAGATTGTCGCGCCGTTTGGTAAGACAAATCCGGTTGAAGAATCATAAGATTTTCCCTGTTTGTTTTTCTTCGCCCAAATTCTAAGCTGCATAGTAATTTCAGCATTTCTATCACCTGTTTTCGAACCGGTTGGCGGCATAATTATTATTTCTCCGTCTTTGTTGCGCTCGATTCTGACATCACGATTTGCCTGACAAAATTCAAAAAACTGGTCATCCTCCATATTCAAAAACGGACGAAACTGCAAAACGAATTTAGATAAACCGTATTCGTTTATTACCGCTCTTTCTAAAACAGTTGACATTATTTTACCTCCGCTGAAATCACGCTCATTTTCCTTCTCCAACCCAACGCTTTGCTTCGACTATTTCATCAATTTTATTTTCTAAATTAAAAAGTTTTTGCGGGAAGATTGCTGGTGACCAATTTTCCTTTTTGACCGTTTTGCCATTTGAATCGGTTGTTATTTTGCCATTTGAATCGGTTATTATTGGACTATCTGCCCAACATCCCCAATCATGATTTATAGTTTTCTCTTTTTCGTTTAATTTTATAGTTAGTATAATAGTTGGATTATCCGTTACTAATTCTGGACAATTCTTGGAATCGTAATTATAAACATTATCAAAAGAAAAGAAATTCGCCTCTTCTATTTCAAAAATCAACTGTTTTATTTTCTCTTTATCTATTTTGCTCTCAGCTTTTTCTTTAGTTTTTGTATATTTTTTCCCCTCAAAAATAACTTTTCCATCAGATTGAATAGTTAAATCATATATTGGACAAGTACCGAAACAGCCGTACTTTTTCATATTCAAAGACAACTTTATTATTTCTTTGGGTTGATTTTTATTTTCGTATTCTATTTGTTGATTGTCCGAATTTACATTTTGCAATGTCATATCTTCATTTTGCGAAACTGAATTTACGCAATCTGCCAAAACACAAACGAAAAACAATGAAAATACTTTTGATACAAACATAATCTTTAAATCAAGCCGCGACTTTTTCCACGCGATTATAAACCGTATCGCGCTTAACCGCTTCAAACCCGGCGTTTTCGATCATCATGATAATTTTTACCAAATTTCCGTCAAATCAAGTTCAAAATCCTTGAGAATATCTTCACCCGAAACTTTGTCGGGATTTTCTAAAATTTTGATTTCGCCATTTGCGCGATAAACGTGAACCCGTTTGTTTTTCGGATCAATTAACCAGCCGTGCCGTGCGCCGTTTTCGATATATTCATCCATTTTCGCCTGTAAATCTTTCAAATTGTCCGACGAAGAGCGCAATTCGATGACGAAATCGGGACATAGCGGCAGAAACTTTTTCTTTTGTTCCGCCGAAAAATTTTCCAGCCTTTCATTTCTCGTCCACGAAGCATCAGGCGCGTAAGTCGCGCCGTTCGGCAAAATAAAACCGCCGTTGGAATCAGTAATTTTTCCGCCTTTGTCTTTTTTCGACCAAAATTTTAATTGGAAAATAATTTCCGCATTTCTATCACTCGTTTCAAATCCGGTCGGCGGCATAATTATCACATCTCCATCTTTGGTGAGTTCGGCGCGAAGTTTTCGATTGTCCTGACAAAAATCCCAAAATTCTTCGTGAGTCATTTTGTCCGGCTCATTTTCAAACTCGATATGCAGACGCACGGATTTTGTTCGTCTTGGAAAACGAGTCGGAACAAAAGTGTCCGCAATAGCTGTCGTATTCATTTGTTTTTCTCCTCTAAATTCTACGGGCGTTAATTTCGTTTTCGCTAGTCGCGCTCATTTTATTTCTCCAATCCAACGCTTCGTTTCGACTATTTCATCAATTTTATTTTCTAAATTGTAAAGTTCTTGCGGGAAGATTGTTTGTGTCCAATTCTCCTTTAGAACTTTTGCGCCATTTGAATCGGTAGTTATAGGAGAATCCAACCAACAACCTAAATCATGATTTATAGTTTTTTCTCTTCCATTTAGTTTTATAGCAATAATAATACTTGGATGATCTGACATGGAAATCGGGCAATTTTTAGATTCGTAGTCATAAGAGTTATCTAATGAGAAGAACTTTGCCTTTTCGATTTCAGTAATCAATTCTTTTATTTTTTCCTTTTCCAAATTACTTTCAGCTTTTCCTATCTTTTTTGTGTATTTCTCGCCTTCAAAAATGACCTTTCCATCAGGCTGAATTGTTAAATCATACATAGGACAGCCGCCCCAAAAACAACCCAATCTTTTCATATTCAAAGATATTTCTGTGATTTCATTTTGTCGCTTTTGATTTTCGGTTTCGATTTGTTGATTACTTATGTTTATAACTTGCGAAACCGTGTTTTCATTTTGCAATAGTGCACTTTCACCTGCGGCTAGAATACAAACAAGAAATATAGGAAAAAACTTTAAAGTAACCATAATAACTCCAAATCAAGCCGCAACTTTATCCACGCGATTATAAACCGTATCGCGCTCGACCGCTTCAAATCCGGCGTTTTCGATCATCGTAATAATTTGCTGTTTCGTCATTTTCACTTCGCCGCCGTCTTCGACCGAATAGCTGTGCGTCAGTTCGCCGCCGTCGGTGATCGTGCCGTCAACGTCGTTTGCGCCGAAATGCAGCGCGGTCTGCGTTGTCGCTTTGCCGAGCATCACCCAATACGCTTTGATGTGGTCGAAATTGTCAATCATCAGGCGCGAGACGGCGATGGTTTTCAAATTATCAATCGCGTCCGGTCCCGGAAGGCTCGAAAGCGCAGTTCCCGGCGGATAAAACGCGAGCGGAATAAAACATTGAAAACCGCCGGTTTTGTCCTGCTGTTCGCGCAGTTTTACGAAATGGTCAACGCGGTCTTCGATTGATTCGATATGCCCGTAAAGCATCGTCGCATTCGTTTTCAAGCCCGCATTATGGACTTTTCCCGACAATTCAAGCCAGCGATTCCCGTCGCATTTATGATCGCAAATCCGCGAACGAGTGGGCTCGGCAAAAATCTCCGCGCCGCCGCCCGGACACGAATCCATTCCCGCCGCCTTCAATTTTTCGATCACATCTTCGTCCGACATTTTGTAAAACCGCGCAAAGAAATCGAGTTCAACCATCGTCAATGCCTTCAAATGCAAAGCGGGAAATTCGCGCTTGAGCGACGAAAACAAATCGGTGTAATACTCAAACGGCAATTTCGAGTTCAAACCGCCGACGATATGCAGTTCCGTCGCGCCTTCGGCAACCGCATTTCGCGCGATCTCGATGCCTTCGTCAATCGAATGCGTATAAGCGTCGTCCTGCCGCGCACGCCGGTAAAACCCGCAAAACTTGCAGTCCGCGACGCAGATATTCGTGTGATTAAAATGCCGGTTGACATTATAATAAGTCGTCCGCCCGTGCTTCCGCCGCCGCACCGAATCCGCCAGTTTCCCAAGCGCATTCAAATCATCGGTTTTATATAATTCAACGCCTTCAGAACAGGTCAAACGCTCATTAGCTTCAACCTTCGCGGCGATTTTGTTTAAGTTTGTATCAAATGAAAATTGCATAAATTTAATTCTTTATAAAAATATCTTTTAACTTGGTGAAGTATGATTTCTTTTCAGTCTGCGGTTCGCTTTCAAGTAGTTTTATAAATTCCTCTTCCTTCCATTCCCAAGTATGTTTTGTTTCGCTTGTGCAGAAAAAGCCTTCGATTTTTGAATGTCTTAATATGCCATCAATAGTTTGTTTATCGGAACAAATCAGATAAAAGAAACTGTCCCACTCAATTGTAAACAAAATACTTTTATCTTTCGGGTAAATGTAATAATCCTTGGATTCAATTTCTTCGACAAAACTCTTCAAACTGATTTGATTTAAATTTAGTTTCTTTTCACCTTCAAAAAATTCGTCAATAACGATTATTTCGTTTTCACTTAAAACTTTCAGAGCATTATAAATTTCAATTTTTGAAAAGACATCAAAACTTCCTTCTGTCGGATGAAAAATTCGTTCTTTTTCAGTAAAAATATTTAATCTATCGCGCAAATCAGTTCTCTCAAACATTGCTCGGTAAGAACCAATCGAAGTTTTTAAAGCTTTGCTAATTTCGCCATAGTCATTAAAGTTTGCACCGTTTTTTACTTGTTTCCAATTTACTATTTCTGCCTTTTCAAAAATCTCATCGTCTTCAGGATATTCATCATTTTTATAGGAAAAAACTTTCGCATCAAAATCCGGCAATTTACCAAAGACTTCATCATTTGCTTTGAACTCCTCCAAACTAATCTGGTGAGATTTTTGAACACTCGATTTTTCAAAATTATGATCTTTAATTTGAAAAAACGGTAAATATGCAATAAAAACACAATCGTAAAATCCTACGAAATTACTCAAAATAGATTCTTCTTCATTTGGATAGAGTTTGTATTCTTTGAAAATATCCATAAAAATTATTCCGGTAAAATCAATAAATATCAGCCGATACGCAAACGGCAAAAGCCGGAAGAAAAGTAAGCGCGATGAAAATTTTTGCTGATTTCATAATTTTATTTCTAAATCTCTCAATGATTATTCGGATTATCAACCGTCAAACCTTCCGCGATTGCCGCCGCGTTTAAATCCGTGTCGGCGGAAAGCAAAATTAACGGCGGCAAATTTCGGGCGGCGCGTTTGGCTTGAGTCTGCAAAGCCGCCGTCAGTTGAACCGCGTCGTAGCCGCGCAGAGCGTATTTCTCCGCTAATTTGGCAGTTTCGAGAATCAGTGATTCGGCAATTTCGACGCTCACAAACTCGCTTGAATAATCAATTTCAAACTGCGTTTTCGCGGCTGTCGCGTCGGTCGCGGAAATATGTCCGCCGCGCTCTTTGCGCGAGATTGCGGAAATAACTTCGACATAAGTAATTCGAGCGATAAAAACGTAATTGCCGCTTTCGGATCAATTGTCGCTCTTAGCCAACTCGAACCAGTTTCGGCGACATAGCGTTTTGCCAACGCGCTCGTATCGCAAAAATAAGTCGCCACTTTAACGACGCTCCCGGATAATCATTTCCGAAATCGGTTCGCCCGTCACCGTTACGCACTCGTAATTGTCGTAACGCGAAAAATCGGTTATCGGCGGCGGAACTTTGCCGATAAAACCTTCCGCTTCGAGTTCCTTCAAAAATTCTTTTTCGCTTATCGTCGGTTTCGATTCTTTTTTTTCTAAGATCGAATCAAGCAACTGGCGAACCTGTCGCAAATCTTCGACCGAAAGTTGCTGAAATTCACTGCTCATTTTCTCAATTGTCGCTTGCATAAATTTCTCCTCTGTTAATTTTACACGAAACTAATTTTACGACGCACCGAATCCGCCAGTTTCCCCAGCGCATTCAAATCGTTGGTCTTATAAAGCGCAACGCCTTCATCAAAGGTCAAACGCTCGTTCGCTTCAACCTTTGCGGCGATTTTGTTTAAGTTTGTATCAAATGAAAATTGCATAAATCTTTATTTAAGTTTTCCAAAACTTTTGTTCTTTTCTGCTGTCGGCATCACTTCGTAAATTTCGTGATCATCTATCAGCCGACTATGTTCTAAAAATTCAGTTAAACTTTCGACTTCTTCAATAAAGATAACTTCGTCTCCAGAATTTTCTAAAATTTCTGTGACTTTTTTGACAAAAGTTTCACGATTTTCCGCAAAGGTTAGAACTCTATAAATTGCACCTTTTACATCTTTTGGTAATTCGAAATAACATCTGCCAAACCTGTCCAATAATTATCCATCTGAATAAATAACTTCGCAAAGTTTCCACATTTCGGGAACTTCTAAATTTACATAATCTCTTTCTTCAAGAAATTCCGTCAAAGTTGTTATTTGCGGAAATTCCGCTTCAATACCGTGTAATAATCTTACCAATAAAGAATCGGCTAATTTTTCTTTAAATTGTCCGCGCATACATTTTTCATACCAATTAATTAAATCCGATTCTTTAACGATTCCGCGCACTCTTTTGCCCCAACCGATTTGTTTTAACACGACTTCGATGACTTTGGCTTCCGCGTCTTTGCAGACAATTACAACCGAATCACTTTCAACTTGGTCAACGATGCTGTTGGCGAGATTTTCGTTTAACGTCAGATGCTTAACTTGAACGGCAACGCCGAAATTCGCCCACATCTCCAAACCTCTGTCGGCGGCATTTGTTACACCGACGCGATAAATATGCGCGTTTTCTTCCTAAAAAAGTTTTGTTTCATCAAGTCCGAGCAAAACTTTTGCCAATTCGGAGAATTCCTGCAAAAGCGGTTTGCTTTCTTCTACAATGCTGACTTTAATTTTTGCTTCTAATGCTGTAACTATCGTTTCAAACAAACTATAAACTACAATTTCATAAGCCTTATCTATGCTTCGACGAATTCCGGGTTGCGAAACAAATAATTCCAAGAGATTTTCCAGTTGAAATGTTTCAGGCGTGGAATTTACAATCTCGGAAATAACTGTTGAAACAGTTCCTTGCTTTTTGCCATATCTGAGATAAATATATTTTTCAACCGCACCGTTTGTCCTTTTATTTTCAGCATCGAGAATTTCAAGAATACTCGTCGGCATCGCTTTTTCATTTCTAAAAATAGCATCTTGGTCACTTGCATTGCTTGTGCATCTTTTATTTGCAAGCCGCATTGTAACTTCATCACGCCACTTTTTGGAGGCGTTACGAAATGTTTCAATATTCGTAATGTCAAAATTTTCGTCCTTTAACTCACCGGATAGTTCTGTATTTTTACGAGAGTAATGTAAAACTTCTGCGGTCTGAACTACTTTATACATATCTACCCGACTTTTTTTGAAAATTAAATCAAGTCTTTTTTGGCTTCTTCGAGTGTCGATATATTAAATTTGTGCGAAAAGCGATTGCTGTGCAGCAGTTTTTATTTTCGGTGTTTGAATCTTCTGAATCGGTTTTTCTAAAGCATCAAAAACCGATTGCAAAACCGCTTCGACGCACGGAATCGCCACCGTATTTCCCGCGAGTTTTCGCATCGCCTGATAACTGCCGACAATTTTATAATCTTCGGGAAAACCTTGCAGACGCAGCATTTCGCGTTCGGTCAAACGTCTTTCTCCATTTACTAATAAATAATTGTAAGACGCGCCCGAACGCAACGCGCACGAATATGGCAAAGGACTGATATTGCCGCCTTTATTTTCGTGCCAAATTGTCAGACCGTCTTTAATAACTTTGCTTTCGACGCTTTTTAAGCAATTTTGCCGAATCTTTTCCGATGCGAAATAATTATCTTCGACCTCACTTTCTAAAACTTCTCGCAAAGGTTTCATTCGGAGTTTTTCTAACTTCCAAACAAAATTTCTCGGTTCAATAAAACCGATAATAAAAACTCTTTCGCGCTTTTGCGGCAAACCGAAATCAAGCGCGTTTAATACTTTATAATGAATCTGATAACCGAGATTTTCGAGCGTTTCTAAAATTCTTTGAAATGTTTTTCCTTGATTGTGAGAAACAAGTTGTTTCACATTTTCCAAAACAAACGCCTTCGGCTGTTTTGCCTTTAACATTCGCGCGATGTCGAAAAATAAAGTTCCTCGTGTATCTTCAAAACCTTTTTGATCGCCGCAAATGCTGAAAGATTGACAAGGAAATCCGGCAAACAAAATGTCGTGTTCGGGAATTTCTCTTTCGGAAATTTTTGTAATATCGCCAAAAGGCTTTTCGCCAAAATTCGCTTCGTAGGATTTTTGCGAATCCGAATCAAAATCACACGAAAAAACGCATTTGCTGTTCGGTTGAATATGTCGGGCGGCAATCCGAAAACCACCGAGTCCGCAAAAAAGGTCAATAAATTTTAATTTTTTGTTTTCCATTTAATTTTGATAAATCACGAGGCTAAAACTTCCGTTTATTCGCTTTTCGACAAAAGCTTCGGAGTTGATACGCCTGTTTCCGCCAAATCTTCAAGGTGAAATTCGATTGCTTCCCGGATAAGTTTTTTAACTTCGTCTTCCGTTTCGGCAACCGCCACGCAACCCTGCAAATCGGGAACATACGCCCCGAAACTCGTTTCGCCTTCTTCGATGACAGCCATATATCGCATAAGTTTTAGTGGTCGTTCGGATTTTCAACCATCAAACCTTCGCTGACCGCCGCCGCGTTCAAATCCGTGTCGGCGAAAAGCAAAGTCAACGGCGGCAAACCTGCCGCGATTCTTTCCTTTTCGGTTTCTAACGCCGCCGCGAGTTGAACTGCATCATAACCGCGCAAGGCGTGTTTCTTTGCGAGTTTCGCGGCTTCGATTATCAGATTTTCGCTGATTTCGACTTTACGAAACTCGTTTAAATAATCCTGTTCGAAAATCAAACGCGCATTGTCGGCATCGGTTGCCGGAATATGTTTGCCTTTTTCGCGGCGCGTCATTGCCGAAATCACTTCGACAAAAGTTATTCGCGCAACATAGACGCGATTTCCGCTTGACGGATCGGTCATCGTTTCAAGCCAAGCCGAACCTGTTTCGGTCATATATCGTTTGACAATCGCGCTCGAATCGCAAAAATAAGCCGCCATTTATCTGCGCTCCCTGATGATTGTTTCGGAAATCGGCTCGCCCTCGACCGTTCCGCGCCGATAGTTTCGATAGCGCGAAAAATCCGTAATCGGCGGCGGCGGTTTGCCGATGATTCCTTTTTCGTAAAGATGCTGTTCAAATTCTTCTTCGCTCATCGTCGGTTTCTCCGCTTTCATTTCCAGAAGCGAATCAACCAACTCTCGCACCTTCCGCAAATCTTTCGTGGAAAGTTGCTTAACTTCATTTTCTATTTTTTCAACTGTAATTTGCATAACTTTCTCCAACTTATAAACCTAAATTAAATCACGCGGCTAAAACTTCGACGTATTCGCTTTTCGACAACGGCTTCGGAGTTGATACGCCCGAATCCTGCAAATCTTCAAGATGAAGTTCAATCGCTTCCTGAATCAATTTTTCAACTTCTTCTTCCGTTTCCGCCGCTGCAACACAACCGGGCAAATCGGGAACATACGCGCCGAAATCGTCCGCGTCCTCTTCGATCACAACCATATAACGCATAAATTTTGCCATCACCCAAAAGTTATCTGATAAAAATTCGACAATTTGTGTGATATTATTTTATCAAATTAGACGAAATCAAGTGCAATTATTATGCAAAATATCGAATATCTGAAAGACCAAAACGCCGTTTTCGTGCCGGATTGAGCAATGCGGAAAACTGCAAAATGAACTCGCTAAACTCAAAAAGCACGTCAGGAAAGCGGAAATTCCTAATAGTTTCAAAAAACCAGCAACACGTCTCGAAAAAGCAGAGGCATCTATTTATTTATTTTCGTATGCTTAGAAATAGCTTATAAATTTCAAGAGAGGAAAAAGTCAATGATTAAAATCAGAAGAAGTGATGAGCGCGGCAAAGCCAACTACGGCTGGCTCGATACGAAATATACGTTTTCGTTTAGTAACTATTATGACCGAAACTTTATGGGTTTCCGCGATCTGCGCGTGATAAACGAAGATGTCATCGAGCCGAATCAGGGGTTTCCGACGCACGGACACCGCGATATGGAAATTTTGACATACGTTACGCGCGGCGAACTTTCGCACAAGGATTCGATGGGAAACGGTGAAACTATTCATCCGCACGAAGTTCAGATAATGACCGCCGGAACGGGCATTACGCACAGCGAATACAGTTCGCCGACGGACGAAACGCATCTTTTACAAATCTGGATTTTGCCGGAAAAAAAAGATTTAACGCCCGGTTACGAGCAAAAAATTTTCACGCCGGAAACCAAACAGGGCAAGTTAAAATTAATTGCTTCGCGCGGCGGCAATGACGGTTCGGTGCATATCAATCAGGATGTTGCGATTTACAGTTCGATTTTGAACAAGAATGAAACATTTTCTTACGAACTGAAAAAAACTCGTCACGCCTGGATTCAGATCATCAAAGGTTCGCTCGAAATCGGCGGCAAAATTATAAATCAAGGCGACGGCGCGGCAATCAGCGATGAACTGTTTCTGGAAATAAAATCGCTCGAAGACAAAACGGAATTTTTATTGTTCGATTTAAATTAATGCCGCCGATTCCCTGTCCGAATGTAAATTTTCTGCTAAATTTACATTCGGATATTTTTTTCTACAAAATTTTCAATGGCAAAAATCGAAACAGGCGAATCGGTCATTATAATTCTGCACAGTCCGCGCGAAAAACTGATCGGCACTTTGCAGGAAATAAACGCTTCGGGCGTATTTCTGCGCGGCATTGACCTAAACTATTTTGACGAATGGATTCAGGCGATCAAAGACGGCGAAATTTATCTGCCGATGCAGGATCAGTTTTTTCCGATGTGGCGCGTCGAGCGGATTTCAAAAGATGAAGGCTCAAACGAAATGCCTTCGCACATCGAGATTTTTAAGAAAAAAACAGGTTACGATTTCGCCGAATTTTGATTCTTTATCCGAATCAACTAATTCATCTTGCAGACTCAGAGCCTTTTCCAACACGGCAAGTCAGGTTAGATTCCGTCGTTAAAGGTTTCTTTAACTTTTTGCCAATCTTGCGCTTTCATACGGAAGAAAATTAACAGGGATAGAGAGGACGTACAGGATGCTTAAAAAAGAATTAAAAAGTAAACGATCAAAGTTTTTCCTTATCTTGTCCATCCTGTCTATCCCTGTTAATTAATTTCTTAAAGTCGGCTTTTTAACCACGCTTTTGCCATTCGCGTTTGACGGTCGAATCGGAAATACTTAAAACCTGCGCTGTTTCTTCGATTGTTAAACCGCCGAAAAATCTGAGTTCGACGATTTTGCTTTGTATTTCATCAAACTCCGCCAAACTTTTTAACGCTTCGTCCAATGCCGCGAGATCGAAATTCCTTTCGTCGGAAAAACTTATCGCTTCGTCTAATGCGATTTTCGTCGCGCCGTCGCCGCGCTTTTGCGCTTTACGCTGAACGGCGTAATTGACCAAAATGCGCCGCATCATTTCCGACGCGATGGAAAAAAAATGGAGACTGATTGTTCCAATTAACGTCGCGTTGTTCGATCAGACGCAAATATGCTTCGTGAACGAGCGCGGTCGCCTGCAATGTGTGATCTCCGCGTTCGTTTCGCAACTGGTTTTCCGCGATTTGCCGCAATTCGTTATAGACGAGCGGCAAAAGCTCGTCAAGGGCAGGTTTGTCGCCTGTCCGAGCTTTGTTTAAAAGTTCGGTGATGTCTGTATCGGCGGACATTTTTAACTTTAAAATAATTGGAATTTTCAAAATTCCAATTTCTCTGACGAAATATTCTGAAAGTTTTTTGCTCTAAATTTTTCGGCTTGTGTGAACGCACATACATTTTACAAAATAAACCTTTAAAAAACTATTTTTTATTTTTTAAAGGTTTATTTTGACCTTTTTTTCGCATAGAACTTGCGATTCGTTTTAAGGAGATAACTCCGTTCGACTGCAAAACCTAAAGGAGTTTTATAGAAAATGATTGATAAAAATATGATTTCAAATCTTAGATTGATTCGCAGAAAAACGATTTTGGCGTTTTTTATGCTGATGGCGGTTTCAGTTTCCGCTTCCGCAAAAATCTTCGCTGCCGACACGCCGCTTTGGACTTATGACGGCGCGAAATGGTATTCGATGATGGAATCGGGAAATGTGATGGTCGGCACGAAAAGCGGTCTGGCGATGCTCGACGGCGCGGACGGCAAACAAATCTGGACACGCAACGATCTCGGCGAAATAAAAGAAAACGAATACACCGAACTTAACGGCACGCCGCTCGTTTTATTTGCCGACAATTCCGGTTTTTTGCAAAGAAAAACAAAACTCACCGCAGTTGACGCAATGAGCGGAAAAACCGTCTGGCAGACGGAAAAAATGCTCGGCTTTACGGTCGAGGTCGCGCCGAATTATCAAAAAGATTTGCTCGTCTTTTTAACCGTCAAAGACAATCGTATGAATAAAGACAAGCCGGATATTTTCGCCTTAAAAATGTCCACCGGCGAACTTATATGGCAGGGCGAATATACGGAAAAAGTTGATCTTTACGGCGTGGAAAAGAAAAAACGCGGCGGTGCGGGCGCGATGCTTTTAGGTTCGGGCGGCGGACGTTCCGACCGTTTCGATCTGAGCGGCGAAAATCCGCCGATCTTTGACGGCGATTCGGTTTATATGACTTATGCCGGACTTCATCGCTATAATTTGTCGGACGGAAAACTGGTGTGGAAAACTCTTTACGATGTGACCGACGGAAGTTTGAAAAACACTAACGGTCAGGCGATTATTGACGGCGATACGATCTACACTTCGGCGCAGGGAATTATTCGCGCGATTGACAAAAATAGCGGCGCGGTCAAATGGACGACAAAGGATTTCGGCAAAGGCGGAATCGCGGAAATGCAATTGCACGGCGATGTCGTTTACGGCAGAATGGGCGGACAATTTTTCAGCGCGAAAAAAGGCGAATGGCTGAAAAAATCGCCAATCGGTGTTGTCGCTTTAAATAAATCGAACGGTAATACGAATTGGATTTTCACGGGCGCGAACGAATCAATTACGAATATGGTCGTTTTGCCGAAAGACAATACTTTACTGATCGCCGACAAAAGCAGTCTGATCGGACTCGATATGTCGAGTCAGGGCAAAGTCAAAGAAGCGTATAAAGTAAAACTGAAATTCAAACGCGCACTCGGCGCGATGGATGTCGGCAGCAAAGTTGCGGCAATCGGTTTCGGCGGCATCGGCGGCGCGTTCAAAAAAGGCGCGAAACGAACCGACAATCCGGTTTCGCTCGTCAGGCAGGAAAACGGCACGGTCGTCGTTCGCGGTTTGCAGCATCTTTTGGCATTTAATCCGACAACCAAAGATATAACTTGGTCGAACAAATACGCCGCGCCCGGAATCAGCGGTTGGGAACAATTCGTGATGACGGCGATTACGATCACCGCCGCCGCGATTTCGCAGGCGAGCGAAGCGCAGCATTCTTACAACGGTGATTACAACAGTTCATACCGCGACAACGAAAATTTTCTGAATTTGATGAGCGCGTATCAGCAATATATGGGCAAAAAATTCAGTTCGTCTAAACAGAGCGGAAATACTTATTATGTTCTGACGAAGATCAAAGGCGACGACGATTCCGGTTCGGGACTTGTGGGCATAAATATGCTGACCGGAAATGCCGAACGGCAGATTATTTTCAACGACAAATCGCCCGACTACGAAGTTGACGAACTCGAAGGTCGCCTGTTCAATATGAACAAAGGCAAACTGTCGGCTTATTCGATCACCGACAAACCGGAACAGCGCGAGAACAAAGACGATGACAACGATAAATAATTTCTAAATGATTTCTAAATGATTTTTCTTTTTGTCTTCCTGAGTTTCGTTTAATTTCGGACGAAACTCAGATTTTTTTTCACATATATTTGTGTGAAAAAAAGTATTTTCGTCAATTATTCGAGCCGAAAATTTTCATACTCGAAGACTGCAAAATTTATCTTATTAAGAGTTTTTTGATGTTCGAGTTCAGATTCCGAATTTCGATGAAGATTAATTAATCAACATAATGAAAATAATCTTTTTACTGACGATTTCCTTCTGTCTGATAGTTTCAGCCTGCAATCAGGCTTCGGTTGAAACTATTTCGTCAAATACGGTTCAGGCTTCACAGATTTTCCAGATTTATTCGGTTGAAGCGAGCAAATCGAGAACTGAAATTATCGCCGCATTTCGTGTCGGCGGCGCGACCGGAACGACGCTCGAACTCGCCGCGCCCGCGCAGATTTTATACAACAGGCAACCGCTGCCAGTGTCCGCGCCGAGCAATCTGATCGGCACGAATTATCGTATGAAAGGCACGGATTACCGGACATTTTCCGAACTTTATCAGCCGACGCACGAATTTTCCTACACCGATGCGGACGGAAAAACCTACGTCAATTCGATCAGTCTTGCGCCGCTCGAACTTTCCGCAAAAGGCGCGACTAGTCTTGAAAATGAAAAGCCGACAACGATTACGCTTTCGCGCATTGTCGGCTCGGATGAAACTCTGACAATAGCGATCGATTCGATAATTGACGACGAAATTCCGACTAATGAAAATTCGGTTTATCTGAATGAAAAACGAAATGAGGTCGTCATCACGCCGGAATACCGGCAGACGAAACAATTAAAACCGCAAGCCGAATTGCAGATCAAGATCAAAAAAAATGCAAACATTACAAACGGTTCGCCGCTCGGCGGTTCGATCTCGGCAGTTTATTCAGCCGCGCCTTTAACGGTCAATGTAAAAACTCAGGCGAAGAAAAATTCAGCGGCGAAACTTCAGAACTCGGCAAAATAATTCTCCCGAAATTAAATTTGCCGACCTGATTTTTACGAAAAATTTGCGATTTATTTTAAGAAAACCGAATACTTTTATAATATGAAAAAACTTTTATTTATTTTATTTTGCATATCGTTTTGCGCCGCGCCGATCTTCGCGCAGAAATTGACCAAAGAAGAATTAGTCGAAAAATCGAACGCGCTTCTCGAAAGCAAAAAGCAACGAGATGCGCTTGAAATACTCGATCAGTATCCCGAATTTTCTGACGAAACCGACGTTTTATACGTCAGATCAATTTCCTACACCGAACTGCGCGATTACAAAAATGCCGACATCGCTTATCAGAAAGGCTTTGATATTTTCCTGAAAAATGCGGCGGAAAGTCTGGCGATTGCCGAAGAGTACGCGGCGAAAACTCCGGCAACCAAACTGGACAAGGAAATGACGGCGATGATGTATTCGACGGCGATGATAAGTTTCGCGTCGGCTGAACTGACAAATGCTCTGCGCTCGGTCGCATTCGGTAAAAACGGTATGCCGGAAGCAAAACGCGAGCCGAAAAATCTGGCGGGTTTTGAAGATTTCAAAAGAAAATACGCTGAAACGGCGATAAAATCCGGTGAATCGAATTTCAAAAATAACCTTTTGAAAGAAGCTGTTTCGGATTTCGACAAAGCAATCGAACTCGATCCGAAAAACGCCGCCGCGTATTCGGGACGCGCAAAAATTTACCGCAAACAGAGAAAATTGAAACTGGCGATGTCGGACGAAGCAAATGCGCGAAAATATACGGTAAAAAAATAATGATGAAAAGATTTATCTTTATTGTTCTATTATTGCTTTGAATTTTACATTTGCCGCCGCGCAGAAAATTTTAATTTTCGCCGCACTCGGAAAAAGTTGAGTGTCTGACGCAGACCGACAAAAAAGAGATTCTGCGCCGCGAAAAAGTTGTGAAAAAAGGTCGGCGGCGGTAAAAATACGAAGAAAAAGCTGATCGTTTGATAATGGATAAAATTACTGCAAAAGGCTTTGTATATGCACTGTATATTGATTACAAAATTTCGATCTGAAGATAACGCGCTTAAAAATTACGGTGAATGAGTCGAAGTTTGCAAAGCCGACGACGAACATCGTTTTTTAGATATTCAATGAGCTAAGAAAACCTGCGATAATTTGCCGCAAATTTTTCGCGCGTTTCACGCAGACGACGACCGTATTTTAAAACTTTTCGGGAGAATCAAAGCAACGTATTTGAAATTTGAAAATTAAAATTTTACTTCAGAATTTAACCAATGAACACAAACTTAAAACTACGCGCTGACATAATCTTTTTAACGATTTTATTTTTATCGGCTGCGAGCGTTTTCGCTCAAGATACGGCGAAGGAAAAGGAAATCGACCGGCTTTTCGATTCCGGCTATCAGAAAATTTTCGATAAAAATTATGCCGGCGCAGTTGCCGATTTCAAAAAAGCCGTCGAACTCGATCCGACCGTCGGTAATTCGCATTTTTCTCTCGGCAGAGCTTACATAGACAATAATGAACCCGATAAAGGTCTCGCCGAATTTGAAAAATATGCTGAAATTTACACCGAAAAAGACGAAGGCGCGTTTGCGTGGATCGCCGAAGCATATCTGAAAAAAGGCGAAACCGAAAAAGCAATCGAATATTTGACGGAAAAAATCGAAGAGAGTGAAAATTCTTCGGTTTTGCACGAAACGCGCGGCAAAGCATTTGCAAAAACCGGAAAAATTGACGATGCAATCGAAGATTACTCAAAAGCCGTCGAATACTACGACGCGCCCGGACTTCGCTATACGCGCGCCCAACTTTATAAACAAAAAGGCGACAGACAGCTTGCCGTTAAAGATTTGATTTGGATTCTCAAAAAATATCCCGACTACGAAAAAGTGCGTATCGAAGCAATCAAACTCGGCGCGGCGGAAAAAGACCTGCCGGAAAAAATCGCGCCGCAAAATGAAACGCCGAATGGAAAAACAAAAGAATTATTTCAGAAAGCCTTTGACGGTTTGATGGACGGGGGCAAAGATGCGGGCATATATCATCTAGGCAAAGCCGCCAAAGCTGATCCTAAATTTGCCGCGCCGTTTTTTTACATCGGTTACATTTACGAATCGCAGATTTTATATGGCAAAGCGATGGCAAATTATGAAACCGCGCAGAAAATTAATCCGACTTTTATTGCCGCTTTTCAAAGACAAGCCGACATCTTGAAAATGAACGGCGGATATGACAAAGCGATTCTCAAATACAACCAAATTTTAAAGATTAATCCGACATACGCTCCGGCATCTCTCGGTCGCGCAATTGTCTATGATAATCAGGCTTACGAAGAAGAAAATAAATTGTTAAAAACCAATCTCGAAAAAAAAGCTCTGCTCGAATACGGCAAAACGATTCGATTTGACGCGAACAACGCCGCGGCTTTTCATAATCGCGGCGCACTTTTTTTGCGTCAAAACAAATTTGACGAGGCAATCAAAGATTTGACCGAAGCGATAAAATTTAATACCGAAGATTTTATGACGAGCGTATTTTATTCAACAAGAGCCGAAGCCTTTTGCAAATCCGGCAAAAAAGATTTAGCCAAAGCCGACGAGAAAAAAGTGACCGATTTCGGCGGCTATGTTTCCGAACCGTGCCAGTAAAAACGCGAAAAATCCGAAACACTTTATACTTTCAAACGTCTAAATGCGTGATTGAAAATTACTTAAAAAGTGTCTGAAAACTCATTTTTTCGTTCGGAATAAAATGAGTTTTCAATTTCCGAACGGACTTTGAAATTTAAATATTATTCCGCCGCCAAGATACGACCGCGACATTCGCCGAAACCGATTCGCCGAAAACCTTCGCGTTCGCAAAAGCCTTTCATAATTATTTCGTCGCCGTCTTCGAGAAATTTGCGCGTTTCGCCCGACGGCAATTCGACCGGTTCTGCGCCGCGTTTGGTCATTTCTAATAGACAGCCGCGTTCGTTGTCTTCTCTGCCTGAAACCGTTCCCGTCGCCATCAAATCTCCCGTTTGCAGATTACAGCCGTTCGATGCGTGATGCGTCAGCATTTGCCCGATTGTCCAATATAAATCTTTCAAATTTGAACGCGATAAAAGATGCGGTTCTAAATCATGTTCGCGCATTTTTTCGGTTTGAATATAAACTTCGAGTTTGATGTCGAGTCCGCCGAGTTTTTCGTTTTGTTCGCTCGAAAGATACTCTAACGGTTGCGGATCGCCTTCTTCTCGTTCAAACGCCGGAACTCTGAACGGCGCGAGTGCTTCCATCGTAACGACGAACGGCGAAACGGTCGTCGCAAAACTCTTGCCTAAGAAAGGTCCGAGCGGCTGATATTCCCAGCCTTGAATATCACGCGCCGACCAATCGTTGACCAGACACAGACCGAAAATATGTTCTTCCGCGTCTTTTATATCAATCGTTTCGCCCAAATCATTTCCCTTGCCGACGAAAAAACCGACTTCCATTTCGTAATCCAACGCCTTTGACGGAATATAAACCGGCGGTTCTTTTTCGTTTGAATGATTCTGACCTTTCGGGCGAATAACTTCTTCGCCGGAAACGACGATTGAAGAAGCGCGTCCGTGATAGCCGATTGGAATCCATTTATAATTCGGCATCAACGGATTGTCGGGACGAAACAGTTTGCCGACATTCATCGCGTGAAATATCGAGCAGTAAAAATCCGTGTAATCGCCGATGTGAACCGGAACATATAACTGCGCTTCTTCCAAAGGAATGAGATTTCGTTCGACATTTTTGCGCGTCGTTTCGTCGGCATCTTCGGATAAAATTTCGATCAGACGTTTGCGAAACGCGCTTTGCAGATTGGCGTTTTTCCGCATAATCGAATGATCGAGACAATAATTATTCGTGCCGACGGCAACCGTAAAAGATTCGTCGTCAAACAGACAGCATTCGTAACAAGCGTAAACGTCGAGGACGAAATCGCCGATTGCCACGCCGACGCGCATATTTTCATAAGTGCAGGAACGCGAAAAAACGCAGAACGGCAAATTTTGCAAAGGAAAGTCAGTGTCAGGTAAGTTAGCCGATTCAACCCAGCTTTTAAGGTTTTGGTCGTGTGTTTCGTTGATTTCGTAAGTCATAATTTTTTAATGAAAAATTGATAACGAATAACGGATAATGAAATATAAAAATTATCCGTTATCCATTATCGGTTACAGAAGTTTCAAATCTTGTAAATCTTCTATCGGTTCGGTAAAAGAACACGATCCGAACGACATTATATTAGATTCCCGGACACTTTTTAACTGTAAATTAGTTAGAAAATGTTCATTGCGCCAACACACGCCGTTTTCTTCAAAGGTAAAATTTTTCGCCGCTTCGTCTTCTAAAATTTCTTCCAAAACATTTGTCTTAAAACCGTGTCGCGCAAAAGCAGTCGCCAGAAACATATTTAAAAAACCGTTCATCGTGCCTTGCGGCGCGTCGGCTTCGTAAGTTAGAGCCTTAAAACATCTGACCGGATGATGAAGTCCGGCAGTCGCCTTAAAAGGCACGTTTGCCGCGATGCAGGTTTGGACGAAACGAATAATCGCTTGTGTCGGCGGATAATCTTCGTTTTTTACGCCGCCGGTTCTGATCTTGGCGCATTGACCGCGAACCGCCAACGCAGTAACCAGACTTGCAAGACGTTCATCCGTCGGAATCTCGAAACAAGCCGTCAGATTAGGCGGCAGAGCGTTAACCGTATTTTCGATTTTCGATTCGGTCGTCGCCCGAACTTCCAAAACGTCGGCGATAACGCGCGAAGAATTTTTCGCGTTAAAATCTTCGATCCGCCGAAGCGAATCATAAATGTCTTCACCCGCCAAAACCGCCAAACGCCAGACATCGCCGCCGTTATCACGCGAAATAAAATCTTCCGCGCTTTCCAAAAATTCATCGAGCCGCACCGCCGGAAGCACGAAACGCGAAAGCATCCATTTATAATTGCTGTTTTTATACGTCGCGTAATTAATGACCGCCTCGGACATCGAAAGCTGTGAAGGCGGAAAAAGTCCTGCGTAATCTACGATTTCGGCAAGCAAGGCGCGGACTGATTGTTTGCTGTTATCAATCATTATGAGTCAAGTATTTCGAGTCTGTAACGGCTGTCCGTTTCGGGAAACTCGACCTTTTCGTATAGTTCTTTTAATTCTATTTCGCAGTCTAAAGATGCGAGAAAAAGTTTATCATTTATATCGTTAAATTCACGGTTGAGCCAGACATTTTCTTCTTGCTTGACAAACTGCGTAACGTGCGGACGGTCTTGGGCGATCAAAATATATTCGGTAAAACTTTCGATTGATTTGTAATATGTAAATTTGTAGCCGCGATCAAAATCGGCGGTCGAATCCGAGAGAATTTCGACAATCAATGACGGATTTACGAACAATTCCTGATTGATGAGTTTTTCAAATTTTGCTTCGCCGCATAATGCCGAAAGATCAGCGTAACGATATGGCAAATAAGCCGGAACTTTTAAACGCATATCGGAAGGGAAAACCCGACAGTCTTTCCCGCGCAATTTATTTCCTAAAGCTATGATCGCATTAATTTGAATTTGATTATGATTTACACTCGCTCCGGCAAGCATGAAAATATGTCCGTCCCAAAACTCGATTTTTTCTTCGCTGTTGTGATCGAGTTCGAGATATTCTTCGAGCGTGTAAATCTGATTTTTCAGAGCTAACATATCTATACTTTAAATTTCTTTTCGAGTTTTTGCCACACCTCGAAATACTCGTGCTGTAATTCCGAAGTTTTCATCGCGTATTCGGTCGGGCGAATAATGTAGCGCGACTCGAACATAAACGCCATCGTTCCAGACAATTTCATCGGTTTGAGTTCAGCGTTCGAGGCTTTTTCAAAAGCATCGGCATCAGGTCCGTGCGCCGACATTTGATTATGAAGCGACGCGCCGCCCGCAACGAAACCTTCTTCTTTCGCGTCGTATTGCCCGAAGCACAAACCCATAAATTCCGACATAATATTGCGATGAAACCACGGCGGGCGAAACGTATTTTCCTGCACGAGCCAGCGGTCGGGGAAAATCACGAAATCGCAATTCGCCGTGCCGTGTTCGGACGACGGCGACGTTAAAACCGTGAAAATGCTCGGGTCTGGATGATCGAAACTTATCGAACCAATCGTATTAAACCGCCGCAAATCGTATTTGTAAGGCGCGTAATTGCCGTGCCAGCCGACGACATCAAGCGGCGAATGATCTATCTGACAATTCCACAAATTGCCGCCGAATTTGGCGACTAATTCAAACTCGCCGTCAACGTCTTCAAACCATGCGACCGGCGTTTCAAAATCTCTCGCGTTCGCCAAACCGTTTGCGCCGATTGGTCCGAGATCGGGCAGACGAAACTGCTGTCCGTAATTTTCGCAAATGTAACCGCGAGCTTCGCCGTCGGGCAGTTCGACGCGGAATTTCAGCCCGCGCGGAATCACACAAATCTCGCCCGACTTTATTTCGATAATTCCCAATTCCGTCAGAAAACGCAGACGATTTTTCTCCGCCACGACAAGCATTTCGCCGTCTGCGTTGTAGAAAAATCTATCGGTCATATCTTTATTGCAGGCAAAAATATGAATTCCGATTCCGTGTTGCGCGAACAAATCGCCGTTTCCCGCAATCGTCGTCAAACCGTCAATAAAATCCGTCGCCGTTTCCGGCATCGGCAAAGGATTCCATCGCAACTGATTAGGCGTGGTTTCAAACTGGTCGAACTTTGAAACGAGCAAATTATTATCAATCCGCGCAAAAGGTTTATGCGTCACCGAGGGGCGAATGCGATACGTCCAAGTGCGCTTGTTTTCCCGGCGCGGCGCAGTAAAAGCCGTTCCCGAAAACTGTTCGGCATATAGTCCGAGCGGTGCTTTCTGCGGCGAATTTCTGCCGATTGGAAGTGCGCCTTCAACGGCTTCGGTCGCAAAGTCATTGCCGAAACCCGTTTGATATTTTAATTGTTCGTTGTCAATCATTTCAATTTTGTTTTCTTCCAATAGTTTTATGTCGCCAAACGGCAATTACATTGCAATCAGCGTGACTTTCTTCAGGATTATTTTCAAGAAGCCTTCTTTTGATGTCGTAAACCTTCTCAAATTCGCTTACCAGTCCATATTGATTTAAATCATTTGGTAAGAAAGTTTCGTCAAATCCACCGCAATTTGTAAGTGCGCTAATTTCATAAGCGTAATCCAAAAGATCATAACCAACGAACTCAAAATCTTTTATCTGAATCGTCTCGCATTTTTCATTCGGTTCTTTAACGACTGTAAGAAAATTAAACCTTTTCCGCCCGTTTTTATTTGTCAAAACGTAATCTGCATTCGTATAAAAACCCGTGTGATAATATTCGTCAAGAATAATGAAATTCCAGTCATCACCATTCTTAAGGTTAGACTTCACTAAATCTTCATTAAGAGAAAAATCAACTGAAATAAGCTCTTTCAAATGATTTAACTTACTCCATTCGATAAAATTGTCCCAAGAAAATTTTGCATCTTGGGACAATTTATCGAATGTTACTCTGGCAGCATACCAAAAAATCATTTATAAATTTCCGCGTTTCGCCTGTTCTTCTTCAATTGAAACGAACAAGGCTTTGAAGTTACCTTTGCCGAAACCTTTGCAGCCTTTTCTTTGCAGGATTTCGAAGAAAACGGTCGGGCGATCTTCGACGGGTTTGGTGAAAATTTGTAACAGATAGCCTTCTTCGTCGTGGTCAACGAGAATTCCGAGACGTTTTAAATCTTCGATGTTTTCGTCAATTTCGCCTACTCGTTCGGGAATTTCGGCGTAATAGGAATCAGGAACGCGCAAAAATTCCACGCCGTTTTCCTGTAATTTTTCGACCGTCGCCACGATGTCTTTGCAGAGTAGCGCGATGTGCTGAACGCCCGGAGTTTTGTAATAATCGAGATATTCTTCGATCTGACTTTTCTTTTTGCCTTCCGCCGGTTCGTTGATCGGCATTTTGATATTGTGTCCGCTGTCCGACATTACGATAGACATCAGCGCGGAATATTCGGTCGAAATGTCTTCGTCGTCAAACGTGATGTAGCGGAAAAAGCCGAGAACGTCGCGGTAAAAATCGCACCATTCGTTCATTTTGCCGAGTTCGACGTTGCCGACCATATGGTCAACCAAAACCACGCCGACCGCTTCGCCTTCGACGTTTTTCTCGACGAATCCGGGCAGAAACGCGCCCGAATAACAGTATTCCTTTTCCGCCGGAGCAGTCGCCGCTGCCGATGCCGCGTGTGAAACGGCGGTCAAATTCATCGAAGTATCGCCGACCGCTTCGCCGACCAAAATCGGTTTTTTCTGTGGCGCGTAAGAAATAAACGAATGAATCGTGTCGCCGTAAGTATGAATCGCGGCGCGGCGAACGCTGCCGTGTTCGTCGGTCATATCGTGCGGTTCAATCGCCGATTTCGCGCCGCGCCTGATCGCTTCATTATAAGCGTGATCGGCATCTTCGACCTGAAACGCGATGTCATAAACGCCGTCGCCGTGAATTTTAATATGCTCGCTGCCGAAATGATCGGGCGAAAGTGGTGTCGTAAAAACGAGATTCACGCGATTTTGCCGCATTACATACGAAGTCGTGTCACGGTTGCCCGTTTCCAAACCGATATAAGCCGCCTGCGAAAACCCGAACGCCTTCCGATAATAAAACTCCGCCTGCTTCGCATTCCCAACGAAGAATTCGAGATGATGTATCTTTTTCAAACCTAATGGATTTTTTTCGTCTGTCATAATTATTGCCTCTTTATTTTTCTGTAAAATTATTTCCAAATTTGCCACCAAGATTTGTTTTCTTCCGAATCTTTAATGACATCATTTCCCGCTAACATTGTTACAGGTGAAATTACTAAATCTTCAATTCTTGAGCCTTTGTTCAACATATCGTTGATAACTTTGAATTCAGCATTATAACTTTCAATTGTTAAGAATTCGTCATTATCAATGAACAAACCCGCATCTTCTTTCGCAAAGCGAACTGCTTCGATATAAATCGGAATATCAAGAAGTTTTTTCTTTTCAACAATATTTCCTTTTTTATCAACGAACTGAACGAAATCTTGAAAATTTACGTTCAAAGGCTCCAAGCCGACGCGCGTAAATGCAATTGGAATGAAATCAACTAAATCACCGGCAGCTTTTTTATCAATTCCTTGATTGACTAAATTTTGAATTAAAAATTCTTCATCTTTTCGCGGATTATCTCGAAATGTTTCAACACTTTTAATAACCGAATCTGTAAATTCGGAAAAGTTTTTCAATTTTCCGAAAGAATCATTTTTTAAAATCAAAAAGTTTCTGACGCTGTAATAACTTTCTGCCGACTCCCAATCGAGTTTTTCCAGTTCCTTATTTGCTTCACTCCAAATATCATTATCAAAAAGCGTTTCGCAATCTAAAAACTTTTTGTTCTGTTGAGCATAAAACAATCTGAACCAGTGAACATCTTTAAATAAAGTTTGCCGTTTGATTAAATTTTCAAATGTCGGAAAAACGGTTTCAGGAACTTTCACCGGAATCTCCTCGAATTTTTTTACAGCAAAACCACCGATAATAGCCTGCCAATTTTTGCCGTTAATTTGCCATTTTTCATCAGAAATCTGCTCGTCTTTAACATCATAAAAAGCATTTAACAAAACGTGCAGCGAGTTATAAATAAAGTTCTCCAAACTGTTTGAAATAGCTTCGTCTTGACTGTTTCCGATTCCGGCAAATGATTCGATCAAAACTCTTCCGTCAAATATCTCGACTAAAATATCAAGCTGAACATTTGTAAATGTCGGGTGCTGGCTTATATTTACAATTTCTCCGGCTAATTTTGGAGAACGCACGAAATATGATTTATCGTTGGGCGCAACTATCGAGCGTTTCGGAAAAATAATCCAACCGTCTTTCTCCTCAAAAATTTCAATATTGTGAGATTTTAGAATCTCAATCAAATAATTATTAATTGAAATTGGTTGTTCCATAATTGAAAATTAAAAAGCAAAAGACGCGAACAAAACCGTCAGGCAAATCAAAAGCGCGCATTGAATGGTGAATGTGTCGCATAAATTTCTACTCAACCTAACGAGTATTTTTTACAAAATTTTCCAAATCAATTTCCGCATCGCGCAACGCGCCTTTGAGCGTAAAGCGGTCAATTTCGTCGTGAAACGGAAAAACGATCATTCGCCCGTCGGCGTGTTTCATTTTGACGTGACTTCCTTTGCGGTGAACTTCCGCGAAACCGAGTCTTTCCAACGCTTTGACAACCTGACGACTGGAAAGCAAAGGCAGTTTCATATCGCCAATTCGACAAACTCGCGCTCTTTTCCGGCAACTTCGATTTCGTCCGGTTCGAGATAAAGCTCAATCGCCTCACGAATATTTTCCAACGCTTCCTTGCGCGTCTTACCCTGCGACCAGCAACCTTTCAGCGAAGGAACGCTCGCCACGAAATAATCGTCCTCGCCTTTTTCAATCAAAACTTTTAAGTTCATAAAATTTTCCTCAAAAACTTCCGGTTTCTAAAATTAAAACGTCAGACAAATCAAATGCAAAATTGAGTGGTGAATGTGTCGCATAAATTTCTACTTCAAAGCCAATTCCGGCACGTTGGCGTTTTCGTAATTTTCAATCAACGCCGATAAAACGTCCATCAACGAAGCGAGCGGATGCGTTTCGTCTTCGCCGACTTCGTCAATCAAATTATCGAGCATTGCCGTCAAACGCTCATATTCGGTTTCGTTATGCGGCACGAAAACCGTTTCGGAAACATTTTTCCACGAATTTATATCAACGATCTGCATATTTATTCTCTCCATTTTCCTTGCGTGTATTCTTTGTGCGTCAAAACGTGGCGAATGTAAACCTTCTTTCAATTATAATGAATCGCCGCGATCAGCCGAACTTTATTTCCGCCGATATTAAAAACTGTCAGTTTGCCGACTTTATCCGCACTCGAAAAAATGCTTTTGACTTCCGCAATCGAACCAAAATCATTCTGCTTCATCAACCGATACCAATCCGCCGGCGCATTATTCGTTTCAGGAAACTTCTCAGCGAAATCATTTATCGTTTGCGAGTAATGATTTGCATATCAAATTCAAAATCAAACCGTCAGGCAAATCAAAAGCAAAATTGAGTGGTGAATGTGTCGCGTAAATTTTCTAAAATCAAATATTTTCATAACGCACCGTGTGCCATTTGCGCCATTTTTCGGGAATCGCGCGTCCGCCGTTTAGTTCGCGTAATTTTAGCATTTCGTAATATTGTTCCTGTAACTCGACGAGTTTGGCGATCTTTTCCGACGGCGAAAGATTTCGCAGAAACTCTCTCGAAGATTTTTTGCGCCGTTTCAAATCGTTGATAACTTCGGTCTGCAAATTATTTTTCATCTTCAATAAATCTCCATTTTTCCTTGTTCCATTTTGCCGTCAAATCGTGTTTTTCCAAGATGCCGAAAAGTTTCGCTTCGTCTAAAAACTCGGCTTCGCAAAACATTGCGATCTTCTGATAATCCTTCGCTCTGCCCGCGTAAAGCCACATCGCAACGAGATGTTCTTTATCAATGACGGGCGCGTTTTTGTCTTCAATTTTTATCAAATCCGCCTTTTCAATCGCTTCCGTCCAAAGCAAACTGTGACTCGCTTCGACAAACTGCACGAGCCAACCGTGAATACTGACAAATTCGTGATCGAATGAAAAACCTTTTTCCCGCGCAAATTCATAAATCGCATTCAAACTCAAAATCGGACTGTCATTTTTTTCGCTCAAAAAAAAGAAAATATCGAGATCAATCGTCGAGATCGGTTCATAATGCAAAATCGCCGCAAACGCGCCGCCGATGGCATATTTTTCAATGATTCCCGCACGTTTCATTTCATCCAAAACGCTGAGAATTTTACCGATATTTTTTATCGAATTTTTATCTACCACAGTTATTTCACTTGACTTGATTTGCCGACGAAAAATTCGAGATGATGTATCTTTTTCAAACCTAATGGATTTTTTTCGTCTGTCATAATTATTGCCTCTTTATTAATCTCTATTTCTTTGAGTTTTTATCTTCTTGAATCATTTTCCAGAAATCACTTTCATTCAATTGGCTTTTAAAGTCTTCGATAAAAATGTTCTTGCCTTGTTTTTGTGGCGACCATACTAAATCAAGGTATTGCCAAGCTAAATCTTCGTGTCCCGTATATATTAAATCTAACATTTCTCCCCAAAAGTCAGGTTCACCAAGAAATTCTTCTTTATAAATTACCGTGTCTGGATTATCAATTCCTTTGTATGGTTCAACACTTAACTTTTGACGCACCGTCTGAGCTTTTCTTTTCAAAACTGCTAAAGATGGAGCAGGCTTTCTCATTTGGTCAAAGTTTGGGCGAAGTTTTCCGTCCTTAAATTCCAAAATTACATTTGGAAAAGGTGATCCAGCAAAAGCACCTCCCCAATATGCGAAAGCATTATCTGCCGTTTCGTAAAATAAACCACCTTTGGAATTTTTACTTTTTGCATTCATCCCAACATGTGCTGTTCCAATCGAATCAATCATCGTTGCCCAATCGCCCAGATCAATAAAGATGTGTTCAGCACAGCAATGCGATCCACCTGAGTAATAATTAATCATTACATCTGGAACTCCATTGCCAGTTTTGTCGGAAGTGTTTTTTAGAAGCAAGACGCTTTGTTTATCTTCTTTTGAGTATGTCCGCGTAATATCGTCGGCAAAATAAAAACCTGCTATACTTCCATCTCCAAAAGCCTTTATTACTTTCTGCAATTGACCACCTTTTTCTAAAAGGACAACCGAATTTTGTCCGCTAGAAAACTCCTGACTTTCAGAAGGTGTAGTCATAATTTTCACGTCAAAACCGTTAATTTTTTTAGCACTTGAAAGTTTTGTTCCCGCAGGCAATTTGAATTTATTTTTATATTGTAACGAGATTGTTTGTGGTTGCGAAAAGTTCTCTGCTTTTTCATACTTACAAACCACTACAAAATCGTCATCATTTGGAGCTACAAACCAAATTGAATATTCATCTACGCTTGCTTGTTCAAGTAGATTTTTTCGTATTGAATCATAAATCTCAACTGAAAGAGGCATCTCTTCATTTGCCAACCATTGTATGTCGGCAAACTCGCCCTTTTTCATTTTCAGAGTAAAACTTTTTTCTTGTTCTGGTGAAATCGAAAAAGTTTTTAATTCATTTGAGACTAAAAAAGACTTTTCCTGCGCCTTGACAAAAGACGGGAATAAAACCGTCAGGCAAATCAAAAGCAAAATTGAATGGTGAATGTGTCGCATAAATTTTCTAAAAACTCCTTCTGATTCGCACGGAATTTTCCGAAATTACCGTAAAAGCGTTTTCAATTTCCGCTTTGTGTTCGCAGCCGGCGCGAATCGTTATCTGCGCTTTGTCCGCCAAACTCAAACCGTGAACTCGCAACAGAATCACGCCGTAAGACTGCAAACCGAAACGAAAAACCAATTCGCCGAAATCCGTGTCGTAAGTCATAATTACTGCTTTCTCATCAACGGCGATTTGCAAAATCTCGTCATCCGCCGCGCCGATAGCTTTCCCGAACCGACAAAACATCAAAATCCGCTGATCTCAATATTTCAATAAATTCGCGTTCGATATTTTCGTCCGCCAAACCTTCATACGGTCGCCGTCGGATAAAGTGTTTCTAAACTTAAAGATTTTCGCGCAAATTTAACACACGCCAAAACCTGTTCACGCTTGAGATGCGGATAAGAAGACAAAATCGCATCAACCGTTTCGCCGTTGCCGATTTTTTCTAAAATCAACTCGACCGTAATGCGCGTTCCTTTTATTACGGGTTTGCCGAACATTATTTTCGGATTCGATTCGATTAAATTTTCCATAAGTTTTTATCTCCTTTTTACATCAAATATCGCCTTGTCTTATTTCCATTCGTCCAAAACCTCAAACGATTTATTCTGCATCAGACGAATCTCTTCCGATTCTTCCGCCGTCGCTTCGTCTTTGTAGGCTTCGTTAATCGCTTTGAGCAGATCGTTATTTCGCTTGCGTTCGAGAAAATCTTCCAATGCTAATGAAACAAGTTTGTCGCTCGAAACGCGCATTTGCTTCGCCGTTTTTTCAACCTTTTTAGCCAATATTTTCGTAACCTTTACTATTTCCATAATTCTATTTTAACTCAAATATCTTGCAGACAAATCAAAAGCGAAATTGAACGCTGAATTTTTATCATAGTTATTAGTTTCAGAATCAACTCAATTAGTTTTTCCGGCGACGATAAAAATATAATCGCCGATGTCGTTTTCGTGTCTTTCGATCACTTCGGAAATTTTTTCGCTTTCAATATCTTCGGCTAATTGCCGCAGACCTTTTTCGACTTCATCTTTGTTTGCCAGATTGGAAAATGACGAGATGCCGCGACGAATATCTTCGCGCAAATAAAGTTCGGGACGATGTTTGCCGCTGTATAAAAACATATCTTCGTGATCTTCGCGCACGAAATAATTTTCTGTCATTTCAATTTTCAAGTTTGTTGCCGCTAATGATTTTTCTATGTCGGAAACCGGCGGCAACTGCCTGACCGAATCGCGTATCATTTTCGGAAAATATTCTGTCAGCCAGTAATTTGCCGTCTGTTCGGGCAGAGACGTGAAAAGGACGAATTTGTCGTCTGTTTTTAAAACGCGACTGATTTCCCGAAACGCTTTCGGCAAAACTTTCCAATGATGAATCGTCAAAGAAGCGATTACTCCGCTGAAAAAATCGTTTTCAAACGGCAGGTTTTCAGCCTCGCCGTTTTTCCAAATAACATTACAATTTCTCTGACGTGCATTTTCCAACATCAAATCACTCGGATCAATACCGTAAAATTTATAATCTTTGCTCGCCAAAGCACAGGTGTAATTGCCTGTTCCGCATCCTACATCTAAATAATTCTCATTTTTGGCAGGAGAAAGAAAATGCCGAAAACGCTTTGTCAAAAATTTATCCGCACGACGTGTTGCATCATAATCTACGCCAATATTATTATAGATTGCCGCCTCATTCATAAATTAACTATTTTATTAAATTACCTATAAGACGCAGGCAAAAACCTCAAACAAATCAAAAGCAAAACCGGACGCTGAATGTATCGCATATTTTACCGGCATTTTTTATTTCTTCGCTTTTTCAAGACATTTTTTTGCCCGCATCGAAATCGTTTCTAACAGCGATAATTTTTCGACGATTTCTTTATCCTTCAATCATCAATTTTCGCATATTTGCTAATGTCCTCATAATATAAATTTATCTTCTTTTTTAAAAAAGATCAATTTAATGCCTTTTTTTACCGTATAAAAAATCGAAAAATCGAAAATTGCAGTATATTATCAATTCGAGTAATTCAAATTGTCGATTATGGAAAATTAAAAAGTTACGTCCGCAAATGGACGCGAGTTACTGCGAAAAACAGCAAAAAAAATTTCAATTTCGCGTCTTTTTTGCAGGAAAATCAAATCTTTATCCATAACCGGCAGATTTTTTGAAAAAGCCGGACAAAAACAATTTAAAAGAAAGAATTTTACCGCGAGATTTATGTAGAAAAATGTTCGAAATTAAAAATACTCTGCGTTCATCCGCTTGAATGGCGCGGCTAATAACTTGTCCGCTCCCTTACATTCAAAGGATTTATATGATGATTAAATCTTCTTATTCGTTTCGCTGTAAATAATTTGGAATACGTTGTATCTGAGATCATCTCGAAAGAGTTGAAATCCGGTCGAACATGGAAAATCAATAAATGTCTTTTTTATTTTTCAAAGCTAAATCTTCAAAACTGTTATTAAAATAATTAAAAAAATCCGGCAAATCTTTTCATTATGTATATTTTAACAAAGCCGAATCCGTATTTTTCAAACGAATCGAGTTTAAGATAATCATCTCGAAAATATACCGATCTTTAAAGTCGAAGATTTTAAATGTCGCATTGCAGAAGATTTAGAATTATACTTCGGTTAAAAAAATATTTACCAGCGTAAGCGTATCTTTTTTCGGGTTTCAATCGTTTTGTATATGAAGTTTGATTTGAAAAACGGCAAATCGGAGTTCTTCAAATCAAGTTTACATTTTTTCAGATGGAGATAAATTATGAGTGATAAAAACGAAAGTATGAACGGAATTATAAAATTGTATGATCTGCGGCGCGAATCCGTTATGCGCGAAGGGCGAAATTGGTTCGCGGCATTTTACGCCGACAGTTTTCAGGACATCGAAAATGTTTTCAAAGGCGGCGACGATGTTTTTTTTCGGATGGTTTTAACTTATTGGGAAATGGCGGCGACATTCGTCAATCAAGGCGTGATTGACGAGCAGATGTTTAACGAATCAAATGCCGAACATATCTTTGCCTACGCCAAAATCGCGCCGTTCGTCGAAGAACTGCGTGTGATGGCAAAAGCTCCATATTTGCTGGCGAACCTCGAAAAACTAATTTTGCGTATTCCGAATGTGCAGGAGACAATGGCGAATATTCGTGAACAGGCAAAGGCAAAACAAACGGCGCGTGAAAAAACTGCAACAGCATAAAGCGTAAATTTGTTTGAAACAAAATTATCCTGCAAGCCTGTTTGGAAATATAAATTTGAGAGTTTGCAGATGGATTTTTACCACGGATAAACACGGATGAAATCGGATTTTCACAGATATTTAGGAGTTGTTTTTAATTAGTCTTATCTGTTTTCATCTTCTTAAATCCGTGTGCATCTGTGGTAAATTGCCTAATTCTTTGCCGAACAGATTTCTATAAATTATGGCAACAACGCCGACACCGAATTTAACCGAAGTTCGCGCTGAATTTGAAGATTTGATTAAAAAGATTCGCCCCGAACTTCACCGCTACGCCGCGCGGATAATCGGCTCGGCAATTGACGGCGAAGATGTCGTTCAGGAAGCCGTTCTCAAGGCTTTCAATTCGCTCGACCAAATTAAAACCGATGCCAATTTGCGCGGCTGGCTTTTCTGCATCACGCACAACAAAGCGATTGATTTTCTCCGCTCGCGCAAACTGCAAACGATGGAACAACTCGATGAAAACTTTTTCGCTAAACCCGAAGATTCGCCGCTCGAACAAAAGGAACTGACTGCCGTCGCGCTTAAATTTTTTCTCAAACTCGCGCCCAGACAAAGAAGCAGCGTTATCCTAAAAGACATTCTCGGCTACACGCTCGTCGAAATCTCCGAACTGATTGACGCGAGTATTCCCGAAATCAAAGCCTTACTCTATCGCGGTCGAACACGTCTGCGCGAACTCGGCAAAACCACCGAACCTGCTAACGCACCCATTTTAGACAAAGAAACTCAAAATCTGCTCAACCGTTACATCAATTATTTCAACGCCCGCGATTTTGAAGCCGTCCGCCAAATGCTGACCGAAGAAACGCGCCTCGATCTCGTCGGCAAAGCCAAACACACCGGCGCAACTGAAATCTACGACAACTATTTTTACAATTACAGCAAACTCCACGACTGGTATTTCGCCGCCGGAATCATTGAAGAGCATCCGGCAATTCTCGTCTTCGATTCCGAAAATAAATCCGCAAAACGCCCGAAGTATTTTCTCTTGCTTACCATCGAAAACAAACAAATCACCCAAATCCGCGATTTTCGCTACGCCCGTTATGTTGCAGAAGATGCGGAAATCACATTGATCTGAAAATCTTAATCACCATATTTTCAATAAGGCAGTTTGTTTCACAAAGGATAGCAAGATTTTTAAACAAATAAAATACTTATACTCTAATCGGTTTCATATTTTAGCTTTGTATTATAAAGTTCTTGACATACATAACAACTTGATATACTTTCTATAAAACTCATTGAAGATTTAAACTTTTCGCAAAACCAATAAGTAATTCACAATCACAGATACAAAACAAAGTGCTGAAAGTTATGAATATTTCTACGACACTTGACCGGCTTCATTCCAAAGCTAAACAAAACAAGTGGCTTTGGCTTTTTTCGATTTTTTGCCGCGTTATTCTGGCATTCGGATTTTTCGTAGCGGGAATGGTCAAAGTTATCGGCGAACGATTTGCCAGCGGTTTGTCCGTGATTCATCCGATGGGCAGTTATCTCGAAGCCCTGCATCATACGGGTTTTTACTACACGTTCATCGGCATCGCCCAGATCGCGGCGGCGATTTTCCTGTTGATTCCGCGCTGCGTCACGCTCGGCGCGTTCATCTATTTTCCAATTATTTTAAATATCTGCATTCTGACATTTGCGACGCGCTTTGAAGGCTCGCTTTTCACCGCGCCGCTGATGACTCTGGCGAATTTGTATCTGCTCGGCTGGAATTATGAGAAATGGAAATACATTCTGCCGTTTAACCGCGCGGAAAATAACGCTGAAATAACCGAACCGAAAAACCTCGAAAGCAAAACCGCAAGTCGTCGCAATATTTCTTCCCATTTCGCCATACGCCCGCTTTACGCGCGCTTCCGCACTTTTCTCAGACAGCTTTTTAACGATAAATTCCCGACGCTTTTCTTCGCCGGAGTTTTCGCCGTCGCCGTATTTTTTGCAGTAGTTTCCCCAAGGTTATTCAACGCCTTGCCCCGCAACTCTTTCGCCGTCTGCCAAACACAATTCACCGACACCGACAAAACCGAAGCCGGAATCGATTTCTGCACCTGCGTCCACAAAAACGGCACTCCGCTCGATCAATGTCTGGACGAATACGAAAAATCCATAAAAACCGACGCAAATTAGCCGTCAAACATTTCGTCTCCGACATCCAAGTCCACAACACAAAAATCGCCGCCGCGCTTGAAACGCACAATATCGAAAGTCTGCTGACCTTCAACGCCAAAGATTGAACACGCTACGCCAACATCAAAGCCGTCGAACCGAAAGATGTTTAGAATTTTTGAAAATTGCGGAATGGATTATTTTTTGATTTCAATTTTTTGCACTCAAATTTATCAATTCGACTATTTTTTTTGATATTATTTCCGCCGAAGTTAATGCGTAGCGTTGATTTAGGTCAGGATACTGCATCAAACGGCAAGTTATCATAAACAAACAAATTAAATACTCTAAGTTAGAATTCTGGTCTGCAAAATGACGACGCGCATCAATCCTTATGATCTTGATTAATTCAAAGTATTTTTCAATGTCCTGTCGTTCGCAGGTAACATCAAAACTTGCAGTGAAAGAATCATTTGTTACGAGTTGTCCCTCTATATCTTCCAATATATTGAGTTCAGTATAAAAAGGAATATGCTTAAGTTTGATGTGAGGTGGGCAAGTTTAGCGATACACCAAACTCTCTATTCCGCTCCTTTGTTTATTTTTAATTTTCAACTCCTTTTCAAATTCCGCCGGACTTTTTCCTAAACTTGAATGGATTCTCGTTCGGTTGTAATAGCCCTCGATGTATGTGAATACTTCCGATTTCGCTTGTTCGATTGTTTCAAACTTGCCGTTTTCCAGTAATTCCGCCTTGAACCGCGAGAAGAAACTTTCGGCTTGCGCGTTATCGTAACAGTTGCCCGCAGCACTCATCGATTGGCGGAAGCCGTTTATATGCAGCAACCGGCGATATTCGACCGACGCATATTGACTGCCCCGGTCGGTGTGGATGATCGCCCGCTTCTTCATCAAATATCGTTTTCTTGCCTGATTGAAAACATCAATCACCAGCTGCGCCGTCATCCGCTCCGCCACTTTCCAACCGACAAACTCGGAGCGGCGACGGCATCCGGCGATGGCGGAGAAGGTTCTCCGGTAGAAACCGATCCGCTGGGCGGCAGTGTCGGGACATCCACGCCGTATATTCAACAGTTTAATTCGGGATGGGAACCGTCGCCGGAGTATCCGATGCTGCACTCGTATTTCGACGATGCGCCGCAATATGTCAACGGACAAAGGGTAAACTGTAATTTGGATGGAATGGAAATCGGCTGCTCACAAGCCTATCATATGCTGGATGTCGGCTCGGCGATTCCGGCGGCTTTAGCTCCATTTCAGAACTTGCCGGGATTCAGTTTTGACTCGCACGGAAACGGGATATTTAAAGTTACCGTGCCATTACAGGTGGGTTGGAATGCCAATCCTAATGGATCGGTTTCTCCTGTCTATAGTCAATTTTCCACTCGCTCATACACTTTTTCGATTTCTTGGAATATTCAAGAACAAACTCGACAGCAAGATAAAAATAATGTTATTGAACTTCCAAATGATTTGCGTGAGAGAGTCGTTAAAAGAGCAGGAGAAGATACAGATTGCGGGAAAGCCATCGAAAGACTTATCAATAAGGTTGCCGAAAATACAGATAGAAAGAAAAAGAAAGAAACAGATATAGGAAGTTTATTTGATAAAGTTGGCAGAAAGAAAATAGCACTTGACGAAAGTCTTCCTCGCTTTATGGGAGATACTGGGGGAGTGGCAGTAGTTGGATCGCCAACAATTCGGATTGGACCAGCAAAACAGAATATTTTTGATGACTTTCCTAACAGTACACCAAATGACGTTTATGAAGGCTATGCTTTTGTAGTAATCCATGAACTTATACACAATTCCGCTAAAAAAGGAACTTATAGTGATTCTGAAATTTTAGATGCTGTGTTAGTATTCTAGAAGAAGATGGATTGAAGGCACCAGAGGCTACAGATAATCCAAGAGGGGCTAGTACTAAAATAAATACTTCCTATCTTCAAAAACACTGTCCAACGATTTTGTCATCTCAAAACTCAACACAATCAAATGGAGAATAGTTAATGATTAGTACAGAAAAAATTAAATATTTATTGCCGATTTTAATGATACTTGCGTTTATTGAAATTATCCACGCTCAACAATGGCTTGCGAAATTCGTTCCGACTCAAACAGTTTTTTCTCAAGTTCAGGACGAGTTTGAAATTTCTCCAAATATAATTCGTGAAAATAAAGTCCAATTTAAATTGAAAGAGGGTAATTTATTCATAGGTCTTTCTTTGGGAGAATGCATCAATACTAGTTGGGGAAAATGGAAAGCTGAAAAAGGAAAAGTATTAGATATAGTTTTTTATCCAAAAAAAGGTCGAAAACCATCCTATTATAAATTTGATAATAAAGTTATGGAGGAAGGGATTGACAGCGGACACAAGACGTATATAAGTGAAGAACTGGGTTTATACTACTCAACTCAGTTTGGTAAGGTGATAAGGATACATTACTTTCCGTCAAGTAAGTACGACAATCTCAAATGTAATAATCTCTAAAAAAATTAGAAAGAAAAACGAAGCGGTATTCTTTGACTACACGGACGCATCGGGAATGAGCCAGCGAAACGACTAATAAACTCGGAGCGGCGACGGCGACGGGTGATGGCGGCGACGGTTCGCCGGTAGAAACCGATCCGCTGGGCGGCAATGTCGGGACATCCACGCCGTATATTCAACAGTTTAATCCGGGATGGGAGCCGTCACCGGTTTATCCGATGCTGCACTCGTATTTCGACGATGCGCCGCAGTATGTCAACGGGCAGCGCGTCAGCTGCACACTCGACGGAATGGCAGTCGGCTGCTCGCAAGCCTATCATATGCTGGATGTCGGCTCGGCGATTCCGGCTTTTCTTGAGCCGTTTCAGAATTCTCTGGGTTTTAGCTTTACTTCACACGGATTGGGGATATTTACTTGGGAGTATTATGTTCCGGGAAATGACGAGAATATTCCGCTGCCTCCGATAGATCAGGTTACGCGAGGTCATTGGGAACAAGGAGCTTATTTTTTTCCCGTTTCTTGGAGTCCGCAATGGCAAACTCAACAACAACAAAGCCTCACTATTAAAGATATAATTGATGAAGCAAAACGAGTTATTGGAGACACACCAAGTTGCAGAGACATTTTTGCATCGGATGTTGATCCAATAAAACTGTTAGAGGATTTTGAGAAAGGAACTATAGGGAATATTACTTTTGGGACTTTGACAAGCCGTCCCGGATTTACCACACGTGCTACAACTGTCCCTGCTCTAGGACCTGGAATTCCGTTGTTTACGGACACAGGTATGCCAGTTTTTCAGAATGGTAAGCAGTTAAAACAAAGCGTTGGATTTACCAATGTGAATATAACTCTTAACACTATATTAGGTTCTCCAGGAGGTGAAAGATACGGGTTAAATACATTACAAGATCGAGTCGTGACGCTAATACATGAACTCGGGCATGCAGCGAATTTTATTAGAAACAATTTTGCTAATGCTAAGGCGAGTGCTAGTGCCATATTAGACGATGATCCAAAGCGTCCAGAGGTTAGCATAAATAATTCAGACTTTGTTTGGGCAAACTGTTTTGGTCCACTATCGCGTCTTACTCAAACAGGAGTTATTCAATGAGAATCAGGAAGTTAGATAATGTGATTACTGTTTTAAATTTTATCAAAACTCTCGAATTTAAGAATGTATCAGTCAAAATATTCAAAGTCAGCATGTGTTTTTTGATTTTTTCTGGGGTTTTTATGTCACAGCTTGTCACTAATGACAATTCCGAGAATAAATATGCAATGGTAGGCGGAATTGTAACTGATTCCGATGGATCATTAATTCCTAACGCCAATATTATTATTGAGGGAACCCACGAGTATGTGGTTATGACAGCCGAAGATGGCAGTTATTCGATAAAATTACCCTCGGATATATATCGAATCCGTGTAGAAGCTCTGAACATGGGTTTTTGTCCGGCAATAAGATCGGCTGTCTATCTCGAAAGTAATTCGACAACGAGGATAAACTTTACTCTTTTTGGTAGTTACTCAGTCTATTTAAATCAATATGTTCCTAAAGGTATTAAAGAATTAGAACATCCTTTGATTGGAGAATTTAGATTTGAGAAGATTTTTCCCTCGTCTTTGAAAAAAAGTAAAATTAAAGAAATTGGAATTAGGTATGGCGAGAAAAAACAAGCGAAGAAAACAACAGTCTATACTGCAAATGTTCTTTCCGATATTAATAAAGTTAGTGGTAATGATTATCCAGGTGTGCTATTAACATATAATATTTCGAGTATTCAAGCCCAAAAAATCACTATCAATTCAAAGGGGAAAATTATTGCCGAAGGGAATGTAATAGTAGAAGAGAATGGAAAGAAAAGAAGCAATCTCAAAATTCTTCAAGCGCGAATAGATAATGGAACTTTTGTTGTTGAATAGATAGAAGACTAATTCAACAAGCTACTGAAAAACAGATAAAATGATCTGGCAATACGATATAGACGGCGGAAACTGCAAACGGCTTACCCGGACGATTATGCCACTTCGGTTTATAACGCGGCAAAGAAATAACGCTTCTGCAGATGAACTTAAATATTTACCAGCCTTACCATCTGAAATTTATACTGATGTTTTAGGCTTATTTGATACGGTTGTTGAGCAAGGAGGTTTTTACGGTTCTAAAAGTGCCAATGTTTCTACTATAGGTGGAAACATTAAAGATAGAACTGGAGCAGTATATTTAGCCGGTTTTCTTAGTTGGAATGAGGTATTGGACGGAGAGTTCTCTCTGAACAATCCGACATTAGATCGTGCGCGTAATACATATAATTTGAGAGTAGGTGGTTCGCTCAAATTACAGTATAGGAACGGTCACGCATTAACGGCGATTCATGAACTTCTCCATTTTAATTTTCATGATATTACTTTGGGGAACGCGATTGCCGCATTAAATGGCGATAGTAGGAGGTTTTCAATAAAAGCCGGACAGACTATGGAAGCGAGTAGATATTGGAATAAAGAACTTGAAAAGAATTGCGGACCTACGAAGTAATCATTCCAATTCGTTGTTATCTTTTGTGATTTAGGAGAAACTATGAGAATACTGATTAAAACTTGTTTTGGTTTGTGGCTGTTGACTATGTTGTCCAACAATATCGAAGCAAAGGAATGGCGCGGAATTGTCCCGTTGCAATCAACCCGAAGCGACGTTGTTCGCATTCTCGGAAGAACGAGTGATTCAAATCATTTTAGAGCTAATTATACTTTTGAAAGAGCCTGTAAAATAGATTGTGTAACTGCCTTTTTTATAAATAAGGAGTTAGTTGCTCCTCAAACTCGATGGCGAAGCGGTTCATCGCCTGTTTCCAATTTTGGATCGGCATCGTCCATTTTTCGGCGGCAGTTTGCGTTGCCAGATAGACGACCTTCAAGGCGGATTCGTCAGTCGGGAAAACTTTTCGCTTTTTCGCCCGCTTTCCTGATCACCGAATTTAACGATTCAATCGCATTGGTCGTGTAAATAGCTTTGCGGATTTCTTCGGGAAAGTCGAAAATCGTCCGCAAATCGAGCCAGCGATTTTCCCACGATTGCGCTATTTTCGGATATTTTTCATCCCACTTTTCACCGAATTTCACTAATTCTTCGAGAGCTTCGTCTTCGGCTGCCGAACGATAAATGCTTTTCAAGTCGGCAGTTACCGCTTTGTAATCTTTCCACGAAACATATTTGAGCGAGTTTCTCACTTGATGAATAATGCACAACTGCACTCTTGCTTCTGGATAGACAACTTCAATCGCTTCGGGAAATCCGCTCAAGCCGTCAACACACGCAATCAGAATCTGCTCGAGTCCACGATTTTTCAATTCCGTTAAGACTGAAAGCCAAAACTTTGCGCCCTCATTCTCGGAAATCCACATTCCCGACAACTCTTTCTGCCCGTCTAAATTCACGCCCAACGCCAAATACACCGATTTCCTGATAACCCGTTTATCCTGCCGAATCTTCAAGACGATGCAATCGAGATAGACTATCGGATAAACTTCATCGAGCGGGCGCATCTGCCATTCTCTGACCTGTTCGATGACGGCATTCGTTACTTGGGAAACCAGTCCGGCTGAAACTTCCGCCCCATACATCTCTTCAAATACCTCGACAATATCACGCGTCGAAAGTCCTTTGGCATATAAACACAGAATCTGCTCGTCCATTCCGGTGAGACGGGTCTGACCTTTCTTGATAATCTCCGGCTCGAATGTTCCCAGCCGGTCGCGCGGCGTTTCAATCAAAACTTCGCCGTGTGTGCCTTTCAAAATCTTCGGCGAATTGCCGTTGCGAGAATTCCCGCTGTGATGTCCGAGAGCCGAATGCGGCGGATAACCGAGATGGTTTTCCATCTCCGCAGAAAGTGCCGCTTCCACCGTCAATTTCACCAACCTGGCGGACAAAGCACTCAAATCTTCACCCGTTTTTATATCCTGCGCCAGTTCACCGGCTAAAAGTTTCAATCTCTCTTCTTGTTTACTGTTCATTTTTACCTCACTATTTTAGGTTGATTTTTAATGAACAGTTACACAATCTTTTTTACAATCTCTTTTCTGTAGCTTTGAGATAATCTAATATTTCGGCTTTGTTTCTTTCCAGATTATTATCGAATTCGTCAAAAGTCTGAATTGTTTTGGAAAAAAATCTTTTTTCTAATCTTCTTTTACTTGCTTTTTCATTCGCAATTTCAAATCCCTGTTTTTCCTCGTCTGTTATACCTTCGGGTTGATGATTTTTATGTGCTTCAAATTCTTCTTCTACTTGGTCATAAAGACCGAGATTGTCTTTCATTTGTGAAAGTCTTTTGTTGTAATTTTTTATATCTTGCGCGTTTGAATCAAGGTCAATTTGTATTTTTTTTATTTCGTTAATATGTTCACTGATTGCATTTCCAACTTTTCTATCTATAAGTTTTAACCGATCAATACTGCTTCTGCCGATTTCTTCGATCTGATTAGCTTCATAAATATCACACTCAATATTTGATAAAACCTTATTTATTGAAACGAACTCTTCGTTCGGCAAAATATGTGGCTGAGGAATTTCATTCAACTCTTTAACTATTCTATAAGTTTTTCCTTCGTCTTCTATTTCAAGATTTATTGTGCCAGTGCCAAGATTGCTTTTTAAGACTTTATAAAGAGTTTGAGAAGGATTGTTTTCTGCATTTTGGTCAATTGCCGATTTGATAAAATATAGAAGAGTTGTTTTACCACTACCACGTCCACCCATAATACAATTCAATTCATCAGAAAATTGTATTTTTGTATCTTCGAAAAAACTTGCATTTTTAATTTCAATTGATTTAATTCTTCTCATAATATTTAGATAGAGATGCTTGAATATTGGGAATTGAGACTTGTGAAGACTTATATTCCTACTTATTGATAACAAATTGTAATTCTAAAATAATACTACTATTCAATCAAAACCAACCACCTTTAACATCTTTCAAAACGACCTGCGCCGTGTTGTGTCCGCTTGCCGCGAAAACTCCGCCGCCGGGATGGGTTGATGCGCCGGTTAGATATAGGTTTTTGATTGGCGTTTTGTAGGCAGACATTTCGGGCAAAGGGCGGAACATAAACATTTGGTCGAAATCCATTTCGACGTGCATCACGTTGCCGCGCAGAAGTCCGAGACGCTGTTCCAAATCCAAAGGCGATTGGACGAAGCGCGAGATGATCGAGTTTTTGACGTTCGGCGCGTAGGAATTTACCACGTCAATCAGTTTGTCGGCTTCGCGCATTTCGATGTCCTGCCAGCGTTCGCCGTTTGATAATTCGTATGGATAATATTGTCCCCAGATGAACAAAGTGTGTTTGCCCGCGGGCGCGAGCGTCGGGTCAACGGATGAAAAGGTCATCGCCAGCGCGCCGGGATTTTTCGACGGAATGCCGTTCAGATAATCGGCGTAACTGCGGTCGAGATAATCCATTGACGGACACATCAACTGCAAACCGTGATGACAATCGGACGGTTTTCCGCCGTTCGGCGCAGATGAATAATCAGGCAACTCAGAAACTGCACAGCGGACGATCATCCCGAAACCGTTGCCGATGCGGACGTTTTCGATGCGTTCGGCTAAACCTTCGGGCAAATTTTCCGCGCCGATTAATTTCAAAAATGTCGTGTGAACGTGCGCGTTGGAAACGATGCGCGTGGCTTCGATGCGCTCGCCGTTTTCTAAAATCATCGCGCCCGTTTCATTGTTGGAAACTTCGATTTTGGCAACTTCCGCATTTAATAAAATCTCGCCGCCGTGATGTTCGAGACATCGCGCCATCGCCTGTGTTAATTCGCCGCTGCCGCCTTTCGGACGCTTCACACCGCTGTTGTGAATCATCGAATGCCAGCCCAAAAAATCGCCCGAAGCCATCGCCGTCGGCGGCGGACCAGATTGCGCCGCGAGCCACGCCATCGCCGCGCGCAAACCTTCGTGTTTGAAAGTCTGTTTGACGAGCGCACCGTAACTCGTCATCAGCTTGCGAACCATATCCGCCGGATTTTTCGACTTCGTGCCGAAAACCATATGCCGACCGAGATTCATTACTGACGGCGGTTTCAAAAACGCCTTGAAAACGCCTTCGTTCAACTTTTCCCATTCGGTAACAAACGCCTTATATCTGTCCGCGTCTTCGGGCGAAATCTTGGCGATTGATTCGCAAGTTTTATCAACGTCCTTCCAAAAATAAATCGCGCCCTTCCCGTCCGGCAGCGGCGCAAACGCAAACGGGTCGCAGTCAATATATTCCAAACCGAATTTCTCCAATTCCAAATCTTTGATGACGGGCGTGAGATGAATCATAATATGCGCCGACGAACCGACATCAATCTTATAACCCTCGATCAAATCGTCTTGTGTGCAAACCGCGCCGCCGACAATATGCCGCCGCTCCAAAACGACGACTTTTAATCCGGCTTTCGCCAAATAACACGCGCATGTCAAACCGTTGTGTCCACCGCCGATCACCGCGACATCGTATTTTTGATTCATACGATTATTTTGCCACACCGCGTCGCGCTTCACATATAGCAAAAGCCGAATGCGGTTTGTGCAATCTGTGTCCGGCTTTTTCTTTATAAATGATGCGCGATTTTATTTGTCGTCGGTTAAAATCACGAACGGCGAAACGAACACCGGCAGAAAACCCAAACCGTGTCCTTGAATTTGCGAAAAAAGTGCGACGTATAAACCGGTAAAGGTCAGCATTACGCCGAGCAAAAAACGCGCGTTTCCGGCGATAGTCGGCGTGTCGTATTTTTTATGATTTTCAAAATTATTTTCAGCGCAGCAGGTCATTTTTTTCTCCTTGTCTATTCGTTTATTTTTTGAGTAGCGATAATTGTCCGAGATGATTTGCCTGATGAATCGTCCGGCTCAGTAAAACATTCAAACGATTGCGGTGTGGTTCTTTCGCAAAATCTTCACCCGAAACCGATGTGTGTTTTGAAAACCATTTGTCGGACGAGAGTTCTGCGAATTTTTCGGAAAGTTTCGTGTTGATCTCATTCCAGTATTTTTTCAGATCGTCAATCGAATAATTTCGCGCTTCGTCGCCGTCGGGATTTCGCAGGAAAATCGTTTCGAGTTCGGGATAAAGTTGTTCGCCGAGTCCGAGAATCTGAAAAAGATTGTCGCTGACCGCCGCCAGATGTCCGACGAGATAAACGCCGCTGTTTTTGCCCGAAGCGATTTCATTTTTTAATTCGTCGTCGGAAATTTCCGCCAAGAATTTATCAATTTTTTCGTTTTGTGTTTTCCACGAATCGAGAATTATTTTTACTGAAATCTCCGTCGTGTTTTTTTCTGTTTGTGTCTGCATTTTCTCTCTCCTTAATTTTTTTATTTGCCCGCGAAAGACGCGAAAAGACGCGAAAATGATTTTTGGTTTTTATTCTTTTTTTCGAGCTTTTTAGCGTTTTTTTCGCGGGCGAAATTTCTTGAAAATTTTCTCTCAAAAAATCATTACCAAGGCAATTCATTGCCGAGATGAATAAATTTGCCTGTGTAACCGTCCGCACCAAGCGTTGCCAGATCAACCGAAGTTTTCGCGCCTTCTTCGACCGTTATATCGCCGTGCGGATTCATATCGGTGACGACCGAACCCGGATGCAAAGTGTTGACTTTGATCGGCGTATCTTTCAGCTCGTGCGCGAGATGAACCGCGTAGCCGTTGAGCGCGGTTTTCGAGATGTCGTAAGCCGGAAGTTTGTAATTGTAGATCGGCGATTTCGGGTCGCTGTGCAAAGTCAGCGACCCTAAACCGCTCGAAACAAAGACGATTCTGCCCGCGTCGGATTTTTTAATCAGCGGCAGAAATTCCTGCGTCAGCGCGATGGTATTGAAAAAATTCGTGTCGAAAGTTTGGCGGAAAATGTCGGCGGAAGTTTCGCTCGCCTGAACCGCTTTTTCGCCGATTTCGAGATTGATTCCCGCGTTGTTGATTAAAATGTCGAGCTTGCCGTATTTTTCTTCGATACCTTTTGCCGCCGATTCGTGCGTTTCCGCATTATCAACGTCGAGCAGAATAAATTCCGCGTCAAAACCTTCGTCTTTCAGTTTCGCTTCGGCTTTTTTGCCGCTTTCTTCGCTTCTCGCGCCGATCAAAACTTTAAAACCTTTTTCACCCAATTGACGCGCGGTTTCAAAACCGATACCGCGATTTGCGCCTGTAATTAATGCTGTTTTTTGTTCACTCATTTTATTTTTTCCTCTTGTTTTATTTGTTCAATTTTCTGAAAATCAATACTGTCTCATTCCGCCGTCGGTGAAGATTTCGCTGCCGTTGATGAAACTGCTGTCGCTCGATGCGAGAAACGCGACCGCCGCCGCGACTTCTTCGGGTTGTCCGATTCTGCCCACCGGAATCTGCGGAATTATCAAATCTTTGAATTGTTTTGTTTGTTCTTCATTTTCCCCCAGATTGTCCATTGCCGGCGTTTGAGTCGGTCCGGGACTGACGACGTTGACGCGAATTTTTCTATCTTTCAATTCCAAAATCCAGCTTCGCGCAAACGCCCGAACCGCCGCTTTCGACGCGCCGTAAACGCTCATTCCTGCCATCCCGGACGAAGCGGAAGTCGAAGCGTTCAAAATTATCGAACCGCCTTCGTTAAACAGCGGCAGAGCTTTCTGCACCGAAAATAAAAGACCTCTGACGTTGATGTCGAAAATCTTATCGAAATACTGTTCGGTGACTTCGCCGATTGGCACAAATTCGGCAACGCCTGCATTAGCGAAAAGAATGTCAATTTCACCTTTCTGCTCTTTGACTGTTGCGTAAAGCCGATCTAAATCGTCGAGATTTGAAACGTCGCCCTGCACGCCGAATGCTTTTTCGCCGAGTTTCGCCACAGCCGCGTCGAGTTCTTTCTGCCGCCGTCCCGTGATAAAAACGAACGCGCCGTCATCAATAAACCGTTGCGCCGTTGCCAAACCGATTCCGCTTGTGCCGCCCGTGACGACGGCAATTTTTCCATTTAATTTACTCATAATTATTTCCTTTTTTACTGTTAATTCGATAGTAATTGTTACTGTAAAAGTAACAATTACAGTCAAAAAAATTTAATCTTTCACGATGTCCGCGATAACGTCCGCGAGACTTGTATTCTGCAAACTTCCTTCAAAAGATTTCTGCGCTCTGTCCAAAACTTTTTTCATGACAGATTCGATGTTGCAACTCACCTGACAAAAATTCTGCGAGGGGTAATCGTGAATCGCAAAAATCTGCGGCGCACCGACCGCTTTATAGATTTCCAACAGCGAAATTTCGTCCGCCTTTTTCGCCAGCGCACTAAAACCCGATTTCCCGGTCGTCGTCGTCACCAAATTCGCTTTCGACAATTTCGCCAAAATTCTCCGCACAAAACTCGGCGACGTATTCACACTCTGCGCCATCTGCGCCGATGTCAATTCGCGCCCGCAATTGAAACCGAGTCCGATCATCATATGCACCGCGATTGAGAATTGTGTGTTCGTTGCCATAACTGTTACCTTATTAGATACAATTAGAATCTGTCAAGCGTGCGAGACAAAATTTTTTGAAACTGTTTTGCGTAAGCTGGATTTTCGATTTAATATGTTCAATCGTTTTTGCCTTACAACTTGGTTTAATCAAACGATTTGCGATAAAAAAGAACTCGAGCATTTTATATACGGGAATTTTTTTCAAGGATGTATTACAATTTCAATTCCTTATGCTGATTTCTGAATTTGATTTTGATTTGCCGGAAGATTTGATCGCGCAAGAACCTTTGCAAACACGCGAAAATTCGCGGATGCTGATTTTGGAGCGCACGAAAGAAACCTTTGCCGATGCACATTTCTTCGATCTTATAAATTTTATAAAACCGGGCGATGTAATAGTTTTAAATAATACGAAAGTTTTTCCGGCGCGGCTTTTCGGTAAAACTGAAACAGGCGCGAAAGTCGAAATTTTTCTGGTCAGGGAAATCGAAAACGGTAAATGGGAAACATTGGCGCGTCCGGCAAAGCGTCTGAAAAACGGCAAAAAAATCGTCTTCGGCGAAGATCTGTCGGCAGATGTCTCGAATAAAACGAGCGAAGGCAGAATAGTTCTGAATTTTGCCGCGAACGGCGATTTCGATTCTATTTTGGATGAGATCGGCAACACACCTTTGCCGCCGTATATCAGGCGCAAAGGCGTAAATTCCGACACAGACCGCGAGCGTTACCAGACGGTTTTTGCCCGCGAACGAGGCGCGATTGCCGCACCGACCGCCGGACTTCATTTTACGCCGCAGATTTTAGACGACTTGAAAAATCTCGGCGCGATAATTTGCGAAATCACTCTGCACATCGGTTACGGCACATTTGAACCTGTCCGCGTCGAAGATTTATCGGAACACAAAGTTTTGCCGGAAAATTACGAGATTTCAAACGAAACGGCGGAAATATTAAATCGCGCAAAGGCGGAAAATCGGCGAATTATTGCCATCGGCACGACGACTACAAGATGTCTGGAAACCCGTATCAATAAAAACGGGAAATTTATCGCCGGAAAAAATACGGCTGATCTGACCGTTACGCCGGGTTATAAATTCAAAGCGATTGACGGACTTTTGACAAATTTTCATCTCCCGAAATCGTCTCTGCTCGTTCTCGTTTCGACGTTTGCCGGACACGAGTTTATAATGAATGCTTACGCTCGCGCCGTTGAGGAAAAATATCGTTTTTACAGCTACGGCGATTGTATGCTGATTATTTAAAGTTGGCAGATAGTTGCAGATAGTTTTTGAAAATTTTCTGTCAACTTTCTGTCAACTTTCTGCAACTATCTGAAAACTTTTTTATGGCTGTTTTGCAGACAATTCGTAATCTTTTCGTTCCGTTGCGCGAGGAAGAACCCGAAATAATCGTTCCCGCGCCGCCGACCGTTTATGAAATTCGTCAACTTACGGCGAAACATCTGAAAGAAGTTTTGCAGCTCAATTTGCGCTGTTTTGCCAACGGCGAAAATTACACGAAATATACTTTTAATTATTTGCTCGAAATGCCGAACGGTTTGAGTTATCGCGCCGTTACGGAAAGCGGCGAAATGGCGGCGTTTTTGTTTGTCGCAGCCGATGACAAAGGAATCGGACATATTACGACAATCGGTGTCGCGCCCGAACATCGCCAGCGAGGTTTGGCGAAAAATCTTTTGGAAAAAGCGGAAAAAAGTTTGCGTCAAAAAGACGTTTTTACAGTCGTTCTGGAAGTTCGCGTCGGCAATACGATGGCTCAAAACCTTTATTGCGCTTGCGGTTACGCGATCACGCAGAGAGTTTCCAAATACTATAATAACGGCGAAGATTGTTTCATAATGGTCAAATCTATCGGTTAATTGAAAATTCAAAATTGAAAATTCAAAGTTCAAACCGAATTTTGAATTTTCAATTTTGAATTTTCAATTGCCAAAAATTTATCCGATTACAGATGTTCGTCTGTCAGGAATTTCGCACGCCGAACAGGTCGAAAAACTGATCGAAGGCGGCGCGGAATTTATCCAACTGCGCGAGAAACATCTCGCGCCGCGCAATTTCTACGCTGATGCGAAAAAAGCTCTCGACATTGCCCGAACACACAACGTAAAAATTTTAATTAACGACCGCGCTGATCTTGCGCTTGTGCTGAAAGCCGACGGCGTTCACCTCGGACAAAACGATCTGCCGCCGCAACAGGCGCGAAATATTTTAGGCGAAAAATCAATTGTCGGATTCTCCACACACGATCTGAAACAAGCCGTCGCAGCGATAAAATTTCCGGTTGATTACATCGCCGTCGGTCCGGTTTTCACAACGACGACGAAGGAAAATCCCGATGCCGTGATCGGTCTCGACGGCGTGAAAAAGATACGCGGCGCAATCGGAGACTTTCCTCTCGTTGCAATCGGCGGAATAAATTACGCAAATTTTCGTGCGGTTTTAGATGCCGGAGCAAATTCTGCGGCAATTATCAGCGGCATCGTTTCCGAAGCCGAAAAAATAACGGAAAACTTTCGTAAATTTACGCTTTAACACAAACATTGTTTTTTAATTTTAAAAAACAACTTGCTTTTTTGATAATGTTTGCGTAAAAATAGAAGACGGCTGATGATTTCAGCTTCAACTTTTAAAGCTCAAGTCTTTTAACCTGCCTTTTTCAAAATTTCTTTTAAGGAGCTAAATCCAACCAAAATGAGTTTGCTTGATGTCGCACCGATTATCGAACAGATGCTGCTTATTTCCGATAATGTCAGCGACCTTAATTTCTCGACCGGACAAAAACCGCAAGTGGAAATTAACGGAACTCTTTACTCCGCTTCGCCGCTCGGAATCGGAAAACTAACCGGCTATCAAACCGAAATGATCGCAATGTCGCTTTTGCGCGACAACCCGGAAGCCGCCAGACTTTTGGCGAAATTCGGAACGACCGATTTAAGCTATGCTTTGCCGTCGCGCTGTCGTTTTCGCGTCAATATATTTCAGCAGCGCGGTTCTTTTTCAATCGTGATGCGCGTCATTCCGCACGAAATCCCGAACTTCAATTCGCTGAGTATTCCGCCGCAGCTTGCAGAAATCTGCAATATTCGTAACGGCATCGTCTTGCTGACCGGACCGACCGGATCAGGTAAAAGTTCGACATTGGCGGCGATTATTGACTATATTAACGAAACGAAAAGTTATCATATCGTCACCATCGAAGACCCGATAGAATTTCTTCACAAACATAAAAAATCCACGATCAACCAGCGCGAAGTCGGCTCGGACACGAAAGATTTCGCGTCCGCTTTGCGCGCCGCTCTCAGACAAGCTCCGAAAGTTATCCTAGTCGGCGAAATGCGCGATCTGGAAACGACGGAAATCGCGCTCGAAGCCGCCGAAACCGGACACTTGGTTTTATCAACTCTGCACACGATTGACGCGGCGAAAACGGTTGACCGCATCATCGGTCTGTTCCCGAAAAACGAAGAAAAAATTATCCGCACACGACTCGCACAAACTTTTCGTTATATCGTTTCCCAACGTCTGATTCCGCGTTCTGACGGCAAAGGTCGCGTCGCAGCGGTCGAAATTTTAAAATCAAATCCGCGAACGCGTGAATATATCGAAAAAGGCGAATCCGAAGGCAAAACTCTGCTCGACGCGATGAAGGACGGTGAAATTGACGGAATGCAGGATTTCGATTCGGTAATTCGCACGTTGATCGAAAGCGAAACTATCACGCTCGAAGACGGACTTTCGTTTGCGACCAATCAGAATAATCTCCTTTTGCATCTGAAAGGTTTGTCTTCGACCGAAGATTATATATCCGCCGGAAAACCGCAAACCGGCAGTCCGAACGCTGCGCCGCCGACACCGTTTGCGCCGCCGCCCGCGCAGAAAAATCCGAATTCAGTTCTCGATATGATCGAATAAATTTTGTAAATGATAAATGGATAATTGAATCCGGCAAATAGCGTTAATTAACCACTTACCATTAACCGATAACCATTAATATGATAATCCGTTGCGACAATTGTTCAGTTTCACTACAGCTTGACGAATCGAAAATTCCGGGCGGAAATTTTTCCGTGCGCTGTCCGCGCTGTCAAAATATGATCCGCGTCCAGAAAAACGCGGAAGTCAAAGGTTCGCCGACCGTTCAGCAGCTTGCGGCAAACAAACCCGCACCGGCGGTCGAAGAAGTCGGCGGCGAATTTGCGGTCAGAGAATCGGAATTTCAGATTAACAATGCGATGAAATCGCTCTTGACGGCATTGCAGAAAGGCGGAACCGCGCTCGAAGCCGACGACGAAGTAACCGAAAAGCCGCGCCGCGTTCTGCTTTGTCTCGGCAGCAAAGTCGAAGCTGTATCGAAAGTTTTGAGCGATGCCAAATTCAAAGTTTACACGGCGCAGACTCCGGCGCAGGCAAACGAACGGCTGCGCGAAGGAAAAACCGGAATCGTGATTTTTTCACAGGATTTCGCGGCGGAATTCGGCGGCGCGGCGATTTTGCAGCAAAAAGCCAACGCGATGTATTCGTCCGAAAGACGACGTTTGTTCCTCGTTTCGCTCGAAGATCAGGGAACGACGATGAATGCTCACGAGGCGTTTTTGAGAAATTTGAATCTTATCGTCAATACGAACGACATCCAGCAATTGCCGCTTATTCTAAATCGCGCTCTTTACGATTACAACGAACTTTATCATTATCTGAACAAAGCTCTCGAACTCGAACCGATTTGAGCTAAAAAATTCGACTTTCAACAATCGGAATTAAATAGTTTCCAAAACAAGCCGGAACGGGAAGATTTTTTTGACGGAAATTTTTTCCATTCCGGCTTTTCGTGCCAATTCAACCAATTCTTCCGGTTTGAATGAACGCAGAATCGAAAGCGAACCGTCTTCGCGGACGAGCGGCGAAATGCGAAATGTAAGGCAGAAAATTTTATAAGAAATATATGCGAGCGGATGACGATTCAGATCAATAATGTAAATCTTGCGCCGCGTCACGCGCTTCATTTCACGCAGAGTTTTTACAATTTGGTCGTCCGTCAGATGATGTGTAAAAAGCGAAGAAATCGCGTAATCGAAAGTTTTATCGGCAAACGGCAAACTTAAAGCATTTGCCTGAATTGATTTTATTTCACCGTAATTTTTCGATTCTTCCAAAATCGCATCAGCCGAACGCGCATTTAATTCCAGACCGAAAAGTGCGGCTTCGGATTTCCGCTGTCGCGCAAATTTCCCGATTTCCCTCAACAATTCGCCCGAACCTGCACCGATGTCGAGAACTGAAAAGTTGCGTAATTTCTCGCGTTTAATTTCTCTTAAGAGAGTTTTTTGCAGAGCGCGCCGGTCGCCGATAAAACGATTGACAAGACGAATTTCGTGCAAAAAACGATCATATTCTTCGGGCGTGTAATCGCCCGTGTCAATACGTTCGAGTTTTAAACTGCGCGTTGCAAACACAAAAAGAGTTTACTCAAATTAAGAGACAATGGACAATTGATAATTCGAGGAATAAGCTATCGGTTATTCAGTAGATTAAAAATCCGTCGAAAACCCAACCGCTTAGACCGTTGAAAGTTGTCCGACACCAGCGACCGCGACGTTTTCCCGGAAGTTGTGTAATATTTTTTTGACAACCGATAATTTCCAGATTAGTTCCGTGCGGAATTTTGGCAATCATCGTTCCATTGTCTGCATCGGGAATGCTTCGCAAAGCGAGAAAACCGTCTCCCGGCGAATTGGCGCGGGCAGTCTGAATAACCGGAGTTATCGGTGTGTCGTTCGGAAAAGGACGAACCGCCGAGTCGTTTTTAACCGGAGTTTTTTGACTGGCGATCTGTTTTTTTAAACTTTCGAGTTCTTCTTTAAGCGCGGCGGTTTGATTGTCGGGCGTTGCAGTCGGAGTCGGCGTTGGCGTGTTGGAAAAGGTAACTTCGTTTGGTTTCAATAAAATATAACCAACTAATCCGGCGACCGATAAAAGCAGTATTACGACGAGCGGAGCAAAAAGCCAAAGACTTATACCTTTTTTTACATTTCGAGTTTGCGGCTGAGAGATGCGCGGCGAAAAAACCGTTGGATCGGACTGTTGCGCGGGAAAATCGAAGCGCGTCGGATTTGTCGTTCCGCGCATCTCGATTGTTTCGTCCGCCGCCGGCATCGCAATCAGATTCGTGCCGTCGCTCAGACAAAAGAGCAAAGAATCGTCTGAATATGTGTTTTTACATTTGGGACAAAGTTTCATCGTAACTTACGGATACTAGAGATCGTATAATTTTGATTAAACATTTAGCCGTTTTTAATTCCAATTGTCAAATTTCGCTTAATTTTTCTTACCGAATCTGAAAGTCGTGCCGATATTTACAGTCAACGGATAACCGGGCGTAGCGTGGATTCTTTCGACGGCATCACACGTCGGGCAAACTTTCGATTCGAAATAATTCTGCGTTTCAAAGTATTTTTTGTTTAAAAGATTATCAACCGAAAAATTGAGATCAATCCATTTTCGCAGATGTTTTGAAACGGCGAAATCAACTATATCATTTCCGGCGGCGCGAATCGCGTCGTTTTCGCCGTCGAGCCGATAATTTGAAATGTGCCGCCAATTCAGAGACGAATTGAATCCGCGAAATTCCGACGTAATCGGCGTTAAAACCGAAACGCCGGATTTCCAAAGATTTCCCGCCGCCTTCGTGCTGTCCGGCGTTGATTCCGGCGTTCAAAGTTTGAATAAGCTGATCGTCGCGCCCGAAAAGATTATTTTTATAGATCGCATCGTTGCGACGTTCGATTTCCGGCGAAAGAGTGTCGTCGGTGATCGTCACGCTTTCATTGACGGGCGAAATGACGTAAGTGATTTCGATTTGCAGATTTTCGAGTTTTTCGCTCGTAGAAAAAATGCGCGTTTGCGGCGTGATGTTTTTGCCCGAAAATTTTGCGATCAGATTTTCATCTGGAACAATAACCGAAAATTTTCCTTCCGCATCGCTGACGGTCGTGAGTTTTCCGTCCGAAGTTTCGATTCAAACTTAAAAGTCCGTTGGCGAGTTTGACGATCTCCGAAACTTTTCCGCGCAGAGCGATGACTTCCATACAATCGTCGTGGCTGACGTGCAGGTGCATCACGGACAAGATCAGCGAGTGAAAATCGTGCTGAATCGCGCCCATTTCGTGCGTCAGATTTCGGACGTGATGATCGTAAATCAGCGTCAATGTGCCGAGAGTTTTGGTTTTCGGCGAAGTTTCGATTTTTTGCCGAATCAGCGCGTCGCGGATCAAATCACGAATTGCCTCCGACCGCGCCGCATAATTACGTTCGGCGACATAAAGATCGAATTTTTCCGAAAGGTCTTGGTCAATACTAATTCCGAATCTGACAAGTTCGCTCAATTTTTCTCCAAATAATAAATCTTAAAACTGATTTTCCAATTTACCGAATCGGCTCTCGCATAATTATTTCGGCAGTCGTTCGCGCGATTTCGGCGGCTCGCGGATTTGAATTTTTCAAATGCGCGATTTGCATCAGAGCTTCGCCCGTCCTTGACAAAAGCCGCACGAGATCGCCTTCTTCGGCTTTTGTGTGAAAAACGAGATCGCTCCATTTCATTCCGTCCGCCCAGCGTTCGGCGGCGGCGGCGGCGGAAAAATTCATCTCGTCCGCCGGTTCTACTCCGAATTTCCATTCCGCGCTCGAAACCTGAAAAACGATTTCTTCAAATTCGGTTAAGACTTCCAAAATTTTGTCCGACAGATGAAGTTCGCCGTAATTTCTGTCCGAATCGGCGGCGAGCGCAGCCATCAGAGCGGCGACGTGTTTCGGTTCCAGCTTTTCAAAAATGCCGTGTTTTAACGCTTCGCCGACTAAAACAGGACGATCAACGCGCACGTCGGCGAGCCATTTTCCGCTTTCGGAAACTTGTTCTTCGGCGAAATTTAAATAACCGAAATGATCCAAAACTTTGGCGCGATTTTCAAACGGCAACCAGATTTCGCTTCGCAAAATCTCGATGTCGCGTTCGGTTTTTTCCAACGATTCGGCATCGTCCCAAAGTTCCCACAAAAAACTCGACGCGTTTCGGCGCGTGTTTTCATCTTCGGTTTCCGGCAGAAAACCGTCAATTAATTTCGTTAAAATTTCGACCGCTTCGTCCGAATCGGTTTTCTGTTCGGAAAGTTTCGGCTCGTTAAGCGGCAGATTTTTATTTTCCTTGATGTCGTGAAATGCTTCGTCGAGAGATTTTTCATCTAAGTTATAAGTTTTTTCAAACACGCGACCGAGATGCGGTATCGAAAGCGTCGCGCCTTGACCGTCTTCACGCATCGCCGTTACTTTGTCGCCGAACACATTTAAAACTAGAAAATAGCGTTTGGAATTACGGCTTTTCGTGACGATTTTTCCCGCTTCGACCGTTTTCCGAAGCCATTCGACGCGAACTTCGGCGCGTGTTTCGGGCAGTTTTTCCGTCAGACGATTTCGCGCCTGCGTTAGACGTTCAAAGCCGCGAATATCCTCAATCGTGTAATCGAAATCACTTTCAGCCAAAGTTTTTTTCATTTTTTCGATTCGCTGAGTTTTGCGGCGAATCATATTTTCCACTTGTCGCGCCGTATCGCGGAAAGCAAAACTTTTTTCGGCGATTTCACGAACGTGCGAAAAATTTTTAAATGCGTCCAAAAGATTTAAAAGACTTGAATAAGTAGCGCGAAATTTACTTTGCAGAGCGTCGGGCGGCGACCTTAAAAGTTTGGCGATAACGGGCGGATTTTGAAATTGTGCGGGCGCGAGAATGACGAATCCGACTTTATCTTTGCCGCGTCTGCCGGCGCGTCCGGTCATCTGCTGCAATTCGCTCGCCTGCAGAGATCGCCAGCCGTCATTTCCGCGTGCGTCGGCGTTTAAGATCACAACCGTTCGCGCCGGAAAATCAACGCCCGCCGCAACGGTCGAAGTCGCAAAAATCGCTTCGAGCAAACCGCCGGACATCATTTTTTCGACGAGCAGTTTCCACGCCGGAATATGTCCCGCGTGATGCGCGGCAACGCCCGATCGAAGCAAAATCTTGCGGTGTTTGTGCGATCTTATTTCGGGATTTTCCAAAACATACGCGTCATAAACTTCCTGACGTTTCCGCTGTTTTTCCGCGTCAACTTTCTGCGCTTTGTCGGCGGCGACTTCCGATGCGGCTTCATCGCATTTGCGGCGCGTCGGCATAAAAACGATTGACGGCAAAAGATTGTAACGCCGAAGCGTCGCAATCAATTTCGGCGGCGGAATGTCGGGCAAACGGTATTTCAAGATTTTTCGATTATGCCACAAAACGATTTTCGATGAACAATTAAACCGAATGCAGATGAAAAAATTTTGTCCTGTTGCTTATGATTAATTGTTTTCGTATTCGTCCAAAAGCGCGTGAATCGTCGCAAGCGAATCGGCATCTTTGATCGTTTTGTCTTCGCGCCAACGCAAAATTCTGGGGAAACGAACGGCAACGCCGGATTTGTGGCGCGTTGATTTTTGGATCGCTTCAAAGGCGAGTTCAAAAACTAATTTCGGCGTGACACTTCTGACCGGACCGAAAGTTTCATTCGTATTTCTTCTGACGTAGTTATCAACGCGGCGAATTTCTTTATCGGTCAAACCGGAATACGCTTTGGCAAACGGCACGAGTTCGCCTTCGGCATTCCAGACGGCGAAGGTGTAATCTGTAAAAAGTCCCGAACGCTTGCCCGTGCCTTTTTGCGCGTAGATCAAAACCGCGTCAATCGTAAACGGATCAATTTTCCATTTCCACCAATCGCCGCGCTGTCTGCCGGAACGAAACGGCGATTCGAGATTTTTGAGCATAAATCCTTCGACTTTTCGACTGCGGCTTTCTTCGCGTTTTTCCTTTAATTGTTCCCAACTCTGCGCCGCAACTATTTCCGTCGGGCGAAAGATTTTCTTGGCTTCGGCGGAAATTTCGTTTGTCACTTTTTCAAGCAATTTGCGTCTTTTTCTCAGAGGTTGGGCGCGAATATCTTCGCCGTCATATTCTAAAATGTCGTAGCACTGTAAAATCACGGGAACTTCCGCGAGCAGTTTTTTGCCGATGGTTTTGCGCCCGATTCTTCTTTGAAGTTCGGTAAAAGGCAAAACGGTTTCATCTAAAAAAGGTAAGATTTCGCCGTCTAAAACCGTTCCGTTTTCTAATTGTTCGGCGGCGTTAGCGATTTCGGGAAAGCGTTCGGTAATCAAATCTTCGCCGCGCGACCAGATGAAAACTTCGCCGGCGCGTTTGATAACCTGAGCGCGAATTCCGTCCCATTTCCATTCGGCTTGCCAATCTGAAATGCTGCCCAAATCGTTTAAATCGAAATCAATCTGATGCGCGAGATGAAACGGAAACGGTCGCGCAATCGGAGTTTCATCCGCATCTAATTCGGGCGAAATTACCGATTCGTAAAAGTCTGCGGTCGGCTCCCAATTTCCCATCAGACGAAGCGCGATAACATCAATTTCCAGACCGCTGATTTCCGCCAACGCGCGCATTACGAGACGCTGCGAAACGCCGACGCGAAAACTGCCGGAAATCAATTTATTGAAAATAAGTCTCTGCGAATAATTCATCGTCTGCCAACTGCTGACGACTTCTTCATACTGCGTTGATTCATCGGCTTTTCTTAATGGAAGCAAACGATTTTCGACTAAAACTTTCAAAGGAGTATCATCGGTTTTATCGTTATTCGGAAGCAAAAGTGCAATCGTTTCCGCCGTGTCGCCGACCGTATCGCGCGATTCTTCAAACAACCATTCGGGAATTTCAGCGAGTTCGATTCCCCATTCCTTCAGCTTTTTCGACGGCACGATCTGGCGCGGTTTTCTGCCCGAAAGAAAATACAAAGCCCACGCCGCATTTTCCGCCTGCGCTTTGGAAAAATACTTCTTCATTATTTCGACCTTTTCGTTTGTCTTATTCGTCTGGTCGAGTTCGGTGTAGAGTTCGGTAAATAATTTCATAAATTTAATGAGCCGACTCTTTAATTATGGAAATTATTCGGGATGAAAACAAATGGCGAAAAGATCGAAACGACGAACGGGAAAAATTTGTTGATTTCATCAGCTAATTGATCGGATTTGATAGATTTATTTCGGCAAAAACGTCATATTATTTTCTGAATTATAACCTTTACGCTTTAACCGAACTCGATGACCGAAGACGAGAATAAAAAGAAGTTGCATTTGCATATTTTATTTTTAAAACCGCTGATTTTGTTAGATACACCGGAATCGGCAATTATTTCGGAAAGTTGTCCAGTATTTGAGGAGTAATAATTACAGGTGCAAGAAAATATTTCCGTTACTTTACTTTTCAGATTGTTTATTAGTTCGATAATCTGACCGAATCATTACGTTTTCCTCACTATTTTTAAGGCAAATACATTTGTATTCGGCAGTCAATTTGCTAATCGGCAGCGCATACGCGCAGTTCGGGTCAACTTTTCTCGAACAAGCATTGCAAATGGGTTAAACGGCAAGAAAAGTTACGGTAAATTACGAACGGAAAAGATTTCCGGCGACGTATTTTAAGATTTATAAACTTATGCAAAACATAAAAAAAATAATTTTTAGCGCGGTTTTTATGATGGTTTTATCGGCAGCGGCAAATACGAGCGCACAAACAAAAGAAATCAAATTTACGAGCGCGTTTTCGCCGCTGCCAACGCTCGCCGCCAAAAACTGCAAAACCGACGACGCATATCTAAGCGAAGGCGATGATTTCGGCAAAGTTTGTCCGGGCAACGGCAAATACAAACTTTTGATTTCCGGTTTCGGCTCGCAAATCAACTACGGCGCAGTCATTCCGAAAACCGATTTCGCCGTCTATTTTTTTCCGCTCGAAACGGGCGCGGCGCAAAAGTTTGAACGCGCAGATTTATACCGCGAGAAAATCGTCGGACAGATCGAATGGCGATTGGCTGACGGAGTTCCGTTTGCAGCTGTCATTCGCGCACAATTCTACAAAAATAAAGGCGGTGCGAAAGCCGGAAAAAACTCTGCCGTTAAAGTCGGCGAATTTGTTTTCGTGCGCGGATTAAAAGATTTTGAAGATTTGCAGGAGGATTTGGAAACCGCACAAACCGCTTTCAATCCGATAGAGCAGGCGCACAAGATCGCCGATGAATTTTACGAACGAAAGAGAAAATAGAGGAGAAAAATCAAACATTAAACCCGCAAGAAAGAAATAACCGAAATAATAGTATTGTCAGCGTTAAGACGGATATTACGGAAAACTAAGAATTAAAATCATTTTCAAGCGGCATTGCCCGGCGGTTTATTATTTTCCGTTTCTTCCGGTTCAAAATCATTTTCATCGCCGATGTAATTTGCTTTGAGCGGAACGGCGTGTTGTCCGTCTTCATTAAGCCAGCGGACAAGTTCTTCGATAAAACCGTGCGTGACGAAAACGGTTTCGGCATTTGTTTCACGAATTGCGGTTTGCAGTTCCGTCCAATCGGCGTGATCGGAAAGCACGAAACCGCGATCAACGGCTTTTCTGCGCCGTGCGCCGCGCACCGTCATCCAACCGGAACAAAATCCGGTCGAATAATTACCGAATCTTTTCAGCCATTGTGAACCGTGTGCCGACGGCGGCGCGACGATCATATTACCGGCAAAATCTTTTTTGTTTTCGACCGCGCCGACGTATTTCGTTTCCGGCAGATCAATGCCCGTTTCTCTATAAGCCTGCGTCAGACGTTCGACCGCGCCGTGAGTGAAAATTTTGCCGATACTGCGGTCAATACCGTTCATCACGCGCTGTGATTTACCTAACGAATAGGCAAACAAAACCGATGTTTTTCCCTTTTCTCGATTTGTGCGCCACCAATCGTTGATTTCGGTAAAAATAAATTCGGTCGGTTGCCAGCGATAGATCGGAAGTCCGAACGTCGCTTCGGTAATCAAAAAGTTACATCTAACGTGTTCAAACGGCGCACAAGTCGCGTCGGGCGTTAATTTATAATCGCCCGACACGAGCCAAACTTCGCCTTTATATTCGACGCGCACCTGCGCCGAACCGAGAACGTGACCTGCCGGATAAAACGAAACTTGCACACCGTTAATAAAAACATTTTCGCGGTATTTGGCGGTTTCGATTGTTCCTTCGTCGCCGAGCCTGATGCGCGAAAGAAGTTCGCCTTCTTTCGGCACGAGATAGTTTTCGCTGCCGCGATAACTGTGATCGGCGTGCGCGTGCGTAACGACGGCTTTTTTCACGGGAAGCCACGGGTCAATATAAAAATCGCCCTGCTTACAATACAATCCGCGGTCTGTCAGAGAAATGAGTTTTCCTTTCATAAAATTGTTTTTTATCATAGCAAAAATCATTCTCAAAAATTCGGTTCAATAAAATCACGGCATAAATTTTGCGGACATACATTAGTTCAGAAAAATTGTTTGGGAATAATACAAAAAATGCGTGAAGAAAATTTGCAAAAGAAAAATGAAAAAAGCGGAATGCCTTTGTTGGCAACTCTCGGTGTCGGTGTTTTAGCGGCGTATGTAGTAATGAAAAACAGGCGACCGCGCTACGAATTTAAAAATAAAATCGTATTAATTACAGGCGGTTCGCGCGGACTCGGACTTGTTCTGGCAAGAGAATTTGTCAAAGAAAAAGCGAAGATCGCAATTTGCGCCCGCGACATTGCAGAACTCGAAAGAGCGAAAGCGGATTTAGAAAATCGCGGCGCGGAAGTTTTTACAAAAGTCTGCGACGTGCGCGACGAAAATCAAGTCAGAGAAATGTTTGAAGCCGTCAGAAATCATTTCGGGCAAGTTGATGTTTTGGTCAACAATGCGGGCGTGATTCAGGTCGGACCTTTGGAAGTTCAAACGAAGGAAGATTTTGAAGATGCTTTGAAAATTCATTTTTGGGGAGCGTTTTACACGATGCAGAACGCGATTCCCGAAATGCGCGAACGCGGCGAAGGCAGGATTGTCAATATCGCTTCGATTGGCGGAAAAATGGCTGTGCCGCATCTTGCGCCGTATTGCGCGAGCAAATTTGCACTCGTCGGACTTTCGGGCGCAATGAACGCCGAACTCGCCAAAGACGGAATTTCGGTGACAACGGTTTGTCCCGGCTTGATGCGAACGGGAAGTCACGTCAATGCGATTTTCAAAGGCAAAAATGAACAGGAATATGCTTGGTTCAGCATCAGCGATGCTTTGCCGTTTGGCTCGATCAGCGCGAAATCGGCGGCAAAAGAAATCCTCGAAGCCTGCCGCGCCGGAAAATCGGAAGCCATCATTTCCGCACCGGCGCAACTTGCCGCCAAGATGAACTCTCTTTTCCCCGAATTGGTTTCGGGCATTTCAGGATTAGTCAATCGAATTTTGCCCGGAAAAGGCGGCATCGGCGAAAATCACGCAACCGGAAAAGAAAGCACGTCATTTATTTCGCCATCTTTTCTGACGGCGAATATTGATAAAGCCTCGAAGGAAAACAACGAACTGCAACCGGACGAACAGATCCATTAGTTTTTTAACTTACAAGGAATAAACAAAAGAAGTTTTACAGATGAAAGAAACCACCGGCACAAAAAATAAAATTACGGTAAGTAACAATAAAATCACCAAAATTAAACATTAAAAGCAATCCGCAGTCAAAAAAAAACGTCGGAAATCTGCTTAAAAAATATGAATCTTAAAACGGGATTTTGCCGTCCGCGAAGAAAAAACGAAGGCGGAACGGTTTCGTTTTTCGACAAATTTCCGATTGGCGCGACGTTCGGCTAAAGGCTTGACCTTCGAAACGGGACGGATGAATATGCCCAAATATCTGCCGAAACTTTTGTCTGCAATTGAGGAAAATAAAATTGCTCCGTCATTCGTTATCTCGCACAAAATGAAACTCAGCGAAGCACCGACAGGTTAAGACAAATTCAGCACGGAGAAAAACACACGGCGTAAAATTGCTTTAAATCCGTAAATTTAGAATTAGATTTGAAAAATTATTCACAAAAAAAGGTGCGAAACAGCTAACTTCATTTCGCGCCTTTTTCGAGTTTATTGGCGGGCAAAATTGACTTATCTTACATTTTTTTATAACGATTTCGCCATCTGCCGGATTGCGCCAAGATGATATGCGGAATGAGCGATAATGGCGACGGCATCGCCGATGTTGTCGCCATTCCACGTTTCGATTTCAGCAAATGTTTGCAGCACATTCTCGTAAGATTTTCTCACGGCTTCGCGCAGATTGTTCCATTCTTCGTCGTTGACAGTTTCGATCAGCCAACTTTGTTCCCAGTTTACTTTTTCAGTTCTGCCTTTTAAAAACTCGCAGATGCGGTCGAGATAAAATTTGGCGTGTTCGGTGTGCGCGGCAATCGTCGTTTCGCCCGAAAATTCAGAAACCTGTTCAGCGGAAAGTTTTTCGAGCGTCGTTAAAATTCCGATGCCGTGATCAAGAAACTCACTTCCCGCGCCTTCGGGCGAACCTTCAAATGTCTCGCGCAAAACGAATAAAACATCTTTTAGAAAATCGTCTTTGGTAATCATATCTGATATTTTAAGGTGGAAAAGGTTAAAAGGTAAAAAGAGGAAAAGTTGATTGAGTTTATTTTGTACAAATATTTTCCCTTTTAACACTTTTCCTTTTTTACCTTTGTTTTATGGCAATTGAAAATATCGAAAAATTTATCTCGGAATTGGCGAAAAGTCTGCACGAAGAAACTTTTGTCAAAATGACTTTGGGCAATTATAAAGGCGCGGACGAACATCTGCAAAAAGTTATGATTCGTCTGATCGAAACGAAGCGCGGCACGCGATTGTTCTTTCTTTATCGTTATAATACGCGCGACACGGCGAAAAATTACGAGTTTGACGCGGGCGTAAAACTATTGCACAAAATGCTCGGCAAAGATTTTTTTGCCGGACATCTTTTTACGGTTGAAAACGATTTCCAGCTCGATGTCGGCAAAAAAGGAAAATCGCGTCTGAACATCGCCAAAGCGACTTTTACGACCAAACCGGCGCAAATACACAACCGCGAAAAAAAGCGTTTTGTTAATTCCGATAGTTTTTATCTTCGCACACTCGGCATCACGACCGACCGCGGCGACATCCGCGACAAACAGCACGACAAATGGAAACAGATTAACAAATTCGTCGAAACGCTGGCGAGTTTGGTGGACAAATCGAATCTCAAAGACCGCACGAAACTGAATATCGTTGATATGGGTTCGGGCAAAGGTTATCTGACATTTGCGACGTATGATTATTTCAAAAATATTCGCGGACTCGATGTCACGGTGACGGGCGTTGACACGAAACAGGAACTCGTCGGTCTGTGCAACGACATCGCGCGCGCGGCGGAATTTGAAAATTTGAAATTCGTTTACGGCTACATCGGCGATTACGCGCTTGAAACCGCCGACATTCTGATCGCGCTTCACGCCTGCAATACGGCGACCGACGAAGCGATTTTCCAAGGCATCAAAGCCGATTCCGATTTAATCGTCGTCGCGCCGTGCTGTCACCAGGAAATCCGCCCGCAGATCAAACCGCCGGAAATGCTTCAAAACATTTTAAAACACGGCATAATGCTCGAACGCGAAGCCGAACTTATCACCGACGGACTTCGCGCACTTTTACTGGAAAAAAGCGGCTACACGACCAAACTCTTCGAGTTCGTCGCCACCGAACATACGCCGAAAAACAATATGATCGTCGGCACGAAACAAGACAAAAAAAACGACATCGAAAAATTGGACGAACAGATAAATTCGATCAAAGATTTTTATGGGATAAATAAACAAAAATTGGAGAGTTTGTTATCCGAAGTATCGTAAATGATGAATTAAAATGTGGTTAAAATGTAGTTTATTAGTATTTTTATAAGCATTTCCACCAGAATTTTAAGTATTTTTAGCTTCTATTACACGATCTTTTACCGGCGATGACAATACGATTGAAGTCGTCGTGATGCCGTAAGGCGTGAGTTTGTCAATCAGATTTTGCAGATGTTCAACGTCCGACACGGCGACTTTCATAATAAACGAATCGCCGCCTGTTCCGCGATGACATTCTAAAACTTCGCTCGATTTTTCCGCGACTTCGATGATGCGCGAATAATCAATTCCCGAAATGCTCATCCGAATAAATGCCGTCACCGGAAAACCGATTTTCGCCGGATCAACAATCGCGCGATAACCGATTACTATTTTCGCGTCTTCGAGTTTTCGCACACGCTCGATCACGGCGGGCGTTGTCAAACCGACGCGCCGACCGAGTTCGGCAAATGTGATTCGCCCGTTTATTTGTAACTCTCTTACGATCTTCCAACTAATTTCATCAATCATTTTAGATTTTAAAGTAAAACTAAATTATTTACTTAAAATTTAAAGCAAATGCTTCATAAAAACAAATCTTGGTTATTCAAATAATTTACTAAATTTATTAAAATATAAAACAACTGACAACTTGAATGCGATTTGTCTGAGACGCTTGTAAAAAGGAGATTTTATAATAATGCCCGACCGACATATTTTGACGACCGAACCGGCCGCGATGAGCAATTTCGATGTCGCCGACGAAGAATTGCCCGATTTTGTGGATATGCCGTTTGAAGACATCGAAGAATTGCCGCTCGATCATCCGGGCGCACGCGACGAGGAATATCGAACGCGCCGCGATTTTATCGCTTCGCTGTCGAAAAAATTCCGCGAAACGGGCGTAATTACGGACGTTGAATATAACGAAGAAGAGCAGAGCGTCTGGCGATATGTCGCAGGTGAACTCCAGGAACTTCACGAGAAACGCGCATCGCCTTTTTATCTCTCGGCAAAAAAATCTCTCGGCATCAGCAACGATAAAATCCCGCAGTTGTCCGAAATGACGAAACGCTTAAAAGAGACGACCGGATTTCGTCTCGCGCCGATTGAAGGTTTGGTTGACACACGCGCTTTTTTGAGTTGGCTGTCGTGGCGGACGATGCTTTCGACGCAGTATATTCGCCATCATTCGCGTCCCGGCTACACGCCCGAACCAGACATCGTTCACGAAGCAATGGGACATATTCCGATGTTTACGAACAAGGATTTCGCAGATTTTTCGCAGTTTATCGGTCACGGCGCGCGAATCGCTACCGACGAACAACTCGAAGGTCTCGGCAGACTTTACTGGTTCACGGTCGAGTTCGGTCTGGTCGAAGCCGACGGCGAAACGAAAGCGTTCGGCGCGGGACTTCTTTCTTCATTTAAAGAACTCGAAAACGCCTTTTCCGCAAATGTCGAACGCCGACCTTTTGATCTGAAAGAAGTTATTAATCACGACTACACATATTCCGATATGCAGCCCGTTTTATACATCGCGCCGTCGTATAAATTTTTGAAGGAAGAAACGCGGCGTTATATCGAAAGTTTCGGTAAATAGAGTTGTTGGCAGAATTTATGAATAAATGTTTTTCAAAAATCGAATCGTCTTTTACAAAAGACGATTCGATTTTTTTCGTCATTTTTTGCAGGCAAAAACAGAAAAGCTATACAATAATTTTATGCTTAAAAAACTTCTGAAGATTCTGCCTGCGATTATTGCTGTTTTGATAATCGCTTTTACGATTTTCTGGTTTGCGCGTCCGGTGGATGTTTCATTTGAAGATTTGAAAGCTGGCGTTCCGCACGCCGAATACAGCAAATTCGCAGAAATTAACGGCGTAAAAATTCATTATCAGGAAAAAGGCGAAGGCACTCCGCTCATTTTGATTCACGGTTACGCATCTTCGACTTATTCGTGGAAAGACGTTTTCGAGCCGCTTTCCGAAAAGTATCGCGTGATTGCTATTGACCTGAAAGGCTTCGGTTTTTCGGAAAAGCCTGACGGCGATTACACGCGCCGCGCTCAAGGCGAAATCATCAACGGACTTTTAGAATATTTGAAAATCGAAAAAGCGTGGATTGCGGGAAATTCGATGGGCGGCGAAACGGCTTTGAATATTGCGCTTTTTCATCCCGAAAAAGTTCTCGGTTTAATCTTGATTGACAGCGCGGGCGTAAAAATTTTGGGCAGAGAATCGCTCGCGCCGTGGTATCTGCAAACGCCGGTCGTCGGACAAGTTTTGACTTCGCTCGCTTTGACTTCCGATTTTCTGGTGCGTGAAGGTTTGAAAAAAAGTTTTTATGACGACTCGAAAATCTCTGATGAACGCGTAAATTATTATTATCAACCTCTGAAAACGCGCAACGGACAATTGGCGGCGCGTGAGGCGCGAATGCAGTATGTTTTGTATCCGGTTGAAGATAAATTAGATAAAATTAAAGTGCCGACTTTGCTAATCTGGGGCGCGGAAGACGAGTTGATTCCGCTCGAAGCGGGAAAAAAAATGAATTCGCTGATAAAAGATTCTAAACTCGTCGTTTTTGAAAGTTGCGGTCATATTCCGCAGGAAGAAGTGCCGGAAAAAGTTTTAAGCGAAATGGTAAATTTTATCGAACAGACAGGAAATTAAATCAAAAATTCAAATCACGAAAAAATGCAGTTAAGATCGAACTTTTTAATGATTAATCTAATAAAAGTTCGTGTTCAGCTGTGTTAATCTGAGGATAATTTTATGCACGAAGAAAAAATAAATTTTGAATCCGACGAATTTTTCGCACGAAAAATGGACGAACAGGATTTGCTCGAAAATTTCCGCGAAAAGTTTTATATTCCGAAACAAACGAACGGCGAAGAAGTTTTGTATTTCACCGGAAATTCGCTCGGACTTCAGCCGAAAAACACTCGAAACTATATCGAACAGGAATTGAAAGACTGGGAAAATCTCGGCGTTGAAGGACATTTTGCGGCGAAAAATCCTTGGATGGCATATCACGAACTCGTAACCGAACAACTTGCAAACATCGTCGGCGCGAAAAAAACGGAAGTCGTGGCGATGAATTCTTTAACCGTTAATTTGCATCTTTTGATGGTTTCGTTTTATCGCCCGACGGCGACGCGATATAAAATCGTCATCGAAGCAGATGCTTTTCCGTCCGACAAATATGCGGTAAAATCGCAGATCGAGTTTCACGCAAAGCAAAAATCCGATTCACTTATCGAACTCGAACCGCGCGAAAATGAAACCGTTTTACGCACCGAAGATATTTTGCAAACAATCGAAGAAAACGCCGATTCGATTGCATTGATTTTGCTCGGCGGTGTGAATTATTACACGGGACAAAAATTCGATTTTGAAGCGATTACAAAAGCCGGACACGAAATCGGTGCAATCGTCGGTTTCGATCTCGCGCACGCCGCCGGAAACGTCGAACTCGAACTTCACGACTGGAACGCCGATTTTGCGGCTTGGTGTTCATATAAATACTTAAATTCCGGTCCGGGCGGAATCGCCGGAGTCTTTGTTCACGAACGGCATCACGAAAATTCAAATCTGCCGCGTTTTGCGGGTTGGTGGGGACACGATAAGGAAACACGCTTTTTGATGGACGACGAATTTGTTCCGATAAAAACCGCCGAAGGCTGGCAATTGTCGAATTCGCCGATCTTTCAACTTGCGGCTCTGCGTGCTTCGCTCGATATTTTTGAAGCTGCCGGAATGCAAAATCTTTTGGAAAAATCGCGTAAATTAACGGCTTATTTGGAATTTCTTTTAGGCGAAATCCGCGACGAGCGAATTTCCGTCATCACGCCTTCGGATGAAAATCAACGCGGCTGTCAACTTTCGATTCGCGTTAAAGACAAGGATAAAAATTTATTCAGAGCAATTACAAAACGCGGCGTAATTGCAGATTGGCGCGAACCTGACGTGATTCGCGTCGCGCCTGTTCCGCTTTATAATTCGTTTACCGATGTTTGGAAATTTGCAGAGATTTTAAAGAATTGCCTTTCGTAAATTTCTCAAAAAGGAAAAGATAGAATCTTTGAAATAGTTATTAATTGAAATTTAATAACCGACAAATTTATGCTTTGATTTTTTCGGATTATTTCCAGTTTTTTTCTTTTTTGAATCTTTTAACGATCATCTCGCGGCGCATTTTCGGCAGATGATCTATAAAAAGTTTACCGTCGCAATGATCTGTTTCGTGCAGAAAAGCGCGGGCGGCGTAACCCGTCGCGTCGCGCTCGAACCACTCGCCTTTTTCGTCCTGCGCTTTTATTTTTACGAGATTCGGACGCACGACGATCGCCGGAACTTTACCGACCGACAAACATCCTTCCTGTCCGCTTTGTTCGCCCGAAGTTTCGACGATTTCAGGATTGGCGGCGATCAGCTTGATGCCTTCGCAATCCATTACGAACAGGCGCAGATTAAGTCCGATCTGCGGCGCGGCGAGTCCGACACCTTCTGCGTCATACATCGTTTCAAACATATCGGCGCATAATTCGGCGAGTTCGTCGTCAAATTTTTCGACCGACCGACCGACTTTTGCCAAAACTTCTTCGGGATATTCGGTGATTTTTCTGATTGCCATAATTATTTTTGCCACGAACAAACACGAAAAGACACGAAAATCGGTTTATGTTTTTATTCGTGAAATTTCGTGTCTTTGCGTGGTTAATTTTCTAACGAGGAATTACGCCGCGCCGCGACCGTCTTTGAAAATCGCGTTTGGCAAAAAAGTTTTTTTCGTCGCGCATCTGACATTCCCAACAAACGATGCGTTTTTCGTTCGTCGGGCTGACAAATTCGTAATAATTGTCCATCATCCGGTCGCATTCCGAACAGCGTGCAGGCGGATTTGCGTTTTTATTGCTCAATTGTTCTTCCATCATATTTTTATCAAACTTACTCTCGGTAATTTTATTATTTCTCAACGAACATTCTAATTTCTTTAAGATAAATTTGCCAAATCGTTTTTAAATCGAATAAAAGAAAACCGTCAAATTTTCAATGCTTTTCCGGCAAACGATATATTTTAATTTCGCCTTCTGAATAAAGAACAGGAAATGAATAATCGCTTTCGCTGATAAAATATGCGGCTTGGTATTTTTCGTTTAACGACTTGATTTTCTGTTCATCGAGCGCGAAATAAAATTCCGCCATATCGGTTTCTTCGCGGAAACCTTTTTCGGGATCAGCTGTTCCGATCAAACTGTTAAGACGATTTTGCCATTCGCCGACATCGGCGATGATCGGTTTGCGATAGTTGACGACTTCGGCGCGTTCCGAAAGATACCAAAAATCGTATCGCCACGGCGGAGCGATGACGAGCGTATTTTTCGGCGTATTATCTTTCAGCCAGATAAACGATTTCGCCAGATCGTCGGACGTTTTCGTCCAAAATTCGTAAGTGGATTTTGTTTGATAAAAGCCGTTTAAAGGAATCAAATTCCAGAGCGAAAGTAAAACGATTGCCGAAAGTGCGGCGATTTGCAAAGGTTTTCGCAGAAGATTTTCCTGAAATGCGCGGCTCACATAAAGGAAAAAAAATACCGGAATAAAAACGGCGAAAAGTCTCGTCGGCGTAAATTCCAGCAGTTTGTATTGATTTAAAGCTCTCGACAAAATTCCGGCGGCGAAAAAAATGCCGAGCATCGTCAGAAAAGCGATCAACAATTTCGGCGGTTTGACGTTTTTGATCTGCGCGTGAACGGCAAGACAAAAAAACATCAAAACAAACTGCAACAGAACCGCGCTTTTCGACCACGCAAAAGGATCGAAATGCTGAGGAAATTTGACGAGTTCGAAGTATCTCAGATTTTCAATCGTCGGCGGCACGCTTTCGGCTCGCATTTTCAACAGCGGAATCGCGCCGATCAGCGAAAACGCGCCCGTAATTACGCCGACTTTTAATGTTTGCAAAACGTCGCGGCGGCAAAATAAAAACGCCGGAATCGCCGCCAAAATCCCCCAAAATCCGATCACCGGATGAAAAGCAAACGACAATCCGAGCAGAACGGCGGCGAAAATATCGCGTTTCGTGCAAAAAAGATCAAGCGCGAAAATCAGGCAAATATAAGCGACACATTTCGCTTCAAAACCGCCGAAAATCCATTCGTCCGCGACGACGGATTGTCCGACGTAAAGCCACAAAAAAATCGAAACGGAAATCATCCGTAGAGAAATTTCCCAACGCTTTCCAAGTTTTATCAAAGCGAAAAGCAAAACCGACCAACACAAAATTCTGCCGAACCAACCGATAAATTCAATCGAAAAAATAAAAGTCGGAAGTCCGAAAATGTGATCGAAAAGCCAGTATTCATTGGTCGGCGTGGAAAAAGTAATGTCGCCCGAAAGATAATTCGGATCATACAAATTTTTCAGCCGTAGAAGATAACTGTATTCGTTGCTGTATGGCACGGGTTTGCCGACAAACAAAAAAATCGCGCCGAGCAGAGCGAAAAACTGCAAATAAAAATCGTTTCTAAAGTTTTTGAGATTGTTTTGCGTCGTCATCGGAAACAATAGTTTTTTTTCGGATATTCGGAGTCTTTTCCAAAACGTCGAAGCGATTTTAGCACGATCATTATTTTAGTTCGTTGAACTTATAAAACGAACCTCGTTCGCCGGTCGTATAAATAGAATAATTTTTTTCGACTATATTTATAAAAAAAGTATTTTCTTCTTTTATCGGCTTGATCAATTTGGTTTCGATAAAAATATATTCAGGCTGTTTTTCGCGCATTTCGCGGTTTAATCTGCGCCATTCAAAATCGGTAAACATATCGCTCATCGCGCCGTTAGCGGAAAACACGGGCGGCGAATCAGAAAGATAATAATACAGAGGATTAGAAACCACAAAAATCGAAGCGCGTGGATTTTCCGTTTTCAAAAACGCGACATCGGCGGAAATTGATTTGTAATCGGCGGCGGCATCGCCCGTTACGCCGAATTTCCGTTCGCCGATTTCGATTGTTTCGACATCTCCGAACTGACGAATTTTGTTGGCAAATCTCCGCGCCGCCGGAATAAATGCGAGCGCAGCCATTAAAAACAAAAGCGTTTGGGCGAGAAATTTACGTCGAATTTTCGTGTCGTTTCTTATCGCCTCGACAAAATTTTCCAGACATTTTGTTGCAAGAATTCCGAGCGGAATTATCAGCAAAGAATAATGATATTCCCACCACGAGAGTTTTTGAATAAAAATAACGAACAAACCAGAAAGTATCCAGAGAAATAAACAGGAAAATAAAAAATTTTCATCGTGGATGAAAAAATCTTTTTTATTTTTCCGATTTGTAAAAAAGAATTTGATATTGATAACCGGAAGAAGAAGCGTCAAAACAATGACCGGAAAATATGATTTTAAGAACCAGATCAATCCGTCAAATAAAACTCCGGTGCGGTCTTCCATTTTGTCTATCTCTCTGACGGCATCAAACGGATAAATGAAGGTCGTGTAAGCTAAATCGCCGAGTGCGCCGTTAGCGGCGAAATAAATTATCGTCAGCGCAACCGGAATAATTAAACCGCAAAAAATCAATCCGCCGGAAATAAAAAAGCGTTTCGCCTGTTTGCCGTATAAAAAAAAGCAAAATACGAACAGCCAAAACCAGAACGCAAAAAGCATCGGCAGAAACAACAGTTTGAAAATCAAAACGATTCCGCCGAAAATGCCGGTTAAAAACAAATAAAGTTTTTTATCGAGATTTTCCAAAAAATTTTGACAAAACCAGAGCGACAAAAAAAGCGGAAAACCGGCTAATTCTTCAACCTGCGTTAAATGCAAACTGCCCGAAACCGTGTAAAAAAGTCCGGCGGTAAAAATCGGAGTTAAAAGCGCGAAAAGCGGATTTGTAAAATATTTTCTCAGACCGAAAATCAGTAAAACGCTAAAAATCAACCAGTAAATAATTTCAAAAAGATGAATTCCGGTTTCGGTAAAACCGAACGATTTTCCCGCAATTAAATAAAAGATAAAAATTCCCGGCTGTTTGATGTCCCAAACATCTCTGTATAAAATCGCGCCGTTATTTATCGCCTTTGCATAAATCAAAAACAGAGCCTGATCGCCGGAAAAACCGTTTTGCAGACTCAGAGCGGCAATCGAGGCGACGATTATCAAAACCAAAATCGCCAGCGCGTGAAAGCTTTTTTTGCCGATAAAATTTTGGTTATTGATGTTAATGTTTTAATTCCTTTGCGATTAAAATAGCTAATTTTCGTTTAGCAAGTTATAAAAGACTTTGCCCGCAAATAAACGCGACATTTCGCCAAAAAAATTCTGAAAGCAAAAAATAAAATTTCTTTTATTCGCGGTTTTTAGCGTTTATTCGCGGGCAATTCTTTAACTTTTTTACAAACTTTCCAGATAATTCTGCGTTTTCTTGCGTGTGCGCCAGTAAACGTCTTCCATAAAAATATGCGAAAATTCGCCGTTGCGACCGACGCTTAGAAGATTTTCGATGTTCGTCGAATTTTCAAAATTCTTGCGTTCGGTTTCGTATTCATTAAGAAATTTCGGATACGCAATCGGCGTTTTCAAAACTTTCGCGCCGAGAAATTTCTCTTTCGCACCGGGAATAATTTTCGTTAAATTTTCCAGACAAAGTTCGGTTAATTTGTCTTCATCCATTTCCCAAAACTCGTCGCCGCGTTCGCAGCCGATGTCAACGGTGATGACCGTCTTGCCTTCGGGCGCGAGCCACGGCATCGAAAGCGTCGCTTCGGTCAGGCGGAAAAACGGAAAATTCTTTTCGGGAAACCACAAAACCGTGTCGGGCAGAAGTCCGCGCCCGTCGAATTTCATATTGACGAAAATCATCGGGCGATAACGAAATTTGCCGAAACTTTCGAGCGCGTCCGTGCCTGTCACCAATCTCGCCAGAATATTCGCCGGCGCGGTGCTGATGACAGCGGAAACTTTCGTCAGTTCGCCTTTCGATTTAACGGCAACGACGCGATTATTTTCAACAATTATTTCTTCAACCGGCGATTCGAGCCTGATTTTATCGTTCAGATTTTCCGCCAGTTTTTCGCACAAAGTCGCTACGCCTTTTTTCGGATAAACGTGATAAACGCTCGCTTTTTCCGGCATTTCGCGGTTGTAACCGATGGCGACGACGCGACCTGTCAATTTACTTGCGGCTTTCAAAAACAGAGTTTTCCCGATGCTTCCCGGCAAACTTTCGCCGACCGCCGCCGATAAATCTTCGCCTTTCGCGCCCGACCAAGCTTCGATCAGCGGCAGCGCGACTTCGTCCGCCAACGCCGCGCCGTAACTTTTGCGAAACCATTCGGCGGCGGAATTCGGCGCGTGACCGTTTCCCGCGAGTTTCGCTTTGATGCCGCTCAAAGTCATTCGCGGAATTTTAATCAGCCCGAACGGATATTTATACATTTTGCCGCCGAGCCAAACCGTTTCGCCGTAATACTTTACCGTGTGACATTCGCCGCCGACACCGATGGCATCCGCCAGCCGATTGGTTATAAAATGCGCGCCGAAATCGTAAGAAAAACCTTCTTCGTCCTTAAAGCTCGCAGCAAGTCCGGCGATTTTTTTGCCCGCTTCAAACAAAATAAACGGCACATTTCTATCGTTCAAATACTGCGCCGCCGTCAAACCCGCGAGACCTGCGCCAACAATTGCAATCGGTTTTTCGTTTTTCATAATCCGTATATGTCAGAACCATCTGCGGTAGCGGATGGTTAAAGTTTGAGACGTTTCAGACAGCCGAAGTATTTACGACTGCAACCGCTCACTACGGCAAGCGGTTCTGACCTGCTAGTTTCTGACAATGTTTTCCGCGTGAAAATCGCTGAATTGTCTGACCATCGTTTTCTTTTCCTTGACCGAATCGGCGTGTTTTCGCATATTGACGACTTCAAATTCGCGCGTGAAAGTTTCCAAAATCTCGCTGACGAATTCGAGTTTTTCCGCAATCGGCAGATTCATCGCCGGAAAAAACTTCAGTTCCGGCACATCTTCGCCCGACAAAAAATCAAGCGGATGAAGCAGCAGCGAAGGCTGAACGCCCGACATTTTGCACATTTTCAGCGCAGTTTTCCAGTAATTTCGCGCCGCAAATTTTGAAAAAGTCGAAAGGTAAATTACATAACTCGCGTGAATCGGAGTTTTAAAAACCGGCAAAGTCGTCACCGGAATTTCCGTTAAACTTTTTTCACCGATCTGCCATTTATACGGCTTTAGAGATTGAAATCCGTCGGAAAATTTACCGAAAAGTTTCTTGCGCTTTTCGCGTTCTTCGTCGGACATTTCGGGCGATTTGAAAAAATAATAAGCGCGGGCGAGCGGCGCGATGTAAGTGGGCAAAGTCGAACAATCGTATTCGTAACCGCGTTCCGCCAAAACTTCCAAAACCGTCGGCGACAGCGAATATCCGGGACCGCGAAAACCGACGAGTTTCTGCGCCGTAAAATTCGCCATCGACGTTTCGGTCTTTTCAAATTCGGTTTCGAGTTCCGCTTTCGAATAAAGATGCAGCCACGGTTCGTGATTAAACGAATGATTCCCGATCTCGTGTTTCGCGTCCGAAATTTGTTTCAGCGCACCGAGATTCTCCTCACGCGCCGCATCTTGCCCGACGATAAAATATGTAATTTTCAAATTACGCTCGCGCAAAAATTCCAGCGAACGCGGCACAACCGTATTGAGATAAGTCGGAAAACTTTCCCAACCCGCATCGCCGTGCGTTTTCATATACGACCATTTATTGTCGAGGTCAAGACTTAAACTTGCTATCGGTTTCATAATTATTTTTGCCACGAACAAACACGAAAATTCACGAAAAGAGAAGAATTTTTAGCCACAGATTTTCACAGATAGACACGAATTAAAAGCAGATAAAACCGATAAATCCGATCTGATTTTATCGTTCTCAAATCTGTGTTCATTTGTGAAAAAGCGAAGCTGGATGGTTTCATTTTAATTTTCGTGTTCCTTTCGTGTGTGTTCGCGGCTAAGAAATCTTTCGGCTAACTGAATCGTTTCGTTGACGTTCAGAGTGCCGTTCGTGATCTGCGCCGAATTGACGATGAAGACGTTTTCGAGCGAAGTTTTCACGTCGGGAACATTTGCGGAATATTCCAAAGTCGGAATCGGGAACACATTTTTGACGCGCGAGATTTTGAATTCGACGACATCTCCTTTTTCAAAATGCGAATACATTTTCTCTAACGCCGACACGAAAATCTCTTCGATTTCCGCGTCGGATTTTTCAAATAATTCATCATCCGGCGCGACATATTTCGGCAGATAAACGAGCGCACTGTCGCCGAATTCTTTTTTATCCACGAGCGCGGACATTTCGATAATTCCCGTAAACGGCGTTTCGTCCGTGATATTCGTGACGTAAAAATTCGAGAGCGATTTTTTCATCAAAACCGACGCGCAGACGATGCCTTGATATTTGATTTTCGTGAGTTTCGCTTTTTCCGTTTCGGTGAGTTGCGGCAAGATTTTCGCGGCGATATTTGACGGGCAAGTGAGAATTACGGAATCGTAATTTTCTGTGAAGTTTTCATTATTCAAACTTAAACCATCCGCTACCGCAGACGGTTCTGACACGGCAACCGAATCTTTTCCTATTTTTAATCCGCGTTTATCTGCGTTCATCTGCGGCAAAATTTCTTCCTCAAAATCTCTGCGTCTCTGCGTCTCTGCGGTTAAAATTACTTTTCCGTCATTCAACCTTTCAATCTTTTCGACGCGCGAACTTAAACGAATTTCAACGCCTTTCGTCTGCAAATGTTCGCCGAATTTTTCTAAAATCCGCGCATAACCGCCGCGAACGTAGCCGAACATTTCGCGTTTTAAACCCGAATTTCGCGCCGCATACATTCTTTGAATCGTCGCCCAGATAAAGGCGGCGGACGTTTCTTTGTATGCGCTGCCGAGTTTTGCCATCAAAAGCGGTTTCCACATTTTTTCAAACGTCCGTTTGCCCGAAAGTTTGCTCAGCCAATCTTCGACCGGGATTTTCTCCAACGCTTTCCAGTCTTTGACGCGCGAGGCGTAAAAGATCGTCGCGCCGAGACGGAATTTTGAAACGATGTCGAGCGGCGGAAACTGCAAAAATTCGAGCGTGTTCGACATCGAAACGAGCTTGCCGTCGGTGTAAAATCCGGTTTTCGTTTCCACCCATTCAAACTCATCCGCCAAACCGATCTCTTCGACGATCTTGCGCGTAAAAGCGTCCGACAAAAGCGTAACGTGATAATGTTTGTCCCAAACCACGTCGCCGATCTGCCACGCGCTCGCCAACCCGCCGATCTCCGGCGCAGATTCGTAAACGGTCACCGTGTTTCCCGCTTCCGACAAACGCAAAGCGAGCGTCAAACCGAGAAATCCGCTTCCGATGATGGCGATGTTTTGAGATTTAGAACTATTCACTTAATTTGCTATTTCGATCAATTTTAAATGAATTTTCTCATTCATTTTTTGAACTAAACCAAGTTTCTGATGATAACGAAATCCAGAATGAGATAAAGACTCTGTTTCTAAAGCGGACAGTGCAAATTTTTTGGCAACTATCTTATTTGCTTTTTCCTTTTCAACAATTGCCTGAATTACATTCCAACGATATTTATCAATCGGAAACATCAAATCAGAATCAAATTCATTCAAAATTTCAATAGCCTCATCATACAAATAAGAAAGTTGGTAAGTTATCGCTGTCCAGCCAAATTCCAACCAAGCATTTGTTTTTATATTTGGAAACTCACGTTCAGATTGTAAAGCATTTCTCATTTCATCAATCGCCGATTCAATTTTGCCTAGCGTAAGTAAACATTCAGCTTTTTGTAGATATGCTGAAGAAAGTTGCGACTTTTCAGGATATTCTTCGATTATTAAATTCAAAAGCTCCAAAGAATGAAGTGCCATTTCTTGTGTGCCGATTGATTGAAGATAACTTGCTTGAATTCTTAAATACTGAGCTTTGTGAAAACTGGTTCGGCTTCTTTTCAGACGCACAAAGAATTCTTCTTTGTCTGAGTTTGACCAAGTTGTTTTTCGATACCAATCTTCTTTACTCATAGCAAAATAGAATTTCAGAATATCAATTTTAACATTCTTTCACTTCACGATTTTCAATTTCGTATCGCAAACCGCAGACGCATTCAAATTCTCGTTTGTCTGAATCGTCAAACTTATGAAAAAGCTGTCCGCATTTGCAGACTGCGCCGATGCTTCGCGCCGGACTTCCCAAGACGAGATGAAAATCGGGAACGCTTTTTGTCACGACCGACCCCATTCCGACCATTGCCCAACGTCCGATTTCGAGGTCGTTGCCGATGATGCAGCCCGCACCGATGGTCGCGCCTTCGCGCACGAGCGTCGGCAGAGTGTGTTCGTCAGGTTCGCTCGGACGCAGAGTTTTCAAATCGGGAAAAGTCGCACGCGGAAAACGGTCATTAGTAAAAGTTGTCGAAGCCGAAATCATCACGCCGTCTTCGATGGTCACTTCGGCGCAGATGTAAACCATCGCGTTGATTTTTACCCGATTGCCGATTTTCACGTCGTAAGCGATATAAGTTTTTTCGCCGACGATACATTCTTCGCCGATCTCCGCGCCGTGCCGAATATGCACATTGTCCCAAACGCTCGTGCCTTCGCCGATTGTTACATTGTCTTCGATAATTGCTGTCGGGTGAATTTTTGGCATTTTATTGGTTATTGGAAATTTATTTAAAGGTTGAAAATTTATCTATCAATTCCGCTTGCGTTATTCGGCACAAATTACCGCCTGTGAAAAAATTGTCTTCGGTAACTTCGCGCTTTGCATAAGCGGGAAATTCGGCAAGCATCAATTCTTCGAGCGAATTGCTTTCGGTTTCGCACAAAATCAATCCGTTTAGCTCATTTTCAAAAACATCTACTGAAAAAATCTGTCCGCGATAATTATGATAATGACGAATCTTTTTAAGATAATTTCCTTTAATAATATCGAGCATTTGATATTCTACCGACGACAAAAGGATTGTTGTAATTATTTGAAAGTAGGGAGAATTAGACTCAAATTTCTTTGTCAGTTTGATTAAGCGACGATTAGTGTCGGAATCAGTCAGAATTCGTAACCGAAGTCTTGAATCCTGTAAATACTTGTCCTCAAAAATTTTTGAATATGGCTCGACAAAGTTTTCCCAACCGGAATTATGTAAAACGAGAAACCTTCTTTCATATTCGATTCGGGAATACTTTGTCGCTGTATCCATTTCTTCAGTTTTATTTGGCTGCTGTTTCACTTTTTTCAATAACTTTTTGCCAGAGATTTTGATTGAGCGATTTGTAGGCGGCTTCGATTACTTCGACAGACGCGAGCGCGTCTGCGGGTTTGGTCAAAAGTTCTTCGCCGTCAACAATCGCGTTGCGGAAGTTTTCGAGTTTCGATTTGAAAGCCTGAACTTTGTCGTAGCCTTTGCCGAAAACTGTCCAGTCGGGTGATGAATTGAGTTTGTATTTCGATTCGCGCCAGCCGATGTGCAGAGTTCCGTTCGTGCCGTAAACGCTGATGAAATTCGGCAATTCTTTGTTAATTCCCCACGTCAGATCAACGCTTGCCGCGATTCCGTTTTCGGTTTTCGCTAAAAGTTTGACGTTTTCGTCAACTTCCAAGCCTTGCGTTCCACTTGTTTCGAGCGCGAGAACGTCGGAAATTGCGCCGAGAAAATAACGGATAATATCAACCGAATGCGTCCCGTTGTCCATCAAAACGCCGCCGCCGCTGATTTCCGCGTCGGAATTCCAGCGTTTCGACATATCAACCTTCGCCGTAAAAGCGTTTTCAAACTGGACGACTTCGCCCAAAATTCCCGACGCTAATACTGATTTCGCTTTGACGACATCTTCGCAGTAACGAAACTTCGTCGCCATCGTGAACACGACGTGCGATTTTTCCGCCGTTTCGATCATTTCTTTTGCTTCGGCAACGCTTAAACAAAGCGGTTTTTCGCACAAAACATTCACTTTGCGATTCATAAAAAACATCGCAATTTCCGGGTGCGTATTCGGCGGCGTGGACACGATCACGGCATCAATTTCGATTGATTCCGCCAGCGTTTTGTAATCCGAAAAACTTTTCGCGCCGAACGGTTCGGCAAACGCTTTCGCCGAATCTTCATTGACATCGGCGACCGCAACTAACTGACAGCATTTGCTTTGCTGAAACGCCTGCGCGTAAGTTTGGGCGATTCCGCCCGTTCCGATGAGTGCAAATTTTAATTTGTTCATAATTTTATTTTGCCCACGAAACAGACGAAAGAAACGAAATAAAACCAAAATTTTAAATTCTTTTTTTCGTCTGTTTCGTGGGTTTCGTGGGCAATATCTTATTTGATTTTCGCAGTTTCCACCGCTTCACGGATCGAGTCGGCTAAAAATTCGATGTGATGTTCTTCGTAGCGTTCGTTGATCGGCAAAACGAGAACGTCGTGCAAGCCTTTGATCGTGCCTTGAAAATTGTCGTCATTATAATCAACCGCTTCGGGACGCGCCAAATTGAATGGAAAATGCGAATCGCCGAGCGTGTTTTGGTCGCGGAAAATCATACATTTATACGCCGGTTTGACAACGTAGCGCGGTGCGCTGGCAACGTCATAAACTTTCAACGCTTTCGACAACCCGACCGAGCCGTCTTCGATTTTCGTATCGTCAACGCGCAAGCAGAATTTCCAATAAGTCATCGTCGAACCTTCAACAGGTTTGTAACTTTCGATGCCGTCAATATCTTTGATTTTTTCGTCTAACAACGCCGCCATTTTCTGACGCTGTGCGACGGAATAATCAAGTTTTTTCAACTGCTCGTAAGCGACGGCGGCTTGCAGTTCGGTCATTCGATAATTCAAAGATGCGAAATAATGATCGGGATTCGGGTCGCCGTAACCCCAAGCCTTGTTAATGAAAAGATAAATCCGTCTGGCTAAATCGTCGTCGTTGGTGACGACAATTCCGCCTTCGCCGGTTGTCATCTGTTTGCCCTGCTGGAAAGAAAACGCGCCGATTTTGCCGATTGTTCCTGCGTATTTGCCGTCGCATTTCGCCATAAAACTTTGCGCTGTGTCTTCAATAACGGGAATTCCGCGTTTGTCAGCCAATTCCATAATCGCGCCCATTTCGCACGGATTTCCGAACAGATGCGTCACGATAATCGCTTTCGTTTTTTCACTCAAAACTTTCTCGATTGTTTCCGCCGTGACGTTCAAAGTCTTCGGATCAACGTCGGCGAAAACCGGAATCGCACCCTGAAACATAATCGGTGTCAGCGCACCCATATCGGTGATCGAAGTCGTGACGATTTCGTCGCCCGGATTCGGATTGATCGCCGCGATTGCAACGTGAACCGCAGCCGAGCCGGAATTGCAGGCGTATGCGTATTTCACGCCGAGTTTTTTCGCAAAATCTTCTTCAAGCATTTTGCCGTATTTGCCTTTGGTCGTAATCAAAACGCCGCTCGTTAAAACGTCGGTGACGGCGGCGATTTCTTCCGCGCCGAACGTGCGACCGCTCGCGTCCTGATCGTTTGGTAATTTGACGATTTCTTTTTCTAATGTCGGTGTCATAATTTTATTAATGGTAAACGGTAAATGGTAAGTGGTAAATGTTTTTTGCTTTTCATTTAGCATTAACCATTTATGAAATTTTTTTATCAATATCAATCTGTGATTTCAGATTTTCCTTTGGTAAAGAAGTTTTAATAGATTCGGATTTCCCGAACCAACGCATTTGCGAGAGTTTTGAGAGAAGTTTTAAATGCCCGAAAATTGTTCTGGCGGTTTTCATTTTTGAAAACCCGAACAAGCGGACTTCCAAAACTGCCGGATATTCGATGATCTTTCCGCCGTTTAAATCGAGCCGTCCGAGCATTTCCGCCACGCCGAGAAAACCTCTTTCGCTGAGTCTCATATCAACGAAAGAACTGCGGCGATAGACTCGGAAACAACTCGTATAAGTGTCTAATTTCGAGCGCAGAGCGCGGCGATACAGCCACGACGCGCCTTTCGATAAGAACAAACGCCATTCGGGAACATTTCGCACGCCGCCGTTTTTATGATAAGGCGAAGCCGTAACCAAATCAATGTCTTCGGTCAAGAGCGGCAGCATATTTCCGAGTTCGTGCGGATCATAAGTGCAGTCGCAATCCATCGAGCAGACGGTTTCCGTTTCCGCCGCTTTGATTCCGGTCATAATTCCGGCGGCAACGCCTTGATTTTCGTTGTGCCGGATTATTTTGACGTTCTGCTGTTTGCCGAAAAGTTCATTTAACTTTTCAAATGTTGTGTCTTTGCTTTGATCGTCAATAAAAATAAACTTCGATTCGTAACCTTTTTCGGCAAGATTCGATTCGACGCTTCGCAAGGTGTTTGCAAGATACGGCAGTGCGGCTTCTTCGTTATAACAAGGAATTACAATCGAAACCGGCTTTTGATTTTCGATTTTCGGTTTTTGACTTTTGATTGTCTGAATCGGGCTTTGTAATTCGTAATTCGTAATTCGTAATTCGTTTTTCAGTCCGAGAAATTCAGACGCGTCGCAGAAATCGTATTTTTGCAGATTTTCTTTAATGATCCATTCCATTTTATCGAGTTTGCGATAATGGCGAATCTGATTGTAGCGCGATGCGGCGTTGATGCGCGGCTGTTCGGCATCGAGTTCCCAGACGTGAAAATACATCATAAACGGCGCGTCGTATCTTTCCGTCCAATCTTTGACGGCACGGCGCATCAGCGTATATGGAATCTGACGAAAATAATTGCCGCCGGAAATCGGCAAAAGTCCGACACCGAGATTGCGCGTCGAATATGGAAATTCCCAGATCGCTTTGCCGTTCGTGTGAATCTGATGCGCGAAACGCTTTTGTTTTTCCGCTTTTTGCGTCGGCAGAAAGGATGCGTCATAGACGAAATTTTCTTCCGCCAGAATGTCGAAAATCCACTCGTCTTTTTCGTAATTGAGTTTTTCCGCCGAACGATAACCGATGATTTTCTGACCGCTCGCATCTTCTAAAACGCGACTGGTTTTCCGAAGATCGGCGCGAAATTCGTCGGGCGTGAGATGCCTCAGCGAGCGATGATAAAAACCGCGACTGGCGATTTCGTGACCGCGCGAAACGATTTCGCGGATCAATTTCGGATTTTGTTCGGCGATCCAGCCGAGAACGAAAAACGTCGCTTTGGTTTTGAAGTCATCGAGCAAATCCAAAGTTTTGAGCGTATTTTTTTCATAACGCGGCTCAAAATTAGACCAGTTTTTTTGACGAATCAATTTTTCAAACGCGCCGACGTGAAAATAATCCTCCACGAGAACGGTCAAAAGATGTTTTTTGCTGGCGGCAATTCGGTTCATTGAAATCTAATTTTTTTACGCGCTTTTGACGCTTTTGTTTTTCGCTCCTGTTTTTTCTTCGATAATTTTGACGGTGCGCTCGGCGGCTCTGCCGTCACCGAACGGATTAGAGATTTTCCTGACGGAATCTATCCACGTCTGAACGGCGTAATTTTCTTCGAGCATCAACTTTAAGGTGTGCGGTTTTCCGCCGACGAGTTTGGCGACACCGGCTTTGATCGCTTCGGGACGTTCGGTGTTTTCCCTTAAAACAAAAAGCGGTTTGCCGAGCGAAGGTGCTTCTTCCTGAACGCCGCCGGAATCGGAAACGATCAGCCACGCTTCTTTCATCAAACTGACGAAATCAACGTAATCGAGCGGTTCGAGAAGATGTATGTCGTCAATTTCCGCGAGAATTTCGTTCGTTATCTCTTGCACATTCGGATTCGGATGAACGGGGAAAAACAGACAGACATCTTTTCTTTTTTCGACAAATTCGCGTAAAACTCTCAAATTTCCGCTCATCGCTTCGCCGAAACTCTCGCGCCGGTGCGTCGTCAGCAAAATGCGTTTTTTGCTTTCGGTTTTTTCTAGAATTTCTTTAATTTTTTTGCTCGGCTCGATGTTCTTCAAAATAAAATGAAGACTGTCAACCACCGTATTTCCGGTTATAAAAATCTTTTCACTCGAAACACTTTCCGCTAACAGATTGCGGCGGTTTTTTTCGGTCGCGGCAAAATGAAAAGCCGCGATTTGCGTAACGAGACGACGATTCATTTCCTCCGGAAAAGGACTGTGAATATTTCCCGAACGCAAACCGGCTTCGATGTGTCCGACCGGAATTTTCCGGTTAAATCCGGCAAGCGCGCCGGCGAGAGTCGTCGTCGTATCGCCCTGCACTAAAATCAAATCGGGTTTTTGAGTTTCCAAAATCTTGTCGAGTTTGGAAAGCACTTTAGCGCAAACCTCGTTCGGCGTTTGATCGCGTCGCATCACACGCAGATCGGCATCGAGTTTGATGTCGAGCATTTTGAGAAAAGGTTTTAAAAGTTCTTTATGCTGGCTCGAAGAAACGACAAATGTTTGGAAATTTTTCCTTTGCAATTCGTGAATGACGGGCGCGAGTTTGATGGCTTCGGGGCGCGTTCCGAACAGCACGAGAACTTTTTGACGCGAGTTTGCATCAGCGTAAAAAGACTTATTTTTTGTTTCGGTTGTTGTATCCGACATTCTGTTTATATTACAGGTAAAACGCCGTTTTGATATACACTAATAAATATGCCGAATTCTTTTGTCAGCATTTTGAATCGTTCGTTTTTTTTCGTTTCGAGCGGCATTTTAATTCTTTTTTTCAGTTTTCACCAGACATTTTCTCAAACGATAACGAAGCCTGTTTTGCGCGGAGAAATTTACGATTCAGCCGGTGCGCCGGTTTTATTTGCAAAAGTAAAAATCATTTTTGTTTCGGGTAAAGAATCGGTTTGTTCGACCGATAATCAAAGCGGTTTTAACTGCGAAGTGATTTTGAACGAGAGATTCACGCTCGAGATACAAGCGGAAGGCTTTTCCATTCTACGACAAAACTTCGATCTATCGCAAGATATTTCTGAAAAAAAACAATTTACGCTTTTTCCAAAGCCTGTGAACGAAGAAATTATCGTCACGGCAAACCGCACGGAAACGCGAATCGGCGAAACGGCGGCAAGTGTCGTTTCGCTTTCAAAATCGGAAATCGAAACGACTGCCGCGCCGACGATTGACGATAAATTGCGGCAGGTTGCCGGATTTTCGCTGTTTCGGCGGACAGGAAGCCGCTACGCCAATCCGACGGCGCAAGGCGTTTCTCTGCGCGGTGTCGGCGCAAGCGGTGCAAGTCGTTCGCTCGTTTTATTTGACGGCGTTCCGCTCAATGACGTGTTCGGCGGCTGGATTCTCTGGAATCGTATTTCGCCGATTGAGGTCGAACGCATCGAGGTTTTGCGCGGCGGCGCGGCGAGTCTTTACGGCAGCGATTCGCTGAGCGGCGCGATCAATATTTTGCCGCGCAAAGTTTCGGAAAAATTTACGGTTGCAGCGGAAATTTACGGCGGAACGCAGAAAACTTTTTCCGGTTCGATGGTTTTCGGTTTCGCAAAAAATAATTGGAGCGCGGATTTTACCGCCGCGCATTTTCAGACGAAAGGTTATATTTCGATTGATGAAAACGAAAGAGGATTGATTGACGGCTTTTCGGGTTCGAGAAACGCGAATTTTTCCGCGCGAATTTCGAGAAAATTTTCTGAAAATACCAATCTTTTTTTCAAACATTCGTATTTCGGCGAATCGAGAACAAACGGAACTCCGGCGCAGATCAATCGAACGCATTTACGGGAATTTATTCTTGGCGGAAATTCTTCGGTTGAAAATTCCAAATTCAAAATTCAAAACTTAAATTTTAACTGGCGAATTTTCGGCGGAACGCAGGTTTACGATCAGACGTTTTCCGCAATCAGCGCGGACAGAAACAGTGAAAGTTTGACTCGTCTGCAAAGAGTTCCGGCGCAAAATCTCGGTTTTTTCGCGCAGGTTTCGGGCGTGTTTTTAAAGAATCAAACTTTTGTTTTCGGCGCGGAAGCAAGAGAAGTTCGCGGCGCGAGCGACGAAACCGGATTTTTTAACAGTCGCGCGACGAGCGTCTCCGGCGCGGGCGGACGCGAGCGAAACTTTGGAATTTTTTTACAGGATTTTGCGCGAATCGGCTCGAAATTTATTCTCGCGGGAAGCATTCGTTTTGATAATTGGGAAAACTTTCGCGCCTTAAATTCCGTCAGAACGCTTTCCAATAATCAAACTGCGACAGTGATTTTTCCTGATCGCAATGAAAACGCTTTTTCGCCGCAGATTTCCGCGCTTTATCAAATCAATGAAAACTTTTCCATTTTTGCGCTCGCGTCAAAAAGTTTTCGTGCGCCGACTTTAAACGAACTTTATCGCGGATTTCGCGTTGGAAATGTCGTGACCAACGCCAACGAAAATTTGAAAGCCGAAACTGCCGCAAACTTTGAAACGGGCGCGAGTTTTAACAGAAATAATTTTTATCTGCGCGGAAGTTTTTTTTACACTTCAATCGAAAATCCGGTCGCCAATGTAACTTTATCATCTGCGCCGAATTTAATCACACGCCAACGGCAAAATGCCGGACAAACCCGCGCCAAAGGAATCGAGATCGAATCCGAAAAGCGTTTTCGTGAGTTTAAATTCAGCGTCGGTTATCTTTTCAGCGATTCGCGTGTGACGAAATTTCCGTCAAATCGCGTTCTGGAAAATTTGTTCGTTCCGCAAGTTGCGCGTCATCAATTTACATTTCAAACAAATTACACGCGCCGAAATTGGACGTTCGCTTTTCAAGGGCGCACTTCTTCAAAACAGTTTGACGACGATCTGAATACTTTAAAACTCGAATCGTTTTTTCAACTGGATTTTTATGCGGCGCGAAGATTCAAAGAAAACCGGCAGGTTTTTGCAGCGGTTGAAAATTTATTAAATTCAAAATATTCAATCGCCAAAACTCCGGTCAGAAGTGTGAGTGCGCCGATAACTTTCAGAATCGGTCTTCGCTACAAATAAAAAAGGATGAAACAAAACTCATTATTTCATCCTTCATCATTTATAATTCATCCTTAAATTTTATTCCGGCGCACCCGAACAGCCTGCGCCGTTGAGAGCGGGAATTTTCGTGCTGATGATCGGATAATTTTCCGCTTCGGCATTTTTCTCGACCCATTCTTCAAATTCCGGCGGATAAGACATATCGGAGAAAATCGCCTCGACCGGACATTCCGGCAGACACGCATCGCAGTCAATGCAGGTGTCGGGATTGATTAAAAGTTTGTCGGGCAGTTCGTGAAAGGCTTCGACGGGACAGACCGCCGCGCAATCGGTGTATTTGCATTCGACACAAGGTTCGGTAACGATATAAGTCATTATTAAAAAATTTCCTCGGATTTATTATATTAAATCAAAATAAAAACGTAATATCCGAGAGGCTTACTTGTCAAATCGGCATATACAAGTGTTAGAATGCCTTCAATAAATAAAACTAATCTGTTTATAAATTTAGGAACTGGAAAATGAAAAATTCAAAGGCTGAACGCGAATTATCGCTCGATTTTTTGCGCGTATGTGAGGCGGCGGCAATCGAATCCGCTAAAACAATGGGTCAGGGCGACCGTAAATATTCCGATCACGTTGCGGTCGAAGCGATGCGGCAGGTGATGGACACCGTGCCGATGCGCGGTCGGATCGTCATCGGCGAAGGCGAACGCGACGAAGCACCGATGCTCTATATCGGCGAAGAAGTCGGCGGAAAAGATTACGCGGAAGAATTACGCGCCGAGTTTCCCGAAGTTGACATTGCCGTTGATCCGCTCGAAGGCACGAATCTCTGCGCGCTCGGCGCGAATAATGCGATTGCCGTTCTCGCCGTCGCCGAACGCGGCGGACTGCTCAACGCGCCGGATATTTATATGGATAAGATCGTCGTCGGTCCGTCGTGTCGCGGCGCGGTTGATATTGACGCGCCGGTCAAAGACAATCTGAAAAATATCGCACGCCGTCTCGGACGCGACATTGACGATCTGACCGTGATGTGTCTCGACCGTTCGCGTCATAAACAATTAATCAACGATGTGCGCGAATCCGGTGCGCGAATTCGTCTGATTTCGGATGGCGATCTTTCGGCGGGAATTTCGGCGGCGGTTGCCGGAACGAATATTCACGCGCTGATGGGAATCGGCGGCGCACCCGAAGGCGTTATCACGGCGGCGGCGATGAAATGTCTGAATGGCGAAATTCAAGCGAAATTAGTTTTCGATCACGAAAGATTAGGCGTTGACAAATCGAAAGTTCCGCCGAAAGAAGTCGTTTTGGAACGCTTGCAGTCAATGGGAATAAATGACGCGGAAAAAATCTACGATACGAATGATCTCGCACCGGGCAAGAAAATTATTTTCGCCGCCACCGGCGTAACCGACGGCGCGTTATTGCGCGGCGTTCGGTTTTTCGGCGCAGGCAAACGCACACATTCCGTCGTGATGACGACCGAAACGAAAAATATCCGTTTCGTTGACACCGTTCACGTCGAAGGCGGTCCCGATGCGGTAATCAGATTTTGATAAATAGGTTTTCGGCTTTTGGCTTTCGGTCTTTGGAAGGAAAATTTACAACTTAATTTAAATTCAGAAAATCAAAAACCGAAAGCCAAAAGCCGAAAACCTATATCGTTGATGAAACTTTCAGCCGAAAATTATATTCCGCAGATAATCGTTAAAGATTTGAGAAAAAAGGCGATGACAGCTTGGTTTATCGGATTTTCGGTTGTTTTTGTCTGGCTTTTTGTAATTTTACTCGCGCCGTTTGCCGCCGCCAATAATCTGGAAAATATTTCAACGCCGATCTATTCGTTTTTCAGTTATTTGTGTCATCAAATGCCGGAGCGTTCGCTTCATCTGGAAAATCACGCACTTGCCGTTTGTTCGCGCTGTTTCGGAGTTTATTTCGGTCTGCTTGCAGGATTTATAGTTTATCCTTTTTTTCGTTCGATTGAAGAAACCGAACCTTTTCCGCGTTTTTGGCTTTTTCTTTCACTTATTCCGATTTCGGTTGATTGGTCGCTCGGTGTGTTCGGAATTTGGGCGAACACGCATCTATCGCGCTTTGTGACCGGAGCGATTTTAGGTGTCGCCTGTGCAATTTTTATAATTCCGGCAATCGTTGAACTCGCACATCTTTTATCAAGAAAAATCGCCGTAAAAAAGACTGTCTAAACTCGACAGCCTTTTTTTCTATAAACTAATTTTTGTTAATAATCTTTGATATTTTGTTGGCGACGCAGCGAAACGCTTCGCACGTCCCTTGATAGTAAATTGTATTATAAACGCACATTTAAACTTTTGGCAAGTTTTTCGGTAAAAAAAATGTATTCGTGTAAATTCTTTGTTACAAACTGTTTATCAAAACTAATCCGGTTTCCGATCATTTTTGAAAGAGCATTTACATTGACTAAACAGGCTTTAAATCGCAAAATTGCATCAGCAACCTGTAATTAAAATCAATATGAAATTTAATAAGGAAAGCGCGGTCGAAACGGCTTGGAAAGATTTAGCGGAAAGACTTAATATATCGGAAAGCGAAATCGAAGTAGTTGATATTACGGAAACCGATTTTCCCAATATGTCGCTCGGCGCACCCGAAAAAGATGAAATGTCCGCGCAGATGATCTCGACCGGATGGAAAATACACTTTCGATCCGGCGGCGAAGATTACGAATATCGCGCCGACAAATACCAACTTCGTTTGTTCGATTACAAAGGCGAAAATTTTGTCATCGAATCGTAAAGAATTTTTGAGGAAAAAGAGATATGAATCGTAATAATTTTTGGATACATCTCGGCATCGCCGTCATCGTCATCACGTTTGCGGCGGTTCTCGGTCAAATTAGTCGTTGGCAGTTCAGCCGTCATACGGTTTTATTGGAAAAAAGATCAAATATAGAAAAACCGCTCGTGACAAAGCGTTCGACGAAAGATTGTGTGCCGGAAATCTTGGTTAAATTTCGTTCAAACGTAAGTGAAGCGGAAATTGCAAAATTGGCGGCGAAAAATAATGACCGCATCGAAGATGAAATCGAATCGGTCAAAAATCTTGTTTCAATTGATGATCTCGATAATGCCGATGCGGAAACAGTCGCGGCGCAATACAATAAAATGACCGATCTGGTCGAATATGCCGAACCGAATTTCAAAATCGAACTTGATCCGACCGAAGAAGCAGGAACGATCAATGCTTTAAGCAAACTTTCCGAAGATTCGAATGTTCCGAATGATCCGATGTTTAACGAACAATGGGCTTTATCGAACACCGGACAAAGCGGCGGAAAGGAAAATGCCGATATGTCGGCAATCAAAGCGTGGGAAAAATCAAAGGGCAGCAGCAAAGTCGTCATCGCCGTTCTCGACACGGGAGTTGATTACACGCATCCCGATTTGATTACGAATATGTGGATTCGCCCCGACAATGTTCCGCAATACGCTGACAGCGAACTCGGAACATTTAACGATATAAACGGTTTTGACGCGGCGGACAATCAATCCGATCCGATGGACGATAACGGACACGGAACGCATTGTGCGGGAATTATCGGCGCGGAAGGCAACAATGATGAAGGCATCGCCGGAATTAACTGGAAAGTTCAGATTATGCCGCTCAAATTTTTGGGCAAAGGCGGCTTCGGTTCGGTCAAAGACGCAATCGAATCAATCAACTACGCGATTGACCGCAAACGCAACGGCGTAAATATTCGCATTATCAGCGCAAGTTGGGGTTCGACGCAGAAATCGCAGGCACTCGAAGATGCGATTCGCGCCGCCGGTGAAGCGGGAATTTTATTCGTTGCGGCTGCCGGAAATGACAGCACTGATAATGATAAACGTCCGCATTATCCTTCAAATTACAATCTGCCGAATGTCATCAGCGTCGCCGCCTTAGATAGAAACGACAAACTTGCATCTTTTTCAAACTTCGGCGTAAAAACCGTTCACATCGCCGCACCGGGCAGAGAGATCGTTTCGACATGGTTAGGCGACGATTACCGCGAAGCGTCGGGAACTTCGATGGCAACGCCGTATGTTTCGGGAACTGCCGCTTTGATTCTTTCAAACGAGCCGGATATGTCGGTCGAAAAACTGCGTGAGAAACTTTTGAAATCGGTTGACAAGATTGATTCGCTAAACGGAAAGGTTGAAACCGGCGGACGATTAAATGCAGCTAAAGCATTGGAAAATTAGATTTACAAAACAATATGAAACAAAAAACCGCGAACATTGATTTGCGGTTTTTATTTTGTAATCGCCTAAAAAAACATTATTTTTCTAAAAGTTGTCGGAAATGATCTATCACTTCAAACAAAATTTCTTCGGGACAATTCGGGTCTTGCACGAAAAACCAGTAATCGCTTAAATGATTGTTGACGGAAAAGTGATGATCTCGAAAGTCGAATTCGAGCCACATTTCGACAATGCCGTCGGTGATAAATTCCGTAACTTCCGCGCCGTCGAGTTCTTCCAAATGGTCGGTAAAATCATCAAAAAAGACAACTTCCGGCATATCTACGAAATGCCTCGAACCGTCGTTCATCCGCATATCGAATAAATCTCTAATCATCGCTCTGTTCGCTTATTTCTATCTCCGTTCGTTTAATTTCCTGCAATCTCTGCGCGACCGCTGAAACGAGTTCTTTCGTTCCCTTGTTTGTCACGGCTGAAATTTCCAGAAAAGGCTTGCCGTCTTTTTCTGCTTTTTCGCGCAGATATTCCAATCTTTCCGGTTCGTCCAGCGCGTCGAGTTTGGTTGCGACGACGATCTGCGGTCTGTCCGACAAATCTATTTCGTAATTAGCTAATTCATTATTGATTATATCGTAATCTTCGACCGGATTTCTGCCCGAAAGCGATGAAACGTCAACCAGATGAAGCAGTAGTTTCGTGCGTTCGACGTGGCGCAAAAATCGGTCGCCGAGTCCTGCGCCCTCCGACGCGCCTTCGATCAGACCGGGAATATCGGCGACGACGAATGTTTGAAAATCGCCGAGATCAACCACGCCGAGATTCGGCTCTAAAGTCGTAAAAGGATAATCGGCGATTTTAGGTTTCGCCGCCGAAATCACTGAAATTAAGGTTGATTTTCCGGCATTCGGAAAACCGACCAAACCGACATCGGCAATCAATTTTAATTCCAATTGCAGTTCCTTCTCTTCGCCCGGTCGTCCCGTGTAATGAAATCGCGGAGCGCGTCGCGTCGGCGTGGCAAAATGCTGGTTTCCCCAACCTCCTTTGCCGCCTTTTGCGGCGAGAAATTTTTGTTCGGGTTCAGTAAAATCAAAAATTAAATCGCCGGTTTCGACATCGAAAATCTGTGTTCCGACCGGAACTTTAACCGTTACATCATCGCCGTTTTTGCCGTGACGATTCGACCCTTCGCCGTGTCTGCCGCGTCCGGCTTTGTGTTCAGGATTGTATCGCAGATGCAGAAGTGTGTTTAAGCCTTCTTCCGATTCGATCCAGATGCTGCCGCCGACACCGCCGTCGCCGCCCGACGGTCCGCCGCGCGGAATAAATTTTTCGCGCCGGAAAGCAGTTACACCGCTTCCGCCGTCGCCCGCTTTAACGTGAATTTTCACACGGTCAATAAACATACTTTAATTGTAAGGTTTAAAGGAAGTCTTGGCAAAATTTGAAAAGTTTTCAAATTTAGGATGTTTAAAGTAAAAGAGAGCGATTTTTCGATTGCTCAAAAAATCGCTCTCTTTTTATTCCTCGTGAAAATACCGAAGTATTTTCTCAAAGAGTTTGGCAAATCTCGCATGTACACGCTTAACTTGCCGATTTTTATATTCCGAAAAGTCTCTGCGGAGAGCATATTTCCGGTCAGCATCCAATATGTAAACATTTTGTTGTGCTAACTAAAGCACGATGCCGATAGGTTTTTGTTGTGGTGGCTTTTCCTCCACCGACGGTTACGTTCCCGTCAACGAGGCTCGAATCTGCCGAAGCAATCTCAAGCGACATAGCTGCTTTCCGGTTGTACCTTCCAAAAAGCGTTGTTTGTTTTTATCCGAACAACTTTGAAAAATCCGAAGATATTTCAATTAGCAAAGCCTTTCGGCTTCGATTCAGAGCGTAATAACAAATGAAAATTTCCGCTTATCTTTTGTTCTCAAATCGGTGCGTCACCGCCTCCGCTTGCCATTCTCTGTATCGGTCAAAAGCCCGTAAGCATTTTTGACTATGTTTGGATTTTACACCCGATTTTTTTGAAGTCAAGTAGAAAACACTTTAACTTTTCGCCTTATTTTACGGGTTTGTTTTAAGATAACTGTGGAAAACTTTTACATTTACTTGTGGAAAAAACCGTGGAAAACTTTGGAAGTAATTTTATCCAACTATTTAAGTTTTCAGCAATTTTGTTTCAGAAAAAATCTACTTGTGTAAAACTTAAAAAATTATGCCGAAAAAAATATTTTAAATTATAAAAATAATTGAAAAAAGTTAGAAATTTATGCTTTTTGAGACAAAGCTGTCAAAAAAGGTAAATGATTGCCGGGATTTTTAGCAATGCTTCCGAAAAATCTTATGAAAATAAAGCCAGAAAGATGCCGTTGTTGAAAATTTTCAACAACGGCATCTTTCCAAAACTTACGAAAAAGCGAAATTATGCAGCTGCAACTTCTGCTTCTACTTTCGGTTGAAGTTCGGGTGCGCCTTCAGCGTAAACGCTGATAAATTTGCCTTTCGGACCTTTATTTTCAAATTTGACGAAACCTTCGATCATTGCAAAAAGCGTGTCGTCCTTGCCGCGACCGACATTAATGCCCGGTTTCCATTTCGTGCCGCGCTGACGCGCCAGAATGTTTCCGCCGAGAACGTGTTCGCCGCCGAATTTTTTAAGTCCTAATCGTTGCGCGTGCGAATCGCGCCCGTTTCTCGATGAACCTACACCTTTTTTATGAGCCATAACTGATTTTGGATTTTGGATTTTGGATTTTGGATTTAGAAAGCTAAACCCGAAAGCCAAAGACCAAAAGCCATTTCCTCCAAACTAAATCTTTTCAATCTTAATTTCCGTGTAACCTTGACGATGACCTTGACGGCGTTTGTATTGTTTGCGGCGTTTCATTTTGAAAACGATGATTTTTTCGCCGCGTCCGTGACTGACAACAGTTGCTTTCACGGTTGAAACGTCAAATTTTGCATCTTTGCCTTCGCCGACGGCAAGAGCTTCGATGTCAACATTGTCGCCTGCTTTTCCTTCAATCGAAGGCACACGATATGTCTGACCTTCTTCGACCGCAAACTGCTTTCCACCTGTTCTGATAATTGCGTAACTCATTGTTTGTTATTATCTCCTTCGCATCGAGCGTAAATTTCGCTCTTAGCCGAAAAGATGAAATTATACTAGATGAAAGCACAAAAGGTCAATTTGAATAAGTTCGGTATTTAAAAAGTTTCCGGTGAAACAACTTTTAAGGCGTAAACACGCATCTTTTCGTTGGTAAATATCGTTCTTTTTTTAAATTATGCGAAAGAATTTTTTCACATCCGCCGTTTTATTTTCCGTTTTAATGTTTGCATTTGCCTGTCGAACCGAAATTCCGGGCGCGGCTGAAAATGAAAAGCCGAGTCTTTTTTTCGACGCTCACGCCAAACCGAAACTTTCGCAGATCGCTTCGCCCGAAGTTAAAAAACTCCTCGAAAGCGCAATCAAACAAACTGACATTACAAAAAATTACGATCCGAATTACGTCGTCATCGCTTATCCGAACGGCGATGTGCCGATAGAAACAGGCGTGTGCAGCGATGTCGTGATTCGCGCCTTCAGAAATGCGGGCATTGACCTGCAAAAAGAAATTCACGAAGATATGGCAGACAATTTTGCCGCTTATCCGCAGAAATGGAATTTGCCGAAATCCGATTCGAACATTGACCACCGACGAGTTCCCAATCTGCAAAAGTTTTTCGAGCGCAGAGGAAAATCTCTGCCGATCACCGATAAAGCCGAAGATTACAAACCCGGCGATGTTGTCAGTTGGGATTTGAACGGCAAAGGAATGACGCATATCGGACTCGTTTCAAATATTTTTAACGAAAATACCGGACGCTATTCGATAATTCACAATATCGGTTCAGGAGCGAAAATCGAAGACGTTGTGTTCGATTGGAAAATCACCGGACATTACAGATATTTTTGACATCAAATAACTTCGTCAGTTTTTCTTTGCGAAATTATTTTTTATCGCGTCCGAAATCGTCTTCGAGGCGTTCGATGTCGTCTTCGCCGAGATAATCGCCTTGTTGAATTTCAATAAAAATGACGAGTTCGTCGCCCGGATTTTCAACGCGATGCGCCGCACCGACGGCGATGTCAATCGCTTCACCTTTTTTTACAAAGATTTCTTCACCGTTCAAAGTCACTTTTGCCGTGCCTTGCGTTACAAACCAGTGTTCGGCGCGTCGAGCGTGTTTTTGATAACTCAGACGTTTTCCCGGCAAAACCTCGATGCGTTTGACCTTATAGCCTTCGCCTTCGTCCAAAACCGTAAAACTTCCCCAAGGTCGCTCGTCATATAGCGGTGAATTAACTATTGTTGTTGCTGTTTTTTCCATATTTGATTTGATTTAAGAAATTCAGAAAGTTTTAGTTTATTTACTATTATCTCTCAAATTTTATTTATAGAAAAGTCGGGTTTTTAATCACAGATATTTAAAACGGACTGAAATCTTTTAGCGAACGAATAATTTTCGGTCTTTATTTTTTATTTGATATGAAATTGATTTATCATTTTTACAACAATTGAGAAAATGAAATCATATCGCTTTAAAGCATTGCTTGAACATCACGGCTGGATGGAAAACCCGACGGTTTCGATTGACGAAGCGGGGAAAATCGTTTCAGTCTCGCAGACGAAAAAAACCGAATCTCATTTTATTGACGGATACGTTTTGCCCGGATTTCAAAACGCGCATTCGCACGCTTTTCAATATGCGATGGCGGGAGTTGCCGAGCGGCACACGAGCGGACACGAAACCGATGATTTCTGGTCTTGGCGCGAAGCGATGTATGCTCTCGCGCTGAATCTGAATCCCGACGAAATTACAAAAATCGCGGCGATGCTCTACGCCGAACTTTTAAGAAACGGTTATTCAAATGTCGCCGAATTCCATTATATTCATCACGATAAAAACGGCAAGCCTTTTGATAATTTAGCCGAAACGGGCGCGGCGTTAGTCGAAGCGGCAAAGATCGCCGGAATTAAAATTACGCTGATTCCGATCTTTTATCAAAAAGGCGGTTTCGGAATCGAGCCGAACGAAAAACAGAAAAGATTTATTTCAAAAACTTTTGAAGATTACGCGCGACTTTTCGAAGCGTCGGTCAAAGTTTGCGAAAAATATGAAAACGCAAATATCGCAATCGGAATTCATTCGCTGCGCGGTGTTGATGCCGAAGATATTTTAAGAACCGCAACTGAATTGCCTAACAATATTCCGTTTCACATTCACGTTGCCGAACAGCTGCAAGAAGTCGAAGACTGCATAAAATTTTTAGGTGTGCGTCCGGTCGAATGGACGCTTGAAAATCTCGCGTTACACGAACGGTTTCATCTCGTTCACGCGACGCATCTGAACGAAACGGAAACGCGGAAACTGGCGGAAACGAAAGCGAATGTCGTGCTTTGTCCAAGCACGGAAGGAAATTTGGGCGACGGAATTTTTCCCTTGAGAAATTATCAAAAATTCGGCGGAAACTGGAGCATCGGAACGGACAGTCAGATCGGTTTGAACCCGTTTGAAGAACTGCGGATTTTAGATTACGGGCAGCGATTAATCACACATAGACGCGATACTTTTAGCGGCGAAAATAGCGAAGACAGCGGTTTGTTCGCCATCGAAAAAGCGACTGTCGCCGGACGCAGAGCGATGAATAATTTCACGCCGGAATTTTTTGCCGTCGGCTCAGATTTCGACGCTTGCATAATAAATGCAAAAGAGCCTTTACTGGCAAACGTAAATCTGAAAAATCTCGCATCTTCGATTGTCTATTCCGCCGGTGTTTCGCAAATTTACGGAACATTTGTCAAAGGCGATTTGATCCGTCAGGATGACGCATACGAACGCATAAAATCCGAATTTATAGAAATCGTAAAAAACTTCAGATAGAAACTTACGGTTATTTTTAATTACAAATCAACGCGAAAACCGCACAAAGGCTTTTTATGATTTTTTATATGCGCGTGATTTGTTTTTTATTCACAAAATAAAAATGTTCGATCCCGTGATTTCGATCACTTGATAAAAAGACTTACCGCAAATATTTTCTACCGCATTAATTGTTTTTTAGCGAAAACATCTAACTTTTTTCACAATTTATTTGTCCCGAAAATAATTGTTGTCACGATATTTGCGGCGGCGGTGTTTGATTGATAGAAAATGCAATTTTGCAATAATCAAAAATACTTCGGAGGACTTTATCAGATGAAAATCTTTTCAAACATTCGCTATTATTTACTTTTAGTTATTTTATTGTCTTCGTGTAATCTTTTTGCACAAAACAAAAAAGACTACAAAAACGACGACTTTTGTTCCGACAACTGGAATTGGTCAAACAGCGACCGCGTTTCCGCAAAGGAGTTACGCGAAACGACTTTTGCCGCGCCGGAATCGTTAAATGTTGATGCGGGCAGAAACGGCGGCATTAGTATTCGCGGCGAAAATAGGAGTGACGTTTTAGTTCGCGCCTGCATTCAGACTTGGGGCAAAACCAAAGAAGAAGCAAATGCAATCCCCGGAAATATACGCATCGAAACAGGTTCGAGCGTTCGCGCCGACGCTTCGACCGGAAACGATAATTGGGGCGTTTCTTTTCAAATTCTCGTGCCGCGTTCTATGAATCTCGACCTAAAAGCATACAACGGCGGAATTTCCCTGAGTTCTGTCGAAGGTGATCTGAAATTTGAAACGATAAACGGCGGCGTAAATTTGAGTAACCTTTCCGGTAACGTAAAAGGCAGAACGTCGAACGGCGGAGTTTCGGTCGCATTGTCCGGCGCATCGTGGCGCGGCAGCGGTCTCGATGTCGAAACGAAAAACGGCGGCGTAAGAATTACGATGCCGGAAAACTACGCGGCAAATGTCGAAACCGGAACAATCAACGGCGGATTTAAAAGCAATATCGCCGCATTAAATCCGGGTGATGACAACGGAAACAAATGGAATCGTAAAAAACGCATCAACACCAGCATCAACGGCGGCGGCGCACAGATTCGCATAATCACGACAAACGGCGGCATAAGAATTGATTCGATGGAATAAAAGTCAATATTAAAGATTAAAAAGGTTGTGGTTTTCAATGAAAACCACAACCTTTTTTTAGAAAAAAATATAAATAATTTTACTGAATATTATTCCAACAGCAAAAATCCAGAGTATTTATAAAAAGCCGAACTTCTCATAAATCACTTTGAATTAAAACGCGGTTTATCGGATAAAACAGAACAAAAGCAATACTGTAATTTTCGATAATCCGCATTAAATTTTGCACTGGACATAGAAATTGAGTTTGCCGGTTAGAATTTCCGGTCAAACTTATCTAAAATTTATCAACTTATGACGATTGATGAACAGATTGAATTTTTAACTAAAGGCGCGATTGACGTGATCCGCAGAGAAGATTTACGAACGAGGCTGGAAAAATCGCAAAAGACGGGAAAACCTCTGCGCGTGAAATTCGGGGCAGACCCGACCGCGCCGGATATTCACATCGGACACACGGTTGTGATTCGCAAACTGAAAGCGTTTCAGGATTTGGGACATACGGCGATTTTTCTGATCGGCGATTTTACCGGAATGATCGGTGATCCGTCGGGCAAAAATGTCACACGTCCGCCGCTTTCCCGCGAAGAAATTAACGCGAACGCCGAAACTTATAAAAAACAGGTTTTCAAGATTCTCGATCCTGAAAAAACCGAACTTCGTTTTAATTCCGAATGGATGGACAAATTTGATGCGGCTGATTTCGTGCGTCTGTGTTCGCGTGTCACGGTCAAACAAATTCTCGAACGCGATGATTTTGAAAAACGTCTGGCGGAAGAAAAGCCGATTGCTCTGCACGAACTTCTCTATCCTCTGACGCAGGGCTACGATTCGGTCGCGCTTCGCTCGGATGTCGAACTCGGCGGAACGGATCAAAAATTTAATCTGCTCGTCGGCAGAAATTTACAGCGCGAATACGAACAGGAACCGCAGATAATTATTACTACACCGCTTTTAGAAGGCACGGACGGCGTTAGTAAAATGTCGAAAAGTTTGGGAAATTACATTGGAATTGACGAACAACCGACGGAAATGTTCGGCAAAATAATGTCAATTTCCGATGAATTGATGTGGAAATATTACGAACTCTTAACTGATAAAACGCCGTCGCAAATCGAAATGCTGAAAATTTCGGACGAAAATCCGCGCAATTTAAAAGTAAATCTGGCGAAAATTATTATCGAAGACTTTCACTCGGCGCAAGAGGCACGGAAAGCTGAAGAAGATTTCGTCGCGCGTTTCGTCAAAAAAGAAATTCCCGACGAGATCGAAGAAACCCGAATCGCATCCGGCATATACAATCTTGCAGAATTACTTGTTCAACTAAATCTCGCTTCGTCAAAAAAAGAAGCCAAAAGATTAATCGAACAAGGCGGAGTAAAATTAAACGGCGAAAAAGTTTCTGATACGAATGCGGAATTTGAGTCAAAATCCGAAACTTTATTGCAGATCGGAAAGCGTAGATTCTTAAAAGTAAAATCGGATTAACATTGTTATAAATTGGAATTTAACAGTAAATGATTATGAGAATTAATAGTTGAATTTGATACTTAAAATCAATACTTACAGAACTGCTTAAAAAAAAATAAAACATCTGCGATTCGCAAGTGTTTTATTTTCAATATGCGGTGATTTTCAATTTTCGATTCATATTAGTATTGAAAAACCAATAAAGTTAAAACAATCAATTTTCAGAATCTATAACTTTCTTATTCAATTTTCTATAAGGATCATAACTTTTTTCATCCACGCGCATCAATGAAAAGGTGATACTCGTTAAAGTATCACCTTAAATTTCACCAAATATTTCAATATCTTTAAAAAATTTAAGATATCGAAAACACCATTTAAAAATTAATCCGTAACATTAAATCTACCAAGCGACCTCCCGGGTCATTAGTAGTTGAAATGTCCTGATATGCTGAACCGCTTCCAAGCTGACCGAATGAGCCTCCGCAGCAGCCGGAAGTAACGACATCTGCATTCCAACCGCCGACGCGGAAATTAGGCATATTCAAAGCATCAAGGAAAGTCGCTCTTAATTCAACATTGCGTTTTTCTGTGAGATTAAATTTCTTTGCTACACTTATGTCAAATTTAAAAAATGACGGACCGTAGATAATCAGATTGTTAAAACCGCATTCGCCTGCGTATCTCTGCTGACAGTTATTATAACCCGCCGGAGCGATGAATCTGCCTTGTGGTGATCCGCCGTATGTCGTGCCATATCCTGTTGATGAAAAGGGATCGGTATTGAATGCCCGTTGCGAATTTACAATAATGTCATCAGGTAACCAATAAACAAAATTTGCTTCTTTGCGAACTTTGACGGATTTTTGCAACTCCTCGACTGTCATTCCGATAAGTTGGACATTGCCCACTTGAATAGGCGAACCGCTCTGCCATCGGATTACCGGACTAAGAGTAAAACCGCCTATCAAAGCATTGACAATCCCGTTAGAGTTAGAAAAGAAAGATTTTCCTCTACCAAACGGGAGATCATAGGTCGCATCCAACTTAAACGCGTGGCGAATGTCGAATACGGCAACCGTTTTTGCTAGTTCCGAACCATTATCCCGATGTGTATAGTTAGCAAAATTATCACTATTTGACTGGAAAGAATCAGTACGCGCCTTACCGAAGGTATAATTTGCTTGAATGCGTAAACCGTCAGACAATCGGCGGCGAAGTTCAATAACTACCGCATCATACCAACTATGTCCGCTATTATCTATAATATACGCGCCGCTAGTGGCTGTCGTTGGATTAACAAAGAAAAAGTTACTGGGCAAGCCGGCGGCTAAAGCGTTTAACCGACGAGAGGCAGCACCTTCGAGATTACCCGCGAAAGTAATCACTGCGGGATTAGTACGATTTAAGTTGGACGCAAACGCAGAATTTCTGAACAAAGCGTTTGAATAGTTGGCAGGATTTGATGCAGCAGTTGAAACTGAAACTGTTCCGCTTTGATTTAGTGCGCCGGGAGTCAAAGCTGCACTATGACCATTAATCGCACCGCTTATATAAGCCAATGAAATCGGCAACGGGGAAGTTCCCGATCCTGGTCCAAAGTATGCAAAATTATACTGGCAGTTTGCTGCAGTCACACCGGCTTGGCAACGATTTGCAGCTATATTTGCATACAGATTTTGCTGTGCTAGTTGATATTCGGCGGCTAGTCCGTTTTCAATGGTATTGATTTCATTAAGATTGTGCTGGCGGAATAAATCATAACCGCGTGTGCCGACGTAACGAGCCTCAATAACCGTATTTCTGTTGATTTCACGCTGATAGCCGAAACTGAATGAGTGAACTGAACCGGTTTTGAGATTAGAATCAAAACCATTTGCGCTGTTTGCCGTTGTCAATGTAATAGGATATGCCGGAGTCGTTGAAAATGTTGCCGGAGTCAAATTCGGATTGCCGTTTTCTCTTAAATTAGTACCGGTTGTAAGATTACCGTTTGAAAGATTTCTTGAAGCTGAAAGGTTACCGCCCGGATTTGCACCTAAAATACTGCCAATAAGTGCAGTTCCCTCACGAACAAAGGAGATTGAATATCCGCCGCGGAAAACGCTCTTTTCCTTACCACCAAAAATAGTCGGTAAAATCCCCTTTTCGCCAAAATTAGGACTCCAGACAACTCCAACCGTTGGCGCAAAATTATTCTTGTCGGCATTATAAGCACTTTCACCAATTTGCATTCCCACTACTGTTGGAGCCGTGCCTGTCAGAGTTCCAGGTCTGAATATGTTCCCAAAACCGGAAACCCCGTAAACTTGTTCAAAACTACTGAGTCTCGCATAGTTTCCGCTGTCAATAACGTATGAACCTTGCGGCTGCCAGCGGAGACCGTAATTTATAGTCAGACCAGGACGTAAACGCCAAGTGTCCTGGGCGTATAATCCATATGTATCCTGATGATCGAGTCTGGTTTGTTCCGAATGTATTTTGTAAGTTCCGTCCGCTGTCAAATAAGCCGTAGCGGTATATCCGAGAACATGTCCTGCCAATGTCGCGTAAAGCATCCGCGCTTCCGCCTGTTGTGTTGATGTAGAGCCGGGTAGAGTTGTGGTATTGAATGCATTAGTAAGCGCGGTTTCAGTTGAATCAACTCCAAAAGTTACAATCGGAACAATTCTGCCGATTATAGTATCAACTAATCTGATACGTTTGTATTGACCGCCAAAACTTATGTTGTGATTTCCCTTAATCCAATTTACAGAATCGGTCCAATCGTATGTCGGGGATGAACGTGCGCTGTAAGAGTTTCGGGAATATGGAGATGAAATCGAGCCAGTTCCAGTTGTGCTGCTCGTTCCGCCGAGAGTCGTGCTGACATCTAGAAGATTACCGCCAGAGTACGAAAAGTCGTTAGCCGAGATGCCGGGACTGAATTCCGAACTACCTTGTGATGTAGCAAAACGAAATTCATTAACGACGTTCTGTCCGAAAGTCGAGCGCAGTGCCGACGTATATGAATTGCGTGTTGAGCCTTGTGCGTAAGACGGAAAATCAGGGAATCTTTCGTCCTGATTATTCAGGAAATCCTTAGATGGAACAAAGGTTTGCCTGTTCATAACAAACTCCACACTATGATCTTTTGTCAGATTAAAGTCATAACGATTAGCAAGAAACTTGCGAACCTGCCCGCCCTGCGGAGTAAAATTGTAATTTCGCGTATTGAATGCCGTGGATGAAACCGGAGTAATTGTTCCAGTGCTTGATACTGCCGAACGAATTCGCGCAAAAACCGCCGCGACCGTCGGGTCAATTGTTGTTGGACCACCGGCTGCTACTGCTGCTGCATTACCGGCGACTATATCAAATACATTGTACGTTCTAACCACTCCACCGGACAGATAACTGTAGCTTCCTTTTTCAGCTTCCGGTGTAAGAATAACGCGGCTTCTGGTTTGTGATTCAGGTTGGCGAAATTCTTCATAATTTACAAAGAAAAATGCTTTGTCTTTGCCTGAATGGAAAAACGGTCCGCCCTCACCGAAATGCGGAAACGGCAAAGGTCCTCCGAAGCGTCCACCATATTGATTTAGACGGATTTTCTGTCGTGGTGCTTTGCCGTCAATGGGTGCCAAAAGTTGATTGTTGTACCAGTAATTAGCATTTAAGCTTTCATCTCGGTGTTGCCAGAAAAGTCCACCTCCATATAGGTTGGTTCCGCGACGTGTTACAAATCTAATTTGTACTGCTCCGTCACCAGAACTCTCCGCACCGGGATTTGCAGTTGAAACAGTTACCTCTTCAATAGCATCTACGCGCGGGCGAACATATGTAAAATATCCGTCGGATGAACGCAACAAATTATCTTGCACATCAACACCATCAATCGTGATACTTAAAGACCCTTTCGGCAATCCATTGATCGAAGATCGGCGAGGCGCACCGACTGAGTTCGTACCAGGTAAAAGCCCGATTAAGTCAAGCGCATCACGCGACGGAATCGGTGTTTCAACAATTTGACGTCCTGTAATTGTTGTGCCAACAGTTGCGGTCTGCGTCTGCAATACTTCACCGCCGCTAGTTACTTCGACAATTTCTCCAACATCGCCAACTTCCAAAGTGCTGTCAACAGTTGTTGGAATACCAACATCTACTTTTACATTTGTTGTATTTGATGTTTTAAAACCAGTTGCCGAAACGGAAACAGCATATAAACCGTTAGGAACTGCCGGAATTTTATAAAGTCCGTTATCACCGGTAACAACTGTAAATTCCTGCCCTCCTTGACCGGTCACTTTAACTGTTGCATTAGGCACGACGGCTTCGTTTTGATCTACAACTGCACCAGCTATTGAACCTGTAGTTTGTGCTTGAATTGCTAACTGACCAAAAATTGCCACTATTAACAAAGTTGACAAACTAATAAATTTTTTCATTAAGCGAATCCTCCAAAAAAATAGTATCTAGATAAGAGCGAAATTCTTACAAATGAAAAAGTTTACACAAAAGACAATTTTAGTTATTTATCTATATATTTAAATTGTCTGGTAAAACAAAGATTTAATTGATGGTAACTGTAAAAGGTAACGAGGTTTACAGCAAATTACATACCATTTTTTTCATAATTCACTAAATGTTCTTACCAAAGAGGTTGAAGGCATTTAATCAAAAACAGATAACTGTATATAGTCCAGTAAATGAAATTTACTTCAAAATTTTATATTTTTTATGGATTTTTATATGAATAGATTATAGAAAATTTAGGAGAATAATTTAGGAAATTGAGATTTGAATCAGTAAATTAAATTGAAAGTTTGATTTTGGCGATAATAAAATATGGATTCTATAAGCCTTTATTTTTGAAACAAACTAAAATCAGTAATTGTTTTTAGTTTGTTTCGAGTAAAGTTTCATCATCAGTTTTGTTGCTTACGGTCTTACCGGATATTTTGAATATATACTCAATTGCTTTTTCCACTTTGTTCAGTAAGCACACATAATCTTCAAATAAATCTCTTCGTCAAATAAAAGTCGAATTTACTTGTATTATGCTCAACCACATAAATTCTATTTAACTTCTTAAGTGGATATTGTATGTTTTGATTTTTGAATTTAGAGTTGTAGCGTTTAATCCTAAGAGACGGGCGGCGCGGGATTGGTGTCCGCCGGTTTGGTTGAGGGCGCGTTGGATCAGGTCTATTTCGAAATGTTTTACTTCTTCGTAAAAATTGACTCCGCGTGAGATGTCTATATCACCCGCAGTTCCATCGCTGTTTTTTACTATTCGACGCATCATTTCGGGATTTCTGACTTCAGGACGAAGACATTCGACGGTGATCTCGTCGGTCGGTGCGATGACGACCGCTCGTTCGATGATATTTTCGAGTTCTCGGACGTTTCCCGGATAATAGTAATTTTCCAACAACGAAAGCACTTCGGGCGAAAGGTTTTCAGTAATAACACGTCCGTTTTCCTCGTTATATTTGCGGATAAAATGTTGGGCGAGCGGCAAAACGTCTTCGCGGCGGTCACGCAGAGGCGGAAGTTCGAGCGGCACGACCGACAGGCGATAATATAAATCTTCACGGAATGTTCCGGTTTTGACGGCTTCCTTCAAATTGATATTCGTGGCGGCGATAATTCGCACATCAACCTGCACCGGAGTTGTTTCGCCGAGCGGCGTAAATTCACGCTCCTGAATGACGCGCAAAAGACGAACCTGCGTTTCGGGGCGCAGATCGCCGATTTCATCCAAAAAAATCGAACCGCCGTCGGCTACTTCAAATAAACCTTTTTTAGCATTGACCGCACCTGTAAATGCGCCTTTCGTATGACCGAACAATTCTGATTCGAGAAGTTCGGACGGAATATTGGAACAATTGACCGCAACGAACGAGTTGCCTACACGCGGACTGGCTTCGTGGATAGCTTTGGAGATTAATTCTTTTCCCGTGCCGGATTCTCCGGTAATCAAAACGGTCGAGCGTGCCGGAGCGACTCTTTCGAGAAGCCGGAAGACATTTTCCATTTTTTCGGATCGTCCGATAATCGAATCCCGCTCAACGGAACGAGTCATCGCCTGCCGCAAAACGACGCGCTCTTCTTCATTGCGGCGTTTCTTTACGCCTCTGGAGACGCGATTGATGATTTGTTCGTTTTGAAAGGGTTTTCTGATAATTCCGGTCGCGCCTTTTTCCCAAGCCGAAATTGCCGTATCGAAAGTCGCATAAGCCGTAATCATCAACACGACGGCTTCGGGGTCTAATTTGATGATTTCTTCGAGCGCGGTCAGTCCGCCGACACCGGGCATCGAAACGTCCATCAAAACGACATCGTAAAATTTTTCTTCATACAGTTCGAGAGCTTCTTCGCCCGTTTTTGCAAGATCAATTTTGTAGCCGGCGTTGGAAAGAATCGTTCCCAACACATCGCGCATAATCTCCTCATCGTCACAAATTAAAACCGAACCTTTTTTTGCCATAATTACTCAGTAAATCAAAAGCCTTTTATCCAAACTTCCAAATCAGATGACAGAATACATAAGACGCTGTGATTTGAAAACTCTAAAATTCCAAAAAAATGAAAATTTACATTTTTTTACATAAGAAATTTCTGTATTCTTTTAACGAATGTTTTACGACAAAGTTGCAACCGGCTATGACAGATTATTTTCACCGTTGGAGAAACGCTTTCTGGCAAAATGGCGCGGCGAAACTTTAGCTTATCTGCCCGAAAATTCTCACATTTTGGAGATCGGCGCGGGAACGGGCGCGAACTTTAAGTTTTATCCGAAATCGAAACGCGCCGTCGCTTCGGAAATTTCCACAAAAATGCTCGAATTTGCCCGACGTAAAACGAATGATATTTGCCTCGTGCAAGCCGATGCCGAAAATTTGCCTTTTTCCGAAAATTTATTCGATGCGGCTTTTGCAACACTGGTTTTTTGTTCGATTCCGAAGCCGGAAAAGGCGTTTGCCGAACTCAAAAGAGTGGTTAAACCGAACGGGAAAATTATTCTCCTCGAACACATCCGACCGAAAGGTTTGTCCGGCTACTTTTTCGACTTTTTAAATTTGTTTACGACCGCCTTAATCAATGATTGTTTTAACCGTGAGACAGCGAAAATAGCAGAAGAATCAGGATTAAAAATTTTGGAATTGCAAGGGAAAGCATACGGAATAGTAAATCTTATAGTTTGTGAAAATACAAAATAAAATTGATCAAAACCGACTGCAAAAAAATGGATGATTAAAATTTAAGACATTGATAAAATCATTCTTGGGCAATCCAAATCAATTTTTTGATTCAATACATCCATTTTTTGCAATCTTTTTGCCGACAATTAAGGCACATACGCAGCGGGCGCAGGATAATCATCGAAGTTGCCGTAACTCATTATCAACAAACCGCTCGTTGAACGGTTGAGATACCAAACGCCCGCACGATAAACAGCCGCGTCCGTTCGTCCGTCGCCGTCGTAATCGCCCGGCGCAGGAATGTCGGTCGAAATACCGAACGGAAATCCGTAATATGTAAAATCTTCCGATCTCAAAACATACCAGAAACCATCAGCCGGTCGCCAAAAGGCAACGTCGGTTTTTCCGTCGCCCGTAAAATCAGCCGCAATCGGTTTGTCGTTCGAGTTTCCGAAAGTTAAGGCAATGATTCCCAGAGACGAACGATTTATCCACCATTCTCCTTTTGACGGTCGAAAGATCGCCAGATCGGATTTACCGTCGCCGTCATAATCGCCGATTTGAGGAATATCGCCGGCGAGACCGAATTGCTGAAAGCTAATTCCTTTTGAACTTGTCTGAAGATACCAAACGCCCGCTCGAAAAATCGCAATATCCGCTTTGCCGTCACCGTCGAAATCAACGTGTGCGGCGCGATTGATGTCCGAGCTGCTTTCACCGAAAACAGTAAATCGAAACGCCGGAGTCACCGAAAAACCATTCGGTGCAGAAGCGTCCGTAATATACCAACGACCGAAAAAAGTCTGACCGGCAAGCGACAAATTATCGGGAATCGAAATCGAAATCGAACCGAAACCGCCGCCGCTGCCGTTTCCCTGCAAAGTGATCGTCTGTCGCACCAATGAACCCGAAGCGGGAATCGAAATTGTTTCCGGATCGGTCGAATTAATAACCAAAACGGCTTGAGCATTTCCGAGTGCGTTTGAAACGGCGACCGTAAACGAAGGATTTCCGACAAACGGCGGCTCAATTGCCGTCGGCTGCGGAACGAATCCGCCCGAACCGGCAACGCCGGTTCCGATGATTTGCGGAACGCGGCTCGATTCGGTATAGAGATGCGGTCGGTCAAACGGCGGCAGTTCGTTGCGGACACGATTATCCGTCAGAGGTCGGCGCAAAAATGCCGCGAGATCGGCTTTTTGCTGATTGGAAAGATTTCGCGGACGAATCAGATTGCCCTGAAAATTGGGCTGATTCGGAAAATCGCCGCCGCGATTGTAAAATTCGATGACTTCTTCGAGTGTCGAAAATCTGCCGTTGTGCATAAATGATGAGCGAAGTTCGACGTTTCGCAACGACGGAACGCCAAATTCGCCGACATTATTGTTGTTCGCCGTCACCTGAAAACGTCCGGTATCTTCCGCCGCCGGACGCAGACCGATGTTGCGAAATGTGTTATCGGTCAGAAGATTTCCCGCGTGACAGGTGTTGCACTGAGTATTGTTGAACACATTTCGTCCGTTTAATTCTTGTTGAGTCAGCGGCGTAATTCCGGCGTTTGCCAGATCGAGCGGTGTTTGATCGGAAAAAAGCGTCCGTTCGTAAGCGGCAATCGCCAGAGCGATGCGCGACGGCGAAACTTCCGGTGTGCCGAAAGTTTCATTAAATAATTCGGCATAATTGCGTTTGCCGATCCAAGTTTGCAATGCTGACGGGACATTTTCAGCCAACGCAAGCGGTTTTGAATCATTGACGCGCGTCGCAACATTCGACCAGTCGCGTCCGCCGTGCGCCATTTCGCCGTCATTTACAGGTGGAGGGGTTAAGTGATTTTGATTTGCAAAAAAACGAAATAAAAGATTATGAAAAAGCAAAACAATCGAACTTTTTCAATTTGGTTTTATTTCTCTGTTAAAAAATCAGTCGGTAATTTAAGCGAATTTATCGATTAAACTTCGCAGATATTTTCGCGTCCGCATCAGCCGAATTTTGACGTTGCTTTCCGTCCAGCCGACTTTTTCGGCGACTTCCGAAATCGAAAAATCTTCGCCGTGATAGAGCGTCAAAGCCAGACGATCTTTCGCTTCTAGACCGGAAAGTAGTTTTTCCGCCAGATCGCGGTTGATAAAAGTTTTTTCGTTGTCAAAAGAATTTTGCACGACGATTTTTTCGATATATTCGAGCTGCTCTTTATTTAACTCTGCGAAAATATTTTCGGGACGGCGTTTCAGGCAGCGAAGTTCGTCATAACATATATTGATCGTCAAACGCGAAATCCACGCCGAAAACGAATTTTCCCGTCCGCCGCGAAAATCTTTCAAAGAAAAATATATCTTCGTAAATGATTGCTGAACGAGTTCTTCGATCACTTCACGCCGGTTGAAAAACCGACCGACGAGATAGACGATCAAGTGCCGATAGCGTTCAAAGATCAAATTAAAAGCCGCTTCGTCGCCCGCCAAAATCGTTCGCACGAGTTCTTCGTCCGCTTCGACGCGCTCGTTCGATGAAATGCTTAGAGTCGAAATTCGTTCCAATTTGATCGTTTCCTCAATCATTTAGAAATTAAAAATCTCAAATCCGAAAAGGATTTACTCAATCGTTTTTTTTACCTCTGCGAATTGATTTGTTTACATCGTCACGATTTTTTCGAGCGTCGAAAAAATCGTAATCGTCCGGCACTTTGAATAGTTCGGGCGCAGGTTCGCCGAGTTTTATATTGACCAGCCGAAACGTCACTTCGCCGATAAACGGATCGGTGTGTTTAGACAAAACAACCATCTGCAATTCGTTTGAAAACCATCTTTCCGTAACGACGTAGATCGGTTTATCGTTGCCGATTTCTCCGGCGCGAATTTCAACCGTCGTCCGTTCGCCTTCCGCTTTTACACCTTCGAGTGTCAGCGTTCCGAGCGATTCGCGCTTTCCGTCTTGCGACTCGTTTTTCGGCGTTAGAGGAGAATTTTGCAGATACGGAATTTTTGAATAAGTTTTCGACTGAGTATTTAAAGAAAATGAATCGCCCGAAACGAAATCAATAATTTGGACGAGTTTTATCGGTTGATTATTAATGCCGACGACCGCAAAACCGCCGATCCTTTCAAACGGCTGCTCTTGCCTGATTCTGCCTTCGCCGTCGCGGTAGATAAGTCCGCTGCTTTGATTTTTAACGATGCTGCCGTCATACAGACGCTTTGATTCTTCACGAACGGTTTCAGCGGAAAACGGCATATTTTTCACTATTTTATCGCCAAAACGTATTTCCGCACCGACAAACTGCGCCATTGCCGTATTTTCAAAACGAGGTTTATCGTGCGGATGAACGCCGTTCATTTCTTCGCGGTCAATTCCACGGTCGCCGTTCATATCAATCGTGATAAATCTCAAATTCGCTTTTTCATTAAATTCTTCGCGCGTTAGATTAAATTCGCCATTTTCTAAAAACAAACTCGGCGGCGGCATCGGCGGACGATTTCGATCTTGCGGCGGCGGCGGCAGTTCGTTTTCTTCCAAAATGCCGTTGCCGTTGCGGTCGTGTTTTCTGAAAAAAGCATCGGCGGCGGCGCGATATTCTTCCTGTTCGATTTTGCCGTTTTTGTTGACATCAACTATTTTTTCCCATTCCGGTTTGCGTCCGCCGCCGCCGCCGTCTCTCGGCGGATCTCCATTTGGCGGACGCTGTGCCGAAATAAAATTTGTGAAAGAAAAAACGACAATCAAAATTAAAATCCCGAACTTCATAAAAAATCTCCAAAAAAATTATCGCGTAAACCGAATCGCGTGCGCCGAACCGTCAACGCCCAACAAAACTTCGGCGTTGACGAGTTCCGAACCGTTTTCGGTCTTGTTTATAACTCCGAGCGAAACCATCATCGAACGCGGAACTTTGACCTTCAATATTTGTCCGCTTTCCGGCGCAGCAGTGTATGCAAGCGCGATAAAATCGGTTTTAATTTCATCAGTTTTCGTTACAATTTCGGGAGATTTTCTCGGAGTCTTTTTCTCTCGTTTCGGTTTGGAAAAATTATTTTGTTTTATTTCCTTTTGCGGCGAAACGCTTTTGTTTGAAACGGTTTTCGACGAAATTTTCAAACGACTTGAATCAATTTCCTTATTAATTTTTTTCAAATCGGTAATCTCCGGCGTTTCAAATATTTTCCGGGCTTCTACGCTAGAGTTTTCCGGCGATTTTTCAATTGCCGCCAAATTGTTTTCACGCGATTTTAATAAGAAAAACAAACCGCTGCAAACTACAAAAAACATCGCAGCAAATGCGGCAATTCGCCAATCTAACCACGGCGGAATCCAGAATTTTCCGCGCCTTGATTTTTCGCGTTCGATGCGGCTTTGGACATTCCGCCAGATTTTCGGCGATGCGGCAATTTCGTCCAGCAGTTCTTTATCCGCCGTCGAAACTTCGACCGCTTTTCGCAGGATTTGATCGAGTTGTTCATCGGAAAAATTTTTATTCATTTTTGTCTCCCAAAAATAACCTCTCAAGTAACAAGACGCACCGGAGAAAAGATCGGTTACAAATTTTGCAAAAAAAATTTAGATTTGAAATAGTAAAAATTAATATAGAAACGATGAACACAGAACACAAAACACAGAAATCCGAAATTACGTTTGGTTGTCAGGGTTGGAATTACGAAGACTGGACGACGAAAGCCGGCGGCGAATTTGTTTTTTATCCGCGCGGCACACGTTCAAATGAAATGCTCGCGCTGTATGCGGAAATCTTTGATACGATTGAAGTTGATTCGACATTCTATGCGATTCCGCCGGTTGCGACGTTTGAAAATTGGTATAAAAAAACGCCCGACGGTTTTACGTTTTCGCTCAAACTTCCGCAGGAAATCACGCACACGCATTTTCTCCGCGAATCTTCTTTCATCGTCCTTGACGAGTTTTGCGAAAAGGCGAAAGAGTTAAAAGAAAAACTCGGAGTCGTTCTCGTTCAAATGCCGCCGCAATTTGAAGCAAACAAGGAAAACGCGCAGAATTTGCGAAACTTTTTAGAGCATTTGCCGGAAGAAATTCGTTTCGCCGTCGAATTTCGTCACCGCGATTGGCTCGTCGAATGGACGTTTGAAGAACTCGAAAAAAACAAAGTCGCGCTCTGTTTCTGCGAAGGCGGTTGGATTCCGCGCGAATTGATGTTTCAGGCAATCGAACGGCTCGCAAACGATGTCGCTTACGTTCGTTTTATGGGCGAACGCGATTTGCTGCACTTCGATAAGATTTATAGAAATCAAAACACGCTTCTGCAAATCTGGAAAGACGAGATCGCAAAAATAAAAGCGAAAAACATCTTTGTCTATTTCAGCAATTTCTTTGAAGGACACGCACCGGCAAGCGTCAATAAATTAAAAGAATTATTCGGACAGAAAATTATCGAAGCAAGCGATTTGGAAAATCAAGGTTCGCTTTTTTGATTAAGGCGAATATTTATTTAATTCAATTTTTACAAATTCAAACATTTTTCGCTTTCTATCGTAAAATAGAATAGTTAAAAGCCTTTTGGCAAAAGTTTATTGGAGAAATTTATAAAAATGGCAATGTCTAAATCAGGAAAAGTGCTTCTCATTATCGGCGGAATTCTTTTCGCTTTGGTTATCGTAGCGGTTATCGGAATCGCGCTGATCGCCCAATCTTACGGAAAACCGGATGTAGCAAACAACAGCGTTCTCGTTTTGAATGTTTCGGGCAGCTTGCCCGATTATAATCCGCCCGATCCGATGGCGAAGGTTTTCGGCGTTGAATCGGCGGAATCTTTTTCGAGTCTTTTAACGCAGATTCGCAAAGCGAAAGTTGATTCGAGAGTCAGCGCGATTTTGCTTGATATTGATTCTCCCGGAATCGGTTGGGGAAAAGCCGACGAACTGCGCGACGCGATCAAAGATTTCAAAGCGTCGGGGAAACCCGTTCACGCTTTTATGGAAATCGGGATGAATAAAGAATATTATATCGCCGCTGCCGCCGACAAAATTTATCTGCCGCCGTCGGGCGATTTGTTCGTCAACGGTTTTGCCGCCCAAGCGATGTTTTTTCGCGGTTCGCTCGACAAGTTAGGCATTGAGCCGCAATTCTTGAAAATCGGAAAATACAAAAGTGCGCCCGATCAATACACGGAAAAAGAAATGGGCGAAGGTCAAAAAGAAGTGACCAAAGCGATTCTCGACGATTATTACAATCGCGTTGTCACCGCAATTGCCGAAGCGCGCAAAAAATCGCCCGAAGATGTCAAAGCGATGATTGATAACGCGCCGTATAACGCCAAACAAGCGCAGTCGCAAGGTTTGATTGACGAAGCACTTTACCGGGACGAAGTTTACGAGAAACTGAAAACTCAACTCGGCTACAAAGAAGAAGACAAATTGCGAACGGTCAGCACGAGCGATTACCGCGACATAACGGCTGATTCGCTCGGTTTGAACAACGGCGAAAAAGTTGCGGTGATTTATGCGTCGGGCGCAATCGGTTCGGGCAAATCGAACAGCAGTCCGGTCGGCGGTCAAACGGTCGGTTCGGACACGATTGTTCAGGCAATTAACGAAGCGACGGAAGATGAAACGATCAAAGCGATTGTGTTGCGAGTTGATTCTCCCGGCGGTTCGGCTCTCGCGTCGGATGTAATGTGGCACGCGATTGAAAAAGCGAAAGTGAAAAAGCCGGTCGTCGTTTCGATGGGCGATGTCGCCGCTTCGGGCGGTTATTATATCGCGTGTAATGCAAATAAAATCGTCGCCGAACCTTCGACCGTGACGGGTTCGATCGGCGTTTTTCTCGGCAAGCCGATTCTCAAAGGTTTCTACGATTGGATCGGTGTCAACACGCAATATACGACACGCGGCAAAAACGCCGGACTTTTCCGCGAAGATCAAAAATGGGAAGGCGACGAACTCGCTAAAATGACCGAACAGATGAACAGCATTTATTGGGACAATTTTGTGCCGAAAGTTGCCAAAGGCAGAAACAAAACGGTCGAAGAAATTCACGCTATCGGCGAAGGTCACGTCTGGACCGGATTTCAGGCGAAACAAAACGGTTTGATTGATGAATTCGGCGGACTCGAAAAAGCGATTGACATCGCCAAAGAACTCGCCAAACTTCCCGCCGATAAAGACGTAACGCGCATCGCATATCCGAAACCAGTTCCGTTTTTGTCGAAGATTTTCGGCAATGGTGAAGACACGACGTTTACCAAAACCGATGAACAGAGAGCGCAGGAAGCCGTCATCAAATCATTGCCCGAAGATATGCGAAAAACCTTGAAATATGCTGCAATGCTCGACCAGATGAAACACGGTGAAGGAATGCTCGTGATGCCGTTTGAACTCGAAATAAAGTAAGATTTTCACCGCAGAGACTCAAAGACGCAGAGTTAAAAAAAGACGAAGGAAAGAGTGAAAAAGAAAATTTAATCTTTTTCACTCTTTTTTTATGCTAAAAAATCTTTGCGTCTCCGCGTCTCTGCGGTGAAAAAAATCTAAAACGCTCTTGCCAAAGTCAAGACATAAACTTTCTCCGCTCCTGATTTTTTCAAAACTTTGGCACACGCCGAAGCGGTCGCGCCGGACGTAAAAACGTCGTCAGTAAGTAAAATCTTTTTGTCTTTTATAAAATTTGCGCGTTTTACTTCAAAAGCATTTTTGACGGTTAATTCGCGCGCTTTATCGTCCATTCCGGCACGGTGAATCGGCGTGTGAATTGTGCGAATCAAACTTGATTCGTCGAGTTTGATTTTTGTTTCATCTGATAAAATTTTCGCTAAAACCGACGCTTGATTAAAGCCGCGTTCGAGCAGACGTTTTTTGGAAAGCGGAATCGGAATAATTAAATCGGCATCTTGAAAATCCGATTTTTCAAAGGCTTCGATAAAAGTTTTTCGCAGTTTTTTTGAAACGAAATCTTCGCGTTTGAGATTAAGAACCGAAACTTGCAGAGCGTTTTCGTAAAGTCCGGCGGAGCGGTTTTGTTCGTAAAAGTGCGCGTCGCATTGATGACAGAATATTTGAAAATCCGTCTCTTTTTCGCTTTGAAATTTATTACATTTGTGACAAACGGTTTCTCTGCCCGTAAAAAGTCGCGTCGTATTCCAACATTTCCGGCACGCCGCACCGAAATCGTAACTTTCAACGCTCGCGCCGCAACTTTGACAGGCTTGCGGATAAAAAACCGTTAGAAGCGAATCTAAAATTTTTTTCAACATAAAAGGAAGAAAATAAAAAAGGCTCGAACTTTTCGCTCGAGCCTTTTTTATTAGAATTTAGTCTTCGTCAAGCAAACCTTGTTCGCGCAGTTCCTGACAATCGAGACAGTAACGCGCCCAAGGAATTGCCGCCAGACGTTTCGGATTGATCTCCGTTTCGCAGTTTTGACACACGCCGTATTCCTCTTCTTCAAGACGTTCCAACGCTTCGTTAATCAGTTCGAGCTGTCTGCTGTCGTTTTCCGACACGGCAAGTTGAACATTTTTTGAATAATTTCTGACCGCCAGATCAACCGGATCGGGCGTTTCAGCGTCGTCAATGGAAAGATCATTGCCTTTTAATTTAATAACAATGACTTCGCGTTCGGCGAGCAATTTGTCTTTAACCTCTTTTGATTGTGTCTTAGTCATTTTTGATATGGAAAACCTCTGATAATTGTATAAGCTCTGTAAAGCTGTTCTAAAAAAATCACTCTCGCCGCTTCGTGCGTGAAAGTGAGAAACGATAAGGATAAACTATAATCAGCCTTTTCGACAACCTCGGACGCTAAACCTTCTGCTCCGCCGATGATGAAAGCAATTTCTTTCAATCCGCGATTTTGCCAGTTTTCTATTTCCTTGGCTAATTTATGCGAAGAAATCGAGCGTCCCTTCACGTCTAAAATACAGACGAATGGACTTTGATTCGCTTTTTCCAAAATAAGTTTGCCTTCGGTTTCTTTGTTACTATCTTTTATTTCAACAGTTTCGCACCGGACAAAATGCGACAGGCGCACAAAATATTCTTCCTGCAACGCCCGCCAATTTTTGTCTTTGGTTTTTCCAACCCAGATGAAACGAAAAATCATAAATCTTTAGCTACGAATAAAACAAATGACGCGAATGATTTTTTTTATAATTTTTGTTCGTGCAATTCGTGTTATTCGTGGCTAATAAAATCAGTCGGTAATTCTACTTTCTTTGCATCGCGCCAGAGTCTCTCCAAGTCATAAAAGTCTCTCGACTTTTTATCGAAGGCGTGGATGACAAAATCGCCGTAATCCATTAAAACCCATTCCGCTGTATTGTAACCTTCGATGCGAACGGGACGCGCTTTTAGTTGTTTTTTGAGTTGTTCTTCGATTTCGTCGCAGATCGCCTGAACCTGTCGTTGATTTGTGCCGCTGCAAATGACGAAAAATTCGGCAAAACTCGCAATCTCGCGCAGATCGAGCGCGACGAGATCAAAAGCCTGTTTTTCGCTCGCGCATTCGATGGCGAGTTTTACTTCTGCGTCCAATTCCGCAAACGGTGTGCGGGCTTCCGTGACGACCAAAGTTTCCGCCGTTTCGCGCTGCAAAGATTTTTCCTGTGTTTCTTCCATAATATTTTTTACTTATAAAGGTTATATTTTTCTACATATTTTGCAACCTCTTCCGGCACGAGTTTTTGCCAATCGTTTTCGCTGTTCTTAATTTTATGCCTGATTTCAGTTGCCGAAACGTCTAAGAACACGGAATCTGTAATGTATATTCGATTTTTTGTTTCCGGTTTTTTGTTTCCGGTCTTCGGTTGATCTGGAGTTCGCAAATCTGCAATGGTTTCCCGGATTTTGTCTGAAACGCGGCTAAATTCGATCTCATAATCGGGTCGCGTGACAACAATTATATTTGTCTGCGTCAAAACCTTTTCCCATTCGCGCCAAGTCGTAATTTCATTCCACGAATCCGCGCCGATAACAAAGAAAATTTCCGAATCGCCGTAATGAGTTAAAAGTTTCGCCTGAGTTTCAAAAGTATAAGGTCTTTCGGGCGCGTCGAGTTCGATGGTTGAAATTTTTATTTTTTGATCTTCGTTCGTCGCCAAAGCGAGCATCGCATAACGGCAAAAAGCCGACGTTACTTTTTTATCCTTTTTGTGCGGCGCGTGAAAAGCGGGAATAAAATAGAAATCGTCAAGATCGAAATTTTCAGCAAGTTTCCGCGCAATCGCCAAATGTCCGATATGAAGCGGATCAAACGAGCCGCCGTAAAATGCAATTCGTTTCATTAGATACAAATTACGAAAATAATCGCCAATTGCAAAATGTCGAAATTACAAATTATTTAAAGTCGCGCACGTTAAAAACTCAACAAACAAGTCAAAAATCAGCAACAAATGCTTCTATATGAGGATTTTACCCATTTGGAACATTGGCAATACCGTATTGTGTATAAATAAAATCCGATTTTTACCGGAACTAAATGAAATTATTGTAATTAAAAGACTTAAATGTTTTGTAAAGTTTTATCAGAGCTTTGGCACAATCATTGCTGATATGTAATAAACAGATGACAAATGTAAATTGTCAAAAATTTTGAATTAAGAATGAAGGAGAAAATTATTATGAATCGTTTTAAAAATTTAGTAGCTGTTTTTGCTTTTGCTCTCCTGGTTTTAAGCCTTCCCGTTATTGCTTCGGCGCAGTGGCGCGACAATAATCGCCGTAATGACGATTATTACGGAAATAATCGTAACAATCGAAACAACAGCAACTTAAACTCAACAATTAAAAATCTGAAAAATCGCAGTCGTGATTTTGCGCGTCGTCTCGACCGCGAACTCGACCGCAGCCGTATTGACGGTTCGCGCCGCGAAGATCAGATAAACGCTTTAGCATCCGATTTCGTCAAAGCGACGAACCGCCTCGATAACGAATATGACAATTCACGCGATTACAATCGCAGTCAAGACGAAGTTCAGCGCGTTTTGCAATTGGGTTCGCAACTTGACAGCGCGATAAATCGCGGACGTTTGAACAACAATATCCGAAGCGACTGGAACAGAATTCGTCAGGATTTGAGAACTCTGTCAAACGCTTACGGAGGCAACTACAATGACAATAATCGCAATAATCGGCGCGGCAACAACCGTAATAATGACTACGGCAACAATCGCAATAATAACGGCGACTGGCGCAATCGCATTCCGTTTCCTTTTCCTTTCTAATTGAAATTGGAAAAATTTAGCGCGGTTTGAAAATTCCAGCCCGACTTATTAAAATCGCGCCGAAATGAGCCTGAGTTGAAAAACTCGGGCTTTTTATTTTGTCCGCTTTGTTGTTTAGCCGATATTCATTGTATCTTTCAAACTATGTGCGGAACACTTTTTTTAGTTGCAACTCCAATCGGAAATTTACAGGATATTTCCTTTCGCGCCGTCGAAACTCTGAAAACGGTTGATCTGATCGCCTGCGAAGACACGCGCCATACGCGCAAACTGCTTACACATTTCGAAATAAAAAATAAACTCGTCAGCTATCACGAACATAATGAAAACAGTCGCGTCGAAGAATTTGGCGCACTTCTCGCGCAGGGAAAATCAATCGCCGTCGTCAGTGATGCCGGAACGCCGGGAATTTCCGATCCGGGTTTTCGGCTCGTTCAAAAAGCGCAGGAAATCAGCGCACAGATCGTTTCGATTCCGGGCGCAGTCGCTTTTGTCAATGCGGTAATAGTTTCCGGTCTGGCGACCGATTCCGTTTTTTTCGGCGGTTTTCTGCCGTCGAAAAAAGGCGAACGCCAAACTCGTCTGGCGGAAATAAAATCAATTCCGGCGACGCTTTGTTTTTACGAAACGCCGCATCGGATCGGGAAATCTCTGGTAGATTGTCTGGAAATTTTAGGAAACAGAAATGCCGTTGTCGTCCGTGAACTAACCAAAATTCACGAAGAAATCGTGCGCGGAAATCTTAAAGAATTAAACGAACTATTTTCCGAAAAACAAACCAGAGGCGAAATGGTTTTAATCATCGAGCGCGAACAAATTTCAAATCTCAAATTTACCGTTTCAAGTTATGAAAATCTGTCACAGCGAATCTCCGAACTCGAAAATCAAGAGATAGACCGCAAAACCGCGCTTAAAAAAGCCGCCAAAGAATTCGGTTTGAGCAAATCCGAAGCATATAAAATTCTTTTAAAAGAAAAATCCGTCTAAGCAACTTTTCAGCTTTGTTAGTCCATCTAAAAACCATTGTTGCACATTTTCAAAGTGTAACAGCCTATAAGATTTAGCAGTATCGAATCGGTTAGGCTTTTTTTGTTGTTAATGACAGCAAAGGATTTTAATTTTAAGGAGTAATATATACAAAATGAAAAAGATATTTTTAGCTTTTTGCCTGACGGCAATTTCAGCATTGGCAGCTTTTGCACAAAGCACGAGCGATTACAGAAAAGCCGAACTTTTCGTCGGCTATTCAAACGGACAAGTTGATACGGGAGCAAATTCTCAGAACGGAAACCAATTTCAAAATTTCTTCGACGACCGCGAAACTTTTCACGGTTTCAATACTTCTGCCGTTTATAACGTCAGCCGTTACGTCGGCATCAAAGCCGATGTTTCGGGAACATATAACAGCAGCGATTTTTCGATTCCGGTAACAGTAGGAACGACGACTTCAAACGTAACGCTCAAGACGAGAAGTTCGCTTTACAATTTTCTCGGCGGCGTTCAAATAAAGGACAATGCTAATGAAGGAAGATTCAAACCTTTCGCACACGCTTTGGTCGGCGCAGGACACGGCAGAACGAAAGTCAGCAATGTCGTCTGTCCGACCGGACTTGACTGCACCGGCATTGAAGGGACAAATTCGGAAACCGCTTTAGCCGGAGCGTTCGGCGGCGGCATTGACATCAGATTGAATAATCGCGTTGATTTTCGCGCTATTCAGGTTGATTACAATCCGATCAAATTCGACGACGCAACGCAGCACAACGTCCGTTTCGGAATCGGTTTTGTTTTCAAATAAAAATTATCTGAAAGTTAAAATTAAAAGGGATCGTTTTTTATACGCTCCCTTTTTTGTTTGATTTGTTAGTTTTTTTATCTTTCGGTCAACTCTTTCGGCAATTGTTTATCAACCGCCGGACGCTGTTTGAGAGCAGTGATTTCCCAGAGTGTTAAGAAAATCGTTCGCGCTACTTTTTCCATTTTCTGATAATCAATCTTTTGCGGTTCGTCGCCGGGTTGATGATAATCTTCGTGAACGCCGTCAAACCAGAAAACAATCGGAATGCCGTTGTGCGCGTAATTGAAATGATCGGAACGGAAAAAGAAACGATTCGGATCTTTCGGATCGTCGTATCTAAAATCGTAGCCGAGTTTCAGATACGAATCGTTCGTTCCCTTGGTGATCGCGCCGAGCGTCGAACTCATCATCTCCGCGCCGATTACATAAACTTCATTTTCGCCCGAAAGTTCGGCGTTTTTCGGATTCGTGTCGTCGGTTTTGCGACTGCGCCCGATCATATCAATGTTGAGTTGCGCGACGACTTTTTTAATATCAACGGTCGGAAATTTATTAAAATACGCGCTGCCCCACAAACCTTTTTCCTCGCCGCAATGCCAAACGAAAAGAACCGAGCGTTTCGGTCGCGTTTTCGCTTTGGCGAGTGCTTCGGCGATTGATAAAACGGAAACCGTTCCTGAACCGTCATCATCCGCGCCGTTCCAGATTTTATCTGCGCCCGGCGCGTTCGGATTCATTCCGACGTGATCGTAATGCGCGCCGATTGCGACGTATTCATTTTTCAAAACCGGATCGCTTCCTTCCCAGACGGCGACGACGTTTTGCGTCATTGCCGGTAACGCTTTCGTGGCGACCGTGTAGCTGACGGTTTTGTTTAACGCAAATGAACTGTTTGCAGAACTTGCGGAGATGTCCGTAAACATCTTAGCTTCGCCCTGAAATAATTTTGCGGCGGTTTCTTTTGAAATTACAATCGTCGGAACATTTCGTCCGCCTCTCTGTCTGCCGCTATTTTCAGAGGCAAATTTTTCAACCGTCGCTCTTCCCTTTTCCGCTTCTTTGCGCTGACCGTCCCAACGGCTCTCGACATCATTTGAAGCAACTACGATCAAACCTGCCGCGCCTTTCATCCGTGCATAGATTTGCGGCGACAGAACATCAACGCCGAAACGCCCCAAGTTTCCTGAAAACAAATCTTCGCGCGTAACGCCTTCGGGATAATCGCCTTCGCTGTAAACCACGACGGTTTTATCTTTTACATCTAATCCGGCAAACGCATCAATATTTTTCGCTTTGACAAACCAGCCGTTTCCCGCGAAAACCAGAGGCGAATTTGTTGCACTTCCGGTAACGGAATTTGCGTAAAAATCCTTTCCGTAGTTCAATTTTTGTCCGCCGATTTCAAAACTCGTTGTCGAATCGTCGGTTACATTGGCGTTGAGAGCGATTTTTTGGAAGAAAGTTCCGTTGTCGCCCGCCGGTTTAAATTTCCATCGTTCGAGCATCAGAGCGATAAATTTCGCCGTCAGATCGAGTCCGCGCGAAGGCGTATCGCGTCCTTCCATCTCGTCCGAGGCGACGAAATATAAGTATTGTTTAAGTTGTTCGGCGGTAATCGTTTCCGCCATCCGTTTTTCATTACCGTTCAGTTTAACCGCTTTTTGTGCAAACGCGGCGGACGGCAAAAGAATCGTAAAAACCAAAAATAATGCAAGTAATTTTTTTCTCATTTTTTCTCCGAAAGTTTTTTGAAAAAAACAGCGAACGGACACAAAAAGTTTTACAAATTGAATTTGTAGATTTGAAATTTATAAATTTTCTTTCGTGAATTTTAGCGGTTTTTTCAATGAAAATTATTCCGCTTGTTTTTACGCAGATTAGTTAAAACTTGTTTCGGCGTTTGCGGCAACAATCGAGATTTTGTTCCGGTCGGCGAGTTTGATCATTTCTTCTTTATCGAAAATAAGAGTTTTATCCGGTGTCAGGCACAGACAAGTCGCGCCGGCTTCGATCATCGTTTGAATTGTCGGAACGCCGACGACCGGAACGTCAAAACGCATATCCTGATTAGGTTTGGCGACTTTGACTACCGTCAGTTTTCCTTTGGCTAATTGTCCGGCGCGTTTGATTACCGCGTCCGTTCCTTCCATCGCTTCGACGGCGACACACGCTTTGGCACGGACGACGATTGTTTGTCCGAGATCGAGCCGCGCAATTTCATTGGCGACTTTTAAGCCATATTCGATATTTCCTTGTTCGGTCGCATCAGGTTTCCGCCGTGTCAAAACGCCTTCGCGGACGAGTCGGTCGTTGATAAAATATGTCGAATCAATCAGTTCGATTCCGTCTTTCGCCATTTCGTCGGCGATTCCGCCGATCAGCGCATCGGTGTTTCGCTGCTTCAAGCCGAACAGCATTTTGACCATACGCAAATCCGGCAACGCGCCCGAAAAAATCTGAACGTGCTTTACTTGTCCCGCCATTATCGCTTTCGTTACGCCTTCTTTTTTAAAGAAAGCGATCATTTTTCCGAGTTGTCCGATGCCGACCCAAATTACATTTTCGGCAATATCTTCAATGCTTTTGTCCGTTTCTTCTTTGATGGCAACGACGGAGAGCGACGCGCCTTGTCTGCGCGCACCTTCGACAACGAGAAATGGAAATCTGCCGTTTCCGGCGATCAAACCGAACTTCATATAATCTAAAACCTTTAATTACTCACAATAATCGGTGCATAATCTTAAATGCAGTTTTTACGAATAAAGTTTTAAGCCGAAAAGACGATTTTCTATTTTACTTTGAAAGGATACGACCGAATATTACAAAATATACCGCGTTTCGCCATTACGACAAATCAAGACAATATCGTAACAAAAATTTCGGCGACAAGTTTCCGTAAAACTAAAACTTGACAGTTTTTGCTTAAATGTTTAGCCTTACATTTTTGCAAACCATCAGAGATTCTGACGGATGATATTTCAAAAATTTATGTAGAGGTGCGGTTTTCATCAGTATCGGCGCGGAGAGTTTTGAAGGCTCTGCGAAACGCTTTTGAGAAAGGGAAAACCGCCGAAGCGCGAAAAGTTTTGCTTCAAGATTTTCGCGTTGGTCAGAGCGGCTAAATCCGCTCGACTGTCAGCGATATTTCGTTGGAGTGCTACGACTGTGACAAGAATTTTATAAAATAAGTCAGTCGTTTGCTTTATAAGAAGGCGCGGCTGATTTTTTTTATTTTATGACGAATATTAAACCGACGGTAATGAAATTTGGCGGAACGAGCGTGCAGGATGCGGAAGCGTTTGCGCGTGTCGCTTCGATTGTCGCGGGCGAAAACGAAAATTCTCCGGTCGTTGTAACTTCGGCAATGTCGAAAGTTACGGACGCGCTTTTAAATGCGTTTGAAACGGCGAAATGCGGCGATGCCGAAGGTGCTTTTGAAAGTTTGTCGCCGCATTTTGCGCGGCACACGCAGGTTGCCGAAGAATTGACCGGCGAAGTGCAGCAAAAATCTTTTCAAACCGAACTGGATTTTGCGAAAAAGGAATTGAGCGATCTTTTAATGAGAGCTTCGCGCCGCAGTCTGCCGCTTTCGATGCTCAAAGACGCGATTGTTTCTTACGGCGAACAACTTTCGTCAAGGCTTTTGGCGGAAGTTTTCAAAGCGAAAAATTTGAATGCGCGGCAGATGGATTCGCGCCGTTTAATTGTGACCGATGACGAATATGGTTCCGCCGCACCGATCTGGGACGAAACGGAAAAGTTGATAAAATTGGAACTTCACCCGTTAATTGATTCAGGCGAAATTCCTGTTCTCGGCGGTTTTATCGCGGCAAGTCGAGGCGGCGAAACGACGGTTTTAGGTCGCGGCGGTTCGGATTATTCGGCGGCACTCGTCGGTGCGGCACTTCGCGCTGGAGAAATTCAGATTTGGACGGATGTCACAGGTGTTCTAACGTGCGATCCGCGCATTTGTCCCGACGCGAAAACTTTGAAAACTCTTTCGTATGAAGAAGCGGCGGAACTTGCCTATTTCGGCGCGAAAGTTCTGCATCCGAAAACGATCAAACCGGCGGTTGATTATAAAATTCCCGTCCGCGTCTGCAATTCACATCAGCCGCAGTTGCGCGGCACGATGATTCTCGCCGAAACCGAAAAAATCCCGAACACGATCAAATCAATCGCACACAAAACCGGCATCACGATTTTGCGAATCTCATCGGCGCGAATGCTCGGTGCGTTCGGTTTTATGAGCGCACTTTTTCAGGTTTTCGAGCGTTACCGCGTCGTCATTGACGTAATTTCAACCTCGGAAGTTTCCGTCGCTTTGACTTTGGACAATACAGATTCGCTCGAACAAGTCGTCACGGAATTAAAACGCCTCGGCGATGTTGAGATCGAACACGAAAACGCCGTCGTCTGTGTCGTCGGCGAAGGACTTCGCGCTTCGTCAGGACTAGCTTCAAAACTATTTTCAACCATCGAAGATGTTCCGATTTCCTTAATTTCACACGGCGCGTCGAGCGTTAATATCACTTTTGTAATTAAAGAAAATATGGTGAAATCTGTTATTAAAAAATTGCACGATACTTTTTTCAAGTAAAAATTCACATTTCAATATGCGATAATCCTTGAAAACAGTTTTTTGTATTCAAGGAGATTTTCGCGTGGAAAAAGTTGAAAAAGAAATCGTTAAAAAGGAAATTCACAACGAACGACAGGAGATTTTAGCGCAGCTCGAAGATTGGCTCGAAACGCCGATGTTCGTTTTGAGTTTTATTTGGCTCGCGCTGTTTATTGTGGAAATTATCTGGGGTTTGAGTCCGTTTCTGGAAACTTTGGGAACGGTTATCTGGATCATTTTCGGGATTGATTTTGCGATTAAATTTATTCTCGCGCCGAAGAAAATCGAATACTTGAAAAGCAATTGGCTGACGGCGATTGCGCTCGCACTTCCGGCTTTGCGAATATTTCGCGCCGTTCGCGTTTTTCGCGTTTTGCAGGTCACGAGAGCGGCGCGGGGTTTGCGGCTCGTCAGGCTTTTAACGTCGCTGAATCGCGGAATGAAGGCACTCGGCGCAAACTTTGCGCGGCGCGGTTTCGGTTATGTTTTAATGCTTTCGCTGATCGTGATTTTCGGCGGCGCGGCAGGAATGTACGGCTTTGAAGCGGAAGTCGCGGGCGGCTTTAAAAACTACGCTGATGCGCTGTGGTGGACGGCGATGCTTTTAACGTCAATCGGCTCGGAATATTTTCCGCAAACTGCCGAAGGTCGCATTCTCTGTTTCATTATCGCGCTCTACGGTTTCGCAGTTTTCGGTTATGTGACGGCGACTTTAGCGACATTTTTCGTCAATCGAGATTCGGAAAAACGTGAGGAAGAAAAACCCGCCGAATCACCGACGCTCGCCGAATTACAGACGGAAATAAGAGAATTGAGAAACGATTTGAAACTGCTTTTAGCCGAGCGGTAAATTTAAGAATAACTCTCCGCGAATAAACGCGAATTTGCGCGAAACAGATCGGAAAAATAATTAACTTAAAGGATTTTGCCACTAGAAAACACGAATGAACGCGAATAAAAACTTTGTTATTTTCTTTTCTTAGTTGTGACTTTTCGCGTTTATTCGCGGACAATATTCTTAAATAACGTGAGTTTGACGTAAGAGTTATTGAAAAATAAAGACTTATCGGTAATTGAAATATGTTTGACAACATTTTTTATACTTTTTGAGTGGATTTGTAAATTTTTTGATTGATTTAGTTACAAAATCTCGTCAAAAGTTTTTGCTTAAAATAAAAAGTGTTTATTTTCAATGAGTTACATTTTCCTTACGTCGAACTCACGTTAAATACGAAATTAATTTGTTAAAATCTTAAAAAATGCCGACACTTAAATTTGAATCGGGAACTTTAATTTTAGACGGAACAGGCGAAAACGACTTCGTACCGCAAGCGTTCGTCTGGGACAAACGCACCAAACATTTTCGCGCTCCGGCTTACAAATATCGTGATGTGATTACGGAATTTGTCCGTGCGAAAGTCGATTACAAAGACGAAGCGAAAAGTTATTCGGAGTTCGATTTCAAACAAAAAATCAATCTCGCGCCGCGCCCGTATCAAACGGCTTCGATTGAAGCGTGGAAAAATAATAAAAAAAACGGTGTGATCGTACTTCCGACCGGCGCGGGGAAAACTCACGTTGCGACGATGGCGATTGAAATTTGCAAAAGGCAAACTTTGGTCGTCGTGCCGACGCTCGATTTGATGAATCAGTGGTATGAACTTCTGCTTTCGACATTTAACGCCGAGATCGGTTTGATCGGCGGCGGTTTTTACGAAATCGGCGCGATCACCGTCACGACTTACGCTTCGGCGTTTCGGCATCAGGAAAGACTCGGCAATCAATTCGGTCTGGTGATTTTTGACGAATGTCATCATTTGCCGTCGGAAGGCTACAAATACGCGGCGGAATTTGCCATTGCGCCATTTCGTCTCGGTTTGAGCGCAACGCCCGACCGCGACGATATTGCGGACGAACTTTTAAAGGAAATCGTCGGCGATTTTGTCTTTCGTCTCGAAGCGCAGGAACTCGCGGGCGAATATCTTGCCGATTACGTTTTGGAACGAATCGAAGTTGATTTGTCCGACGAAGAACGCCGCGCATACGAACGCGAACGCTTAATCTATACCGATTTCAAACGGCAAAAAAATCTGCCTTACGGACAGGAAGGCTGGCGGATGTTTCTTATTCACAGCGCACGCAGTGAAGAAGGTCGCCGCGCGATGAAAGCCTATCGCAACCAGAAAAAAATCTCGCTCGGCACGGATTCTAAACTGAGAGTTTTGCAGGATTTATTGATAAAGCATAAACAAGACAAAACTCTGATTTTCACCGCCGAAAACGAAATGGTTTATCAAATCTCACGCGATTATCTGATTCCCGCGATCACGCACGAAACGAATGTCAAAGAGCGAAAATTCTGGCTCGACGCTTTCAACGCCGGCGAAGTTCTCGCGCTCTGCACCTCGAAAGTTTTAAATGAAGGCGTGAATATTCCCGACGCTTCCGTCGCCATAATTTTGTCAGGATCAGGCTCAAGCCGCGAACACATTCAGCGTCTCGGCAGAATTTTAAGAAAAAAAGCCGACAAACAGGCGATTCTCTACGAAGTCGTCGCCCGCAACACGAGCGAAGAATACACATCAAACAAACGCACCGACGCGCGGCAGTTCCAAGATGTTAAACAAAGATTCAAGCGCGGTTTGTTTGAATGATTTTGTCGAAAAATTTACTGGCTTTCAAGCCATTTTCTTAATTCCGGCGTGCGATTGATGCTGGAGACGAGTTTGGTTTTCAAATTTCTCAGACTGACGACGAGGCGGTCGCGGAAATCGGGTTTGAGGTTTTCGATGTAGTCGAGATTGATAATTTCGCTGCGGTTTAAGCGGAAAAATTCCTGCGGATCGAGAAGTTTTTCGAGCGTTGTCAGCGAATCGTTAAGCGGAAATTTTTTGCCCGTCGAATCAATCGCAAACGGCAGTTCGTTTTGCATTTGAATAAACGCAATTTGTTTGGTTTCAAGCAGTTGAATGCCGTCGCGGGTTTTAACGACAAATCGCTGTTTGTATTTCGGCTGCTGAAAACTCGCTTGAATTTCGCGCAGAAAATCCGTCTGCGCGGCGGCGAAATTGTGGCGCAGATTTTCAAACTTTTGCATCGCGGCGGCGAATTTTTCATAGGAAAAGGGTTTTAAAAGATAAGCGATTCCGCTGCGTTCAAAGGCTTGCAGGAAAAACTGATCGTAAGCGGTCGTGAAAATTATCGAGCAGACGATTTCCGTCTGCTCGAAAAGTGCGAAAATGTTGCCGTCGAGCAGTTCGATGTCGGCGAAAATAAGCGCGGGCGATTCGTTTTCCGCCAGCCACGCGAGAGATTGCGCGATGCTTTCGAGCATAGCGACGATTTTAATCCGGCGATCATAATGCCCGATATATTTGGCGAGTTTATCGCGCGCGGGAAGTTCGTCTTCGATAATTAAAACTTTCATAAAATACAGCAACCAAAGCGCAGGGCTGCTCGCTTGCGTTCAAGTCAAAGCAGCGGCAATTTGACTTGAAATTTTCCGGCGGTTTGTGAAATTTCAACAGGTTTTTCTGTCAAAAAAGCATAGCGCGTCGTCAGGTTTTCCAAGCCTGTTTGATTGGTCGGTTTGGTTTGCGATTTTTCGCGTTTCTCGTTTATCACGGTCAGAAAATCTTTCTCTAAAATTATGCTGATCGGCAAAGGTTTTTCGCGGTTTCCCGCATTATGTTTGACCGCGTTTTCAATCAGCGATTGCAGCGAAACAGGCATAATTCTTTGACCGTTTATCTTTTGCGCGTCAATTTGCCAGTCGAAATGATAAGCGTTTCCAAAGCGTTCGGACAACAGAAAAACATAATTTCGAGCAAATTCGATTTCGTCTTTGAGCGCGACGGTTTCGAGCGTTTGCGTCTGCAAAATATATCGGTAAAGCTCGGAAAGTTTTTCCAAAAACTCATTCGCCCGCGCCGGATTTGATTCGATCAAAGAAGACAGAACATTCAGATTGTTAAACAAAAAATGCGGTTCGATATTTTGCTGAAGCGTTTTCAATTCCATCGCCGTTTTAGCTTGTTGAGCGGCTAAGAGTTTTTCTTTTGTTTTGTTTACCAGCGTCAGATAAAAATATCCGATGCACGTCATCGCCACAAAAGTCTGCGTAATAAAACCACTCAAAAAACTCATTACAAATTCGTATTCTTCCGACGCATTTCCGCCCGCATAGACCATTCCCAAAACCGGAATATAAAATGCGGCAATCAGCAAGGAATTAACCGGAATAAGCGAAGTCAAAATGATGAAATCTTTCAGCAAACTCTTTGATTTTTCCGTCAGTAAATCGAATTTCCACTTAATGAAAATCGTGATTGCCGCGCCTGTCAGACAATTTAGAAAACCCCAGAGCGGAGCATCAAAACTCCAGGGAAAATTGTAAATCGAGCGCGTCAGACCGAGTTTGATGTAGAGAACGAATAAGTAAGAAAATCCGAGCCAGCTCAACATTCCCAACGCCAGAAACGGCAGATGTTTTGAAATTTGAGAAGTTCGGATTTTCATAAGCGAATGAATTATATCGCAGAATTAGATTTCAATTTTTATAATAGACATCTTTCCTAAATAAGTTACGGAGAAGCATAGTTGAGATGACGAGTTGAAAGTTTCAAATTGACAATCGCTGATACCAACTTCCAATTCTTCTCATAGTTTTGATGTTTCCCGCGATATTGGTCTTTGCAAATTCTGAATATCTTGCATTCCCGGTTACGATGTTCGACGATTGTCCGCTCTTTAGCTAATTGACGATTATACTGCTTTTGCTGTCTTGTCAACGGATGATGCTTTGACGCTTTGTGTGGAACTTCCGCCTGCGGATACAGTTTTTTGATTCCGAGAAAGCCTTTGTCAGTTTTGATATTGGCATTCTCATTGATCTCTAACTTACTGGTTTTCAATATCTTAAAGTCGTGCGTTGAACCTCTGGCACTTCTGACGGCGAGAATCAATCCGGTTAAAAAGCAAACGATCAGCAAAGTTTTTACGGTGTGTCGTTTTTTTTACCCGAATAATACGATTTCTGTTTTTTGACCGGGCGTTCGATCGGCTGTTCGCTGACATCGGCGACAACCTTTAAGTTCTCGGCAGTTAAAGCCTGATCGTTCGGCAGATCAAGGGCTTTCAAAAGGCGTTTGGAAATATATTGATAGCGTTTGAAAGCATAGCTTTCCGAGATCGAAAACATTTCGCCGAGTTGCAGAAAAGTATGATACTGACGTAAATAAATCAGCGTCAAAAGTAGTTGGTCTTCAATTGGCAAAGAACTTGTTAAGCCGCGCTGACGCATCGGTTTGGCTTGTTTATAGCTGATAATTTCAACTTTCAGTTTTTCCAAGATGATTTCAAATGTGCCGTAACCCACTCCGACCAAGCGGGTAAATTCAGCAGCTTTTTTCATCTTGTATTTATCATATACACTCATTCTTGCAAGTTTAGCAGAATGAATACTTATTTAGGAAAGATGTCTAATTGTAAAATCGTCTATTTTTTTGCTTTGGCATCTTCGGGAAGACTGTAAATCACTTTTTGGTTTTCGTCATAAAAACTAAGTTTCGGGTTGCCGTTCGGTTCGACCGATAATTCAAGCCGAAGTTTACCATTGGCATCGCTCATCTGAATCAGCGATCTTTTATTCCAAGCCTTTCCGATAAACAGGCGATTGACCAAAAACTCGCCGTTGTCCCGCATTTTTTGTTTCGCCGCCATTTGTTCTTCTCTCGTCGGAAGTTTTTCGATTTCCTGCAACTTGGCAACTCGATCATTTAGCAGCATATTTTCGTCGTTCATTCGCAAACCGGCGAAATAATTGCCGTTTTTGTCTTCGTCGTGTGTCAGTTGAATTGTCTGATCGCCGCCGAATTTATCGAAAGTCAGCGAGCCGCCGCGCTCTTTGTCGGTGTTGCCGTCAAAGCCCAAACCGCCGCATTCGTCGCCTCTCTCATTGAAAAAAATTATTCCCGCCGATCTTTGTCCTTCGCGTTCTTTATAATATTTTCCGTCCATTGTTCCCGGATGCTGACGTTCTTTGTTGGAAATAACCATTTTAAGTTTGCCGTCTTTTTCGACAATATTTATCCGTTCGACATCAATCTCACCGAATTTTTTATTTTTGCTGACCGCAAATGCCGAAAACAAAAACACGCCGCACAAGATCGTCAAAACGCCCGCGTAGATTTTCAAAAAACGAATTTCCTTTTCGATTTTTTCCTGATTCATAAAAAATAATTCTCCTTATTCAATTTCGATTCAATTTTGAATAAGTATCTGTTTTTTGAACCGATAAAGTAAACGAAAAAAACGTGAGTGCAGGGAAATTTCACGTTAATTGAGGAAAATAACAGGCGAGTATTTTTTTCCGGTTTTAAGATTAACTTTGTATATTACTCAAAAACCACTCGACAAATTTCGGAATTCCGTCTTCGATTTTTGTCTGCGGATTATAGCCGAGAATTTCCTTTGATTTTGAAATGTCGGCGTAAGTTACGGGAACATCGCCGGATTGCATTTCGCGGCGTTCGATGATCGCTTTTTTGTTTAGACTTTTTTCTAAAAGTTCGATTAACTTGGAAAGTTCGATGGTCTGCGATTCGCCGAGATTGAAAACTTCGTAATTCGTTTTGTCGTAATCAATCGCGGCGCGAACGCCTTGAATGATGTCGTCAATAAATGTGTAATCGCGGCGCGTCGTGCCGTCGCCGAAAACGGGAATCGGTTTTTCTTCCGTGATGAGTTTTGAAAATTTATGAATCGCCAGATCGGGACGCTGGCGCGCACCGTAAACGGTGAAAAACCGCAGACAAATCGTGCGAATGTCGTAGAGATGAGAAAACGTGTGACATAAAAGTTCGCCCGCCGCTTTGGTCGCCGCGTAAGGCGAGATCGGCTGAGAAATTTTGTCGTCTTCGGAAAAAGGAATTTTTGAATTTATTCCGTAAACGCTCGATGACGAACCGAAAACGAATTGTCTGACGTTAAAATCTTTGGCGAGTTCCAAAAGATTCAAAGTGCCGCTCACATTAACCTGCGCGTAAAGTTTCGGATTCATCAAAGACGGTCGAACGCCCGCCCACGCCGCGAGATGAACGATTACGTCAAATTCGTTTTCGGCGAAGATCGGGCGCAAACTTTCCGCATCACAAATGTCGTTTTCGTAAAGTTTGAAGTTCGGTTTTTTTAAAGCCGAAGCGATATTTGCGCGTTTGATTTCGGGCGCGTAAAACTCGTTAAAATTATCGAGCGCGGCGACGTTCCAAGTATTTTCCGCAAGCAGTTTTTCGACCAGATGCGAACCGATAAAACCCGCGCCGCCAGTTACTAAAATATTTCTGTTCACAAATTATTTTCGATTATTAATGAGTTGTTTTTAATAAAAATCTTGAAGCAAAATTAACACGAATTTTATTTCATTGGCAAAATGTTAATTTAAGAAACGCTGTCGAGCGTGATACAGATGAACGAGTTCTTCTAAAAAACCTTCGTAAGTAAAAGTTTGTATGTCATAATTCGGTTTCAGTTTATACATAATCGGCAACGCGACGCGCCACGCCATCCAGATTCTCTGTCGTTCGGTCAAATCCCAGCGGCGGCGCAGAAAAGATTCGACGACCTCGATTTCATTTTCGCTTAAAAGTCCGACATTTGCCTGAAACTCGGTCTTTTTCTGAACGCGGCGCAAAGCGGCATCCGAAATGCGCTGCGAAAATGTTTCGGCAAATGTCGGTGCTTCGTCGGTGCGTTCGCGGATGACGACCGTTCCGGCAAAAAGATCGCCGATTCGCTGATCGCGTTTATTCATAAAAATCGAGATCAAACCGATTGAATAAACCGGAATAACGAATCCGGGAACGGCATCGAAAATCCGCAGCAAGTTTCGCGCAATCGCTTCCCAGAGCGTAATCGGGCGACCGTCTTCGCGGATGACGCGCAGTTTCATCAGACGTTTTCCCGGAGTTTGCCCGTTTAAAATCCACTCGAAAAAAATAAAATAGCCGGAAAAAAGCAAAAAGACGACGAGAATTAAAATCGCAATCGTCCATTTCGGCATTTCTGACATCATCTGATTAAATATTCCGCCGCCCGAATTTTCGCCTATTCCGGTTGCCGTGATAAAAGCGTAAGCAACAATGAAAATCGTAAAGTATTGAATACAATGGTCAATCGCCACCGCAATAAAACGATTGCCGATGGACGCGAGAGCGAACGCCAATGGCACACGCTCCGGCGTTTCGATAATTAGAGTTTCTTCGGATTCGATAACTGTATGCGCCATTATTCCTATTCCTGAAATGTCAGAACGTGATTTTAATTTCGGCTTCCGCCTAACCATTTTACGAGTTTTATATATTTCTTCAACCCGAAATTTAAGCAAAAACCGATAATGGAAAAGATTGAATCGGTATGTAAAAAATTTACAACAGTTTGCGCGAAGCAAGAACAACTCAATATTGCTTATCTTAAAGGTTTAAAAAGTGTGCGGCGTGTCTGTTACTGTTTCGCGCCGAACGGATGGCAAGAGAAACATTCACGCTCCTGCATCTAAAATTTCTCTGACGGTTTTATTTCCAAGATATTTTCGAGCGGCGTTTCACTCAAAAGCGGTTCGGTATCTTCGATGTCGAGTTTGCCGTTTAAAACCTTTTCCGCCCGAACTGCGTCAAATTCGCCTTCCCATTTTGAAACGACGACCGTTGCCACGCCGTTGCCGATCAGATTCGTGATCGAACGCATTTCCGACATAAATCGGTCAACGCCTAAAAGCAGAGCGATGCCCGCGACCGGAATTGTGCCGACGCTTGCAAGAGTTGCGGCGAGCGTGATAAATCCGCTGCCCGTTACGCCCGCTGCGCCTTTTGATGTGAGCATTAAAATTAAAAGAATCTTGATTTCTTCCCAAAAAGTTAAGTGTGTGTTGGTCGCCTGCGCGACGAAAATCGCGGCAATCGTCAGATAAATCGCCGTGCCGTCGAGATTGAACGAATAGCCGGACGGAATGACGAGACCGACGACCGATTTTGAACAGCCGAGATTTTCGAGTTTGACCATCATTCGCGGCAGAGCGGATTCACTCGACGAAGTTCCGAGAACGATAAAAATTTCTTCTTTGATGTAACGCAGAAATTTGAAAATGCTGAATTTGTGAAAATACGAGATTGCGCCCAACACGAAAAAGACGAAAAACGCGGCGGTCAGATAGACGCAGAGCATCAGCCAACCGAGCGATTTCAAAGTTCCGATGCCGAATTTTCCGATGGTAAATGCCATCGCGCCAAATGCGCCGATCGGTGCAAAACGCATTATGATCGAGATTATTCCGAAAAAAACGTGCGATAAAGAATCGAAAACGCGGACGAGCGGTTTGCCTTTTTCGCCGAATGCGACGAGCGCGACACCGAACAAAATCGCGATAAACAAAACCTGCAAAATCTCGCCGTTGGCAAATGCGCCAATGACCGAATCGGGAATTATTTTCATCAGATGGTCGATAACGGAAAGTTCCTTCGCCTGCTGAATATACTGTGTCGTCGTTCCGGTGTTCAAAGATTCGGGCGTGGCGTTAATTCCCGCGCCGGGTTGGACGAGTTCGACGACGACGAGACCGAGCGCGAGCGCGAGCGTCGTCACGACTTCAAAATAAAGCAGAGCTTTTAAGCCGACGCGACCGAGTTTTTTCATATCGCCGATGCCCGCAATTCCGGTGACAACCGTCAGAAAAATGATCGGCGAGATGAGCATTTTGATGAGTTTGACGAACGCATCGCCGAGCGGTTTCATCTGCGCGCCCAGATCGGGATAAAACGCGCCGAGCGCAACGCCGGCGACGATGCCGACGATGACCTGAAAATAAAGCGAACGGAAAAAACTCCGGTGCGCGGGCGCAGTTTGCACTTCGGAAATTTCGAGATTTGCCATTCGGCGATTTTACTTTTAAATTTACGATAAAAACAATGACCAAAGCCGAACTCCGCAAAATTTATCTCGAAAAACGAAAATCTCTGACAACGGAAGAATCTAAACGAAAAAGCGAATTGATCGCCGAGAGTTTTTTTCAAAATTTCGATGTCTCGAAATTTGATTTTCTGCACAGTTTTTTGCCGATTGAAAAATTTAACGAGATTGACACGCGAATAATTTTTGAAAAAATCTGGCTTGACTTTCCTAATGTCCAAACGCTCGTTCCGCGCGTTAATTTTCAAAAAAATGAAATCGAAAATTTATTGTTTTTATCTGAAACCGAAACCGAAAAAAATGTGTGGAAAATTGACGAACCTGTGCATAACGAAACTGTCGAAACCGAAAAAATCAACGCGGTCTTAGTTCCGCTGTTGTGTTTTGATAAATGCGGTTTTCGTGTCGGTTACGGCAAAGGTTTTTACGACCGATTTTTGATAAGTTGCCGGACTGAATGCGTAAAAATCGGTTTGAATTTTTTCGCGTCAGACGAAAATATTTCGGACATAGATGAGTTTGATGTTCCGCTCGATTACTTAATCACGCCTGACAAAATTTGGGACTTTCAATCCGTCAAACGACTTTTTAGAAGTTAAAAGATAAGAAAACTTTGAGTAATCATTTTCAATTTATTTTTACAACTTACTGACGGCGCAGAAAAAGTTCTTTACTTTGTAAATCTCAATAAAAGAAATGTGAATCAAGCGTAAAACATATTCAGAATTAATCCCAAAGGCGTTTTGCAATACGCAGTAGTTCACGATTTGAACATCGGACGTTCGGTTGATGAAACTTTGCGGGTTTTGTGCAGGGACTTCAAACCGGCGGTTTATGTTCGGCTGACTGGACACCGGAACAGGAAAATTTAACGGTTTAAGTCGTATTTAACGGAAAGTTTCAGAAGTAGATTATTTTAGTTTTGTAAACTTTCTGCAAACTTTTTTACGGAGCAAAAATATATGCCAATGAGAATCGGAGATGTAATTCCGAAATTTGACGGCGCGACCGAATGGATGAACGAATTGCAGGAGACTGCCGATGATTGCGTTCAGGGCGCACCGACACTCGTTCATTTTTGGGCGACGAGTTGCGGAATCTGCAAGGAAAATATGCCCAAATTGAGAACATTAAAAGACAAGTATAAAGCAAAAGGCTTGAAAACAGTGGCGATACATATGCCGCGTTACGAAGCGGAAACGAATTTGGAAATAGTCAGAGCGACTGTTTCCGAGCATTGTATTGACGACATTTGCGCTATTGATAACGAACATAAACTCAAAAACGCTTTTTTGAATGAACAAGGTTGAGTTCCGGTTTATTATCTGTTTGATGCGGAAGGAAAATTAAAATCCCGCGCGGCTGGCGAATTCGGAGTCGGTGTCCTGATGACGGCACTCGAAAAAATGTTTCCGGCGCAGAATGCGGCGGCGGCTTAAAATTATCAAATTTAATATAAAAAAGTTCGGAATTTATATATAAATTCCGAACTTTTTTATATTAAAAGTCTTTGAATTGCAGAATCGAATAATATTTTTGATCTCATAATTTTTTTTAGACTCTTATAAAGATCGAATAAAACGGTCTTTACCTTTTAAAATTATAAACAATCTGACCTTTGGCTTTAACCGCTTTATTATCAACCGACGCGGATTTAAATTTCGTTTTCAGAGCAGCATCTTCAGCAAATTTTCTAAGCAGACTATGACCGGAAACAGCTTTGGCGGACGTAACATTTCCCTGCTCGTCAATCTCTACTTCGACAATGACCTGACCTTCGGCATTCATATTTTTCGCTGTCATCGAATAAACCGGCAAGATCATTTTTATTGCCAGCGAAGCGTCAATTCGCCCGTAATTTAGAACGGTCGGCAAATCGTTCGGCTGTATTGTGCGAGGTGTTTCGGTTTGCGTCGGTGCAGACGGCAATTGTTTTTTCGCTTGCTCGGCTTCACGGATTTTTTTCAGGTTTTCTATCGCAGGTTGATTCTTTTCATCGAGTTCGACCGCTTTCCGATAGTCTTCGGCGGCTTTGGCAGGATTGCCCGTTTTTTCATACAATAATCCGCGATTGTAATAAACGACTGAATCTTTCGGCGTAATTTCGATAACTTTACTGTAGCTTTCGATTGCCGACGGGAAATCGCGTTTAAAGTAAAAGGCGCGTCCGCGATTGAAATATGCCGGAACGCTTTTCGGATTGAGTTCGAGAGCTTTATTGTAATCGACAATCGCCAGATCATATTCGCTTTTTCCCATATTTTCATCCGCACGTTTTTGATAAAAAGTAAAATCCGGCAATGTGGAGACAATCACCGGAGAAGGTTTCGGTTGCGGCGGTTGAACGTCAGGTATTGTTAAAGGCTTTATGAGCGGACTTTTTTGCCGAATAGCTTCGACAAGATTTTTATCTGCGCCGGTTTTAGATAATTCGTTTTCGATTTCAGTCGTCAACGAAAATGTAATTCCGCGTTCGACGACGGCTTCGGACAGTATTTTGTTTCTATCCGGCAAAGTCGCTCTACTCGATTTCAATCCGATTAAAATGTCTGCCAGACTAAGTTGGCGCGGCGATTGCGCTTTTATTTTCGGCAAAGCGAATGAAATCGAAAGAATCGAAATTGTCAGCACGGAAAACAACAGATGCGCTGATTTTTTTTGGTAAAAAGATTTCGGTTTCATATTTTTACTCCTTGTTTTTGGGGTAATTCAGTTTTTAATTTTCTATGAAATCACGTCGCTAACATATTTCCGAAAAATTTTTAATAATCCGTAATCAAATCGTCAACAGTTACTTTTTTCTTCGGCGTTCCGACGGTTTTTGCGCTTGCCGTCTGCGTTTTGGAAATGTCGTTTTTCGGTTTTATAACGGTTTGTTTTTTAGCGGTCTGTGTCGTTTCCTGTGTTAAGACAGGATTCGATGCAGTATTTGTCTCGATTCCGAAATCTGTTTCCGGCGCGGCGTTTTCAGTGCTTATGTTCGACGTTGTTACGACATTTTCCGCAGACAAAGCGGTCGGCGTTTCTATATTTTCCGGCGGCGGGTTTTTAGCCGTCGGATTAGTTACGGTATTTAACGGCGCACTGATTTCGGACTGACTCGTTTCGCCCGGATTGTTTTTTAATACGAACATCCACGCGCCGAAACTACCGCCGCCGATTAATATCAAAATCAGAGCAATTGCCGGAAACTTCCATTTGGAACGGCTGTTTTCTTCTGCGTCTTTAAATAAAGTGTTGTATTCGCCGGTTGAATAATCCTTTTTATAGTCGGTTTGAAAAACTTCGGGAGAAATCTGAACCGAAATTTCAGGCAAAGGAATTACCGTTGCTTTTTCAGGTTTTTCCGCTTCTTTATCTGAATCTGAAAACTCGCTTTCCGTCACAATTTGTTCGAGTTCTAAAATGTCTTCTTTGTCCGGTTCGTCGAGTTCTAAAATATTTTCAGAATTTTTTCCGTTTAATGATTTAGCAACATCTGCAAAAACGGATTCCTCACGCTCCAAATTGGTCGAAACAGTTAAGTCCGGCTTTTCCGTGATTTTATCCGGTTGTTTAAAGCGATTGTGTGCGGCGGCATCCACCGTTTGTTTTTGTGCGGATCGATTTTCAGAATGATTATCTTTTAAAAACTCTTTTTCGGCGATTTCCGGTTTTTTAGATGCAGCATTTTTTTCCGCTTCAACGCTTTGACGCTCCCTTATGTGAACGAAAGCCGTTCGTAAAATCTGCCGCATCATAACTGCCGAATCAAAACGCTTTTCTCGTCTGATCTCCAAAGACTTTTTTATAACATCGGAAATTTCAAACGGAATATCTTGATTCAGCGCGTCCGGCGAAATCAACGGATCGGGATTTCCTTCCAAAATATCAATCGAGCGTTCGAGAGCATTTTTCGGCATTTGTCCCGTGAGCAACTGATACAGCAAAACCCCGAGCGAGTAAATATCGCACCGCGCATCAAGCGGCTGTCTCAAAATTTTTTCCGCTTTTTCGTCGAAACTGCCGCCGATTGCATTTTGCGAAGCCGAGTCGAGTTTGTCCCAAATCTGTTCGAGCGGCAAATAATTTAAAGCGTCAGGTGAAGTCTTTCCGAAATTCTTATTTGCCAACTGATTTTTCAGAACAGGCGTGGTCAAAAATTTCACTTTTCCAGAGGCATTTAGAAAAATATTTTGCGGTTTTATATCGCCGTAGATTACCGGCGGCAGATGAAGATGCAAATAACCGAGTCCGTCGAGAAATTGTTCAGCCCATTTTATTACAACGGAAAATGTTTGTATTGATCCCGATTTTTCAAATATATCAGTTAAAAATTCGCCTTCGTCCGCTTCGATTACGGCAAAATTATTACTCATTTCTGCAAAGAAATCTGTGACTCGCAAAAAAGATTCGTGCTTTATGCCTTTGAGAAATTTCCCGTCGCCGGAAAGATTTTTTCCGCTGTTGCCATCAGAGTGATTGACAATAACCCTTTTTTCAAAAACATTATCAAATCCTTCGTATATAAATCCGGCTGTGCTTTGACCGATATGCCGCGTTATACGATAACGCCCTTCTTGAAGCAATTCATTTATTGGAAGCATACTTTTATACCGAACCTATCGTTTTTTAAACGGAAGAAAAAGGCGTGTTTACCAATTGACGACTAAAATGTTTAACAAACAAAAAGATTGTTTATCAAATCGTATTATACTTGATTCTTAAAATAATGGAAGTGATATTTTCGGGTTTGTAAGAATTTTTTTTTATCTTGTAACCTGAGATTTCAGCGAGATTGGAAAAAAATAATTACGAATCGAAACGGAAATAACAAATAAAATTTCCGTTTCGATTCGACCTGATAAAACTACGGACGCGGTCCCGCGCCTTCCGTTTTTCGATTTAACGAACTCGCACCTTCGGTTCTCTTCGCCGGTGTTGTCGTTTTGACAACGGGTTTCGGCGGCGGACGCGTTATAACGGTCGTGGCGGCGGTCGTCGTTTTTTTCGGAAGTTCCGGTTGAGGACGCGAAACGATTGTTTTCTTGGAATCGCCGCTGTCGCCGACTGTATTTATTTTGTCTGGTTCTTCGATTTGTCCGGCAACAGTCTCGGTTTTCGGCGGCGATGCGGTATTGGTTTCAGCGACAGTTTTATTAGAATTATTTTCCTTGTTTGCAACAAATACGTTCGCGTTAGCCGGCGTTTCAGCTCGATTTTTTTGCCACAGCCAGAAACCGAAGCCTGCGCCGCCGAGAAGCAGAAAAAGCAGACCGAAAACCGGCACGAGCCAAAGCAATTTATTGCTTTTCTTTTTCGTCTTGTCCGCAAACTTTTGCGGAATAAAATCATTCTGCGGCATCGGCGAAGCGGACGTTTGCATTTCCGGGAGACGAGTTTCGTTTGGCGGAATAGTAACGGCGAAATTGGCAGACGCGGCAATCGTTTCGACCGACGGATGATTTGCGGACTGATCGCTAACCGGAAACTGCGCCGGACTATAAATTTCAGTTTTCGGAATTTCCAAATCGCTCTGGTTCATCTGCACGGTCGCCGCATCGGTCGGACGCGGATCGGTATTTCCCTGACGATTGCGGGCTTCGATCTGACTCAGATATTTTTCGCGCTCGGCTTGCATTTGCTGGCGTTCCTGCAAAATCAAGGCGCGTTCGGATTCGATTTTTTTCTGTTCGTCCTGCCACGCGGCGCGTTTCGATTCTTCGGCGATTTGCTGTTCGGTTTTGAAGGCTTCGCGTAGAGCCGTCTGCATTTCATTTGCCGACGCAAAACGTCTTGCGTGTTCGATGTCCATCGCTCGATGCAAAACATTGGAAACTGCCGGCGTGATCTGCGGATTCAGGACGCAGGCGTTGACGAGCGGATCGGGTTTGCCAGCCCAGATTTCGAGCGAACGCTTTAGGGCATCAATCGGCAGAGTGTTTGTCAAAAGATGATAAAATGTCGCGCCGAGTGCGTAGATGTCGCTTCGCGCATCGGCATTTTGCTCCATAATTTCGCTTGCTTGTTCTTTAAATTGATAGGCGATAACTTCGCGGAAGGTCGGATCGAGAACGCGATAAATTTGTTCGAGCGGCGAATAATGCAAGGTTGCGGCAACAAAAGTTTGATTGGTGATCGTCGTATTTTGTTGCGTCTCGTTACCTTTGGCGATTCCGAAATCGAGCAATTTCACTTTACCGCGCGAAGTCAGTTTCAGATTTTGCGGTTTGATGTCGCGGTGTATGACCGGCGGACTTAAAGCGTGCAAATAATCTAGCGCGTCAAGCAGTTGATCCGACCAACGAACGGCATCGGCAACCGGAAACGACTGACCGCGTTTTTCCAAAAGATCGCTGAAATCATCGCCGTCAACGAGTTCCATCACGAGAAACTGACGGTCATTGTCCTGAAAATAATCGCGGACGTGCGGAAAGGCTTCGTGATTGACCTTCGCTAAAATTTTCCCTTCGCGCTCGAAAGCGAGTTTAATCATTTCTCTCTGTGCCGGAGTGGAATTTTTCGACAGGTCGAGCAAAATTTCTTTGAGCGCGATGGTTGTCTCGAAGACATTATCGTGCGCTTCATAAACCGCGCCCATTCCGCCTTTTCCGAGTTGACTGATTATGCGGTAGCGATCTTTTATTACTTCATTTATCATTAACATAACTTTTTAATTTTAGAGCGGGCGAAAATTTTTATTTGCCAAATTATTCTACATTTTTGCCGAAAATGAAAGTTTTTGCGATAAAATTCGTGTTTGTATATTGAACGAATTTTATCTTTCTAAGTTTAGAGTTGATGCCGCAAGTTGCCGTTTTTGATTTCGACGATTTAATTTATGGGAATAAATCGAAACTTTTTTAATATAATACCAACAGAAAACGATGTTCGGATTCGGACAGACAAAAGAGGAAAATTGGCAGACCTTTGAAGCGGAAGCGATGCCTTATATAGCGGATTTATTTCGCGTAGCGATGTGGCTCGCGCGAAATCGAACGGAAGCCGAAGACCTCGTGCAGGAAACTTTGATACAGGCTTTGCAGTCGTTTCACCGCTACGAACCGGGAACGAACTGCAAGGCTTGGATGACGACGATTCTTTATCATTTAAATAGCAAGCGCAAGCGCAAGCTCGGACAGATGCCGATGCTCGGCGATGCCGAAGAAATGCTTGCCGAAACTCTGCGTTTCGAGCCTCCCGTTGTTCAACACATCACGGATAAAGAGATTTTAAAGGCTTTAAAAGATATACCGCAAAATTTCCGCGAAGTTGTCATCTTAGCTGATGTGGAAGAATTTGCTTATAAAGAAATTGCGGAAATTTTAGATGTGCCGATTGGAACTGTAATGTCGCGTCTGCATCGCGGACGAAAAATTCTGCGCGGCGAACTCGCCGGTTATGCACACGAATACGGGATCGTAGTTGATCTAGAGGTTAAAAAAAATGAGATGTGAAGATTTTCGGGAAATTTCCGATTCATTTCTAAGCGGTGAACTGCTCGTGGAAACAAACCACGAAGTCGTGCGTCATCTGGAAGATTGCCAATCTTGCCGGAGTAAATTTGAAGCGCAAAAAATATTTCGTGAAAAATTGCAAAGTGCGGTTGTCAATGCGCCCGATACGCAGATAAATCAGGATTTTGCATTTCGGCTGCGTTCGGAATTGAAAAAAGATTTTGTCGAAGAAATTTCAAAAACCAGTTTTCTACAAAGTTTTTTTTCGTTAAAAGTTTTGACGACGGCGACGGCATTAATTTTTTTAACATTAACAATCGGTCTGGTTTTTCTCGCTAACAGTAAAAAGGACGAACCGCTTGCTAAACAGAAAACAGAAAACAGCACAGCCGATTTGCAGAAGAATGAGGATTTAAACGCGATGTGGCAGAAAATCGCCGATCAGGCAATCGGCGATCATCAGCATTGCGGTTTGGACAAGATGACATCGTGGCTGAAAAATGTAAATAAAGAAACAGCGAAGAAAATAGATTTCAGAGAAAACATTTTGCAAAAAGCCACATTTAATTCTTCCGAACCGATGAAACTTATGCAAGTTCACGACTGCATTTTCGACGGCAGAATTTTTACGCACGCCATAATTAAAATCGGCAATCGAACGGTTTCCGTTCTGCTGACCGAAACGGATTTGGCTTCAAAAATGAACAAAAACGGCGAAACCGATTCGACGATCAACTGCCAAAAACAGACGGGTTTTCAAATTGCGAGTTTTGTCGGCTTAAATAAAGCGGTGTTTGTCATTTCCGATCTTCCCGAATCGGAAAATCTCGATCTGGCGCGAAGTTTATCGAATGTAATGCAAAGCTAAATATCCGTCTAAAGTATGACTCGATAATTTCACCGATTTTATCAATCTGTCTGCTGTTGTTCGTGCTTGCGTAAATGAAATTAAAACGGTTAAAAATGATGCTGTTAAAACTAATAATTTGTTAATTTTTAATAATTTTTGATCGTTCTCTTATATCTTTTCTTATGATCCGAATTACTCTCTGATTAAATTGAATTGCTTTTGAAAAGAAGATAACACGGCGCGGTTTCGTTTCGGATGAATTTTCCGGCGACGAGATTTTCGGCAAAGGCTTTTTGAAATTCGTTTTTGATACGCGTTTGTTCGGCGACCGCTTTTTGCGGATTCGTTTTTACTAATTCATTCCAATCGTTCGGAATTTCGATTTTTTTCGCGGCTTCAACGGTTTCCGTAAAAACTTCGCCGTTTGAAAGTGCGTTGACTTTTTCGTTTTCGAGATGCCATTCGGCGAAAAGCCTGTCGGAGTCGAGTCCGATATTTTCTTCGGGTTTGCCGATTGTCATATAATCAGTGCCGTAAAAATTCGGTTCGTAATGACGAATAATCGCGCCGAGTTTTTCGAGATTGAAAAAAGCGTTTCGCGCCTGCACGGGTTGAAAAGTCCATTTAATAAATTTGACATTTTCCGCCAACGAACGCGCGCGTTGCGCCCATTTTAGTTTTGCGCCGATACTGCGGCTTTGAAAATCTTTTCTCACTGCCGTCATATGCGAATAAAACGCTTTTTCGCCGCCGAGAAATGCCGGAACGCTCAATACGAAGCCGACTAAATCGCCGCCGGAAAACGCGCCGAGCGTAAAACCGCCCGCGTGTTTTGTGACGATCAGATGTCGAACGGGCGAAATTTCAATGTCGGGCAAAGCGAAAACTTCGCGTTGGAGATCAACACATTTCGACAGTTCTGCGATGGTTTTGCATTCGCGGATTTCTATTTCGTCGGCAGTCATTTTAAGAATTTTTAATAAAAGTTTATTTCGGAAAACCAGTCTTGAGAAACTTTCGCAATTTGTTTCGATTCTGTCAATTTTACAATATCGGAGACAAAGTTTATTAAAATCAGACGATTTCGTGCGCGGTATTTTTCGGGAATTTCTTCGCGCAGTTGATGGGAAAGTTGTTCGACGTTTGCGCCGATTTTGAAAAGTGCGAGTTGTTTTGTGCGCGTATGTTTTAAAATCCAATGCGTTTTGCGAATCGAATTTTGTCCGCATTCGCCCCAAAATTCAAAATCGCGCTCACCGTTTTGCGCGACGAGATCGGGTTTATAACGCAACCCGACCGATTTTTCAATTTCCAGATGCGGATATTTTCCGCTAAACATCGCGTAACCGAGAGCTTTCATCAAAATATGTTCGTAAGATTCGCCCGTTTTCCGCCAAAGTCGAACGCGCTCGACCGAAATAATAAAATCGTGAAACATTTTTCGATTTTAGAAAGAAAATTTTTATTTGTTAATTGCCGTTCGCGTAAAAATCGCTTAACTTTTTCCCCGCAAATTTGTTACTATAAAAATGCGTTCGATGCGCGTTCTACAAAAAAAAATCTTTTCCTGTTTCTCCCGTCACAAATAATTTCCAATGACACCGCAAACAAATCTCGAAATTCAAGGCTATTTTTCCAATCATCCGGCGGCGGAACTTCTGGCGGAAATCGCCCAATTTAAACTTAACGGCTCACTCAGATTTTCTTTTTCCGAACAAAAAATCATCGTTTATTTCGACGGCGGCGAGATTGTCTTTGCCGTTTCAAACTCACGCGAACACCGGCTTTACCACATACTTCTGCGTGAAGAAAAAATCTCGTCCGCACGACTTAAAGAAATTCCGAATTTTGCCAATGATCTCGAATTGAAAACGAATCTTATTAAACAGGATTTGTTTTCGGAAAAGGAAATAAACGGGATTTTTTCATCACAGTTAGGACAAATTCTGCAAACCTCACTCGACTGGACGGACGGCAGTTGGGTTTTCAGTTCGCTGGTCAGAGTAAAAAACGATCTGCGTTTTCCGGTTGATGCGGCGCAACTGCTATTTGCTTTCGGTCGAGCAATGACGAAGGAAAAAATTATACGCCGCTTCAAAAGTTTACAGGAAGGATTTTCCGTCAAAACCGTATTTCCGACGCATATTAATCTCTTGCCTCAAGAGGCTTTTGTTCTCTCCAGATTTAACGGCGAAACTCTTTCCGTCGAAGAAATGAAAAACATAAGCGGATTGTCCGAAATCGAAACTCTCAAAAATTTGTATGTTTTGTGGCTCGGCGGTTTTCTTACGCGCCAGAAATGGAATTCGGCGTTCAGCAACGAGAATTTATCGGCGATTTCATCGGCAAAGATCGAATTGAAAAAACAAGCCGCCGCGCCGCAGATATTAAATAAAAAAGTCTTTGAAACACAAACGGATGTCGTCGAACAAGTTATAGAAATTGCGCCGCCCGAACCGCCGAAAGAAGAATTATCGCTCGAAAAATATCTGGAGCGCGTCGAAAACGCCGCAAATCATTACGAGATTTTCGACGTATCGCACGAAGAAGAAACGTCGAAAATAAAATCCGCGTATTTTAATCTGGCAAAACATTTTCACCCGGATTTATTTCACCGACGTATCGAAGAGGAACAGCATCGCCGCATCCAAAATGCTTTTACCAAACTCGCACAGGCTTATGAAACACTGAAAAGTAAAGAATCGCGCGAAGTTTATGACTTTAAACTGCGTAAAGAGATTGGCAATTTAGCGAAAACATCGAACGCAAACACCGACGGCACGCAAAATAACAGACAGATGATGGAACATCAAGCGGCGGAAAATTTCGAGCAGGGATTCGATTTGATAATGCGCGACGCATACGCCGAAGCGATTCCGTATCTTGCCCGCGCCGTTCATCTCGAAGGCGGAAACGCCCGTTATCGCGCATATTTCGGGAAAGCATTGTCTGCGGATAAAACGACTTATCGGCAAGCCGAATCAGAACTTCAAGCTGCAATCCGTATCGAAACCGATAATCTGGATTACCGGCTGATGCTTGCCAAACTTTTTATCAAAATCGGTTTCATCAAACGCGCCGAAGGCGAACTCGGACGCATTTTGGAAAGATCGCCAAATTATCAGGAAGCTCTTTCCATACTCGACAGTCTGCACGATAAATAGTTAAACTAGAGCGGAAAAAATTATGCAGAGCGCATCAATCGTGAAAGAGAGTCTCGACGAAAACATCGAGAAAATCGCCCGGATGACCGATAAATTTGAAGGTTATTCTAATCCGCACGCGGCGCGAATCGCTATTCTCGCAGATGCGACGGCGCGAGTTTTCAATATGTCCGCCCACGACCGGCATTCTCTCGAACAAGCGGCTTTGATTCACGATCTCGGCGAACTCGTGATGAACCGCGATTACATCAAGGTCGGACGGATTTTAACCGAACCGGAACATCTCGATATGCAGCGTCATCCGGTCATCGGCGAACAGGAAGCCGCCAAACGAGGCTTGTCACGCGCAGTTCAATTAATTATTCGCTGGCATCACGAATGGTGGAACGGCGCAGGTTATCCCGATGCTCTGCGCCGCGATCAAACACCGCTCGCCGCGAGAATTTTGCGCGTCGCCGACACTTATGCCGCGCTGACCGATGCGCGACCTTACAGCGCGGCAATTTCGGTTTCGGAAGCCAAGCGATATTTAACCGAATGGGCGGGAATCGAATTCGATCCGGCAGTCGTCAAAGCGTTTTTGTCTCTGGAAAATTTGCCGGAACTCGAATCTTATGCTGAACCGCAACGATACGAACAATGAGATAATTTCAAATTATGGATTTAAGAAATTATAAATCGGATTCCGGTAATTTTTATTTAAAGTATCTGAAATCTTAAGTTAAACACATCAAAATCAATTCCAAAATCTCTGCGTTTTTGCGCCTCTGCGGTAAAAATCATTTCCTGCTGACAAACGGATTGTTTTTTATCCAAAATCGCCACGGCTTTTCCGCGTATTCTTCTGCATAATCAATTCCGATGCGTTTTCCACAAGAGATATTTTCGGCGGAATTTTTTTCGCATTCTTCAAGCCAGATTTCATTTTCCGTTAAATCCGTATTGTTAAATCTTTTGTCAATATCGAGCGCGATGCAGAGTTTTCCCGGACCTGACGTGAGATTTTTGTCCGCCATCTTGCCGCGCCTTTCGCGCATAATTTCGATATTTTCAAACGGTTCGACGGCACGAATCAAAATCGCGTGCGGCGAATCAATCGCGCCGGCAACGATATTAAACTGAAAATACATTCCGTAAATAAAAAAAATATAAACCGTTCCGCCTAATGAAAACATCGTTTCCGTGCGCTTTGTCCGGCGATTGTCGTATGAATGTGCGGCTTTGTCTTCCGCACCGAGATACGCTTCGGTTTCGACGATAATGCCGGAAGTTCTTTCGCCCGTTTCGGTCGGAACAACTAAAACTTTGCCGAGCAAATCACGCGCAATTTGCAATGTGTCGGATCGAGTATAAAATTCTCGTTGAAGTTTTTGATTCATAGAAGATTAAGAAAATTAACACGGATAACAGAATATACAGAGGTTTTTACAATTATTTAAAAGTATTTTTATCCCTTTTTTCCTGTTGTCCCTGTTAATGTTTTTTCGTCTTTTGCGGTCAAATTATTTTGCGGTCAAATTATTTTGCGATCATTTCTTTCGCGTGTTGCCGCGCGGCATTAGTGATTTTTTCGCCGGCGAGCATACGGGCGATTTCTTCGACGCGCTCGTTTTTATTTAATTCTCTGATCGAAACGCTGGTTTGATTTTTCGTCATCGTTTTTTCGACGAGAAAATGATGACTTGCCAGAGACGCGACTTGCGGTTGATGCGTGACGCACAAAACTTGCTGAGTTTTCGACAATTCTTTGAGTTTCAAACCGACGGCTTCGGCAACTCGTCCGCCGATTCCGGTATCAATTTCGTCAAAAACAACGGCTTTTTCCGCGTCCTTCGTTTTCGCCGTCGTTTTCAAAATCAGCATAAGACGCGACGCTTCGCCGCCGGACGCGACTTTGGCTAAAGGCTTCGGCGATTCGCCGACGTTTGCCGAAAAATAAAATTCGATGCGGTCGTAACCTTTTGCCGTAAACGATTTTTCGTTTTCCGTTTCGGCTTCGATGCGAACTGCGAAACGTGCTTTTTCGAGCGCAACGGCTTTCAAATTTGCTTCGACTTCCTTTTCAAATTTTCGCGCCGATTTTGTTCGTTTGTCGTGCAAATCCCGTGCAAATCGAATATATTCGCCGCTCGCCTGTTTGAGTTGTTTCTTTAATTCGGCTTCGCGTTCCTCAGCGGTTGCGATATTTTTCAAACGATCTTCCGAATCCTGTAAATGCGCCAGAACCGTTTCGACCGTGCCGCCGTATTTGCGTTTCAAACGCGAGATTTCCGCCAGACGATTTTCGATTTCTTCCAATCTTTCAGGCGAAAATTCCAATTGTCCGCGAAAATCTCTGACCGTAATCGCCAAATCTTCGAGCGTGGCTTGCGCCGAATTCAAACCTTCACGATAATCTTCAAAACTCGTTTCATATTCAGAAAGTTCATTTATTCGGCGAATCGCGCGTTCCAAAGTCGTTAAGGTCGCGTCTTCATTTTCGTAAAGCAAAGCGTAAGATTCATCGCTCAGAGTCGAAAGTTTTTCGACATTATTAAGTCGCCGTTTTTCTTCTTCGAGCGTTTCTTCTTCATTTGTTTGCAGACCGACTTTTTTTATTTCATCAACCTGAAACTGCAAAATATCGAGCAATTGAAGTTTTTGCGCTTCGTCCTCGCGCAAAGTTTCGAGTTCGCGCCGAACGCCCGCCATTTCCTGATATTTTTCGGCAACCTTTGAGCGTTCATTTTGCAGATCGGCATATTCGTCCAAAATTTCCAGATGATTTGCCGCAGAAAAAAGCGTCGTCTGCTCGCCTTGACCGTGAATATCAACGAGAAACACACCTATCTTTTTCAGAAAACTTTGCGTCACGAGCTGATTATTTACAAAAATCCGATTGCGTCCGTTGGCGGCAAGTTCACGCCGGACAATCAGATCAATTTCATTTGCATCTTCGAGTTCGATGCCGCTTTCATAAAACATCTCGTGCAGATCGGCGTTTGCCCGCAAAGTAAAAAGTCCTTCGATTTGAGCTGATGTCGTATTTTCTTTAATCAAATCCGAAGAAACACGTTCGCCTGTCAACGCACTCAAACTATCCACAATAATGGATTTCCCCGAACCTGTTTCGCCCGTCAGCAAATTCAAGCCTTTGGCAAATTCGATTTCAAGTTCGTCTATCAGCGCGATATTTTTAATTTTAATTAGCGACAGCATAAAAGGATTTCAAACAGAATAGACAGAATTTAGAGGATAAATCAAGCGCACTTTTCAGCGTTTATACCAAAATATTAAGTAAGTATAATCACAGTTTCAAATGACTTTGTTGCATAAATCGGGAAACCAGCCGGATCGCTCTTAGAATAATAACAATCAGATTGTTGTTATTTCACTTTGCGGCTTCCCGCGGAAGTTCATCAAGTTTAGAATTTGTAATTAAGATTTTCTTGTCATTGCAAAAACAGTTTATCTGTTTCCTGATTTCTCTTACTTGATTTTTAAACAGAATTTTAGAATTACTTGACATTCTTTTTCAAAAAAGCGAGCGTTCTCGTCCAAGCGGCTTTAGCGGCTTCGGCGTTGTAGCGGTCGCCGGTATCGTTGAAAAATGCGTGATCCGCGCCGTCGTAAATTTTGTAATCGTAGGTCTTTTTGTATTTTTTCATTAACGCCGCAACTTCCGGCACTTTTGATGAAATTCGCTCATCTTTTCCTCCGTAATTGGCGAGAACGGGACAATGAATTTTGGCAATTTCGTCTTCGGTCGGCGCAGTTCCGTAGAAAACTACTGCTGCTTTCAAGTCGTTCGGTTCGGTCGCCAATTTAAAGGAACGCGCTCCGCCCCAACAAAATCCGATTGATGCGAGTTTTCCTTTTTTGACGTTGGCGTGCGAATTCAAAAACGCGAGTCCCGCATTTAAATCGCTGATAACTTCCGACATATCGAGCGACGAAAACGCTTCACGCGCTTTGTCGGGCGTTTCAAATGAACCCGTTCCGCCTTTCCGCGAAAGCGCGTCCGCCGCGAGCGCGACATAACCGTTTGCCGCAAAACGTCTGGCAACATCGCGCGTGTGTTCGTTCAAACCGCGATTTTCGTGAATGACGAGAATCGCCGGATATTTACCTTTTTTCAACGGTTTGCTCAAATAACCGGAAAGATTTACGTCGCCGTTTTTATATGAAACCGTGCTTGAATCAACATTCGCTTTTTTCGATTCCTTGTCGGACATCACGGTTTGCGCGAGTCCGGTTTGCTCGAGCAAAAGATGCGCCGCCGCGTAAGTTCCCGTAACGGCAACAATGCGCGTCAAAAATCCGCGCCGGTCGAGTTTTTCCGTTCGATATTCGTCAACAATTTTTTCAATTTCTTTATTCATCATTTTCTCCTTTTCTTTTAGTATCGCTTTTGCGCGGACCGGAGCGCAAGCGGTTCGCTTGCGCTCCGGTCAATATAAGATATAGCCATTTCCGCGAAATTTCTTTATCATAGGTTTTATGAATCTACGCCGTTTTATTTTCTACACGCTTTTTACGATTTTTTTAACAACTCAAACCTTAAATGCCGAAACCGGATTTTATCAATTGTCCAGAGAGCCTTTTATTCGCATCGGTCTGGCGACGAATGCGCGTTACGTTTCGATTACGACGAGCGACACGCAATTGATTTCGACGAGTCCCGACGAAGCGAACAGATTTTTGGCGACGAATAAAATCACTGTTTCGGCGCGTTCGTATCGTCCGCCGGAAGTCGAGATTTACAATTTTGAAATCCAAAATCTCGAATCGGCGGCGGAAGCGGCGAGTTTGGCAAAAGACATCCGCGAAACGACGGGCGAAAAAACTGCGTTTCAGCTCGACACGGCGACAAACACTTGGAAAATCCGCATCGGCGACGCGCGTGAATCAATCGAAGATGCCGACGAATTCAAAGGTGTTTTGGATGAAAAAGGCGTTTCGGACGTAACGATTGTGACCGATAAGGTTACACAACCGTCGGACGAAGCCGTTAAACTTTCCAATCAAATCGCACGAAATCCGAAATCAGATGTTAGAAGTCTCGGCGTAAACAATCGCCCGCGCGTCGTAGATTCAAATCCGAATAAAGTCGCGCCGACCGCTTCCGTTGCTTCGACAAAAGACGTTGATGTAAATGCGAATCTGCGCGAAGTGATCGTCAGCGGCACGGGCGCATCGGCAAAATTTTCTTCGCTCAAACCCGTTTCGTTCGGTTCTTTTAACGAGCGCAATGTTCCCGTCAAATTAAACGGCAAATCGTATCGCGGAAAGATCGAAGTTTTCGTCAATTCAAAAGGCGCATTAACAGTCGTTAATGTCGTGCCGCTCGAAGAATATCTGCTCGGCGTTGTGCCGTCGGAACTTTCTCTGCCGCAGCTCGAAGCGCAGAAAGCGCAGGCGGTTGCCGCCAGAACTTACGCGATTGCCAATATTAACGGCTTTGTTTCGCAGGGTTTCGATATGCTGCCGACGATTCGTTCGCAGGTTTACAAAGGCGTTTCGGCGGAAACCGGAATGGGAACGCAAGCAGTTTTGCAGACGAAAGGCGTGGTCGCCACATACAACGGCAAACCGATCAACGCGCTTTACACTTCGACGTGCGGCGGTCGGACGGAAAACTCGGAAAACATTTTCGAATTTAACGAGCCGTATCTGCGCGGCGTGGAATGTTCGCTCGAAGGTCATCGTCATTTTGAACCGTTTTTAATCAAATCTTCGCGTCTGCCGGCAAAGATCGAAAAAGAAGAAAATATCGAACTCGTTCGCCTGATTTCGCAACTTGCCGTCAATAATTTTTATCTTTCGACCGCGCAGCTCGATGACAAATATTTTGACGACGAACCGAACACCAGCGAAATTTCAAACTGGATGAACAATCTCGCCGGACGTTTCGGCAAAACTTTTCCGAATATTTCCAAAGACACGGCGAAACCGATTGAGTTATCAAAATTGTTGGCAAGTTGGATTTACGGCGACAATTACGCCGACACTTTGCTTTCGGAATCCGACATCAATTATCAATTATCTTTTACCGATTCTAATGAAATTCCGAAAGAACGCCGCGCCGACATTGCAATTTTAATGCGCGACGGCTGGTTTTCGATCTATCCCGACTTAACTTTAAAGCCGACGAAAACACTTTCCCGCGCTCGATTTTTAAAAATAGTCAATCAAATCTACGAAAAGAAAAAATGGTCGCCCGTTTTGCAGAGCGGAACGGCACAGCCGAGCGAAGACGGAAAATTGATCTTGAAATCCGGCAGAAGTTCGCGGACTCTGATCGTGCGCCCCGACGTTTTTTTATTTCGGCAATTCGGCAAAGATTTTTATCAGATGAAGGAAACTGCAATGACCGGCGGCGAAAACGTGCGCTTTCAGACCGACGCGGGCGGTTCGGTAATTTATCTCGAAGTTATGCCTTCAAACGAGCCGACCGTTGCGGAAAAAATGTCGCCCTTTACATATTGGAACGAAAATCTTTCCGCGTCGGCAGTTCAATCACGTCTTTCAAGATATGTTCGCGGCATCGGAACTTTGATTGATGTCAACATCAAACAGAAAGGCTTTTCGCGCCGACCGACCGAACTCGAAATTATCGGCACAAACGGCAAATTTTCTCTCAAAGGCGGAAAAATTCGTTCGGCTTTGCGCTTAAAAGAACAGCTTTTTTATATGAACAAACGCTACGGCACAAACGGTCGCGTCGCGTCATACGCGTTCACCGGACGCGGATGGGGACACGGCGTTGGAATGTGTCAATACGGAGCTTACGGTCTGGCAAAAATGGGCTTGAAATACGAAGCGATTTTGAAACATTATTACACCGGAATTGATTTAGCAAAGGCTTATTAAGCTGGGAGCGCAAGCCTTTTGCTTGCCTTTCCATTCGAGCGAAGCAAGAACGGAAAGGTGTGCGGCAGATATTCAAGTTTACATTTTTAGTCATATTCTTAGATAATCAATGTTGAATTCGTTCGTGCTTTGCGCCGAACGAATGGCAAGCAAGATGCTTGCGCTTCCGGCGAAATTTATGCTTCTCGTTATAGACAATTACGATTCGTTTACTTACAACCTCGTCCAATATTTGGGCGAACTCGGCGCGGAAATGCGCGTTTTTCGTAATGATGAAATCACGCTTGAGGAAATCGAAAACGATCTGCAGCCCGACAAGATTTTAATTTCGCCCGGACCGGGAACGCCTGATGACGCGGGCGTTTCGCTCGAAGTTTTGAAAAAATTCGGCGAGCGTATTTCAATTCTCGGCGTGTGTCTCGGTCATCAGGCAATCGGGCAAATTTTTGGCGGAAAAGTCGTCCGTGCGCCGGTTCCGGTTCACGGGAAACCTGTCGAAATCGTTCACGACGGGAAAACTGTTTTTAAGGATTTGCCCCAAAATTTTGAAGCCGGACGTTATCATTCTTTGATCGTCGAACGCGAATCTCTGCCCGATTGTCTGGAAATTTCCGCCACTTCGCCCGACGGTTTGATAATGGGTTTGCGTCATAAAACTCATAAAATTGAAGGTGTGCAGTTTCATCCCGAATCAATTCTTACGCCCGAAGGCAAAAAACTTTTGCGTAATTTTCTCGAAATCTGAGATACTTTTAATCGTGAAAACTTCTTTCACTTAAAGATTTTTAAAAACTTTTTTTGCCCACGAATTAACACGAATTTGCACGAATAAAATACAAAGAAAATTTTATCCACAGATGAACACAGATAGACACAGATAAAAATACAAATAAAAAAACATAAGTTTTAAAAATCTGTGTTCATCCGTGTTCATCTGTGGACAATAATTCTTTTTCCTAACGCGACAGTAAATTTCGTTAAAATTTGTAAATCCTTTATAATCCGTTTATGCCGAAAACCGAATGGCTGATGTCTGCACCGACTTCGGCTACAAATCCGAAAGCCGACACGCCGCTTTTTCCGTTTCTCGTCCGATTACTTCGCGGCGAAAATCTTTCGATGGATGAAGCGTCGGAATTTTTCCGCGCCGTAACAGAACAAAATGCAAATCCGGCGCAGATCGCGGGCGCACTCGTCGCGCTGACGGCGAAAGGCGAAACGCCCGAAGAACTAGCGGGAATGGCGAAAGTGATGCGCGAACAAGCCGTCAAGATAAAATCGCGGCAAAAAAATTTAATTGATGTTTCGGGAACGGGCGCGAGCGCGGCGAAAACTTTTAACGTCTCGACCGCCGCCGCTTTAGTTGCCGCCGGTGCAGGTTTGACGGTGGCGAAACAAGTGAGCCGCGCCGGTTTGAGCAAAAGCGGAAGCGCGGATGCAATCGGCAAACTAGGCGTAAATATTTCCGCCGAAGCGACGGTCGCGCAAACTTGTCTGAGCGGCGCGGGAATTTGTTTTATGTTTGCGCCGACATTTCATCACGCTCTGCGGCAAGTCGGTGATGTGCGGCGCAATCTCGGTTTTCGCACTTGTCTTAATTTGCTCGGCGTTTTATCAAATCCCGCAAATCCGTCGAAACAACTTGTCGGCGTGTGGCATCCGTCGCTTTTGGAATTACTTACAGAATCGCTCGCGCTTCTCCAAACCGAACGCGCTTGGGTTGTTCACGGCTCGGACGGTTTGGACGAAATCACGCTCGCGGGCGAAACATTTGTCGCCGAACTCGATAAAGGAAAAATCAGAAATTTCAAAATCTCGCCCGAAGATTTCGGTCTGCAAAAAGCCGACATCAAACATTTAAAGGCAAAATCGGCGGATGAAAGCGCGCAGATCATCCGTGAAGTTTTAGAAAGCAAACGCCGCGACGAAGCGCGTTCGCTGGTGATTTTAAATGCGGCGGCGGCGATCATCGTCGGCGGACTTGCGACGCAGCCGATGCAGGCGGCGCGTCTCGCCGAACAAAGCATTGACAGCGGTTCGGCAAGAATCAAACTCGACCGACTTTTGCAGACGACGAATAAGTCGAAAATTTAGAAAGAAGTTTTGCCCACGAAATACACGAAAGATACGAAAAAGAAAAGCAGTTTAGGTTTCTGCTTTGTTTTTAGTCTTTTTCGTTTGTTTTGTAGGCAAAATAAAAATCCGATTCACAATTAACCGGCAAAGCATTTACAATTGACCGATGTTTCCTTCGCCCTTCGGTAAAATTTACGGCGTGGTTGCGGACGTAAGAAATCTGCTTTATGAAAAAGGCGTTTTTTCATCTCACGCACTCGGCGCGAAAACTATCAGCATCGGAAATATCACCGTCGGCGGAACGGGCAAAACGCCGCTCGTCGCTTTTGTCGCCGAAACACTTTTTGATGCGGGCGAAAAAGTATGTATATTAACGCGCGGTTACGGTCGAAAAAATCCGAAGAAAAGAATTCTCGTCTCCGACGGCGCGAAAGTTTTGACGGACGCAAAAAATGCAGGTGACGAACCTTTTGAACTTGCCGGAAAACTTTTGGGAAAAGCAATTATTATTTCCGATGCCGACCGCGTTTCCGCCGGACTTTGGGCGCGTAGAAAATTCGGCATCACGGCGTTTGTTTTAGACGATGCTTTTCAGCACCGGAAAGTTAAAAGAGATTTGGACATCGTCTGCATTGACGCAACGAATCCGTTCGGAAACGAAAAAGTTTTGCCTTCGGGCATCTTGCGCGAACGGCTCGAAAACTTGAAACGCGCTGACGCAATCGTCATAACACGCGCCAATCTCACAACTAATCTCGAAAATCTCGAATCTGAAATTTCAAAATATGCCGATTGTCCGATTTTCATCTCGCATAACAAATTTTCAAATTTAATCAGAATCAACGATTTCAAAAAAACTCTGACAAATCCAAGAGCCGAGATCCGAGAGCCGAGAGCCGAGATCGTTTTTGCCTTCTGCGCTCTCGGCAATCCGAATAATTTTTTCGAGCAGTTAAAATACGAAAATTTTAACTTGGCAGCAACGGAAATTTTCCCCGATCATCACTATTATTTACCGCAAGATATGGAAAAAATAGAGAGAAATGCTCGCGCCAAAGGTGCGAGGATTTTGATAACGACAGCCAAAGATGCAGCAAAGTTAAAAAGTGTTTCTACAAATTTTCCGATTTTTATAGCTGAAAATGAAATTATTTTTAAGCATCCTCAAAGTTTCACAAACCTATTGCTTTCTTGAGTTTAAGCGGTTTTTTAACCGATTTTACTTTTTTTACACCGCTTACTTGATTGCAATAAAACTCACTATTTACTAGCATATTCTACAAAGTTTTTTAACTTTTAATTTATTTATTTTGAAACAGGAACACTTAAGATATGAAAAAAATTGTACTTTTTAGTTTAGCAGCCGTTTTCGCAATGGCTCTTGTCGGTTGTGAAACAGCCACGAATACAAATGTCAAAGTCAACGGCACCAAAGTCAACGAAAATGTGGCAGTTGTTATGGACAATAACAGCAACGCCAATATGATGGTCAACAGCAATATGAACAAAGCTATGACTCGTGAAGATTTTGACAAAGAAAAAGCAAAATACGAAACCGAAGCTAAATCGGCGAAAAGCACCATCGGACAGGGAGCAAATGATCTCTGGCTGTGGACGAAAACCCGCACGGCTTTAACAGCGGTTGACGAACTTCGTGATTCGACGATCAATGTTGACGTTACAAATGACGTTGTTACTTTGAAAGGAACAGTCGGAACAGCGGCGCAAAAAGATGCGGCGGTTAAAGCGGCAAAAGGAATCGAAGGCGTAAAAGACGTTAAAGATGAACTGAAAGTTGACGCGAAAGATTCGATGACCAATCAGGCGAAAACAAGCGTAAGCGACAGCGACGGAAAAGCAAACACCAACAAAAAATAGTTTTTGCTTATATTTATAACCAAAAAAGCACCGATTAAAATGTCGGTGCTTTTTTTCGTTCGGGAAACTCTATTTCAATTTTTGCAGACGTTCCGCCGCTGCTTCGAGCGTGGATTGTTTTTTGCAAAAACAAAAACGCACTTTTTGTTTGCCCAGATTTTTGTCGTGATAAAACGATGAACCCGGAACGACCGCCACGCCGATTTCTCTGATTAAATGTTTCGTAAATTCGATGTCATCGGCAAAACCGAAATCGGAAATATCGGTCATCACATAATACGCGCCTTCGGGCATTTCGCATTTCAAGCCTAAATCCTGCAAAACCGGAACGATAAAATCGCGCCGCGCCTGATATTCGACGTGCAGATTGTCATAATAACTCTTCGGTAAACTCAAAGCATAAGCTCCGGCTTGCTGAAGCGGATGCGCCGCGCCGACGGTCAAAAAATCGTGAACTTTGCGAATCGCCGAAGTAATATCCGGCGGCGCGATACACCAACCGACGCGCCAGCCAGTCACCGAATAAGTTTTCGACATCGAATTGACAACGACGGTTCTTTCGCGCATTCCGTCGAGTTGCGCCATCGAAATGTGCTTTATTTCCTTACCTTCGCGCGGATAGAGAATATGCTCGTAAATCTCGTCGGTAAAACACAGCGCGTCAAATTCTTTACAGAGATCGGCGATGAACTCCATTTCTTCCATCGTGAAAACTTTTCCGGTCGGATTATTCGGATTGCAAATAATTATCGCCTTCGTTTTTTCGTTAAATGCGGCGCGTAATTCGTCTTTTTCAAAATGCCAGCCGTTCGCCGTTTGATAAAGCGGAACGTGGCGCGGTTTCGCGTCCGACAGAATCGCGTCCGGCGCGTAGTTTTCATAAAAAGGCTCGAACACGACGACTTCTTCGCCCTCGTCAACCGTCGCCATCATCGCCGCGATCATTCCTTCGGTCGAACCGCAAGTGACGGTGATTTCCGTTTCCGTGTCAACGTCCAAACCCAAAAACCATTTAGATTTTTCGGCAATCGCATTACGAAAATCTTTCGTTCCCCAGGTTATCGCGTATTGATTAAAATCGTCGGCAATCGCTTCTTCGGCTTTGCGCTTAATGTCTTCGGGCGCGGCAAAATCTGGAAAACCTTGTCCGAGATTAACCGCATTATATTTCGCCGCCTCACGCGACATTTCACGAATTACCGATTCGGTAAAACTCGCGGCTTTTTTAGAAATCCGATTTTTAGAAATTTTCGTCTGTCTCATACTTCAATAAATTATCACAAACTTATTTGTTTAGCTGCACAAGTCGGACGCTCAAACCCATCAGAAGAAATAAAACCATTGCGACTTCCGCATCGCCTAAATTGTAGTGAACAATACCGCTTGAACAAAAGCCGACGACTGCGCCGAAACAGCCGAGCAAAATGCCTTTTAATAATGGTAAATGGTAAATGGTGAATGGTGAATTTCCCTCTGAATCCGCAGTTCGTAACTCGTAATTCGTAATTGCCCGCAAAAGAGTTTTCGCGTAGATAAACAAAATCCAGACCCATAAAAAAAGTGCGGGAAAGCCGCGTTCGACGACGAGTTGGAGATATGTATTATGAAAATGTCCCATCGGCAATTTTCCGTCGTCGAATAAATGCCATTCGCTCGCGTAGCGTTTGATCGAATCCATTCCGACACCGACGGTGAAATTTCTCGCGCTTTCCGTCCAAAGATGAAAACCTTCGCGCCAGACGGTTTCGCGGTAGAGCGTCGAATCGTCTTTTTTATCAAAAAATCCGACTTCGCGGCTCTGCTGTAAGAAAAATAGACCTCCGAGCGCGACAGGCAGAGCGATTGCCGCCAAACCGAGAAGCATTTTCCGGTTGCCGTTTAAGATCACAATCGAAAAAGCCGAAATCATAAACGCGAGTTGCGAAGCGCGTGTCACGGTCAAAAGCAACGCCAGACTCATTCCGCATAAACAGACGAACAAAATTATCATCAATTTTCGCATTTTTGCGTCTTTGCGTCTGTTTGTGAAAAAAGCTGTAAAAAGTCCGAAAACGAGCGAAACGATTAATTGCAAAACTTCCGCGTAAGTCGCGTAATGTCCGTAAAATCCTGCCGAACGCCAATTATGACTTTTTTTCCACGATTGTATGCCGAGTTTTTCCGTCGCGCTCGAACCGTTTAATAAATCGCTTTTTTTTATCTCGAAAGGATAATAAAAATCGGGACGATAATATTCGACCTTGACCGTTTCGCCCTTTTCGATCTCATTTACCAAATCTTCCGGCGTTTTGATTTTTTTGCTGTTCGCTTTGACAAGCGTGTCGCCGTCTTGCAGTAAAACCCGTGCGAAACGGCTTTCCGGCGCGATGCCCTGAATTTCCACGCCGCGTCCGATTGCTCTTTCAATCGGTGTCCAGATGACGTTAAACATACAGGAAAAGATGAGAGCCGAAACGAGGAAATAAACGGCGCGTTTTGAACGCAGATTATTTACAACAAAATAAAAAATCAAAAAAAGCAAAACGCCGCGCAGTTTGTCGAAAGAAATGTCGGGTGCGTATGAAAAAACGGCGGTCACCACCGACCAACCGAAAAACGTCCAGAGAGCGATGTCCAAAGGTGTTCTGACGATTTTCGGTCGCGGTTTTATAAATAGCCTGACAAACCACGCGAACATTCCGATCAGCCACGCCGTCTGCGTTGCGGCAATCGAATGCGGCATTGACAACACCATTAAAACCAGAAAAACAAATGCGATTCTTTCAAGAAACCGCGCCGTTCTATTTTCGGTTTCGATAGCGGCGAGCGAATCGAGTTTGACAAGAAATTCATTCATAATTGATTTTTCTTTTCGGCTAAAGTAGTCTGACAAATACATTTCGATTATGCAAAAATCACCCGTAGATTTTGAACGATTCACCGAAAGATTACTAATCGAAAGCGAATCCGTCGAAGGTAATATCGCGCCGAAACACGAATGACAACAGATGTTTTTCGATTTTCAAATAATCCGACTTTATCTTTTAAAATCCGTGTTTATCTGTAACTAAAATGTCTTTCGTGCTTTTTTATATTTCGCGGGCAAAACTTTTATAAATATGTTTAATTTACACACTGATTTATCAGTTAAAACCGAGATCAATTTATATTACGATCTGCTCGTGCCGGAAAATGTGGAGAAAAACGCGCCGCTTTTAATTTCGGTTCACGGTTACGGAGCGCATAAAAGATATATGATGCGCGAAGCGCAACTCGTCGCGCCGAAAGATTTTGTTATCGTTTCCCTGCAAGCACCGCATCAGCATTTTGAACGAAAAGGCGAAAGTTACAGAATCGGTTTCGGCTGGTTGACCGATTACAAATCCGAAGAATCGGTTTCTCTGCACCAAAATTTTGTAAATAAGGTTGTGGAAAACCTTGTGGGAAACTTTTCGGTCAGCCGAGAAAAAGTTTTTCTTTTCGGCTTTTCACAAGCCTGTGCGCTCAATTTTCGATACGCTTTTACATTTCCCGAAAAAGTTTGCGGCATCGTCGGCGTGTGCGGCGGCATTCCGTCCGATCTCGAAACTAATGAGATTTATCAACCGCTCGACGCTGAAACTTTTTATCTTTATTCCGACGAAGACGAATTTTATTCTCTGGAAAAATACGAGAATTACGTCGGGCGTTTAAAGGAAAATGTTTCGCATCTCGAAACGAAAAAATATCACGCAAAACACGAAATTACGGACGAAATGCGAAAAGACGTAAAAATTTGGCTCACGAAAAAAGCGGAAAGTCTCTGATGAAACATTCCGCTTGTAAATTTAAAAGAAAATAGTTTTCAAATTACTTGCCGTATCTGTATGTCGAAAACTGCGAATCCATTCTCGCATCCTGACCGCCTGAAAACTGAAACATACAGGAATCGTCCGTGTAATCCATAAAGTTCGTGATCGGGTCTTGTCCGGGATATTTGTTGCCCGTGCAGGTATCGCGTCCCGCCGGACATCCGTAAGCCGCGCTTTTTTCGGCGGGCGTATCTGAAACATAATCGCCGCTGCCCGCGCAACCGCCCTGAAATGTGTGATACAAGCCCATCCAATGTCCGACTTCGTGTGTCGCCGTGTCGCCTTGGTCATACGGAGCCGCGCCGCCGCCCGGAAGACTCGCGTAAAGAAGAACTACGCCGTCTTTACTTTTCGCGCCCGCATAGCTCGACGGAAATGTCGCATAACCCAAAATTCCGTTTGACGGATTGCAGGTGTAAATGTTCAGATCATCCGCCGAACCTTGATGCAGCGCGTTTTTCATCGCGGTTTCCGAAGAACCGTAACAACCGTTAAACCAAGTGGAATTGGTCGTGCGATCAACAGATATGAGATTAAACTGCCAGCCCCAACCGCCGTATGAAGCATTTAAAACATTTATCTGATTATTAATTAATGTCTGGGAAATATCGCCGTTAGATGCGCCCGTTCCTTTATTGACGACGTGAAAATAGACGTTTATAACTCCGCCTGTAACGCTCGCGGCGTTAATCACGCCGGGTTTATTGCTTTCGCCGATGCCGGCATCCGCCAGACGGAGAGAAAAATCCTGCTCCATCGCGGCAATTTTTGACGGATCACTTTCACTCGCGCAAAAACGATCTCCTCTGGTTACGATAGGTTTGTTTTTATCCGTATCACCGCCTCTAACGACTTGCGCGTTAGAGACATAATTTACGCCGAGAAAAGCCAAAGCAATTGCGAAAAAAGACGCAAATGCAACAAAAAAACGAAATTTATTCATTTATGGGTTACTCCTTAGAATTTACTTTTTATTTAGGAAAACGAACAATATTAAAATACCGATAAAAAAAGGGCTGTCTGAGAATACAAAAATTTGGAAACAATCGTCAAACGATCACGCGCAAAAACTTCGCGCATAATCGGTTGTCTCAATCTAACTGCTTAAACGGCAATAAAATAGAGCGATAAAAAAACTTTTGATTTTTTTTTAAGCAATGTCCGGGTTTTTGACGACACCGATAAAAGGAAGATTTCTGTAGCGACCGGCGGCATCGAGACCATAACCGACGACAAATTTATTCGGAATCTGAAAACCGCAAAAATCAATTGCCAATTCTTTTTTAATGCGCGGTTCGGGTTTATCTAAAAGCGTGGCGATTTTCAGAGAGTTTGCACCGCGCGAGCCGAGAATTTCCATCAGGCGAAAAAGCGTCAAACCCGTATCAATAATATCTTCGCAGACAATGACATCTTTGCCGCGAATCGGGTTTGTCAAATCCTTTAAAATCTCGACATCGCCGGTCGAAACAGTTCCGTCCTTATAGCTTGAAACCGCCATAAAATCTATCGTCAAAGGCAAATCAATCTCGCGCATCAGATCGCTCAGAAAAATCACCGAGCCTTTCAAAACGCCGACCAAAACCAAATCTTTTCCGGCATATTGACGCGTAATTTCCGCGCCGAGTTCCGACACGCGCGATTTTATTTCATCGGCGGAATGCAAAATTTCAAGATTAGAATTGGTAAATTCGGTAAATTCTTCGGCAGTTTGTGTTGACATTCTTTTTCTCCGTGATTTGATTGAAATGCTTTTTGGAAATACTATTTGAGCAGAGGAAAAAGGTCAACTGAAAAAAATGGATAACTGATAATGGATAATGGATAATATTTTTTTAATTATTCATTATCCATTATCAGTTATCAGTTATCCTTTATTTATGGCTGATAAAGAAACCAGAGATCGCGTTCGCGCACTTGTAAAACAAGTTTTGGAAAGCGTTCCGCTCGAAGATGAAAAAACTTCTGCGGCGAATAATCAAACGGAAAATTTTCCGCAGAGAATGGTCGTTAATTCTTTGAAGGAAAAGTCTGAAAAAGAATTTGACCGCGACGAATCGGCGAAAAATCTTCTGACCGAAGACGATCTGCGCGGACTTGACGAAAATGCACGAATCAGAGTAGCGGAAAATGTAAAATTTACATCGCTCGCTCAAGATATTATCAATGACAAAAACCTCGTTTTGATAAAAAAATCTTCGCGCAATGCTTCATTAAAGGTAAAATCCGTCGCCGTCGGCTGCGATCACGGCGGTTACGAATACAAGGAACAACTCAAAAATTTTCTCAAGCAGCTCGGCTTAAGTGTCCGTGATTTCGGCACTAATTCGACGGACGCGGTTGATTATCCCGATTTTGCACACGCCGTCGCCGAATCGGTCGGCAGAAACCACGTTGACATCGGAATAATCATTGACGGCGCGGGAATCGGAAGCGCGATAGCGGCAAACAAAGTTCCGCACGTCCGCGCCGCCGCTTGTTATAATGCCGCGCTCGCCGGAAACTCGCGCGAACATAACGGCGCGAATGTCCTGACTTTGGGAAGCGGGCAAAATTCTTTCGATGAAATCAAACAAATCGTCGAAGCGTTTCTGACCAGCGAAATTACCGAAGAACGCCACAAAAAGCGCGTCGGCAAGATTGACGCAATCGAAAAGCAGTATAAAAGTTAGATTTGCCGCTAAATCCGTCGTAAAATAAAACTGCAATTCAGGACATAAAATTATGGAACAGACCAACATCGAAACAATCGCTTCAAACGCCGCGACATTTGTTCCGCAAAAAATGTCTTACGATGATTTCCTGCGCGAATACGACGGTCAATACGCCGAATATGTTGACGGTGAAATAATTAAAGATATGTCAGTGACTAAAACCCACGACGAATTAGTTCGATTTTTACACGCACTTTTAAGATTCTTTGTTGAAGCCAAAAATCTCGGTAAAATACACGGCGAACTCTATCAGATGAAAATGACAATTGACGGAAAAACCAAAGGTCGTGAGCCTGATGTTTTTTTCGTATCCAATGAGAATGCTGAAAATTTGAAAGAAAAATATTTTGAAGGCGCGGCTGATGTCGTTATCGAAATCATTTCGCCCGAAAGCGTGATGCGCGACACGCAGGATAAATTTGAAGAATATGAAACGGCGGGCGTAAAAGAATATTGGATAATTGATCCGAACCGGCGAACGGCGATTTTTTACGGTTTTGACGACGATGGAAAATACAAAATGCTGACAATTTCAGCCGACGGAATTTTTGAAAGCCGAATCATCGAAAATCTTTGGCTCAAAACCGATTGGCTGTGGCAGGAAACTCTGCCGAATCTGATTGATATTTTGAAGGAATGGAAAATTATTTAATTCAAGATTCAAAATTTAAGACTTAAAGCTCACGGCAATAAATTTTGAATCTTGAATCTTGAATTTTAAACTCTGATGAACAACGGAAATTACGAACAGCTTGTCGAACAGATTACCGATCTCGTTTTATCGAAACTCGACGACGGCAATGGAAACGGAAACGGTGAATATTACGGCTCGTTTTGCCGCGCCGATGTCGAGCGAATCGTTGACGCAGGCGCGTCGCGCATCGGGATTATTTTGGGCGAAACGGCAACGGCGCACGATTGGGCGAGTTTGATTGACCACACGCTTTTAAAACCCGAAGCAACCGAAAACGACATCAAAAAACTCTGCAACGAAGCGATTCAGTTCGGCTTTGCATCGGTTTGCGTCAATCCGAGTTGGGTAAAAAAAGCCGCCGAATTTTTGAGCGGTTCAAATGTTCCGGTTTGCACGGTTATCGGATTTCCGCTCGGCGCGACGCTTTCGGATGTCAAAGCGTATGAAGCGCGACGTGCGATTTTTAACGGCGCACGCGAAGTTGATATGGTGATTAATATCGGCGCACTTAAATCGGGCGACGATTGCGCCGTCGAAGATGACATTCGCGCTGTCGCCGAAGCCGCGCACGAAAATAAGGTTTTGCTTAAAGTAATTATTGAAACCGCGCTTCTAACCGACGAAGAAAAAGTTCGCGCGTGTCTCGCTTCAAAAAACGCGGGCGCGGATTTCGTCAAAACTTCGACCGGCTTTGCCAAAGGCGGCGCGACGGCTGACGATGTGGCGTTGATGCGCCGAACGGTCGGCAGAAGTCTCGGCGTAAAAGCATCGGGCGGTGTCAAAGGAATTGACGACGCGCGGGCGATGTTTGAAGCCGGAGCAACCAGAATCGGCGCATCGGTCGGCGTAAAGATCGCGCAGGAAGCAAGCGGCGTAAAATCGGATATTGTCGCGGGAAATTATTAGAAACAGTCGAAAGCAAAAAGATTTGCAGATCAAACAATGAATCTTTTTGTTCAATCAAACGCTTTTTACGGCTTAACAAAACAGTTTTACAATTCAACAATTGACTTTGACGGCTTAACAAACGAATTAACCGACTCAACAATTGTCTTAAACAGGACAACAATTGCATTGCACAACTCGACAATTGCCTTAAACAGTCGAACAATTCAATTGCGTTATTAAACAATTGAATTGTTCATTCCGGCAATCACTTCACGCAGTCAAGCAATCAAGCGTAAATTTGTATTTGAGAATTTTCATAATTAAAACTTCCTTTGTTTTGTAAATTTATCATAAATTTTCGTCAATATAACAATTTTTTTGCGACCGCCGTTATTTGAATTAAGCGATCCGTGCAAAATATATTTGAAAGCAATCGCACACGTCGCGCCGGTCGGTTTAGAATTGGAGATGAGCGCGGAAAATATCGAAAATTGTAAAAATTTAGTGTTCCGGTCTGCCTTTTCATTCACACATAAAATTCGTGAAAATAGTAAAATCTTTTTTATGAAAAAACATTTTCTGCAATTTACGGTTTTTGCGTTTTGCTTTATTCTTTTTACAAATGCAGTCGCGGCGCAGATCGCCGCACCGACGCGGAAAAAAAACAAACGTGAGGCGCAATTGGTCGAACTCGTCAAACTCGATAACACGATAAAATTAGATATTCGCTACGCGACGGAAAACAATTTCGTCGGCAAACCCGTTTACCCGGAAGCGCGTGCTTTTCTGCAAAAACCGGCTGCCGACGCACTTCTTAGAGTTCATCATAAATTGAAAAAAAAGAATCTCGGCTTGGTAATTTTCGACGGTTATCGCCCGTGGCAAATCACGAAACTTTTCTGGGAAGTCGTCCGCGCAGACCAACGAAAATTTGTCGCCAACCCGGAAAAAGGCTCGAAACATAATCGCGGCTGTGCGGTTGATCTGAGCATTTACGATTTAACAACCGGAAAATTAGTCGAAATGCCGTCCGGCTACGACGAATTTTCCGAACGCGCTTCGCCCGATTACAAAGGCGGCACGAAAGAGCAGACGAAAAACCGCGAACTTTTGCGTAAAATGATGGAAGCCGAAGGTTTTACTGTCAATCCGAACGAATGGTGGCATTTCGATTACAAAGATTGGGAAAATTACGCGATCTACGACATCGCATTTTCAGATATTAAAGAATAGAAATAATTAAACCGCAGAGTCGCGGAGACGCAGAGATTTTAAGGATAAAATTAAAAAAATAAAAAGAATGGCAAAGATTTTTCCGGTTTGCATTTTAATTTTCTCCGCGTTTCTGTGGTGAAAACTTTTCAAAAATGAAAATCACCGTAGAAATCAATAATAAGAATTATCTCATCAAAACGGACGAGTTTTTAGACATCTCGATTCCTCTAAATTTCAACGGCGCACAGCCAAATGCTTACGGCGTGGAAAAAGCCGTTTCGATTCCTTGTAAAGCGGGCGAAATCGTTGGCGATACGCGGCGCGGCGGAAGCTGCAATTTCGAGCAGTACAAATTTATTCCGCATTGCAACGGCACACACACCGAATCAATCGGACATATTACGCACGAAAGAATTTCCGTTCACGATTCGTTAAAAGATGCTTTTATTCCGTCAACGCTCGCGTCCGTTGCGCCGGAAAACGCGTTTGAAGCGGACGAAACTTATCCGGTTAAATTAGCTGAAAACGATAAATTGATTACGCGAAAATCTCTCGAAAAGGCTTTACAAAAACGGGACGAAAATTTTCTCGAAGGTTTGATCGTTCGCACTTTGCCGAACGACGAAAGCAAACCGACACGCGAATATCTAAACGAAATTCCGCCGTTTTTTTCGAGCGAAGCGATGATTTTTATACGCGAGAAAGGCGTGAAGCATCTCGTCTGCGATCTGCCTTCGATTGATCGTATTTTCGACGAAGGAAAACTCGCCAATCACCGCGCGTTTTGGAATATCGAACCGGCAAAATTTGAAATCAACGAAACTTCCCGCATTTTCAATACGATTACGGAACTCATCTTCGCACCGGAAAAAGTAAAAGACGGCGCGTATATGCTGAATCTGCAAATCGCCGCTTTCGCCGCTGACGCTGCGCCGTCACGTCCCGTTCTTTTTGCAATCGAAACGACAAAACCGCATTCACTTTAGAAATGCGATCAGATTTTCAAAAAGCGGACGCAAAACGCCTCGCATTTCATCCGCCCGTTTTTCGTCAAATTCGAGTTCGTCATCGCACATATAATCGGTTTTCGCCATTTCCAATTGCAGTGCGTGAATATGTTTTTCCGGTTTCCCGAACGAGCGCGTGATATTTCCGCCTTTGAACGGTAAATTATGATTTACGTCGTATTTTCCGACTTTCAAATTAGACAAAGCGATTTCGATTATTTCTTCATCGGCGGATTTTTCGTCATTGTCGCCGAGAATTAAATCTGGAAAAGGTTCGCTTTGAATCGTCGGCACGAAACGCCTGATCGAATGCGCGTCCCAGAGTAAAACTTTACCGAATTCGTCTATTCTTTCCTGTAAAAGCTGTTCGATTTTTTTGTAATAAGGTTTGTAATGATTTTCCAAACGCCGCTCGATTTCCGCTTCATCTGGAATATGTTCTTTGTCAACATAAATATCGTTTCCGAGAAAGTCGGTTTTCGGCACGAGTTCGGTGATAATTCGCCCATCGGTGTAAAGCGGTTTGCTGTGCGGATCGCGGTTGAGATCAATGACGAGACGGCTGTATTTCGCGTGAATCGTCGTGATTCCGAGTTCCGCCGCAAAGTTATAAAGCCGATGCACAAACCAATCCGTGTCGTCCGGTTGCGCGACAATTTCCGCTTTGTAATGTGAGATTATTTCGTCGGGAAACTCAACGCCCGAATGCGGCGAACTCAAAATTACCGGAACTTTTTCCGTCGTCGGTTCGATTAAAAAATATGGTTCGTTCATTTTGTAAAATATCTTGCCCGCGAAAAATGCGAAAGGACGCGAAAAATCTAAGAAAATTTAACCACAGATAAACACGGATAGACACGGACAAAGAAAATTCTTTCCGCGTTTTTCGCGTTCGTTCGCGGGCAAATGATCTTCAAACTTTCAGCCGATCCCAAAGTCCCTGAAACAGCGACGCGATAACGTAAAGACTAATTAAAATCGAGCCGATCAAAAGCAAAATCAGAAATGCGATGATGCCGAAAACAAAAATATAATCGCCCGTCGTGCCGACATCTTTTCCGGTCGCACGTTCACGGATCAAGTCCATATTCTGCTTATTCGATTTCCAGAACAGATCAAACGCATCGCCGATAAACGGAATCGTGCCGACGACATAATCCAAGCCGATGTTAAACGCCATTCGCAACAGAGTGATTTTCGGCACGCCGTAACGAACGCCGGCGAGTAAAATATAAAACGATGCGAGCGAAGTCACCGAATCGCCGACATTCGGAATCAGACCGATCAGCGCGTCAAGTCCGAAACGCCAGCCGACGACCGGAATTTTTACCCAATCGTCGAGCTAACGCGAAAGGTCTTCGAGACTTTGTTCGATCTCGATCTGCCTGCGCTCTTTCAAAGCAGTTTCAAACCGCGACTGTTTTTTTACTTCATTCATAATTATTTCCCTTTGTTCGTAGAAGCATTTACAAATCTGAAACGCAACTTGCATAACCGAGAACTTTATCACCGTTTTTCAAACTCGAAGGCATTGGCTGCCAACCATTTTTAAGTCGGTTTTGCAAAAGTTTATCGGCATTCGGCTGAAGTTTCCAAACGGCAACTGCCGTAATCGCGCCGAGTCAGGTCGTGTCGAAAACGAGAAACAAATTTTTATAAGGAATTACAATGTCGTGCGTAAATTCATCTTGCGTAATAACTTCGGCAACGATCTGCGGAAGAAAATCAGTTTTAGGCTTCGTGATTGCCCAATTCAAAACTTGTCGCAAAGTTTTGTATTTTGCCAAATCAGTTTCAAGTTCGGCAAATTCGGTTTTAGATAAGTTTGCGGGATTTTTAATTTTCATCTTCAACAATCTAAAAATTGGATTTCTACACAAATCAATAAACATTTGCGCTTTTTGAACGCATTGCGGGCTTCTGATGTCATCAAAATGACAACATTCGATTCATCTTTTATTTTGCGATTTTGCTTCGATAATTTCGACTTTCATAATTTTATCGCCGCGCACGATTTGATCTACGATTTGCATATCGGTTTCGTTCACACGACCGAAAACCGTGTAACCGCCGTCGAGATGCGGCTGCGGCGAATGCGTCACGAACCATTGCGAACCGCCCGTGTCTTTGCCCGACAGTGCCATTCCGACCGCGCCGCGTGAATATTCGAGCATATTCAATTCACAGCGAATCGAATAACCCGGACCGCCGTTGCCGTCGCCGCGCGGATCGCCGTCCTGCATCACGAAATTAGGCACGACGCGGTGAACCGAAATGCCGTTAAAATAATTCGATTTTGCGAGTTTGATAAAGTTATCAACCGTCAAAGGCGCGTCTTCCGGCATTAAATTAATCGCAAACTTCCCTTTTTCGGTCGTGAAAACCGCTTTGACAGTTCCGTTTTTGCGCGAAACGGCGCGAACGTAATCGGCTTCCGAGTTTAAAATTTGTCCGAGTTTAGTTCCGGTTTTCGGATTGTAATTTTTCACCGTTCCGACAAACTTTTCGGCGTTGGCAGCGTCTTTCATCAAACCATTTTGTTTGACTAAATTCGCGGCGTGTTTTCGCACCAGATAATCCGGCGCATTCAGAGCAAGTCTGACGGATTCATACGACTGAGTTTTGTCCAATTTGACGAGCGCGGAAAGTATCGCCAGTTGCGCGTCGTTGTATTGTTTGTCTGTTTTGAGCGAATTTGCAAAGGCGAGTTTTAATGCGTCGGTGCTTTCTTTTGTGGCAGGTTGTTCGCCCAGAAGTTCGGCGGACGCGGCGCGAACGAAAACGTCGTTTGTCGTCAGAATTTCGCGCAAAAGTTCGGGCAGAATTTCGCTTTTATATTCCGCGACGGCACGAATCAGATCGGGAACGGCTTTGCTCATTTCGGCTTGACCGGAAGCAGGAATTCTTTCGAGAATTTCGCCGAAATACTGCGTCGTCAATTGTCCGCCTTTCATTTTCAAATCTTCATCGGTCTGTGCGGCAATCGCGCCCAAACCTTGTGCGTAACTGCTCGCCGTCTGCCAGTATTTTAAGCCGTCATTTTTTGCATTAAAATCTTTCAGATATTTTTCCGGCGCAATTTGTGCAAAAGCAATTTCGATTTCGGGCGATGCAAATTCATTTACGTTTTGAAATACCTGTAAAAAGTTTATGGCGCGTTCATTGTCGGTGTTCGCCAAAATTTTCCCCAAAACTGCGGCGATTTCCAGAATCTCGCTTTTCTGTTTCGGGTAAAGAAGTGCGTTTTTTGACGAAGCATATTCGGTTAAAAGCGTCTCGCCGCGTTCTAAAAGTTTATCGGCAACTTTCGCGTCTTTCAAATTTCCCAAACTGCGAATCGCCGCAACGCGAACACGCGAATCTTTGTCGGTCAGCGCGGCATTTAACAGCATTTCAAACGATTCTTTATCTTCCGCCGCGCCTAACGATCTGGCGGCGTTGGCGCGAACGATTGCGTCCGCATCGGTTTGCAAAAGTTTACGCGTCTGTTCATTGGCGTTTTTAGCGCGAAGTCGTGTCAGAGTATTCAAAGCGGTTGCGCGAATGTTTGGCGTGTAAGCCGTGATAAATTCAACAACCGTTTTTTCACCGTTTTCAGGACGAGCGCGTAAAACCGCCGTTAAACCGAGTTCGATAATAGTAAAATCAGGCGCGGAACGCTTGCTGTTTTCAAAATTTATCGTGTCTAAAATCGCTGCGCCCAACGCTTTCGATTTTTCGTCTTTCGCGTTTGCCGCCGCGATTTTTCCTGCCGCTTCGACGGCGCGGGCGCGAATCGTCGGAGAATTTTTGCTGTTTAAAACCTTTAAAATCACGTCCGCGCCTTCGATTGATTCGATCTCGCCGACCGCAAACGCCGCCATTGTCCGAACATTTTCTTCTTTGTCATTTTCCAGAAGTTCGGCGAGCGCGGAAATCGCCGCCGCATTTCCGATTCGTCCGGCGGCGAGTGCGGCGCGTATGCGAATTTTCGCGTCCGTGTTTTTCATCAAATCTTCGAGCGTTTTATCGAACCGCAATTCGTCTTCGGCGCGGGAAATCTGCACGAGAGTTTTGACGGGAATCTGCGCGTAAACGAGGGCGGAAAAACAAACGATGACCAGCAAATTTGCGAATATAATTTTTTTCATTTTTAACCTTTGAATTTAATTCGGAAAGAGCAAATGAATTTTAACGAGTAAAACCGTAAAATCCAAATCATTTTTAAAATGTTTCGCAAAAACGGCTTTGCGTTTATAATCAAAAATGCTGATCCGAAATTCAAAAACTACTATGAAAAAATTCTCGATTCTAACGGTTATTTTATTTCTACTTTTGCCGAATACTATTTTCGCGCAGACAAAACAAAATATTTCGATGCTGTTATTCAACGGCAAAATTTTTACGGCTGATGAAAAAAGCACCATTTACGAAGCCGTCGCGGTTGACGGCGAAAAAATCGTCGCCGTCGGAACGGCGAAAGATTTGCAGGCGAAATATAAAGCGGCGAAGGAAATTGATTTGCAGGGAAAACTCGTTACGCCCGGATTTAACGACGCGCATATTCATTTTTTAGGTGTCGGAATGTCACTTTTGCAGGTTGATTTGAATGGTTCGAACACATTGGAAGAAGCGCGGACAAGAATTGCGACAAAGGTGAAGGAAACGCCGAAAGGCGAATGGATTTTGGGTCGCGGTTGGGATCATACTTTGTGGAATAATAAATTGCCGACTCGTCAGGATTTGGACGACATCGCGCCGGATAATCCGGTTTTTTTCCAGAGAGTTGACGGGCATATCGCGTGGGCGAATTCGGCGGCGTTCAAATTGGCTAAGCTGACGCGCGACACGAAATCACCGGAAGGCGGCGAGATCGTTTTTGATAAAAACGGCGAACCAGCCGGAGTCGTCAAGGAAACGGCGCAAGGTTTGATCGGCGATGTGATTCCGCCGCCGTCGCCCGAAATGGTGACGAAAGGTTTAATGCTCGCGCTCGATGAAGCGAAAAAATACGGTTTGACGAGCGTGCAGGGCGGCGAAGATGCGGACGCGATGCCGCTTTATGTGAAACTTTTGCGCGAAAATAAACTGACGGCGCGTGTGGCGATCTGGCAGGATTTTGAAAAATCGGTCGCGGATTTGAAAAAGGAACGCGCCGATTTTGACGCGCTGAAATTAGATCGTTCGCGCCTTAAATTTTCGATGCTCAAAGGCTATCTCGATGGTTCGTTGGGATCACGCACCGCCGCGATGCTTGCGCCTTACTCGGACGATCCGGCAAACAGCGGAATCCCGCGCCGACCTGCCGAAGAAATGATAAAAATGATCGTCGAACGCGATGCCGCCGGTTTTCAAATCGGTCTTCACGCGATTGGCGATAAATCGAATCGGATTGCTTTGGATGGATTTTCAACTGCCGATAACTTGAATGAAATGACGGTTATACCGGGCAAACGCCATCGGATTGAACACGCGCAAGTCGTCGCGCCGTCGGATTTCAAGCGTTTTGCGACGCTCGGCGTGATCGCTTCGATGCAGCCGACGCACGCGATTTCGGACAAGCGTTGGGCGGGCGAACGGCTCGGCGAATACCGTGTTTTAGGCGCGTATTCGTGGCACACATTTCACGCTTACGGCGTTCACGTCGCTTTCGGAACTGACGCGCCCGTCGAACTTCTCAACACTTATCAAACGCTCTACGCCGCCGTTTCGCGCCAAGACATTTCCGGCGACCCAATCGGCGGTTGGCAGCCGCAAGAAAAACTTTCGATGGCAGATGCGATTCGTGATTACACTTACGAACCTGCTTACGCCGAATTTGCCGAAAAGGAAAAAGGCACAATCGCCGTTGGAATGCTCGCCGATCTCGTCGTTCATTCAAAAGATTTGCTTACCATCGAACCGAAGGAAATTCTCACGACCGAACCGATTTATACGATTTTTAACGGAAAAATAATTTATGAAAAGTAATTTGAAAACTCACGGTTTTCCAAATTCTCTGCGGCAATTTGATGCGATATTTGCCCGAAAATCAGTCGTTAAAAACCCGACTATCACAAACTTGAGAGAACAAGTAGCTATTGTTCTTTCAATTTAATAAATAAAACATACTGAAAGCAGATAAAAAAGTCTCTTCGATTACAAGTTCAAAAATATCGCTGTAAAAATATGAATTTACTCGATGCAATAATTTCCTAACAGCTTCGATATTGTCGGTAAATCATTTTTTTTCCAAAATTCTCCCGCCTCACTTCTGCAAATAACGACCGTTTTATTTCGGCTATCGTCAACTTTGCACAACCGAATATTAAGTTTCAAAAAATCAAACGTCATTTCTACTATCAAGTTTTTTATGATGTTTTTCTCCGCTCAAACTATCTGAAAAGTCCTTTACAAAGAGTCTCACCATCCGAGAAATATTTACTTCGATATTTAATTGACATTTAACCTATAAGACACATTTTAGTAATTTTCCAGACTTAACATCTCTTTTTCACTTCCAAATTTTAAATTTATTAAAAATACCGGATGAAGGATTCTGAAAGTATTTTGATGAGGTATGGGACTTTTTGTTCGAGGGACTTAAAAATGAAATCTTATAGAGATATAAAAATATTTACAAAATACATTTGCGCGGGACTTATGTTCAACGCGTTTTTTTGTTTCGGCGTTTTCGCGCAATTCGACAGCGCGGCTCTGCTCGGAACGGTGCGGGATTTGGCGGGCGCAATCGTTCCGAATGCGAAAGTTACGCTGAAAAATACGGAAACCGCAAGCGTCGTTACGGCGACGACCGATGCGGAAGGAAATTATCAATTTCCGAACGTCAAGATCGGAAATTATCAGGTTTCAGCTGAAGCCGAAGGTTTCTCGACCGGCGTGGTCGAAAATATCACGGCGACCGTCAACGGGCGGCAGCGTGTTGACATAACTTTGCAAACCGGAGAAGTTTCGGCGACGGTGACGGTCGAAAACGTGCCGGAACTGCTCGAAACCGCTTCGAGCGAGCGCGGACAGGTGATTACGCGCCAACAAATTATCAATCTTCCGCTCAACGGTCGCGCTTATGCGGATTTGGCTCTTTTAAGCACGGGCGTAAATCAATCGCAGATCAATGTTCCCGGACAATCCGGCGCGCGCGATGCTTCGTTTAACGTCAACGGTCTGCGAAGTTCGCTGAACAATTTTATTATTGACGGCGTTGACAATAATTCTTACGGCACGAGCAACCAAGGATTTTCCAATCAGGTCGTGCAACCTTCGCCTGACGCGCTCGAAGAATTTAAAGTTCAGACGAACAATTTTTCGGCGGAATACGGACGCGCGGGCGGCGCGGTCATCAACGCTTCGATTCGTTCGGGGACAAACAACCTTCACGGTTCGGCGTGGGATTTCGTCCGCAACACGGCGTTTAACGCGACGGGATTTTTCAAGCCGGTTAATAATGAAAAGCCGGTTTTGATTCAAAATCAATTTGGCGGCACATTCGGCGGTCCGATTGTCAAGAATCGTCTGTTTTTCTTCGTTGATTACGAAGGTTATCGCCGCATCGCCAAGCAAGTCGCATTTGCCACTCTGCCGACGGTCGAACAACGGCAGGGAATTTTCCGAAATGCCGACGGAACTCCGATTCCGGTTCGCAATCCGCTGACGGGCGTGGTTTATGCGAACGGCATCGTTCCGCAAAGCGACATTACTTCATTTGCCAAAAAAGTCTTCGGCGATTTGCCTTTGCCGAATTTGCCCGGAACTGCGAACAATTATTCGGTTTTGCCGCGCAGTCAGTTTTTCAATGATAAAGGCGATGTCAAACTCGATTTCAAAATCAACGATAAAACCAGTGCTTTCGTGCGCGGAAGTTCGCGCAAAGTAAATAATTTTGAAGCTCCGACGATTGAAGGCGCGAGCGGCGGAAACAGCAACTCGAACGTGTTCGTCATTAACGAACAAATCGCAGGCGGCGTAACTTACACTTTAACGCCGACTTCGATTCTCGAATTTCGACTCGGATTTTCGCGCACACAAGCCGGAAAGAGACCTTATAATCTCGGTGTCGGCGATATGCTTACCAATTATGGAATCTCAGGTTTGCCGACCGATCCGAGTATCGCGGGCGGTTTGAATTCGCAGTCAATCAGCGGCTATACGCAACTCGGACGACAAAACAGTAACCCGCAGTTTCAAAATCCGACCGTCTGGAATCCGCGCGTAAATTACACATTTATCAGAGGCAGACACAGTTTTAAACTCGGTTACGAATACCAGCGTATCAACACGGAAATTTCCGATTCGCATCCGAAATATGGGATAGATACATACAGCGGACAATTCAGTCGCGTCAGCGGTTCGTCAAACAGCGTTTACAATGTCGCCGACTTTTTGTTCGGCGCGCGCAGTTCGTATCAATTGACCGACACTTTCGTTCCCGATTATCGCCAGCGAATGCACTTCGGTTATGTGCAGGACGATTTTCAGGTCAATCAAAGTTTAACCTTTAATCTCGGTGTGCGTTACGAATTTGCCACGCCGCAGTATGAAGCCGAAAATCGTCTCTCGAATTTCGATCCGGCGACGAACACGGTTGTTGTTGCCAAAGACGGTTCGCTCGAAGATCGGGCGACGGTCAAACCGGATTACAACAATTTTGCGCCGCGTTTAGGTTTTGCGTGGAAAGCCGCGAAAGGCACGGTTTTGCGCGGCGGTTACGGAATCAGTTACGTTCATTTTAATCGTCTCGGCGGCGAAAATATTTTATCGCTTAATCCGCCGCAGGTTTTTAACGTCACTATTGATCAACTCGCCTCGCAGCCGCTCTGCACGGGCAATAATTTCATCGGCTGTTTTCGTCCGACGCAAGCCGGTTATCCGGCAGGTTTGATTGCGCCGACGCAATTTAACGCGCTTCGTTCGCGTGTAAATTACACGCCGCGCGACAATCCGACGGCATATGTGCAGAGTTTTCATCTGACGATGCAGTATGAAATTATGAAAAATCTGATCGTTGATTTCGGCTATGTCGGCAATCGCAGCAGTAATTTGGTTATTCTCGCCGACATTAATCAGGCGCGTCCGAATACGGCAGGCGAAAACACGCCTTTACAGCAACGCCGTCCAATTACGAATTTCTCGTTTATACAAGGTTCGCTCTCGCAGGGCGAAGCGCAATACGATTCATTTCAATTAAAAGTCGAACGACGTTTTACAGACGGACTTTATTTGCTGAATTCGCTAACTTTATCAAGTGCGAAGGACAACGCGCCGGGACATTTGGAAGTTGCAAACGGAGATAATTCCCGCGCCAATTATCTGAACCTCAACGCCGATTACGGAGTTTCCAGTTACGACGTTCCGGTAAATAATACGACGAGCATCGTTTACGATTTGCCGTTCGGTCGCGGACGAAAATTTGGCGGCGGTATGAATCGCATTCTCGACGCGATCTTCGGCGGTTATCGGCTGACGGCAATCAATCGCGTAACAAGTGGTCGTCCGGTTAATCTGACTTATTCGCCGAGTTCGCAGTTTTCCGTCGGCGGAGATTTGAGTTATCGCCCGAATATTACCGGTCAGGTAGTTCTCGACAATCCGAATCCGACGGCTTATTTCGACCGAACGGCGGTTGCTCTTCCGACCGATCCTACGCAGCCTTTCGGCGACGCGCCGCGCAACGCCGTTCGCGGTCCGGGTTTCTGGCAAGCCGACATCGGAATTCACAAACAGTTCAGATTGTATAACGAAAGAACGAGATTAGAAATTCGTGCCGAAGCATTTAACGCTTTTAACCGCACGAATTTCGGTGCGCCGAACGGAAATGTATCGAGTTCGGCTTTCGGAACGATTACCAGCGCATATCCGGCGCGTGAAATCCAATTTGCCGCGAAAATTTATTTTTAATTTAAGCGGATTTTCAAAGACACGGGCGAAGTTAATTGAAACATTTCGCCCGTGTCTTTTCATAAAATTTGATCGAAATAAAAAAGATATGAAAGAAAAAGAAAAGAAAAATAACAAAGAAAATAAAAACGAAGAAGAAAGCAAAATTTTACTGCCGCGCCGCCGTTTTTTGTTGAACGCCGGATTAGGTCTCGGCGCGTTTGCCGCGCTTAGTTTGCCGCATCAGATTCGCGCGGAGGTCGGAGAAAAATTTTCCTTTCAAACGGAAAAAGCATCGAAAGACAAACGCTTCTTCCGTTTCGCCGTGATTTCGGACACACATATTATTGACGATTTTTACAAAGGTCCCGAAAACAGTCCGCTCGATACGGAGACGATTTTCAAAACGACGGAAAGACTTAAATCGGCGCGGGCTTTAATTAACAGTTTGAATCCGCCGATTGAACAAGTTTTTATCACGGGCGATTTTTTTCACAACTATCCTTCGACCGACTATGATTTTTACTTCAAAAACAAAACGCGCATTGATAATGCCAAAGAATTAATTGACGGTTTTAAAATGCCGGTTCATCCCGGTTTCGGAAATCACGATTACGGCGTGCCGGAAGTTTCGCGCGAAATGTCGCAAAAACTTTTTAAGGAAAAACTAGGAGTTGAACCGTATTATTCGGTGATGCACCGCGATTACAAATTTATTCATTTGAATAATATGCTCGGCGAAACCTGGAATTCGCAAAGTAAAGAATACAATAAAGCAACAGGTTCGTTCGGCGAAACGCAGTTAAATTGGTTTGAATCGGAATTAAAAGAGGGAAAGCCGTCGTTCGTCTTTTTACATTTTCCGCTCGCCGTCGTCAAAGCTACGGAAATCGGCGATTACGGAATTTTGCCGATACTCAAAAAATACAAAAACACGATTCAGGTAATTTTTTCCGGTCACTGGCATCGGTGGATTGATTTCGCCAAAACATTCGGCGCACAACATTACGCGGTCGGCTCGACGCGCTATGACGAAAATGCGTATATGATCGTCGAGGTTGACACGAAAAAAACAACTTATCGAATTCTCAATCTTGATCTTTTGGATTGGGCAACTTACTACAGTAAACCCTATAAAAACTGGTAATTAGTAGCTTTTATAATACTAACGTCAGTATTGGATAAGAATGAAATAACAACAGGAGGAACTGTCGTTTTGAAATTCAGATTCAGCGACGGTTTATTTTTTTCAAATATAAGAAATCAATTCCGGCGGCGAATTCGCCGAGAAAATTCCGAAACGCGCGATGTCGGGAATGTTCGATATTCGAGATATTTTTCAATTGCTCGTTGATTGTTTCAATAATCGCCCGTTTTCTAATCAGAAGTTTATATTCAGTTGAAACAAAGCTCGAACATACGCTTATGTTTTGCTTATTATTACGATTGAATTAGGAGAAAATTGTAATCGGTAAAACTAAGCACCCCAACAAAAATAGCTTAGACTGACATTTGGTTGAACGCGATTTTGTATTCCAAACCGATATTGTTGAAAATGGCTTTGACCTTCTTTTTATATTTGGCGAACGAGCCATAATCACCGGGTCTGAGCCATTCGTAATTAGCTTTCCGCCAAAAGGTTTCCGCCAGATTTAAATGCGGTTAGTACTTCGGCAAAAAGAAAACGTAGAAATCCTGCTCCATCCACTTTTCCATCTGCGCAATGAACTTCCGTGATCGGTGGGTTGGCGCATTGTCCGGAACTAAGAGTCTGTTTAAATTTAGAAGGTAGAAATTGAAAATCGGGCAACGGGTTCGCTAAATTTGGTTTTAGACTAATAAAATTCGAGGAGTCAGCGAACAAATGAGTTATGAAACAAATTTAACCGATGCCCGATGGAAAATTATAGCAGAATTTATCGAGGATGGAAGACAGCGCAAAAACAGTTTGAGAACGATTGTCGATGCCGTTTTATATGTCGTCAAAACGGGTTGTCAATGGCGGCATTTGCCGGTTGATTTTCCGAAATGGCAGTCGGTTTATTATTATTTTCGGAAAGTTTGAAACGAGCGGTTTGATTGAAATTATGGACGACGGTTTGCGCGAACAGATGCGCGTCAAAAAAGGGAAAGAAATCAGTCCGGGTTTAGGATCAGCGGATTCGCAAAGTGTGAAAACTGCCTCGGTGACGAGGGAAAAAGGGTTGAACGGCAACAAAAAGGTTACCGGCAGAAAGCGATTTATCTTGACCGATACGTTGGGCTTGATGATGGGAATTTTGATCGCCACCGCCAATACGGGAGAGCGGGCGGGGGCGGAAAGTTCGTTTTACGAAGCGCGGGGAAAATATCCGCGATTGCAAAAAGTGTTGGCGGATCAAGGGTTTGACGGGGTTGAATATATTACAAAGATCGAAAGTGTATTCGGTTTTATCTTTGAAATAGTCAACAAAGTCTTGGGCATTGGAGGATTTCAAGTGTTGCCGAAAAGATGGATCGTCGAAAGAACTTTAGGCTGATTAATATGGAATCGCCGATTGGTCAAAGACTACGAAGAAACCACGGATGTTTCCAGAGCTTTCATTCATTTGGCGATGATTCGTTTGATGCTTAGACAACTGGCTTCCTGAAAATTTAAGAAGATATAAAATAAATTGTGTAACTATTCATTAAACTTTAACTTAAATTTAGTGAAGTCAGAAAATGAACAAAACACACGAAGATAAATTGAAACAGTTAGCCGGCGAGTTGGCTAAGGATATAAAAACGGGCGAAGATTTGAGTTCTTTGTCGGCACGGCTGGTCAAATTGACGGTCGAAACCGCGCTCGGGGCGGAGGTGGAGAATCATCTATGTTAGCCGCCGCATTCCGTTGCCGGACATCATCCAGGCAATAGCCGTAACGGGACGAGCGTGAAAACTTTGAAAGGCGATCGCGGCGAAGTGGAAATCGAAAAGCCGCGCGATCGGTCGGGCAGTTTCGAGCCGGAGATAGTCAGCAAAGGACAGAGGCGCATCACGGGAATGGACGAGCAGATTTTGTGCTTGTATGCCAAAGGGCTTTCGACGCGTGATATTGTCGAAGTCTTTGAAGAAATGTATGGACGCAGAGGTGTCCGCCGGACTAGTGTCGCAGTTGTCGCAGGTGACGAATGCGGTCATCGAACAGGTCAGAGAATGGCAGATGCGCCCGCTCGATGAAGTTTATCCGATAGTCTATCTCGATTGCCTCGTGCTGAAAATCAGACAGGATAAACGGGTCATTAAAAAGGCGGTTTATTTGGTGCTGGGCGTAAATTTAGACGGGCAGAAGGAACTTTTGGGAATGTGGATCAGCGAGAATGAGAGAGTTAAATTCCGGCTTTCGATTCTCGCAGAGTTGAAGAATCGCGGACTCAAGCAAATACTGATCGCCTGTGTGGACGGCTTGTGCGGCTTCCCGAAGTGATCGAAGTCGAATATCCGAAGGCGAAGTGCCGCTTTGCATTATCTATCCGGTGAGGAACTCTCTGCGGTATGTATCGTGGAAGCATTACAAAGAGGTAACCGCCGATCTGAAAAGCATTTACAAGTCCGCAACCGAACAGGAAGCGAGTCTCGAACCGGAGCGATTCGCCGCCAAGTAGGACGCGAAATGTCCGCAAATTGCCAAATCGCGGCAAACTCATTAGGCAAATCTGATCACGATCTTTGACTATCTTAATAACCTTCGCCAAGCTATTTATACGACGAATGCGATCGAATCGCTGAATTCGGTGATTCGCAAAGCGACGAAAAAACGGAAAGGATTCCAACCGATGAATCGGCGTTAAAGGTCGTTTATCTGGCGACGCCTGCGGCATCGAAAAGATGGACGATACCGATCGAAAACCGGAAACCGGCGATGAACCGCTTCGCCGTCGAGTTCGCGGAGCAGATTGCTCCGTGTGTGTAAAAATGGCAGTTACACAATCTGTTTTACAGGCTCAAATTTAAACAGACTCTATGTGACCAAATAACTGCAAACATCACGAAACGCCGACACTCTTGTCGTTAATTCGCGTAAAACGCCAATCGTTTTGCGCGAATTAACGAATATCCGAAGTCCAATAGACTACTCGCTCAATGTTGCCGACAAAGGTGTCGGCATTCTATTTGTAAACTACTTCATCCCGCGACGCTTATCTAAATTTTAAATACGGTGCGCTCATTAATATTTATTTAATTCACAGTTCATTCTTATTTAACATTAAATTTACCTGCAATTAACTTTATTCTTCTACTCTACGATTTGATTCACAGAAATTTTATAAATTAACGCAATAAAAAGTAAGGCGATTTGTGCAAATTTGAAAAGCACAAAGTCCGCCGTATATCAATTTTCAGATTTTTAAGGAGCAAATATGAGACTCGGAAATATTTTGGCGGTAAGCGCATTAGTCATTCTTTTAAGTTTGATTAATGTTCTTGCCCAAGCCGACCAAGGTCGAATCGTCGGAACAATTAATGATTCGGTCGGAGCGGTCGTTCCCGGCGCGGAAATTGTTATCCGCAATGAAAAAACCGGAGAAGAAAGAACTGTTAAATCAAACGGTGACGGCACATATATAGTTGCTAATTTAAAACCTTCATTTTACACAATCAAAGTAAGTGCTTCGGGTTTTGCTATTACGGAGCAGTCAAATGTGCAAATTTCCGTCGCGCAGGAGTTGAATTTCAGCACAACACTGCAACCTGAAGGCGCGTCGGCGGTCGTCAATGTCGTGTCGGTTTCCGAAGCGGCGATCAATACGGCTTCGGCAAGTTTAGGCGCGAACGTCAATGAGCGGGAAGTTGAAGGTTTGCCGGTCAATGGTCGGCAACTTTCGCAACTGTATCTGCAAGCTCCCGGCGCGGTTAATACCGGTTCGGGAACTTTCGGAGACATTCGTTTTTCGGGTCGCGCCGTCGAGCAGAATGTTATTCGTTATGACGGAGTAGAAGGAACGGCGATTATTGATACTTCGCCGGGCAACTTGAACGGTGAAGTTCCTTCACCGTTTCGGTTGCAAACGAGTCTTGAAAATATTCAGGAATTTCGTGTCGAATCGAGCAATTACACAGCCGAGTTAGGCACTGGAACGGGCGGTCAAATCAGCGTTGTCAGTAAATCGGGCGGCAATCAATTTCACGGTTCGGCGTTTGAATATATTCGTCGTGGCGGATTGGACTCGCGCAATTTTTTTGACAATATTACGACCGGACTTCCGAAAAGCGAACTGAAACTCGATCAGTTCGGCGGCTCAATCGGAGGTCCGATCATCAAAGACAAATTGTTCTTCTTCGGCAGTTATGAAGGTTATCGTGTGCGCGCCGGTTTGAACTTTGTCGAAGCCGCGCCGAGTCTTTCGTTAGCGCAACCGGGAGCAACTATTCCCGGAACCGGCAATCCGAATGCAAATCCTCCGATTCCTCCGACACTTGTCAACGCTTCGATACAACCTTTTATTACGGCTTTTCGTTCTCCGAATGCGGTTGTAATTTCCGGCACGGCGATCACGCCCGGATTTGAAATTTTACAACTTCAGGATAATGAAAAAACTAATGAAGATGCTTTCGGAGTGCGTTTCGATTATAAAGCAAATACGAATAACAGCTTTTATCTGCGCTATTATCGCGATCAGGCGACCGATAGCACGCCGGAAGGCATTACGGGTCGCCGCACATTAATTACGGCAACGCCGCAGAATGCGGTCTTGGGCTGGACTTCAATTTTCGGCTCTAACAAAGTAAATGAGTTCAGAATCGGTTTTAACGGAGCAAAAACCCGCATAAACGGCTCCGCGCCGACTATCAACGGTTTTGATTTATCCGCCGTTACGATAAATATTTCCGGCAGCGTCGCTAATTCGGGCATTGCCGGACAGGGAAGTTCATCAGGAATTGCCATTCCGGGCGGACTTGTGCGTGCTAATAGTGCAACTAATGGACGAGGACAGCCTTACACTCCGTATTCACTTTCATTTATTGACAGTTATAGTTGGACGCGGGGAAATCACAATATAAAATTAGGTGGCGAGCTTCGCCTCATTCGTCTCTACACTGATCGGCAAGGCGGGACGACTTATACCTTCTCGAATCTCGCAGCTTTTTTAAGTAATACGCCTTCGCAAATTCAATACTTGGGCGATGTCAGTTCGCCGAGTCCTTTTAACAACGGTTTGAGCGGACAACCGCTTGCCAAGCAGGAATATTATATCGGTTACGGACAGGACGAATGGAAAATTCGCCCGAATCTGACATTGAACTACGGTTTACGCTACGAATATTACACGCCTCTGCGTGAGCAAAATAACAAACAGGTTTTATTCGATATAGATACGGGAACGATCAAACCTTCGGATCAGGCGGCTTTTCAATCTTCAAAAACAAATTTCGGTCCGCGCATCGCATTGACCTGGTTGCCGAATTCAACCGGAGAAGGATTTTTCGCCGGCGGAAAAACCGTTTTTCGCGGCGGCTTCGGCATTTATTATGGTCCGGGACAAACGGAAGATCAGATTCAACCTATCGAAAGTGATCGTATTTCATCAACTGTTTCGAGCGGTTCGCTGCTGGCATTCCCGGCAAATATTCCGGCAATCGTCAGTAATTTTAACAGTAATCCGTTAAATCGAACCTATCAGCCGCGCGCTTATTCAAATGATTACAAAATTCCCGAACGAGTTTATCAATACACTTTTTCGTGGCAGCAGGAACTGTTTTATAATATGGTTTCGACCGTCGCATACGTCGGAAGCCAAGGAAGAAATTTATTTCTGCGAAGCGTCACGAACAAAATTCTTCCGGGTCAGGCAACGATTCTTGACGGCGCGAGTCTGCCGACCGGTGTCGGTGTAATCAATCGAACTAATGCCGCCGGACAAGTTGTCGGCGTAACGACTGTTCGACAATTCGATATAATCAACAATCCTTCGACTTGCGGATTATCGGCGACCACAACTAATCCGATTTGCCGTCCGTATGCTGAAGTTGATTACAAAACTTCGGGCGGTGATGACAGCTATAATGCCTTACAACTTTCATTAGCGCGAAGATTTCAGCAAGGTTTGACCTTAAACGCCCAATACACATACGGCAACAGTCGCGGAACTTCAGCCGGTTCAAACGAAGCCAGAACTTCGGCACAGTTTGAAAACTTTGAAGCCGACAGAGGTGCAAATAACTTCGATGTCAGACATTCATTCAATGTAAGCGCATTGTATGATTTGCCGATTGGCAATGGAAAAACGGTTGATTTCGGCAAAACCGGAAACTATTTTCTCGGCGGCTGGACAATCGGCGGAATCGCTAATGCACGAAGCGGTTTGCCGATTGAAGTCGGTATCGTCCGACCGGATGTAGTAATTCAATGCACGAATCCGGCTGCTGGCTGCACGGCGGGCGAAGTTCGCAACCTTCCTTCAGGAACGCTTCCGAACGGATTTACGGCGGTTGTCAATGTCCCCGGCGGCGGCGCATCGCGCAATGTTCGCCGACCTGATTTGATCGCCGGAGTTAATCCGTATTTGGATAACGACCGGAACTTTTTGAATCCGGCGGCATTTGCCACGCCCGCGCCCGGAACTTTCGGAAACCTTTCGCGCAACGCTCTGAAAGGTCCGAGTTTCAGACAGATTGATATGGTATTAGGAAAAAAATTCCAGATCAGAGAGCAGATGAATTTCGAGTTTCGTGCCGAAATATTCAATATATTCAACATCACGAATTTCTCGAATCCGTCTTCGTCATTGAATAATTCGCTTGGAACAATTCAGCCCGGACAACCTTTCACGCAAAGCACGGCAGGTTCGACGTTCGGTTTATTGCGTTCGACGGTTAATAAAACAGTCGGATTGGGAACTCAACGTCAAATTCAATTTGCTTTCAGATTTAATTTCTAAAACTCGATATACAAAAAATCAAAAAGGCGGGTTCATATCGAACTCGCCTTTTTGATTTTAAAAAACTTGAAACTTATTTTACGACACCGCGTTTTGATGATTCGATAAATTTGACGAGCAGATCGACTTCTCTGCAATCGGAAATTTCTTCTTTGATTTTTTCAATTGCCTGCGTGGTATTTAATTTTGCGGAAAGAAGTAAATGAAATGCTCTGTGCAGTTTTTCGATTGTTTCCTTCGTATAACCGCGACGTTTCATTCCGACGCGGTTTAAGCCGTAACATTTGGCGTGATTTCCCTGAATCGTGGCAAACGGCAGAGCGTCTTTGACGACGACCGAATAGCCGCCGACAAAGGCTTCGAGTCCGACGCGGCAAAATTGGTGAACGCCCGAATACGCGCCGATATTGGCGCGGTCGTCAATCTCGACGTGACCGGCGAGTGTTGCGGCATTTGCCATTATGATTTCGTTTCCGAGCAAACAGTCGTGCGCGACGTGTGCCTGCGCCATAAAAAGGTTGTCATCACCAATCTTTGTTAAACCGCCGCCGCCTGCCGTGCCGCGATGAATGGTGACAAATTCGCGGATGTGATTGCGATTGCCGATCTCGACGCGCGTCGGTTCGCCGCCGTATTTCAAATCCTGCGGCGCAAGTCCGATAGAAACAAACGGGAAAATCTTGTTGTCATCGCCGATCTTAGTTTTGCCGTTAATGACGATATGCGATTCGAGCCGATTGTTTTTGCCTAAAATGACTTCATCGCCGATAGTTGAATACGCACCGATATGACAATCTTCGCCGATTTCAGCCGATGCGCTGACAATTGCAGTTTCGTGTATAAAAGACATTTTTGATAATGGATAATGGATAATGGATAATGGATAATAACAAAAAATTCGATTATCCATTATCCATTATCCATTATCCGTTGTTTTACGGTTTATCTCCAAGAATGCACATAATTTCGGCTTCGGCTGTAATCTGACCGTCAACTCTGGCGATGCCGTGCATTTTTTGGACTTTACTGCCTGTTCTCAAGGCGATTACTTCGAGCGTCAAAGTGTCGCCGGGAACGACCGGACGGCGAAAGCGTGCTTTGTCAATTCCTGAAAAAAAAGGAATTTTATTGGCGCGGTCTTCAAATTCCCGCAAAACCAAAATCGCTCCGACCTGTGCCAATGCTTCGATCTGCAAAACTCCGGGCATTACCGGTATTTCGGGAAAATGTCCCTGAAAAAAATGTTCGTTGAATGTTACCTGCTTGATACCGACGATGCGTTTGCGCGGATCGAGTTCGACGATCTTATCAACCAGCAGAAATGGATAACGATGCGGCAGGATTTCCTGTATAGCGCGAATATCTAAAATGCTCATAGCGGAAATTATTGTATTACGAAACGTGAAACAGCCGGAAATCCTAAAAGTTGAAAAGTTCAGAGATTTCCGGCTGTTTTGTTTGATTGCTTCGTATTTCTATTTTGCAGCAGTTGAAGAAGCGGTCGCGGGACGAGAATTAAAAAATTTTATAAAATCGGCAGTCAGATCGGCTTTTTTGTCTAACGCCAATACCAGACCGGAATCGGCAATTTTAGCAACATCGAGGATTAGCGAAAATCCTTTCTGGTTTGCAAATTCCTGTAAAGCCTTTCCGATGTCTTGACGAACCGGAGCCATTACGACCGCTTCGCGGCGTTCGTAACGAACTTTGGCATCTTCTTGTTTAAATTTAAAATCGCGTCCGAGTTTTTCATATTCTTCGACTTTTGCATTAGCCGTTTCGGGTTTGATCGGACTGTTCGGTTTGGCAAGCTGTTCCTGCAAACTTTTAATTTCGGTCTCTAAGCCTTGCAATTTGGTCGCCATACTCTGCAACGCGGTATTATCGGTTGCAAATTCTTTTTCTAAAGCGTCCATCGCCGTCGAATATTTTGTGATGCCTTCTTTTCCGTTATCGAAAAAGCGTGTGTCAATTAATCCTAATTTTCCTTCGCCGGTCGTCTGAGCAAATGCCGAAACCGTAAACATCAATGCAAATAGGAAACCGACGGCGGTCAAACGTAATGTCTTCATTTTTTTTTAATACTCCTGATTCTTTAATATCAAACTTAATAACTTATTATTTAGTCGCAGTTGTTCCGCCGCTTGCCGGACGTGCATTGTAGAAAGTAATAAATTCTTTTGTAACGTCGGTTTTAGCATCGAGTGCCAAAATCAAACCGGCATTATCCAATTTTGCCGCGTCGAGAATGATCGTATATCCTTTCTGCGTCGCAAATTCCTGCATTGCTTTGCCGATGTCCTGATTTACGGGACCTAAAATTACTCCTTGACGACGTTCAAAGCGCGCTTTGGCATCTTCCTGCTTAAATTTATATTCGCGCGTTAATTTGTCGTATTCTTCCAATTTACCGTTGACGGTTTTTTCATCTACCGGAACTTTTCCGTCCTGAACCTGTTTTTGCAGACCCTGAATTTCGGTTTGCAATGTTTTGATTCTCGTTCCCATCGTCTGCAATGAAGTATTGTCCGGCTTAAATTCATTTTCCAAAGCCGTCATTGCATTGATATATTTTGTGATTCCTTCTTTGGAATCGAAAGCCAATGTATTTATTAAACCGATTTTGCTCGACGCGCCGGTTTGGGCAAATGCCGAAACTGCAAATATCGCTGCAAATACGAAATTACAGGCAATCAAACGTAATGTTTTCATTTTTATAATACTCCTTAAACTTTTATAAAGTGTGTCTGTTTTTTGACTAGCCATTAGAACTCTATTTTGTAAAATTCGTTGCTTTTAACTTCTTTCAGTCAGAAAAAGAAAGTAATCTTAGGCAATTTAAATATATTTTGTCAATCAACTCTCCGAAAACGCTTAATAACTTCAAATTTCCTTAAAATGTTCGTCCGACAGTAAAACGAAAGCCGCTTCTTTTACCCGGCAGAAACAAAGACGGCAATTCTTCGGTAACGCCGAATTTGCCGTTCGGGTTATAGAAGTAAATCAAACGAAACGGCACATTAACAACCGGAACCTGAACGCGGAGTTCGAGACCGACGCTCGAACGAAAATCGGAAATGCTGTCAAATACGCTCTCGTCGGATTTGATAAGTTGATTGGTCTGCGCTTCGCCGCGCAGATAAACCGTCTGAAACCCCGGAGGAAATGTACTGACGTTACATCCCGGAATTTGATTGCAAATATCACGGTTGTATTGAGTCGGTGTTAGCGGCACACCGTTTATAAGCGGAATTGCGCCGAAAGCATTGGCGACCGTCGGATAATTTCTCAAAGCCAAAGCAGTTACGGTTCCCGCCCCGACCAACAGATCATCGCGCAGAAATTCGCTGTCTATTCTTTGTGTTCCGGTGCTACGCAGATTGAAGACCGAACCGACATCGGCAAATCCGGCTAATGTTACGGGACCGAAAATCGGTACGCGATACTCGAAATTTCCCAATAACTGCGTGTCGCCGCCGAGAATGCGATAACTTCTGCTTAAAAAAGCCGTGTTTCCCGCGTCCGGTCCGGTCAACTGACCGATTTGCGCGATAGCGTTTCTTCGCGTATCGGATATATTTGTCGGTAATGTCGGAATGCCCGAAAAGTTGGTCGCAACGACGATGTTTCGAGCCGTTACATAACTGTCAATCGGAATAACCGGACCGAGCGAACGCGCATCATAACCGCGCACGTCAAATTCGCTTCCGAGAAAATAGCGTTCATAAACCGGAACGCCGCCGATAAATGAAAGCGAATTAGCGTTTCTGATTTTATCGGCAGTCGCATAGCTTCCAATCGTTCCCGCCTGAAGGCGAAACGCAAAAACTTCAGCGTTCGGCGACTTTTTACGTCTGACCGGAATAAACTGCGAATATGAAATATTCGGCTGATAGGTTCGGACATCGCCGCCTAAACCGGCAAGAGCAAGCGAAGCGGAAATCTGTGTGCCGCGCAGAGTATCAATACCGTTTGCCGCCGGTTGTCTGGTGTCGTAAACGAATGATCCTGTAACGCGACTGGTGATAATGTTAGGTTGGCGAAAAATAACCGGAATTGCCAGCGTTGTATCACTGTTGCTGTTTACTTTGGGATCGGCAATCGAAGTTGCCGAAAATTGATATGTCAGACCGACACGCGAAAATTGCGAGAAACGGCTTTTCTTGAACAGAACTTCCGAAAGCTGCGTAGTCGCAAACACCGTCGCGCCGTAGGTTGTCTGCGTGAACAAATTTGATTCGTCGGTCGTCAAAGAAGCGTTCGGATCGAGAATAAGATTGTTAATCAAATCCTGATTTTGCGAAAGAACCGTTCCTTCGCCGAAAAACTTATAGCGCGAGGCGAACAGCGAAAATCCGACGGAAATCGGTCGGTCGCGGAAATAAGGCTCTTGAAACGTGAAAGAGAAACTCTGCTGACGATTTCCCGTTCCGAACTGAAACGAAAGAATTTCGCCGCGTCCGAGTAAGTTGTTGGTCGAGTATTCGAGTCCGAAAAATGAACCGCCGATGCCGGAAATTCCGCCGTTAAACGAAATTTGCTGACGACCTTTTTCGCTGACGCGGACAATCGAATCAACTTCGCCCTGATCCTGATCGGTGCGCGTTTCAACATCTTTATCTTTGTCAATCGGATCGAAATAACCTGTTTGATTAAGTCGCAGAACCGAGCGTTCGAGCGCGATTTGATTGTAAATATCGCCTTCGTTCAAAAGAAATTCGCGGCGCAAAACCGTATCGCGCGTGAACGTGTTGCCGACAAATTCGAGACGGCGCAGACGAAACTGTTTTCCTTCGTCAATCGTGATGTTTATATCTACGATTCCTTCGGCTGCGTTTGCCGGATTTTCCTTAAATTCAGGATTGAATTCGGCATCATAAAGCACGAATCCCTGCGAACCGTAAACTTTTTTCAAATCTTCATAGACGGCATCGCGGAGACGTTTTCCGTTGGCAACTTCGCCTTTCTGCAAACCGACAATTCCGAGAATCTGTTGTTCGCTGAAAATCGAATTTCCTTCGACTTTGAGTTCACCGACGCGAAAAATTTTGCCTTCCGTAACAGGCACGGTTATTCTCAAAGTGTCGTCTTTGGAACTGATAAGCGGCAGCGGAAGAACGCCCAGAATAGGAATTCCCGTGCGCTTGTAACCGAGTCCTTCAACCGTCGGTTCGCCGATGCGGGCTTGGAAATAGCCTTTTGAAAACATATAATCGCGCACATTTTTTTGCAGATCGTATTGCAATTTTCTCAAATCGAGAATGTCCGTGCCTTGAAAGCGTGAAATCAGTCCGGTTTCTTTAACCAATTGCAACGCGCCGCGCAGTTCGCCATCTTTGAAATGTTCGTTGCCTTCAAATTGAATATCAACGATGCGCGAGCGATTTCCCTGATCTACATCGAAAGTGACGGCAACCGAAGTTGCTGAAACCTCTTCTTCCTTAACCTCGACTTTGGCGTTCGGAAAACCTTTGGCGGCAAGCAGTTCGCGCAAAATGCGAGAAGCGTTTCGCGCTTTGACCGGATCGTAAGTCGCTTCTTTGGAAATGCCGACGCGCTGTTCGCGGAAGGCTTTTAAGATGTCCGATTCCTGTAAGGCTTTCGCGCCTTCAAATTGCAGATCGCGGATGATCGGTAATTCGCGGACTTCAAAAATCACGTTGACACCGCCGCGCACGCCCGGTTCGGTCAAAACTCGGGTTGCTGTTTTATCGAAAAAATTCAGTGATAAAAGTTCTTTCAAATCGCGTTCGAGTTGAGCCTCGCTGTAAACATCGCCGGGTCGGGTTTTGATGTAGTAAAGCAGGTCTTCATCGCGCAGACGACGATTTCCCTGTATGTCAACCGATTCGACCAATTGTTGTTGTGCGTTCGCTGATGTTGTTTCAATTTTAGAACTATATTTCGCTTTATCATTGGATTCGGCGAAGATAGGAAGAGCCAAAGCCGTAAAACTCAATAAAACAAGCCCTAAAGCGCGAAGAATTTGCATAAATACGATTTCCTTTATGATTGCAAGTTATTGTCGGATTAAAAACACCCGTAAAAAAATTAACTCCAAAATAATAATCTCTCAAACTAGGGGAATTTCAATGTTGGATATAACGCGAACTTGGATTCGATGAACCAAGTCTTGGTTGCTTTTACCTTTCCAACAAACTTACGAATTATACAGACAAAAGGCTAAAAAGAAAAAGCGCAAAGCCCTGTTTAGTGAGCGGTAAGCAATAGTCGGCAATATGTTTCGAGTTCGATTATCCGATTTACGAAAGAAAATTTGATTGCAGTTTCTATTTGTCAAATAAAAATATTGCCGTCTGCTTACTGCTTACCGTTTAACTGATTTGTTATTATAAAAACTTATGGACAAACTAATACACGGAACGGCAGCCGATGAAACCGTGCGCTTTATGGCGGCGATCACAACCGATACAGTCAGCGAAGCCGTCCGCCGTCATCAAACATCGCCGACCGTTTCCGCCGCTCTCGGACGAACTCTGACCGGCGCACTTCTGCTCGGTGCGACATTAAAGGAATTTGACCGCCTGACCGTAAAAATCGAAGCCGAAGGCGAACTCAAAGCCATCGTTGCCGAAACCGATAAAGAAGGAAATGTGCGCGGTTACGTCAGAAATCCGTCCGTCGAAATTCCCGCCAAAGAAAATGGAAAATTCGATGTTAGCGGCATTATCAAAGGCGGAACATTTTACGTCATCAGAGAATCGGGTTATGATGTCGGGCTTTACCGCGAACCTTATGTCGGCAGCGTTCCCATCGTTTCGGGCGAGATCGGCGAAGATTTTGCCTATTATCTAGCTAAAAGCGAACAAATTCCGTCAGCTGTATTGCTCGGCGTTCTGTTGCAAAACACCGAACCTTACGTTGCGGCATCCGGCGGCGTGATGATTCAGATGCTTCCCGGCGCAAACGAACACATCGTCACGATGATCGAAGACACGATCAAACACGCGCCGCATTTAACAACTGTTATCAAAGAAGGCGCGACCGCCGAAGACCTTTTAAAACTCGCTCTCGGCGAAATTGATTACAAAATTCTGGAAGAAAAAGACGTGCGTTTTGAATGCAACTGCTCATTCGACCGCGCCGTTTCGCTGATTTCATCTCTCGGTCAAGCCGAAGTCGAATCAATGCTCAAAGAAGACAAAGGCGCGAAAATGACTTGCGGATTTTGCAATGAACTTTATACGCTCGACGAATCCGATCTCGAAAAAATGCTCGAAGCGGTCTGATTTCAAGCGATAATATTCTGTTTGATTTTCCGTCCGAACTTAAACGGCTAACCGTTTCGGCGCAAGATTTCCACACGATTAATTGCATATAAATCGAGCGCGTCGGGCGAACCGTAAATCGTCGAAAACGCCGCGATAAAACCGGCATTTTTTATCGCATCTTTCGCGTATGCGGTAAAAAATCCCGCCGGGTATGCAAAAACCGAACATTCTTTTTGCGTCAGATTTTCGATTGTTTTTTTCGATTCGGTTACTTCAAATTCGATTTCTTGTTGAGAAATTTGATGAAATAATTTGTGATTAAAACTGTGCGAACCGAATTCGATTCCGCTCGCGGACATTTCCAAAATATCCGTTTCTGAAAGATGTCCGCGTGTGTCTTCGCCGTCCGCCGTGACTTTTGCCGTCGTTTGTCCGATGCAAGACGGGACGAGAAAAATCGTCGTTTTTACGCCGTGTTTTTTTAAAACCGGAAACGCATTCGTAAAATTATCTTTCCAGCCGTCATCAAAAGTTATCGCCGCCGAATGCTTCGGAAATTCGCCGTGATTTTTGTAATGCGTGACTAATTCGGAAGCCGTATAAAACGAAAAGCCTTTTTTCAAAAGATACGAGATTTGTTTTTCAAACTTTTTCGGCGCGGTAAATGCACCGCGAATGCGAACGTCAGCAGTCGGAAGATCAATTTTGTGATAAAGCAGAAAAGGCGGATTCATAATGCTTTAGAGATTATAAATTCGGGTCTTCAAAAATGCTAATGTCGGAATCGCCGCGCGTCAGAAACCAATTTTTCGCATTGTAAAGCAAGTCTTCCCGAACGCCCGTTTTGACCATTAACTTCAACGGATTTTTAACGCGCCAGAAACCGCAATGAACCAATCTTTCTTCAAGCAAGGAATCAATCGCGTCCGTTACCAAACCTCCGGCGCGACGCTCAACCTCAAGTTGAAGCGCACCTTTGATTAGCGCGTCAATCGTATTTTTCGCATCATCGGGATGATAAAAAATGTCCGTGATCGCGGCTTTGGAAATCGCGCCGTTTTCGTCCGCTTTACGAAAAAACAAAACCGCGTAACCGCGCAAATTTTCATTTTCATAAAAACCGAGAATGTCAATTTTTTTTTCAGGCTGTTTCTGATACTGCCATTTCAGCATTTCCGCATCGCGTTTGACGGCGCAATTCCATTGTTTGCCCGCTTCGTCCCAGAGTTTGTCAAAATCCGAATCGAACGAGTCGAGCAATCTCAGATTTTCATTTCCCTGTAAATTTTCACTTTTAAAACGCGGGCGAAACGGCGCGAAACCGAGATTGACGGCTTTTAAAAGCGGTTTGATCTTGGCAATTTCCTTGACTGCCGTGCCGGGAAAAAGCATTTTGTGAAAACGCGGAATTTTCCCGACAATCTTCCAGCCTAAACCTTGAAGCAATGCGGGCGCGTGTTGTTCCATCGTATTTACGCCGAGCATCACGGAACACGATTCTTCCGCCGCAAGCACGAGTTTTTTTCCGATTCCCTGCCGCCGAAATTCGGGATCAACAATAAAATCCAAAATCCACATCGAAGGCAAAATCTCTCCGCCGACCTTCAATTCGACCGGAATCGCCGCAAGTTGTCCGGCAATTCGTCCACCGCTTTTTGCCAACCAGATCGGCATTTTTTCCGCTTTCGAATGCGGCGGTTCAACAAAGTGCCAACTCCAAAATTTATCGTCACTCTGACGCGGATTATCCGCATAAGCATTTTCGAGAAAAGCGAGCAATTTATTTTTCTCTGATAGATCAAACCGCTCGATTGTTACGGCATTTTGCATTTACTGGATAGTAGTTTTAAATTAAAAGTTTTTCTTATCAATTATAAAAGAAAAAAACTCAAACTTGTTTTTGAACTTGACGGTCAGCAACTTTCATCAGCATTCGCAACGCTTCATTAACCGATTCGGAATCTGGAAAAGCCGTTTGCACATCAGGCTCTAACATTACTGCGCCTTCTTCGAGTTTGAAATGCTGAACGTCAGTTGTTCCGTCCGATTTGTGAATCGTGACCGTATGACCTTGCCGATATGCTTTGTAATGTTTGCCGCGCACTCCGCCGCGAAAATCATATTCGGATTGCATTTCGTCATTTTCCTGATTTTGCGATTTAGAAATCTTTTTCTTCTTCATATATTTTGCGTTCCGTTCTTGTTGCTTTGCGGCAACTGATAAGACGGATTTTCTGGTCGCGCTCGGTGTAAGAAACAACCAAAAATTTTCCATTGGCAGAGATTCCGGTATCAACGAATCTGTGTTCATCAACCGAATGTTTCGGATCATCAATTGTAATTGCGAAAGGATCGGCAAAAACCGTCTTAGCTTCCTCAAAGCCGATTTTGTGCTTTTTGAGGTTAGCGACTGCTTTGTCTTCGTCCCATTCAAAATCCAAATCCGTTTCAGATGTCATCTACCGATTATTATCGCATCCAAATAGTTTCTGACAAAAGCATTCGTTTATTTTTCTGTTTCGCCGATTTCTACCACGAACGGTTGAAATGACGTGGGGCGAAACCGAATACACGCAACTCTGAGTTCAAAAGACCCGTTGATAACAAAACCGCTGTTTCGCCCTCACGTCCATTGATTTGTTGGGCGTGTCTTTGTTTCACGCATCGCTTGGTTTTGAAATAATTTTTAGTCAGGAATTATATTCAGGTAATAATTAATTACAAAAAGCCCTACTATTCCTGCTCCCAGTCCTACAAAACCTGCTAAGAGAAAGCTGCTATTCTCACTATATCCTAGAAGGGATATAAACAAAAAGTAAGACACTAAACTTGCTAAAACACTTAAGGTTAGAAAAATTCCTAATGCGATACCGACCCATAGTGCGCCGTTCTTACCGATATTGTTAGCTGAACGATAAAAATACAATCCAATAAATATAGTTGCAATTATTACTGCGATAGCCATAGGTTTATTTTTCTTTATTTGGAAGTCATCTCAAAAACAGTGCGTATTCTTAGTAGATTCGACAACGACCGTAATGGGGCATGTCTGCATCTTCAGCGCATCTTTTAGTTTCACACAAATTTGTTTTCACGCGGTGCGTCTTGAGTTTTCAAAATTTCATGTTTCTGATTATACTGAGAAACGCCCAACTTTGTATTTAACCGAATTAAATTCCGTATAATTAATTTAACGGAATTCCCAACTACTGTATTTATAAATACTAACGAAAAAAAGGTCGGACAAATGCCGAATTATTTTAATGCCGCTCATATTAAGACAATTTTCGTAAATTAGCAACGAAAATTTTGATGATTAAGTAATCCGTTTTATTTCTTTTCTGTCATCGAAATCATTCTTTCGAGCGCGACTAATGCCCATTTTTTTGTTTCTTCGTCCACCGAAATTTCGTTGACGACATTTCCCATTGTCAGATTTTCCATCGCCCACGCGAGATTTTGCGGGGCAATGCGATACATTGTCGCGCACATACAGAGGTCGGGCGCGAGCAGTCGGATTTCTTTATCGGGGAATCTTTCCGCCAGACGGTTGACGAGATTTACTTCCGTGCCGATTGCCCATTTCGAGCCGGACAGAGCATTTTCGACGGTTTTGATAATGAACGAAGTCGAGCCGTTAAAGTCCGAAATTTCAACGACTTCGCGTGGACATTCGGGATGAACGATAACCTGAACGCTGGGAACTTGTTTGCGGATTTGGTCAACGTGCCACGGTTTGAAACGACCGTGAACCGAACAATGTCCGCGCCATAAAATCAGTTTCGCCGCGCGCAACTCTTCTTCCGTATTTCCGCCGAGTTCTTCGTGCGGATTCCACAAAACCATTTTGTCTAACGGGATTCCGAATTTCGCGCCCGTGTTTCTGCCGAGATGCTGATCGGGAAAGAAAAACATCTTGTCGAAATTTTTGAGATAAATATCGAACAGCGGAACGGCGTTTGAAGACGTGCAGACGACACCTTCATTTCGACCGCAAAACGCTTTGATCGCCGCGCTCGAATTCATATATGTGATCGGCGCGACTTTGTTTTCCAAAATACCGATTTCACGCAGTTGTTCCCAAGCGTCTTCGACCTGTTCAATCGTCGCCATATCAGCCATCGAACAACCCGCGCCGAGATCGGGCAAAATCACTTGCTGGTGCGGTTTGCCGAGAATATCAGCCGATTCAGCCATAAAATGAACGCCGCAGAAAACGATAAAATCCGCGTCCGTCTGCGAAGCCATCACCGACAATTGATAAGAATCGCCCGTCAGATCGGCGTGTGCGATCACATCTTCGCGTTGGTAATGATGACCTAAAATGATGACCTTTTCGCCTAATTCTTTCCGCGCTTCTTCGATACGTTCGGCGATTTCCGCATCCGGCATCACGAGATATTCTTCAATCGGTCTGATGGCTTCTAAAACTGCTGACATTTTTTAATCCTCTGTGATCGTTTTGTGAATAAGTTTTATCCAATCAAGCTTTTTCAATTCACTTGCGCTGAAAAGCAAATCCGTTACCGTTTCGCTTTGCACATTTTTCAAACAAACGCTTTCCGGCATTTCTTTACAAGTTTTATCTTGTAAACGATAAAATTTCACGTTTTTGCCGTCGAAACGCCATACTTCTTCGATGCCTAAATCGAAAAATATCGGAAATTTGGAAAGTGAGCCGTGCGTTATGTCAATTTCAATTACGAGTTCGGGTGGCGGGTCTTTTGATAAATCTATTTTCGTTTTTCTGCGAATCGTTTCGGCACTTTTGAAATAAAAAGTCGAATCGTCTTCAAATCCTTTTTTCTTTGATTCCTTGCGAAAAGTCGTCGAAGCCGCATTTTCGTAATCAATTTCTAAAATTCTCGCTATTTCCGTAACGAGTTCGGACAATCTTGCTTTTATAGTTTCGTGGTCGTAGCCAAGCACCATAATTTCCAAATCTCCTTCGTTATATGCGAAATGGCGGTTGCTGACTTCATTGTGTTCGTCCAAAATCTGCTCGTAAGTTTCCCAACTGATGCCGTGAAGAACACCTCTTTCGACAATATTTGTTGAAACTTTTGGGCGTGTTATCGGAATTGATTCTAAAACTGCTGACATTTTTATTTCCTCTTTTTAGATAACTGTTTATAAAAAATAATTACACTTTAGATTGATTTTCGCAAATTATTTGTTAAAAATAGATTGAGTTTTTTTAGAATTAAACAGGGAGTTGTTGCATAAATAAGTTGCGGAATTGATAAATAGTAAGATTTTTCTACCCTGAAAAAGAACTACCGTTGTCGCATCCGCAACCGGTCTGATTATAATCGAAGTTTAAGAAAACTTAGAAGTCTGAGTTTCTGGTTTCACAGGATTTGATTGATAATTGGCTGGCAGGAGGATTGACGGGTGAGCGTGGCAGTTCGCCGAAATATAGCGATGCGGCGATTCAGGCGATGGTGGGCGTGAAATTATTGTCGGGATGAGAATCGGCGGCACATCCGGCGCACGGGCAGAAAGAAGTGGCAGCGCGAGAGCAGCTATCATCGGCGGAGTTTAGCGGAAACGGCGATGTTCAGATACAAAACGATCTTCATAAATAAATTACGATCAAGAAAAAGGCGAATCAATTTCAGGAAATGCACATCAAAAGTGCCATCTTGAATCGAATGAAACATTTAGGAATGCCTGATAGTTACAAGCGTTGAAATCTAGCAAAAACTAAGCAGGTTAGACAAAGTAAAGAGAGATATAATAGTTGGAAATGAAAACACCAACTAAATTTGTTACCGCTTTATCTGAGCAAGAACATAGCAAACTTATTAAAAACCATCAAACAGGTGATAACTTTCGGGTTCGCAATCGTTCTCACGCGATTTTGCTTTCTTCTGAAAAGTTTTCAGTTGCTGAAATCGCCCGTATTTGTCGGGCTGACCGCGATACCGTTAGCGGGTAGATTGATAATTGGAATGAATTTGGTTTCGAGGCTTTAGCTGATGATAAAAAGAGCAGTCGTCTACCGATTTTAACTGAAGAGGAAGAGGCAAAGGCGATTGCCATAGCTTTGCAGAATCCGAAGTTTCCGCATCGTCAGTTAGGGGAGATCAAAGACGAGACCGGCAAAGAGATGAGCAAATACCTGCTCAAGGGTTTATAAAAAAAAAAGACTATCTCTGGAAAAGAATCAAGTTAGGGTTATGGAAGAAAGCAGCTAAAGATGAGAAAGAATTTGTCCGTCAGGACTTGGAGAAGTCGAGTAGAGAGGCGGATGAAGGCTTGCCGGGTTTAGTGTATTTTGACGGATCGGGATTTAATTTGCGAAAGAAGATAGTTTATGCGTGGCAGAAGCGAGGCGAGCGGATAATTGTTCCTGTAACGCGCGGCAAATCGCAGAATGTGTTAGGATTTATGGGACATCGGTATCAGGAGTTTACTTCTTTCGTGTTTGAAGGAACGATAGATTTGCACGTCATTACAGGGTGTTTTGATATATTTGCCGAAACTCTTGAGCGAGAAACGGTGGTCGTCATAGACAATGCTATGACGCATCGCAGTCAAAAGTTTCAAGAGAAGATCAAGGAATGGGAAAAACTTGGATTTGAAAGTATATTTCTTGCCGAGTTATTGTCCGATGCTCAATAAAATAGAAATATTGTGGAAAAAGATAAAGTATGACTTGCTAAGTCGGGAAGCCTACGAAAGCCAAAAATAGTTTGTGCCAGAACTCGATGAAATTCTCGGATAAATCAGTTCAAAATACCTGTTTACTTTCTCTTTGCTTAGAAAAGTAGAGATTTACTGTTTTATGCAACAAAGCCACCTTAATATGTTAATTATTTATATCGGAAAAATTATAAAAGTCTTAATTGAATGCAATAGTGTCCGGTTAAAAAAAGTTTTTACATCTGTAAGTTGTTGATTTATTGTGGCTTACATCATTATTTGGTTTTTACGATTTCAATTTATCTTCAAATGAGTCATAGACTTTTTTGATGAATAAAGGAAAATACTTTTTTTCTCAGCAACCTCGCTGGCGAATCGAATTGTTTTTCAAATGCAAGCAACATTTGAAGATTAAAAAGTTTTGGGGCGCATCGGAAAATGCGGTCAAAACACAAATTTGGATTGCAGTCTGCACTTGTTTGATGGTGGCGATTATCAAGAAAGAACTGAAAATAGATAGAAATCGCTACGAAATTCTACAAATAATTTCAGTTTTAATTTTTGATAAAAGGAAATTAAAACAGCTACTTGAGGAGTATCAGTTATAGAAATAGGCAGTTGAACTTTCCAAACAGTTGAATCTATTCGACTTATAACCGCACATAATGATTTCTCATCAATAATTTTCTCATCTTTTTTTCATATTTAATCGTTTTTTATACACATCTTTTTTATTGATTCTCTATTTTCAGCATAATAAAATATGGCTTACTGATTGATTTGTTATAATTTAAAGGTAGTTAATATAAACTACTTACTTTTGTGTATAAACTAAATTATTTTCATTTAGTTTTTTAATCGGTAAAATTTAGGTTAAATAATTTTGTTTTGTGAGTCAAGAATTATGATTTATGATGAGGAATTTGATGTTATTGTCATAGGAGCAGGTCACGCCGGTTGTGAAGCAGCTTCTGCTTCTGCCAGACTCGGTGCTGAAACCGCTCTTATAACTATTAATTTAGATTTAATCGGTCAGATGTCCTGTAATCCTGCTATTGGCGGCATCGCCAAAGGACATGTCGTTAGAGAAATTGATGCGCTCGGCGGTATTATGGGACGCGTAATTGATCGAACAGGTATTCAGTTTAGACTTTTAAATCGGTCTCGCGGTCCTGCGGTGCAATCTCCGAGAGCGCAAGCTGACAGGAGTTTATATCGTCTTGAGATGCGAAAAGTTCTTGAATATACTTCAAACTTACATCTAAGACAAGGCGTTGCCACCGATCTAATTGTTGAGAATAAACAGGTTGTAGGAATTAGTATGGAAGATACCAGAAAGTTTCGTGCAAAATCAGTAATTGTTGCAACCGGAACTTTTTTAAACGGGACTATTCATACCGGACATCAAACTTTTTCAGCGGGGAGAGCCGGAGAACCTGCTTCGATAAAGTTGGCAGAGTGTTTAAAACTATTAAATTTTCCCGTCGGAAGACTAAAAACAGGAACGCCGCCTAGAATTGATGGACGAACAGTTGACTGGTCTGCATTCGAGGCGCAGTCGCCTGATGATAATCCGACAGTTTTTTCGTTTTCAACCGAGAAGATCACACAACCTCAAATAAACTGTTTCATAGGATACACCAATGAAAAACTGCACAATCATATTAGAAATAATTTAGATAAATCACCTCTTTATTCAGGTAAAATACAAGGCGTTGGACCTCGATATTGCCCTTCGATTGAGGACAAAGTTGTAAAATTCGCTGAGAAAAACCGACATCAACTATTTCTAGAACCTGAAGGGCATAACACGAATGAAGTCTATTTGAATGGTTTTTCCACATCATTTCCATCATCTATTCAACTTGAACTCCTGCAGATGGTTGAAGGTCTGGAGAATGTTAAAATAATTCGACCCGGCTATGCTATTGAATACGACTTCGTTGATCCGCGTGAACTGCAACCGACAATGGAAACTTCTCGAATAAAAGGACTGTTTTTTGCAGGACAAATAAACGGGACAACCGGATATGAAGAAGCTGCCTGTCAAGGACTTGTAGCAGGAATTAACGCTGTATTGTGTCATGTGCTACATCAAAAGCCTTTGATATTAGGTCGTAATGAATCCTATATCGGAGTTCTTATAAGCGATTTAATTCAAAATGGAGTAGATGAACCCTATAGATTGTTTACTTCGAGAGCTGAAGACCGCCTTAGTTTGAGGCACGATACAGCAGATAGAAGACTGTCACCAAAAGGCTTTGATATAGGTTTATTAGGAGATAACGAGTGGGAAAAATTCAACAAAAAACAAAATAGTGTGGCTAAAATACGGGATTACATAGATAACTGTAAATTCAAAAAATCTTCAGCCGAATATTCTGTCATTTCCAACTTGATCGGAGTGGAATTAGGCGATTCTATTTCATTGTCACAACTTGCAATGCGCCCAACTGTTAGCCAAGACTTAGTTGTTAAATTAATTCCGGATAAAATTAAGAATGAAGTTAATATGTCGGAAATTAAGACTGCATTAGCCGATTCGCTTTATAGCGGATATATAAAATCGCAGAAAGCAACTAATGAAAGAGTTTACAAAAATGACTCATTAAAAATACCGGAAGATTTTTTCTATAGAGAAATAAGCGGTCTTTCAAATGAAATGGTTGAAAGATTAGAACGCGCCAAACCGCAAAACTTTGGAGAAGTCAGAAGAATTCCCGGCATAACTGTAGCTGCATTATCAGTATTATTAGTTAGTATTACAGCAAACAATACACGTTAAAAATGGAATTTGGCTAAATAAATCATATACTATTTTTTGTGGTATGTGCTACATTTTAAGATGTAAGCAAAAAAAATAATTTTTCTAATTTAATATTTCGTTTAATTGTCTCAATTAGTCATATAATATTAGGCAGTTTTAAAAGAAGCTGGTAAAATAAAATAGCTTTAATGAAAACGAGAGTCGGAAAAGAGTAATTAAAATAATAAAAAAAAGAAAAAAAATGAAATAAAATGGGAAAAATAATAGCAGTAGCTAATCAAAAAGGTGGAGTAGGGAAAACAACAACAGCAGTAAATTTAGCTGCAGGACTTGCCATTGAAGAAAAGAAAATACTGTTAGTGGATGCAGATCCTCAAGGAAATGCAACGTCAGGTTCAGGAATTCCTAGAATGTTGTCAAGAAAAACTTTGTATAATGTAATTGTTGGCAGCGAGAGTTTAGAAAAAACAGTCCTTTCAACTGAATTACCACTTTTTTTTATTATTCCGGCTGACAAAAATTTAGCCGGGGCTGAAATTGAAATGGTAGAAGTCCAAAACCGTGAATATATTTTAAAGAATCTGCTTGCGGAAGTAAAAAACGATTATGATTACATAATAATTGATTGTCCACCATCACTAGGATTATTAACTATTAACGGTTTAACGGCGGCTGATTCGTTGTTAGTCCCGATCCAGTGTGAATATTTTGCATTAGAAGGAGTTACAGAATTATTTGATACGCTCGCAAGATTAAGAAGAGGATTAAATCCGCAGCTGGCAATCGAGGGTTTACTTTTAACTATGTATGATGAAAGAACAAATTTATCAGCTGCTGTTGCAAAGGATTTGAGAGATTTTTATGGGACACAAGTTTTAAAAACGGTAATACCAAGGAATGTCCGTTTAGCGGAAGCTCCGAGTTATGGAAAGCCGATTATCTTATACGACATTCGGTCGAGAGGTGCAGAAAGCTATATGCAATTGGCAAAGGAGATATTGAGTCATGAGTAGAAAAGTTTTAGGTAAAGGTTTAAGTGCTTTAATCACAGAAGATACAGCAATAAAAAAAGAAAGTGTTACAGAGTTAGATGTAGATTTAATAACACCGAATCCCGATCAACCAAGAACCCGATTTCCGGCAGAGACCTTGGAAGAATTAGCCCAATCAATAAAAAATAACGGTATAATACAACCGATAGTAGTCAGAAACAAGAACGGAAATTATGAAATAGTAGCAGGAGAAAGACGTTGGCGGGCGGCACAAAAAATCGGATTGCAAAAAGTTCCGGTTGTGGTAAAGGAAGTATCCGATGAAAAGTTGTTAGAACTTGCATTGATCGAGAATATACAAAGACAAGAATTAAATGCGGTCGAAGAAGCCAAAGCATATCGAAAACTTGTTGATACAATTGGACTTACGCAAGAAATGATAGCGGAAAGAGTAGGAAAAAACAGAACGGTGATAACCACATTTTTAAGACTTTTGAAGTTGCCGGACGAAATTCAGAATTTGATCGAAGAGGAAAAAATTTCGGCTGGACACGGAAGAGCATTATTGATGAGCGAAGATGTAGAATCTCAGAAAAAAATCGCAAAAATGATAGTTGAAATGTCTCTTTCTGTGAGGGAGACGGAAAAAGCGGTCAAGCGCGTAAAACGCGGTGTTGAACAAATATCGGATAAAAGTAAACAAAAAATTAGTATTGATGCTAACACCAGAGCTGCAGAAACAAAATTAAAAAGGCATCTGGGAACTAATGTAACTATTACGCCTGATGGAAACGGAACAGGCGGAAAAATGCTAATCGAATATTATGGTGAAAGCGATCTCGATCGTATTTATAAAATAATTCTAAAAAATTAATTGCAAAACATTAACAATCCGAAATAGATTTGCTTTCAATTAACATAGAGAGCAAAATAATTTCGGACTTTTTTATGAGAAAACGCTTAACGGAAATGGTTTCTTGTGCGGGTTGAGTGGCAAAACTCGCACCGAGCGACCTTGCTCAAGTTTTGAGCAAACTTCCGAAACAAAACAACGAAAATGTAATCGTCGGATATGAAAATTCCGACGATGCGGGAGTGTTTCGTCTTAATGATGATTTAGCACTTGTGCAAACACTGGATTTTTTTACTCCGATTGCGGATGACCCGGAAATATATGGTCGAATCGCCGCGATAAATTCCTTGAACGATGTATATGCAATGGGCGGAAAACCATTGACGGCACTTTCTATAGTTTGTTATCCGCAGAAAGGTGATTGGGGTTTATTAGGTGAAATTTTAGCAGGCGGTCAGAAAGCACTCAATGAAGAAGGAGTGATAATTTTAGGCGGTCACTCGGTCGATGACCAAGAAATTAAGTTCGGTTATTCGATTACCGGAATTATTGAGCCTAAAAGAGTTATAGCAAATTCGGGTGCAAAAAACGGCGATGTTTTGATATTGACAAAAAAAATCGGAACAGGTGTGATAAGCACAGGCGTAAAGTTTGAAAAAGCGAGTGAGAAAGCAAAAGAAGAAGCACTAAAAATAATGACTACTTCGGCTCGTAAAGCGTCTGAAGTAATGCAAAAATACGGTGCGAACAGTTGCACCGACATAACCGGATTCGGTCTGCTCGGTCACATTTATGAAATGGCGAAAGCAAGTAAAAAAACATTTATGATAGAGTCGGAAAAAGTTCCGCTACTGCCCGAAGTTTTGGATTTGATCGAACAAAAAATGCTGACAAGAGGCGACAAAAACAATCGTGTATATGTCGGTGAAACGGTAAATTTTTCGCAAAAAGTTTCAAAAGAAATGCAGAGTGCTTTGTTTGATCCGCAAACGGCAGGAGGTTTGTTGATAAGTGTAGAAGAAGAAAAAGCACAAAGATATTTAGAAGAAATTGAAGATGCTATAGTTATAGGAAAAGTCGAGGAGTATTCAAACTTTCTAATCGAAGTGGAGTAATTTATAAAGAGATGTATTTATTTATATTTGAATCAATCGGAACGTCGGAATTGTTATTAATCGGAATGGTCGCATTGATTGTTTTCGGTCCGCGAAAATTGCCGCAAATAGCGCGAACAATCGGAAAAACAATGGCGGATTTCAGGCGAACTACAGACGAATTTAAATCTACTTGGGAAAAAGAGGTGAATTTTGAAGAAACGGAATTTCAAAGTAAAAATATAATTAATAATATAAAGCCGATTGAAAATTCGGTTCAGAGAGAGAATACTGATTATTCGACACCGGAAAGTCAGATTGCCGTGCCGGAAATAAAGGAAATGAATCCTGAGGATTTGGAGAAGATTTTAGCGTTAAAAGAAAAAAGCGTCAGGGGAAAAAGCATCGAAGAAAATAATTCGGAATTGAAAGAAAACGATAAACGAAGTTGGTTGTAAAATACTCTCACTCTGCGAAAGAAAAATGGAAGAAATAAAATTAGATGAAAGATTAAGCGGGGAAATGTCGTTTTTAGAACATCTCGACGAGCTGAGAAAGCGTTTGGTCAATTCGATAATAATAGTTTTGGTAGCTTTCGTTTTGTGTTGGTTTGTTTCGGATAAAATTTACGAATTTCTTTCAGTTCCGGTTAGAAGAGCTTTGTCGGAAGCGCAAAGAAGAGAAGTTCCGATTGAAGGTTTGACCGGAGACGAAAAAATATTTCCGCTTAATCAATTGCAGGAAGGCGAAACTGTTCGATATGTTTTCGACCGGGCAACAAAAATCGGTGTGACGGTTTTATCGCCGGGAACTTCCGTATTGGCAATTGTGGCAAATGACGGCGCAGGAAAAAAAGGATTATTTACCAACGAAGCGGTAACTGCAAGTAATTCGATTATTCCGAAAGGTGTCAGACTTCCGGTTGATTTTAGTGCAGAAGCCGTGAACGAACCGAGCGCGGACGAAAGTTTGATCGTAACAACCGCTGTCGAACCTTTTACTCTGTATGTCACGGTCTCTTTATATGCGGCAATCGCGCTTTCGATACCGCTTTTGTTATGGCAAATTTGGGGTTTTATTTCTCCGGCTTTATACAAACACGAAAGGTCTTACGTTACGCCGTTTATATTATTGTCAACTATATCTTTCGTGACAGGCGCGGCTTTTGCCTATTATATTTTATTTCCGCCGGCGGTTAAATATTTATTGGGACTAGGCGAAGATTTTCGTCTGCTTCTTCGCGCAACGGACTATTTCGACTTTATTACATTGATAATGTTGGCAATGGGAATAATTTTTCAGATGCCTGCAATAACTTATGTACTGGCAAGAATCGGATTGGTTTCGGCAGGTTTTTTAGTAAGAAGCTGGAAAATATCGTTGGTTATCATTTTAATAGTTGCAGCATTTGTTTCACCGACAGGCGATATACCGAATATGATGCTTTTCGCTTTGCCGATGATGGTTCTATATATAATTTCGATTTTCATCGCGTGGTTTTTCGGAAAGAAAAGAAAAATCGTGGACACGGAAGAAAATATCTAAATCAAAAAAAGCAACCACATTAGATGTCGAAAGCATCTTGAATAATTATAAAATACTGTCTAAAATCTTAGACGACCGTTTAATCTGTCAAAAAGTAAAAGATTTAAGGAGTTCAACAGTTATGTTAAGTAAGAAACTGTTAGGCAAAATTGCAATTTTAGGTTCGGTTTTATCCGTCGGCGTGACGATGACGTTTGCTCAGGAAGACACGCCGAGTCAAGACCCGTCGTCGAAGACACGATTGGTAAAAAAAGAAAAAGATAAAATTTACAACGATTGGGTAAATAAAGATGTTGCCTACATCATCACGAATGAAGAGAAAAAAGCCTTTAAACAATTAAAGACAGATGAAGAGCGGGAAAATTTTATCGCTAATTTCTGGCTCAGACGCGATCCTAATCCCGATACGGAAGAAAACGAATTTCGTGAAGAGTATTACGAACGTATTGCTTATGCTAACGAGCATTATGCTTCGGGAATTCCGGGGTGGAAAACCGACCGGGGAAGAATCTATATTACTTGGGGAAAGCCGGATGGTATAGAGTCACATCCGTCGGGCGGAAATTATGACAGACCTTCATACGAAGGCGGCGGTTCGACTACGACATATCCTTTTGAAACTTGGTTCTATCGTTATCTGGAAGGTGTCGGCAACGGCATCGAAATCGAATTTGTTGACCCGACTGGAACAGGTGAATATCGTATCGCCAGAAGTCCTAATGAGAAAGATGCACTCTCAAATGTTCCGGGAGCAGGTTTGACATTAAATGAACAATTGGGATTGTCGGATAAAGCAGATCGTATTACCGGTGTAAATAATCAAAATAATTATCAACGCGAGCAGGACTCGCCGTTTCGCCGACTGGAAATAATCAATGCCCTCAGCACACCGCCGCAAGTAAAATACGGCGATTTGCAGGCATCTTTGACGGATTCTCCGGTAATTGACAATAATCCGCTCGATTTTGATTTGCGGGTTGACTTTTTCCGGCAGTCGGATGATCGGGTAATTACGGCGTTTACTATTCAGGCGGAAAATAACGAGTTGTCATTTCAGGACAGCGGCGGCATTCAAACGGCGAAAATGAATATTTTCGGACGAATAATGGCGGTTTCCGGTAAGCGTTCCGGTATTTTTGAAGATTCGGTAACCGCAAATGCTACACCGCAGGAACTCGCCGAAGCGAAAAACCGAAAATCGGTTTATCAGAAAGCATTGGCATTGAGTCCGGGACGTTATAAAGTTGATGTCGTAGTCCGCGATGTCGTAACGGGAAGTAAAGGAATCAGGACAATCGGTTTTGAAGTTCCGAAATATGAAGAATCCAAATTGGCGACTTCGACTTTGATTCTGGCTTCAAAACTTCGCTCGACAACCGAGCGCGACATCGGTTCGATGTTCATTATCGGTGATGCAAAAGTAATTCCCAATCTTTCAAGCACTTATCAACAAGGTCAGGAAGTCGGTATTTACCTGCAAGTTTATAATGCAGGAATTGATCAGACGACACTTCGACCGGCGGTTGATGTTCAGTATATTTTGATGAAGGACGGAAAGGAAATCTTAAATCAACCGGAAAAATGGGAAGGTTTGAGTGATTCGGGACAGCGTTTGACGCTTGCCAGACTTTTGCCGACAGCGCAGATGTCACCCGGCGAGTATGAAATCAAAATTAAAATCGTTGACAAAGTTAGAAATACGGACGGAAAAGTTCAAACATTGACACCGATGGCAAAATTTACAATTATAAAATAGTTCGACTAGAACAATTTAGTTTGAAAAGCCGATGTTGTAACAAACGTCGGCTTTTTTTAAGGCTTTTTTTATGACCTCTTTATCGAAAAGTAGCAAAAGGCGATATATTCGGTTATATAAACGGAATAAATGAGCAATCGATTAAAAAATTTTTTTAAGAGAAATTGTCATACCAAAGTTGAAAGACGAGCAATGTCCAAAGCTGTTTGTGGTGTGAAGCAATATTTGTTTCGTGTTCTTTAATTAATTTCTGCACGAAATTTTCATTAAATAAACCTTGATGTTTTAATCTTTTCGGCGCAAGCATTTCGTGCATCAGCGGATTGAGCCGACCTTTGAGCCATTCTGCAATCGGAATTCCGAAACCCTTTTTCGAGCGGTGTAAAATTGATTTCGGCAAAAGCGGTTCGACGGCTTTTTTCAGAATATATTTTCCCTTGTTGCCTTTGAGTTTGTATGCGAGCGGAATCTGCGCGGCAAATTGCGCGATGCGCGGATCGAGAAAAGGCGCACGAACTTCGAGCGAAACCGCCATCGAAGCGCGGTCAACTTTCGTCAGAATATCTTCCGCCATATAAAAATTCATATCGAGAAACTGCATCTGCTCGATCTCGTTTTTCGCGTCGCATATTTTCAATAAATCTTTCGCGCCTTTGTAAATATCGCCGCAGGTCTTTTCCAAAATCTCTTGCGTTAAAAGTTGTTTCTGCTGGTCAATCGAAAACGAACCGAACCACGAATGATGGCGCGTCACGGTGTCATATTTTGAAGCCGCAACGAAGCGTTTCGCCTTGTAATCGAACGAAAGATTTTTATTTGAAACCGGAAGACTTTTGACAATCGGCTCGATCAAACCGCTGCGTAAAAACTGCGGAACTTTTTCATACATATCCGCAACTTTGTGAGCGTAATACATCGGATAACCGGCGAAAATCTCGTCGCCGCCGTCGCCGCCGAGTGCCACCGTAACGTGTTTGCGAACAAAACGGGACAGCATAAAAGTCGGAATTAAAGAGCCGTCCGAAAGCGGTTCGTCGAGCCACGTTCCGATCTCCGAAATCAAATCCGCCGCCTTTTCAACGCTGAGTTTTTCCTCGTAATGTTCGGTGTCGAGATGCTTTGCGACGCGCCGCGCGTATTTTGATTCGTCAAAAGAATCTTCCTCGAAACCGATGGAAAACGTCTTGACTTTCTCGCTCGCATTCTGCGCTGCAAACGCCGCAACTGCTGAAGAATCAACGCCGCCGCTCAGTAAAATACCGAGCGAAACGTCCGACACGAGACGCATCTTCACCGCGTCGGCTAGCAGTTCGCGCAGTTGGTCAGTTGCTTTTTCAAACGTCGGCGTATTGCCGTTTTTGTGAAACGTCAGATTCCAGTAACGCCGCGTTTTGACTTCGCCGTTTTCGACCGATAAAAAATGTGCAGCAGGCAGTTTGAAAATGTTTTCATAGATCGAATGCGGCGCGGGAACATAATCGAACGAAAGATATTGGCGCAGAGCATTCGTGTTGATTTTGGTTTTGACCGCCGGATTAGCGAGCAAAACTTTGAGTTCCGAGGCGAAAATAAGTTTGCCGTCAAACACGCCGTAATAAAGCGGTTTTTCGCCGAAACGGTCGCGTGCGATGAGAAGTTTTTTCTTTCGTTTATCCCACAAAGCGAACGCGAACATTCCGTTGATTTCATCTAACATTGCCTCGCCGTGTTCTTCGTAAAGATGCGGCAGAATTTCCGTGTCGGTTTGCGTTTCAAATTTATGCCCGCGTTTTTCTAAATCTTTTCTGACTTCCTTAAAATTATAAAGTTCGCCGTTCATCACGACGACGATTTGTTTGTCCTCGGAATAAACCGGCTGTTCGCCCGTATGCAGATCAATGATCGAAAGCCGCCGCATTCCGAGCGCAGTTTGTTCGTCAAGCCACAAACCTTCCGAATCCGGTCCGCGATGCTTCATCCGCTCGCACATCGCGTGCAGAACGGCTTCGCTATTATTTTGCGAAGGCTTATTTTCTAAATTTATCCAACCCGCTATTCCGCACATAAAAACAGTTAGAACCGCCTGCGTAAGCGGGCGGCTCAACTTTAATCAATCAAAATCCGGCAATTTTCCGCCCTGTCCGCTCACGACGTATTCTATCGCAGTTTCCAAACTTTTCTCAGTCCATAAATAGCGTTCGCTTCCTTTATCCGACCAAGGGCTATGAGAAAAATTCCATAAATCATTTTGTTTGAGATTTCTTGTCGAATAAGTTTTAAAGGCGTTCAATGCAGATTTTGCAGAATGATTGCCTGTTGAAACTACAACGTGAATATGATTTGTTCTGACGTTCAAAGCGTGTAAAACCCAATCTCTAAATTTACAGACTTCCCTGATTGTTTGTTCGACAATTTTTCGCTGGTCCGCTTTTAAGATAATAGCTTCACCTTTTAATTTGTTTTTATTCTCCGTTTCCCAAATTTTATTGGTTTTCATAAAAGGCGATTGATATTTATTATTAAATCTGTTTACAGAACCTCGTTCGTCGCCGTGCAGCCAAGTGCCGTAACAGCGGAAAGTTATTAGATATGCAAGCGGCTTGTCTCTATCGTTCCACATTAGAATCTTGAGCCACCCGCTTACGCAGGCGGTTCTGACTTAGTATCAAATCCGATTTTCTCGCGCACGGCGTAGATCGTTTTGTCCTGCGATTCGTGATAAGTTCGGACGAGCATTTCGGCAAGCAGTCCCATTAAAAAAAACTGCATCGAGATTGCCAGCATTACGACGGCGATGACGGGCAACGGCGTTAAAATGAACGATGTGCCGTAACCGAATTTTAAAACGAATGCCCAAAGTCCGGCGACAATTGAAAGCAGAAACGCGATCATTCCGAATGTGCCGAAAACGTAGATCGGTTTCGTTTGATACGAAGCCATAAATTTTATCGTCATCAGATCGAAGACGACTTTGATCGTGCGCGAAATTCCGTATTTCGATTTGCCCATCGTTCGCGCGTGATGGTCAACCGGAATTTCCGTAACTCTCGCGCCTGCCCAACTCGCGTAGATCGGGATAAATCTGTGCATTTCGCCGTAAAGTTTTACGTCCTGAATAACTTCGCGCCGATATGCTTTTAATGAACAGCCGTAATCGTGAAGCGGAACGCCGCCGATCCAAGAGATTATGCGATTGGCGATCTGCGACGGGATTTTTCGGAGAACGAGCGCATCTTTGCGGTTTTTGCGCCAACCGGAAACCACGTCGTAACCTTCGTTTAATTTTTCTAAAAGTCTGGAAATATCTTTCGGATCATTTTGCAGATCGGCATCCATCGGAATCAAAATTTCGCCTTTTGCCGCGTCAATTCCCGCCGACATCGCTGCAGTTTGACCGTAATTTCTTCGCAGAGAAATAACGCGAACGCGAGAATCTCCGTCAGCAATTTCCCTTAAAATTTGTAGAGATTTATCCGTCGAACCGTCATCAACATAAATCACTTCCGCTGTTTTGCCCAGAGATTTCAACGCTTCCTGAATCTTCGTGTGCATCGGACGCAAATTTTCTTCTTCATTTAAAACGGGCAAAAAAAGCGATAATTCGGGCGCGGGATTTGTTTCGGGTAAAGTTTCTGTTTGTGTTTGCACTGAAATCATCTCTTACAATATAGCAAATGTAATAATTTACTGTGTTTCATCCGAAAAATACAGCGAGGCGCAATGGAAAATGTAAAATGGATAACGGAAAATGGATAGTGAAATTATAATTCTAATCGGTCTAAATAAAATACTGTGAAGAATGTAGCTAAATAACTTTATTCGACCGATTTTCCGTTATCAATTATCAACTATCCGTTGTCAATTTTAATCTATGAATATCTGGCAAATCATTTCGCGGCTCGTTCCATTCGTCAAGCCTTACAAATTTCTCATTTTGCTTTTATTTGTTTTGACATTGATCGGCGCAGTTGCGGCGCAGGTTAATGCGCTCGTTTTGCGTTATACGGTTGATACGATTCAAAATCTACTCAATGAAGGAAAACACGCGCAAGAAAGCATTTCGCTGCTTGTTTTTATCAGCGCGATTTTGTTCGGCAAAGAAATTATAAATATCGTCATTCGCTACGGTCAAAGTATGATCGGCGAAAATATGCGCGTCAATCTTTCGAGCGAATTGTCGCAATTTGCCATCGAAAAACTTCTCACTTACAAATACGCTTATTTTGCCGATAACGAAAATGCGACCGGAAAATTGCAGACGCGAATTGATCGCGGTGCAGAAAGTTTGACGCGGTTTGTTCAAAATATTTTTATTGATCTTTTGCCGCTTTTTGCCAATGCGATTTTGGCTTTGCTTTTGATGTTCAACGCCAATTTTTACGTCGGTTTGGTTGCTTCGATCATTGCGCCGATTTATTTTGTTTTGAGTTGGTATCAAGCCGGATTATTAAAAGGTGTGCGGCGCGGACTTCGTGCTTTGCGCGAAACTAAAACGAACGGACTTTTTAATATTATCGAATCAATTATCGTCATCAAATCGTTTGTCCGCGAAGAATACGAGCGCGAAAAACAATATCAGTTACAGCGAAATCTGATCGAAGCGCAACTCAAACAACGTAAAACGAATTACGCTTTCGACGCGATGAAAACTTTTGCCGAACAGGTCGGCGTAACCTTCATCATTATTTTGACGGCGTATTTGGTTTTAGATGGACAAATGACAATCGGCGCGATTATGTTTCACATATTGCTTTTCAATAATGTTTCCGCGCCGATTCGTCAGCTTCATCGGATTTATGACGAAATAAACGAAGCGATAACTTACGCCGAAGGATTTTTTGAAGTTTTGGATGCGGATGACGCAATCGAAGAAAGCGGCGAAATCACGACCGAAAACTTGCGCGGCGAGTTTGAATTGAAAAACGTAAATTTCACATATCCGAACGGAACTAAAGCACTTTTCGATGTAAATATGAAAATTCCCGCCGGAAAAACCGTCGCTTTCGTCGGACTTTCCGGCGCGGGAAAATCAACTTTGATAAATCTTTTATGCAAATTTTATGCGCCGACCGACGGAGAAGTTTTTCTTGACGGCGAAGATCTGCAAAAGTATGAAACTCGTCTTTTACGCCGCAAGATCGGACTCGTGTTGCAGAAAAATCATATTTTTCGCGGTTCGATAGAAGAAAACATTCGTTACGGAAATATGCGCGCGAGTTTTGCGGAAATCCAAACTGCGGCGAAAAAAGCGTATCTGCACGATCAGATCGAACAACTTCCGAACAAATACGAATCCGAAGCGCAGCAGCTTTCCGGCGGACAACAGCAGAGAATTGCGATTGCGCGTCTGTTTCTGAAAGATCCGCCGATTATTTTTTTGGACGAACCGACCGCAAGTCTTGATGCGATTGCGACCGAACAGATCAAAAATTCGCTCGATGCGATTAAGGAAAACCGCACGGTCGTCGTGATTTCGCACAGCATTTCGCAAATTATTGATTCGGATATAATTTTCGTTCTAAAAGAAGGTCGCGTCGTCGAAAGCGGAACGCATTTTGAACTTTACGAAAACGGGAAAACTTACCGCGAAATCTTCGACGCTTCGGCGCGAAGTTTGAATCTCGACAAAATTTCCCGAACTTTAGATTATGAAAACACTTGAAAAATGTCGGATTTGAGAATTGTGGAAGAAATAAAAAATTAATTGTTTTTATTTTGTTTTATTGGCGACTATCACAATCGAAACGCCGAACGGAAAGTCGAAATTTTTGAGCCACAATTTTTCCGCGCTGAAAATCTTTCCAAGTATTCCGTTCAGAGCAGAAACATTAATATTATTTTCCGACTCGGGTTTAACACCTGTTATCTTCATCAAAGTTCTGCCCGCAAGAATCGGCGCGAAAAAAGTCCAATTTGCAAAAGTTGCGCGTTCGATTTCAAAACCTGCTTTTTGTAATCTTTCGACAATTTGTTTTTTCGTGTAGCGAATACGATGATTTGAAATGTCGTCCTGCACGCCCCAAAGCCACATAAAAGCCGGAACAAAAATCAAAGTTTTGCCGCCCGTTTTCAAAACGCGAAACATTTCTTTAAGTCCCGCAACATCGTCGTCCAGATGTTCGACGACATCGAGTGCGGTTACGACATCGAAACTCTCATCTTCAAACGGTAATTTTTCCGCCAGACCTTTGTGCGTTTTTAAACCTTTTAATTTACAAAATTCGAGCGCATCATCGGAAACGTCAACGCCTTCCGCTTCGCCGAAATTTGCCAACATTTCCAGATTCGCGCCCGTTCCGCAACCGACATCAAGGAATTTCGGATTTTGGATTTTGGATTTTGGATTATTTACTATCTGACGTAAAAATTCCTCTAAAATCGCACGGCGACCGACAAACCACCAATGTTTGTCCTCGACGCGATTCATAATCTCGTAAGTGTGCTGCTGCATTTCTTTGGAAAGATTTGCGCTCATAAATTTATTTTCTCCATAAACAATATATCAGAAAAAAGCAGTATAAAGCATAAGTTGCCGAAATGCTTCAAGTGCCGCTTCATATTTTTTCGAGTCGAGCAATTTCTTTCCTTCGTAAAACAATTGCATACAGTTTTATCCTGAGCAGAAATAAAAATCGAGAGACCAAAAAGACTTATGATAAAAACGGAGAGTTTATTTAGCTTGAGCATCAATACCTCTTTAAAACATATAATTCTCGAAATTGTAGCAGAAGGAAAAGAATTCTTATTAATTATAATCGAAGTCCGTAGTTGTTTAATTATCTGAATTAAGAGTCGAAAAGTTCGATTTATGAATATTTTCGCTAAGTTGCGACTACAGCATTGCAGGTTAACCGAAGTCTTTAATTTTATGAATTTAGTGTGATTTAGCGAAGAATAATTTACCAAAAAATTTGCTTAGTGATTTCAAATAACATAGCTTTTAATTCAATATAAGACGTGACAAAAATATTTTACAAACGGAACGCCGAGAATGGTGTCAGTAGCATTGCGTAAGTAATGTAGGTACTTTCGAGTAGATTACTTGCCGATACAAAAAGTTGAAAACACTTGGGTTAGAATATCTTCAGTAGTTGTTTCTCCGGTGATTTGACCGAGATAATTAATGGCGTTGTGTAAACCTATCAAAACTATTTCTTCACTCAACTTTTGGCGAAGTAACGAGACCGAACTTACAATTTCTGAATTCACTCTAATAAGCAGATCATAATGTCTGGCATCGGAAATCAGAAAATCTGAACTGTCGTTAAAACTTGTTTCAGTAAACGGTGCGATAATCCCTTTTCGCAAAAGATCGAGTCCATCGCCGGTTTTGGCAGAAATTTTGAGGCTTTTAAATTCTTTCAGATCAAATTCGGCTTGTTGTAAATCGCTTTTATTTACTGCGATCAAATGATTTACATTTTTGACTTGGTTGATAAGCGATAAATCTTCATTTGAAATTTCGTTCGATCCGTCAACCAGCACGACGATCATATCTGCGTCTGCCATAGTGCGCTTGGCGCGTTCGACACCGAGACTTTCGACGAGATCAACAGTTTCTCTTAAACCGGCTGTATCTATCAAAGAAATCGGAATTCCGTTGATAGAGATTTTTTCATTGATCTGATCCCGGGTCGTGCCTGCAATATCAGTAACAATCGAGCGATCCTGACCAAGTAAAGCATTAAAAAGACTTGACTTACCGACATTTGGGCGACCGACTACGGCAACCGAAAGACCTTCTCGTAGAAGTTTCCCGGATTGATAAGTCGAAGCGATTTTCCCGACATTGCGAGAAACGATTTCTAATTTGCCGGTTATCTGTTCGATCTGAAAATCAGGTAAATCATCTTCGACAAATTCAAGTGCAGATTCGAGAATGACGATTATTTCGAGCAAACCGTCTTTAATCGGTTGGAGCTGATTGGAAACTTCACCTTGTAATTGTCTGACAGATTGTTTTACGGCAGACAAAGTTTGAGAATCAATCAAATCGCGGATTGCCTCGGCTTGTGACAAATTAATCCGTCCGTTTGCCAGTGCGCGCAATGAAAATTCTCCGGGTTCGGCAAGTCTGGCATCAAGTTTCAAACAAAAATCAATCAAGCGTCTCAAAACGACCGGAGAGCCGTGGCAACTTATTTCTATTATATTTTCACCTGTAAAAGACTTGGGAGATTGGAAATAAAGAATAACTGCTTCATCGAGAACATCGCCGGTTTCGACATCGAAAATTTTTCTTAGGTATGCGAATCGGGATTTAGGATTAAAGTCTTTTTGATTAATTAGCCGACGAACGATTTCTACCGAACGAATACCGCTAAGACGAATAACTCCGATACCGCTTCGTCCGGGCGGAGTAGCTAGAGCGACGATTGTATCCGACATAAAAAATTATAGTGTGGTTATGTTAACTGGAAATAAATTGAGTTTTCCGAGTTTTCGCTTAATCAACCGGATAAAAACTATTTTTATTTGTAGTTTACCTGCAAACGTCTTTCCCGACCGTCACCGACCGATTCGGTTTTTAAATCCTCCTCGGTTTGTAACGTGAGATGAATAATGCGGCGTTCGGTCGAATTCAAAACACCGAATGTAAAAGATCGTCCGGTTTTGCGGACATTCTCAGCGGCAAACCGCGCCATCGCCTGAAGTTCGGATTTGCGTGTCTGACGAAAACCGTCGGCATCGCAGATAAAACGATGTTCACGATCCAGTTGACGACCGAAAGCCTGAAAAAGAATCGTTTCAAAAGCATCGAGCAATTCGCCGTTCTCACTTAAAACTATAGAAACATCATCGCCGTTTAGATTTAAGTTACAACCTTCATCCGTCCAATCGCCCGAAACCTCAAGTTTAAACTTCATTTCGGATAAAATTCCGGTTAAAAATTCCTGTGCGTTTTGGCAAACTTCATTCATAACAGTTCAAAAAATAATATAGACTTTAAGATGTCGAAAGTTTCGGATTCGACTTAACTTTTTTCGCATTTGAAGGAACATTTTCGACAACTTCCTGCGTCGGCGGTTCATTGGCTTTATTGATGCGGTTAATTAACATCTGTTGCCCGAACATAATAATATTTCCGGTAAACCAATACAAAAGTAAACCGGCTGGAGCCGCCCACATAATCCATAACATCATTCCCGGCATCAGATAAGTCATCATCTTTTGCTGCATTTGCTGTTCGGGTGTGACGACGGCGGTTGTCGGCGTAAACTTCATCGAAAGAATCATCGAAGCGGCAAACGCAAATTCCAGAATATGATACGGATCACCTGCCGAAAGATCGGGAAGCCATAAAAATGTCGCCTGCCGAATCGCCAGAGAAACCGTAACTGCCGTATAAAAAGAAATTAGCAACGGAAATTGCAAAATCATCGGCAGACAGCCGCCGAGCGGAACCGCGCCCTTCATCATCTTGAGCTGTTCCATCTGAACTTCACGCATTCGCGGATCGTCCATCGGAACGCCTTGTTTTTGCAGTTCTTTCAGTCTGTCCTGAACTTCTTTCATTTTAGGCGCATTCTTCTGCGCCTTTTTGAAAGATTTTGACTGCGACCAACGCAGCGGAAACAAAAGAGAATAAAATAAAAGCGTAAAAAGAATGATCGCAACACCGTAGTTATGCGTAAAATTATTGAAAAAATTCAGCGCATACAAAATAGGAACTGAAAGAGGCTTGGTCAAATATCGCAGAATCCGGTAGTTACTGAAATTAATCAAATCTTCAATATCAATAGGTCTTCCGACGGAGTTTGAAAGGTCGGTATTGAGTTGGGAAAGCAAAAAATAATCTTTCGGTCCGGTAAAAATTTTTGTCGTTGCGCCATCAACATTTACCGGAACATACGCCGTCACCAAATGGCGCGTTTCAGTCGTTTTTTCTCTTCTTAAAACCCAACTGATAATTCCGTCAAAATACGGCTCGGTATTTACATCGTATTTAGAAGCGTGATATTCCAAACCCTGCGTTTGTGTGTTCGGAATCGCCGCCATCGCAAAGTATGCGTCGGCAACCGATGCCCAATCTACATTTCCGGCAATCGGTAAATTTCCTCGATTATTCGCGTCGTATGTAAAAGCATAATTTCCTTGTTTGCGTTCGATTCCGTCGTTGACCGATGCAACGGCTTCGGATTCGATGTGATAAAAATTGTGATGATTGATCGCGTGATCGCCGATACTTGCGCCGATCAAAAGTTTCGTATTCGGAACAGGCTGACCGTTTCGCGTAACTTTCAAATTCAAATCCGAAACATAACTATCGGCGCGAAAAATAAATGTTTTTACGGCTTCGATGCCGTTTGCTTCATCGCGCAAAGTAAAATCAATTTGCTTTTCCTGACCTGCACTTAATTCGACGGTTTCTTCATTAACTGAAACCTGATAATTACGCTGATTAAGTAAGTTGTCCAGGTTTTGATCGCCGGTCGAAAGCCGGAATGGAATTTCTCGCGGACTGCGGTTTAAGGCTTCCTGAGAGATTAGTTCAAGCGGTTTTTCATTGTTTGCGTTAGAACCGTCGGCATATAAAGATTTTTCGCTCTGCGGAGATTTATTTTCCAACAAAATCCAACTGGTTGCCAAAGCACCTTTTGAATCGAATTTTACTTCATAAAGCGGCGATTTGACGGTAATCACTTTGCCCGGAACATTGTCGGTAATGCCTGCCGTCTCAAGCGTTTGGTTCGGCGCGGTCGGCACTGCCGTCGGCGGTTGCGTATTCTGAGCGGTTTGCGCGGCATTTACGTTTTCGCTCTGCGCCGTATTTGCATTATCAGTTTCAATTTTTGACGGCGAAAAAAAATATGACCAGCCGAACAGCACCATCATACAAAGTGCCGAAGCGAGAAAAAACCGCGTTTGATTTTGTTGTTTAGAATTATCCATTACACAAATTTCGGATTTTGAATTTTAAATCTTACTTAAAAACAATCGTTTTAAATGAATCGAAAATCGGCAATCGGAAATCAATTAACCGGATCAAATCCGCCTTTACTAAAAGGTTGACATCGTAAGATGCGCTTTAAGCCGATCCAACTGCCTTTCATCGCGCCGTGTTTTTCGACCGCTTGTCTTGTATATTCAGAACAAGTCGGCTCGAAACGACACGCAGACGGCAAAAAAGGCGAAATAAAAGCCTTGTAAAGTTCTAATAAGCCTAAAACCGCATACTTCATTATACCTAAACCTTACGAGAGTTTATTCGCCTTTGTTTGTAAAACTTTTGTCAGCCTTAACTTTTTTGATAATTTGCCGAAATTCTGCAAGCGGTCTGTCGAGTTTCGTGTTCAGCAAAGCCCGGCGCGCATTTAAAACCCAATCGAAATTTGTTTCAATTTCCCGTAATTCGGCTTTGCTGAGTCGAAATGCTTCGCGCAAAAGCCTTTTCGCGCGATTTCGCATCACGGCATTGCCGACACCTTTGCGTGAAGCCGTGATTCCCAGACGCTGAAACGGCGTTTCAGACGGCACGATAAAAACCGTCATAAAACGCCCTTCAAATCGTTTTCCGTTCGCATAAACGCGACGAAATTCGGCAGGTTTTCGCAAACGCTCGACTTTCGGCAAGCGAAAGTTTAATAATGCTGAACCGTTAATCTCTTGCGTCCCTTCGCTCTGCGACGTTTCAAAACGGCACGTCCGTTTTTGGTCGCCATTCGTGAGCGAAATCCGTGTTTCTTGGCGCGTTTGCGGTTGTTCGGTTGATATGTTCTTTTTCCCATACTTAATATTCATCCTCCACTCAAAAGTGAAAACCTAAAGTTTAATTATAAAAGCCGTTTCTGTCAAAGCCGGAGCAGAAAAGAGGGAAATACTTTTGAAACTTTTAATTAGAGAATTAGTGAAAGTTTGATTATATAATCGTTATGCTCGTAAAAATTCTTTCATATTTTATCATTAACTGTTTTTTTCCTTTGTTTATTTTCTTTCTGGTTATAACTTTGGCAATGAAAGAAAGTGATACCAATTTAAGAATTAAAGAAACGCTTAACAATCTTTTCAAAAAATTTTTCTAAATTTAGAAAACCTTTCCAAATTTATTTGAAAAGAACGCGCCTTCCGACAAATTCATAATTTCCACTAACAATGCGTTTTAAGGCTTCGATATACAGCGTGTGTTCGCTTTCTAAAATCTTAGCCGAAAGACTTTGCGTCGTGTCGTCATCCGAAATTTCAACCGATTTTTGCAAAATGACCGCTCCGTGATCGAGATGTTCATCAACGAAATGAACCGTGCAGCCGGAAACTTTTACGCCGTATTCAAACGCTTGCGTCTGTGCGTCAAGTCCGGGAAACGACGGCAGCAAACTCGGATGAATATTGATAATCTTATCGGGAAAAGCGCGAACGAATTTCGCCGACAAGAGCCGCATATAACCGGCGAGACAGACGAGTTCGACACCGCGCTTTTTCAGTTCGGCGATAATCTCCGCATCGTGTTCTTCGCGCGTGCGACCTTTTCGCGTGACGACAATCGTTTCAATTCCTCTTTCCCTTGCCCTTTCCAACCCTTTCGCGCCCGTTTTATCGCTGATAACGACCGCCACATCAGAATCTGGAATGTTACCGCTTTGAACAGCTTCAACAATCGCCGTCATATTTGAACCGCGTCCCGAAATTAAAATGCCCAGTTTCATCAATATTAAGTAGCAATTTCCAACGTAAGTCTTAATTTAGTTTTTGCATTTCTTGTGATTTTGACTTTAATTTCCAAAGCATTGAAATCTAGTGCCGTTATTCTCAAATAAAAAATTCCCGTAGATAATTTTTTGAACGCAAATTTTCCGTTTTCATCAGTTTTAACTGTCTCTAGTTCCTCTTTCCAATTATATGAAAATCGGGTAACAGTTGCAGACGGAATCTTTTCACCATATAAGTTTACAATAATTCCCGACAGATTTTTACTAACAAACGGCTTGTCAATTTTTACAACCATTTGTTGAGCTTTTATTTCGCTAAAAACTGCACACAAACCACTAAAGAGTAGAACTAGAAAAATTTTGTGTCTCATAAAATTTTTACCTCTTTACTTCCTTCGACAACTTTCCCAATCTCAAAACATTGGCTCAAATTTCCCTTCAAAAGTTCTTTATCTTCTTCCGCACAAATGACGATCATTCCGATTCCCATATTAAATGTGCGGAACATTTCCGCATCGGCGACATTTCCCAATTTCTGCATCAAGCCGAAAACGGGAAGTTCCGTCCACGTTCCGCGTTTTATTTCGACGGCGACGTTTTCGGGCAAAATTCGCGGAATGTTTTCGAGAAAACCGCCGCCGGTAATGTGAACCAAACCTTTGATTTTTCCCGTGTCGAGCAGATTTTGCAAAGGTTTTAGGAAACTCGTATGTTTGGCGAGCAAAGCGTTTCCGGCTGTGTCGCCGAGTTCTTCGATGAAAGAATCAACTTCGTAACCGCCGATTTCAAAAAATAATTTTCGCGCCAGAGAATAACCGTTCGTCTGCAAACCGTTTGAAGGTAAACCCAAAACGACATCACCCGGTTTGATATTTTTGCCGTCTATAACTCGTTGTTTATCAACCACGCCGACGATAAAACCGGCGAGATCGTATTCGCCGTCGGCGTAAAATCCGGGCATTTCCGCCGTTTCGCCGCCGAGCAGAACGCACGAATTTTCTTTACAGGCGATGGAAATTCCTTCGACGACCGAAGCCGTCACGTCGGGCGAAAGTTTTCCCGTCGCAAAATAATCGAGAAAAAAAAGAGGTCTTGCGCCTTGCACGAGAATGTCGTTCGTGCAGTGATTTACGAGGTCTTGACCGATTGTATCGTGAATTTTAGTGTCGAACGCGATCTTCAATTTCGTGCCGACACCGTCCGCTGAGGCAACGAGAATCGGTTCGCGCATTTCGGGAAACATTGCCGAAAACATTCCGCCGAAACTGCCGATTTCCGTCAGAGTTCGCTCGTTAAATGTTGATTTTGCGTAGTTTTTAATTTTCTCGACGGCAATATTCGCGTTGTCAATCGAAACGCCCGCGTCCGAATATGAAATTGATTTTGACATAACTTTTTGAAAATTAAATTATAGACTTTTTGAGGAAATTAAGCATTCGAGCAGATTTGACAAACTCACGAAAGCCTTTTGATTTGAAATTCGCGTTCTAAAATCAGGTTAAATTCGGCTTCGGAATTTACTTCCGTTTCGCTTTTTACGCCGTTTTTTGTTTCGATAAATTTCTTGTCAGTCAAAGTTTTTCGACCGTCGTTTGTCATCAGCGAGCAAAGTTTTCCCTTTGTAAAATGAGATTCCGGCGATTTCTGATGAAACTCGCACATTCCCGAAAATTCTTGTAAATCACGTTCTAAATCTTTGAAAATATATTCGCTTTTCCATTCATTTCCGTCTTTTTTGACGACTTCAAAATATTCATCGTCGTACTTCCGAATCATAAAAGTTCCCGTTTCGTCTTTTTGCTCTAAATCCGCAATAAATGGCAAAGGTTCAGCTGCAAAATCACCGAACCCGACATCAACCAGAAATTCTTCGCCGCCGATTTTCGTTAAAATCGCCAGATGATCGTATTCCGCGCTGAAATCTTTTCCGCTCGCAACACGCGCCGAAATTATTTTGCTTTGAAAACCTGTTTGATTTAATAATTCGCAAAATAAAGCGTTTAGTTCGTAGCAAAATCCGCCGCGTTTTTCGCCGATTATTTTATCGTAAAATCTTTCATTGTCGAGCAAAATAGGTCGCTTCCAATGAATGTCGAGATTTTCAAACGCCACATTCAAAAGATGTTGTTTCTGCAAAATTTTCAGATTTTTCAATGTCGGTTCGAGTTCGTTTTCCTTGATTCCGATATGACGCAGATAAGAGATTTTGTTCATATTTTTGTGAAAACTATAACTTTTAAAAATTATTACGGCGAAACTTTATTGACGAAAAAGCCATCAGGCGTTTAGCATTTCTCTGGGAGAAAAATATGAGTTTTACATTATTGGACAGCGGCGCGGAAAATTTCGAGTTTCGCGCAAATGTTTGGAATTGGCGCACCGCACTGGAAATCATCAAGAGTTTCGATATTTTGAGCGGCGGAAAATTGCGGCAGATGGAATACAATGCGACGGGCGTAAAATTGGAAAAAGAAGAAGCGCATCTGATCGGCGAAAAAATCCGCGACGAGATTCTGCCGAAACTCGAACCGGATAAACGTATTTTCAGCGATTTGAGCATTTCGGATGTAAAAGATGACGGCACACTTTACAAAGATGACGATGACCAATGGAAAAATTATAGTACCGATTACGATTGGTTAAAGGAATTTTCCGAGTTTTGCCTAAAATCGAAAGGTTTTCAGGTTTTTTAACTTTTTAAAGACCGCAGATTTGTCAAGAAATTTTGCAGATAAAATTTCTGTTTCGATTTTTGCTAAATTGCGGTTAGTTTTTTGCAATTTTTTATGGAATTTTCACAGGCGATTTTTAATTTTTTCGACAATCTTTGGATTCAGGTCGGTTTGTTGGTAGTTGTTGCAGCATTACACGGTTTCGGCGCGGCGTGGCTTGCCGTAAGAATGCTTTTTCGTCCGCGAAATCCCGTCAAATTTCTCGGTTTGACAATTTTTCCGCAAGGAATGATTCCGCGCAACCGTGAACGCCTCGCCACGACCATCGGTAAAGCGGTCGGCGAAGAACTCGTCTCGCAGGACACGATTCTCGAAGAGCTTTTTCAGAAAGATTTTCTGCGCCGGAAAATTAACGATCTCGTAAACTCGTTTACCGACGAACTGATTTCTCAAAATTATCCGTCGCTCGTCGAAGCGTTGCCGGAAAATATTCGTGAACCGATTTTAGAGACGATAGCATCGCTGCAACTGAAAATCGCCGAACATATCGAAGACGTTTTGCAGCGCGAGGAAACTTTCGAGACGATTCACGGCTTTGTCGAACGCCGTGTTGACGAAGTTTTATCGCAGAGAGTTTCGCAGGTCGTAACGGATGAAAATTTTCATAAAATTCTTAATTTTCTTGAAAAGCGCATTCACTCCGCCGTCAATGAACCGGGTTTTGAAAATAAAATTACGGATTTTATCAGCCGCCGCATTGACGACATCGCGCACACGGAAACGCCGCTTAATCTGATGTTTACCGATGATGCGATCAATCTTTTAAAGGCGAAGGCGAGCGATCAGGTCGAGCCGATTGTTCATCAATTAGCCGAACTCGCCACCGCCGAACGCACGCGCACACAGATTTCCGCTCTGATAAAAAAAGAAGTAAATGATTTTTACGAAGAACTTCCGTTTTTCAAAAAAATGTTCGTTTCGCGCGATAATCTTTTAAAAGAAGTTGACGATCTCGTCAATGAAAGTCTGCCGAAACGCATCGAAGAAACTTTAAAAGGCGATTATTTCGCCGTCGAAGCGCAAAATTTTATCAGCACGGCAATTGATAACGCGCTGTCGCGTCCGGTTCCCGAATTAATCGGAAAAATCGAGCCGGAACAACTCGCCGCTTTAAAACTGCAAATTACTAACGGCGTTTTGTCGCTCGTTCAAGGCGAAGAAATGCTGACAGGAATTTCGGCTTATTTGACCGACACTCTGCAAAAACTCCGTCCTCATTCGATTGATGCGATTTTACAGACGATTCATCCTGAATCCGAAGAAAAACTCAAACAGATGCTTTCCAAAGGTCTGGTTTCGATTCTCGCCCGCGACGAAACATCAAATATCATCAACGCCGTTCTCGCCAAACAGATAGACAATTTTCTGTCTGCGCCGATTGGAAAACTTTCCGACCATATTTCAGAAGAAAAAGTCCGCGCCGCCGGAAAATCTCTGACCGAAACGATTGTTTCCGCCGCGAAGGAAAAACTGCCCGAAGTCATCAAAGAATTCGATGTCGGCGGTGTTGTGCGCGAAAAGATTATGAATTTTCCGGTCGAAAAACTCGAAGGTTTGATTTTATCCGTCGCCAAAGAACATCTGCGGACAATCGAATTTTTCGGCTTCTTTTTCGGTCTCGTCATCGGCATCGTGCAAGGTCTTTTGCATTGGTATTTTGCCAAAAATCACTGATTATTCGATTTTTTTGAAATTCCTGTGAACTTTTTCGTTAAGGAAACCGTTTTTGTTTGCGGTTATACTTTTTATCTTCGGAGGAATTATGAGAAAATTTGGAATTTTAATATTTATTATCGCTCTTTTCACCGGTGTCATTTTTACGGGAATTTTTTCTTTCGGTCAACTTTCCGGCAATACTTTTAATTTTTCGTTTAATAACGGCGAAAAAGGTTCGGGAAATGTAATTACCGAAAAAAGAGAAGTTTCGGAATTTAACGCGATTGAAGTCGGCGGCGTTTTCGTCGTCGAAATTACGGCGCAGAAAGAATACGGCATCGAAATCGAAACGGACGATAATCTTCAACAATTTATCAAAACCGATTTCGACGGCGAAACTTTAAAAATCGAAACGGAAAGAAAATTATCACCGTCAAGTCCGATCAAGATCATAATTTCTGCGCCCGACATCGAAAATTTGAATATTTCCGGTGCATCGAAAGTTTCGGTCGTAAACTTGAACAATGAATCATTGAATGTTGATTTAAGCGGCGCGTCGAAACTTTCCTGTGCCGGTCAAACGAATAATTTAACGATTGATTTAAGCGGCGCAAGCAACCTCGACGGCGAAAATCTAAAATCGGAAAATGTTTCGGTTGAGGCAAGCGGTGCAAGCAAAGCAACCGTTTCCGTTAAAACTGATTTCAAAGCCGATCTGTCCGGCGCAAGCAAAGTCATCTATTTCGGAAATCCGGCAAACATCGAAAAGAAAACTTCGGGCGCAAGTTCGATAGTTGGAAAATAACTTTCAAATTTATAATTTCTAAACTTTCAAAAAAAAGCAAGGCTTTTTCATTAAGTCTTGCTTTTTTTATGTTTCTACCGCTTTCGTCCAAATACCTTTTAAAACATTTTCACCGTCGAGTCCGACAAAATAAATATCAACATTTATTTTCCCTAGCTTGAATATTTTTTTTTCCACCAGATTTTCACACAGCACTTTCTTCAATTCGGAAAATTTATCAGCCGTTTTCTTTTCTTCTTCTCCGAACCAATCTTTATATTGAGTCAGACGTGCAAAAAAATCATAAAAATCTCTTTCTTCGACCGAATCTTTTCTGCCGAGTTGATCTGTAATCTCAGTTGCAGAAACTTCCGTTGCCTTTCTGCCGACGTATATGTAAATCTCCGAATCGGTTTCGCTTATATAATAGAGGTCTTTGACGATCTCCCCGATTTGGTCGCTGAAATTATTTTTAGGCGGCAGATTTTTTTTTAATTTTTTTCTTCGCAAAACAGATTTTCTCCTATCGTTTTTCGCTTCAAATACAGTCTAGCATAAAAGAAAATCTTGCCAAGTTCTTATAAAAAAAAGGATTTACAAGAACGTCGCAAATAAATTTAAAACCTGTGGATAACTTCTTGCAATACGGCTTAAGTTATGTTAATCTTTGTTCCGTTTTCAGTTATAAAGATTCTTGTAAATTATTGAAAATAAAACACTTAAAGTTTTACTTTAACTTTTAAGCAAGTTTCCACAAGCCTGTGGAAAACTTTGTGGAAAACTTTTCAAAACCGTTCACCCAAACGACTGAAAGTTACCGAAATTGAAAGGTTTGTGAGGATTCGAGAGAGATTTTAACGAATCGTTTCGGAGAGGCTCGCAAAAGTTGAAAACGCTTAAAAGTTTTAGGAAAAAATTAAGAAATTTCGTGGGGAAATATTATGGAACTTTCGTCAGAAAATAATCTGAGAAATGAAAATGTCTGGAACGACATACTTCAATCAATGGAAAAACGTCTCAATCGGCATATTTTCGATGCGTGGTTTAAACCGATCCAGTTCGAGAGTTTTGACGAAAACGAAAAAGTTTTGCGCCTGCGTGCAAGTCAGGTGACAAAAGATTGGGTAAATACGAACTATTCCGAAGTCATTTCTCAAACATTACGAGAACTAAATCTGGCAAATTACCAACTCGATTGGGAAATAGAAGAAGTAAAAGAAGAAAATTACACGGACGATGACGTAGATTATTTTTTCGATAAACAGATCAATTCGGCAAATGCCAACGCACAGAAAAATTTTAATCAGAGTGGAAATACTAACAAAACGGATTTTACGCCGAAAAGCGTGACGACAAATTTCGTTGACATCGAACCAATCGAACATTCACTAAATCCGAAATATACATTCGATAAGTTCGTCGTCGGTTCGTGCAATCAATTTCCCCACGCGGCGGCTTTAGGCGCGGCGGAGAATCCGGGCAAAACCTACAATCCTTTATTTATCTACGGCGGTGTCGGTTTGGGAAAAACTCACTTGATGCACGCTATCGGTCATTCGATAAAAGAAAGAAATCGTCATATGCGTGTCGCGTATATTACGAGCGAAAAGTTTATGAACGAATTAATCAACGCGATTCGTTACGACAAAACACAGACCTTTCGCGATAAATATCGTTCGATTGATGTACTTTTAATGGACGACGTGCAGTTTATGGCTGGCAAGGAACGCACGCAGGAAGAATTTTTCCACACATTTAATGCACTGCATAACGATCAGAAACAGATCGTCATCACATCGGATTGTCCGCCGCGCGAGATTCCGACTTTAGAAGAACGTCTGCACTCGCGTTTCGAATGGGGTTTGATTACCGATATGGAACCGCCCGATCTCGAAACGAAAGTGGCGATTCTCAAACGCAAAGCCGATCTCGACGGCGTATTTCTACCCGACGAAATCGCTTTCTATATCGCCAGCAAGGTCAAACATAATATTAGAGAACTCGAAGGTTCGCTCGTCCGTCTGATCGCAATTTCATCTCTGCGCGGAATGCCGATCTCGAAAATGCTCGCGCAGGAAGCGATGCGAAACATCATTGACCACGAACAGCCGCAGACTTTATCAATGGAAAGAATCGGCAAAACCGTCGCCGCACATTTCAAACTTTCCATCGAAGAACTGAAATCCAAAAACAATTCGAGACAAATCGCCGTGCCGCGACAGGTGGCGATGTATCTTTGCAAAAAACTGACGAAACACAGTTTCCCGGAAATCGGCAGAGAGTTTGGCGGCAAGCATCACACGACCGTGATGCACTCTGTTGACAAGATTGACGGACTTTCAAAGGAAGATCAGAATTTCCACAGGGTTGTCAGCGAACTAATAGATAATCTTTGCAGTTAGTTAAGAAGATATAAAATTTTTAACTGTGAAAAATTTCCACAGTTGTTTTTCTGATTGAATCAAGATATAACTTCTGCATTCAATCAATTAAAAAATGTTTTCAACTTTTCCACAGGCTGTGTAAAAAACAGACCTGTGGAAACTGTGGAAAACTACACAGACCGCTGATTTTTTCCACAGATACCATTTATTTCCACAGTTTTTCCACAAGGTATGTGGACGCGCTTCTCTAATTAATGCAACATTTAAGTCGCTTTTCCACTTTTCCACAGGCACTACTACTAATACTAATAAATATATATAAATTTTAAACTCTTATTAGTTTTAAAAAGCGAAAGTATTTCTTTAGAAAATTATCCAAAATAACGAACCGATTAAAACTTTTATAAAACGTATTTTTGAAAGTAAAAAAGATTAAAATGAAATCGAAGTGATAATTTTTTTTTCAACAAAATTCTAAAATTTCATAGTTGCCAAGAAAACGACTTCACATTAAACTTACATACACCGAAAAAATCGCGGAGAAAAATATCAAATGGAATTTATAATCAAGCAGAGCGTTTTAAAAGATGAACTCGGATACGTCAACGGCATTGTTGAAAAGAAAAGCACGATTCCGGTCTTGTCGAATATCCTAATCGAATCGGTCGGCGAAAATGCGATTCGTATTCTCGGAACGGATTTGGATGTGACGATTCGCTGCGAAGCCGAAGCGGACATCAAACAATCCGGTTCGATGTGCATACAGGCTCGGAAACTTTTCGACATCGTGCGGCTTTTAGAAGACGGCGACGTGCATTTTAAGAAGGAAGAAAACGAATGGGTAAAGCTCGCCTGCGGCAGATCGAAATTCAAACTCGCCGGTGTCAACCGCGAACAGTTTCCCGAAGTTCCCGAATTTAAAAGCGTTCCGCGTAAAATTTCCGCCGAGATTTTTAATCATTTTATCAGCAACACGGCTTTTGCCATCACCAACGAACAATCGCGCTTCACTTTATCCGGCGCGAAATTTATGATCGAAGACGGCACGGCGAAAATGGTGACGACCGACGGACACCGGCTTGCGTATATCGAAAGGAAACTCGGAACGACAACTGACGAAGCGATGGATTCGCTGATCCCGAAAAAAGCTCTGATGGAACTAACCAAAATTTCCAAAGATGCGAAAGGCGACATCAGTTTCGGCGAAGATGCGAATCATATCTATTTTGAAGTTGACGGCAGACTTCTTATTACGCGCAAACTTTCCGGCACATTTCCAAATTACGAAATGGTGATTCCGAAAGATAATGACAAAACCGTCACCTTTGATGCCGAAGAGATGCGAAATGCGATTCGCCGCGTTGCGCTGATGGCAGATGAGCGAACACGCTCGGTTCGCCTTACGATCAAGTCTAATGAGATTGAAATAGGAGCGCAATCTTCAGAAGAGGGCGAAGCGCAAGAACGCGTCACAGCCGATTACGCGGGCGAGGAAGTCAGTATCGGTTTCAACTCGCAGTATTTGCAGGATTTTCTAAATATCGTCGGCGCGGGCGAAACGGAAAATGTTGCAAAAGAAACCGAAAACGAGAATGACGGCGAAACGGTTCGCGTCAAAGAATCTTCAAATCGTCCGCGAATCGCATTTGAATTTAAGGACGGCAACGGTCAGACACAGATGAAAATCGCCGGCGATACGAATTACGATTACAAATATATCGTAATGCCTTTAAGAATCTGAATGTGTCTCAGTTAAATCGGTTTTTTCAAATATTGAAAAAGCGTGATCGGGTTTGTTTTTATTAGAAATTTAAAAAAGATTTTTTCTTTTGGGAGATTATTAAAAGAGGCAGATAATTTTATCTGCCTCTTTTAATAATCTTGAAATGTTGAAAGATAGTTGAGCTAAAAAATCAGTTACTTAGAAAAGCGGAGTTTTGTAAAAATTTGGAGTGAAAGAAGAATTTGAATCACCAATTATTTACACAATCGGACACGGACGACATTCGTGGCAGGATTTTCTCGCGCTTTTAAAGAAGTTCGAGATCGAATTATTGTGCGATGTGAGAAATTTTGCCCGCTCGCGTTGGGTGCAGTTTAACGGGAAAATCTTAGAATCGAATTTGCGCGAAAACGGCATCGGCTATGAACATTTGCCGGAAACCGGCGGTAAGAAAATCGCTGCGCCCGAAGATTTGAAAGCGGGACTGGAACGCATTTTGGAACTCGCCGCCGAAACAAAATTAGCGTTGATGTGTTCCGAATCTCAGCCGCTGACGAAACATAAAATTCCCCGCGCCAATTGTCACCGCGTCGGTTTGTTGTCGCCGCTCTTAAAGTCGAAAGGCGCGTCACGAATCATTCACATTTTGCCGAACGCCGATTCGACAGAGTTTGACGAATCTTCCGTGCCGACGATCTGGTAAAAAAAACATCGAAAATTTACGAAACAGGCTTTAATTTATTAATTTTCAAACTGCTTCCAAACGAACTCTGACATTGCTGAAAGCGGCGTTTCCAGTCAATTCGTCAATCTGCATTTCGTCGGTCAGATCATTAAGCGAAACTCCGGCGTGTTTCTTCGCCGTGTCCAACTTTACGCCTTTTCGGTCGTGTCCGTAACCGTGCGGAATCGAAACCACGCCGCGCATAATCTTGTCGGTCTTCTCCAGCGAAATCTCGATTGCGCCCGTGCGCGATAAAACTTTTATTTTTTGTTCGTTCGAGAACTTTAGTTCTTCTGCGTCTTCAACATTTATCAAAATCGTGCAGCGGTCTTTGCCTTTCGTTAAAATTTCAGAATTATGCAGCCACGAATTATTGTCGCGCAGATGCCGTCTGCCGATTAGAGCAAATGGAAATTCTTTACTCAAATTATTTTCAATTTTTAATCTTTTCAAATCTTTTACCAATAATCCGGGCGCGAGATTAATGCGTTTATTTTCGGTGAAAAGTCGTTCGGGCAGACACGATTCTAATGCTCCAAGATCAACTCCGTGCGGATTTTTCTGCAATTCTTCGAGCGGCAATTTGTATTTGCCGAACTGCAAACCCAAACCCAATTTTATTTCGGGCGAAACTAAATTTAAAGGCTTTTCATCTCCACTCAGACGATGCGCCAATTCCTGAAAAATTTCCCAATCGTATTTCGCATTTTCATCTTTCGGAAAAAGCGGCGCGGAATATTTTGCCGTGTTGCGGACGGCAAACAGATTAAAAATCACGTCGTAATGCGAAGTTTCGAGTCCGGTTGCAGGCGGCAAAATTATGTCTGCGCTGCGCGTCGTTTCGTTGATGTAAATATCAATCGAAACCATAAATTCCAGTTTTTCCAAAGCGGAGTTTAAACGCGCTCCGTTCGGCGCGGACAAAACCGGATTTCCGCAACTCGTCAGAAACGCTTTAATTTGTCCTTCGCCGCTCGTCTCGATTTCTTCGGCGAGCGCGGCGACGGGAATTTCGCCCATAAATTCGGGAAGTTTTCTAACGCGCGACTGCCAACGATTGAAGATATTTCCGCCTTTCGACGCTTGCAAAATATCGAACGCCGGCGCGGTAAACATCGCGCCGCCCGGTTCGTCAAAATTTCCCGTTAAGATATTTATCGAGTTTATCAGCCAATGACAAAGCGAACCGAAACTCTGCACCGAAACGCCCATTCTGCCGTAGCAAACCGCCGTTTTCGATCCGCCAAATTCTATTGCAATTCGTCTGATTTCCGCCGCCGAGATTCCCGTTAAATTTTCAACTTTTTCAGGTGTATAATCTTTTGAAATTTCATTTAATTTTTCAACGCCGTCAGTAAATTGCGCGAGTCGGTTCAAATTAACCGATTTTTCAGTAAACAAAACATTGACGAAAGCGAGCAGAAAATAAACATCGCCCGCCGGTTTGATGAAATGATGTTCGCTTGCCGCACGCGCCGTTTCCGTTTTGCGCGGATCAACTAAAACGATTTTTCCGCCGCGTTTTTTTATATTTTCCAGACGATTTATCACGTCCGGCGCAGTCATTAAACTACCGTTTGACGCGAGCGGATTTGCGCCTAAAATCAGGAAATAATCGGTGCGGTCAATATCGGGAATCGGCATTAAAAGCGGATGTCCGAGCATCGTCCAAGCGGCGAAATGATGCGGCAGTTGATCGGTCGAAGTCGCCGAAAAATTATTCTGCGTTTTCAGATGTTTGAGAATTTCGCCGCTGTTTAAAAGCGTTCCGAAATTATGAACCGACGGATTTCCCTGAAAAACCGCGACCGAATTTCTGCCGTATTTTTCCTGAATTGCGAGAAGTTTTTCCGCCGTTTCGTCAAACGCTTCATTCCACGAAATTTGCTTCCATTCATTGCCGAATCTTTTAACGGGAAATTTCAGACGATTTTTGTCGTGATAGATTTCTTCGAGCGCGAGAGCTTTCGGGCAGATGTGACCGTGCGAAAACGGATCGTTTTTGTCACCTTTGATCGAAAGAACTTCGCCGCCGCCGCCGTGTTCGATTTCAATTCCGCAGATCGCTTCGCACAAATTGCAGGTTCGATAATGTTTTTCGCTCATAGACTTTGGTTATTAAGTTGGGTTTCAATTACGAATCAAGTGAAATTCGACAGGTAATTAAAAAAATCAATCTGTTTTTCACTCGTTCCGAATTCATTTGAAAAATTTTTTTGACGGCACATTTTACTTCTTTTCGTTAATTGCGTTCGTTTTTTCCAGAACCGGCAGATTTGTCAGTTCGATGCGCGGATTTAAAATATAATCGGCGGCAAGTTTATTATCGCCGCACGTTATTGCGGCTTCGATGTCGCCGTAAATCCATTGTGTCACGGGAAAATTAAATTGTCGTGCGATGTTTGCGGTAAAAAATTCGAGCGTCGGCGCGACATCTTTTTCGTAGAAAATCTCGATCTGATAAAGTCTTCCGTCGAAAAATCGCAGATAAACAGCGCGAACGCCGCGCAAGTTTGCGGGCGGTTTATCATCTATGTAGTTTTGAAAAAATCTGTATTCGCCTGTTTGTTTGGTCTTGATTTTAGGTTTGCCGCCGAGCGCGGCACGAACTTCTTCAGCGTTCATTCCGAGCCGCAGATTTTGCGTAACATTTGCCGACTGTGTGGCAAAAGTGCAATTGTCCTGCGTTTTTGCTAAAGAAATAAATACCGCCAAAAACAAAATTATCATTAACGATTTTGCGATGAAGCGTTTCATTGAAATAATTGTATAACGAAAAGCGCGAAAATTTTATGATTAAAAAACTCAATGAAAAAAATCTTGCCGAAATCTGTAAAAAACTGGCGAAAAAAGACGAAGATTTAAAATATATTTTTGAAACTTACGGAACGCCGCCTTTGTGGAAACGAGACGCGGGTTTTGCGACGCTCGTTCATATTATTTTAGAGCAGCAGGTTTCGCTTGCGTCCGCACTTTCGGCATTTAACAGATTGCGGGAAAAAATCAACGAAATCACACCGGAAAATGTTTTGAAACTGTCCGACGAAGAACTAAAAGCGTGTTATTTTTCGCGTCAGAAAACCGTCTATGTGCGCGAACTTTCAAAAGCGATTTCAAATGGCGATCTAAATCTGGAAAATCTCGAAAAACTTTCCGACGCGGACGTAAAAAATCAATTGAAAAAGATCAAAGGTATCGGCGATTGGACTTCGGATATTTATCTTTTGATGGCGATGCTTCGCGCCGACGTGATGCCGAAAGGCGATCTTGCTCTGCACATTGCTTACAAGAAAATAAAAAAATCGGAAAAAACGCCGACATCAGAAGAATTTCAGATTATCGCCGAACAATGGAAACCGTTTCGCGCAGTTGCGGCACGTCTTTTGTGGCATTTTTACTTGTCCGAAAAAAAATAGGGCTAAATAAAAATAGGAGATTAATCTAAAGAAAATTGTTATTTATAATCGGATAATTCCTTTAATATAACTATTTCTGATGAAAAAAATCGAGCGAAAAAGTAGGAAAAAATAATTAATTTCCATTTTGTTTGTGACACCCGAATCTTTAACCTTCAACGTATTCAAGAAGTATTTTAAGTCAAAAGCAATGCAAAATTCAGCGGTCTTGACACATTTTTGTCTCACAAATTAAGACCGCTGAATCCAAGCTATTCGACGATTTTTATGGCAAGTTCTTTCAGCTGCGTGTCATCAACATCGCCGGGAGAATCCATCATCAAATCCTGCGCTGACGCGGTTTTCGGGAAAGCGACGACATCGCGGATGTTGTCTGTTTCCTGCAAAAGCATCGTCAGACGTTCGATTCCGGCGGCGAAACCGCCGTGCGGCGGCGTTCCGTATTCGAGCGCGTCGAGGAAAAATCCGAATCTTTCCTTTGCTTTTTCTTTCGTTAAACCCTGCGCTTTGAAGATCAGACTTTGAATTTCGCTTTGATGAACGCGAATCGAACCCGAACCGATTTCGTAGCCGTTGATGACAATATCGTAAGCGCGGGCGCGGATTTCGCCGAGCAAATCCGTTTCGCCGTCTTCGATAGCGCGTTTAAATAGCGGCACATCTTCATCCAGAAGCGACGTGAACGGGTGATGCATCGGATCGTAATTTCCGCTGTCCTCATTGTATTCAAACATCGGAAATTCCGTCACCCAAAGCGGTTTGTAAACGCCTTTCGGAATCAGATTTTCACGTTTGGCAATTTCCTTTCGCAACGCACCGAGCGAAGCCGCGACGACTGATTTTTTTCCAGCAACTATTAAAATTATGTCGCTTTTTTCAGCTTCGGAATTTCCAGCTAATTGACTAATCTTTTCTTTACCGAGAATTTTCAACAGCGAAGACGTAGTTACATCGCCGACTTTTATCCAAGCGAGCGCATTTGCGCCGTAGCGTTTGACGAATTCCTGCAATTCGTCCAAGTTTTTGCGCGAATAATCGGCTTTTCCTTTAGCGACAATCGCTTTGATTTCGCCTTTGTTTTCCAAAACTGAAACGAACGGAGCGAAATCCGTGTCTTTCAGATTTTCCGACAAATCAATGAGTTCCATTCCGAAACGCAGATCCGGTTTATCAACACCGAAACGGCGCATTGCTTCGGCATAAGTCATTCGCGGAAATTTCGCCGGAAATTCAGCTTTGACGAGCGAAAAAACTTCCTGCAAAACGCCTTCGAGCGTACGAAAAACCATTTCTTCATTGGCAAAACTCATCTCGATGTCGAGCTGTGTAAATTCCGGTTGTCTGTCCGCCCGCAAATCTTCATCGCGGAAACAACGTGCGATTTGATAATATTTATCAAGTCCGGCGATCATCGTAATCTGCTTTAAAATCTGCGGCGATTGAGGCAGCGCAAAAAATTTTCCGGTGTGAATGCGCGACGGAACGACGAAATCTCGCGCACCTTCCGGCGTAGATTTCAGCAAAATCGGTGTTTCGATTTCAAGAAAATCTTTTGCGTCCATAAAATCACGGATTTTCCGCAAAGCCTTTGCCCGCATCATTAGATTTTTCTGCAAAGATGAACGGCGCAAATCTAAATAACGATATTTCAGCCGCAAATCTTCCGACGCGAGGTTTTGCGAACCTGTTTTTTCGAGTTCAAACGGCAGAGTTTTCGCTTCGTTCAAAATCAAAATTTCGCTGACGTGAACTTCAATCGCGCCGGTTTCGAGTTTCGCATTTCTCGCGCCTTCATCACGCAGAGAAACTTTGCCTTTGAGTGCGATGACATATTCGCCGCGCACATTTTTCGCTTTCGCGTGTGCTTCTTTTGCTGTTTCTTCCGACACCACAATTTGAGTCAGACCGTAACGGTCGCGCAGATCGATAAACGTAAAAACGCCGAAATCGCGTTTCTTCGCCGCCCAACCCATCAAAACAACCTGCTCGCCGACATTCGCTTCGCGCAATTCGCCGCAAGTGTGTGTTCGCTCTAAACTTCCCAAAACATCCAACATAAAATTTTCTCAAACGAAATAAAAAACGCCTTTCGATTTGGCGACAAACGAAAGGCGGAACGTCAAAATTAAACGCTCGCGCCAATCAATTATTATCGTCGTTAAACCGAATTGCGTTCATAAAAAACTTAAAAGTAAAACCGTGCAAAATAATACAGGATTGGCGCATTGAAAAGCAAACTGTCCAATCTGTCAAGCAATCCGCCGTGTCCGGGCAGAATACTTGCCGCATCTTTCGCTCCCGCGCCGCGTTTGATCGCGCTTTCCGCGAGATCGCCGAAAAGACCGATGACTGACATTATTATCGCCAGCGGAATCGAGAGTTTGAAGGAAAATTCAGGAAAAAAAGTCGCAGTCGCAATCGCCGCAAATATAGAACTCAGAACAAGTCCGCCAATTACGCCTTCCCACGTTTTTCCGGGCGAAATGTTCGGCGCGAGTTTGTGTTTGCCGAAATTTTTGCCGACGTAATAAGCTCCCGTGTCCGCGCCCATTACGACAAGAAAGAAGTAAGCAAGCAATTTTGTCGAAAGATGCGGCACGAGCGTTTCGTAAAATCCGACGCGCATCGAAACGATAAATCCGCCTAAAAACGCGATATACAAAACGCCGAGAACGGTTACGCCAACGCCCGCCAGCATTTTTGAAAAATCCTTTTGAAACCGGAAAGTCTGCGATATTAAAACCGTAATTAAAAATAAAACAAAGGTCAAAATCAGAAAATCCGGTGCTTTTGCCGGAGCCTCGAAAAGAAATGCGACAAAGAAAAACGCCGCGCTGATATATGCAATCGAAGCGTCGGCTTTGAGTTCGAGTTTTTTTGTCAGAGTAAAAAATTCAAAAAGTCCTGTACCCAAAGCGAGAGCCGCGATCAAAACAAAAAGCCAGCTTGCTTGCGGCAAATGCGGCAGAAAATAAGGCAGAAGAATAGACAAAATCAAAACCGGAAGCGCGATCAGCGCAGTTAAAAGCCTTTTATTCATATAAATTAAACTTTAGATATTGCTCGAAGAAAAGTGTTGTTTTAAGTTTTTATTTGTTGGATTTTCCAAAATTCTCTTTCGATAAATTCGCCGCGACAAAATTTTGTCATTATCACTTTGCAGAATCATTTCGCGGATATTTCCAATTTTCTATCTGTATCGGTATTTATAGTTTTTGTATCGGTGTTTATAGTTTGCGAACAGATTTTACATTACCTGTCAATTTATCATTTTTCAAATTAGAGAATGTTCGGGTTTGAACGTATTAAAAATATTTTCCCGAAAAATGTGAGCGGTTAATAAAATAAATTTAAATTACGAATCGGTATTTCGCAAAATATCGAGCGCGACCGATTCGGCGGCTTTGATGCCGTCAACTCCGGCGGAGAGAATTCCGCCCGCGTAACCTGCGCCTTCGCCGGCAGGGAAAAGTCCTTCGGTATTTAAACTCTGCCCGTTTGCTTTGCGTTTTATTCTGATCGGCGACGACGTGCGCGTTTCGATTCCGGTGAGAAGCGCGTCGTGCATTGCGAAACCTTTGATCTGTTTGTCGAACGCGGGAATTGCTTCACGAATCGCGTCAATCGCAAATTTCGGCAAGGCATCGCTCAAATCCGTCAGGTGAATTCCGGGTGTGTATGACGGCATAACTTTGCCGAGTTTGTTTGACGGTTTTCCTTTTAAAAAATCGCCGACTAATTGTCCCGGCGCGTTGTAATTTTCGCCACCTAATTTAAATGCTTTTTCTTCTAATCTGCGCTGAAATTCGATTCCGGCGAGCGCGTTTTCGGGGAAATCTTCTTCGGGCGTGATGCCGACGACGATTGCGCTGTTGGCGTTATGTTCGCTGCGCGAATACTGCGACATTCCGTTGGTTACGAGCTTTCCGGTTTCGGACGCGGCAGCGACGACCATTCCGCCCGGACACATACAAAAGCTATAGACCGAACGCCCGTTTTTGCAATGATGAACGAGTTTGTAATCAGCCGCGCCGAGCAGTTTGTTGCCCGCGAAGCTACCGAAACGGCATTCGTCAATCAGACTTTGCGGATGTTCGATGCGAAAGCCGATTGAAAAAGGTTTCGGTTCGATATACACGCCGCGAGTAAAAAGCATCTCGAAAGTGTCGCGTGCGCTGTGTCCGACAGCGAGAACGACGTGCGAACTTTCGATAAATTCGCCGTCTGCCAGCGTAACGCCGCGCACTTGATTATTTTCGATTTCCAAATTTTCGACACGGCTTTGAAAACGGATTTCGCCGCCCAAAGATTCAATCGTTGCACGCATTTTTTCGACGATCATCACGAGTTTATAAGTTCCGATGTGTGGTTTGTTGATGTAGAGGATTTCGGGATTCGCGCCCGCTTCGACGAGTTCGTCCAAGACTTTGCGACCGAGATTTTTCCCATCTTTGACCTGCGAATAAAGTTTGCCGTCCGAAAAAGTTCCCGCGCCGCCTTCGCCGAACTGCGCGTTAGATTCCGTATTCAAACCGCCGTCACGCCAAAAACCGAAAGTGTCTTTACTACGCTCGCGCACCGATTTTCCGCGTTCCAAAATAACGGGGCGAAATCCCATCCGCGCTAGCATCAATCCCGCAAACAAACCGCAAGGTCCCGTGCCGATGACAATCGGGCGAACTTTCAAACCTTGCGGCGCAGTTGCGACCAATTTATAAGTCGTATCGGGAGTTTCGGAAACGTGCGGATCGCTTTGAAATTTTTTGAGCAGTTCGGTATCTCTCGCCGTTTCGACATCAACGATATAAACAAAAACAATCGCACTTTTTCGCCGCGCGTCATAGCTTCGTTTGAAGATCGAAAAGTTTATCAACTCATCATCCAAAATTTGCAGTTTAGCGAGAATTGCACTTCTAAGCGCATCTTCCAAATGATCGAGCGGAAGTTTTATTTCAGAAATTCTGAGCATAAATAATCGTCGTTATACTTTGATAATATCAATCACGCAACGAAAAATTGTTTTCTGATGTGTAGCAAAATCAAGTTTCATATATTATCCGCGCCAATTGCACGACGAAAACGCTGAATTAAAATTTCGCGCTTTTCTTCAACATCATCATATGCTTTGCGAAGGTCTTCAACTTTATTAAATACATCCATTGGGAGTGGTCCAGTCGTATAAAGAGTATCTCGCACATTTTCACGGATTTGTGATGCTTCCTGATTGTCTAAAACTACCGCAAGTGTTTCAAGAGATTGCATGCAAATAATCATTCGCAATTCTGGCTTCTCCACGCTCTAATAATAGTCCTGATTGCATCATTTCAATATTTACGTTTCTTACTAATTCAAGGTAGCGTGTTTTATCAAATTTCTCGCTTCGCACGAAAAGATGAACTTCTTCAAGTTTATGCCAAATCGTTTTATAAGCTGTTTGTTTTTCAGATAATACAGAACTGGAGCGAGTTAATAAATGCTGTTGCTTCCATTGTCTATATCCAATTGAAGCAACAATAATTGTGCCAATCAATGCAATGAGAGCAGGAAGAATTATTTTTAAATTTTCCATATTCTTATATTGTTAAATAATCGTCGTGACAATTTCCCGAATGCTTCTCTGCAATTTATAAGAATCAAAAACGCTAAAAAGTTCAATGTTCCGTTATCAGCAATAAAGCATTTTCGCTCGGATAACGTCCGCGATTGTATAAAACTCGGCGTTCTAAAATTTGGTCGTCGTGATTCATCTGCAAAATTCTGATGGTGGCTTCGCCGATTTCGGTTAATGGCTCAATGACGAATTCATTTAGATGAAAATGTTCGCGCCAGCGCATTGTGCGCGGATTGTAAAATCGAACCAATTCGTTTGTTTCAGGATTCAAAGATGCAATATCGCTGCCTTTATAGCGGTTACAGAAAACACAGGAAAGCGCGAGATTTTCTAGTTCGGACGAACCGCCGTGTTTACGGCTGATGATATGTTCGACCTGAAATCTGAAATATGCGTCGGTTTCCGCAATCAAACAATATTCGCAAACGTGATGAGCGCGAACGGCAACGGTTTGGCGGATTTCATCACTGATTTTACTCACTTGTCAAAAAATCGCGGGCGCGGGCTTTTGCCATTCGCATCAGATGTTCGATTTGCAGATAATGATCGAGTTCCGACTTTTCGGCGGAAGATATTTCGCCGTCTTTTTCGCGTTCCAATAAATCTTCGACACGCGCCTGCGCCGCTTCCGACGGGCGAAAATCAATCACATTCTGCGGAGTCGTTCCGGCGGCGATGAAATCAATTACTTCTTCGTAGGCTTTAACCGTGTTCATAGCAAAATCAGAATACATCTTTGTTTATTTCGTGACAATGTTTTTTGAGATAATCGTCGTCACTATTTCCCGAATGCTTCTCTGCAATTCTCTGTCGTCGGTGATCGGGAAACGAGCGCGTCGTTACGGCAAGGCAAGAAGCGATACTTGATCGTCTTCATTAAATAATTTAATAACATCGAAATCCCGACGCAGAAGTTCTTCCACCTGTCGCGTTGAACAGTTTCCGAGTTGCAGCCAGATAACTTTCGGCGGATTCCCGAATACTAAACTCAGATCGTGCATATCTGCATCTTTCGAGACGATAATCAAATCATTGTCTTTTGCATAATCCCAGACAATCGGGTCGTCCGTTGCTTTCATACCGACATCTCTGACGTGAAGCGAGTCCGGGAAAAGCTCTGCCAAAAGGCGCGGTAGTTTGGGAGATAAATTTTCGTCAAAAAGTAATTTCACGCGGCTGTCACGGGAGCGGTCATTAACCGCCGCTCACGGTCGGCGGCGTAAGCGATGCAGGCTTTCAAATCGGCGTGCGTCAAATCAGGAAAGTCTTCGAGTATTTCTTCGACGGTCATTTCAGATGCCAGATATTCGAGAACTTCATAAACCGTAATTCTCAGACCGCGCACACAAGGTTTGCCGCCGCGTTTATTTGGTTCAATCGTAATGTAATCCCGATAGTTCATAAATCAAATTATCGTTCGTGACGTAGTTAAAAGCAAGAAATGTTTTTTATTGAAGCTGAATCTCGGTTCAAAAAACCGAATTCACAGAAAGATTAAATAATCGTCGTCACGATTTCGCGGATGCTTCTCTGCAATTCTCTGTCATCCGTAATTGGTGAAACGAGCGCGACTTCGGCGGCGTTGATCGGGGAAATTCCTTTGGCGATCATCTGGGCGGCGTAGATTAAAAGTCTGGTTGAAACGCCTTCTTCCAAACCGTGTCCGCGTAAGTTTCTGATTTTTTGTCCGATTTTGACGAGATCGGCGGCGGTTTCGTTTTCGATTCCGCCTTCTTTAGCGACGATTGATGTTTCGTCTTCGGCGTTCGGATAATCGAATTCCATTGCGACAAATCTTTGTCTGGTTGATTGTTTCAGGTCTTTTAATATTGATTGATAACCCGGATTATATGACACGACGAGCATAAATTCGGGCGGTGCTTCGATGACCGTGCCGCGTTTTTCGATTGGCAAACGCCGTCGGTCGTCGGTCAACGGGTGAATGATGACGACCGTGTCTTTGCGCGCTTCGACGACTTCGTCGAGATAACAAATTGCGCCGCTTCGCACTGCCGTCGTCAGCGGTCCGTCGTGCCAGACGGTTTCTTCGCCTTCGAGCAGAAATCTGCCGACGAGATCGGTCGCCGACAAATCTTCGTGACACGCGACCGTAATCAAAGGACGATTCATTTTATACGCCATATATTCGACGAAACGCGTTTTGCCGCAGCCGGTCGGACCTTTGAGCATTACGGGCAATTTCGCCTCATACGCGGCTTCAAATAATTCGACTTCCTGATTAACCGGAAGATAGTAAGGTTCGTTTGCGACTTTGTATTTTTCAACTGCTAATTCCATAAATAAAAATGTTAAGCATTAATCTTAACACCGCGAGAAAATCGTTCGCAAATAAGAACTTATTTCTATTTGAACAGTCAGACACGAAGAGAAGTCAATTTATTCAAACAGTCGGTTTTCGATAAAAATTTAATCCGGCAGTAGAGCAATTCGTTCAGTTCTTTTATACTATTTTTTAACCGCCGATAACGGTTTGTTAAAATTAATTGCAATTTTTTAGAAAAGTTATGTTAGACGAAATGAATCTACCGCCCATCAATCAACAAAATCTGGACATTCGTTCGACACCGCGCGAAGAAATGAGTCTGTTTCCGCTCGACAGTTTTAAATACGATTACAAAGGACGCGAGATTTGGATAGATTTTGAAATACCCGAATTTACGGCGATTTGCCCGTTTTCGGATTTCCCCGATTTTGCAGTTATAAAACTGAAATACGTTCCGAACGAACGCTGTATCGAACTGAAAAGTTTGAAATTGTATATCAATTCTTTTCGTGAAGTAAAAGTTTTTCACGAACACGTCATCAATATAATTCTGGAAGATTTCGTCAAAGCCTGTGATCCGCTGCGCGTCGAACTCGAAGGCGATTTTCACGTTCGGGGAAATATTAAAACAGTTGTTCGCGCAAGTTATACTAAGAAATAATTAAGGCTTCGAGTTGGCGGGATAATCCAACTCGAAAAAGAAAAGTTTAATGTCCAGCTACTGCTGCTGCTACGGTCGGTTGAGTTTTGCAGTGAATTTTGCAAGCTGATTCGATCAGAATTTCGATTCGAGATTCGAGGTTCGATTCGCTTTTAGCTAATCCGGCGTTAATTATTTCGGAAACTATTAAGAATTTCGCCTTTTCAAGAAGTGTCTGTTCACGAAATGAGAGTTTCTTTTCGTGGCTTAAAAAAGTCAATTTTTTCAAAACATCGCCTGCCTCGAAAACGTCACCTGATTGCAGTTTTTCATTAAATTCGCGTGAGCGGATTTTCCAGTCATTGGAAACTTCGGTGAAATCATCGGACAGATGTTCCATTAGATTTTTACATTCCTTATTATCTAAAATCGGGCGAATGCCGACGCTTTCAGCATTGTCCATCGGAACAAAAATCGTCGAATTGTCGCTCAAAACACGCAAAGCATAAAATTTCATCGAGTTTCCGCCGATCTGCTTTTTCTCAATGTCTTCAACCAGACACACGCCTTGATTAGGATAAGCAACCTTCTGTCCAATGTTTAATTCCATAAATTATCGTTTCTCCTGTCAGTTTCTGAAAGCCGAAGCCTTTTAGGTATCGAAACCTTTTTTTTCTGCTAATGTCAGGTTGATTACATTATATCATATTATGTAACGCATAAGAAACATTAATTTATAAATATAATGAAACTGATATATTGAGAAAACACCGATTTTACAGTAAATAAAAGATTTAGAATGAAATAAAACTAATGGTTTTTGGGAAGTTCGATAGTAAAAATCGTTCCTTTACCGAGCGTCGAAGCGACGGAAACTTCGCCGCCGTGAAGCCGCGCGAGATGTTTGACGATTGCCAGACCTAAACCCGTTCCGCCGATCTCGCGTGAACGGGCGCGGTCGGTGCGATAAAAACGCTCGAAAATTCTTTGCAGATGTTCGTTTGAAATTCCTTCACCGACATCGGCGACGGCAATAACATCACTGTTTTCTTTCGGTTTATGATAAACCGTTACGCTCCCGCTTTCGCGGTTGAATTTTATCGCATTGTCAATCAGATTCGTGAGCATCTGTTCGAGCCGGACGGCATCGGCGAAAACGATCACGTCATCGGAAATTTCATTTATCAGTTCGATATTGCGGTCATTGGCTTTGGTCGAAAGGTTGGTGAAAATTTCTTCGATCAGCGGCGCAGGATATTTCGGTTTTATTTCAACGCGAACTCTGCCCGATTCGATCAATGAAAGTTCTGAAATATCGTCAATCAGACGGTGCATCCGTTCGGCATTTTTGCGAATTACGCCGAGAAAGCGGAGATTGTTTCGGCTGTCTTCAATCGCGCCGTCTTCGAGTGTTTCGACAAACGCCATAATCGAAGTCAAGGGCGTGCGAAGTTCGTGCGAGATATTCGAGAGAAATTCCTGCCGGACATTTTCGAGATGCTCGACTTTTGTAATATCGTAAAAAAATCCGATTGCTCCTTTCATTTCGCCCAATGCAATCGGCGCGATGTGAACATTATACTTACGGCGTTCGATTCCCTGCATTTCGAGTTTTACGTCAGAATCAATCCCTGTTTCCAAAGTTCCGATAAACGCCTGATGCAGATCGAGATCGCGGATAACCTCCGTTAAACGTCTGTCGGCAAGCGCACCGTTATTTCGCGCAAATGCGTCATACGCCGCCGAATTGGATGTGATAATACGCAGATCGCCGTTGACGATAATGACGCTTTCGCGCATCGCTTCCAATATTTCCAGACTTAAATTCGGGCGCGGAGTTTCCAATTCGAGTTCTTTGTTTTTTAGCCAGGGAAAGAAATTCATTTAGGTTTTGTAAAACGATAACCGATACCGACGACCGTTTCGATACAACCTCCGCAATCGCCGAGTTTCTGGCGTAGGCGACGAATATGAACGTCCAGTGTGCGCGTATCGCCGAAATAACTGTAACCCCAGACGTTATCGAGAAGCTGTTGGCGAGTGGCGACGCGACCGGAATTTTTAACCAGATGCGCGAGTAAAGCAAATTCTTTTCTCGTCAGTTTTACGTCCGACGTATTACAGGCGACGCGCATATCCGCAAAATCTATCGTGAGATTTTCATCTTCGTATTGCTCGACCGTATCTTTATCAATGCGTCGCAAAACGGCGCGAACTCTGGCGACGACTTCTTTAACGGAAAAAGGTTTCGTAATGTAATCGTCCGCGCCTAAGTCTAAACCGGCGATTTTATCGGTTTCAGCGGTCTTTGCCGTAACCATAATGATCGGCGTTTTTTCCGTCAGATGCTCTTTTCGCAATCTGCGGCAGAGTTCCATTCCGCTCATTCCGGGAAGCATCAGATCGAGCAGGATCAAATCGGGCGGATATTTTTCATCCAAAGCATAACGCAGACCTTTTTCACCTGATTCGGCAATTACGGGACGAAAACCTTCGCGCTCGAAATTGTAGCGCAAACTTTCGGCAATATCGGCATCGTCTTCGACGATTAAAATTTGTTGCAGCATAAAAAATCTTTCTTTTCGGAAATTTATATCAAATGTAATGAAAAAATTGAAAGTTTAACTTTTCACGATAAAGCGTAAGACTTACTGCGGTGTTACACAATTATTAATAAGATGTTAAATAAAATGTAAAAGAAAGATTTTTGTCAGATGTTTTTAAGTTGAAAGATTTACTCAACTTCCTTCGGGCGAATCAATTTTCTCAGATTTCCGGTTTCGGAATCTATTTCCCGCCACAAATTGATTTCCAGATCAATGACTGCCAAAGCCGCAGTCGGCATCGCTTCGATTTTTCCGGTTAAAACTCTGACGAGACTTTCAAAACCCGGATTATGACCGACGATCATTGCCGATTCGTTCTCATCTTTTATATCGGAAACGATTTCCAAAAGCCGTAACGGACTCGCTTCGTAAATTCTTTCATCAAAATTTATTTCAGCTTCAAAACCTGCTGATTCTCTAACCAGATCGGCAGTTTGTTTTGCTCTTATCGCCGGCGAACTGACAATTATTCGCGGAGTAAAATTATTTTCCTTCATCAATTCTCCCATAAACGGCGCGGTTTCAAATCCGCGCTGATTGAGCGGACGTTCAAAATCCGACCAGTCGGAATTATCCCAACTAGATTTGGCGTGGCGCATTATAAAAAGAGTTTTCATAATTTTTTATCGGCAAGCAAAAACAATTTTCAAGTTAAATTTTAAGATTTGAATCCGGCAAGTGATTCGGACAAGATTCAATTTGATCTCAGAAATCTATAAATACGAACTCAATGCCAAAAAATCTCGAATTTTGTAAGTAGTTTAGTCAATAAAGGGAAAATAACGCTTCGGATTGCGAACTTTGAAAAGGTTTTGTATGAAAATAGTTTCCAAGTCTTGCGAACGATATTTCCTAAACTTTTTGTATTGTAATAGATTTACGAGTTGCAGACGCGCTTGTTTTACTTAGATCAAGTTATGCAGACTTGCTTAGGATAACAACTTTAATTACTTATAAATAAAAAAAACTAACTTACAGTTGAGAAAAGAATGGGGTTTAACCTAATCCTTATCTTAACAAGTAAGCTAGTTTACGTTTCCACAAATCTCGCTTTCAATTTATACGAAATTTTTAAATCCCGTATAAAACTAATTTACGGTATCTTCGATGGTCGCTCCCGTTTTCTTTGTTCCCATCCAAACTTTTTCGGCAACCCATTTGGTTCCGTCCCATGTTGAAACGACAACCCATTTACCGCCTTCGTATGTTTTTCCGGCAACATATTTTGTTCCGTCAACTGCATAACCGCCGACTTTTTTCGTTCCATTGACGGTCGCTTTGCCGGTTCGATATGCAACGTCATCGGCTTTGTCATAAATATCGCCTGAAACATCTGCTGTTTTTTTCGCGGCATCAATCGTTACATCTTTTGTTCCTTCGGCTATATTTTTAGTAACTTTTCCCGTTTTTTTCGCGGCATCAACTGTTACGTCTTTTGTTTTACTGGCGGCATCCTTTATCGCATCAACAACTTGTGCATTAGTCGCCGTGTATGAAAACGCTACGATAGCAAACACCATTACAAAATTAATTAAACCTTTTATTTTCATTATTAAATTCCTCCTTGATTAAAAACCAAATACTTTATTTGACTTGCTTATAATTTATTTTGCACTTACCGTGCCAAAAAACGTGTATTAAAAAAGAGAGTGTCGGACAATCTGAAATATTTCAGATTGTCCGACACTCTCTTTTTGAGTTTTGCAAATACTGCTTAATTAAAAATTTTCTTTGTTTTACTGACTACAGTTTTCGTTCCTTTTTTGCCTTTGTTATAAGTCCACTTCGTTCCTTCTTTTCCTTTATTATAAGTCCATTTTCCGCCGCGATAACTTTGTTTGCCGACGTAAACTGTTCCTTTGGCGGTTTTGCGATAGACATAACGCACACCGTTAGCTGATTTGCGATAGACGTATTTTCCGCCGCGATAGGTTTTTGAAGCAAGACCGCGACTTTTACGTTTCACTCGTACCTGTTGGGCATTGACCGATAAATTGCCGTTCGATGAAATCACATCGCCGATGAAAACTATGGAAAGCATCATCATAACTGCAAAAAATAAAGTTATTAATTTTTTCATTTTCTTTTACCTCCGAATCTTTATAGTAAATTATAAAATCTGAAATGGTATCGAGAGTAAGTTCAGCAAAAGCACTACTTTGATACGAATTTCAAACATTTGGAAACGTGTCGGCAATTATTATGCCCGATTTTTAATTGTCGCTTCTGACATTTTTACGAATAAATGTCACGATGTCTTCGGTCGAAGTTCCGGGCAGAAAAATCTCCGAAACGCCTTTTGATTTTAATACGGAAATATCTTCCTGCGGAACGATTCCTCCGACCAAAACCAATGTGTCATCCATTCCGTTTTCGTGCAGAAGATCAACGATGCGCGGACAAAGTGTGTTGTGTGCGCCCGACAAGATCGAGATGCCGACCGCGTCAACATCTTCCTGCAAAGCCGCCGCCGCAATCATTTCAGGTGTTTGGCGCAAACCTGTATAGATAACTTCCATTCCTGCATCGCGCAGAGCGCGGGCGATCACTTTCGCGCCTCGGTCGTGACCGTCAAGACCGGGTTTGGCTACTAGAACACGAATTTTTCTTTCGCTCATATGAATTCAGTATATTAGCGAACAAACTGTGCAAGCAAGCCGTCGCGTTTGATAAACGGCTTTATTTCCGTCCACGAAAAGAAATATCTGCCGTCAGGCTGTAATGCTTGAATGACGTGCGGAAAACCGTAATCGAAAATAAAGGTTATGCCTTTGTCATCAACTGCGAAATCGGCGACATTTTCGGCTGTGTATTCGGCGTTTTCAAAAAGATCGTAAGAATCGAAATCTTTGTTTTCAGGATCGCGCTTTAATTCTTCAATCGTTTTTTTCGCTTCGGCTTTTTGCGCGGTTTTGATTTTGGCAGTCAGTTTTTGAATATTCGTAAAAGCACTTTGCGGCGTGATTCTGTTTCCGGCTTTCAGATCAATGACGACCGTTTTATTGTAAGTTGACGGATATGCGCCCGATCCGCTAACGGAAAGAGTGATCGCCAAAACGCCTTTGTCGTTGTAATTAACCTCGTAAGATGCTTCTTCGAGCCATTGAATTTCGGTTTTTTCTTCCTGAATATTCAAACCGTTTATTTTTTCATAACTGATTGTTTGTTCGATCTTTTTAGAAAGCGCGGGCGTTGCAGCTTTTACTTTCGGATACGTCACAGTAAATTTTTTCTTGAAATCAGCCGATGGTTTCGGGCGTATGTATGTGACCTTTTTCGGTGTAATCGTTACGCTTTGAGAAAAACAGAAAGCTGAAAAAACAAATATCGCAAATAGTGCGAACGCTAATTTAATTTTCATAATTCGGTTTTAGATTTTTAGTTTATTACACATTTCAAATTTGAAATATATAATCCGAAATCATTTTATTTATCGAACAGATTAAGTCAAAAAAGCAAAATAAGCTAGATTTCTTTTTTGATATTGGCAGGCAGCAAAACTTTCTCTTCAAACTCCATTGCGGGTGCGCCGAACATACAGCGCAATTTCCCGAAAAAAGTTTTCTTCGTTTTCATTGCGCCGAACATTTCCGCCCACGCGTGCGAGTTTATCCAAAGCATATTGTAGCTTTCCAGAGGCGTTATCGTGCCGTAACGCGGCGCAGTTGATTCCGCAATAAAAGAGCCGAAAAGTCTATCCCAGAAAATAAAAATTCCGCCGTAGTTTTTGTCGAGATAAACATCATCCGCGCCGTGATGAACTCTGTGATGCGACGGCGTGTTGAAAATATATTCGACCGGCGCAGGAAGTTTTTTGACAGCTTTCGTGTGAATCCAAAATTGATAGACCAAATTAAGTCCGTGCATCGTCGTAAACGCCCAAAACGGGAAACCGATCAGCGCAAGAGGAAGATAAAAAATCCAGTGTGCAATACCGGAAAACCAGCTTTGGCGAACGGCGACGCTCAGATTATATTGATTTGACGAATGATGAACAACGTGGAAATTCCAGAAAAAACGCATTTCGTGACTGATGCGGTGAAACCAGTAATACAGAAAATCATCCGCGAAAAGCAGAATCGTCCACGCCCACCAAGTCGTCATCGAAATTTGAAACGGCGCAAGATTCTGATAAATCGCTTCGTAGAAAAAGACTTGAATAACCGCAAAAATGAATCCGAAAACGAGACTTCCGAAACCGAGCGCGATATTTGTCCAAATATCTTTGCGGTCGTATTTTTCCTCGTAACGCACGGCGAAAAATGTCTCGACGGCAATTAGAAGAGCAAAAATCGGAATAGCGATAAAGGTCGGTTTCAACATTATTTTTACCGTAAAACGGATGTTTCGGCAAATCTTTTTCGTTGCTTTCAAATATACGAAAAATTTTCGGCAAAGAAAAATAAATTGTAACAGTTTCCAAAAGTAAAACAGCCAAAACCTTCTTTTTCACCTGAAATTTTCCATCAATTAGAACGCTTTTTCAGACGAAAATTCTGAAAACTTCATTTGAATAAACCATTCCCTTTTTCGTCAGACGCAAGTTGTTTTCCGTCAGCTCGATTAATCCGGCAACAGTTAACTCTGCCAAGTCTGCGGCGTATATTTCTGCCAAATCAACGCCGAATTTATTTCGGTATTCGCGCAAATCAATTCCTTTGTTGAGACGCAGACGCAGAAAAGCGTATTCGCCGCGCCGTTCGTTTTCGCCGAGTTCGGTGGTTTCGGCAATTGGCGACGCGCCGTTTTCGACTTTTTCGACATACGCGAAAGTGTCGCGCTCGTTTGCCCAGCGATGATTTTCGCCGTCAAACGAATGAGCCGAAACGCCGAACGAAAAATACGGCGCGAAACTCCAGTATTTCAAGTTATGACGCGACTCGAAATCCGGTTTTGAAAAGTTTGAAATCTCGTATTGCAGATAATTTTTCGCGGCGAGTTTTTCGATCATCAAATCATACATTTCGCCCGCCAAATCTTCATCCGGCAACGGTTGGCGTTCGCTTTTGACTTGTTCGGCGAGCGGCGTTCCTTCGTGAATTTCGAGCAAATATAAAGAAATATGTTCGGGATTTAATTTCAACGCTTCCGTTAAGTTTCTTTCCCAATCTTTTAAGGTCTGGCGCGGAAGTCCGGCGATCAGATCGAATGAAACATTTTGAAAATCCGCGCGGCGCAAAAGTTCGATAGTTTCCCGCACATCGGCGGCATTATGTCTTCTGCCGAGCCGTTTCAGTTCCGTATCGTCAAATGTCTGTGCGCCGAAACTCGCGCGGTTTATGCCGAGCGATTTGTAATCTTTCAATGTTTCGAGCGTTACCGTCGCCGGATTCATTTCCATCGTAATTTCAGTTTTTTCATCTGCGGAAAATTGTTTGTAAATCGAATCCAGAATCTTTTCGAGTTGCTGCGGTTTAAGCAGCGAAGGAGTTCCGCCGCCGAAATAAATCGTATCTATTATTCGGTTTTCGGTTTTCGGTTTTCGGTTTTCGGAAGACTTTGAAAACTGAAAGTCGAAAGTTGAAATTTCTTTCGTCAGTGCGTTGACATATCTTTCAACTGTTTCCTCGTTTTTAAAAACGTCGGTCGCAAAATCGCAATACGAACAACGTGACCTGCAAAACGGAATATGAATATAAACGCCGGATTTCATCGCTTATATTGTAAAACAAATTGCCGCATCATACCTTTGTCGAAATATAAATAAAAGGAAATTTAACTTTATGCTTCGGACTTATAATTGAAAGTTGGGTTATAATCCGCAAAGCGTAATTTGCAGTGACCGGGAAATCTATTGAAGAATATTTTATCTAACTGTTCTGAGCATTACAATACGTTTCAAAGTCGAAAATAATAATTATTTGAAAATAATTCAGGAGAAAATTTATGAAAAAATGTGCGTTTTTTCTATTATTGATTGCCACCGTCGGATTTTCGAGTGTGGCGACTTTTGCACAATGCGAGAGTTCCCGCCTTTCGCAGATTCAGTGCGGTTACTACAACGAAGGCTACAAAGACGGAACAGATGATGCGCGGACAAATCGAGCCAGCGATTACAGGCGTTACCGAAACAAACCCGACAGCCAACTTTATGAAAGATATTACATACAAGGTTACGATGCCGGATTTATCAGCGTGCGTCCGGCGCAAAACCGTTTTCCGGGTTCAGGTCGCGGCAATGGCAACGGTCGCGGAGGTCGCGGATCGCAGACGGGAACAGTAACTTGGAGCGGTCGCGTGGATAATCGCGTCAATATCGTCATTCGCGGAAATGAGGTTACAAACCAACAAGTTGCAGGCGCATTCAGTCCGGATTATCAAAATATGGACGGCGTTTTACCGCGCCGTAATTCGACCATTTCGGTCAACAAACTTCAAGGACGCGGAACGGCATTTGTAATTCAGCAACCTGCTCAGAGCAATGATTACACGGCTGTCGTTCAGGTTTCCGATCCGCAGCGAAGCGATGACGAATATCGTCTGGAAATTCGGTGGCAATCGGAATCGGCAAATGTTGATGACCGTTATAACGCGGGCAGACTCACTTGGCGCGGGCGCGTTGATCAGAGAGTTAATGTGGTTATTTCCGGCTCTGATGTCGAATCAACTGACGAATCGAGAAGCGGTTTGAAAAATGTCGGTTTCGACATCAACGGTTATCTGGCGGCTCGTGCAGGAAATGTTTCGGTCAGAAAACGTCGCGGGCGCGGAACGGTAACGGTTTTACAACAGCCGGATAGAAATAACAATTATGAAGCGATTATTCAAATTTACGATGAAGCCAGCGGCGATGACGATTATGAAATCGAAGTAACTTGGTAACGCCGAATCGGTGGACAAGCGGTTAAATTTTAAGGCGGTAAACTAAAATCAACTCCCGAAAAAACAACTTCGGAATAAGTGATGAATGAAAGATTTTAAGTGACGAGTTTAATCATTAGTCGTCTATCATTTGTTTATCTCTTATACTTTCATCTTATTCCGAAATTTTATCAAACCATTTTAATCAGTTGCATTATCATCTTAAAAACAGGATAAGTATTATCTTAAAAACCAAATAATTATCATTATGAGCATTGTTTTTAACAAAAAAATCCATTTTAATTAGATTTTTCGTTAAACTTGTTGTAATGTTATCAAACTGATCAATGAGAATAATATTTCCCGGTTTTGAATAGTTTTTCTATTAATATTTAGAAATTCCAGACAATTCTTTATTTCCATTATCCAAATCAAGTGAAAAAAGCAGTTTTATTTTCACCCGAAACAGGTCTTAAAAGTTTGCGATGAAGGTGGAAAACCGGAAGCATTTTATAAATTTACAGGATTTGCTCTAGTCAACCTTCAAATAAATCAAGGCGGAATTTCAAAACAGAGGTAAATTTAAATTTCTTTGTGATTTTCAATTTCAGAATTATGAGGAACTTTAACATTAACCGATTTTATTTGGCATTTCTCGGCGAAATGTAATTTAGTTCCTATAGTTTGACATAGTTTAGCCCCGATAGAAAACCATTCTGAGCGGGATGATTAAAAAAGATAAAAGTATGAAACTTAATTTAAAATTGATTTCTATTGCAACATTATTGGTCGTTATAGTTCTTGGGTTGGGACTATCAATGACCGGATTAACGGAAAAGTTTGGTTTGACTGTCAATGCCCAAAATCGGGATAGCAGCACTGCTAAAAAAAGAAAAAGTGTTATTGAGAATACGGACGGGGTAACCAGCTCGACAGCCGTCGCCTTCGGTGTCTCACGTCCGGCGAGGGAACTGCCCAATTCAGTGCCGGATGCCAAAAGCCGCGCCGCGAAGTGGGTAAATCCTGAAGAACTTAGAGAGCGCACCATCGAACAACGCCGGGAAGAACTCGAAGACGGAGGTGTGAAGGATGAAGATAAGATTAACGAACGAAACGAAGAAAGAGTGCGGCAAATCGTTCCCGGTGCCGGTGCCGGCGACGGGAAATTCACCGATCCGCTACTTCCGACTAAAACTGACCGCAATAAATCGAGCCTTGCGCCGCTTGCGCCGCTTGCAATGCCGACACCGAGTCTGACTTTTTTAGGTAATGGCACGGTTGATAACAATGCACAGGGATTCGGCAATTTTACGCCGCCGGATACCAATGGCGATGTCGGACCGAATCACTACGTTCAAGCTATTAACGTCGTTTTCAGCATCTATAATAAATCAACCGGCGCGCGCATTACCGGACCGACCAAGATCAGCAGCCTGTGGACTTCAGCCGGTCTCGGCGGCATCTGCTCGACAAATGACAACGGCGATCCCATCGTGCTTTACGATCCTCTAGCCGACCGATGGCTGATTTCGCAGTTTGCTTTTAATGGTGACGGAACCACGCCGCCGTATTATCAATGTATCGCTGTGTCGAAAACCGGCGATCCGACAGGTGCTTATAATCTTTATACCTTCCAAATGCCGAATAATAAATTTAACGATTATCCGCATTTCGGTGTTTGGTCTGACGGTTATTATATGACCGATAACCAATTTACAAACGGAGCGACTTTTTCTAATTCGGGCGCGTTTGCTTTTGATCGCAACAAAATGCTGATCGGCGATCCGACCGCTTCGTATATTTATTTCGATTTAGCGAATATAGATACTAATTCAGGCGGCGTTTTGCCGCTCGATTTGGATGGTAAAGTCGCTCCGCCGAGCGGGATGCCGATGTTAATTTCGTATTTCCTGGCGGATGAATTCAATGATCCGATGGACGGTTTGCGGATTTTCGAGTTCAAAGCGGATTTTGCAAATCCGGGAGCTTCGTCACTGGTTCAGCGACAGGACGTTCCGCTGGCGGCATTCGATGCCCGCCAACCGAACACCAGAAGGCTCATCGAACAGTTGGGAGGCGCGACAGCTAATCATCTCGATGCGATTGCCGACCGCTTAATGTTTCGCCTCGCGTATCGTAATCTAGGCACATTTCAAAGTCCGATCAATTCGATCACCGGCAATTTTACGGTTAACGTCAGCGGTGTTAACCCGACCAACGCAGCAACTTATCAAGCCGGTATTCGCTGGTTCGAACTGCGTACGACAAGTGCCGTTCCGACCAACACGACCGTTTTCGATCAGGGAACGCATAATTTGACACCGGGCAACGGCGCGACTGGTCTGAACAACTGGATGGGTTCTGTTGCACAGGATCGCACCGGAGCAATCGCTCTCGGATTTAGCCAATCCGGTACGACAAAATTCGCCGACATAGTGATCGCCGGACGCTCGACTAATACCGCCGCCGGCACATTGAATGAAGGCGAGGCGTTATTTTTTGCTGCCGGCGGGCGACAAACCAGCACCGGCAACCGTTGGGGTGATTACAGTATGATGGCGGTTGATCCGACCGATGAATGCACATTCTGGTACACGCAGGAATACTATGCGGCAACCAGCGCAACCGTGTTTAGCACGAGAATCGGAAAATTTAAATTTCCGGGTTGTACGGCGGCAGTGGGCGGCACGGGAACAGTCACGGGAACGGTCACAAACTGTGCGACCGGTGCGCCGATCAACAATGCGCTGGTAACTTTATTTCCGATCTCACTTTCGGGAACGACCAACGCGACAGGCAATTACGGAATCACCGCACCGCCGGGAACTTATACGGCGCAGGCGACCGCCAACGGATATACGTCCGGTGCAGGCAGTTCGACAAACGTGACAGTCACGGACGGCGGGAATACTGTAGCCAACCTTTGTCTAATCGGTATTCCAGCTGTTGGGTCAGGCGGCGCGACTATTACGGCGGAAAGCTATACTCCGGCAAACGGTGCAATTGATCCGGGTGAAACGGTTACGGTAATACTTAATGTAACAAATACCGGAACTGCTCCGACAACCAATGCCGTCGGCACGCTTCAAGCGACGGGCGGCGTAATGAATCCGACTCCGGCATCACAAAATTACGGAGTGATTCAACCGGGTCAAACCGTCGGGCGCAGCTTTACCTTTACGGCTTCAAGCACAATTTCCTGCGGCTCGAATATTATCGCGTCACTACAGATTCAGGACGGAGCAATGAATCTGGGTACTGTCACTTATACATTTACGACCGGAACGACAGCTACTTTGTTGTCGGAAAACTTTGACGGCGTAACGCCGCCGGTACTACCCGCCGGATGGACGGCGGTCAATGCTTCCGGTCCGGCACCGCTTTGGGTTACATCAAACAGCGGCACTCCGGCACCGGCTTCCGATACCGCGCCGAATGCGGCATTTGTCAATGATCCGAATGTCGTATCAGACAAACAATTGATAACACCGAGCTTTACTCCGGCAGTAAATGCTAAAGTAACTTTCCGCAATAACTTTAATTTGGAATCAGGTTTTGACGGTGGTGTGCTTGAGATTTCCATTAATGGCGGAACTTATGTTGACATAATCACGGCAGGCGGCTCATTCGTAGCCGGCGGTTATAATGGCACGATCACAACCACAAATTTCGGCAGCCCGATTCAGGGACGTGCCGCGTGGACGGGAAATAGCGGCGGATTTATTACTACGACCGTAAATCTTCCGGCTTCATCGGGCGGACAGACCGTCAAATTGCGTTTCCGTATGGGTTCCGATAATTCGACGGCAGGCACGGGTTGGAGGATTGATACCTTCCAAGTTACAAGTCCGGTTTGTAACGGTACACCGCCGCCGACTCCGACCAATATCCTTCAAGACGGCGGTTTCGAGCAAAATACCGATGCCGGAACAAATCCGTTCTGGACTTCTACTTCTACCTTATTCGGAACTTCGCTTTGCACACTTGCGGGTTGCGGCACGGGCGGCGGAGCTTCGCCGCCGCGCACAGGTAACGGATGGACGTGGTTCGATGGCGGCAGCGCAGGATCAGCTGCTGAAACCGGCACAGTCCAACAAGATGTAACTATTCCGGCAAACAGACAATCGGTCTTATCCTACTATTTAAGGAGAGGTTCGGTGTCTGCACCGGCTACTTCGGTATTGACGGTTAGAGTGGATGGAAATGTTGTCGAAACGGTCACTGAACCGACAACGCCGGATGCGGATTACATATTGCATACGATCAATCTGCCTATGTATACCAGTATGCCGAATACATCCGCACCGGATGCGACACATACTATCCTGTTTAGTTACAATCGCCCGGATGTGCAGACCGGTGTAGATAGCTTTACGATTGATGATGTAAGTTTGGTTTTACTCGCACCGACGGCGGCAGATGCTTCCATTACCGGACGGGTTATGAACAGAAGCGGACGCGCTATCGCAAATGCGACGGTGACATTGAAAGATCAAAATGGAAATGCAGTTGTCAGCCGGACAAATGCCTTTGGCTATTATGGATTTCAAAACATCGAGTCCGGTCAAACTTATATACTATCGGCATCGCATAAGGGTAATCGGTTTAGCTCAAGGGTTATAGTGATTAAGGAAAATTTGCAAGACATTAACATTATCGCCTTGAATTAAAAACACAATATCAGAAAGAATTGTTAACAATTCTTTCTGATATTCGACCTTTAATAGATATGTTAAGGATTAAACATACGGCGGCGTTTCGAGTTTCAACTCTAGTTGAAACTCGAAACGCTTGATTTTTTTGACATCCGATTTTAATTTTGTAATCTGTTCGCTCTTTTTATTTTCTTTTAAATTCGGCGCGGTAAATCGGCATATTACGATTTTCGACCGAAATTTCCCGTTCGGTTCTTACCGGAAAATGGTTTTCTGTTAAAGCTGTCTTTTCAAATTTTTCCTCAAACAAAGCGAACATTTCTCCGGCTAAAAATTCGATGTCGGTTTGCACGAAAATCTTTCCCGAATCAGCCAGATGTTTTCCAATCGTTTCGACTAATCCGGCGTTGACCATTCGCCGTTTGGCGTGTTTTTTCTTAAACCACGGATCGGGAAATTGGATCGTGACCGTCTGCAAAATATTTTCCGGCAAGTTTTCCAAAAGTTTTCCGAGTGCGATCATCGCGTTGCAAAATTCGTAATGCAGATTATCGAGGTTTTTACTTTTTGCAATTTTATTCGCTTCTTCGACGAGCGGTGCGCGGATTTCCACGCCGAGAAAATTACATTCGCTTCGGATTTCCGCCATTTTCAACAAAAATCTTCCGCGTCCGCAACCGAGATCAATGTGCAGAGGCAATTCGGGTTTGGCAAAAATATTTTCCGGTTCAATCGGTTCGGGATCAAAAACGTAGAAAGGAGCAAGCGGATTAACGTGCTGATGAACTCTGACTCTGGGCATTTTTTCTGGAGATTTTAATAAAAAACGGCAGGAATTTGAATGTGAATAATTTTAAGCAAAACCAACATACTGAAAATTACCGTTGCGACAAAAATGCCGAGCGCGGCGAAACCGAAAACTTTCGTCAATTGGTTTGCCTCGCGCGGGTCTTTGTATAAATCCGAAGGAATTTGCAGTAAACCGTAAAACGCGCCGACGAGCAAACCGCCGAGATGACCGTAATTATCAACATTCGACATTACGAAAATACCGACAAAGGCGATAAATCCGACATTGAAAAGCATATTTTTCAAAAATGTGTCTGGCAAAAGTTTGCGCCGTTTGAATCCGTAAACCGTTAAGTAACCGAGAAAACCGACGATGCCGCCCGACGCGCCGATTGACGGAATTTCGGGCAGAAAAACCAAACTCAAAATGCCGCCGCCGATTGCCGAAAGTAAAAAAATTATCGCCAGGTGTGCGCGATTGGACAGCGTTTCGATAAGTTTTCCGAGAATATAAAGCGCGTAGCAATTAAACGCCAGATGAATTAATCCGCCGTGAAGAGCCGCGCCGGTTAAAATTCGCCAGTATTGACCTTCGCTGAATAATTGTTTGACAAAACCGGCGAGCAAAACAGAATTTTCGCCGCCATACATTAAAGATTCAAAGCCGTCGGCTGACAGTTGACAGAGAAAAACCGCCGCTAAACAGGCGATTAAAATAATCGAATAAAATGGAGTTGTCGGAATCGCCCGCTGATAATTTTCAGCTTCATTTACTGTTTCTTCCGCGACAGGTTTTTCGTTTTGATATTCTAAAGACATACGAATTTTAGATTAGCGATTTCGGATTTTAGATGACCGAAATATTTTGATTCGCAATCGGTAATCTGACATCTAAAATCAAACTACATCGCTAAACCGCCGTCGGGCTGGATAACTTGTCCGGTAATGTAACGCGCCGAATCGGAAAGCAGAAAACAAGCGATTTCCGCTACTTCCTGCACATTTCCGAGTCTGCCTAAAGGAATCTGCGACAAGATTTTATCGCGGTAATCGGCGTTCATTTCCGCCGCCATTTCGGTTTCGATCAAACCCAAAGCCAGAGCGTTGACCGTAATTTTCCGGCTCGCAATTTCTTTTGCCAGTGATTTTGTCAAACCGATCATTCCGGCTTTCGATGCCGAATAATTCGTCTGTCCGAGCATTCCGACCACGCCGGAAATCGAGGAAATATTCAGGATCGAACCGCCGTTTTCATTTTTCATCATCGGACGCAAAACGGCTTTTGAAAAATTGAACGCGCCTTTTAAATTCGTATCGATTACCGAATCCCAATCGTCTTCCTTCATCCGCAAAATCAACGTGTCGCGCGTGATTCCGGCGTTGTTGACGAGAAAATCAACCGTTCCGAAGGCTGCCGCAACCTGTTTCACGAAATCGGCTGACGCTTCGGTGTTTGCCACATCACACTGCGCGGAAAACGCCTTAACGCCCGAACTTTCGATTTCCGCTTTCATTTTTTCGGCTTCGTCCGCGCTTTTTGAATAATTAAACGCGACATTCGCGCCGCGCTTTGCCAATTCCAATACAATCGCTTTCCCGATGCCGCGCGTTCCGCCCGTCACGATTGCCGATTTTCCTTCAAATTGTTTTTCGCTCATAAATTAATTCAGTATTTTAGCCGTTCAGCGCGTTTCGCTGAATCGCAAAAAGATCGTTGATTCCTTTTTCGGCGAGCGCGAGCATTTCGTTCATCTGTTCGCGTGTGAACGGGGCGCGTTCCGCCGTGCCTTGAATTTCGATAAATTTTCCCGCGCCCGTGCAGACGATGTTCATATCAACTTCGGCGTTCGAATCTTCCTCGTATTTCAGATCGAGAATCGCCGTCTCTTCGATAATCCCGACGCTGACGGCGGCGACTTCGGAAAGAAGCGGCGAGGATTTGACAGTTCCTTTGGCGACGAGTTTGCGGCAGGCGAGCGCGAGCGCGACATACGCGCCCGTGATCGAAGCGCAGCGCGTTCCGCCGTCTGCCTGAATCACGTCGCAGTCAATGAAAATCTGGCGTTCGCCCAAAATTTTCGTATCAACAATCGCCCGTAAACTGCGTCCGATTAATCTTTGAATTTCCTGCGTTCTGCCCGACGGACGTTGCGTTTCGCGCTGCGTTCGTGTGTTGGTCGCGCGCGGCAGCATCGCGTATTCCGCCGTCACCCAACCCGTTCCTTTATTCCGCAGAAAATGCGGAACTCTTTCTTCGACCGAAGCCGTGCAGATGACTTTCGTGCCGCCGACTTCGATGAGTGCCGAACCTTCGGCATACGGCGAAATGTTCGGCGTGATTTTCGTGTTTCTGATCTGGTCAATTGTGCGATTGTCTATTCTTGTATAACTCATTTTTGGTAATTGGTAATCGGTAATCGGTAACTGGTTTTTGCTAATTGCCAGTTACTAATTACTAATCACTTTCTCTCAATTCATCAACTCCGAAAACTTCGACTGCTTCGAGTTTTGCGGGTTTGCTTCCTAAAAATCTTTCGGCGACACGGGCAAATCTGTCCGCCGCGTCGGTAACGTAAAAATGATCGAGATCGTCGCAGAGTTTGCGCTTTCCAGTGATTTTATTTTGATTGGCGAGACCTTTTTCCGTCAAAAGTTTTTCGACTTCTTCGGCGCACGCTTCGCCCGAATCAATAAGTTTAACATCTGCGCCGACGGTTTGCTGAATCACATCGCGCAGAATCGGGTAATGTGTGCAGCCTAAAACAAGTGCTTCGGGCTTGAATTCGATAATTTTACCTAAATATTTTGCGGCGATTGAGAATGTTTCCGCTTCCTGAGTCCAGTTTTCTTCGGCAAGCGCGACAAAAAGCGGACAAGGGGTTTGAATTATTTTCGCTGTTTTCGACGCTTGGCGAATCGAATCTGCATAAGCGTCGCTGTTTACGGTCGCTTCGGTCGCAATGACGGCGATGCGCGGTTTTGCAGTTTGTTTTGTAATTTCGACGGCTTTCCTCGCGCCCGGACCGATTACGCCAACCACATCAATTCCGATGTTTTCGCGGATTTTCGGCAACGCGAGAGCCGAAGCAGTGTTACACGCGACGACTAAAATTTTTATTCCGCGCGAATCTAAAAACTGTGAATTTTCAATCGCGTAGCGTTCGACCGTTGAAAGAGATTTCGTTCCGTAAGGCACACGCGCCGTGTCGCCGAGATAAATAAAACGCTCGTTTCGCAGACGGTTGTGCAACGCGCGATAAACGGTCAAACCGCCGACACCGCTGTCAAAAATGCCGATTGGCAGATTCGATTTTTCTAAATTATTTTCGGAAATGTCTTTCATCGAAACGAAAGACAAAGAATAGATTTACACTTGAGAAAAGTCAAAATCAGTTGTTGAATCGTATTGAAAGTTATTTGCCGACTATAATAAAAAACCGCCGAAATTAATCGGCGGTTTCATCTCGCGGGACTATCTGTCAACTGAAAACAAGCTAGAAACTATCTCAAAAATAATGTATGCGCTTTAAATTTCGGTTTCAGCCGACCGACCTTCCGCAATAAGCCGGCGTTAAATGAAATTCGCAACAAATCCCAATACTTTTGAGACAGTTCTAGATAACCCGACTGGCAGGTTCTAAAAGTCTCTCCGAATACAAACGGTTCAAAGCCATCAAAACGACACTTTCACTAACCGAAACGCCGAGTTCATTTTCCATTTCTTCGGCAATTTGATAAGTTTCCCGTCTGCCGTCGCACCTTTCCCAAACATACGCAGAAGTCGGATTAAGTTTGATTTTTTTGTGATTCAAAAGGTCTTCGATAAAAAGTTCGCCCGTTTCACGCTCGACCACTAAATCATTTTTTCTTGCAACCGGTTTCATAATATTTTCCCCTTTGATAGATATGTTGTCCGCAGACAAATATCTATTGGGCAATGAACGTGCCAGTTTTTATAAATTTAATAAAGTATCGGTAAATGTTGAATGTTAAACAAAACTTGTAAATAATTGTGTTTTTTTATGAAAAATATTTCGGTCATTATGACCTGTTATTAATTCAAAAATTTTTACAAAGCGGATTTTTGACTGATCCTGACTTGTATTTGAAATGTTCGCCTAAAATTTCGGTATTATTCGCTTTTTGGCAAAACGGTGTATTTGAATTGTTCGCGGGTCGATTTTGGCGTGTTACTTGCCGGAAATTTGATATCACCATTATTTTACTTGTCGATACGAATACCCGCCTTTTTTAATATACGAGTCCAAATATTTACCGTGTGATGAAGCCTTGCATAACCCTTCATATACATACTTTGGGACATGATAATATTCGTAAACAGAGCCATTTTTAAAAGTGATTTCTACTGTTTCAACATCTTTGTTATAGCCTATGAAAGCTAGATTGGATGAAGTAACAGAAATTCTTTCCATTTTGCTAGACTTTCGATGATCATTATCCAAGTCATTTCGAAAACAATAGTTTTTTGTAGCTACTTCTTTCCATTCTAAATAAGGAGAGTGAATACCAATCAATGCCAAAAGATTTTTCTTTTCCTCTAACCGTCTGTCATCGTTTTGAAAGCGATTAAAAAATGATTCTAATGCTTCTTCTGTAACTGCGATAACTTGTTCTGGTAGTAATGGTGATATATCACTAATCAAAACAGAACGACTGTAAAATTCATCCATAATAAGTTTTATATCAGACGTTTTATATACTTTTGAAGAAGATGCGATTTTGATCGGGTTTAAAGTTTTAGTAAAGGTGCTGTCACCGGGTAAATTTGTTATGTTGAGATGTTCTGCACGAGCGCGAAGAGATTGAAGAATTTTTCTGTAGGCACCATCCTTCCAAACTTCTACATATTGCCAGGTTGATAATTTACTAGTGCTTTGTAATCTAAGTTTTTGAGTTTTGTTATAGTCGTTGTTATTATTCAACAATGGCACGACCAACAGAATCTATCAAACTATCGAAAGAAGAACGAAGTTCTTTGAAAATCTTATTCAGCGGCGGCATCGGCTCAAACCGCCAACAGAGACGCGCCCGGATTCTTGATCTGCTGGCGCGAAACACAAAGGCTTCAGAAATTGCCGTTCTTTTAGGCTGCTCTCCGACCACCGTTTACAACGTCAAACACCGTTATCAGGCGGAAGGACTCGAATCGGCTTTAACGGAGAAACCGCGCTCGGGCAAACCGCCGCGTCTGACCGGCGAACAGAAAGCTCGCATCACCGCTTTAGCGTGTTCGGACGCGCCGCAAGGTCACGCCCGTTGGACGCTTCGCCTGCTGGCGGACAAGGCGGTCGAACTCGGTTTCTGCGATACGCTCTCACATAACTATGTCGGCGAGATTCTGAAAAAAACTCTCTCCGACCGCACTTAAAAAAGATGTGGTGCATCGGGCAAATAACGGGCGAGTATCTGGCGCGGCTCGAAGACATCTTATCGCTTTACCATCTGCCGTATGACGAGCGGCGACCCGTCATTTGTCTGGACGAACTGCCGTTTCAAATGCTCGGCGAAAAAGTCGAACCGCTTGAGATGAAATCGGGGGCGGTCAAGAAGTTCGATTATGAATACGAGCGCAAAGGCGCAGCAAGTGTGTTCGTCGCTTTCGAGCCGCTTTCAGGAAAACGGATCGTCAAAGTTTATCCGCGAAGAACCAAAGCCGATTATTGCCGCTTTCAGCAGGAAGTCGTCCGACATCGGTCAGCCGCCGAAGTAATCGTGGAAGTTCAGGACAATCTGAACACGCACCACGCTTCGTCGTTTTACGAGAATCTGCCGCCCGCCGAAGCCTACTCGTCGATGAAGCGGTTTGAGTTTCATTACACGCCGAAAAAAGGCAGTTGGCTCAATATGGCGGAGTTAGAACTTTCAGCTCTCTCAAGGCAATGCCTTGCGCGGCGGATTCCCGAAATAGAAACTTTAAGCCGCGAACTGGAATCAGTTGTCAAAGAACGAAACGCCTTGGAAATCAAGGTTAAATGGCAATTCACCATTGAAAACGCGAGAGAAAAACTAAATCGCCACTACGTGAATATCATTGCAAAAACTTAGATTACAAAGCACTGGTTATATAAGTGGAAAGAAACTTCCTTAATTTTTCAGTTGCTGATTTTTTAAAAGAATCATAAATTCTTGAGTCATCCAAATTCTTTTTTATGATTTCTTGACGCGTTTCAAAGAGGATTACATACCCATCGTTTTTAGAATGGTAGTTAATTTTTCTTGGTTTTGCAGATAAAACAGTTAATCTTTTGTCAATAGTCGGATATAAAAGTTTAGGTTCAAATTTGATCAAAGAAGCAATACTTTCCTTAATTTCTGTAGCAGTTTTGAAAATGTTCTTATCTGGATCAGTATCTTCGAGAACATATAAAATCAGGGTATCGGCTAAAATTTCATCTATATTCTGTCTTTCTTTATTTTCTTCCCATTGCTGACGAAGAAATACAAACAATCCGGGATCTTCTTCTAAGTTTGCAAAGACAACCGTTTTACCAGGTTTTGTAAATTCATGCAGGTAACTATCAATAAAGGCATTATAAAGATTTATAGTGGCATCAGAATGGTTAACTTTCTTTGAGAACCAGCTTAAATCATAAATATTTACTTGTTTGTTATATTTTTCCGACAGTGAATCAATTAACAAATCTTTATCCTTAACGTCTTGGTTTGTTACATAAGTTAACCGGTCAAAATTAATTTTATTTTCAACTAACGTGTCGAGTGTTTTTTTAAGTTTGTCATCAGGTTTTGCTTCGATAGACATTTGGTAAACATGCCGTTCTGTTCCTTTTCTTGAAAAGGTTAATTTATGTTGCGGCAACCGGTGAATACATTTGCGAAGCCTGGTTGATGGAGAAGGACAGTCGTTATTCGATTGTTGATGTTAAACAAGCCCGTAATCAGGCACGCCGTGGCTTGCTTGAACATTAAAGAGATTACGCCGAAGAAATTTACAAAAATGATCGCCGCATGGCTCGGAATGAATCTTGGAATCAGGCTCGTGAAACAGTAAAGGAAAATCGTGAAGTTATTAAAATCGCTACTGCTGGAAAAACCCGGCCGGATGAAATTGCTTCGAAAGAAAACGCTTTGATGGCGAAGGTAAAAGCCAAAATGGAAAAAATTGAAAATCGCCAAAGAGGTAAATTATGAGCAATTTTGTATTCCCTGAATTAGAGGAAAAAATAATTGTCGAAACCGAACAAATGCGGCGGGTGATCTCAAGAACAATGGCAGTGCATCGTGGTGGTGCGCTGCTTCCATACATTGGCAGATCACGAATGGGCAAAACGACAACGGCAACTTATCTGAATGATCTTATTAACAAACATTTTTCTTCGGAAGACCCAAAAACTTTCCGCTCAATTCATTACGAGGTTGATGAAATTAGTTCTTGGGCTGGCAACGATCAAATTAAGGGAATTAGAAGCCTATACCACGCTTGTGTGGGGCGTTTGGACGCAAGTCGTGGTGCCTTAGCACAGGATTTGGCGCGTCAGCTTGTTTATATTCTCAAGAAAAAAAGAATCGAAATGCTTTTTGTTGATGAAGCCGGGAACCTTTCAATTGATGCCATTCGGGGTATGGTATTGGTACGCAATACGGCTGAACTTGAAGGTTGGACATTGACCATTGTTTTTATTGGAATGGACGACCTTCCGTCCAAGTTAGTTTCATTACCGCAGGTCGCCAACAGAACGGATGAGTGGTGTTATTTTGAACCATATTCTTTGGAAGAAACTTTTGAAATTCTAAAAAAACTGCATTCGCATTTCGTCTCTCTTGATTTGGATAAAAGAGATGATCGTGAACAAGTGGAATTCATTTACGAACAATTCGGCGGGGTTCCGGGATTGATTGCGCCTTTTATCAGGCGGTTAAAAAACCAGCAAGATGATTTTGATGAAGGTATAGATTTAAGTGGGCTAATAGCGGTTCATCTCAGTACGCTTCGAGATAAAGATAAAGCTCTTTCCGATTCTAAAAAGGGTTATACCGGTGAAGTTAGCCAAAGAACTGAAATGGAGTTATTAAAAGATGCAAGTCGTAAAAAGAAATCCGCAAATTGAACTGGCTTTAACTAAATTAAGTTCTACGCAGCGAATAATTTTTAATGCTGTCGAACTTGCTAATCAGTCTTTGAATAAAGCGGTTTTAACTAACGAAATTATTTCCGTTTTGACCAAAGAACAAGTGAACATTTTCAAAAGAGTTTATAAGGTTTCCTTTAAACAGGCGGTTAAGACTATTTTGATTTCACTTGTAACAAAAAGATTGGTATTTATCGCAAAAACAGAACGCCATTGGAATTTTTATGCGGCGGTTTCCGTGTTTAATTCAAATGAAAAACCATTCGTTTACAAGCCATCATATAGGGAAACTTTGATTGAACTTATCCGCGAAGCAATTCTTTACTACAAACGGGCAGTTCGTGTTGGCGACATCGAAAAATATCTGAATGAAATTCGACCTGAGTTGAAAGGAGATTGCAAATGGTTTCGGGCAGCAATTCACCGGCTTGCCAACGAAGGCATTATTGAAGTCGTTGAAAAGATTCGACAGGATAAATTCGGCGGTAACTATTTTCTTTTGCCGGATAGACATAAGAGCTTATACGACAATGTCGTTCCGCCATCGTGGCTTGAAATGGTTCTTCAATCCTTTCGCCAATTGTGGAATATTCAAACTGAAAAGGCTGCATTAGGCGGCAATTTACCAAAGCCTATTACAACTGAAGAAATTAAAAAATACATTGTTAAAAGGCACGGTAAGGAAGTTATTCCCAATTTTCAAGGAGCAATGCCGTATGCGCTTTGGGTATTGGCGAGAACCAATTCAAGAACCGAAATTAGAAGAATTCCGTGCGACGTATATTTAAGACATTTGTGGGTTCCTTTAAATGTTTCGGACGACGAAATTGATCTTTCCGACTTGCCAGTCAGCGATTCGGTTAAGTTAAATTCATTGGTGCGCTTGGCGGTGGAACGATTGAACCGTCCCGTAACGATGGTGGATCTGGCGGAAGACTTAAAAATACACCCTGAACTTAAAATAAAAAGAAAAAAAAGTATTAATAGCCTATTTAATAATCAATCCAAATGCACGGATGTTAAAAAGATTGGCTGGCAATACGGCGAATGGTATTTCTATTTTGGCGATGAAAAACCCCGTGCGTTGAAGCATATTTAAAATTGAGAAAAATTACGATTGAATGGCAAAGTTTGAACTCGCTTTCTGAATTGAATGACGTAGTAAATTGTTCGGTTAAATCAATCGCGTATGGGCGGTGCAGGCTAATACAAAGCAAAATTAATGAAATTAGCCCATTGCTGAACGAATTACATAACAACGAAACTTTAGGAAATGTCGTAAACTTTGATGCCGGAAAAGTATTGGACGAAGTAAACGAAGCCCAATTGAAATTAAATGCTTGGTTTGGCAATAATTTCGATGTATTAAGCTTGGCACTGCCTAAAGATGTACAAAATGAAGCTTCGGGTTTGACGGTTGAACAATTGTGGAAACTTTTACGGCCGCTTTATCCGAAAGCCGTTCAAGTTAAAAAGTGGCGTAAATTTCCAACATTCTATCGGGTGATATTCGAAGATTTAAGAATCGGAATTATAAACCGTCATTTTGTGACGGAAGTCTTGAAACCGCTCAATATCTATTCGACAAAACCGATGCCTTTACTTACGCCGGGCAAAAATGGGGTGAAGCCGAATGTTTTATGCAGGCGGCAATGGTGCGCGACAACTTAGGTTTACTATGTGACTTGAATTTCGTTTTGCCTGCTCTTTCTTCGGTGAATTTTAACGAAAGACTTGTTGCCGTTTCCTGTTTGGCATTTCTTCAAGATCAAAATGCTATTGGATATTTATTTGAAACTTGTTTGAATGATTTGGATGCCGGTGTTCGGGAATCGGCAATATGGGCATATGCCTTTCTTGGCGGAAATATAAAAACATTAGCCGCTGAAGTTAGAAAAGGCGAAAAAAATGTAACGGTGCTAGAATTTTTAGCGAAAATTGAACGTCGAAATTGTGCTGACTTGTGGTTTGTTTAACTAACCGTTTTCAGAAAAAAAGAAAGGTTAAGCCTATAGGCTTAACCTTTTCTATTGTTTAGATGCGAACGATTCAATTACAAGAAACGCAAGATTCAATTACAACATTGCGAAAGATTCAATTACATTTCAGGGGCAGGTAAAAGCGGAAATTAAAAAGTTTTTGGTGGAGGCGGCGGGAATCGAACCCGCATCCAAGAGTTGCGACCAGTGAAATCTACACGCTTAGTCCGTTTGCTTAAATCTCATTTGCGTAAAGTCAGCAAACTGACAAAACCTTTTCGCAAACCAGTCTGACTTTATCTCGCTCGCATTCACAGACGGAAAATGCCAGCCAGCTTGAAATAAGTTATGCCTTAGACCGGTCGCTTCAAGCTGACTTCCGGCAAGACATCGCTGTAGCTAAAGTTAATTAGGCAGCGAGAGCTAATTCTTGATTAGCATTTGTGTTTTGCGTGTTTTTTTAACGAGCTAACAAGCAAGCCCGACGTGCATCCAAAGATCTATACAAGCCCCTGTCGAAGCCTGTCGCCCCCAATTTGAAGGAAAGCTAGTTTACAGCATTTAGACGTGAAAGCAAATGTTCGCGTTGTAAGTTTATCTATTTTCGGGTCAATTACTTTCCGCTTTTTTTCTTGTTTTTACCGAACGAAAAACGCAGTCCGGTCGAGAGCAGAAAATCATTTTTCTCCGTGCGGTCAACCGGTCGGCTGTTAAAACGATTGCCGATTGTGACGTGCCAGCCGAGCCAGTTATTAATATCGGTTTGCAGAGACGAATCGAAAAGAGCGCGGAAATCGCCCATTCGCGTAATGTTCGGATAAAACACGGCGCGTTCGGTAAGTCTCACACGCGAATTTATCTTAAACTTTAATTCTTCACCTAACAAAACTTCGGCGGAATTACGTTTTACGCCGTTTGAAAAATTTTCATAATTGTTTGTTAATCCGCCCGTTAAATCCAACTTAAAATTATCTTTGCGATATGCGTGATAACCTAAACCGCCGCCGAGAACGGCGCGAAGATTTAGTTTCTGCGGTTTGTTATATTCAAAATCGCCCGAACCGAAAGCAAAATAGCGCGGATTTATGTCAACATCATAACGTGCGCCGGTCCAGATTGATTGTGCCTTGATTTTATTCGTATTATTTGAAGTATCTTTGATCTGCAAAGCATTGGCGTAAGCCGTAAATTTGTTACGCGGGGTTTCGCGCACGCCTTTTGCTCCGGCGGTGAAAGTTCGCGTGTCGGAATTGCCGCTCGTCATACTGAAACCGACATCAATCGCTCCGCTCCAAAAATCCGTCAAGCGCGATGCCCTGATTCTTTCTTGTTCGATTTCATACTTTTTCTGTGCTTCCAAAGTGCGAACCGTTTTGACATTCTTTTTCTCGATCTTCATATTTTCCGCTTCGGCAACCGAGATTTTAATTTTTTCTTCTTCGGTTTCGATCCTGCCTTGAACGGTTTTTCCGTCAGACAGCGTAACGCTCAGAGTTTCTTCGGCGACGATTTGCGCGACGGCAGACCATTTTATTTTCACCGTTCCGGCGGCTTCAGTTTGAATCTGAATAAATTCGCCGTCTTTACTGATGATTTTTCCCGTCAGACGGTCGCCGTTAATCATTATTACCTGATCGGCGAAAACATTGGAAAATAGCGATAGAGTAAAAATTAAAAATAATAAAAGGCGTTTTGTCACGATATTTCTCCAAAGATTATTGCCGAAATTTTTGGAAGTTTTTCCGGTCGGTGATTTTTGAAGTTATAATTTTAGCAAAAATCTTGAACTGTTGTGAAATTTTTGTTTATGATTTTTGCGTTTTGATAATATTTGCAAATAATCAAAGCGCGGTCTTGAAAACAAAAACCGCGCTTTGATTATTTTTTATTTGAGTATTATCTGTATGTAACATTGAGCCAACCGCTCAGTTGTCCGCCTGCGCCCGAAGGATTGTAATTGGGAAGATTAGAATATTTGACCTCGACTAACCCATACCAAGGATCGAGAAAAACAATTGTTCCGTCTGGATAAACTTTGCGGCAGACGACAAAATGACCTCCTTTAGTCCAAGCGATATGGCAGATTATCGGTGTTCTTTCCTTAACATAATACGAAAAATAATTCCATAATTTGCTTTTGCTCGATGAAACATTCGTGCAGGCGTATGTTCTTACGCCTTCGGCATTTAAGACGTGCGTCAGATTATCAGCCATCGTTCCGCCCGTTGCTGTCCATTTGCCGTCGTATTTTTGCGAAAGTTGTCTTGCTCTCGCTTCGGGGTCAACCATACATTGCAGTTTGTATTGACTTTCGACCATCGCCACCGAAGCCGGTCCGCAAGACATCTGATATTCCTGAAAAATAATATAATGCGAACCGCCTTTGCTGTCTGATACGGCTCTTGCCGTTCCTTTATCCGAATCCCAACTCATTGATTTTTAATAACTCCTTTTAGAAAATCTTGAATTGTTGACGCACAAAGTATTGTGTTTTGCAAAATCTTTGCAAATAATTTTCGAGACTTTATCCGAGCAGTTAAAAAATCTTTAGCGTTCGTTTTTATCAAAGAATCTATGCGGCTGATGCGCCGATGGCTTTCAAACTTTGAACGGGCGTGTGTGTTTCCAGATAATCAACCAGTTTCAAAAAATCCATTCGCGGATATGAATACCGTCCGACGGTGCGAAAGGCGAGCTGCGGTTTGGCATTTTCAAAAATATGAAAACCCCAGTAAAGAAGTTGTTTTGAAAAACGAATCGCATTTTCCGACGCATCAATATAGTGAACGCGCGCATCATTTTCACGCATTTGTTTGAACTGCGTTTTTAGAATCTGATTTAAAAATTCATTTCGATTATCTTCGTCGGTTTGCAGATTATTTATCAAAACGAAAAGATGCGCGTCTTTATTGACGCTGCGAATTTCTTCAAAAGTTCGTTTGATAACATCGGCGTTTTTATTGATGCCGAGCGGATTTAAGGTCGTCGGAATCAAACAATAGTCGAATTTTTTGATAAACTCTGCCGGATTGGAATCAAATTCGGGATTGCAGTCGCAAACGACGATTTTCGTTTCTTTGTAATCGGTTTCGTCCCAATCTTCGTGACTTAAAACCGAAATTACCGAGCCGAGTTCGCCTTTGGTCGCCGGAAGATAAACGCCTTCGCCCAAAAGTTTCCGCATATTTTGCTGATGATCCAGATCAATCAAAGCGACATCGTAACCGTTTAAGGCAAACGCGCCTGCGAGATGCGCCGACACCGTAGTTTTTCCGACTCCGCCTTTGCAGGTAAAAACGCCGATGTAAGTCGTTTTGTCGCGTTCTTCCTGAAAATCTATTTTTTCGCAGTCCCAAATCAACTCATTATTGCGTAAAATCGCCAATTTCAGATTCGTGATTTTTTCTTCGCGCAGATAAGCGTAAACCGATGATGTAAAACCGCTCGTCGAAATAAAAATTCCGCCGTTAAAATTTCGCTCGTTGGATTTATCGAGAAAATCAATAAATTTTTCGATCTGTCCGAGATGAACTTTAGCGCGCTGATTGCGAATTTGAACGGCAACTTTTTCGTTCGGTTTGACGAGTTCGATGTGATAATTTTTCTGTTGACGCGAAGCGATCTGCGCCGACCAACCTTCGCGCCGCAAAAGAAAAAGCGCAAGTCGTTCGGTTTCCGTCGCGCGTTCGATAACCGTCCCGCGATGACGATTGCTATCCGTAAGAATATCTAAAAATTTTGTCCAACTAATCTGATTTCGTTCCACTGTATATAACCATTTCTTCAGGAGATTTTTAACCGCGAAAAACGCGAAATACACGAGATAAAAAGCATATATTTTCTCTTTTCAGATCGTGTTAAATTTTATTTAGTTTTTAAATGCTTCCAAGATTTCGTCGGCGTGTTCACCGACTTTTACCTTATCGAAAATCTTTCTGATTTTTCCGTCTTCATCAATCAAAAATGTTTTTCGCAGAATGCCGTCATAAGTTTTGCCCATAAACTTTTTCTCGCCGAATGCGCCGTATTTATCTGCAACCAAATGATTTTCGTCTATCAAAAGATCGAACGGCAGATCGTATTTTGCGATAAACTTTTGATGTTTCGCTTCGTTGTCCATCGAAATTCCGAACACCGTAATTCCGGCTTTTTCGAGTTTTGCAAAACCGTCGCGCAGACTGCACGCCTGTTTCGTGCAGCCGGGCGTATCGTCTTTCGGATAAAAATAAAGCGCGATTTTTCTGCCGCGTTGATCGGATAACTTTATCGTTTCGCCGTTTTGATTTTTCAATTTAAAATCCGGCGCGTTTCTGCCTTCTTCAAGCATCAATTTCTCCTTCGTGTTCGAGTTTGTTAAAATTGTAACAAGCATTCGTCAATTATGAAAACGCTCAGCAAAACAAACTCAATAAAGAAGTTAAAGAATTTAAAAACCGAATATAAAAAGCGGATTTCAGAAAATTACGAGCATCGCGCAAAAGATTGTCTGACCTGCGAAACCAAAGGCGCGTGTTGTTTGGATGAACATTTTGTCAATGTTCACATTACCAAACTAGAAGCCGTTTCAATCGTTGAAGAATTGCAAAAACTTTCGTGCGAAAAGCAAGACGAAATTTACGAAAGAATCGAAAATTCAATCCGAAAATACGACTTGAAAAGCGAAGGCGACACATTTGCGAAAAGTTTTGCGTGTCCGCTTTTTGAAAAAGAAATCGGTTGCTTGATTCACGAAATCAAACCTGTTCCCTGCATTCAGCACGCCTGTTATGAGAGAAAAGAAGATTTGCCGCCTGACGAATTGCAAACCGCAACTGAACAAAAAATTGAGCGGCTCAACGAACAAACTTATAAAAACTTTGCAAATTGGCTTCCGCTTCCTGTTTGGATTTCCAAATTAAAAAGTTAAACCTTTCTCAATTTCCCGCCTAAAATTGTCATCGGAATCAGCATCAGCAAAAACGGAATGTGATACCAGAGCGGCATATAACTCCAGTAAGCCGACTGAATAAAAATGCCGAAAATTAAAAGCAAAATTCCCAAACCGATAGTTGATTTAAAATTTTCACGAGCGATCAAAGCTGTTATAAATCCGGAAATTGCTGAAAGGATGAAACTCTTAATAAGAAGAATGATCAAGACCGAAGATTCGATTATGTAAGGAATGTGATTTTCAGCCGCCGTGCGAAAATCTGCCGATTGCTTTCCCCAATCAGCCGAAATCGCCGAAAAAATCGAGTCGCTGCCAACCCATAAAACCGACCAAAGCACAAAACCGACGATAATTCCTAAAATTATTCTCACCATAAAAAATTCCTCCTTAAAAAACTGAAAATTTTAAATACAAAAACGGACAAAATAAATTTTCCCCAAAATTTCCCTTGTCCGTTTTTCCCGCTTTGTTCTGTCCGCTTCTGCCCTCGCAAAAGTTCTGTAAAAATTCTTACGCGACCTTTTTCCTCGCCGCCGTTTGTTTCGTATCGGCAATTTGTTCCTTCATTTTTTCGATGCGCGCCGTCATTCGTTGATCTAAATCGGCAACCTGTTCGGCGGAAAGATGATAAATGTTCGGTTGATTGTGATAAATTTTCGCGCCTGTTACAACGTCCGCTTTTTTGAAACCGTTTTCTTCGGCTTTTTTAATTAAATTTTCAATCGTCAGTTCATTCTTGACGAGTTTGAGCGGTTCGCGGTCTTCGATAAATTCGGGAACGCTCGATTTTACAGGCTTATCGAAAGCCAAATCCAAAGCCTGTTCGCCTTTCATATGTTCGAGAAAATCTTTGAAACCGATATTTCCCGTCATTTCGTAACCGACTTCAAACGCCGGAGAATTCGATTTGATGATCTGAAACACGCGAACGATTTCACCGTCTCTTTCCTGAAGTGAAACTTCGACCATCACATCAACGAAGTATTCGAGTCCCGAAGCCGTCATCGGCAGAACGCGCCCGATTTCGTTATCTTCTTTCGCTTCTTTGCCTTTCGCCGGAATCTGGTCGGCGATAACGATTGATTTTCCGCTTTCGATGCACAATTTTCTCAAAACATTCTGCAAAATCATCTGGTCGGCGGCTAATTCTTCCGCGCTCGGCTGCGCCAGCGGATCGCCTGTTTTGTTGCGAACCGCTTCGATCATTTCCGAATGTTTCGCCGAAAAATACGCCGCCCAACTGTCTAAAGCAAAACAGCCGTAATTTTGTTCGCGTCCGTCGCCGTTGATCGCCCATTCGATAAATTCCGGCAATTCGTCGGTCTGTTCGATTTCGAGCGCGTCGAATGTTTCACCGACACCGCGCAGAAGTCTGGCTTTGCGTTCCGTGTCGAAAATACAAAGTTTGCCAAGTCCGGCTTCGCTCATCGAGCGAATAAAATAACTCTTACCGACACCCGCGCCGCCGCGAATCGCCATTACGAGGCGTTGCTGGCGTGGAACCCGGCTGAGTGGATTGACTTTCGGTTTATTTGTTGAATTCATTACTTTTTCTCCTTCTGTCAGCTTAATGTTTTTACTTATCTTTTCTAATCTAAATACCTACCGTCAAAGGTATTTTGTTGCATTGATGACACAAAGTTAGCATAAGTTGCCGGATGTTTCAAGTATGAAACATAAAAATTACCGAATAATTTGTAAAATTGGTAAATCTTCAGTCGCCGAGATTTTCATTTTGTATTAATGGACGGATAAGTTCTATCAATAATTATTTGTAAAATTTCGTTTGCCTTATTTATTCGTTCAAAAACCGAATCGGTTTTACTTTCGTTTTATAGACAGTCTTCTCTTTTGATCTCTTCGATTTCTAAAATCAAATCTGCGCCGTAACATTTTGCCGGAGTTTGAAATCCTTTGCTAAAGTTTCCGTTTAACATTTTTTGTGAAATATTCAGCGCGGTCAGAGCCGTTAGAGTGTAGCCTTCCATCGCTTGAATTCTCGATTCGACTTTATTTCCCTGTTTGTCGGACGCTTCGCCCCAGAGATATGTTCTTCCTTTTTTGCGTTCTTCGTCCGAAGCTCCGCCGCCCGGAATATTTTTGAGCGCGAAATTTTTAATAAAATTTACAGACATCAGCCAACCGAGATAACGCGACATTTTCAGCATCAGAAGATTTGATTCGGGTAAAACCGTATAAACTTCGATGTTCGGAATTCCGGTCGAATAGAAAGCGGTTGCCACATCACCCCACGGAATCGTGACGCTTTTTTTCGTAAATGCGCCGAAATTGATTTCGCGCGTTTTCCAAGCCGCCGGAACTTGCGTGATCGTTCCGTCGCGGCGAACTGCGCCGCCGTTTCCCATATTCATCAGCATTGTCGTCTGTGTTCCGTGCGAAATTTTTCCGAGACCGTAAAACGCCAATGTTAAAGTGTCGGCGGACGGCAGACGGTCTTTCAGATGTTTCGCCAGACAATCCGACGGCACGACATCGAAACCGACTCCGGGCATAATCATTATTCCCGCTTCTTTCGCCTGTTCGCTGCGCGCCGCCATCGCTTCAAAAACGGCAATTTCGCCCGTGATGTCGAGATAATGTTTTTTGTTTCGCAGACACGCTTCGACCATTTGCGCGGAAGTCAGCGAAAAAGGTCCGGCGCAGTGCAGAACGAATTCAGTTTCCTGCAAAGCTGCATCCAATTTCGCCGTTTCATCGAGCGAAAAAATGCGAAAATCCATTTTAAATTTTTCGGCAAGCTCTCTGATCTTTTCTTCGTTTCTACCCGCCAAAATCGGCTTTAAATTTCTTTCGGCGGCAAATCGCGTTATCAATTCGCCCGTATAACCGTTTGCACCGTAGAGCAAAAAAGTCTTTTCCATAGGTTTGAAATTATATCAAATGTGAAAGCATAAGATTAAAAATAATCGAAATTTTACGGAGAAAGGATTTTGCGGTTTAAATTTTTAGTCGTGAAATAAAAGCAATATCTAACCGCCGATACTTATAAATCACGCCGGAAATCGCAGAGTTGGTGCGAAGTTTCACGCCAACTCTGCGATTTCCGGCGGTAAAATGTTCTAAGTTCTTGCTTTTGAAGCTGAATTTTTAGTGCTTTCGCGCTGCAAAATCATTTACTGTATTCAGATTTTTCGCTTTCGAGTTCGCCGGGAATATTTTTGTTTATTGCCCGCAAAGTGTTTGCCTCGCGTAGTTTTTGAAAAATTTGTAAAGATTTACCGGCAAACTCGACGGCTTGTGCTTTCTCTCCGGCTTTGGCAAAAGCACGGGCGTTTGAGCGGTAAACCTCAGCTAAATCCATTTGATAAGAGAAAACCGTTTTATCGGTTTTGACGACTTTTTCCAATTTTTCACGCGCCGACTGTAAAATCTTCAACGCTTCATCCGTTTTGCCGAGCATTAAATATGAATCGGCAATTTCATTCTCGATGACAGCAACCTCCCGCATATAATCGTTGATGTTAGGCGAAATTTTATTGAGTTTTGCCAATGGTTTCAATGCTTTTTCGGCAAATTCGACGGCGCGTTGCGGTTGATTTAAAAACCGATAACCTTGCGCGATGAAGTAATTACTGTTAGCCAAATCAAACAGCGCAAATGATTCGTCGGGTTCTTTTTCTAATTCTTTAATATTAAAATCGAGCGTTTTCGTGCAGTTTTCAATAATCTTTTGCCCGTCTTTTTGGTCAACGAAAATTTCGCATTTCAAAGAATCATTGAGCCACGCAGTTCGTTTCAACGAATAATCTTCGGTTTTTTGTTTAATAAGTTCGTCGGTCAACGTAGTAGATTCTTCAATATCTCTGATCGCGCCGTCGTAATCTCCGAGATTGGATTTTAACTGACTATATGCCCGCAAAACTCTCGGATATGCTTTTCGAGCGTAAAAATGTTCGGGATATTTTGCGGTTGTTTGCTTGAGAATTTGCGTCGCTTCATCGAGCAGTTTCCCGGCTTTTTCGTTTTGGACGTTATTAATGGCAATTCCCGAATAATCCGTCAACAAAACCGCCAAACGAGTTTGAAAATCAGGTGAATCGGGCGAATCGGCAACGAGTTCGCGGCGCAATTTAATCGCTTTCTCAAAAAAATCTCCTGCCAAAGCCGTGTCAATATTCCATTGCAAAGTTTGCGCCGTCACCTGATAATTTTTTGATAGTGCTTCCTTGTTTTTCCGGTCTTGCGGATTGACGGCAAAAACCGACTCGCGCAGTATCTGAGCTTTTTTGTAGCTTTCGAGTCCGGCTTGCAAATCGCCTAGATTCGTTATATTAACCGCGCCCTGAACTTCACCGATTTTTTCGTAAGCCGTTGCAAGTTCGAGTTGCAAATCCGTATCGCCTTCTGCTTCCTGCGACAAACTGTCGAGATATTCGAGCGCAGTTTTCAAAATCACCTGCCGCGCTTTGAGCGAGCCTTCGAGGTCTTCGATCTCTGGAAAAACATCGAACAAATAGGAATTAGCAAGTTTTCGCACATCGCCGAAACGCTTTTCCGCTTTGACTTTTTCCGTCTGCGCCGATTGCGCCTGCCAGAGTGTTGCAGCGATGCCGCCGAGAACTGCCAGTAAAATCAAAATCCCGCCAATCACGCTCGCCCTGTTTCGTTTGTAAAATTTCTCGGCACGATACGAAAATGTATTCGGTCGTGCCGTCACCGGCAAACCGCGTAAAAAACGCTTGATGTCTTCGGAGAAATTTTCCGCCGACGAATAACGTCTCAAAGGCTCTTTTCGCAGAGCTTTTAAGACGATGTTGTCGAGATCGCCGCGCAGACTTTTTGAATTTAATTTGACGATTTGCGGTTTTGTATAAGCGGCTTTATTGGCTTCGGTTGAGTCGTCGCTCTGCTTCAAATTTAGCTTTTCGGCTTGAATAACAGTTGCGGCTTCGGTCTCTTTTCTAAATTCTCCGGCAAATGTTTCGACAATCGAAGACGGCAGGACAGGTTCTATTTCGAGAATAGCTTTGTAAATTTCCTGAAAGTCGTTTTCCTTTGTTTCAAAAGGACGATGACCACTGAGAAGTTCGTAAAGAATTATGCCGAGTGAATAAATATCGGTCGCGGTCGTGACGCTTTGGTTTTGCAATTGTTCGGGCGAGGCATAGCCCGGAGTCATCACGCCGAGTTTGGTAATCGTCGAAGAATCGGTCTGCTCGAAATCTTCCGACAAAATTTTTGAAATTCCGAAATCCAGCAGTTTCGGCGAGCCGTCATTCGTGATGAGAATGTTCGACGGTTTCAAATCACGATGAACTATCAGATTGCGATGCGCGAAACTGACTGTCGCACAAACTTTGCGAAAAAGATCGAGTCTTCGATTTAAATTAAGTTGATTTTTATTGCAGTAATCGTCAATCGGCAAACCTTCGACATATTCCATCGCAATATATGGAATTTTGTCGTCGGTCGTTCCGGCATTCAAAAGGTGTGCGATATTCGGATGTTCGAGTGAAGCGAGAATTTTGCGTTCCTGCTCGAAACGGCGGCGCAACGCGGCGGTGTTCATCTCGCGTTTCAATAATTTAAGCGCAACTTTCTGCTCGAATTTTCCGTCCTTTCTTTCCGCCAGATAAACCGCGCCCATTCCGCCGTAGCCGAGTTCGCGGATAATTTGATATACCCCGATTTTTTGACCGATCAGTAAATGTTTCGCTTCATCTCCGGCAAAAAAATCCTTTGAAAAATCAATCGCCGAAAGATGCATCATATCTTCGGCTTCACTTTCAAAAGCCAGAAGAGATTCGACTTCGGAACGAACTTCGACCGAAACGGAAATATTATTCAGGTATTCGATTCGTTTGTTCGCCTCAAACGTCAAAATCTTCTGCAAAAGTTCCTTAACATTTTTCCAATCCTTTTCCTTCATATCTCCTCTAAAAATAAATGCGTATTTTCGCACTGCAAACGGACAAAAGAAATACTAAAAACCGGAGAATTTCAGTTTATTTATTTTCAAATAATGTGCGCTGGAGATATAGCGCGGCGATTTTCCACTCTCTTTTAGTCGTGGCGGGCGAGATTTCCAGAACTTCCGAAGTTTCCTCGACCGTCAGACCGCCGAAAAATCTGAGTTCGAAGACGCGAGCCGTTCGGCGGTCGTTTTTCTCCAGATTTCGCAAGGCTTCTTCGATGTCGAGCAAATTGAATTCTTCCTGTTTTAATGCGTCAACGGCACGGTCGAGCGTGATGCGTATGTTTTCACCTTCGCGTTTCTGACGATTGCGGCGGACGGCGTGATTAACCAAAATCCGGCGCATCATATTTGCCGCAACGGAAATAAATTCCGTGCGGTTCATAAAATTTTGCTTTTCCTGCCGAACTAATCTCAGATAGGCTTCGTGAACGAGCGCGGTCGGCTGCAAGGTGTGATTCGTGCGTTCTTGTTTCATATAATACGCCGCCAGCCGGCGCAGTTCGTTATAGACGAGCGGATAAAACTCTTCCAACTCCGCTTCCTGCTCGAAAAATGGGTCTCTGGTGATAGGTGTCGAACTCACGAAATTCAATCTCCGAAAAAAATTAAAAATATTTTGAGCCGCATTTCAAAAAAAAATTGCGTAACTGTGCAGAAGATAAAAACAGAACAATCTAACCCGGAAAAATCAGACCGATTTTAGCACAGATTCACGGCTTTCAAAAAGATTTTCTGTTTGAGAGTTTTGGCAGTTTAACCGTAAGGAGAATAAAAAAAATTATGGAAAGAATGATTATCAAACATTTAACCGGCTCGAAAGCCAATCAGGTCGAAGAATTCGCGCTTCGTCACCACGACAATATCGTCTTCGGGCGCGACTCGACGGCGACCGTGCAGTATGATGCCGACCGCGATGATCTCGTCGGACGTTCGCACGCCCGCATTGAACTCGATCCGAGTGATCCGAATGCGTTCTTGATTTCCGATCTGTCGAGTCGCAACGGAACATTCGTCAACAATCGCAAAATTAACGGGACGGTTAAAATTGCTCCCGGCGACGAAGTTCAATTCGGTCCCGGCGGACCGAAATTTCAATTTGATGTCGAACCGCGTCCGGCAAATATGACCAAAGCGACGCGCGTCGTCGAATCCGGCTCGCCGACACCGATGACGAGAGTTGTCGAAACTGCTTCGTTGGCAACGGCTTCGGCGGACGGCGGAATGTCTGCGACGAGCAAACCGACGGTCGGCAAAGCGACGGTCGAAAGAATGATTAGCCACAACGTCGCCGAAACGCGCCAGCAGGAAAGAAAAAATTTCGCCAAGATCGGTGTCGGTGCGGCGGTTGCAGTTTTGCTTTTATTCGGTGTCGTGATCGGCGGCGCGTATATGTATAACAATTCGCAAAAACAGCAACTGCAATCTCGGATGGAAGAACAAACCGAAGATGCCAAGACGAAAACGGATGAATTGAAAAAGCAATTGGAAGAAGAAAAAGCGAGCGCACCGAAAGCCGCATCGGAAATAGCCGAAAAATTCAGCAAAGCCGTCGTTTATATCACGGGTTCGTGGCAACTTGTCAACGCCGAAAGCAAATCGCAAATCTATCACCAATTTATTCCGAACCGTCTCGAATCGCTTTCGCTGATCGTTAAAAAGAATATGGGCAAAGGCGAAATTATTCCCGACGGACCGAGCGCGATTCCGATCTATGTGCAGGTCGGCGACTCTTATGAGCCGGTTTTGACTGACGAAAAAAGCGATCTGTCCGTGCCGATTGGAATGGGAGCTTATTCGGGTTCGGGTTTTATCGTTACCGATGACGGATATATTTTGACCAACAAACACGTTGCCGCGCCGTGGCGTGCGACATATCCGTTCCCGCAGGGTTATCCGATTGGCGTTCTGTTTACGAGCGAAGGAACGGTTCAAGCCGTCAAACCGCCGCAGGATTGGATTCCTGAAAATACGAAAGCCGTTCCGGTTCAATTTCAGGGAAAATTTGAAGGCAACAGCAAATTGCGCGTTCAGCTGGCGGGTTCGGAAAATCCGATTGACGCACAATTTATTCAAGCCTCGCCGCGTCACGATGTCGGGATGATTAAACTTTCACTTCCCGGAAATTTCACGAAAGTCGAACTTTTCGACAGTTACGATTCGCTCAAAAAGGGTGAAGGTCTGGTCGTAATGGGTTATCCGGCTTCCGCACCTTTGGTATTCAGCGAAATTCGTTCGCAGGATATGCTCGCGCCCGGAACGAAATATTCCGTCGTTCCCGATCCGACCGTGACGATCACAAGCGTCGGCAACATCGTCCGCAACAGCGAAGTCAACGATCCGAACAAACGCATTTCGCTCTCCGGCGACACGATCCGTTACGCGGTCGGTCTGACGGGCGGCGGAAACAGCGGCGGACCTGTTTTCGACACGCAAGGTCGCGTCATCGGCATTCACTATGCGGGCGATAATATCCAATCCGGTTTCGCCGTGCCGATTCGCTACGGCAAAGAACTCTTCCCGGGAAATTAAACCGTATTTGAAACCGAACGAAAGGCGGCGAATTTAAAAAATCTCCGCCGTTCGTGTTTCAAGACAGATAAAACCTTATGCGACGCTTTCAGATAAACGAAAAAATCGGCAGCTACACGATAGACGCTTTTTTAGGAGCGGGCGGAATGGGAGAAGTTTATCGCGGCGTTCAGACGAATATTAACCGGACGGCGGCGATCAAGGTTTTGAAAAATCTTCGCAATAATGAATCTGTGACAAAACGGTTTTACAACGAGGCGCGTGTCCAATCTAACTTGAATCATCCGAACATCGCCGCGCTTTACGATTTTCAAGAAATCGGCGGACAGCTTTGTATTTTTATGGAATACGTTGACGGCGAAAGTCTCGACAATCTGATCGAACGCAGGTTTTTCGCCGTCGAAGATGCGCTCCGAACATTTCAGACGATCTGCGAAGCAGTCGCTTTTACGCATCGCAACGGCATCGTTCACCGCGATATTAAATCGCAAAATATCAAACTTGACTCCAAAGGGGCGATCAAACTTTTAGATTTCGGAATCGCCAAAGACTCGGAAAGCGTGAAACTGACGAAAACCGGCGGCGTGATCGGCACACCGAATTACATTTCGCCCGAACAGTTAGCCGGAGAAACAGCCGATTTTCAAACCGATGTCTGGTCGCTGGGCATTCTGTTTTACGAAATGCTGACCGGCGTTCAGCCCTTTAAATCGGAAAATCCGGTCGAACTCTATCGAAAAATAGAAAACGGGGAATTCGCGCCGATTGAAAAAACGAATCCGGCTGTTCCGAAAGACGTTGCCGCACTCGTCGCACGATGTTTGAACAAAGATAAAAACGCCAGATACCGCGATGCGGGCGAAACGGCTTTGAGTGCGCGGCAGATTTTGCAGAGCAGATACGGCTACGCGGGCGTGGAATCTTCCGGTAATGGAAATCAGTATTCTTCCGCGCCGAATGAAAAATATTTCGATGAAAAAAGTCTTGCGCCGACAAAACAAAAAAGTTGGCTGCTTCCAATTTTTATCGGAACGGTTGCGGCGGTTTTAGCGGTTTTCGTTATCGCCGGATTCGCGTTTTGGGCAATGAGCGGCGACGAAAATATTTTGAAAAATTCAAATGCCGCCGCAAATAGAAACATTTTAGTTATTAAAGAAAACGATCCGAAAAACGTGAAGAAAAAACCGTTGATTCAAACAAGCGGCGAAACGACTGAAATAAAAATTGACGTGATCGAAGGCAGTGCCGAATTTATCCTCGACGGCACGGTTTCGGGCAAAACACCTTACACGCTGAGAGGAAAAATCGGCGAAAAAGTTGATGTAAAACTGCGGCGCGAAGGTTTTAAGGATTTTGAAACGCAGATCGAAATTTCCAACGGAAAAAAATACTACACCTTTGTTATGAAGAAAAATTGAGAAAAAAAAATGCTCGAAAATACCAATATAAACCAAGAAGATGTGCGCCGGACGCGCGAATTCAGATTCGATTTGCTGAAGATGAAAGTTCAGGCGAGCATCCAGACCGACGCGGGTTGTGTCCGCGAAGCGAACGAAGATTTCGGACGGCATTTCGTGCCGTCAGACGAAGATTTGAAAAAGAATCGCGGCATTTTGACGGTCATCGCCGACGGAATGGGCGGTCACGCTTCGGGCGAAGTGGCGAGCAAAATGGCGGTCGAACTCATCAGCGAATTTTATTATCAGAACGCGGAATCTCCGGCTGATTTCGCGCTCAAATCGGCGGTCGAACGCGCCGCGACGGAGATTTATCTTGCATCGCAAAAGGACGAAAAACTTTTCGGAATGGGAACGACCCTGATCGCACTCGTTCTGCTCGAAAATCGCGCTTTTTCCGCGCACGTCGGCGACAGTCGTCTATATCTTTTGCGCGGGCGCGAAATGCGGCTTTTGACGATGGATCATTCGCAGGTGATGGAACTCGTTAAAGAAGGAATTATCAGTCTCGAACAGGCGTGGGATCACGACGACAAAAATATAATTCTCCGCGCCGTCGGCACACAGCCGAATGTCGAAGCGGAAATTTCCGACTTTTTTGCGACCGAGATCGGCGACGAATTTCTGGTTTGCAGTGACGGTTTGAACGATATGCTGACCGATGCTGAAATCGCCGACATCTGGAACGACGCGAAAAACATTCACGAGGCTTGCGAAAATCTCATTAACGCCGCTAAAGAACAAGGCGGACACGATAACGTAACGGTTGGCATCATCGGTATTTCGACGGAAAACGAAATAAACGAAAAACGTGCCGTTCCGCAGACGAGAGAAACAGGGAGACTGGAAATATGATCGGACAAATCGTTGGAAATTATAAAATTTTGCAGGCACTCGGCGAAGGCGGTGTCGGGATGGTTTACAAAGGCGTTGACACGATGCTCGACCGCGAAGTAGCGGTCAAAGTTTTGCGTCCCGAATTGGCGAGTCAAACCTCGGTCGTCGAACGCTTTCGCTCGGAAGCCGTCACGCTCGCTAAACTGAGTCATCCGAATATCGCTACGCTTTTCAGTTTGTTCAGACACGGCGGCGATCTGTTTATGGTTTTGGAGTTCGTCAGCGGCGAATCACTCGAAACCGTCATTCAAAGGCGCGGACGGCTTTCGGTCGAAGAAACGATCCCGATTTTTTGTCAGGCTCTCGACGGCATCGGACACGCGCATCAGGCGGGAATTATTCACCGCGACATCAAGCCGAGCAATATGATTCTGACCGAAGCGGGCGCGATCAAAGTTCTCGATTTCGGTATCGCGCGGCTTTTGGGAAGTTCGCGGATGACGCGCGTCGGCAACATTATCGGCACACTCGAATATATGTCGCCCGAACAGGTGCGCGGCGAAGAAACCGACGCGCGTTCCGACATTTACGGTCTCGGAATGATGCTTTACGAACTTTTGACGGGAAAATTGCCGTTTGAATCCGACAACGAATTTAGCTTGATGAAAATGCAGATCGAACAGATGCCCGCGCCGCCGCGCCAATTAAATGCGGACATTCCAGAGCAAATCGAAAACGCGATTATGAAAGCTGTTGCTAAAAATCCGGCGGAGCGTTTTCAAAATGCGGGCGAATTTCTGGAAACTCTGCTGACGGTTGATATTCCGATGTCGGCGGTCGGTTCGTTCGGTCTAAACAGTATTTACCAATCGAGAATTCACACGCGTCCATCAAAACCGGGAATCGAGAAAACAGGCGCGATCACGGAAGTTTTACCGCAAACCGATCAAAACAACTTGCCGACCGAGGTTTTTAACGAATCAATACAAAGCGATCTGCCGACCGAAATTTTAAATGAATCAATTTCGACGGACGACGAAACCGGAGAATTTATACCGAAAAAACACGAAGATTCGACGATTTTGATGAGGGAAGAGCAAGATATTGATGCGCCTTCGCCCGAAATAAAACAGACGCGGCTCGGACAAGACGGAAATGTTTCGGTCGGTCAAAAGGTAATCAAGCCGACATCGCTCGGCGTGTTTGAACACACTTCTGAAAGTTATGCGGAAAATGAAACTGTTTCGCCTTCGTTTTTTGAAAAATTGACGTGGACGCACTATGCCGGCGCGTGCGCGATTGTCGTTATTTTATTGAGCGTAATCGGTTTAGCGGCGATTATCCCGAAAATGTTTTCCGGCGGCGCAAGCGAGCAACCGACCGCCAATAACGAGACAGGAAAAAAGGAATCCGAAACGAAAACCGAAAATAATAAAAAAACTTCGAGCGGCGATTCGCGCATAGTCAGCGATGCACCTGAAACAACTTCACAATCGCCCGGAACTTTCGGCGAAACGATTGTGCCGAAAGAAGCGAGTCCGACCGATTCGTCGTCCGTCGCCGAACGTGCAAAATCGAGACCTGCCGAAACCAAAAAAGAAACTCCGGCGGAAACGAAAAATTCCGGCTCGAAAACAAGCACGAAGCGCGAAAACACGAGAGCAAGCGAATCGAAAAAGTCGTCATCAGGCTCACGTTCGACTACTCCGGTATCGAGTTCGACACCGAATTTATCGGATAACTAATCTTATATTTGCATTTAATGCAAGGAGAAAAGCGATGAAAAAAATGCTATTAATAATGGAAAATAAAAATTCTCACGAAACCGCAAAAAGAACTCTCCCGAAACATCGAAAAGCCTTTTCGATGTTTGCTGTGCGCGGCGGAAATCGTTTTGTTATCGGCGGTTTGCTGGTTTGTCTGCTCGTTTTTTCAATGACGGTTTTCGCCCAACGCACGGCGCGGCGGGCTAATCAGCTTTTCAAAGAAGCTCAAACTCTTTATGCCGACAACGATCCGCAATCGCTCGAACAGGCTTTAAATACATTTGACGAAGTTCGCGGCATCCGCGTTGCGGTTAAAGACCGTGCGGGCGAAGCTCTCGCGCTCGTCTATCTCGGCAAAACTTATCTCAAACTAAGCAATCCGAAAAACGCCATCAATAATTATATTTCTGCGATAAATATTTACCGCGAACTAGGTGATAAAGCCGCCGAAGGTGCGGTCATCAACAATGTGGCGGCAATTTTAAGAGATAACGGTGAATTTAAAGATGCTCTGAAATATTATCAGATGGCGATTCCGGTCTCGCGCCAATACGGAAGCAAACTCGACATTGCCAGAGTTTTAAACGGCATCGGTCAGACGTATCTCGCGCTCGGTAATTTTCAAAATGCGGTTTCCAATCTGAAGGAATCGCTTGCCATCTGGGACACCGTTCCGCAAAATAACGATGACGATAAAATTCGCGCAATTTCAAATCTGGCGGTCGCTTATTTTCAGGTCGGCGACAAAGACGAAACGGTCAAATACGGAACGCGGGCGTTGCTGTTTGCGCGACGAAAAAACGAGCCGGCACTCGAAGTCGAAGTTTTAGAACAACTTGCCCGCGTCTATGACGAAACGGGCGACACGAAAACGGCGGTCGGGTATCGGCAGAAAGCTCTCGACTCATACCAGCAAGCCGGACGCGGAAAAATTCCCGAAACGAGTTGGGATACGGTCGTCAATAATCTCGGCGATTTATATTACCGGATGGGCGAACTCGATAAAGCCGAACGCCTTTTAACGGAAAATATCAGAACTCGTCCGGTCGGCGCGACACAGCAAACGCAGAGTTATATTCTCGGTTCGCTCGGCGAAATTTATCTGACGAAAGGCGAATACGACAAAGCCGCGCAATTTCTCGAAAAAGGAGTCGAACTCGCCCGTCAAGCCGGAGATAAACACAGCGAAGCGTATAATATCGCCAATCTCGGTTTCGTATATATAAATAAATACGATTTTGCCCGCGGCGTTGACAGTTTTAATAAAGCGTTGTCTTTTTTCCAAACCGGACAAGATACATCGGTCGAAGCGCGGGCATTGACCGGATTGATGACGACTTATGTTATTACCGGAAATCAGGACGCGGCGAAACAACTCGTCAAACGCGCCGAAAACAACAGCCTCGATAAGGGAAACGCACTTTCGGCAGTTCAGATTCTCGGCGGCATCGGCTTGGTCAAAGCGCGTTTCGGCGAAACCGGCGAAGCAATTCAAAAACTCGAACTGGCGGTCGGTTCGGCATCGGCACGCGGCAACGTCGTCGAAGCCGTCAGACATATTACCTCTTTGGCGATGGCTTACGAACAGACGGAAAATCACGCAAAAGCTCTTGAGTATTTTGAAACCGCGCTGAAGATTTGGACTGGTTTCGGTAACAAAACGGCGCAGACAAATGTAACGAGTAATGCCGGTTGGGCGGCACTCAATCTCGGTGAAAACGCAAAAGCGATTAACTACGCGCAACAAACACTGCGTTTGACGGAAACCCTCGATAATCCCGATTCTCAAAATTATTTCAAGGTTTCTGCACTTCACATACTCGGCAAAGCGGCTTTTCAGACGAAGGATTTTTCGACCGCCGTCAACTATTACAATCAAGCTCTCGAAATTACCAAAAACGTCGGCGATACTGCAATGCAGAAACATTTTCTTTCCGACCTCGGCGATGCGTATGAAGGCGCGGGCGACAAAAAACAGGCTAAAAATTATCGCAATATGGCGAAAAAAATCAATTGAAAATTTAACGGAGTAACACGCCAAATTATGAAAAAATTAATGATTTTATTTTCCGCCATTGTGCTTTTTGCAATAAATACGGCGGCGCAAGGGACAGGCGAAGGAACAGGAAAATCGAGCCTCGAACTCGTCAGAGATTTGATAAAAGATAAAGAAAAGACAGCCGCCGTCGGTTCTCTCGAAGCCGAATTGCAGAATTATATTACCGCAGTCGTCACGCAAAACGCGGAAGGTGTCTATCAGTATGTAAATCCGTCATATATCAAAACGCTCGGCGGAAAAGATAACGCGCTCGAACTGATTAATTTTGAAATAGAGACATCGAACGAGAAAGATTTAAAGATCACGAACGTAAAGTCGAACTCTGCCGCACAAAGTCTTTCATCGGCGAGTTCACCGCAAAAGATCAAGGTCAATGTCGAAATAAAGTCAGAAAATTTAAAGAAGATTTTCGACGGCGAAATAACCGCCGTTTCAGTTAATAACAGATGGTATTTCGTTCATCAAAAAACGATTTTGGAAAGTTTCGGCGTTAAGGAATTTGAAAACGCAAAAGAAAAAACAGAAGAGAAATCTAAAGAAACTCTCGCCGGTTTAGTGGCTTCGCGCGGAATCTTAAACTCTCAGGCGATCAGTCTTCCGTCGCCCGTATATCCGAAAGCGGCAAAAGCCGTCGGCGCGAAAGGCGCGGTTAATGTCGAAGTTTTGATTGACGAAAACGGAAACGTCACTTCTGCCGAAGCCGTTTCGGGACATCCGCTTTTGCGGGCGGCGGCTGTCAAAGCGGCATCGGAAGCGAAATTCAAACCTTTCAAATTAAGCGGACAAAGTGCAAAGGCAAAAGGAATAATTATTTACAATTTTACGCTTTGAAAATTTGCGGTTAAGTATTAGCGGCTGTTTAATTCCCGGTAAAGCCAGAGTTTGGCGGATTGCCATTCGCGTCCGATGGTTCGTTCGCTGATTTCGAGAGCGTCGGCGATTTCCTTTTGATTCATTCCGCCGAAAAAACGCATCTCGACGATTTTTGCCTGTTGTTCGTCAAATTCGTTCAGTCGTTCTAAAGCTTCATCGAGCGCAAGAATCGAATCGGCGCGTTGTTCGACCGGAATTTGCACCTCGTCAATCGAAAAATGAATCGGATTATTACCGCGTTTTTCCGCCGCGTGTTGCCGCGCGTGATCTACGAGAATCTGCCGCATCAGACGCGCCGCGATGCCGTAAAAATGGCGGCGGTTTTGCCATTCGATGCCGGATTGTTCGCTCAGACGCAGAAAGGCTTCGTGAACGAGCGCGGTCGGCTGCAACGTATGATTTCTGCGTTCGCCGGACATTATTATTCGCGCCTGCCGCTTGAGTTCTTCATAAACAAACGGCAAAAGCAACTCTTTCGCAGATTCATCTCCGTTATTCCAATCCTTCAAAATCCTTGTAATTTCAGAGGTTTGCTTTTTGCTCATAAAATTTTGACGGAATTTTTTTGAATTTTAACTTATTATGTAAAGAAATAAAAACTTTTCGCCGCGAAACTATTTTAATGAGTCAGTTTAACGGTTGTAATGTATATGATATTAGTTTTCAAAAAGGTCGTGTATTTTCCCGTTCAGAATTTTTTTCATCAATCGAATATATTATCGGCGCGAAGTAGATTAGAACAGATTCGACCGCGCTTTTTCGTTCGGATAATTTTATTCTTCGGCAAACATCGTTTATGTTTAGAGTATGCTGTATCTTTCGCAAATTCTCGGTCGTCCGATTACCGATTCCGGCGGTGAACGAATCGCCGCGATCAAAGACGTAATGGTGCGTTACGGCAGCGAAGATTATCCGCCCGTTATCGGTCTGATCGCGCGTCTGCGGCGGAGAGATTTTTTCGTTCCGCAAATGAAAATCAAAGAAATCAGTGAAAAAGGCGCGCAGATGAATTCGACGGTTTTGGATTTAACACCGTTTACGCGACGCGAAGGCGAAGTTTTACTTAATAAAGACGTTTTGGATAATCAGTTGATTGATGTTGACGGCAAGCGCGTCGTGCGCGTCAACGACGTGCAACTGATAAACGTCGCGCGAGTCTGGCGCGTGACGGGCGCGGATGTCAGTTTGCAGGGGTTCGTCCGCCGTTTGATGCCGCAGGGATTTTACGGAAGTTCGCGCATCGTCGAAGTTTTAGATTGGGCTGATGTCGGTTATCTGGCGACCGATACGGCAACGGTAACTGTTCAATTAAAATCATCGAAAGACAAATTATCGCGTCTGCATCCGGTTGAAATCGCGCAACTTGCGGAAACGCTTTCGCCGATTCACCGCACGGAAATCGTCGAATCTCTGGACGACGAAATCGCCGCCGATACGCTCGAAGAAATGTCAACCGAAGCGCAGGCGAGAATTTTGGAAGAAATGGACAACGAACGCGCCGCCGATATTTTGGAAGAAATGTCGCCTGACGATGCAGTTGACGTTCTCGGCGAAATGGACGAAGACAAAGCGCAGGAGCTTTTCGATCTGATGGAAGAACAGGAAAAAGCCGATGTTGCCGAGTTGATGCCTTACGAACACGATACGGCGGGCGGTTTGATGACGACGGAATTCGTTACTTTTCCGAAACATCTGACGGTCGGCGAAACGATTGCACGTCTGCGCGAAATGGCGGAAACGCCGAATATGATCTACTATCTCTACGTTGTCGAAGAGGAAAATTCGTGGAAATTGTGTGGACTCGTGACGCTCAGAACTTTGATTCTGGTTGATCCGGCGCAAAAACTCGAAGACGTGATGCGGACGGAATATCAATTCGCGCATCCGCAGGATTCTTCCGAAGATGTCGCGCAGACGATTTCAGAATATAATCTGCTCGCGTTGCCCGTCATTGATGACGACGGCGAAATTGCCGGAATCGTTACGGTTGATGACGCGATGGAAATTCTCCTGCCGAAAAATCTGAATAAAAGTCTGCCGCGTCTTTTCGGATGATAAAGTGTTTATAAAATACAACTTAAATCGAACGGGAATAATCCGATGAATTTGAAACATTAAAAATTGTCAGCCCGTAGAAATTTCAAATTCGTATTTCTAATTAAAAAGGAGTTCAAAAATAATGAAACGAAAATCTGTTTTTTTAACGATAATTTTAGCTTTGATTGCATTTATTTCTATTGCTAAAAATGCGAACGCACAGGATTTCGCCGTCGGTCAGACGTTGGAAAACTTCACATTAAAAGATATTAACGGCGCGGATCAGTCGTTGGATAAATTGAAAGGCGACAACGGCGTGGTTCTTGTTTTTCTGTCGGCGCAATGTCCCGTCGTCAAAGGCTATAACGAGCGTATCAATGAAATTGCCGCCGCCTATCAAACGAAAGGCATCAAGTTTATCGGCATTAATTCAAACGCGACCGAATCGCTCGACTGGGTAAAGTCCAACGCTTCGGAAGTCGGTTATAAATTCCCGGTTTTGATTGACAAAGGTAATGTTCTCGCCGACAAACTCGGTGCGACCGTTACGCCGGAAACATATTTTTTCAACGAGAAAAATGTCCTCGTCTATCACGGCGCGATTGACAATGACCGTTCGGGCAGAAACGTCAAAGAAGCGTATCTGAAAACGGCTTTCGACGAAAAATTAGCCGGAAAACAAGTTTCAAAAACTAAAGCCAATGCTTTCGGCTGCACGATCAAGCGTGCCGAGAAAAACCAAGATGAATAAAAACTTTTCAGATTTTCGGGTGAAAACTGTTATTTTCGGATTGGTTTTCATTTTCGTTCTTGTTTCTCAAACTTCGATTTTCGCACAGAAAAAAAGCAGTACTGTTAAGATCGGAAACCCGAAAGCCGAATCGCCGAAAACCGAGACGCAAGATTTGGCAAAAGTCACGCAGGTTGACGACGCGAAATTAAAGCAGATTTTAAAACCTGACGGCAAACCTTTGTTAGTTAATTTCTGGGCGACGTGGTGCGATCCGTGCCGCGAAGAATTTCCCGATCTCGTCAAAATAGAAAATGACTTTCGCGGCAAACTCGATGTCATCACCGTTTCGCTCGACGACATTTCGGATATTAATAAAGGCGTTCCGAAATTTCTTTCGGATATGAAATCGGAAATGCCGGCTTATTTGCTCGTCTCCGAAGACGAAAGCGCATTGATCGCTTCGATTGCCAAAGATTGGAGCGGCGGTCTTCCGTTTACGATTCTTTATAATGAAAAAGGCGAGATGATTTATTTTAAGCAGGGAAAATTTAAAACCGCCGAACTGAGAGAAAAAATAGAATCTGTATCAAAACCTGCCGAAGCCGCGAAATAATTTTATAAAAATTTTACATTCTAAAAATTGCCACCTGAAATTTTCCGTGTTATGCGTTTACGGTTCGGCGAAAGAAAAACAGGAAGCGATGAGCGCACCGGCATTGGCATAAAATTTGAGCAAAAGATTAGAATTTACATAGAGTTTATCGGCACGGATTTGAAAAAATCCGTTTAACCGAATAAACTCTTTTCTTTTATTTGCACGAATTTTTTCATACAGAGAGTAAAAAGTTTTAATGACAGAAATCACGCCCGAAGTAGTCGAACAACACGGCTTCACCCCCGAAGAATACGAATGTGTCAAAGAAATAATAGGACGCGAGCCGAATTACACGGAACTCGGCATTTTTTCGGTAATGTGGTCGGAACACTGCAGTTACAAATCTTCGCGCGTTCATCTCGGCAGACTTCCGACGACTGGCGAGCGCGTCATTGTTCCGCCCGGAGAAAACGCCGGAGTCGTGGACATCGGTGACGATTGGTGCGTCGCTTTCAAAGTCGAATCGCATAATCACCCGTCATTTATCGAACCTTTTCAAGGCGCGGCAACCGGAGTCGGCGGAATTTTGCGCGACGTTTTCACGATGGGCGCACGTCCGATTGCCGCGATGAACTCTCTGCGTTTCGGACATCTCGACGATAAAAAACACGCCAACCGTAACAAATCAATTTTAAAAGGCACGGTTTCCGGCATCGCGCATTACGGAAATTGTTTCGGCGTGCCGACCATCGGCGGCGAAGTCGTTTTTGACGAATCTTATAATCTGAATCCACTCGTCAATGCGTTCGCGCTCGGGATCGTTCGTAAAGATCAAATATTTTTTGGCAAAGCTGAAGGAATCGGAAATCCTGTAATGTATGTCGGCGCGAAAACCGGACGCGACGGAATTCACGGCGCGACAATGGCGAGCGCGGAATTTGACGATGAAGCACTTGAAAAACGTCCGACCGTCCAAGTCGGCGATCCGTTTCTGGAAAAACTTCTGCTCGAAGCGTGTCTCGAAGCGATGCGTTCCGGCGCAATCGAAGGCATTCAGGATATGGGCGCGGCAGGATTAACAAGTTCGTCGGTCGAAATGGCTGATCGCGCCGGAAACGGTCTGGATTTATTTTTAGACGATGTGCCGCAGCGCGAAACCGGAATGACGGCGTATGAAATGCTTTTGTCGGAATCGCAGGAAAGAATGCTGCTCGTCGCCAAAAAAGGACGCGAAAAACAATTAGTCGAGATATTCAACAAATGGGATTTAGAGGCAGTCGTCATCGGCAAAGTAACGGAAGGAAACCGCTTAAAAATTTATCATCACGGCGAATTAATGGCTGATTTGCCGGTAGATAAGCTGACCGAATCCGCGCCGAAATATAATCGTCCGATGTCTGCGCCGGAACGCGGAAATGCGGAGATTGAAAAACGAAATCCGAAAACCGAGGATTTAAATGAAGTCTTAAAACTTCTCCTTTCCGCACCGAATATCTGCTCGAAACATTGGGTGTATGAGCAATACGATCATATGGTGCGGACGAATACGGCGATTCTTCCGGGTGCGGATGCGGCGATTGTGCGCGTCAAGGAAACACGCCGCGCAATCTCGATGTGTCTCGACGGCAACGGCAGATTTTCCGCCGTCAATCCGAAAGAAGGCGCGAAACTGATCGTTGCCGAAAGTGCGCGAAATAACGTCTGTGTCGGCGCGAAACCGATTGCCGTGACGAATTGTTTAAATTTCGCTTCGCCCGAACGTCCGAAAATTATGTGGGCTTTTTCGGAAACGATTGACGGAATAAAAGAAGCCTGCGAGAAATTTGAAACGCCTGTCATTTCGGGAAATGTTTCTTTTTACAACGAAACCGACGGCGACGGAATTTTGCCGACACCGACCATCGGAATGGTCGGACTCATCGAAGACGTGCGAAAAATCATCACGCAGGGTTTCAAAAACGAAGGCAACATCATCGCGCTTCTCGGCGTGACAAACGACGATTTATCGGTCAGCGAATACGCGCAAACTATCTTGGGTTACACGACAAATGAACTCATCGAAATCGGCGAAGTTCCGGTTTTGGATTTGGATTTGGAGAAAAAAGTTCAGGACGTTTGTTTGAAACTAGCGGACAATTATCTGATAAATTCAGCGCACGACTGCGCCGACGGCGGACTCGCCGTTGCAATTGCCGAACAATGTTTTGCATCACTTAACAACGAAGCAAACGGCGCAGAAATTACACTTTCAAACGAAAAAGATATTCCGCTCGAAAGTCTTCTGTTCGGCGAATCGCCGTCGAGAATTGTTATTACATTTGCGCCGGACGACTTGGAAAAAGTAAAAGAATCGGTCGGCGATTGCCCGTTTGAAATCATCGGAAAAGTCGCGGGAAATGATTTGAAAATCTCGGTCAGTAGCGAAGAAAAAATTTCCGCTCCGGTTTCCGAATTCCAAAATCTCTGGAAAAATTCGCTGGAAAAACAGCTTGAAAATTAAGAGGATTTTCTCAACGCCTGAAAAAACTTTGATTGTCGCAAACGGCTTTTGATTTCGGCACGAACTTTTTCTTTTTCATTGTAACCGTTGTAATATTTGTCGAAAGTTTTCCACGCTTTTTTTTCGTCGCCGAGATAAAATAGATTTACGTTATAGTCTAAAAATCTACGGTTGTAATCAAGTAAAAGACTTAAATATTCTTGATTTTCTGTTTCATTATTTTTTTCAAACTTTTCCAATTTTGCAAAAGATTCGAGAATCCATTTTTCGGTTTGTAAAAAATCCTCTTTAACAAAATCCTGCTGAATGTTTTTTGCAGGCAGATATGTTCCCGATTTTTTATCATATTTGAAAATTGCTCGCGGTTCGGGCGAACAAGCACCGCAATCATCCAGAAAATATCTAAAAGCCGAGTCCCATTGCATCAGTTCATAAACGCCGTCGCCGTCAGCGTCGAAAATTTCCATTGGATCACGAAAGCCGCCGTAATCTTCACTGCGAAAAATATTTCTCGGCTCGTTGTTTGAAACATCCGTAATCCAATAATTTGTGCAGCAAACTCCGCCTGGACCTACTGTGACAACATAAATCTGTTTGGAATTTTCACTGAGCAGACGGGAAACTCCGATTAGATTTGTAACGTAGTCATTAGGGTAAAGAGTTTTAAAATTAAAAATAACCTTGCCGTTTTTACTGATTGTTTTCGGTGTAAAGTTTTTGTTCGTGATTTGAAAGCCTTCCGTTTCCACCGAATAAGTTTTTTGTTTGAAATCTTCTTCTCTAAAATCGTGATTTGCAATTACCGGAAATTCTCCGTCTATCGTAACGCCCGGATATTCGGGTTTTGTTTCTTCTTCGATCGGTGAATTTTCAGGAATTGGCGTTTTACTCTCTAAAATTATTTGTGTCTGAACCGGCGCAGAAATGTCCGGTTGATCGCCGGATGTAATTGCTTTATTTGCACAATTTGTCGAGATAAGCACAAAAACGAGAGTAAGGTAAATTTTTTTCAATGCGGTTTCCTCCGTTTATTTATGGCAAATTACATCATAAATCTTCGGCTTCGACAAGGAAATTTTTTAACCGGAAATGACAAATTTCAAAATGCGAAATCTAAATTTTTACGAACGGAATAAATGCCGGAACTTTTTCCGAGAATTCTTTGTATCCGTCGGGAAACGCGTCACGAAGCAGTTTTTCTTAGCTGTTTGTGCGGATTTTTGTGCCGATGAAAAAGACGATGACGGCAATAATTAAAATATACCAACGACTGAAAATAATTCCGGTCTAAACGAGCATTCCGAGCATCGCCGTGTAGATCGGATGACGGACGATTTGGTAAACTCCGCTTGTAATTAATTTGTGACCTTCGACCAAACGCGCTTCGAGACTCCATTGTTTGCCGAGTTCATCTACTGCTGACATTGCCAACCGGACGGAAAACGCCGCGAGCAAACCGGCGAAAATCTGCAAGATGATATTTAAAAATAAACTGATTTTTAATGACGGGCGAAAAAAGCGGCTGACGGCGAACCGACCAGACGAACATAAATCCAACGCCTTGCAATGCGAGACCTAAAAAAGATTTCGGCGCATTTTTACTGTCGGGCGCAGATTCCGGTTTCTTGCGGAAAATAAAAACAGAGGAAAAACCGAACCAAAAAAGAATGATTAATGCGAATGAAACAGCCGTCACATAAAAAGAAATTTGTTCCATAACTTTTCGGCGAAAGAACCGCAAAATCTATACGTTATCGTCTGTGTTTTGTTTCTGCTTAGTTTAATCTGAATATCGGATAAGGAAAGTTGTCGTACAACCACAAAAACGCAGAGTTTTCTTCTTATTTCGCGGCATAAATCAAACTTACTTAATCCCGGATTTCAACCAAAAATCAATCGAAACTCTTATTTTATCTGCCTCTGCGTGTTAATAAAATTTTTATTCGATAATTAAGTAAATTCTATAAGAAGAAAAAAGCAGTTACGAAATTTATTCGTAACTGCTTTTTTTATCATACATTTAGAATAAATTTAGTAGCCGTCATTCAAACGAATCGAACGAATCATATTTCGAAAAGCGTAATTATAATTAGAAGACTGATCTGATGGAGAAACCGCTACGACGTAAAATAATTGTCCGTTACCGAGTTGTGTTGTATAAACGGTAGCGTTTTCCGTTTCGCCCGTTACCGGCGAGCGTCCCGAAAGCGTCGTATAATAACCTTGTCGTCCGCTAATCGTCGTTTGATAATAATTCGTCTGACGGCGCAGATAACTGTTTGACTGCAAAATACCGTTGACATAATCTTCGGTAGCTTGTGAGAGATTGTTTGTTCTCGTTTTTGCAATGCCGATAAGTGCGCCGTGCGTGATACCGTTATTTCCGTAAGCTCCTTCAGGCGCAAACCAAACTTCACTTTGATTTTCTATTGCACGCCAGTTGGTCGGATAGTTTAAGCTGATCCAGTTACCGCTCGTGTATCTTTGTGTGCGTGATGAAGGAGTTTGAACATTACGGTCGTATTTGCCGGTGTTAGTCGAGTTTCGATTAGTTCCGTTTTGTGCATTCTGCTCGATTTCAGCCATCGTCGGAGCTTGCGGCAAACGGTTTAATCTCGATTGTGTATTTTGAAAAGCCCGCGTATCCTGTGTCGCTTCACTCGGCGAAACTCGCAGAAGTTGCGCTTCACGATTAATAGCTTCATAGCGGCTGCCCGGATCGGGGTGACTGCTCAACCATTCAGGAGCGCGACTGCCGCCGGATTGTCCTTCGATAGTTCTAAACATATTTGCCAGATCGCGCGGATCATATCCGGCACGCGCCATTATTTGTGCGCCGAGCAAATCAGCCTGCTTTTCATAATCGCGGCTGTAACGCAGAAAATATCCGGCGGCAAAGACCTGTCCGAGTTGCGCTCCGGCTTGTCCGCCTAAAACCGCACCGCCGAGAACAGCACCGATTCCCAAGATTTGATTCAGCGGATTATTCATTTTCGTCTGCTGTGCAGTTGCGTGACGAAGCGCAACGTGGCTGATTTCGTGCGCCATTACGCCTGCCATTTCACCTTCGCTTTTTGCCGCTTCGATCATTCCGCGATTAACATACATCGGTCCGCCGGGAAGCGCGAAAGCATTGATATCGCGGGCGTTGACGATTTTAAAGCGATACTCGAAAGCCGAATTTTGAAACTGCGGAGGAATTGCGCGAACGAGCCTGTCGCCGACATTGGAAACATAGCGCGTCGCTTCGTAATCATTCAAAATCGGAAATTGTTTCTCGACTTCCTGTGATGCGTCACGTCCAATTTTTACATCGTCCTGAACTTTATAACTATTTTTCGGCATTTGTATTCTGGTTTGGGAAAATGATGCTAACGGAAGCATCATCATTGTCCAAACCATTAAAAGTGCCGAAAAACTTTTTCCAAAATTGCTTTTTCTCATTTTTCCTCCAGACAAATTATGTATCGTTTCATTGCAAGTATATGAACCGTCAATATAAATTAGCAACATATATGCCAGATTGATTGTGAATAGTGAAAAATGAAACAATCTGAAAATACTGAAACAATACGTTTTAATTACTGCAAATTTAGTGAATAAAGAGTTTATAGTTACAGATCAAGACGAATATAAAAGTCAAATTAATTGAATAGAAGGGAAAGTAGTTTACGAACGGAAAGGAAAGTCGTTGAGCAAAAGGTTTAAATTTGTAGGAAATCGTCTAGTGAACGGCGATTTTCGAGAGCAAATTATCATTTGGATTTATGTCATTTTCCTCGGAAATTTCTTCAGAAATTTGCTTCAAAACTTTGTTTAATCGCCCGATCAGCGGAAGAATGTCTTGCGATTTGATTTTTCCGGTGTGTCTCTTTTCAAACAAAACCGCAAATGCTATTTCCGTGTCCAGATCATTAATTAAATTCATATTTTTACTGATTAAATGTCTTTGAAATCGGATAAAAATGCGACGCTTTACTAAGAACTTGAAAGTCGAATTTTTAATTTAAATTGAGATTTTACACGGTCAATGTTAGAAAAGTGTTACGGAAATGTTAAATCTCGAAAGGAAAAAATTAAATGATAGTTAAAATTAAGTATAATTTAACAAAATCACCGTTAAACTTAGCATATAATCAAACGATATTTTTTGTATTTGGACGGTGACATTTACGCTTGAAAAATCAAGTTTATTATATTATACAAAGTATATTCAGGAGAATTTAATGCTTTTTAAAATAAAAAAAATCTTATTTTTATTTTCTATTTTTTCAGTTGCAATCGGGATTGCGTGCAGCGGTCAGCCGGTCGGAAACAACGGCGGGACGACCGAAAATAACAGCGGCGGCGCGATGAATTTGCAAGGCGCGGGCGCGACCTTTCCGAAGCCGATCTATGAAAAATGGGTCAGCGAATATCAAAAAATCAATCCGAATGTAAAAATCAATTATACGGCGAACGGGTCAGGCGCGGGACAGAAGTCCATTCTCGAAAACACTTCCGATTTCGGTGCATCGGACGATCCGATGAAGGATGAAGATTTGGCAAACACGGATGTTCTGCATATTCCGACGGTTTTGGGCGCGGTTGTTTTAACTTATAATTTGCCGGATGTAAAAGAGCCTCTGAAACTTTCCGCTGACACGGTCGCCGGAATTTATCTGGGCAATATTAAAAAGTGGAATGACGCGAAAATCAAAGCCGACAATCCCGCTTTGAATCTGCCCGATGCAGATATTTCACCTATTTATCGAGCGGAATCAAGCGGAACAACGGCGGTTTTTACTGATTTTCTTTCAAACGCAAATGCCGAGTGGAAGGAAAAAGTCGGCTCGAATAAACAACCGAGTTGGATTACAGGTGTCGGTGTCGGCGCGAAAGGAAACGACGGCGTAACGGGGCAGGTAAAAAATATTCCGAATTCAATCGGCTATATCGAAATCGCATTTGCGAAAGCGAACAATATGCCGATGGCTTTAATTAAAAATAAAGCCGGAAATTTTGTCGAACCGACTATCGAGAATGTTTCGGCGGCGGCAGCAGGATCAGTCGGCACAATGCCGGACGATTTGCGAACTAGAATTACCAATGCCGAGGGCGATAAATCTTATCCGATTTCGAGCTACACATATATTCTTATTCACAAAGACATAAAAGATGCAGCAAAGGGGAAAGCACTGGTTGATTTTCTTTGGTGGGCGATTCACGACGGCGAGAAATTTACTAACGATTTAAATTACGCGCCGTTGCCGGACGAAGTCGTGAAAAAAGCCGAAGCAAAAATAAACTCGATTACATCAGGCGGCAAAACGCTTCACCAGTAATTAATTTTGACGATGAATCGGCGGTCTAAAAAGCCGCCGCATTTTTGTCAGTTTGAAGACTTTAAATAAAATAAGTTGATTTATTCGGAGAACAGATTTTGGCTCAGACAGGCACACTCGGCGATAGAATCTTTAACATCGTAATGCTCGTTTTCGCTTCGACCATTTTGGTAATGGTTGCGGGAATGGTCTATATGATGCTGGAAAATTCTCTGCCGACAATTTCAAAATTCGGTTTGGGATTTTTGACGGGCAGACAGTGGAAACCGGCTGACGATATTTTTGGCGCATTGCCTTTCATATATGGAACAATAGTTTCTTCTGTCCTTGCGTTGATAATTTCCGTTCCCATTTCTTTGGGTGTAGCAATTTTCTTAACCGAACAAGCACCGAAAAAAGTTGCAACGCCGGTCGCCTTTATGGTCGAACTTTTGGCGGCGATTCCGTCGGTCGTTTACGGTCTGTGGGGAATTTTCGTGCTTGCACCGTTTATCAGAAATTATCTCGGTCTGTTTCTCGAAACGTATTTCGGGTTTTTGCCGTTTTTTCAAGGTCGTCTGACCGGAATCGGAATGCTGACGGGCGGAATAATTCTGGCTTTGATGATAACGCCGATTATTACGGCGGTTGTCCGTGATGTTTTACTCGCCGTTCCGATCACACAGCGCGAAGCCGCGCTTGCACTCGGCGCGACGAAATGGGAAACGACGCAGATCGTTTTAGGAAATGCCGCATCGGGAATTGCCGGCGCAGTCGTTTTGGGTTTGGGACGTGCGCTCGGTGAGACGATGGCGGTTACAATGGTTATCGGAAATGCTCCGCAGATTACGGCTTCGCTTTTTGAACCGGCTTACACGATTGCTTCTGTTTTGGCGGCAAATTTTGCCGAGGCGACGGACAAACTTTATCTGAGCGCATTGATCGAAATGGGATTGGTATTATTTCTTGTAACATTCGTGGTCAACGGGTTTGCTAAAATTTTAGTCGCGCGTGTCGGAAGCAAAATGTCCAAAGCGTAAATTTTGATGGAAAATAAAAAGATCAATCAAAGAAGAAAAATGGTCAGCAGTATTATGACGACGCTGACGGCATCTGCGGCGGTTTTTACGATTGCGATTCTTTTGATAATTCTGTTTTATATCGGCGTGAGCGGCGTGACTTCGCTGAATCTGCAATTTTTGATAGACACTCCGAAACCTGTCGGCGAAGGCGGCGGCATCGGAAATTCGATTGTCGGTTCGGCGATTATGACGGTTGTTTCTTCTGTAATCGGTCTGCCGATTGGAATCGGCGCGGGCGTTTATCTAGCGGAACTGGGAGAAAATTGGTTCGGTAAAATTACGAGATTTGTCGCCGATACTTTAATCGGTGTGCCTTCGATCATCGTCGGGATTTTTATTTATACGCTCGTCGTTTTGCCGATGGGCAGACAGTCGGGACTTGCGGGTTCGCTGTCGCTGGCGATGATTATGATTCCGATTGTCGCGCGAACGACCGAAGAAATGATTCGCCTCGTGCCGCAACCGATGCGCGAAGCCGCACTTGCACTCGGCGCACCGCAATGGCGCGTAACGTGGAATATCGTTTTGCCGGCAGCTTCGTCCGGTATTGCGACGGGCGCGATTTTGGCAATTGCGCGAATCACGGGCGAAACTGCGCCGCTTTTATTTACGGCACTTAACAGTCGTTTTTACAATTATTTTCTCGATCAGCCGATGGCATCTCTAACCGTTCAGATTTATAATTACGCAACAGGACCTTATGACATCGAACATCAGATGGCTTGGGCGGCGACCTTGATTTTAGTCGCGCTTATTCTGGTAATAAATATTCTGGTCAGGTATCTGACGAGAAGAAGGTATTAATTTTTAACAATCAATGAAAAGCAAAATCAGCATTTCAAATTTAGATTTTTTTTACGGCGATTCGCAGGCACTTTACGATATTTCGCTCGAAATTCCCGAACGTCAGGTGATGGCGTTTATCGGTCCGTCGGGTTGCGGAAAATCAACTTTTCTTCGCACGATAAACCGGATGAATGACACGATTCCGATTGCCAGAGCAAAAGGAAAAGTTTTGATTGACGGCAAAGACATTTACGCGCCGGGAACAGATGTCGTCGATCTGCGCCGCCGCGTCGGAATGGTTTTTCAGAAATCGAATCCGTTTCCGAAATCTATTTTTGAAAATGTCGCATACGGAGTGAGAATTAATCGCATTCACGACAACAAATCCGATCTGGAAAATCGCGTCGAAAAAGCCTTGACCGACGCGGCGTTGTGGAACGAAGTAAAGGATCGGCTTAACACGTCGGCGTTCGGACTTTCCGGCGGACAACAACAGCGTTTGTGTATCGCGCGGGCGTTAGCCGTTCAGCCGGACGTGATTTTAATGGACGAACCGGCTTCCGCTCTCGACCCGATTGCGACGAAAAAAATCGAAGAACTCGTCGTCCAACTGAAAAACGATTATACGATTGTCATCGTCACGCACAATATGCAGCAAGCGGCGCGAATATCGGATCGAACGGCATTTTTTATGCTCGGCAAACTCGTCGAAGTCAATAAAACGAAAAAGATGTTCACAAACCCGGAAGAAAAATTAACCGAAGAATATATTACGGGCAGATTCGGTTAAAACTTTGATATATTTAACTTAATTTTAGAATGGAAAACAGAATTTTAGACAGACGATTAGACGTATTGCGTGACAAACTTCTTCTGCTTGGCGGAAAGACCGAAGAAGCTCTGCATCGCTCGATGCAATCTTTGATGGAACGCGACAGCGAACTTGCCAAACAAGTTAAAAAAGAAGACAAAGTAATTGACCAGATGGAACTCGAAATTGACCGTCTGACCATCGAGATTCTCGCTCTCGAACAACCCGCCGCGCACGATCTGCGATTTGTCATTTCGGTTGCGAAAATCACGCCGATTCTCGAACGCATCGCCGATCATTCCGCCAGTATCGCCAAAGCCGCTTTAATTTTAAATAACGAGCCGCAACTCAAAAAATACGTTGATCTGCCGATGATGGCGCAAATCGCCGCCGAAATGCTGCAAGCCGCACTCGATGCTTTTACAACCGAAGATTCGGAAGCCTCGCGCCAAATCATCAAACGCGACAAAGAAATCGATGAATCATACAAGCGCGTTTTCGATGATCTGCTCGGCATCATAATTGACAATCCGCAGGCAACCACGAGCGTCGCACATCTGCTTTTCGTCGCCAAACATCTCGAACGCATCGGCGATTATGTCAAAGATATTTGCGAACTTAACGTCTATCTGCGCGAAGCCGTTTTTATCAAGCACAGCAAGAAAATCTGATAACGCGCAGGACTTGATAAATAATTCGAAATTCAAATTTTCTTTCACCTGTTATCGGAATGCTTTTGGCTTATCCGATTTTTCGGCAAATTGATTCTCGTAAAATTGACAGATGTTTCCTGCTAAAAATTTAATTGCTAATTTTACATTTTCAAAATTTTTTTCGGGAAAGTCATTCAGGTCATAATTCCGAAACATATTTGTATTCTAGATTTTGCCGCCTTTGCTCAAATGCGGTTTATCCGTTGCCGTTAAGGTAAAGACGTTTTGGTCTAGCCGCGTTTTTTATGCGGTTTTATTTTATTCGCGCCGCTCGTTTTAACTTGCGAACCGTCTTTTTCGAAGATTTGGTCGTCTTTCGCCTCATTTATCGTTTTAGCGTTCGCCAGAAGTTTCGAGTTTTCCAAAATCTTCTGCGCCGCCTTTGCTTTTTTATTCGGTCGTTTTTTAGTTTGTGTCATTATTTTATTGATTTGATGCTGATTTTTCCTTAACAATAATTTCGCCGTCCGGCATTTCGTAAATGATTTTCCCGCCGCGCGAATAAATATTCGGCAAACCGAGACGATGATTTTCCTCTTGTGCTTCTCGGACGGCGCGGTTGCCGATGCGAACAAATTCTGCCATTCGTTCGTAAGTTTTTCTACTGATTTTATTTTTTCCGTTTTTCATATCTGCGAAAACTTTTGAAAAAGATTTTCATCGAAAATTTCCACCGCTTCATTTTCGCTCAAAGCGACTTCGTGAAACGCGCTTTCCGAATTATAAATCAAACTCCACGAATCAGCTAAATCTTTATAAATTCGCCAAAAAATTTCTTTGCCGCGCACAAATCGTCTTCGCACGTCTTCGTCGGGAACAAAATGTCCGCCTTTTTTTACTCGCGCATTGATGCGTTCGATCAAAATTTTCGGCGAATCGGCAAACAGAAAAACGATTCTGATCTGATAATCTTCGCCTTTCAGATTCTTAACGCAAAAACTGCAAAGGTTGTTGGTTTTGCCAAAAGTGTCAAAACCGCCTGCGGTAGCGGGCGGTTGAACATCATAAACTCGAATTTTTATCTTAAACGGGTCAGATTGGTAAACTTAAACCATCCGCTACCGCAGATGGTTCTGACGCGCTATTACAAAGCGTGCTTTCGATGAGCAGAGATTTATTGTCTTCGACCGAATTTTTCAGTTTTTGAAAAAACAATTTTCTCGCGCTGATCTTCTTTTTTTGAGGATTTTCCGCCGAAAGACTTTTGGCAATTTCATCTGCGTTCAAAAATTCATAATCATATTCCCGCAAAAAAGCGCGGGCGAAAGTCGTTTTCCCGACACCGTTTGCGCCCGCAATTATAACAATTTCTTTGTTCATTCAAAATTTTCTATTTTTGGCAAATAAATTTTGATTTCCTTTTCTTTACCGTAAATATCAATTCTAGTTTCAGAAATCAAAAAATCTGTATCTGAACTTCCGTATTTTGATTTGTACAGATAAAAAATTCTGTCATTGCCTTCAAATACTGTTTCCAAAAATAAATCCTCGGTTTTTATTTTATCAGGCATTGCAAACTCTTTTAATTTTTCCCGTGTTATAAGTCGAGCTTTTTCTCGGAGTTCATCTAAAGACAATTTTTCATTGTTTCCCAATCCAACCGCCGCCGACGCATTCTTCGCCGTTGTAGAAAACTGTCGCTTGTCCGGGCGTGATGGCGGACTGCGGTTCGTCGAAGACGATTCGGGCGCGGTTTCCGTCGAGCGCGTGAATCGTCGCCGGCGCAGGTTCGTGGCGATAACGCACTTTTACCGAAGCGCGGACCGGTTCTTTGGGCGTGTCGAACGCAACCCAATTTACGCCTTTGGCGGTGAATTCTATTGAATCGAGTTCGTCTTTTTCGCCCGCGATTATTTGATTTTTGGCGCGTTCGATCTGCACGACGTAGAGCGGTTTTTCGTGCGAGATTCCAAGCCCGCGCCGCTGTCCAATTGTGTAGCGGTGAATTCCGGTGTGTTCGCCGATCTTTTCGCCTTTTGCGTTGACGATCTCACCGCCGCTTGGGAGTTCGTCGGTGCGGTCTTCGTGGTCGAGAAAACGGTCAATAAATTCGGAGTATTTTCCGTCCGGCACGAAGCAGATTTCCTGTGATTCCTGTTTGTCGGCAACATACAAATTCGCGTCGCGGGCAATGTCGCGGACTTCGCTTTTCATCATTTCGCCGAGCGGAAAATAAGCGCGGGAAAGTTGATCTTGCGTTAATTCCCACAAAAAATACGTCTGATCTTTCCAATGATTTTTGCCGCGAAATAATCTGTAACGATCTTTCGCTTCGTCGTGTTCGACACGCGCGTAATGTCCGGTGGCGACTTTATCGCAATCGAGACTTTGCGCCAATTTGTCCAAAGACGCGAATTTCAGGCGCGAATTACACGCCACGCACGGAATCGGCGTTTCGCCGTTGAGATAACTTTCGACAAACGGATTGACGACATCGCGCTCGAAATCTTTTTCCAAATTCAAGACATAAAACGGCATTCCGAGCGATTCGGCAACGCGCCGCGCATCGTAAACATCGTCGAGCGAACAACATCTCGACGGCAGCGGATCGCCGTTTTCGTCAACATTTATATGACGGCGTTGATTCCACAACTGCATCGTAAAACCGACGAGTTCGTGTCCCTGTTCTTTTAAAAGTGCCGCCGCGCTCGAAGAATCTACGCCGCCGCTCATTGCTACTGCTATTTTCATCTTTAAAACTCCAAACATTAAAGTATAGTCTTTCGGCGGCGCGTTGGAAAATTTATTGAATATGCCGCAACGAATTACTTTTGCAAATTGAACTAATCAATCTTTCGATAATCGGTTGATTTAAAAAAAATATAAAAATTAAATCGCTTTATAAGTCGAAAGTTTGAAAAATTCAGGCGAAAAGGATATTTTAAGAAGTAATGAAGGAAACCGAAAAAAACAAAAATCCGAACATTTTCGCCAAATGGATCAAAAGATTCGGCGTTGCCGGATTTCTGTTTTTCCTAATAAAAGGAGTTGTTCTATATATACTCGTTCCTGCTTTGATCGCTTATTTTGCGTGGTAAGTCTATTGCTCCGGTTTCTTTTCTTCTTGCGGCACATCTTCGACATCATCATCCAAAACAATTACGTCGGTTCCGTATTTTTGATAATCCTTAAATTTTATGACGTTGCGCGTTTCATAAATGTCGGTATTTTGGCGAGCCGTCAGACGAACATCGGAAACGAGCGGTAAAAGATATTTCTGTTTTGAAATATCAACCCAATCGTAATCGATGACGCGTTTTGCCGAGCGCACCGGAAAACTTTCGGGAATTTCGGTTGCTTCGGATTCGATTCGCAAAACGCGAAAATCCTCGCGGTCAATCCAGATTCTGCCTTTCATTCCGGTAATCACCGAATTATCGTAATAGCCGAAAAACGTGATCTGCTGTTTCGCTTTTTCGCGCTCTATCGAATAATCGAAAGCGACTGTGCGCCGTCCGCGAATCGAATCCGTGTCAACGACTTCAAATTTCGTGTCGCTTTCCGGCGTGAAAATCTTCGACAAAATCGTCACGAATTCACCCGTCGAACTCGTGCCGCCGGTTTCCGAATAAGATTGTTTGGCTTCGGCTTTGTTCTGCAAAACGCCGTTGACGGACAAAACTTTGTATTCTTCCTGTCCGCTCGAACGATAACTGACACCGACGACGAGACGGTCGAGACTGCGAAAATTTCCTGTTCCCGCGTAAGCTATGCCGCGATTAATAATCTGTTTGACGACAAAATCAGGCATTTCCTCGACTGATTCCAAAGTATTTGCGCGGGTTTTTTCAATTAACTCACGAACTTCCGCATCCGAAGGAAGTTTCGCTGCAACCGGATTTTGGCGGCGGCGTTCGGCTTCTTCGAGCGTTCGCTTGAGTTCCGCATCATTGCGGCTTTTCGATGTCGTCAAACTTCTCAGTCCGGCACTTAGTTCAAAACCGATCCCGCGTTTCCTGAGCGCGTCTATCAAATTTTGTTTTGCATCGGGATTTTTCTGCACGTCGTAAAGCATTTTGACATATTCGGTCTGCGACAACGGAATCGCCGACGATATTTGCCCGAACGTAAAATTAAAAGAAAGTAAAATTAATGCTGTAAAAAGAAACTGTTTCATTTGTCTATAACAGATGCTTGCGGAAAATCTTTCGTTCGCCCTGCAAAAATTAAAAAGCGGAGAAAGTTTTGAACTTGAAAACTTTCTCCGCTTTTCCAGTATATGAATAATATGAAGTAGAAAGAATTAATTCACCCATTCTTCTTCATAATTTAATTGCCAGTTGCGTGTTACCCATTCCTGCGCGGCGGTCATCGCTTTTTCTTTCCAGTTTTTAAGATTATCAACCACCGAAAGTGCCGCTAAAGGTTTGCCCGGATCGCGTTCGACTCGAATTACTTCCGTCGGGATTTCAATAATCGTCTTTTCTTCGTCTATAAGGCGAAGTTTAACGCGACTACCGACCGAAGGAAGTCTATCGAGATTTACTAAAGCACTCGTTTCGCCGATATTTTCGGTTAAACCCATAACCGAAATCGTTTCACCGCTCGCTTCATCAATCCAACTTGCCTGAACCGGCAAATTTGCCAGAATGCGCTGATGCACCGGCGACCTTCCGACAACTGCATTATTATAAGATAAATTTGCCATTTTATTTATGCCCCCTTTTCGTTCAAATACCTTACGAAATATTGTTTATTCCGTAATTTGTGCAAATAATCTAAAACACATTTAAAAGATTGTCAAGTGATCTCAAACCGCTCAAACCGCTCATTAGTAATTTAAGTCAACTTTTTTCTTTATTGCGTCTGTTTTTTCCTTATTCAGCTTGCCATTCATAATATTTTTATAAAACCGCTCAAACCGCTCATACCAACAACTTGCAAATTTTTGTCCGTGCTTCCGGCAAGTCGGAACTTATGATGTCCGAAATGTTTGATAATTTAATAAAGATTTAATCCCGAAAGTATATATAAAGTAACATCGAATTAATCTTTAACTGCCAACATTTTATATCGGATTGGATCGGAAAAAAATTTCAATCTCCGTTAATTTTAGGAACTTAAATTGCCTCATTTTGACGGGCAATAAAATTTACAGTCCATTTGTTTGATTAAAAATTTTTCATAGCCGTAAGCTATGACCTTGGCGAAAGTGTGTAATGCAATGAGTTACGGTTTTTAACATCAAGAATTTGATTTATTAATCAATAAGAAAATTTATAATTTCAGATAATACTCATCCAAATTTCGAGAGAAAAATCCGAAAAAATCAAACGCTCCTTAATTAGTTATTGAAGAAAGACAATTTTTATAAAAATATAGGAACCCTACAAGGGAAAATTATGATGAATACAAAAATGTTTATACGAATGCTTTTATCAGCGGCGATTACAGCTATCGCGCTGAACGCCGGGATATTCGCGCAGAATCAAACTACCGGCGCGATTGGCGGCAAGGTCGTGGATCCGCAGAGTGCGGTAATTCCAAATGCGTCCGTTACGATAACGAATCTCGGAACCAATAAGGTTGCGAATGTTACGACCTCGGGAGATGGACAATACCGTGTTACTAATCTAGAACCGGGAACTTACTCTGTTCAAGTCACGTCCGGCAACTTTGCACCTCTAACACTTGAGCGCGTCATCGTCGAGGTTGGGCGCGAGACATCGCTTGATCTATCGTTGTCGGTAACTGGTGCTGTAAATCAGGTAGAAGTAACTGCCGAGGCACCGGTTATCAATACAAATGACAATGCAAACGCGACTAACATAGACCTGACGCTAATCAGCGATCTGCCGATCAACGGGCGACGCGCCTCCGATTTCGCTCGTCTGACACCGGGCGTAAATCCTGAAGGCAACTTCGGTCTTAACAGCTTTCGCGGACTATCTTCGCTCTTGAACAACCACACGCTCGACGGGACCGATAATAACAATACGTTCTTCTCGGAGGAGCGCGGACGCACCCGTATCCAATACTCGGTGAGTCAGGCTGCTGTCCGCGAGTTTCAGGTTAATAACACGAACTTCTCAGCCGAGTATGGACGCGCCGCCGGCGGTGTCATTAACACCGTTACCAAGAGCGGTACAAATGAGTTTCGAGGTGAGATATTTTTCTTTGACCGCAATAATCGGTTAGGTGCGCGTAACCCTTCAGCTCTTCTTCCGACAGCAAACGGTGGTACCGTTGCTGTTAAGCCGAAGGACATTCGCTATCAGTTCGGCGGTGCGGTCGGCGGTCCGATCATCAAGAATAAACTATTCTTTTTCTTTAACTACGATCAGCAAAAGCGTGATTTTCCCGGTGTGGCAACGCCTCAAGTCTCTACTGCATTCAACCCGATTACTGTTGCGACAAATTCGACGACCTGCAACAACAGCAATACAGCCGGTAATCTTTTGTGTGTCAGAGGAATCACGCAGACTCAGACGGATGCCGGTCTTGCTTTCCTGCGCTCCTTGACGGGAACAGCACCGCGAAGACAGGATCAAAAGATCGTTTTCCCGAAGATTGACTGGATTATAGACAATCGCAATACATTGACGTTTTCATATAACCGCGTTCGCACCAATGGATTAAATGCGTTTCAAACACCATCGGTCGTCAACGTGGGAGCAGCCGATTTCGGTGACGACTTTGTAAATATTGATACATTCAATGCCCGACTGGTTACAAACATTTCATCTACGACCATTAATGAGTTTCGTTTCCAAAAGGGTCGTGAAAATGCCCGCTCTATTTTGCAAAATCCGAGCGCAGCAGAAGTTGCGCTCGCAGGTCGCGGGACAACCATCAATGGACTGTTACCCTCTGTTTCATTTGCGAATGCTGCTAATGTCGGTTTCCAGTTCGGTACCAGCACTAACTTTCAGCGTGCCGCATTCCCTGACGAACGCACGACTCAGTTTGTTGACACACTTACGACAATTATCGGAAAACATACACTAAAGGCGGGATTCGATATAAAGCTGACGAAGGATTTCATCAGCAATTTGCGTAGTGAGTATGGCTCATACTCATACAATACACTCCAGGATTTCATCACTGATTACACGACCGCGATTAACGGATTGGCACCCCGTTGCACGACGGGAGCAGGTGCAACACTAAGGAACATTGGATGTTATAGCACCTTTCAGCAGTCGTTCGGTTTGAGGGATTATAATCTTAAAACGCCGGACTATGGATTTTTTGTTCAGGATGACTGGCGTGTAAATCGTCGGCTGACACTTAATCTCGGTCTTCGCTGGGATTATCAGAAATTCCCGGATGCACAGTTCCCCAATACCCTTGTGCCGACACTGAACACACTTACTTCGACAATCCCCCAAAGATATTCACAATCTGAAGCCAACGCGATCATTTCCCGCACCGGTAACCTACCGAGCGACAAAAATAATTTCGGACCGCGTTTCGGTGCGGCATGGGACATCTTCGGAAATGGCAAGACGGTGCTTCGTGGCGGTTACGGAATTTATTTCGGTCGAGTGCCAAATACATTTCTGTCGAGCGCAATTACCAATACGGGCGGAGCGGGATCACAACTATCGGCTCAGTCAATCAGACCTGCGGATACCGGACTTGTAGATGCAAGCGGCAATCCGATTGCACCACCGACTTTTCCGGGCGTTCTGTCTGCAACTCCCACGAGATCCAGTGCCGGTTTGAGTATCACGACGACATCTCCGGATTTCCAAAATCCACAGGTTCACGAGATTGACATAATTTTTGAACGCCAGATTGCGAAGAACACAGTATTTTCCGCATCGTATTTGTTCACCGCCGCTAATAAATTACCTGCATTCATAGACCTTAATCTTCCGCCGCCGACGAGTTCTAAAACATACACGATCAGCGGCGGTCCAAAGGACGGTACGACGTTTACAGTTCCGTATTTTCTCAGTTACGGTAATACCTCGACGACAACCCGCCCGATTACAAACTTTGCGTCCATCATTGACATTGAGAGCGTTTCTAAATCCAGATACAATGCTCTCGTCTTACAGCTCCAACGACGGATGACCGGCGGATTGAGCGTTCAGGCTAATTACACACGGTCGAGGGCAATTGACTACGGTCAGCAATTTTCGACTTTTGCGGCATCCTTTATGACCGTCAGCGATCCTTTCGATCTGTCTTACGATAAGAGTTATTCGGGCAACAATGTTCCGAACAAATTTGTCGCAAGTGCGGTCTGGAGACCCGCCGACTTTTTCCATATGGCAAAAACAGGCGTGGGCAGGGCAATCTTCGGAGACTTCCAGGTGTCGCCTATCGTAGTGTTGTCTTCGGGATATGCACTGCCTGCGACAATACCAACGTCATTTCCGCCGAGCTTCAGTACTCCGTCAAACACGCTGTTCGGTGCCGGCGGAGTAATCGGCATTCCTTCCCTGCGTAATGTCTATCATCGTCCTTATACCACGACGACAGACTTGCGAATCTCGAAAAGAATCAGGTTCAGCGAGCATCTGAGACTCGAATTACTCGCGGAAGGATTCAACATATTTAATCGCTCGAATGTAACAGATGCGAATACTTCTTATATTTCCAACATCAATTTCCCGACGGGTGTGCTGACTTATAACCCAACCTTCGGAACGACAACGACGATTAATAACACGACCACTTTGGCTCCCCGACAAATTCAGCTTGGAGCAAAATTTCATTTTTAACCCAAGCTTTATAATTATTCAGTCCGTTATTTAAAAATCGGCTGAAATGGATGGGAAAGTCGTTTGGCGGCTTCCCCATTTTTTTGGTTCTTCCGAGCTTTTGGTGCAATTTTTGAAAAGAGGACAAAAAAATATTGTGAGATTTTATAACCCTAATTTCAGCTAAAAATTAGGAATTACAACAATCTCTACAACTCATTTAATTTCGGTATTTAGAGGTTTATAGTCAACACTCTGATACGCCTTGGAACACAATTCTACAACAGTTTTTTGCTTGCACCAAAAGTGCGGGAGAGCCATTTTTTTTCACTTTCGTTGTTGCGGTCTTGACCATAAAACGACTATTGATTTCATTAAGCTTCGACGGCACAGTCCGTCAAATTCGACGTTTGGACAATTATTCGTTGATGTATATCAATAATCCGGAAAGTCAGGTGTTTCAGATGCAGCTTGGTGCAAGATTTAATTTTTAGTTTTACCTCACGCAGGAAAAATCTTTGAAGGCACGCTTTGTTTATAAAGTGCGCCTTTTTTATTTGCTGTCATTTACCATTTACTGTTTACAATTTAACATTAGTTCAATGAGAGTTTTGCAAATAAATTCGGCAAAAAATTTCGGCGGCGGCGAGAAACATCTGGTTGATTTGGTAAAAGGTTTGCAAAAACTGGGACACGAAATCTTTCTAGCCGTGCCGGTCAATTCGCCGATTTTGGAAAAATTGGAAAACTTTCCTGCAAAAAATACTTTACGCGTCCAAATAAAAAATTCGGCGGATATTTTGGCGGCTGTTAAAATCGCAAAATTTATCAGACAAAACGAAATCGAGATAGTTCACGCGCACGCGGCTAAAGATTATCTTCCGGCAAGTTTAGCAGTCAGAATTGCAAAAAAAGCAAAACTCGTTTTGACGCGCCATGTTCTTTTTTCGATGAAACGAATGCAGAAATTTGCGCTCTCGAATGTTTCAAAAGTCATCGCCGTTTCAGCGGCGGTCGAAGCCAATTTAAAGAAAACTTTTCCGGCGGAAAAAATCGTCAAAATTCCGAACGGCATCGAAATCGAAAAATGGGCGCAGACGGATAAAGAAAAACTTTTCCGCGAATTTCGTTTTCTGCACGATATTCCGTTCGATGTGCCGCTCGTCGGAACGGTCGGCGAACTCAAAAGATTAAAAGGTCAGCAGGATTTTATTTTTGCCGCTAACGAGATCGCCAAAAAATTTCCCGAAACGTATTTTGTTATTGTCGGCACTGATAATTCCCTTAAAAAAGACTTTCGCCGCGAACTGAAAAGACTCGTCAAAGTTTTCGGTCTCGAAGACGGATTTCTTTTTCTCGATTGGGTTGAAGACACCGCGCCGCTTTTGGCGGCAATGGACATTTTCGTTTCCGCATCGCATTCGGAAAGTTTCGGGCTGGCGATTTTAGAAGCGATGGCAAGCGGAAAAGCGATTGTCGCAACGGAAACAGAAGGCGCAAAAGAATTGATCTTTGACGGAAAATCGGGAAAACTCGTTGCCGTCAAAGAGCCGTTAAAACTTGCTGAGGCAATCGAAATTTTTTTGGAAAATGAAAAAATGCGTGAAAATTTCGGCTCACAGGCACAAAAAGCGGCGAGCAAAAACTTTTCTTTGGAAAAAATGATCGAGCGCACGGAAAAAGTCTATCAATCAATATCGGCTTGAGTTTCAAATTCAAAAACCAGATCGTCGCCGTCTTCGGATTGCAAAACTCCGCGTTCACGAAAACCGATTTTTTTCAAAACATTCTGCGATTTTTCGTGATCTAAATCGGTCATCGCGATAATTTCTGTCAAACCGATTTTTTTATAACCGTATTCGAGACACGCCCGCGCCGCTTCGGTTGCAAAACCTTTTCCCCAAAATTGCCGCGCAAACAGATAACCGAATTCGATTTCTCCCGTGCTGAGACCTGCAAAACCGCAACTGCCGATAATTTCGTCGCTTGATTTTTCGATAACCGCCCACCGACAAAAACCGTTTTCTTGTTGATACGGAATCGCCCAATTCAAAAATTCCCGCGCATTTTCAATCGTTTCGTAAGGCAGACGGTCGCCGATATGCAACATCGTCTCCGCGTCCGAACAGATTTCAAACAGGCGTGCGGCATCGTCGTAAGTCCACGTCCGCAAAACGAGCCGTTCGGTTTCTAAAACTTTCCCCATCGCTGTATTAGAGCATAAGTTGAGGGCGCATACTGTTGTAAATTCGCATTGCGGAGAATTTCTTTTTGCAGTTTCTCAAAATCCGGTTGCTCGTCAATGTCATACCAACACGGAACTTCGCGCAAATGCAAGTTCAGGTTTTTGACGTTTTCAAAAACCTGTTCATAAGTTTCCGGCGAACTCCACGCGACATTTTCAAAAATTTCTCGGTTTAATTTTTTTAGTCCGATCAAATAAAATCCGCCGTCTTCGCTTTTGCCTAAAACGACATCCGCGTTTGTTTCCAAAAATTCAAAAGTCTGTTCGATAAAATCACCGGGAAATGTCGGTGAATCAGTGCCGATCATCACGACCGAATCCGTTTTTTGCCCAAAGACGAATTTAAAAGCATTGAACATTCGTTGACCTAAATCTCTTCCCGTTTGTTCAAAATAAATGTTTTGAGAAGGCAGTAATGTTCTCAAAGCATTTATTTTTTCCGGCGGCGAATATGCTAAAATCACGTTTTCGCAAATAGATTTTGCTTTCAAAAATGTGTCCTTCAAAAACGCTTCCGAAAGTTCCGCGCATTCGTCGGCAGAGAGAAAAGGCTGAAGCCGCGTTTTGACATTTCCGGCGACCGGAACTTTCGCCATAATAATAATTGCGCGTTTCATTTAGGAATAAATTTTAGCTTTTTCGTTATAAATACAAAAGCAACAATCAAAAATTATGGCAAAAGAATTAGACATCGAAATCGCGGTTCGGACGCGCTACGGCGCGGCATCGCAACAAAAAGAAGAAGCACTCTGTTGTCCGGTCGAATACGATCCGCAGTATTTAAAAGTTTTACCGGATGAAATTATCGAACGCGATTACGGCTGCGGCGATCCGTCGAAATTCGTAAAAACGGGTGATACGGTTCTCGATTTAGGTTCGGGCGGCGGGAAGATTTGTTATATCGCTTCGCAGATCGTCGGCGAAACGGGAAAAGTCATCGGCGTTGATACGAACACGGAAATGCTCGCTCTAGCAAATAAATATCGCGGCGAAATGGCTGAGAAAATCGGCTACGCGAATACCGAATTTCGTTATGGCAAGATTCAGGATTTGAAACTGAATTTAAGTTTGGTTGACGAATATCCGAAAACAACTCCGATTAAAACGGCAGACGATTTTTTCGCTTATGAAAGTTTTGTCGCAAAATCGAAATTAGAAAAACCTTTGATCGAAGACGATTCGATTGACGTGATTTTATCGAACTGTGTTTTGAATCTCGTCAAACCTGAATTCAAAGAACAAATGTTCAACGAAATGTTTCGCGTGTTGAAAAAAGGCGGACGCGTGGCGATTTCCGATATTGTTTCCGACGAAGACGTTCCCGAACATTTGCAAAATAATGCGGAACTTTGGTCGGGCTGTATTTCGGGCGCGTTTCGTGAAGACGCATTTATCGAAGCGTTTGAAAACGCCGGATTTTACGGCATTGAGATCGTCAAACGCGACGAAAAACCGTGGCGCGTCGTCGAAGGAATCGAGTTTCGTTCGGTGACAATTACTGCATACAAAGGCAAACAAGGCGCGTGTTTCGAGCGCAATCAAGCCGTTATCTACAAAGGACCTTGGAAAAAAGTGATTGACGATGACGGGCATATTTTGGAACGCGGCGCGCGAATGGCGGTTTGCGACAAAACTTTTCAAATTTATTCCAAAGAACCTTACGCTTCGCAGATGATTCTGGTCGAACCGATTGAAAATATAAATTTGGAAGACGCAACGGAATTTGACTGCAAACGAACCGCCAAACGTCATCCGCGCGAAACAAAAGGGTTGGAGTATAATTTAACCGATCTGACGGGCGAAATGTGCGGCGACGGCAGCGATTGTTGTTAGAAGAAATTTTGCCGCGGATTACGCGGATAAACGCGGATTTTTAAGAAAATACATTTGATCTATTATTCAATTGTTTTAATCTGCGAAATCCGCGAAATCCGCGGCTAAAAAAAATATGGCGAAAAAATTAGAAGATTACAGAAAAGGCGCGGTCGGCGCGTTGATGGACGAATACGAACGTGCCGCGATTGAACTCAAAATGCTTGTTGAAAGCGTGAGCGAAGAAAATTATATGCGAATTGCTGACGCGGAAACGAAAGATGCGGATTGTCATTCGATTCAGATGATGATGAATCACGTCGTTCACGCGGGTTACGGTTACGCCAACTCGATTCGGCGCAAAATAGCGATAGAGTTTGATCCGCTCGGCGACGAACGCCCGCAGATTTCGCAATCTGAAATTGGTGATGAGATTGATAAAGTTCTTGCTTATACGTCAGAAACCCTCGACGGGCTTTGGGAAATAAGTTACGCGGATTTGGACAAATTTGTTATCGAAAGAAAAGATGATTTTAGCGAAAATCTCGAACAACTGCTCGAACACGCCGTTTTGCACTTTCTGCGTCATCGCCGACAAGTTGATAAATTTTTGCTTAAATTTCAAAGTTAATTTATGAGTTATTACGAAGAAAAAGATTTAGAAAGATTCGGCGACATCGCCAAATACAAACCCGAACTTTTCGAGAAATTTATGGCTTGGTATCAAGCCTGTCAGGAAGAAGGCGCATTATCGAAACGCGAAAAAGCTCTAATCGGTTTGGCGGTCGCGGTGACGGTGCAATGCCCGTATTGCATCGAAGCATTTACGAATTCGAGTCTGGAAAACGGCTCGAATATGGAACAGATGACCGAAGCGATGCACCTCGCATCAGCAATTCGCGGCGGCGCATCGTTGATTCACGGCATCCAATCGCACAACGCGCACGACAAAGTTTCGATGTGAAAATGCAAAATGATATTTCAAAAGAAACTGTAATTTTCCACGATGACGCAAAAATTTTGGAAGCGATTGTTATATTGCTTCAAAGCAACGTCAGTTATGGAATTGAGTTTTTTGGTTTTATATTACACATTATGCAACTTGAAGACTTAACCTTTGCTGTAAGCCATCAAAAATACAATACTGAAACGCGAAAATCTGATTTTGATTTTGAAAATATTTTTACAGATGCAAAAAAGGCGACAGAATTTTTTCTACAAAAACGTCGAGAATATGAATTAGGCTACGATTTTGAAATTAAGCCTGAATAAGATTTTAAGTTATGACATCAACCGCACAAATCCAAATCACCAGACGCGACGGCAAACCTTCACTTCCCGATTCGCCGATTTCGTTTAATGAAAAACTCACGGAAAATAATTTTGAGCTGCGTTCGACGGATGTTGAAATTTTGCAGGTCAATGTCGGGAAACTTTGCAATCAAGCGTGTAAACATTGTCACGTTGACGCTTCGCCGGTTCGCACCGAAATTATGCCGCGTGAAGTTATTGATGCTTGTTTGCAAGTGTTGCGTGATTTCAGCATTCCGACGCTCGACATCACGGGCGGCGCGCCGGAGATGATTCCCGATTTTCGATATTTTGTCACCGAAGCGCGAAAAACGGGCGCAAAAATAATTGTGCGGCATAATTTGACCGTGCAGTTTGAAGAAAATCAAGCTGATCTGTCCGAATTTTTTGCCGAAAATGAGTGTGAAGTTGTTTGTTCATTGCCGTATTTTCTCGAACAACAAACCGATGCACAAAGAGGAAACGGCGTTTTTGGAAAATCAATCGAAGGTTTGAAAAAGTTGAACGAAGTCGGTTACGGGCGAGACGAAAATTTGACTTTGAATCTCGTTTACAATCCGGTCGGCGCATTTCTGCCGCCGGAAGAGGCAGCTATCGAAACAGATTTTCGGCGTGAATTGCAAACACGTTTCGGCATCGTTTTCAATAATCTTTTCACGATCACGAATATGCCGATTGCGCGTTATCTGGATTGGCTGCGGCGTTCGGGAAACGAGGAAAAATATATGCAGAAACTCGTTGCGGCGTTTAATCCGGCGACCGTTTCGGGTTTGATGTGCCGCAATTTAATCAGCGTTGACTGGCGCGGAAATCTTTACGACTGCGATTTTAATCAGATGCTAGAATTGAATTTGTCAGATGATCTGCCGCAGACAATATTTAGTTTTGATGTGGAAAAATTAAAGACGCGGCAAATTATAACGGCGAATCATTGTTTCGGATGCACCGCCGGAAGCGGTTCGTCGTGCGGCGGCGCAGTTGTTTGAATCAAAAAGAAATAACAGAAATTACAAATTAATTGAACAAGATTTTCTTAAATTTTTTATTCCGACTTATAGTTGCCAAAAAATCGGTAGAATAAGCATTACGACAAAAAATAAAATTGCGGTTAAGGGTAAGCCGATTTTGATGAAATCGCGGAAATTGTAGCCGCCCGGACTCATCACCAGAATATTTACCGGATGACCGAGCGGCGTGATAAATGCCATCGAAGTTGCCAGCGCAACGCCCATCGTCAAGGCTCTCGGATTGATATTTGTTTGTTGCGCGATGTTGATCGCAATCGGTCCGATAATTGCGGCGACCGCCGCGCCGTTCATTGCCTGCACGAGAAAAACGGTAAGCAGAAAAAGTCCGGCAAGCAAGCCGATTGCACCGAATGAACCGAGCATATAAATCACGCCGTTTGCCAAAATCATCGCCGCGTTTGTTTTCGTCAGAGCGATTCCCATCGGCAAAATTCCCGCAACTAAAAAAACGGTTTTCCAACCGATTGATTGATAAGCCTGTTCGGTCGTTAAAATTCCGGTCAGCATCATTGCCAGAGCCGCACCGAGCATAATCGCGCCGGTCAAATTCGGCAATAAAACGGCGAGAATAAGCGCACCGATAACGATCATCAAGGCGGCGCGACCTTTTCCCGGAACGGTGATTGCCGCGTCTTCCTTCTGCATCAGTAAAATCAAATCGGGATCAACGCTCATTACGGCGATTTTTTCGCGTTGTCCCTGAAGCAAAAGCGCGTCTCCGAATTCGAGCGGAACGTCCGCCAGATTGATAATTATTTCCTCATCGCGCCGCCAGATTGCGAGCGCGTTCATTCCGTATTTTTCGCGGAAATGCGACGAACGAAGAGTTTGACCGATCAGGCGCGAACGCGGCGAAAGCATCGCTTCGACGACCGTCAGACGGCGCGAGTGAAAATCCTGTTCGTGGAGTTCGGGCAGCGCGAGATGCTCCATAAACGGCTCGACATCGCGGCGGCGAAAATCCTGTTCATCGCCTTCTAAAATCAGCGTGTCGCCATCTTCGATGACGGTTTCGGGCGAGATCGAAAATAAACGCTTGCCGTCGCGTTCGATGGCGACGATGCTGACACCGAAATCCTCGCGCAGAGTGCATTCGGCAATTTTTTTATCAATCAAAAACGAGTTTTCGGGAATTTTCGCGCGAAAAAGATTTTCGTCCAGATGATACGTTTCGACTAAATCTTTACTATGTGAAGACGGAGCAATCGTTCTTTCAATCGCCGATTCGCCGCGCAGTTGTTTTCGTCCAAAAAGAGCGATGTAGAGAATGCCGACAATAACAATCGGAACGCCGACCGGCGCGAAATCGAGTAAGCCGAAACCATCGAGATTACTGTCGTGAAGCAGTGAACTTAAAACGATATTCGAGGTTGTCAAAAGTGTCGCCATTCCGCCGAGAATCGTGCTGAATGCAAGCGGCATCAAAACTTTTGAAATATCAACATTCGCCTTTCGCGCCGCGCCCGAAACTGCCGGAAGCAAAACCGCCGCCGCCGCGATGTTGTTCATAAAGAGCGACAGAAATGCGCCTGCGATCATCACCGCTACAATTAAATGCAGTTCGCTTTTGCCGCCGACTTTGATGAGAATATTGCCGACTTGTTCAGTTACACCGGTTTTTTGCAAGGCTTCGGCGATGATAAAAATCGCCAGAATTGTAATGACTGCCGAACGGCTGAAACCGGAAAATGCTTCCTGCGGCGTGAGAATTCCCGTCAGACCGAGCGCGACGACGACAAGCAATGCAACAAGATCAGCGGGAATTTTGTCGGTAAAAAACAAAATAAGCGCAACACCGAGAATTGAAAATGTAATGATGATCTGCGTGTCCATCAAATCAAACTGTAAAGTATAGAGGTTTGAAAAACGGGTTGCAATCAGATGATTTGTATTTAAAAAAATAGAGCGATTTTGAAACTAAATTATTCAAAATCGCTCTAATTTTTTATACTTTTCCAATTTTACTTTTTAGCAGTTTTCCGTTGCTATTTTACAGCCGTCGCGCTTTGTTTACGCGGATCATAAGGCGTTCCGAGATAAAGTTTGACGGCATTTTGTGCATTGTCGTAATCGTCGCCCAAATCTTCGGCTCGTTTGTATGCGGCGACGGCGCGTGTGCGGTCGCCTTTCGCGTCGTAGGCGTTGCCCATTTTAATCGCCGACCAAACCGTTAGCCAAGCCGGACGTGCGTTTCCTTGTCTGCCGAGATTTTCGACGACTTTGAAATTATCAATTGCCAGATCGTAATTTTTCTGTTCGAGGAAAAGCAAACCGAGATGATAATAAATCCAAGCATTCGAGCGGTCTAATTTGAGCGCGGCTTCAAATTGCTGTTGTGCTTCGGCGTAGTTTCCTTCTTTGAACTGTTCGATGCCGCGACGAGCGACCGACGAAATTCGCAGGTCATCTGAAATACGAAGCAATTTATAATTCGGATCAACGATTACGCCAATCGGTTTGCCGTTCGATTCGATATTGAAATTCGCGCTCGAATCTTCGATTCTGACGGTTTCTTCTTTTAATTCGCCTTCACCTTCAGCGACTACTTTGAGTTCGACCGGAAGTTTCAGATTGTCGTAATTTTCTTTGACCGTACCGCGCGTGATAAATTTTCCGCCGCGTGTGCGTATGATCTGATATTCGACGTTAAATTCGGGAACGCCTGTGCCTTCGATCCAACGGGCGAAAAAGTAACGCATATTTTCGCCCGCGACCTGCGAGGCGAGTTGTTCAAAATCTGCAATCGAAGCATTTTTGCCGCGATATTTATCTAAAAATGTTCGCAAAAGTTGTCTATATTTTTGTTCGCCGAGCGTCATTCGTAAAAGTTTGAAAACGAACGCGCCTTTGGAAAACATTATGTATTGATATGCGGTTGATTGATCGTCGAGCGCGGACGGTGTGCGAAGAAGGGACGCTGTTTGCTCGAAAGTCAGGGATTTTTCCAAAAGTTCGCGGCGCATATCATCTAATTTCGCGCCCGAAATTCCGCCTTCGCGCAAATTATACGCGCTGTATTCCGCCAAACCTTGCGAAAGCCACGCATCGTCGAAAGATTTTAAGCCGACGGTCAAACCCCACCATTGAAAAGCGGTTTCGCGCTGAAGGCGTTCCTGCGTAATTTCACGAGCCTGTCGAAATTGTCTGTCCGAAATAAACATCAAGCCTTGTTGCGAATAAAAATCTAGGCTTTCATCGTCAATTTGCACGACCGACAATTTTTTTCCCATTTCGGGTGTGCCGTATTGCTGAGTGTAAAATTGCAGAGCTTTGCCGATAGTTTCGCCGTAAGCGGCAACTAATTGATCTTCTGGAGTTTTCGTATAAAACTGAATTTCGAAATCACCGAAACGCAAAGTTTTATTGACATATTTGGCATAGGCAAAATTGCCGACAAGTCCCGGATTCGTGCGAACGAAACGGTATTTTCCGCCGACGTTTGAAACCGGCGTGTCGCTGTAACCGACGATCTGAAAACCGTTCGGAACGCTGATTGTGATGTCGCTCGTCGCGCGGTCAGCTGCGTATTCGTGAAACGGAAACCAACGCGCCGCATACATCAGATAACCGTCGCGGCTTCCGACATAAGCAAGCCGTTTCGTCAAAAGCGGTCCGCCCTGTGCGCTCGTCAAAATTCCCGTATATTTGAAACGCAAAGCGACCGGCGTGTTTGCCGCGATCACATCGCCGAGATCAACTCGCACATTCGGACCTAAATCCGAAACTCCGACCTGATCCTGCACGAAAGTTACTTCCGGCAAATTCGTTTTTACAGGCGCGGGAGTTTTGCCTTTTACCGTCGGCGCAATCGTTGTCGGCATCGAGGAAACGCCGTTGATGCGCGCAATAGTGTCAACTTTGATCGAACCGTTTAATTCAAAAGTGACGCTTCTGGTTTCCTGTTTCGGCGTGAGATAAACATCAACCGTTGCATTGAGTTTATTTTCGTCGGGCAAAATCTGCACGTCCATTTTATAATCGGTGATGTCGAAATCAGGACGCTGAATCTGCTGTTGCTGCGAGAAAACGGCAAGCGAAAATAAAATGAAAGCCAACGCCAAGCCAAAAACTCGAAAAAGATTTTTCTTAAAATTTCTCATTATTATTGTGTTAAAAATTCGGTCTTAATTCTTTGCCTGTTTATGATGATACCAAATCGTAAAGCGTTGGCTTTGTAAATCGGTTTCCGGTTTCAGGTTTCGGATTTCAGGTTTGATGAGATTATTTTTATTTTCAGAATCTTTATATTTTCCGTTTTAAAATGAATTGATGACGGAAAATTGAGAGATCATTTACCTTGAAATCTTGAATTTATCGAACGTAAACCGGATTTGAGATAATCCACGGCATTTTGTCGAACGGACTTCCGAGCGCGTCGAGATAAATTTCGGTGCGGTATTCGCCCGCTTCTTTTGCCTGAAATACGACTTCGGTATTCTCGCCCGATTCGAATATTTTTTCGCCGTTTTTAAAAATGACGAATCGGGCGATCTGCGGAGCGGCGGCGCGAAGATTTACGCCGTTTTGCAAAGTTATTTCGTCGCCTTGTATTTTTTGTTCCAGACCGTTTTCTGCTGTGAACGAAAATCCGCTCGTGTCGCTGAGACAATCGAAACCGATAAATGTGTGACCGTTTTTGAGAGCCTCGATTAGATTTTCCTGTGTCAATTTCTTATTATTTTCAAGCAAAACGTGAGTTCTGACGAGCCGAAAAACCATCGCATAATTGTCGAATTTCAGACTGATAAACTTATTTCCCGCATCGTCGCCGATCAAGTGATAACCGAGATTAGAATGCGCGTCGCTGCCGGCAAAAAGCGTAGATTTTTTTTTCGCCGCGATCTCATCGAATTTTTGAAGAGCCGTATCGGGACGAGCAAAATAATTTGCCAAAGTGAGTTCGGGATAAGAGTTATAAGACCAAAGCACGTTTAGAGGAAAAGTCAAAAGACTCATCTTTTTCGCATTCGTATGCAGACTGAAAATCTCGATGCCGTCAAAATCGGAATTCCAAGATTTAAACCTTTCGGGATAAGTAATAAAAGCAATTTCGTTTTTCGCGTGAGATTTTTGCAAAAATTCGGGCGTTTCGATCTTATCGGCGGTTTTCGCTTCGGCATCGGAATTTATCAATAAAAATCTGTCTTCCGATTTCGTGTCGAGTTCGTTTCCGCCGACGAACAGAGTATTACCGTAAAGACCCTTTAACGTCAGAGCCGAAGAATCGAAATTTTCCGAAGTGTGTTCGGTCATCACGACAAAATCGAGATTATTTTCCGTCGCGCCCGCGATTAATTCGTCAAAACCGCCCGTGCTGTGTCCGCCGAGCGATGTGTGAACGTGAATTACGCCTTTAAAATCCGTAAAATTTCGAGTTGCCGGATTTGATCGCCGAGTTTGCAGAAACGCGATCTTATCGGCTAATTTGCCCGTCTGAAACCTATTGTAAATAAACGGAATCTGGATCAGCAAAATTACTGCTAAAAGTGCGAGAAGTATTTTTTTCCAAATTTTCATTTTCTGTTTGATATATTGACAGATAGTTTTCAGAAGTTTGCAGAAAGTTGACAGATAGTTGATTTTTCAGCAGTAAACCAAAGTAATTCTCAACCGCCGAGAAGCAGAGATTACGCCGAGAACCTCAGAGAAATCTCTGCGAAATTCCGCGTCAACTCTGCGTTTCGGCGTTAAAATCTTCTTTCATAATTACTTTTAGTTCCCTACCAATTTTTTTTCAGTAACTTTCAGGCACTTTCTGCAAAATTTTCTGTCAACTTAATTCAAAAAATCAACCGATACGACTTTTTCGGCGATTTGTTTTCCGAGCGCGGCGACATCCCTGTGATCTGGATGTCCATCATATTCGTTCAATTCTTCACGGCTCGGAAAAGTTGCGACAAGTCCGGTATCAAACGAGCGTTCCAAATGCAAAACGTCGCGCCCGACATTAAAACTCAAAATATGCGGAATCACGTTAGGAAGATTTTTCAATTTAGAAATATGCGTTTCTTTTTCTTCTTCCGTCGTTTCCGTTTTATATTTCCAACAAACAATATGTGTCAGCATAGATAAATTTTTTAAAAACTCAGATTTCGGACTCGCACCATTTTCGCGTAACTTCGTGGCGAAAGGCAAACATCTTTTCCAGTTTCGGCGCGACGACAAACGGCGCAGCGAGTTCGCCTAAGAAACTCATCGGCGGTTCGTATTCGATTTCGTCGCGCAAAATCGCGCCGCTCGCGTGCGGCAAAACGATGTGCCGATGCCGCCAACTTTTAAAAGGTCCCGAAATCTGCACGTCTTCAAACATTTGCGGCGGCTCGTATTTCGTATGTTCGGCAATCCATTTTGCCGGAATAACGCCGAAAATTTTCATCTCGATAATCGCCCGCGAACCGATTTTGGAAATGTCGGCTTTCTGCAAAACTTTCGCGTTGTCCCACGGCGGCATCAGACGCTCGAAAGCATCGGGCAGTTCGTGAAAAGCAAACACTCGTTCCGGCGCGGCGTTGATAATTGATTCTTTGACAAACTGCATTTTATTTTGCCGCCGACATTTTAACCGGCTCATATTCCTTCAAAAAATCCGTAAACTTTTGCAGATTATAGGATTTTCCGTCTTCGAGTTCCGATGTATCTTTCGATTTCAAAAGTGTGCCGTCGTTTTCCAAAACGTAAAGATGCGGATAACCTGTCGCTTTGGGATATTTGGATAAAAATTCTTTGTTTTCGTTTTCTTCGCTCATATTTATTTTCACCCAGACGAAATTTTTATCACGCAGTTTGCCGAGTTCCGAGTTTTCAATCAGATAATTGTCCATCAGACGACACCAGCCGCACCATTCGCCGCCGACATCGAGAATGATTCGTTTATTTTCCTTCTGCGCTTTTGCAACCGCCGTCTGCAAATCTGCCGACGGATTTCTCAGCGGATCGAATTTTTCGCGTTCGATTTTTGCGGTCTGAGATTGCGCCGCCAAATTTTTCGTTTCCGGTTTTTCAATCGTTTTCTGTGCGCTGACCGCAAAAACCGTGATAAATAAAAACAACCAAGCAGCAATAATTTTTTTCATAAAATCTTTAATCTCCTTGTTTCTCCGTCTAACCTGATTAAACTATGTGTTGAAAGAACTTTTGAACATATAGTTTAATGAAATGACAAAAAGTTTTGAGAATACATTTTCAAACTTTAAGTCTTTAAATCAACGAGTTTTTCATTCAATAACTTCCAAACTTTTTCTAAATGTCTTTCTTCTACTCTGATGCTGCCGACGGACAATCTTATCGTAAATTTTTCGTTTAATTTGGTGTGCGAGAGATACGCTTCACCGGAAGCGTTGATTTCATTCATAATTTTTTCGTTCAGAGCGTTTAAATCATCAACATTTTTCGGACACGCGCGAAAACAAACGAGTGCAAAAGTTGTCGGTGCGAGAATTTCCCAATCTTCCGATTCTGCAACCCATTTTTTAAAAAGATTTGCCAAACGAATATGTTCGCGGATTCGATTCTGCAAACCTTGCTGTCCGAAATAACGCAGCACGAACCAAAGTTTGAGCGAGCGAAAACGCCGACCGAGTTGAATGCCGTAATCCATCTGATTCGTCACGGTTTCGGTAACTTTTAAATATTCCGCGACAAGCGAAAACGTCTGCTTCAGCAAATCCGAATCCTTGACATACAAAACCGACAGATCAAACGGCGTGAAAAGCCATTTGTGCGGATTCGTGACAATCGAATCGGCGCGCGCCGCGCCTTTAAAGTGAAACTGCAATTCGGGCAAGATCATCGCACTTCCGGCATACGCCGCATCAACGTGCAGAAATAATTTTTCGCGTTCGCAAACATCGGCGATTTTCTCGACCGGATCAACGCTTGTCGTCGAAGTCGTGCCGACCGTGGCGACGACGCAAAACGGCAGAAAACCGTTTGCTTTATCTTCTGAAATTGCTTGAGATAATTTTTCCGCGTCCATTTCAAAGCGTTCGTTCGTTGCGATTTTTACAAGCGATCTTTGTCCGAGACCGAGTAAAATCACGGCTTTATCAATCGAAGAATGCGTCTGTTCGCTGCAATAAACGCGCAAAAGCGGCAAATCCGTTCGACCGCTCATACCGTTTTCACGAATTTTCAGATTCAATTTTTCCCGCGCCATCGCAATCGCGTGCAGCGTCGAAATCGAAGCCGTATCATAAATCACGCCGCCAAAATCTTCGGGCAAACTCATCATTTTGCGAAGCCAGTCGAGAACTACAGGTTCGAGTTCGGTCGAAGCGGGCGACGTGCGCCAGAGCATCGCTTTCATATCGAACGCGGCGGAAAGCATTTCGGCGAAAATGCCGACCGAACTTGTCGAAGTCGAAAAAAGTCCGTGAAAATTCGGATGATTCCAATGCGTGACCGACGGTAAAATCAAGTTTTCCACATCCTTGAAAATCTGTGGAAAACTTTCGCCTTGTTGAGGTGCATTTTCAGGTAAATTATTTTTCAGCCAATTCGGTTCGATCTGCGAAAGCACGGGCAAATTTTCCATCCGCTCGAAATAATCAGCAATCCAATCAATCATTTCGTAACCGAAACGCCGAAAATCTTTCGCCGTCATATCGCCTTTGTCGGGCGCAAAGCCTGTGTTTGTAGTGTTTTTTTCTTCTGTCTGCATAAATCAAAATATCTTTTGCAATGGATTTTAACGGATTGTTACTCGACATACCATTGTAAATAGGTATAATTCCTGTTTGTAACAAATATTTTAGCCGCGCTTTGCAATCAAACTTTTCCGTAAGTTGCGGCGTATTACCGGCAATCAAAACGAATAAAATTCAAACATTTATAATATCTGTGAGGTAAATATGAAAAAATTTTTATTGGCTTTCAGTCTGATTTTCTCTATCTTTTTCACTTCCTGTGTACAAAAAGGCGGAGATACGAACGGTTCGACTTCGACTGGAAATACTATTAAAGTCGGCGTTTACGGCGATTTAACCGGACAGACGGCGAGTTTCGGACAATCAACGAAAAACGGCGTTCAGCTGGCAGTTGATGAAATCAACGCGGCGGGCGGAGTTGACGGAAAAAAAATCGAACTCGTAATTGAAGACGATCAGGGACAGACGGCAATTGCCAAGACGGTTATTTCAAAATTAATCAATCAAGACAAAGTTCAGGCGGTGATCGGCGAAGTCGCATCGAGCAACAGTTTAGCCGCCGCGCCGGTCGCACAAGAATCGAAAATTCCGATGATTACGCCTTCTTCGACCAACCCGAAAGTAACCGAAGTCGGCGATTACATTTCGCGCGTTTGTTTTATCGATCCGTTTCAAGGTTCGGTAATGGCAAAATTTGCGACCAATACTTTGAAAGCTAAAACCGCCGCGATTATCGGTGATGTCAATGCCGATTACAGCAAAGGTTTGACACAGTTTTTTGAAGAAGAATTTACCAAACTCGGCGGCAAAATCGTCGCAAAAGAGTCATATGCACAGACAGACCCGGATTTTAAAGGACAATTGACCAAAATTCGTCAGCTTAATCCCGATGTAATTTATATTCCCGGATATTACGGTCAGGTCGGCATCCTTGCCAAACAAGCGCGTGAACTCGGAATGAATCAACCGCTTCTCGGCGGTGACGGATGGGATTCGCCGGAACTCTGGAAACTCGGCGGCGACGCGCTGAAAAACGCATATATTTCCAATCACTATTCGGCGGAAAATCCCGCGCCGGAAATTCAGAATTTCGTAAAAAACTATACGGCTAAATTCGGTGCTGCGCCCGATTCGCTCGCGGCTCTGGCTTATGATGCGGCAAAAGTTTTGGCTGACGCGATCAAACGCGCCGGCGGCGCGGGCGATAGCGCGAAACTCAAAGATGCGATCAACGCAACGAAAAATTTCGCGGGCGTAACCGGAGCTATTACGCTCGACGCGAACCGCAACGCGGTCAAACCGGCAGTCGTTTTAGAACTCAATCCTTCGGCAAGTAAATTTAACTTCAAAGAAACGATTTATCCCGAAGGAATGACACCGCCGACCGGCACAAACACAGCCGCGGCGAACTCAAACTCGATGACTAACGATAATGCGATGACTAACGGCAACACGATGTCGAATATGTCGAATTCAAACGCGATGAATTCTAATTCAACAATGAATGCCAACAAATAGTCTTGAATTTCGGGTTCAAAGTTCGAGTTTGATTTATTCTCGAACTTTGAACTTTGAACTTTGACCTTTGAACTTGTGATTTATGGATACTTTTATTCAGCAACTCATCAACGGTTTGACCATCGGCTCGATTTACGCGCTGATCGCGCTCGGCTACACGATGGTTTACGGCATTTTGCGATTGATTAATTTCGCGCACGGCGATATTTATATGGTCGGCGCGTATGCCGGTTTCCTGCTCGCGGGTTATTTGGGTTTTGAAAACAATCCGTCGGTATTCGGCTTTATCGTCGTGCTTCTCGGCTCGATGCTGATCGCAGCGGCAATCGGCGTTTTGATCGAAAGACTGGCATATCGTCCGGTCAGAAAATTTTCGAGAATGACGACGCTGATTACGGCAATCGGAATGTCTCTGTTTATCGAATATCTGTTCGTTTTTATTTTTTCAGGAACGCCGCGGTCGTTCCCGACTCTGCTTGAAAGCCGCAACATTACGATTTTCGGCGACGCGACGATTTCGACTTCGCAGATCATAATTTTCGTCGTTTCCATCGCCTTGATGATGCTTCTTCAATACATCATTTTTTATACGAAAATCGGCAAAGCGATGCGTGCCGTTTCGTTTAACTTAAATTCGGCGAAACTGATGGGCATCAACACGGATTTCGTCATCACTTTTACATTTGCACTCGGTTCGGCACTCGCGGCGGCAGGCGGCGTTTTGACGGCGCAGTATAATCCGAAGATCGAACCGCTGATGGGAATTATCACCGGATTAAAAGCCTTTGTTGCGGCGGTTCTCGGCGGCATCGGCAATGTTCCCGGCGCGGTTCTCGGCGGACTTTTGATCGGCGCGGCGGAAACGCTGGTTGTCGGTTACGGCAGCTACATCGGTATTCCTTCAACTTACCGTGATGCAGTTGCTTTCGCCATTTTGATTTTGGTTTTACTTGTGCGTCCGGCGGGTCTTTTAGGCTCGAACGTGCAGGAAAAAGTTTAATTTGAGAAGTCGGAAATCGGAAGATAGAAGTCAGCTTTTTCCTTTTCTACTATCTACTGACTACTGACTACTGACTTCTATAAATTATGAATTGGACAAAAAATTTTATCGGCGCAATCGTTATCTTGGTGTTTCTTTACATCATCAATGCGATGCTCAGCGCGACCGGATTTTTCGGCATCGGTGTTGACGATTATCAGGGTCGCTTGATCGTTTTTATCGCCATCAACATTATTTTAGCGACATCGCTCAATCTGATTAACGGATTTACCGGACAGTTTTCCATCGGTCACGCCGGATTTATGGCGGTCGGCGCGTATTCATCGGCATATTTTACGGTTAATCACGGCAAAGCAATCGAACAAATGTTCGGTTTTTTAGGCGAATTCGGCGCGTCGAGCGTTGTTCTTTTAATCGCTATCGTGATCGGCGCGGTTGTCGCCGCGATTGCGGGTTTGATCGTCGGCATTCCGTCGCTTCGTCTGAAAGGCGATTATCTCGCCATCGTCACGCTCGGTTTTGCAGAAATCATTCGCATCGTAATTTTAAATATTGACGCGGTCGGCGGCGCGACGGGTTATCAGGTTTCGGGCTACGCAAATTTTTTCTGGATCGGAATTTTTGCCGTTTTAACAATTGTCATAGTTCACAATATCGTCAAATCCGATACGGGACGCGCTTTGATTTCGATCCGCGAAGACGAACTCGCGGCGGAAGCGATGGGCGTGAACACGACGCGCTATAAAGTTGCGGCGTTTTCGATCAGTTCGGCGTTTGCCGGAATCGCGGGTGTTTTGTTCGCGCATTACAACAAATTTCTTTCGACCAACGATTTTCAGTTCATCAAATCGTTCGAGATCATCATTATGATCGTTCTCGGCGGAATGGGTTCGATGACCGGCGCGATCATCGGCGCGATTGTCGTCACGCTTTTGCCCGAAATTTTGCGTTCGCTGCCGGATATTCAAATGGGCACAACGGTTTTTAAATTCGCCGATCTGCGCCTCGTAATTTTTGCTTTAATTTTGATTTTGACGATGATCCTGCGACCGCAGGGAATTTTGGGAACTAACGAATTCGGTTTAAGTTGGCTCAAACGTCCACGCAAAAAAGACGAAGGAACAGGAACGGTCGGCGCAGACGCAGGAGTTCCCGAAGCGCAGCAGGAAGACGCGAAACGAATGGAAAGCGAAGACGAAGACTAAATCATAAGAAATTATTTATCCACAGATAAACACAGATGTTTCGGATAAATAAAGTTTGTTTTTAATAAAAAATATCTGAGTTCATCTGTGTTTATCTGTGGATAATTTTCTGTATTAAAATGGACAACGGAACTTACACATTACAGACGGAAAAAGCGACGATCAAATTCGGCGGTCTGACTGCCGTTAACGAACTTTCGATTCAGGTTAAAAAAGGCGAAATTTTCGGCTTGATCGGTCCGAACGGCGCGGGCAAAACGACGATTTTCAATCTGCTCACCGGCGTTTACGAACCGACTTCCGGCGATGTTGTCATCAACGGCACGCGCGTCAACGGAATGCGTCCGTATGAGATTTCGCGGCTCGGCGTTTCGCGCACGTTTCAAAACATCAGGCTTTTTCCTTCGATGAGCGTTTTGGAAAACGTCGTTACCGCTTGTCATCGTCACGCTAATCAAAGTATTTTCGATGCTGTTTTGCGTCTGCCGAAATATTTTTCGGATGAACGCGATCACCGCAAATTTGCGATGGAACTGCTCGAAATTTTCGATCTCGCCAAATACAAAGACGAAGGCGGAACGAGTTTGCCGTACGGAAATCAAAGACGTTTGGAAATCGTTCGCGCTTTGGCAACTCGACCGCAACTTTTACTTTTAGACGAACCAGCGGCGGGAATGAATCCGTCGGAACAGGAAGATTTGACAGCGTTAATCAAACAAATTCGCGACCGATTTAATCTGACGATTATTCTCGTCGAACACAATATGCGCGTCGTAATGGGCGTTTGCGACCGGATTCAGGTGATTGACTACGGCAAACCGATTGCATTAGGTTTGCCGCAGGAAATCCGCAACGATCCGAAAGTTATCGAGGCTTATCTGGGTGATTAATAAATGGTTTTAACGCAACGGCGCGAAGACGCAAAGAATTTAAAAACTTTGCGCCTCTATGACTTTGCGGATTTGCGTTAAATGAAAAGAATTATGCTTACTTTAGAAAATGTTTCTGTTAGTTACGGCGCAATCGAGGCTTTAACTAACATAAATTTAGAGATCAATCAGGGCGAGGTCGTCACTTTGATCGGCGCAAACGGCGCGGGCAAAACGACGACTTTGCGGACGATTACCGGACTACTCGAACCGCGCAACGGGCGCGTGATGTATGAAGGCAAACAAATCAGCGGCGTTCCGACGCATAAACTCGTGCCGATGGGAATTGCGATGTCGCCCGAAGGTCGCGGAGTTTTTGCTAACTTGAGTGTCCGCGAAAATATGGAAATGGGCGCGTATATCCGTAATGACAAAGCGGGAATCAAACGCGATATGGAACGCGGCTTTACGATTTTTCCGCGTCTCAAGGAACGTGAAGCCCAAAAAGCGGGAACGCTTTCCGGCGGCGAACAACAGATGCTCGCAATGGCGCGTGCGCTGATGTCTCAGCCGCGTCTTTTGCTTTTAGATGAACCGTCGCTCGGACTCGCGCCGCTTCTCGTTCACACGATTTTTGAAGCGATTGACAACATCCGCGCCGAAGGCACGACGATTTTGCTCGTCGAACAAAATGCCAATGCCGCGCTTCATCATTCTGACAGAGCTTATGTTCTGGAAACCGGCAGAATCGTAATGTCCGGCGATTCAAAACAATTGGCGCAGGATCCAAAAGTCAAAGAAGCATATTTGGGCGAATAAACTTGATTTTTAACAAAAAAATGCGGACGTAAAATTTTACGCCCGCATTTTTTGTTTTACCTTTATTCATTATTGACCTTGCGGCGGTATTTGCTGACCTTGCGGCGGCATTTGCGGGAATTGCGGCATTCCTGCCGGTTGCGACGGCGGCGGCGTTAGTGCATCGATCTTTTCGATTTCTTCATTATAGATTTTTATTTTGCCGTCCGCTTCATACCGAGCGCGGATCGAAGCGAGATAATCGGTGAAAACCTGTCCGCGTTTTTGCGTCAGTTTTTGTTCTAAAAGCTGATCGCGCTGTTTGGCAAAATCGTCCATATTAGCGTCTTCGCGTTTGTTCAAACCGACGACATACCAATTATCGCCGACTTTAATCGGGGTTTTGGTAATTCCTCCGTCTTTCAAAGACCAGATCGCATCTTCCAACGACTCGTTAGTCGAAGCCGTCGGACCTTGCCCGAGCGGCGAACCTAAAATGAAACTTTTCTGATCCTGTGCTTTTAGACCTTTAGCGGTCGCCGCCGCGCTCAGATTACTTGCCGAATCGGTTGCGCCGGCAATTTGTTTGGCGATTTCCTCGACTTGATCTCTTGCTTTACTGACTTTGTAAGTTTCGGCAAGTTGATCCTTTATTTCGCTAAATTCGGCATCGCGCGGTTCTTTCTTTTCAGCTAAAAGCGGAATGGCGAAACCGTTTGAAACCGGAATTTTATCGCCGACATCATTAGCGTTTTCGAGTCCGGCGATGCCTTCTTCAAATTGCGGCGAAACGCCGACATCCTGAACATTATCGCCCGGCTTTATAAAAGCGGTTTCCTTGACCATTTCCGCCGCGCTCATATTTGTCTGCGGTGCAAATTCCTGTGCGACCTTTTGCACGTCTTTGACTTCTTTCAGACGGTCGGCGGCTTTCTGCGCGAGATCGGCGGCGGCAGTATATGCGCGCCGATTTCGCAGACTGACATCGAGTTCTTTTTTTGCTTCCTCAAAAGATTTCGGAACATCCGCGCCGCGCCGCAAAATGTAATAACGATCTTGATACTGAATCGGATCGGTTACTTCGCCTTCCTGCATTGTCAAAATTTTCTGATACGGATCATCCGGTTTGTTCGGATTTTCGCGGACAAGTCCGGGAATTGCGCCGCCCGTTCGCGCCGTATTCGGATTTTCAGATTGTCCTCTGGCGATTTCGGCAAACGATTCTTCGCTTAATTTGCCGCCGTCTTTTCTTAATCTTTCAACTAATTGGCTGGCTTTGGCGAGAATATCGGCATCTTGTTCAGGTTTCGGAACGCGCAGAACGATTTCCTGTCCTTTGACTCCGGCTTTCTTTTTATCTTCGGGAAGTTTATCGTATTCGGCTTTCAGATCGGCTTCGGCAATATTAAGTTTTTCGCCGATTTTGGATGTGTTTAAAAACAAATAACGAATCTTTTTCTGCGGAACCGAAATATAATAGCTTTTTTTGTTTTGCTCGAAATATGCCTTCAATTCTTCGTCGGTCGGCTTGATCGTCTGTGCGAGATCGGCAACGCTGACCGGAACATAAGTCAGATCGAATTTAGAATTACTGCGTCTATAATCGTTGAGAACTTCTTCCTCGGAAACAGATACGCCCGATGTGATAAATGCCTGAAGTTTTCGCGCGCTCAGATCGTCGCGGATTTGCTGTTCAAATTTGGCGATACTTCCCGATTGTTCGGTAGCAATGCGTTCGTATCGCGTTTGATCGAACGGTTTGCCGTCATCGGTTTTAAATTGGTCACGAATCTCAGCGGCGACTTCAGCATCCGATGCACGAAGACCGAGATTTTCAGCTTCGATGCGGGCGATGCGTGAGCGAACCAAACCGTCAAGCAAAGTTTTCGCCGGAAGTCCGCGTCCGCCGAAACGCGACGCGAGAGCCTGTTGCTGCGTGACGAGTTCGCCGACGGTGACATATTCGCTTCCGACCTTGGCAATCGGGTCTTCGCTCTTGCCGAGATTATTCGTTCCGGCATCGCGGGTCGGTGCATAAAAGAGAATAAGGCTCAGCACCATCAAAATAGCAAATAATAAAAGAACAAAATTGCGTGTTCTTTCCATTCGTTTGAAAAACTTTAACATTTTCTAATCCTTTAAAATTAACAGAGTCGGGCAATCGTTTTCGAATTGTCAGTTTAGACAAACCGCGATTTTATCAAGTAAAACGCGAAAAGTAAAAACGAAAGGCGGTTTGCTTTCGGTTTTTAATGACGAATAACATTTACAAGGTTTAACCGGAACGGAGCAGTTTTCGTCTTTTAACTTTTACTTTTCTGTTTTTACTTTTGTATCTTAATCTAAATCGCCGATTATTGAAAACGAATCGAATCTTAGAAAGGCGAATGCGGATCAAATAAAATTATCGGCAATTGCATTATAAAGAGCCGTTAAATAAAAAAAACACTTTTCGGATAAACAATTTATCGGATTTGCAGATATATTTGCGGCTTTCCCGTAACACCGGCGTAAGCGTAAATTGAGTTATACTAACATTATGAATACTGTCGAGTATCCTTTCTGGGTTTGGATTTTCTTTTTCGCCGTCGTTCTCATCGCGCTTTTTGTTGACATCGGAATCGTCAACCGCAACGCGCACACGCCGTCGCGCCGCGAAACAATTGTCTGGAGCATCGTCTGGATTTCGCTCGCGCTTTTATTTAACGTATTTATTTACTGGCAGGTCGGAACGCACAATCAAAACTGGGATTCGGCTTCACACAAAGCGAAAGAATTTTTAACCGGTTATTTAATCGAACTTTCGCTTTCGATTGATAATTTGTTCGTTTTTCTATTAATTTTTAATTTCTTCAAAGTTCCGAAACAATATCAGCATCGCGCACTTTTCTGGGGAATTTTTATGGCTCTCGTGATGCGGATGGTGATGATCTTCGCCGGCGCGGAACTCGTCGAGAGTTTTCACTGGATTTTGTATTTTTTCGGAGCATTTTTGGTTTATACGGGAATAAAAATGTTCGGCAATGACGACGACGCATTCGACCCGGAAAATAGCGGAATCGTTAAATTAACCACCAGATTTATACGCATTTCAAAAACTTACGACGGCGAAAAGTTTTTTGTAAATGTTGATGGTAAACGGATGGGAACTCTTTTGCTTTTGGTTCTCGTCGTCATCAATGTTGCCGATCTGGTTTTCGCCGTTGATTCGATTCCGGCGATTTTCGGGATTACGACCGACCGTTTTATCGTCTATACTTCTAATATTTTTGCGATTCTCGGTTTGAGAACATTTTTCTTTCTGCTTGCCGATCTCGCCGACCGATTTCATTTTCTCAAATACGGTCTGGCGTTTGTTTTGAGTTTTATCGGTTTCAAAATGCTCTTGCCTCTTTTGGCGGAAGGTTTGATAATGATATTAGGCGAAAGCAATCAGACGGGTTTTGCATTATTTTTACAAAAGTATCTGCATCACGAATATGAGCAAATAGTTATCAATTTTTCTCTCGGCATAGTTATCGGTGCGCTTGCGCTTTCGATAATTTTATCAATCATTCTTCCGCCGAAGAATAAAGAAGATTTAGAAGAAAATTTCAAAACCGATTAATTTTCCATCAGGTTTTCTGCGATGAGCAAAAACAAGCATCAAAAATATTACGTTGACTGGTTCAATATTAAGAAAAGCACTATTTACGGCGCGGCGGCGATGCTTTTGTTTTTCGGCATTTTAATCGGCGGCGGTTGGTGGCTTTATAATAGCGATTGGATCAACAAAGTTGCCGATAATCCCGAAACGCCGAAAGACGCGGCAGAACTCATCACATACGAAGGCGACGTGCGAATAATTCGCGCCGCCACGCGCGAAACGATTGTCGTCACGCGCCCGACTTTTGTTTCCGCCGGTGATACGATTCAGACGCAAAACGACGGTCGGGCGCAGATAAAAATGATTGACGGTTCTATTTTGTATGTGCGTCCGAACAGCACGGTCGTCATCCGCGACAGTTCTTCGATATTCGGCGGAACGGACGTTCGCGTAACGCTCGATGATGGTCAGATCAACGTCAAAACTCAAGATCAGACTGAAACCACACAAAATGTCGTCGAACTCAACGAATCGGAAAATCGCCTTTTATCGCAAACCGACGCGAGTTTTAAGACCGGCGAGCAAGGCGGCGAAATCCGCATCAGTCGCGGTAATGTCGAAACCAATGTCGGCGGACAAAAAACCGTTTTGCAGGGCGATGAATACGCCGCTATCAACAACGGCAAAATTGCTAATAAGGAGAAACTTTTAAGTTCGCCGAAATTGCTTGCGCCGACTTCATCCGATCAACTTCAGGTTTCTTCGCGCGGAAGCGCAGAGGCTTCTTTTCGCTGGCAAAATACGGACAGCACAGCGATTTCAAAATATCACTTGCAGGTTTCTTCTTCGACATTTTTCGCTCCCGATGCAATCGTCGTCGAACGCGATTCTCTGACCGGCGCGGGTTTTTCATACGGAAATTTTTCGCCGGGAATTTATTACTGGCGCATTCGCGCGACTGCCGCTTCGGGACAGACGAGCGAATGGAGCGAACCGCAGAAATTCACGGTTATCAAAAGTGCGGCAAACGAAGCGATTAACGCGGACGAATGGAAGGTCGAAGGAATGGGCGGAAATATTTACCGCATTTACGGCAAAACAAAACCCGGCGCGACCGTTCGGAGTTCGGGGCGCGATACGTTTGCAGCGGCTGACGGTTCATTTATCCTGCAAATTTCGGCTTCATCCGGCGAAACAAAAGTTGACATCGGCGACGACAAAGGCAATCGCGGCGGATATGTTATATCATTAAGAAACGGAAATGTTTTACGGAAATATTAAAAGCCGAAAAAAGATTAAAAAGGAAAGAAATTGTTTTGAATTTTTACTCAATCGATTTTTACCTTTTGATCTTTTTTCTTTTTAGAAATGGGCGCACATCACATACATTCACATAGTCACGAAAGACGTTCGGCACGGAGTTTGCGAAACTTAAAAATCGCGCTCGGCTTGACGACCGTTTATATGTTCGCCGAAGCAATCGGCGGTTGGATGACTAATTCGCTTGCGTTGCTTGCCGATGCCGGACATATGTTGACCGATGTCGCCGCGCTTGCTCTGACGCTCGCCGCGATCTGGTTTGCGGCGCGTCCGGCGACTTCAAAAAAAACTTACGGCTATTACAGATATGAAATTCTGGCAGCATTTATCAACGGCATCGCATTGGTTTTAATTTCATTTTTCGTAATTTACGAAGCGTATGCGCGTTGGAATTCTCCGCCGGAAGTCGAAGGTTTCGGTTTGACGATCATCGCCGCCGGCGGACTTCTGATAAATTTAATCGCCGCATATCTTTTGCACGGCGATCACGCGCACGACTTGAATATGCGCGGCGCGTGGCTGCACGTTATGGGCGATTTGCTCGGTTCGGTAATGGCGATTATTGCGGGCGTTCTGATTCTCTCTTTTAAGTGGGTTTGGGCTGATGCGGTCGGTTCATTCTTAATTAGTTTGATAATAATTTTCGGCGCGTGGCGGCTGATACGCGACTCGGTCAACGTGCTTTTGGAAGGAACTCCGTCGCATATAAATTTAACGGCGGTCGAAGAAACGATCCGCGAAACCGAAGCGGTCGAAGACGTTCACGATCTGCACGTCTGGACGATTACCTCCGGAATGGAAGCCTTGAGCGTTCACGTCGTTCATCGTGAAACAATTTCGCAGACGAGCCTTTTGAAAAATATCCGCGAAAAACTTCACGATAATTTCGGCATTGACCATCTGACAATCCAACTGGAAACTCCCGACGAAGAATTATTAAGCGCACACAATTGTTTTTCGGGCGCAAATTGCTTTGAACCTTTGAGCGAATCCAAAGTTCAAAATTCGAAATCCAAAGTCAATTGAGTTTTTCTATGTCTTCGATAAATCTCGCTTACGGAAAATCTTTCGTTAAAATCGAATTTGATGAGAATAAATTTTCCGTTCTCGGCGAAATCGAAAATCGAAAGCCGCTTTCCGATGCCGAAATAAACGAAAAACTCGACGCTCCGGTTGATTCCGAAACGATTGAAGAAATCGTCAAACAAGGCGAAACCGTTTTGATCGTCGTGCCGGATGCGACGCGAAAAAGCGCGAGCGGACAAATCGTAAATTTGCTCGTCCGGCGACTTATCGCTAACGGAACGATGCCGTTCGAGATCAGCATAATTTTTGCGACGGGCATTCACAGAAAAGTTTCGGAAGAAGAAAAACGCGAAATTCTCACACCGTTTATCGCGCAGAGAATAAAGACTTTAGCTCACGACGCGCGAGATTTGATGCAGTTTGTCCGTTTGGGCGAAACGAGCGGCGGAATCACGGTCGAACTCAATCGCGCACTTACCGGACACGATCACATAATTACAATCGGCGCGATAAATTTTCATTATTTCGCCGGATTTACAGGCGGAAGAAAATTGATCTGTCCCGGACTTGCTTCATCGCAGACGATTTCAAAAACTCACAAACTCGCTTTTGAGTGCGGAATAAAATCGCGGCGTGAAGGCGTTGATACGGGGATTTTAAAAGGAAATGCCGTTCACGAAGCATTTATCGAAGCGGTCGAAAAGTGTCCGCCGTCTTTTGCGATCAATACTTTTGTTGATGAAAACGGTTTCGCCGTTGATTTGATTGGCGGCAACTGGAAAACTTCGCACGAAAAATCGTGTGAGATTTACGCCGAAAATCACACGATCAAAGTTGCGGAAAAACGCGATCTCGTCATCGTTTCGGCTGGCGGTTTTCCTTACGATTTAAATATGATTCAGGCGCACAAAGCGTTGGATGCGGCTTCGAGAATCTGCAATGACGGCGGCACGATAATTTTTCTCGCCGAATGTGCCGACGGTTTCGGAAGAAAAGATTTCCCCGCTTGGTTTGTAGTCGAAAACGCGGAAAAACTTGCCGAACGGCTTTGCGAAAATTATCAGGTCAACGGTCAGACGGCGTGGAATCTTTTGCGAATCGCCGAAAAATTCGACGTTCGTGTTCTTACTTCTTTGAGCGAAAATCAAACGAATATAATGCGACTGAAAAAACTCGATTCAATCGAAAATATTCAAAAAACTATTGATAAAAATACAAACGGTCATATTATTCCGTTCGGCGCGAAATTTCTCTTAAAAATAAAAAAATCCGACATTTAACTGCCGGATTTCAAACACTTTTTGTTTCAAAGAACTTTTATTTCAGCTTGAAAGTTCTGGAGATCAGATCGGTTTCATTGCGAATACCGCGCAATTTGTCGCGGTTGCCGGAAAAGCGCAGAACATAGACGGTTTTGTCATCGGCTTTCAAAAAATAATATCTGCCGCTCATATTGCGCGCAGAACGGACAAACTCGAAATTGAAAACTCTGCCGCCGTATGCGCCTTGAAAATTTTCCTCTTTTCCGGCAACATAACCGGGCAAAAATTGCAGTTTTTGTTCCTCGTCGCGGATCACGTCCGCCATCATTGCGCCGGATTTAACGTCGAGTTTGCGAACCTCGAAGTGACCGTCTTTTTTGTCGCCATAGACATATTCGACATTCGGACTTTTATTGGTCATTATCCAATTGGCTTCGGGAATTTCAAAAGTATATTCGACGTTGGAATCGGAAAAAGTCTTGGTTTGAGCGAAAACCGAAACTGACAAAAACAATCCGGCGACGATCATCAGAATAAACGAAAATCTTTTAAACTTCATAATTTTTATAATTCCTTTTGGTGAACTCTTCTTCGTTATTTTAACTTATTTTTTACGAGATTTCGATTTTTAGATGTGAAAATGAATGAATGAAGTTGTCTTTTGAACCTGTAAAACGATTCACGCGATAAAAAATCTGCCGCACGTTTTTTGCCAAACAAAGATTTTAACGATAAAACAAATATAACGAATTATGAAAATTTTAATTACCGGCGCAAACGGAATGGTCGCCCAAGAAGTTATTGATTTTTGCAAAAAAAGCGACGACGAAGTTTTAGCATACGCACGAACAAACCTCGATATTTCTGACAGAGAAGATGTTTTTGCGTTATTCAAAAAGCAAAATCCCGAAGCGGTTATCAATTGCGCGGCTTATACCGATGTTGACGCAAGTGAAACAAATGTCGAACGCTGTTACGCCGCCAATGCGAACGGAGTGGAAAATCTGGCTTTGGCGGCGAAAGAATATAATGCACGTTTCGTGACGATTTCGACCGATTATGTTTTCGACGGCGTGAAAGACGGATTTTATACGCAGCGCGACACGCCGAATCCGCAAGGCGTTTACGCGAAATCAAAACTCGAAGGCGAGATTTTGGCGAGAAATGCTTATGCGCGTTCGATCATTGTTCGTTCGGGATGGATTTACGGGAAAAGCGGCACGAATTTTTTAAGCGTGATGAATCGTCTGCTCGCCGGCGGCAAACCGATTACGGCGATCTCCGATTCTTACGGAACTCCGACTTTTGCAAAGGATTTAGCCGTCAGACTGCGCGAACTGGCTGATCTGGATTTTCCCGGAATTTATCATATAACTAATTCCGGCGACGGCACGAGTTATGCCGATTTTGCGCGAAAAGTATGTGCATTAAAAGGATTTGACGAAAATCTGGTCGAAGATGTTTCGTTTGCAAATCTAAAACGTCCCGCGTCGCGTCCGGTTAATTCAAAATTAGCCTGTCTGTTTAGCGAAAAGATCGGACTTTCGCCGATGCCGAATTGGGAACAGGCTTTAGCGGAATTTTTGGCTGATTAGAAGTCAACTTAAAGTTAAAAAAGGCAAAAGCGGTTTTTACATATCGCTTTTGCCTTCTTAATTTTCGACTTTTAAAATCTACTCTTTAGATTTATTAACCGAAAGCACGTCTTCCTGTTTATCAACTGAAAGCACGTCTTCCTGTTTATTAACCGAAAGCACGTCTTCCCATTCTTCCATATCTTCCATTCGCGGTGTCGAAGTATCATCTTCATTAAGCGAATAATAATTATATGTGTAACCGTAACCGTAATAACCGTATTCAGCGGAATCGGCTTTCAGACCGTTCAGCACGACACCGTAAATACGCGCACCGATATTTGCCAGACGATGTTTGAAGCGGCGCATCAGGTGAATCGAACTCTTGCCCGCCATCGCTACGAGAACTACGCCGTCAACGATTGTCGAAAGAATCGCCGCGTCGGTAAACGAAATTGCGGGCGGCGAATCGATTACGACGTGTTTGAAACTTCCTTTCAAATGTTGCAGAAGATTCTTCATCTCATTCGAACTGAGAAGTTCAGCCGGATTCGGCGGAATCGGACCGCTCGTAATTACTTTCAGATTGGGCAATTCAGGAAACGGTTTCATCAGATTCTGCGTATTTTTCTCGCCCGAAAGATAATTGGTCAAGCCGGTCGTATTTTGCATATCGAAATGGCTATGCAAACGCGGACGGCGTAAATCGCAGTCAATAATAACGACATCCGCGCCGGATTGGGCAAGTGTAATCGCCGTGTTAATGGCGGTCGTCGTTTTACCTTCGGCAGGTTGTGAAGACGTTACCAAAATCGTCTGCGGCGGTTTTCCGGCGGACGAAAACAAAAGCGATGTCCGCAAGTGACGATAAGATTCAGCCATCGCCGAGCGTTTATCCGTAATAGCAATCATCGCCGTAGAACTTGCCACATTACTGACACTGCCGTTTTTAGCCGCTAATAATCCTTTTCGCTTTTCCATTCCGCTTTCATACGGAATCAGTGCAAGCGTCGGTAAACCGAGATGTCTGCCGATGTCATCCGAATTTTTGATCGAATCGTCGAGATAATCCATCAAAAATGCCAGACCGATTCCGGTCGAGAGCGAAATCAAAAAAGCAATAATAATGTTTCGATTGCGAGTCGGTCCGATAGGTGCTTCAGGAGTTTGGGCTTCCGCCGAAATTTTAATATTGTCCGGTCGGCTGCTGCTGATCTGTAATTCTCTCTGCTTTTGCTGTTGAATGTAGCTGTCGAGCAGTGAGCGATTGGTTTCGATTTCTCTGGTCAGTGTAGTCAGACGAGTTTCCGCTTGACCGAGAGTATTGGCAGAGGCAGTTTCTTGAAAATATGCAGTCTTGAGCTGGGCTTCACGTCTTTGTGCCGCCTGTAACTGCGCCTGTATACTCGTTAAAACTTCTCTTTCGGTATTTTTAATTAAAGTTTTTCCTTCGGTTTCGATACTTTGGCGAACCTCGGTACTTATTTTTTCGCGGCTTTCTTCTAAGGATTTTATTTGAGCTTCTACTCTTTTGACCGAAGGATGTTCGGCTGTATATTTGACTTTGAGCGTCGCCATTTCGGTCTCGGAATTTTGAATCTGACTGTCAATGGTCTCGATCCGCTTTTCCAACTCGGCTTTTCTGACCAAATATCGTTCACGAGCCGCCTGAATAGCCTGATTTTCGCCGACCACCGATAAAATGTCACCCGAACCGCCGCCGGCTTTTTGCGCGGCTTCATATTTAGCCTGTAATTTTCTGCGTTCATCTTCCGCCGAAAGCCAATCGGTGCTGATTTTTTGAAGTCTATCCGCCAAAAGATCAGTTCCTTTTCCTTCGCGCAAAGGAATTGTATGATCGCGCATATAATTGATGCGGTCTTGCTCCTGCCCGGCAATCGTTCCTTTTAATTCCTCGATTGATTTACTCAAATCTTCGTAATCTCTTTTCGCGCCCTGAGTTTCACGAACAATATCCTGTTCGATAAAAATCTTTGCCGCCATATTGATTACTTTTGCCGATAAATCGGGACTAGTGCTTTTGAGACTCAATTTTATAATATTGGTCTGCTCGACCTGATCCACACTCAAACCGCCAAGCAACATTCCGGCATACCTGTCAGTAGTCAATTTCTCTTCCGGCGTTAGTGCTGTCAGTTCATTATTTGTAGTTTCCGATGATGTTTCGGTCAGAATCGGTAAAGAAGATTCTTTATTTGCTTCATTTTTGCCGCCGGAAAACATCGAACGAACGGTTGTCAATAGTCCGCGATTTTGATTGTCGAGAAGACTCGGATCACGGTGAAGTCCGAGCCGAACTACTACATTTCGCATCAACTCCGGGTTTTGGAGAAGTTTTAACTGCGTGTTGTAATAAAGCTGATCGTTTCCGAAACTGATATTAATGGAGTCTTTCGACTGTGGTTTCGGTTTGCGAGCTTCGATGATGATTTCGGCAACCGCCTGATAAATTGACGGTTGGCGATACATATACAATGCGACGACGGCAGTCGTCAAAATCGTTAAAGCGATAATCAGAGGCAGACGCTTGTAAATGACGTTCAGATATTCACGAATCGAGCGTTTGCTCTCGAACGATTCTTCATCATTAAACGGCGAATAAGCGGCTGGGTAATCGTTGTTATTGTTAATTGTCTGTAAAACTTCCGTCTTTGGGAAAGGCAACAGGCGTTCGTCTTGTTCCATACTTCTATTATTAAAACCTTACTATATTAAAATTTACGGCGAAGCGAATCTTCTTTATACCACACTTTGCGCCGATTTTACTACTCTAAACCGGAACTTAACCGGACGAAAGAATTTGCTGACTCGAAAGTATCTAAAATCAGTAAACTATTGTCTTTGGAAAACAGATTTTTTATCCGACGTTAAATTTTCCGCCTTTGTTTCTTAAGACAGGCAAATGATATATTTTCATTTACAAAAAAATTAATTCATACTCGAATTTATAAATATATGATTGGCATTTCCGAAAAAGAAAACAGTGCAACACAAGAATACGATTTTGAACTCGGCGTTCCCGGCTTTCGTTTTTCAGACCTTTTTGATGCGATAAAACTCAGAGAGTTGGCGGAAAAATTTTACGGCGAGATCGAAAAAAGCGAACCGCTTCTGCACGAAGCGTTGATTCAGTATATCAATGCGCGAGGCGCAAACTATGAGCCGCGCGTCGAATCGAAAATTTTGACCGATTCCGCGCCGCATCTTTCAAATTTTATCGCGCGAATGTTTTTAATTACGCGCGAACGCGGCGAACTGAAACGCGAAATTACCGAACAAGACCCGATCTGGAAATATAAATTTTTCGTTCAACGCCGCGCGATTAAAAAATTCAAAGCCGAAACAATTGTTGATTTCGACGAAAACGAATTGACCGAAGCGTTAAGAGAAGTTAAAAATACGGTTTTCGACGAAACGCTCGTTTACGACGACGAACTGGCGATTTCTTACATTACTAATAAACTCGTCGAAGTCGAGGAAGTTTTGCAAAAAAACCTCGAAATCTCCGCCGAAACGCAGGAAACGATCAATAAAATTCATACGGCTTACGATAAATTAAAAGACAAAACTTTCGGGAAAGTATTTTCGCGTTATGTCACGGAACTCGAAGGCACGGGCGATCTTTTGCAAATCAAAGCCGTTTTGCATTTATTGGAAGCGTGGTCGGCTATTCAGTTTTTCGGCAAAAAGAAAAATTGGTATTCATTTAGAACGCCGCACGGACTCGATTATCAAAATCTCGTCCATATTATTCGTCCGAGCGAAAAGGTTCACGAAATAATCAGCGGTGCGGAAACCGAATACAGACGGCGCGACGGTTTTAAATTGACCGACGAACGCGGAACGCAGCGCGACGCGCTCGCCGAGATTGATTATTGTCTGATCTGTCACGAGCGCGAAAAAGATTCGTGTTCCAAAGGCTTGCACGACCGCGAAGGAAATTTGCAAAGAAATCCGCTCGGAATCAAAACGGCAGGCTGTCCGCTCGACGAAAAAATTTCGGAAATGCACCTGTTGAAAAAACACGGCGATTCGATTGCGTCGCTCGCGCTGGTGACGATTGACAATCCGATGTGCGCCGGAACAGGTCATCGCATCTGCAACGATTGTATGAAAGGCTGCATTTTCCAGAAACAGGAGCCGGTCAATATTCCGCTTGCCGAAACTTCGGTTTTAACCGACGTTCTCGATCTGCCTTACGGTTTTGAAATTTACAGTCTGCTGACGCGCTGGAATCCGATCAATGCCAAACGCCCGTTTGCGCTGCCGTATAACGGAAAAAATGTAATGGTCGTTGGGCTTGGTCCGGCAGGTTATACGCTCGCGCATTATCTGTTAAACGAAGGTTTCGGCGTAATTGGAATGGACGGTTTGAAGATCGAACCTTTGCCCGAAGAGTGGACTGGAAACTCGGGCAAAAATTGTCCGAAACCGATTAAAGATGTCGAAGAAATCAAAGCCGACTTGGACGAAAGGATTTTGTCCGGTTTCGGCGGCGTTTCCGAATACGGCATTACGGTTCGCTGGGATAAAAACTTTCTGACGATGCTTCAACTTTTACTCGCCAGACGCAAGCGTTTTCGCGCTTACGGCGGCGTTCGTTTCGGCGGAACATTTACGATTGACGACGCTTGGAATTTCGGTTTCGATCACATTGCGATTGCGACCGGCGCGGGACGACCGACGATTGTGCCGATGAAAAACAATCTGATTCGCGGTATTCGTCAGGCGAGCGATTTTCTGATGGCTCTGCAATTAACGGGCGCGTTTAAAAAAGACACGCTTTCCAATTTACAGGTCAGATTGCCTGCCGTTGTTATCGGCGGCGGTTTGACGGGCGTTGATACGGCGACGGAAATCTTCGCGTATTATCCGGTGCAGGTTGAAAAAATGCTCGAAAAATTTGAAGACATCGCCGAAAGTATCGGCGAAGAAGCCGTTTGGAAAGCATTTGACGACGAAGAGAAAAAAGTTTTCGGCGAATTTCTCGTTCACGGCAAAGCGATTCGTGAAGAAAGAAAACGCGCCGCCGAAACAGGCGAAGAACCGAATTTCGTTCCGCTGATTCAAAGTTGGGGCGGCGTTTCTTTAGTTTATAGAAAGCGTTTGCAGGATTCGCCCGCGTATCGTCTGAATCACGAAGAAGTTCAGAAAGCACTCGAAGAAGGCATTAATTTTATCGAATTGATGACACCGACCGAAGCCGTGCCGGACGAATACAGCGCGGTCAGCGCACTCATTTTTGAAAAATTAAATTACGTTGCCGAAACCGGAAAATTTGAAAATACGGGCGAAAATATTACGCTTCCGGCGCGAACGGTCTGCGTTGCCGCCGGAACTGCGCCGAACGTGATCTACGAAAAAGAATTTCCCGGCACATTTCAACTCGACGAATGGCGGCAGTTTTTCGAACCGTTTGAAGTCGAGCGAAACGGCGACGGAAAAATGCACGTCAAAAAATCGAAAAAAGGCTTTTTCACTTCGTATGAAAACGACGGAAAATTCATTTCCTATTACGGCGACAATCATCCGACTTTCGCCGGAAACGTCGTCAAAGCAATGGCTTCGGCGAAAAACGGTTATCCGAAAGTCGTCGAACTTTTTGAAGAAGAACTGGCGACGCGCGGCGAGTTACCGCAATCAGAACGCGATCTAATTTTTGAAAAACTGGAAGCGACTTTAGACGAACAGCTTCGCGCTTACGTCGTCAAGATCGATCGTTTAACGCCGACGATTGTTGATGTCATCGTCAAAGCTCCGCTGCAAGCCAAAAAATTTGAACCGGGACAATTTTATCGTCTGCAAAACTTTGAATCTTGCGCGCCGCTTGTCGCCGGCAAACGTCTGATGATGGAAGGTTTAGCTTTAACAGGCGCGTGGGTTGATGAAGAAAAAGGCTTGCTTTCGATGATCGTTCTCGAAATGGGAACGTCGTCGCGTCTTTGTTCACTGCTCAAAGAAGGCGAAGAAGTCGTCGTAATGGGACCGACCGGAACACCGACCGAAATTCCCGAAAACGAAACCGTTTTGCTTGCGGGCGGCGGACTCGGAAACGCCGTTCTTTTCTCGATTGCGCGAGCGATGCGCGACAATAATAATCAGGTAATTTATTTCGCCGGATACAAAAACGGTGCGGATTTATACAAACGCGAAGAGATCGAAAATGCGACCGACAAAGTTATCTGGTCAACCGATTTCGGCGACGAGATCGAACCACAGAGAGCGCAGGACGCGCATTTTCGCGGCAATATCGTGCAGGCGATGGTCGCTTACGCCGAAGGCAAATTGGGCGAAATATCGGTTGACTTAAAAGACGTTGACCGCATCATCGCCATCGGTTCGGACAGAATGATGAACGGTGTCAAAGAAGCGCGTTACGATTCACTCGAACCTTTCTTGAAAAAACAGCACACGGCAATCGGCTCAATCAACTCGCCGATGCAATGTATGATGAAAGAAGTCTGCGCCCAATGTCTGCAACGCCACGTCAACCCGCACACGGGCGAAGAAGTTTTCGTCTTTTCGTGCTTTAATCAAGATCAGCATCTCGATTTCGTTGATTTCAAAAATTTGAACGACAGATTGCGGGCAAATTCGATTCAGGAAAAACTCTCGAATATGTGGCTCGATAAAATTTTAGATAGCGACGAAATTAAAGGTTTGGTAAATTCCAATTAAAAAATTCAAATAAATTTCCAATGACGCGAGAAGAAGAATTTGAGATGCAGGCGGCGGAGATGAGAATGCCTCCGGTGCGCGAAGAAGACCGCGATCTGGGATTCGGGGCGAAGGTTGCGCGTGAAAGTCATCTGCGTTTTTTGAACCGCGACGGGACTTTTAATGTTCGTCGTGCCGGTTTTCCGCTGGTTTCGACGCGCAATCTTTATCATTATCTGCTGACGATGAGTTGGACACAGTTTCTCGGTCTGGTCTTGATTTTGTATTTTTTGAGCAATATTATTTTCGCGCTGTTTTATTCTTCGCTTTCTGTCGGAAGTTTGGTTGACACTTCGGAGATTCCGACGACGAATTTGTTTGTTCGCGGATTTTTCTTCAGCGTCCAGACGTTTGCGACTATCGGTTACGGCACGATTCATCCGGTCGGAATGATGCCGAATCTGCTCGTCACGCTCGAATCTTATTACAGTCTGTTGGTTAATGCTTTGATAACGGGTTTGGTTTTCGCGCGCTTTTCGCGTCCGACGGCGAAAATTCTTTTCAGCGAAAAAGCCGTCGTCGCGCCGTATCGCGGCATTAACGGTTTTATGTTTCGCCTCGTCAACACGCGCAACAGTCAGCTTATCGAATTAAATGCACAGGTTTTATTTACGCGTTTCAGCGAGAAAGACGGGCAAAAAGTCCGCCGTTTCGATCAACTCAAACTCGAACGCGAGAGAGTTAATTTTCTGCCGCTCGGCTGGACGATTGTTCATCCGATTGACGAAGATTCACCGATGTTCGGCTTGACCGATGAAGAGTTTGAAAAATCCGATGCGGAAATTCTCGTGATGCTCAACGCGATGGACGAAACTTTCGCACAGGTTGTTCACACGCGCTCTTCTTATAAATGGAAAGAGGTAAAATTCGGTTATAAATTCTCCAGTTTTTATAACGAAACGAAAAATGACGAACCGATTTCGATTGATATTCGTAAGTTGTCGCGGATCGAAAAGATTTGAAAATTGACAAACTTTCATTTATCAATAACTATTTCATAAATCCTGAAATAAAACACCGATGTAAATAAATGGCAACACAACTGAAAAAATGTCAAAACTGCGGAACGGACAATTCCGGTTTCGAATCATTCTGCCGCAACTGCGGAACGATGCTTTCAAATTCTTATCAAAATCAGCAAATGCAACAACCTGCGGGTTCGGGAATGCAGCAACAGCAAATTCCCGGCGCGGATAAAAAGATGATCGCCGGAATCTGCGGCATTCTGCTCGGCGGTTTTGGCGTTCACAAATTCATTCTCGGCTATACGACCGAGGGAATAATTCAGATCGTAATTACACTCGTAACGTGCGGTGTAGGCAGCATCGTCGGATTGATCGAAGGAATTATCTATCTGACAAAATCCGATCAGGAATTTGTTGACACATATATTCGCAACAAGAAAGGCTGGTTCTAGTTAATTACGAATTACGAATTATTTGATTTGAAATTCGTAATTTGAAATTCGTAATTCGTAATTCAAAAAAATGTTTACCGGAATAGTTGAAGAACTCGGAAAAATTGCGTCGCTCGACAAACACGCGGGCGGCGCGAAAATTACGATTGCCGCAAAAATCGTGACGGACGAAACGAACGAAGGCGATTCGATTGCTGTCAACGGCGTTTGTCTGACGGCTTTGAATATCAGGAAAAATTCTTTCACCGCTGATATTTCGCAGGAAACTCTAAACCGTTCGACTTTGGGAAAATTGAAGATCGGCTCAAGCGTAAATCTGGAACGCGCCGTTACGCCTTCGACGCGGCTCGGCGGTCATATCGTGCAAGGTCACGTTGACGCGCGCGGAAAATTTTTGGGCGCGACGGCAAACGGCGATTTCCGGACTGTCCGCATCGGTTTCGATTTTAACATCGGGCAATATCTCGTTTACAAAGGTTCGGTTTCGGTCGAAGGAATCTCGCTGACAATTGCAAATTTAACGGAAGATTATTTTGAAATAGCCGTTATTCCGAAAACTTGGGAATTGACGAATTTGTCGAGTTTAAAAAACGGTGATGCCGTAAATCTCGAAGCCGACGTAATTGCCAAATATGTCGAGAGAATCTTGCAATACGGGCGCGAAAAAAAGGAAAATATCACAGTTGAAAAATTGCAAAAGCTAGGATTCGTTTAACCTGAGTGAGAAAGTTTTTAACACCTTTATCAATGTAAAGTTAAATATCATTATTTCGATTAAAGTCTTTATTTCACTTATTTAATCTTTTGTGCAAAATGATTTCAAGATTTTATCAAGACAGATTTATTGCTAATAAAAAATTACTTAAGCCGAATAATTAGACTGATTTCTACTCAAACAATTCGTTTACTCTATCGCACAGCAAACCTTTCGGCTTGACGTTTCATCTGATTGACGCATATTATTACAGTTTGCCTTTGAAGAAGGCACATTTTGAAATATAGGAGACCATTGAACAAATGAAACCTGAAATACATCCGAAATATGAAGAAGTCACCGTCGCTTGTGCGTGCGGTAATACGTTTCAGACACGCTCGACGGGCGATGATCTGAGTATCGAAATCTGCTCCGAATGTCATCCGTTTTTTACCGGAAAGCAAAAATTGGTTGACACCGCCGGTCGCGTTGACCGCTTTAACCGACGCTATCAGCGCAGCAACGCGCAAAGTGCGAAATAATTATAAAATGATGAAACGCTTCATCACACTTTATTAGCTTTACTAAATCCGAACGCCGACGCTTTTCTTTGCGCCGCACGATCTTGGTGTATAATCACACTTGAGAAAATGCGAAACTTAAAAGAAGTCGGCGTTTTTATTTTTGAAATTTTAACCGCGAAATACGCGAAAAGACTTTATTTTGCCCGCGAATCTGCGCCAATGAACGCGAATAATTTTAAGTCAATTATTTAATTTGAATCGTTCATTTTATAATTTTTTATTAGTGTAGATTCGCGCAGATTCGCGGGCAAAAATTTCTCGACTCATTTTAATTTTGGATTCGACACCGATTTAGGCATCTTTATTATTTAGTATGAAATCAAAGAATGCGATGAAAACGAAAAAACACAAGCGACCATTTGGAATTATGCAGTTGTTTCTGGCGATGGAACGCGATCTGATCGTCGGCGGTCAAGCCGTGATGGAAGGCGTGATGATGCGAACGCCGTCGGCGTATGCGATTGCCTGCCGCAAAAAAGACGGCACAATCGTTCACACGGCGGAGAAACTGCCGAAGTGGAGCGATAAACATAAATGGGTAAATCTGCCCGTTTTGCGCGGCGGCGCAACACTGATCCAATCAATGGCTCTCGGCGTAAAAGCTCTTAATTTTTCCGCAAAAGTTTACGAAGAAGATTTGGAAAGTGCGGAAATGGAAACGATCAAAGCGCGGGAATTACAGACGGAAGCGGTTTTAGCCGACGGAACTTTCGACGACAATTTCAGAAAAGCTCCGGTTAAAGTCATAATGCCGGAAGAAAAATCCGAAAAGCAAAAAGCCGCCAAAAAGCCTTCGCAAACGGCGGGCGCAGTCGGTTCGATTATTTTCGCGCTGATGTTTAATGTTTTATTATTTGTCGTCGCGCCGCTCGTTTTGACGAATGTTTTATTTATCGCATTCGGTTGGGCGGCACAACCGGCGATTGCCGAAGGCGCGTCGTGGCTACAAATTGCCAAAGCATATATTTGGGAGATCAAACCCGATTCGTGGATCGCATTTAATTTAATTGACGGTTTGGTCAGAATGGCGTTTTTTGTCGTGATGATCTTTACAATGTCGTATTTGAGAGACATTCGCCGCGTGTTCGAATATCACGGTGCGGAACATAAAACCGTTTTCAACTGGGAACAAGGCTTGGATTTAACGGTTGAAAATGCGCGTATTCAACGCCGCCAGCATCCGCGTTGCGGAACGTCTTTTCTGATGGTTGTAATGCTTGTAGCCATCGTTTTGTTTTCGGTCATCAAGTTTGACGTGATGCTTTTGAATTTGGTCGTTCGCATTGCGCTGATGCCGCTCGTTGCCGGACTTTCGTATGAAATTATTCGTTATGCTGCGAAAAAAGAATCAAGCGTAATTTTTAAAGTAATGACGATGCCCGGACTCTGGCTGCAAAATATCACGACGCAGGAACCGGATGACGAACAGCTTGAAGTTGCCATCGTTTCATTAAAAGAATCGCTGAAATTCGAGCCGATTGATACGGACAAAGTTCCGGCGATCAATAGAGAATTGGAAGTAGTCGTTTAAATTTTTTGGAGTGAATTATGAGTGCCGTCATAGAACAAGTTTCCGAAGGAATTAAAATGTCGGCTGATGAATTTGTCGATTCGATTTATACCAGAGGTTTTGAATTGGTCAAAGGAATAGTCTTTCCTAAAGTCACATCGCCCAGAACTTTTTTTAGGGAAGCAAATCAAAAGTCAACAGTTACTCTGCACGGAATCGTTACCAGTCGTTTGACTGCATATTTAACTATTTATGTAATTGAGAACGACTTGGGCGAAACCTGCGCCGCCGAAACGGGTTTTCGCTTAACACCGAATACTGTACGCGGAGCAGACCTTGCATTTATTCGAAAAGAAAAATTGGAAATTTTCGGTATGCCAATTAATTTCTTCCGACTGCGCCGGATTTGGCAGTTGAAGTAATTTCACCGTCCAACACTTACGATGAGATTCAAGACAAAATCGAAAAGTATTTCGCAGGCGGCACAAAACTAATTTGGATTGTTGATCTGAAAAAGCACAAAATTTTTGTGCATCGTCCAGATAACACAGTTTCTCTGTTGAACGAGTCGGACACGCTTGATGGCGAAGATATTATTGTAGATTTTCGGCTTCCGCTCGAAAAAATCTTCGGCAAATTATCGCAGATTGAATAATAAATTTTATGTTGGAAAAACTTGAACAGATCGAGAAAAATTACGAGGAAATCAACGAACAGCTTTCTGCGCCTGATGTTACTTCGGATATACAGGCTTACACGAAATTGATGAAACAGCACAGTTCGCTCGGCGAGATCGTCGGAAAATATCGTGAAGTCAAAAAGATGAACGAGGATTTGGAAGGCGCGAAGGAAGTTCTCGATTTAACCGACGACGAAGAGATGCGCGAACTTGCCGAACTCGAAATTGCCGAACTCGAAGAAAATGTTGAAAAAGCGCAGGATAAGTTAAAGTTTTTGCTGATTCCGAAAGACCCGAATGACGAGAAAAACGTCATTCTCGAAATCCGTGCCGGAACGGGCGGTGACGAAGCGACATTATTTGCGGCGGAAGTTCTCAGAATGTATGCACGTTATGCCGAACGTCAGGGCTGGAAATTCGAGACTTTAGATATTTCCGATACAGGTGTCGGCGGAATCAAAGAAGCGTCGGTCGTTATCGAAGGCGATAATGTTTATTCGAAAATGCGTTACGAATCGGGCGTTCACCGCGTTCAGCGCGTTCCTGCAACGGAAACTGCCGGACGCATTCACACTTCCGCGATTACGGTTGCCGTTCTGCCTGAAGCCGAAGAAGTTGACGTGCAGATAAATCAAAACGATTTAAGAGTTGATACTTTCTGTTCGAGCGGTCCGGGCGGTCAATCGGTCAACACGACATATTCCGCCGTTCGTTTGACACATTTGCCGACGGGCGTTGTCGTTTCGATGCAGGACGAAAAATCGCAGATCAAGAACCGAGAAAAAGCGATGCGCGTTCTGCGTGCGCGTTTGCAGGAAATCGAAGAACAAAAAGTTCACGATGCACAGTCTGCCGAACGAAAATCGCAGGTCGGCAGCGGCGACCGTTCGGAAAAAATCCGCACTTACAATTTCAAGGAAAATCGCGTTTCCGATCACCGTATCAATATGACTGTTTACCAATTGGACTTAGTTATGGAAGGCGCACTCGATGAATTTATCGAAGGTTTGACGACACATTATCAAGCGGAAAAACTAAAAGCCGAAACGGTTGCGGCTTAGAAAATTCAGTTTTAAAAGATTAAGGTTCAAAGTTCAAGATTTTAACGAACAAATTAATCTCGAACTTTGAACCTTAATCTTATTTAAACCGAGTTAGGAGATGGCTGTTACAAAACTTTATCTTGTCAGACACGGACAATCTGCCGGAAATGCCGCAGGGCGTTTCGGCGGACACAGCCCGACTCCGCTTTCCGAACTGGGAAAACAACAGGCGGAACTGACCGGAAAATTTCTTGCCAGAGAAAATATCGATGTTATCTACACCAGCGATCTTTTCCGCGCCGTCCAAACCGCCGAACCGCTCGCCAAACTTCTTGATTTGCCGATCATTAAAACGAGCGCTTTCCGCGAGAGAAATGTCGGAGTTTTAGAAGGTCTGACATTTGACGAATCGAAGGAAAAACATCCGCAGGATTATTACGCGCTCGTCAACCGCGACATTCAACACGTTATTACCGAAGGCGAAAGTTATCGTCATCTTCTAAGAAGAGCAACCGGCGCGCTGCGCGAAATTTTTAACATTCATCGCGGCGAACACATCGCCATCTTTTCACATACGGGAACAATCTGTTACCTGACTCTTTTTTTAATGGGTGCAATTCACCGCAAAACCAAACAAACGCCGTGGCTCGTCACATCAAACTGCGGGATTAACCGCTTTGAAATTCGCGGCAGAAATAACGTCCGCGTCCTTGCCGTCAACGACACGCGACATTTGTCTCAAATTACTGGAAATGATAGTTTCGGTGCTAGATAAAATTTGTCTAAACCTTTAAACAAAATAAGACTGAATTAAGAAATTCAGTCTTATTTTGTTTAAAAAAGAGTTTAGAATGAGTATCGTAGCCCGAATTGTACTCTTCGCGGATTACCTTGAATATTGGTGAAAATTTGTCCGAAATCAGAAGCTGCCTGACCAATTTGCGAGTCCTGCTCAAGTCCGAAAGTTGAACGGGTAAAATTATCAGCCAAAAATGATTGGGAATTGGCGACATTGAATACCTCGAATCTGACTTGCAGTTTGTGATTTTCACCGTAAGGCATCTTGAAATATTTGGAAAGTCCTAAATCAAGTGCCGAATATCCGGGCAATCTGAAATTATTACGCTGTCCTGTTTCACCGGGACGGGCATTGCGGAAAGAGGTATAAGCCGCCGCCGGATCGCTGAACAGATTTCTGGTATTGCGGTTTACTTTGGCAGTAACCGGACGTATAGTTGTGCCATTCGACTGCACATTCCAATTTGTTGCCCATTGAGCAGCATCAAACGGCGACGAAAGCGGTAATCCCGAATTCCAACGGTAAATACCGGAAAGCTGCCAACCGCCTAGAAAAGAATTGACAACCGAATTTGCATCGCTCAAGAATGATCTGTTTTTACCAAACGGAAGTTGGAAAATAAAATTCGCATTGATGACGTGTCTTACATCGAAGTCGGAAGGCGCATAGTTATCATCCGGTCGAAGCGCATTAAGAATAAACGCCGAACCATAAGAACCGGCTGTTTGTAAACCGGAAGCATTATCTTTCGACTGTGACAAAGTATAATTAAAGTCATAGGACAATGTTTCTCCGAGTCTCTGTTTTACACTTATCGAACCGCCGTGGTAATTAGATTTCGCAACCGTTCCGAAAGCCGAAAATGCTGCATATTGCGGATGATAAAACAAATTTGGCGTTGTTCCTAAATCATCAATCAACAACTGAACGTAAGTCCAATCAAGAATATCGTATCCGTCTCTCGCTACCAGATTAAAAATTTCCTGAGTAGATGAGAGATTCGGATTGTCAGAGTAAATACCGCCAATGCCGGGAAACAGATTTTCAAAATAAGGTATCGCAGCGACCGAAGTAATCGGAGTATTGCTTTCTCTTAAATCGGCTAACATTCCCGCTGCCGTATACCAATCTACTCCTGATTGTCGGTCAACCAAATTATTAAGAGCCATAATATCTCTGGTTGCCAATAAGTTTCGTGCGGCACGTCCGACGTATGAGACTTCGACATACATTCCTTTCGGCAATTGCCGACCGTATGATAAATTCCAACTATAATTAACCGGAGTTACAAGCGTCGAATCCAAAGAAGATTCGATTCGCTGCGGACAATCTTCAGTTCCAGCCAAACAACCCGCCGTAACATTAGTCATAAAACGATTCGGCGCGGTCAAACCCGGAAGTGAGCGAACAGGCTGTCCGAATCCGGTAAATCTCGGCGGTGGATTACCTGAAGTATCGTATGTATTTGCTGAAATCGTATTCTCGGTTGTAAATCCGAGTGTCGAGAGAGCATCAAAACTTACTGCTAACTGCTCGCCGAAATGATCGTTTGTAATAGCAAATCCGCCGCGAATAGTAGATTGTCCTTCACCACCAAAAAGTGCCTTTAAGAAACCGTTTTTAAAACTCGGCGACCAAGCGGCGGCTATACGCGGTTGAAAATTGTTTTTGTCTAAACTGTAAAATCCCGGTTTATCATATGACGGTCCGGCATAATCAAAATTAATAAGCGCGTTATACGGAACACCTTTTGCAGAACTTTGAGCGCGTTGCTCAAAGAAATCTCCTAGAGGTGTAGTCGGTGCGACCTGATAGCCCGATTTTTCATAAACCGGACGGCTCAAACCGTAACGTAAACCTAATGTCAAGGTTAAATTGGAAAACGGTTTCCAAATATCCTGGACATAAGTGTCATATTCTTCGGTTGCAAAAGTTCGCTCGGTCGGCGTTCCCGCCGCCAACACATTTCCGCCCAAGTCATAGTTATACTGTCCTGAATACTGCGAAAAACGTCCGATCAAGGCTGATAATGCATTTTGAACGGTTGTTCTTTGACCTGCATCAATCGTATATCCGGCATCGGTAATCGGGCGATCAAGAACGCGCCCTGAAGATGCATAAAAAGACGGATTTGCACTGGCTGAATCGTAGGAACTGCCGTAACCAACACGGTGATTACGAATAATTCTTACGTTACCGCCTAACTGAACTGTGTGATTGCCTTTAACTAAGGTAAAATCATCAGTTATGTTTTGCACCGGAGTTGTCCGACTCACAGTTCTTGAAAAGAATGACGGCTGGTAAACAAAACGAAAACTAATCGAATTATCGTTCGAATCACCGCCGCTCGTAAATGATTGGCGTGTCAAACCATAACGAAAATTATTTACTTTATTATTACTTATCGTCCAGTTATGACCGACTACAAACCCATAAGGATGATCCCAGAAAGCAGTTGCCTGAGTATCGGGAAAATAAGATGAGCCATCAACACTATTGCCTACTGAATTATCAAACTGATAAGTTCCTCTAAAAAATAGAGATTGTGCATCAGTTAGATTAAAATCAAATCGGGCAATATGAGTGTTTTCGGATACGGAAGTCGGCGAATTGAAACGAAAGCCGCCCGTATTTACTCCATCTCCTAAAGTCGTATCATTTGCTGCGTAACGAGTTGCCGCACCTGCAAAAACGGCTACTGCCGCCGGATTTATTCCCACATTAGGGAAAATGGCATTTAACTGAGCCGTACTAATAGTAATAAGTCCGCGATTTCCGCTTGGATCCGTGCCGTAAAATCTCAGTTGTCCCTGTCCCAAGTTTGCCAAAGGAACAGTACGAACTACCGAGATTTCCTGTTGTTCCCTTTGACCTTCATAAGAATAAAAGAAAAAAGCTCTGTCTTTTTTTACCGGTCCGCCGAGTGCGCCGCCAAAAACTTTTCGTGATAAACCCGGACGATCTACTCCCGCCAGGTTGTTAAAAAAGTTGTTGGCAGAAAGAGCCGTCGGGCGATAAAATCCGAAACCTACGCCGTGAAATTGGTTTGAACCGCTTTTGGTCACGAGAGAAATTTGTGCGCCCGATGAACGTCCTTGATTGGCGTTCGGATTTGTCGTCGTAATACGAAACTCTTCAACTGCTTCGGTTGTAACCCGCAAAACCGAAGAAAAAGCATCACCCGTTTGCTGATCGTTTACATCAATACCGTCAAGAGTGATATTCGCTTGATCGCTTCTGCCGCCGTTTACATAACCTTCTTTTGTCACACCCGGTTGCAAACTTAAAAGATCGGTTACTCTTCTCAAATCGGTCGGAAGTTGAGTAATTTGTTCCGGTACGAAATTGTTGCCAATGGTTGCATCCTGCGTGTTGACAACCGATTCGATGTTATTGCTGGTGACATCTACAACCGCCGACACATCTCCAAGTTCAAGCGCGACATTGACCTCAATCGGATTATCTACCAATGCCTGAATATCTCTGACAATGGATTTCTTGAAATTATTTGCACTAATTTCAATTTGATAAGTTCCGGAAGGAATGCTCGGAAAACTATATATTCCTGCGGCATTTGTAGTAACTGTTCGGGTAAAACCAGTGTTGGGATTTGTTAAAATGACATTTGCTCCCGGAACAGTTGCCTGTTGTTGATCTTTAATTACACCGCTGACTTTGGTGGTTCCTGATTGTGCATTGATGTTTTCTACAATCGTGACAGAAAAAATAACTGTCAATATACTTAAGAAAACTTTTGTTCTAACAGATTTAAAGCTCATATCTCCTCCTCTTTTATTTGTTTGAATTTTTGGAAATTATAACCGATGGAATTTAGACGAATAACAAAGCACATTTCATTCCAAATATCAAATACTGACGTGAAAGCACAATAAAATAGGAACAGTCAGTAAATTCCTCCAAAATTTTATATGGTTAAAATTTAAATTAATGGACAAAAATTCAAAATTTCGGGTGAATTGTGAATTGAATTGCAGGCTAAATTATGAACTTAACAAAGTAAAGATCGTTTTTACGGCTGTCGCGCCCATTCCGGCAGCAGTGCTGATGGTTTGGACGGTCGGATTAGCAACATCGCCGATGGCGTAAACTCCTGCAATATTTGTTTGGCATTCGGAGTTGATTTTTACATATCCTTTTTTATCCGATTTAAGTTTTATCGAAAAAAAATCCGTATTTGGCACAACACCGATTCTCAGTAAAATCGCATCGGTTGAAACGAGCGTAGTTTTATTTGTTTCAATATGTATAATTTCTATACTTTCAATCATTTTACCGCCTGAGATTCTTGTGAGAATTGATTGAATTACAAAAGAAATTTTAAGATGTTTTCTAGCCTTTTCGAGAAATTCTTTACGGGCGCGAAATTCTTTCCAGCGGTGAATAACTATGATTTCCGAAGCCGTTTCAGCTAAAATCAGAGCGTTTTCGATGGCTGCGTCGCCGCCGCCGATGATGACGACTTTTTTATTTTTAACCAAGTCTTTATCGCGTTTTCCCGAATGCAAAATTCCGCGATTTTGAAATTTATCTTCGCCTTCGATGCCGAGTTTTTTTCTCCTGACTCCGGCAGCGATGATTATTGATCTTGACGAGAAAACTTTGCCGTCGGTGAGGAAGATTTTTTTATTTTCCAGATCAACTTTTGCAATTTCCGAGTTTAATTGTAAATCAAATCGGCGATTTTCGATTTGTTTTGCGAAAATATCGCGCATTTCGCGCCCGTTTTTCGCTTTGATTCCGAGGTGATTTTCAATCGGATTGTAAGTCCATAGAAGTTGTCCGCCGAGTTCGCCGGATTTTTCCAGGAGCAGTGCGGAAAGTCCGAGTTCGTCGCACCACATTGCCGCCGACATTCCCGCCGCGCCGCCGCCGATAATCATCACATCATAGCGTTTTCGGTTTTCGGTTTTTGGTTTTCGGTCTTCCATTTTTATCAATTTTCCAATCTTTTTTCTTTGGCTTCGATTTTGCCGTATTTATAATTTGCCGGTTTCGGCAATTATTCTATTAATTCGATTTTACTCAAATTTTGTCGCTAATTCGAGTTAAAATGTATTTAACGAAATCATCCCTGTTTACCGTTTTTTGTCAGAAAAAAGATTCCAAATTTTGTCACTTCTGTGGTTTCGACTATCAGGACAAGCCATCAAAAATTCTTTTGATTACGCTCTAATAGCTTATTTTGTTTACTTTTAGCTATTTAAAATAATTCTAACCTTTTTTTAAGTAAATGGCATTTGTATTGCTGTTTCTTTAACTCCAGATTCAGGCGCGTTTTACATAATGCGCGTTGCCGCCCTCGGAAAAATTTCATTCGAAAAGGTTCAAAAATATATGAAACTAGATTTTTCTTCCAGTGATTCAGTAACTTCTCTCGCTGAAGACGATATTGCTCAAGTTGATTTTTCTCAAACCGATTCTAACGAAGTGACGGAAATGCTTCGCGCCGGAATCAAAGCCGCCCAGCGCGGCGACCGTGTCGAAGCCCGCCATATTCTTTTGCAGGTTACAGAAAGCGATCCGAAAAGCGAAAGCGCGTGGCTGTGGCTCGCCTCGATTAGCGAATATCCCGAAGAACTTCTGATTTTTCTAAATAATGTTCTCGATATTAATCCTGAAAACGCCCGCGCCGTCGAATGGGCGAAAGCGACTAAATCCTTACTCGCAAAAACTTTCATACAGCGCGGCATCGAAGCTCAAAAACAAGATCAGAAACATCTTTCCCGTCAATGTTTTGTGCAGGCGACCGTTTACGACAACTCGAGCGAAATGGCTTGGCTCTGGATGGCTTCGGTAACGGATTCGGAAAGAGAGAAAGCCGATTGTATGCGCCGCGTTTTGCAAATCAATCCCGAAAACGAAACCGCCCGCCAAAATCTCAATGCGGACAAGGAAAAAACGGTGCGGATGTTTTTTGAGAAAGCCAGCGAAGCCGCTAACGAAGGCGACCGCGAACAAGCGCGAACGTGGCTGAGAGAAGTTTTGGAATTTAATCCGAAACACGAAGATGCGTGGATTTTAAAGTCTCGTCTGACGGATTCGTTTGAAGAAAAAATTGCTTGTTTTGAAAAGATTCTGGAATTTAACCCGGCAAACGAAACCGCACGAGCCGGCATAAAACTCCGATTGATGCTCAACGGCAATTCCGTGCAAAACGATTCGGCAGCGAGTTTTCCAAACGAAGCCGCCGCCGAACAATTAAGCGCGAAAGAGGGCATTTTTGAAGCGGCGATTGATGAAAACCAACCGGAACAATATCAGTATTTCGGCGGAAGAGAAACGGAAGAAAATCTCAACGAAAATCTCAACGAAAATCAGGAATCGGCAAATTCGGAATTAAACGAAGACTTTGTGCCTGACACGCTGTTTGCAGGCGAAGTAGTCTCGACTTCGGCTGAAACTCAGGAGTTTCGGTATTTTGCCGAATCGGAATCGGACAAACAATCTGAAATGTTTGCAGCCGCACCGCACGTCGAAGTTGAAATCGTTGACGAAGAAAGAGCGGAAGCGGAAGATTATCATTTTGAAAATAATAACGCCGAAATCTTTTCGGAAGAAAACTTTCAAAGTAACGGCAACTACGCGGAAAATTTTGTAAAGCCGGAAGAATATCTCGCAAATGAAACTTATTCTCGAAATTCATCTGAGGAAAACACACGCGAATACGATTATTCCGAACCGCAAGAACCTGAAGAAAATTTTTCCGGCTATGATGCAAACTACGAAGAAGAAGAAGATTTTGCGGGTAATGCCGAATATCCGGGTGACGTGCAATCAGTTTCCTTCGAGACAAATGAAAACGGCTTTTATGAGGAAAATTCAGAGCCGGAAAATGCAAACGAGCAAAATAAAATGAACGACGGTCAACACTCGCACAAGATGCAGAGTGAAACTTTAGATTGCCCGTTTTGTCATCAAGAAAATGAAGCTCAGGCGTTTGTTTGCCGTTCGTGTCATTCGATGCTCACGCTTTCGGATATGGAAATGATCCTCGCTCATCAGGAAGCCGATCAGGAAATTTTGCAACAGGCGGTCGAACGGATGGAATTTGAAGACATCAGTCGCGGTTTGGAATCCGACGAACTCGTAAATCTGGCGGTCGGTCATATCAATTTAAAAAACTTTAGAAAAGGTCTCGAATGTCTGCAAAAAGCGGCAAAGTTCGATTCTAACAATGTCGTTATCGAATCACAGGCAACTTCGCTGGCAATTCGTATTGCGGAAATCGAAGAAAAGGAGAGCGTTCACAGTTCGATGCCGAAAGACAGAACTATTATGGTTGTTGACGACAGCGCGACGGTTCGCAAACTGATTTCCGGCAAACTCGAAAAATGCGGTCATATCGTTCTCACGGCGGTTGACGGAATGGACGCGATGAGCAAACTCGGTGATGTCGTGCCGGATTTGATCTTGCTCGATATTACAATGCCGCGAATGGACGGTTATCAGGTTTGCAAACTCATCCGTAATACCGAAGCGACGAAAGATGTTCCCATCGTGATGATTTCCGGTAAAGACGGATTTTTCGACAAAGTTCGCGGACGAATGGCTGGCACCACCGGCTACATTACGAAACCTTTCGGACCGGAAACGCTGATGAAAATGCTCGATACATACTTGTCTTGAAAAACTTTTTTTCCGAACGGAAACATAAATAATGAATGATTCGACAAGAGAAAATATCCAGTCTTTGGCGCAAGCCGATCTGATTGATTTTACAGATTCTTTTTCTGATGAAAGCCGAGCGGCAAACAGCGAAAAGTTTATCGTTTTTTATCTAAACGATAAACTTTTCGCTGTTTCTGCAAAACAAGTCGTCGAAGTCATCCAGCCGATGCCCGTTACGCCTCTGCCGAAAGTTCCCGAATGGCTGTCCGGTATCGTCAATGTGCGCGGCAGAATTATTTCCGTTATTAATTTCTCGAAATTATGGGGCGCACATCAAAAATCACCTGCCGCTTCCAAATCTAAACTCATACTTTTGCATTCGGCAAAGCGCGAAACCAATTTCGCCTTTGCCGTTGACCGTCTCAATGAAATCGCGGTTTTATCCGTCGAACAAATCGAAACCTCAGACTTGCCAGAAATGTCTTATCTGCTCGGAAAAATTCCATACAAATCGGAAAATCTGTATCTGCTGGATGCAGAAAAAATTTGCCAATCGCTCGAAAACGGACATTAATTTAGTTTGTCCGAAATAAAAATTTACCGGAAAAAAAATATGGCTCGACGAAATGCCGATTCGCTGCTCGATTCGCTTAAAAGCAAAATATGGCTGGCAACCTGTGCGCTGGCTTTTTTTATTTGCTGCTTCGGTTTAATGGCTTATCTGACCGTCGCAACGCTCATCAGCGATTCTTTTTATGCCGTTTTCGTGATGATTGCGGTCATCGCTTTCTCCGTGATGTTTTTCGGCTGGTGGCTCTCGAACGAATTGATAACTCCGATTGAAAAAGTTTCACTCCTGGCAAAAAGTTTGGAACGCGGCGTTTCGGCATCGCTGCCGCGCACGACGGGTTCGTCCGAAACCGATGAAATTCTCGAATCTCTTCACCGCAGTAATCAGCAACTGCAAAATCTCGTCGGATTGATGGAAAAAGTTGCCAACGGTGAACTTCAGGTCGCACTTACGCCTCTGGAAAATTCCGACCGTTTAAGCAGTTCGTTTCAGAAACTGCTTGCCAAAGTTACCGATTCGATTCAGGCAAAACAGGATTTGGAAAAACTGGAAATCGCCGTTGCAAATATCCGCCGCGAGATTGCGCCGATTCGCGCGGGAAATTTCGACATCGAGATAAAGACGGATGCCGAACCGATCAAAGAAATTTCCGAAACATTTAATTTTTTGATCGGACATTTGAATAATTTGATCGCGCAGATCAAAACCGATTCGTTACAGGCACAAAATGCCGCCGTCGAAGTTTATAAAACGCTTCAGGACATCGTGCAGACGGACGAATCGCGCTTAGTCGAATTAAATCAGGCAAAACTGATATTGAAGTATATTCCGAACAGCATTTCTAAAATTACCGAAGCTCTCGGAAATTCGGCGCAGACGGCAACTAATTCAATCGAAAAGGCGCAACACGGCACACTGACGGCACAGGAAAATCTGGGCGCGGCAGCGGCTGTTCGGAAACAGATTCAGGAAGCCGCCAAGCGTGTCGGGCGGCTAAATGACCGCTCGCAGGAAATCGGTAAAATCGCCAAAGCGGTTGATAATCTCGCGGAACGGTGCGGTTTGATCGCGCTTAATGCTTCTATTCAGGCGGACGAACTCGGCGAACAAGGTCGCGGCTTCAGTTTGATTGCCGAAGAGATCGAGCAGTTGGCGGTTCGTGCGGGCAATACGAATAAAGAAATTTCTTTGCTCAATAAAACGGTTTTTGCCGAAATTGCACAGGTCGAAAGTTCGCTCGATGCGACGGTCGGCGGCATTGCCAATCTTTCAAAATTTGCCATCGAAACCGGTAATTCTCTCAGCGAACTCGAAAGATACATCGGGCAGTTTTTAAATTTGCAAACGCAGCTTGTCGGTTATTCGAGCGAACATTCGGCAGAGACGGAAAAAGCGTTTCAGATTTTTATCGGTTCGATTTCGGATACGGAAAAAACAATCGAAAGATTGAAAAAATCCGAATCCGAGCTTGCCGGATCAGCCGGAGTGCTGGAAAGTTTGCAATTGGCGGTCGGCGGCTTTAAATCTTTGAAAAAAAGCGGCGCAACAAAAGAAATCATACCGGAAAAGATCGAATTTTCCGATTCTGTCAAACAAACCTTGCCGGTCTGAAATCGTATTGGAGAAAAGTAAAAAATGCAGAAAAATCCGATTTGGAATTTATTGACCAGAACCGCTTCATTTTTCGCGGTGTTTCTCTTACTGCTCGGCGCGGGTTTGGTCGTCGCATCTTATTTCAAATGGACTGAAAAGGAGATCGCCGGAATCTGGACGATTATACTCGGCGTTACGCTCGGCGTGTTCGCGCTGATTACGATAAATGTTACGAATCTCAAACTCCAGCGCGAATTGAGAATCGCCACCGACATCACGCATCAATTGGCGCAGGGCGAAATGCTCGAAGATGATTTTGAAGGCGGAACGGAAATATTCGATTCGCTCAAAAGTATTTCCGATTATTTCAAAAACAAATCGCGCATCATCAGTCGCATCTCGTCCGGCGATCTGTCGGAAGAAGTTCTTTTAACTTCGGATTCCGACGAGTTTGGAAAATATTTTCAAAATATGGTCGGCAAACTTCGTCTGCTCGTCGAAACGCAGGAAAAGCGCGACGCTCTGCAAAATTCGATTTTGAAATTATCGAGAGAAGTTTCTATTATTGCGGCGGGCGATCTGACGGTCGAAGCTGAAACCAGCGAAGGAATGACCGGAACGATTGCCGAAGCGTTAAACTCGATGACCGGCGAATTTCGTGCGCTTATCAAACAGGTCAAGGACGTAACTTTTCAGGTCGGCACGTCTGCCAATCAAATCAATGACACGACCGAACAACTCGCACGCGGAAGCGAAGCGCAGTCGGTTCAGATTTCGCGTATGACAACCGCCGTTTCCGATATGGCTCTGCGGATTCAGGAAGTTTCGGAAAACGCTTCGCTGTCGGCGCAGGTCGCGGGCGATTCGCTGAACAATTCGCGTTACGGCGCAAAAGCCGTGCAGGACAATATCGGCGCGATGAATTCGATTCGCAAACAGGTGCAGGAAACCGCTAAACGCATCAAAAAACTCGGTGAACGCTCGCAGGAAATTTCGCAGATCGTTCAACTCATTGACGATCTTTCCGACCGCACGAGTTTGCTCGCTTTGAACGCGTCTCTGCAAGCGTCGGCGGCGGGCGAACAAGGTCGCGGTTTCGCCGTCGTCGCCGAAGAAGTCGAACGTCTCGCCGAACGCTCGAATCGTCTGACACAGCAGATTTCGACTTTGACGCGAACGATTCAGACCGAAACGAAAGATGTCGTCGCTTCGATGGAAGAGACGATTCACGAAGTCGTCGTCGGTTCGACGCTCGCCGACAAAGCCGGAAATGCACTCATCGAGATCGAACAGGTTTCAAATCGTTTAGCCGAACTCATCAAATCAATTTCCGAATCGGCAAAACAACAGGCGCAATCGTCCGAGGATATTTCCAAAGCGATGGCGAGTATTTCAAAAGTCACGGAAATCGTGCAAACAGGAGCGATTCGCGCCGCCGGTTCGGTCAAAATGCTGGTCGAACTTTCCGACGAATTGCGCGGTTCGGTCGCGCCGTTCAAACTGCCGGAAGAAAAAAACTCACGGATAAAAACTCACGCGCAGTCGAACATCAACAATTTATTTTTGCACTAAAAAACAATCACTGGGGAAATTATGGACACGGAAATCATTCAAGGATTTATCGAAGAAGCCGAAAGTTACCTGCCGACCTTACGCGGCGGTATTTTGATCTGTTCGCAGGAAGCCAGATATGACGATGCGCTCGAACTTTCGCGCCGTCAGGCACACACGATCAAAGGTGCGGCACTGATGGTCGGTCTGGAAAACATCGGAAAAATTGCCGCCGATCTCGAAAAAGAAATCGCCAAACTCGTCGCGGAAAGAAAACCGCCGACCGGCGAACAATCGCGTGATCTGCTCGATAAAGTTGCACAAATCGAAGCCTTGCTTATCAAAGAACATTTCAGCAACGAAGACTTCGCATTTGATTTCGGTGATTTTGTCGAAGAATCTTTTGTAAACTTGAAGATGATCGAATCACCTGTCGAAATCGAAATCGAAGATGCGGTCGAAGTCGAAGAAGTTTCCGAAACGGAAGTCGAGTCTGAAAGTTGGGGAGAATCGGAGATTGATGATGAAACGCGCGAAGTTTTCGCGCTCGAAGCCGAAGACCTTCTGCGTAATATCGGCGCGAATCTCTTAAAACTTGAAAAATCGCCGAACGACCGCGAAGCTCTGCTTGAGATTCGTCGCAATTCTCATACATTAAAAGGTTCAGCCGGAATTTTGGGCTTTAAAACCATTTCAAAACTCGCGCACCACGTCGAAGATTTGCTCGATTGGCTTTCGGAGAACGGATTTGCAGGAAACCAGAATATATTTCAACTGCTTTTATCTTCAAATGATTGTCTAAATTCATTGGTCAACGAAGGCGATTCGCCGCCATTGTCGCAAAAAATAAAGTCTCTGGAAAACCAGTTCGAGAAAATTAAAAAATCTCTGCAAGTGCCGGTTGTCGAACAATCCGCTCAAAATGAACCCGAACCGGAAAACGAACCGTCTGTAAAAATGCCGGAAACGGTTATTCAAACGGCAAATGCCAATAATCAAGGTCGGTCGGTCATTCGCGTATCGCTCGACAAACTCGACGATCTCGTCCGCATCGTCAGCGAGATGGTTATCAGCCGTTCGGTTTTTGAACAGCGTCTCGCAGAACTTTCGATGCAGGTCGAAGAACTGCAAAACAGCACGCGCCGGCTGTCACACTCGACCGGAAAACTCGAAATTGACTTTGAAGCCGATATGCTCGGCTCGGCAAAGCGTTTTAATCAATCTCCGTTCGGTTTTTCAGCCAATAAAACGAGTAACGAAAATGATTTACTGGAGTTCGACTCGCTCGAATTCGACCGTTACACCGAGTTTCACCAGACGACACGCGAACTCGTCGAAACGACGGGCGACACCTTTGCCATCAATTCCGAACTCGAAACGCTGCGCGGAAATCTCGAAGTCTTGTTTGACCGTCAACGCCGTCTGATCGAAGAAATGCAGGACAAACTTCTTCGTCTGCGAATGGTTTCATTCGGCTCTCTCGGCAATCGTTTACAGCGCACCGTGCGCGTTACAGCCGAACAGGACGAAAAAGGAGTCGAACTGACGATTGACGGCGAACAACTCGAAATTGATACGCAGATTCTCGACTCTTTGATCGAACCGTTGCTGCATCTTTTGAGAAATGCCGTCGCCCACGGAATCGAAAATCCCGACACGCGCCGTCTGATCGGCAAGCCGGAAACGGGAAAAATAAATCTGAAAATCTACAGCGAAGGAATGCACATAATCGTCAGCGTATCGGACGACGGACGCGGTATTTCTACGAACGCACTAAAAGAAAAAGCCGTAAAGATCGGTGCGATTACGCCCGAACAAGCAGCGGCAATGAACGAAGAAGAATCCTTAAATCTGATATTTTTGCCGGGCGTTACGACTGCCGAAGCGATAAATTATGTTTCCGGTCGCGGTGTCGGAATGAATATCGTCCAAACGACAATCGAGCGTCAGCAGGGAACAATTACGGTCAAATCGGAAAATCAAAAAGGGACCAGCTTTTTGATTCGTCTGCCGATGTCGCTGGCGATTACCCGCGCTTTGCTGGTTAAGGCAAACGAACAAATTATGCTTTTCCGCTAAGTTTGGTCAAAAAATCACGGAAATTTCCGCTGAAAAATTTGCCGGAGGCGACAAAAACTTTCATTTTAACGGCACAGATTATAAGATTATCCATCTCAATAAACTTTTGGGTTTTCCGACACCCGATGTTTCAAATCTCGAAAAGGTTTCACTTCTTTTAATCGAAACACTCGACAAACCGCACGCACTGGCGATTGACGAAATAATAAAAGCCGAAGAAATCGTTATCAAACCGCTCGACCGGTTTTTGCAAAATATTTCCGAATTTGTCGGCGCGACGATTCTCGGCAACGGCAGCGTCGTTCCTGTTTTAGATTTAATTTATCTGCTCAAACAAAAAGATTCGGAAATCGAACAAACCGAACAAATTCCTGCGCCGCAGAAGGAAAACAGACGCAGGTAATGATCGTTGACGACAGTCCGAGCGTTCGTTTGATAAACTCGAAATTAATAAAAAATGCCGGAATGAATCCGCTCATCGCCAAAGACGGACTCGAAGCGTTGGAACTTTTGCAGGCTTTTCAGAAATTGCCGGACGTGATATTAACCGATGTCGAAATGCCGCGAATGGACGGCTACGAATTGCTTGCGTCGCTCAAAAAGATAGAAAATCTACGCTCGATTCCCGTTATTATGATTACTTCGCGGGCAGGCGATAAACATCGTGAAAAGGCTTATGAACTGGGAGTTTCCGATTATCTGACAAAGCCGTATGAAGATAAGAAATTGATCGGAACGATAAAGACTTTGATTGAACAAACTTAACGCTCCGGTTTAATCAGAGTTAGGCAGTCGCACAGTAATTTAGTTACTGCGCGACTGCCGTTGGAAATCTACTGAGTTTTAGTGTGATTTAATTCATTTTTGACGGTCGAAAGCGCATAAAAATCTGCCATCCGCCGTGTGTCGTGCCGCCGTAAACGGGCGTGAGCGATGACGGATTTGTATAAGCCGTCGCTTGTGCGCCGATGCCGACATCTATGCCTTTGTCTTTAATAATGTCGCGGATGTAGCCGAGCGAATAGAGACCGACGCGGAAAATGTCGTGTTCTAATTCTTCGTCCAAAACGAGTTCGTGACCGGATTTCTGCACCGATTCGACGCGACCGAAAATCGTGTTTTTATCAAATTGGTAATTGCTCTCAAACAGATAAGCATTCGTGCGTTCGCCGTTGCCGTAGTTTTGTCCCCAAACGAATGAGTTCGACAAATTTTTACCGCCGGAAAATCGTTTATTGTAAATCGCCGAAGCGGTCGTGCGGCGCAGAATTTTCAATTCCGGCTCGCTCGTTTCGGGATTTTTTAAATATCCGTGTGAAATCTGAAACGCCCAGTTTTTTGTCGGATTAAACGAAAATCGCGCACTGAAAGAATCGAGTTTCGGTTTATCGAAATTCCAGCGATTTTCGTCAGGTTCCGCACCTTTAAAAGCCGAACTTTCGATCTTGAATTTTCCGAAATTGAAACCTGCCGTGACCACGCCCCAAGTGATATGCGTCGAATCCTGCCAGTGATGTCCAATCGGCGCGTCAGGATTATCCATTCCCGAAAGTCTGTGCATAAATGTCGGCGGACCGAGCGCGGGTTCGCCCGGATAACCGGCATAGACGAAAAACGAATTTTTGTTATTAAACCTGTATGAATATGTGACCGCAAGTTCCGAAAAAAGATCGTGCGGATGCTGACGGTCGTGAATCGGCTGATTGCGATAAACTTCGCCCGATTGATAAAGGAGCGGATAACCGTAACCGCGTTCGATGATCGGATCGAGACTCATCATCGTGCGAAAACCGATCTGTGAATTTTCGCCTAAAGGCTTTGAATACATCGCCATAAACATCGAAGGCGCGTCGAAACGATTGCTGTCGCCTTTGCCTCCGACCGAAAGATCGCGGTTTGAGCCGACGTTTGTATAACGCGCAAACATCGTTCCGTGAAGCATCAGCATTTCGCCGCCCTCATACATTTTCATATAAGCATACATCGGCGAAGACGCAGGAATCCAAGAAGTTCCCGAACCTTCCGCCGACATCGGCGTATTGATGTCAACCGACGATTTCATCATCATCGAATCGTGCTTCATTGCCGCCATTGAAGTCATCGAATCCGAACTCATACGATGTTTGCCGTGATTCATTTTCAGCATCGAATCAGGCTCTTTTTTCTCCATCTTCATATTTTTGTCCATTTTCATATCGGACATTTCATCGGATGGCTTTTTGACGTTCGTTTTGTCGTCGGTCATTTTGTCGTGATCGTGATCTTCGTTTTCATCGGCTGAGTGAACGTGGTCTTTTTTCTCCGCCATTTTTATACTGTCGCCGGGTTTTACGCCGACGAAAATATTTCCCCACATTCCGCCTTTGGCGTGTCCGCGCACGGAACAAAAATATTTATACGCGCCGTCTTCACTCGTCTTGATAACGATTTCTTCGGCTTGCATCGTGCCGTCTTCGCTCTGCGCGGTCAGTTTTTCCGTGCCGACCGTTTCGGCTGTGTCCACGGCAATTTCAAAATCTTTCGTGATATGCCCGAAGCGAATATCGTGGCGCATATCGAGATCGGAATTGACGAATAAAATCTTCAAAGTTGCGCCCGACGGAACGATTAAATTCGGATTTCTGATTCCCAAAATACGATATGAAAGCATATCGTCCTCCGGTCCGGTTTTAACGATAATGCGGATTTCTTTTTCGGTAAAAGTCAGGTTTGCGCCATCTTTTTTCCCAATCGTTCTTTCTCTTTCAGCGGCGATCAAATCCGCGAGTTTGATGGTTTTCTTCGCGCTCGAAACAAGCGTAAACGCTTCGTGTGCGAAGGCGTTTGCCGCGCCGAAAACTAGCGCGATAAATGTAAATAAAAATAATTTTTTCATATAAATTCCTATGAGTTTTATAAAGTTTTTTCGACGATCTTTGTGAAATTTTTTCGTTTCTTGTTGTTGTATGTTTTTTAATACACAGAACACGGAGTTTTCCACAGAGAACGCAAGGCGAAGTCAATTGCCGATTTTTAAAGACAGCAAAAGGCTTTGAGTTTTCCAACTCGGTTTTTAAGTTTTTTAATTGAATTTTGGCTTTATAAAACGGGCGGAGCGCGTGGAGAGGTGAGTTTTTCTAAATAATTTGAATTGTAAAAATGATATTCAAAATGAACATTCGCCGAATCGGTTTCCGTAGCCGATCTGTAATTTTCGGCTTTTATTTGAGTCGGTAAAATCGCCGGACATTCCTGAGTTTTGACGTTTTCGGATTTACCGACGATAGACGGCTGAACATTTTTGACAAAACAATTGCAGTTTTCCGAAACGACCGGAAATTTATTCGCCGTTTTGGTTTCCGAAACTTCCGCCTGTTCGGTTTCGTGAGACACCTGATGACACGACGGCGCGTGATTTTCGTTGACGGCTGCAACGTGATGCGAACACGCGCAAGCCGCGAGCGCAGAAGTCAGCAACGACAAAACAATGCCGAAACTCAAAACAAATTTTTGCATCCGCCGATTTTTCATATCTGTCTGGCAAATCGTATTTGATTCCAAATATGAATATAAATTTGTCCGCAAGATTTAGCAATAGCGAACAAATCTAAAACAAAAAAACTGCCCCGCGAATAAATGCGAATAAATAATTTTGTTTTGTCATTTATTAAGGAGACTTTTTTCAGTAACACAGGCAGATGTTGGTAAAAAATTTCAGGGCAATGATTAAATCTATATTCAGATTTTTTAAGTGATGATTAAAAATCTCCTTTTTAAATTCATTGAATTTTCGTAATCGCCTTTTGGCAGACGATCAAAATTGCTTTTATTTCGTTCGATTGATACGGCGGAATGATAACAATCTTAGATAAGATGCTGCCGAATTTTCAAAGATATTCGATTGACCGATTTACAAATCAATCCGGCTAAAAAAGCCATTCGATTAGCGGTTAAATAAAGTGTAAAATACTTGATGATTTCTTTGAATTTCAGAAAAGAGATTTAGAGAACAACCGTAATAACTGTGTAATTGTTGCATATAAGTAGTTTAGTCTGTCTCGAAATATGCTTGAATACTGTAATGCTTTTTTAAAGAAAAACTAAAATAGCATAGAGAGATTGCTAAAATTATACCTGCAACTTGAAAAGTCTAAAGGACATTCGGAAGAATATTTCGGAGATTTTCGGGATTATTGGTATAACTTCGATTTTTTCGAGTTGATAACAAAATGGCGACGCTTTTAGACGAATTGTCACAAATAATTTCCGCTTTAGACGACGGCGGAATCGAATACGCGGTGTGCGGCGGTTTAGCGTTGGCAATTCACGGGTTTGCGCGGGCGACACTCGATATTGATGTTTTGATTCGCGCCGAATCCCTGGAAAACGCTTATAAAATCGCAGCGGAAAATGAATTTGACATTCGCGGGTTGGATATTTCTTTCAAGGAAAGAGCGGTCGAGATTCGGCGTGTTTCTAAGATTGACGATAATGGCGAAGTTCTTTCGCTGGATTTGTTGTTAGTTACGCCGCAGGTTGAAGACGTTTGGGAAACGCGCGAAATAATTGATTTTCTCGGCAATAAACTCTCCGTCGTGTCGCGCGAAGGCTTGATAAAAATGAAAACTCTGGCGGGCAGACCGCAGGATTTGGCGGATATTGCGAGGTTGGAAAATGAAGAAAATTGATATGTCCGAAGCCGCGATTTTAAGGCGTTTGAAAACGGTTGACCAACTTCGGACGCTTTGTTTATCGCTGATGAAAGCGAAAAAAGAATCGGACGAAAAGAAAAAACTAGGTGAAAAATCGAAAGTTGAAAATTGATTTTCATATCTTGCCTAATCAAAGCGAAATAACAACTTGAAATCAATAAATGATTGAACAAAAGGACATTCGGAAGAATATTTCGGAGATTTCCGGGATTATTGGTATAACCTCGATTTTCTCGAACTGATGGCGAAAAGATGGGAAATTGAAAAGGTAAACACGCTGCTCGATGTCGGCTGCGGGCAATGTCATTGGACGCGGATTTTTGCATCTTTTTTGAAAAAAGGTTCGGTTGTTACGCTTTGTTTGTTGCTGATTAATGCGAAAAAACAATCAAATGAGAAAAATATTAAAAATTCGGCAAAATCGTGCGCTAAGAAACAAATAAATCGGCGTGGTTTCCCGTCAAAGATTCTCGGAATAGTTTCTTGTTAGAATACTTACAAAATGAAACGACGTGAATTGTTAAAAAACTCAATTATTTTACCTTTTTTGATAAATTCCGTTTTCAGCCAAGAAAAGCGGCGCAGGCAGAAAGCAATGAAAATTATCAAACCGAAGCGTTTATCGAAAGGCGATACTGTGGCGTTGATTACGCCCGCGAGCGGTGTCGAGGAAGGTGTTTTTGAACGCGCTTTGCTTAATATCGAAGATTTGGGTTTTCGCGTAAAAACCGGGAAAAACGCCCGCGCCCGCAACGGATTTCTGGCGGGAAATGACCGCGAACGAATCGCAGACTTGCACACGGCATTTGCAGATAAAAGTGTCAAAGCCGTCTGGTGCGCGCGCGGCGGTTACGGTATGACGCGGATTTTACCGGATGTTGACTTTAAATTAATCAAAAACAATCCGAAAATCTTCATCGGTTATTCGGATATTACTGCTTTGCACACAGCGATTTATCAAAAAACGGGACTTGTAACTTTTCACGGTCCGGTCGCGGCTTCGAGTTATTCCGACTATGTAAAAGATCATCTTATCAATGTGATTTCCAATCCGTCGGCAAATTATAAAATCGAAATCTCGCCGACTAATTTCGTCAACGAATCGAGTGTTTACAAAACGCAGACGATTACTCCGGGAAAAACATCGGGTAAATTGATCGGCGGCAATCTTTCACTGCTTGCGGCAATGACAGGAACGCCGTTTGCGCTGAAAAACACGACGGGCAAAATTCTTTTTATCGAAGATGTCGGCGAAGCACCTTACAGAATTGACCGAATGCTCACACAACTTTTGCAAAGTATTGATATGAAAAGCCTTTCAGGAATTGCGCTCGGAATTTTCAAAGATTGTGAAACGAAAGATGAAAATTCGCAATCGTTAATGGAAGTTTTAAAAGATCGTCTCGGCGATCTAAAAATTCCCGTAATTTACGGACTTTCGTTCGGTCATATCAGCGATCAATGCACTTTGCCCGTCGGTATCAAAGCAGAACTCGACACGGAAAAAGCGTTGATAACATTAACCGAACCAGCGGTCATTTGATAAAATTTTAGAAAATAAACATCGGGTAAATTTTATTTTCCGGCAGATAGAAACTTAAAAATAATATGAACAAACAAATTACGATTCCGTTTCAGATTACGGCTTGGGACGCGAAAAATACGGACGAAACAACCGAATCGCCGACGCTTTCGCGCATTATTGTGAAAAAAAGTTTTGACGGCGAAGATGTTAAAGGCGAAAGTCGCGGCGAACTTTTAATGTGTGGCTCAAAAAGCGGCGCAGCGGGTTATACGATAATGGATCGCTTTTTCGTCGAGATAGAAGGCAAAAAAGGTTCTTTTGTAGCGATTCACGGCGGAATGACGGACGAGCCTAAAGCATCGGGAAAAATCGTGCCGGGTTCGGGAACTGGTGAATTAAAAGGAATTACGGGAACACTCGAATTTAAATCCGATGAAAGCAGCAAAACGATTGTTCTCGATTATTCGTTTGGAGATTGATGTTAAAAATTGATATTCACACACATATTTTGCCGGAAAATATTCCGAACTGGAAGGAAAAATTCGGCTACGGCGGATTTATAAAATTAGATCATCATAAATCTTGCTGTGCCGGAATGATGAAAGATGACGGGCATTTTTTCCGTGAGATCGAAGACAATTGTTGGTCGGCTGAACGCAGAATCGAAGAATGCGACGCGCAAAATGTGAATGTGCAGGTGCTTTCCACCGTTCCTGTGATGTTTTCGTATTGGGCGAAGGCGAAAGATTGCGCGGAAGTTTCCAAAGTTTTAAATGACGGAATCGCGGAAATCGTCGGGAAATTTCCGAAACGATTTGTCGGTTTGGGAACAGTTCCGATGCAGGACACGAAACTTGCAATTGCCGAACTCGAAAGATGCAAAGAAATCGGTTTGGTCGGCGTGCAGATCGGCTCGAACGTCAATCAGTTAAATTTAGGCGAAGCTCAGTTTTACGAGTTTTTTGCGGCGTGTGAAAGTTTAGGAATGGCAATTTTCGTGCATCCGTGGGAAATGATGGGCGAAAAAGATATGCAGAAATATTGGCTGCCGTGGCTCGTCGGAATGCCGGCGGAAACTTCGCGGGCGATTTGCAGTCTGATATTTTCCGGCGTGTTGGAAAAACTCAAAAACCTGCGAATCTGCTTCGCGCACGGCGGCGGTTCGTTTCCTTACACTTTGGGAAGAATCGCGCACGGCTTTCAAGTTCGACCGGATTTATATCCCGATAACAACGTCAATCCGCGCGAATATCTCGGCAAATTCTGGCTCGATTCGCTCGTTCACGATGAATTGATGCTCGAATATCTTGTAAAATTATTCGGCGCGGAAAAGATCGCACTCGGCACGGATTATCCGTTTCCGCTCGGCGAATTAGAACCGGGAAAATTGATCGAAACTTCAAAGTTTGATGATGAAATAAAGGCGGAAATGCTGCACGGCGCGGCGTTGAAATGGTTAAATTTAGAGAAGAAAAATTTTGAATAATGAGTGAAGTTGAATATAAAATTAATGCTCCGCTTGAAAGTGATGAAATAATTGAACTTTATGATAATTGCGGATTGCCGCGACCGACTAATGACAAAGATCGCATTGCGGAAATGTTTGCGAACTCGAATTTAATTGTTAGTGCTTGGTTTGATAAAAAACTCATCGGCGTTTCGCGGGCTTTGACGGATTTTGTCTGGTGTTGTTATTTGGCTGACTTAGCGGTTAGAAAAGATTTTCAAAAAGCCGGAATCGGGAAAAAATTAGTCGAGATAACAAAAGCGGAAGTTGGCGAAAAATCTATGGTGCTGCTTCTTTCCGTGCCTGACGCACTCGATTATTATCCTAAAATCGGAATGGAAAAAGTTAAAAACGGTTTTATTTTAAACCGCAAATTATAAAATATTAATATGAAAGCAATCGTAAAAAGCAAAGCCGAAGAAGGTCTGTGGCTCGAAGATGTTCCCGCGCCCGAAATCGGAATTAATGATGTTTTAATCAAAGTTTTGAAAACCGGAATTTGCGGAACGGACGTTCACATCTGGAATTGGGACGCTTGGGCGCAGCAGACGATCAAAATCCCGACGATTCTCGGACACGAAATCGTCGGCGAAATCGTCGAAGTCGGCTCGAACGTCAGCGATTTTTTCACGGGCGATATTGTCAGCGTCGAAGGTCATTTGGTTTGCGGTCGGTGTCGAAATTGTCTCGCCGGACGGCGTTATAAATGCGCGAATACTTTGGGAGTCGGCGTCAATACGGACGGCGGTTTTGCCGAATATATGAGCGTTCCGATGACGAATATCTGGAAACACGAAGCGGACGTAAACTTGGAAGTCGCAGCGATCTTCGATCCGTTCGGCAACGCCGTTCACACCGCGCTCGCGTTTGAAGTTTTCGGCGAAGACGTTTTGATTACGGGCGCAGGACCGATCGGCATTATGTCGGCGGCGGTCGCCAAACACGCCGGAGCGCGTCACGTCGTCATCACGGATGTAAATCCGCATCGCCTGGAACTGGCACAAAAATTCGATGTCACAATGGCAGTTGACGTGCGCGAAACTTCTCTCGCTGATGTGCAGAAACAACTCGGAATGAAGGAAGGTTTCGATGTCGGAATGGAAATGTCGGGTAACGCAACTGCTTTCCGCGATATGCTCGCCAATATGACGCACGGCGGAAACATCGCTTTTCTCGGCATTCCGCCGGACGAATTTGCGATCAACTGGAAAACCGTCATCTTCAATATGCTCACCGTCAAAGGCATCTACGGACGCGAAATGTATGAAACGTGGTATCAGATGAGTGTTTTATTGGAAGGCGGTCTGGATATCTCGCCCGTCATCACGCACCGTTTTTCATACAAGGATTTTGAAAAAGGCTTTGAAGTAATGCGTGAAGGAAACAGCGGCAAAGTGATTTTGGATTGGAGCGAGATTTAGACAAAAGTAAACTTCTTATAGAAATTTGTGAAATAAGATGACAAGGCTTGCCGGATGGTTCAAACAAAATTTGTGGGCGATTTTTGTTTTGCATCAACTTTTTATTTTTATTACCGCGTGGTCATTTCTTTCGGTCGTGAGAATCGCGTCCGGCAGAGAAATTCATCTCGGCAGAGATCCCATCGGCATTGTGGACGGTATTGCTTTAGTATGTTTGTCCGCTTTCGTCATCGTATTTACAAGGAGTTTGTATTATCGGGTCAAAGGAAAAGACGCAGAATCTTTGGGCATTCAAATTTCTTTTCGGCGATTAATTGATTTGCTAGTCGGTTTGTTGGTCGGTTTTGCCTTCGCAATTTTGCCCTGGGCAAATGCGTTATTGAGCGGCAGAGCGGAGGTCAAAGATAGAATCGGAGCGCATTTTGAATTTCATTGGATATTGATAATCATTTCCGGCGCATTTTTTCTACTTTTAATTCAAGGCGCAGTCGAAGAGATCGCCAATCGCACTTTTCCGATGCGGCTTTGGGAGCATCGCTCGCTGCTGTTTCGCTTGATTGTTCCGGCTGTATTTTTCGCCGCAATTCATTTGGCAGGCGAACAGTTTGCCTTCGAGCGCGTCGGTCTTTTATTGGCAGGCGGCATCATCCACGGGTTGGCATACGCGCTTACGGGAAATATTTGGTTAACAACCGGACTTCACACGGGCGGAAATTACGCACTTTTTTCAATCAGCGGATCATGGTATGCCGGAGCAATCTTTCGAGTAACCGGACAGCCGTCTTTTTCCGGTTGGATTTCAACATCAATTTTACTCGTGCTATTTATTGCGGCATATATTTTGATGAGACATTTCAAGCCGGAACAGGTGATTAGATAAGAATCAGAAGTAAGTTGAAAACAGCGGCAAAGTGATTTTGGATCGGAGTAAGATTTGATGAGTAATTTATTGGTCTGGTCGCTTGAAAATGCCCGAAAACAGACGCTGAATCTGGTCGAAGATTTGCACGATGAACAGATGTGTCTGCAAACTTCCACCAGAGAAAATCATCCGGCTTGGATTCTCGGACATCTTTTGTTGGGCGACGTTTATCTTTTATCAATGCTGAAAGTCCGCGAGCTTTCGGCGGATTTTTCGGATTTGCTGCATAAATACGGACCGAATTCAAATCCGGTTTCGACGTTCGCGGATTACGACTCGAAACAGATTCTCGTCGAAAGATTGACCGAAACAGGCATTCTCAGAACGGGCGCGGTTCGCCAAATGAAAAATCCCGACCAGCCGACACCGGACGAAACACTTGTCAAAATACAGCCGACCATCGGGCATCACCTGCAAACGCTCGTCTTCCACGAAGGACATCATTGCGGAAACATCGCCGCGTGGCGCAAAGCACAAGGACTTTCGGCGGTCAAAGGAATTTTCGCGTCTTGATGATTTAATTTCAGTTTGTAGTTTTCGCAAAATCAGATTACGATAACATTTGTAGTTACATATTGTAGTTACAATTGAAGTTTATGAAATTTGAATGGGACGAAGAAAAACGCCTGTCAAATATTGAAAAACACGGATTTGATTTCGTTGGAATTGAAAAAGTGTTTGATGGCGAAACGGCGACGGTTTTCGATGACCGTTTTGATTACGGCGAAAAACGGTTCGTTACATTTGGATTATCGGAAGGTCGCGTGGTCACCGCCGAGGCATACGGAAACCGACGCATTAATTCGCATTATCAGCGTCAGAAAGGCAACAAACAATGAAGAAGAAGAAAACTACTTCAGACAAATCGCAGACTGATTGGAAGCGCGTTGACGCACTAAAAGAGAAAGACATTGATTTATCGGAAACGCCGGAGATTCCGACCGAAATGTTCGCCCGCGCAATTGTTCGGCGCGGATTGAAAACCGCACCGCGCAAAACTCAACTGACATTGCGCGTGGACAGCGAAGTTTTGGATTGGTATAAACAGCAAGGCGCGGGTTATCAAACCAAAATTAATTCCCTGCTTCGCGCGTATATGGAAGCGCATCAAGCGTGATAAAATTTGTTGTATAAAATTATATGAATGACCAAACTTTACTTGAAAGAATTGAATTAAATCCAACAATTATGGTCGGCAAACCTGTGATTCGCGGGACACGCTTAACCGTTGAATTTATTTTGAATCTTTTAGCGCACAACGCGACAACTACGGAAATTTTGGATGAATACGATGGTTTAATGCCCGAAGATATTCAAGCCTGTCTGCTGTTTGCGAAGGAATCAATGAGCAAAACGGAATTTATGCCGCTGAGTTTGGAGACGGTTTGAGATGCGTTTTCTGGTTGACGAATGCGCCGGCTCGAAAGTCGCAAAATGGCTCCGTGATGCGAATTACGAAGTCTTTTCCGTTTTCGACGAAGCGCGTGGAATAACCGACGACGAAGTTTTGACAAAATCGGCTGACGAAAATTGGATTTTGATAACCAACGACAAAGATTTCGGCGAAATGATCTTTCGTGAACGCCGCACACATCACGGCATTATTTTTATGCGCCTCGACGACGAAAGAGCGGCGAACAAAATAAAAGTTTTAGAACAACTGCTCGAAAATCACTCCGAAAAACTGCCCGAACAATTCGTTACTGTAACCGAAACGAAAGTGCGAATCGCGGGAACATAATTTCAAACATTTTGCGAATGTTTTTGAAGTGATAAAAGAAGAAAGTTTAGACAAAGTAGTTTTAGGATCGAGCAAATGCAAATAGAAAAATGAATCCGATTATTGAAAAAGAACTTGAAATCTTGTGGTCAGATTTTAACGATTATGATGTTGAAGAAAAATTAGAATCGTTTGAAAGAATGAAGAATTCAGCAACAAAAGATGATTTGCCTCAATTAATTTCAGCACTAAAATCTGAGAAAAACGATTTTTGGATTAGAGAACTTTTGTCAGAACCAATTTCTGAACTTGGCGGTTCTGAATATTTGTCTGAATTGTTCGAGGCTTTGCAGAAAAACTTTAACGAGGGACACGACAATGATGGCTTTTGTTTTTTTCTTACAGAGTTGGCAGAATCAGAACCTGAATTATGTAAAAAACAATTGTTAGAATTGATTGATTCACCAAGCTTTAAGCATAAAAATCACGCTGAATGGCTGCTTGAATTCTGTGGATAAATTTAACAAAAATAAACGCTTTAGAATAAATAAGAAATATGTACGGCAAAATTCAAAATCAATTAGAAAATACATTGGGCGAAATCAGAGAAGCGGGGCTTTATAAAAACGAGCGCGTGATCGAGAGTCCGCAGGATGCACGGATCGAAGTTTCAAAGCAGGAAGTTTTGAATATGTGCGCGAATAATTATCTCGGGCTTTCGGATCATCCGAAGATCGTCGCGGCGGCGCATAAGACTTTGGACGAATGGGGATTCGGGTTGTCGAGTGTGCGGTTTATTTGCGGGACGCAGGCGATTCACAAGGAACTCGAAGCGAAGATCAGCGAGTTTTTGGGGACGGAAGACACGATTCTTTACGCGGCTTGTTTCGATGCGAACGGCGGACTTTTCGAGCCGCTGTTCGAGGCGGAAGACGCGATTATTTCCGACGAACTCAATCACGCGAGCATTATTGACGGGATTCGTCTGTCGAAAGCGGCGCGGTTTCGTTATAAAAACAGCGATATGAACGACCTTGAAGCGAAGCTCAAAGAAGCGTCAAATGCGCGGCGGAAAATTATTGCGACGGACGGCGTTTTTTCGATGGACGGTTATATTGCGAAACTCGGCGAGATCTGCGATCTGGCGGAAAAATACGATTCGCTCGTGATGATTGACGATTGTCACGCGGTCGGATTTATGGGCAAAAACGGACGCGGCACGCACGAATACTGCGATGTAATGGGCAGAATTGACATCATCACGGGAACGCTCGGCAAGGCTCTCGGCGGCGCGATGGGCGGTTACACTTCGGGGAAAAAAGAAATTATCGAACTGCTGCGCCAGCGTTCGCGCCCGTATCTTTTTTCAAATTCGCTCGCGCCGGCAATCGTCGGTTCGTCCATCGCGGCGATTGATATGCTCACAAATTCTACCGAACTGCGCGACAAATTAATGGAAAACACCAGCTTTTTCCGCGAAGAAATCGCCAAAACCGGACTCGAAGTTTTGCCCGGAACGCATCCGATTGTCCCCGTAATGTTCGGCGACGCGGTGGTCGCTTCAAAAATGGCGGAAGCACTTTTGAAAAAAGGAATCTACGTTATTCCGTTCTCATTTCCCGTCGTCCCGCAAGGCAAAGCGCGAATCCGCACACAGGTTTCGGCGGCGCATTCACGCGAAGATTTACAGTTTGCGGTCGAGAAATTTGCGGAAGCGAAGGCGGAATTGGGGATTTAATTTTCAATCAACTCTTTAACGACTTTTTGTAATTGATCCATATCGCAAGGTTTTATGAGATATTCGCGTGCGCCGGCGTTTTTGGCTTCTTCCAGATCGCTGGCGCGTGTCAGACCGGATACGAAGACGACAGGAAAATCCGGTTTTAATTCTGTCATTTTCCGACACAAATCGCTTCCCGAACCGTCGTTGAGCCGACCGTCCATAATGCAGAGATCGAAATCTTGCGCTTTGAAAAGTATGAGAGCTTTTGTCACGCTGTCAGCAAAAGTAAAGTCGTATTCGGCAAACAGAAGTTTGTAAAGCTCGCAAGTGTCTTCGTGATCCTCGACACACAAAATTTTTTTCTTTGTGATGATGTCTGTTTCCTCCGGTAAATCGAATCGCCGAAAAGCGAATTCGATTTATAAGTCAAATAAATAGATTTGTTTGTTAATTTAACGGTTTAGCCGGAAAATTTTTATCTTCGATATATCTTTCTTGCTCTTCATTGATTATCGAAAAACATTCGCAGGCTGAATTTTTCAACTTTGCATAATCGAGAATTTCTATTTTGCCGCGCCGATATTTGATAATTTCTTTTTCCTGTAAAGAATTAGCGATCAAACCGATACTTGTCCGCTGAATGCCTAACATATGAGCGAGAAATTCCTGCGTCAAAAGCAAATGCTTATTGCCCGAACGCTCGAACATTACCGTCAGCCAACGACACAGACGAGCTTCGATCTTATGAAAATGATTGCAGATGCAGGTTTGTGAAAGTTGTTTTAAGATGACGTTTATATAACGCAACACCACGTCGTGAAAAACGCCGCATTGTTTAAACAAACCGGAAGCAACCTTCGACTCGATACGCCAACACTCGGTTTCGGCTTGAGTCAGAGCCTGATACGGCATTTCGTTTTGTCCGAGTAAAAACGGTATTCCTACTAAACCTTCGTAACCGGTAAATCCGATCTCGACCGTCTGCCATTGTTCTGTAACTGAAAGCAGCGAAATCATTTCGTTACTCGGAAAATAAACGTGCGGTATCGAGTCGCCCGCCTGATATATCATACAACAGGGTGACAGATTTATCCGCTCAAGACGAGACATAAGAAGTTTCATCTCTGATTCGGATAAGACCGACAAAATTCTATTTTGAACTGACGGACGAAAATCAGCAGTATCGGGCATAACTTTCACAGCTATACTTCAGCGTTTTGCAAAGAGGAGAGTCTTTGATTGTTCACATTTTGGAAAGCCGGGAACAAATCGGTCAAGCGATTTTATAATTTTTCTTCCGATTAGCAAAACATATTTTGAGCGGAAACGATACATTTGTCTGTTAGGTATCCGACATAGTATGAAAAAAAATTGCTTTGCAAAGCTAAATTGCCTGAAATCACGAAATTTATCCTAGAATATAGTATTTTATTTTGCAACAAATGTGGTTAAAAACTTCTTCGAGATGTATCTTAAAAACTGATTGTAAAACTTCAGACTTACAATTTTGCGAGCAAAAGTTGTAGAGCTTTAAAGAAATTTCAAATCTTCAGCACGAAAAAAGCCTGAAAGAATAAATTCCGACGATGTTAATTATTGCCAAGTCGAAAATTTTAAAACAAAATCAACAGCGAATATAAATCACAATCGAAAGACATCTAATTTTTTCAACTGCTCGATTTCTTCATTTCACTCAGCGCAAAAAAAACGAAAATTATAGATATATAAAAATATTTTAAGCGAAAACCTGAAATGCGCTTGCAACTATGCGGCAAAAAGTGCATCATAGACAGCGTTAATCCTTCTCTTGCATCGAAAATGATGCAACTCGTCAAAACGGTTTTTGGATAGTTTGAGAGCAGGTCGTTTTTAGTTACAGAAGTAGCTCTTGTTTTTAAGCAGCAGAAACCGGATTCAGCGCAGATCAATTTAATCAGCAGACAGTCCCGATTCACACTTCTTTTGAAATTCCCGATAACGGGAAAAGGTAAAATATTATTATGTCAATGAAACTTTATGTAGGAAATCTTTCCTTTAACACTTCAACCCAAGATTTGGAAGAAATCTTCGGAGAAGTAGGAACTGTCGAATCAACCAACATCATCGAAGATCGTGAAACAGGACGTTCACGCGGATTCGCATTTGTCGAAATGTCGAGCAGAGAAGAAGGCGAAAATGCTATTTCGCAACTTAACGGCAAAGAATTTGACGGTCGTGAATTGAAAATCAACGAAGCTAAACCGCGTGAAAACAGCGGCGGCGGCGGTCGCGGCGGCAGCGGCGGCGGTCGTGGCGGCTACGGCGGCGGCGGCGGTCGCGGCGGCAGTGGCGGCGGTGGCGGAAATCGCGGCGGCGGCGGCGGCGGCGGCTATGGCGGCGGTTCGCGTTGGTAATTTATTTTAAGCATATTAAATGTTTAAAAGCAGAAAAGGCTTCGGCAAATGTCGAAGCCTTTTCTGCTTTTAAAGAGCATCGGAAAAACGAAGATTTATCAAACGGATTTTGATACCGATTAAATCTTAGCGGCATTCATCTTTTTAGAAACTTAAATATTAGTATGCGAAAACGGCTTTTGTAATTTTCGACGAATTTTAGAGGATTCAAACTTCAATCTTTCTTGTATCGGAAACGATCACTTTTATCATTTCGGTTCATCTTAAGTCGTAATTTTTTCCAAACCGTTCATATATCGGTGGAGAATTTCGGGAATGATTATCGAACCGTCCGCCTGTTGATAATTTTCCAAAATCGCAATCCACGTTCTGCCGACTGCCAAACCCGAACCGTTGATCGTATGAGCATATTCCGGTTTTCCGCCGCCGCCGCGTTTGAATCTGAGATTCATTCGCCGCGCCTGAAAATCCCCGCAGTTTGAACAGCTTGAAATCTCGCGGTAAGTTTTCTGCGACGGCAACCAAACTTCGATGTCGTAAGTTTTCTTCGCGCCGAAACCCATATCGCCCGTTGAAAGAACAACGGTGCGATACGGCAAACCGAGAAGCTGTAAAATCCGCTCGGCATTTGCCGTCAGTTTTTCGTGTTCTTCGTCGGAGTTTTCCGGCAGAGTTATTTTCACGAGTTCGACTTTTTCAAATTGGTGCTGGCGAATCAAACCGCGTGTATCGCGCCCGTAGCTTCCGGCTTCGGAACGAAAGCACGGCGAATACGCAACATATTGTTTGGGCAAGTCTTTCGCGTCGAGAATTTCTTCGGCGTGATAATTCGTTACGGGAACTTCCGCCGTCGGAATCAAAGCAAAACCGCGTTCATCTTTGATATGAAATAATTCTTCTTCAAACTTCGGCAGTTGATTCGTGCCGAAAAGCGATTTTCGATTAACCAAAAACGGCGGCAGAGTTTCCAAATAACCGTGTTCGGTCGTATGAACGTCAAGCATAAAATTGACCAAAGCGCGTTCCAACCTCGCGCCCGCGCCGTTCAAAATCGCAAAGCGCGAACCCGTAATTTTAACGGCGCGTTCCTGATCTAAAATGCCCGAACTTTCGCCTAAATCAACGTGATCTTTGACCTCGAAATCGAATTCTTTCGGCTCGCCCCATTTGCGAATTTCGACATTTGCCGATTCGTCCGCGCCGACGGGAACGCCTTCCGCCGGAATATTCGGCAAACCCGCGAGAAGTTCGCGCATCGCGTTTTCGGCTTCGTCGCGCTGTTTTTCCAACTCGGTTTGGTCATCTTTTAATCCGGCGATTTCCGATTTTTTTGCGTCGGCTTCTGCACGTTTTCCGGCTTGCATCAATGCACCGATTTCCTTGCTCGACGAATTTCGTTTTTGATTGATCGCATCGGCTTCACCGATAATGCGGCGGCGTTCCGCATCGAGTTCGACAAATTTATCCAGACTTTCCGCCGGAAAATTGCGATTCTTCAGGGCTTCTTTTATTTTTTCTAAATTTTCTCTGACGTAATTTAAATCCAACATAAATTATTTTCTCTTGCTGATGAGTTTTTCAATCGTATTTTCGATTCTTCGATTTCGCGTTTCTTCTTTTTTCGCGTCTTCAACTGCACGAACATATTCTTTCTGATGCGTATAACTAATTTTTGAAAAAATCTCCGTCAAATCGTTTTCCTTTAATCTTTGCGCCAAATCTTTCGGAATTTCGACGGTGCGCTTTTCCGTGTCTTTTTCAAGCGTAACTTTTATCAAATCTCCGGCTTTTGCGCCGGCTGCTTGGCGGAAAATTTTCGGAACGCCGATCACATATTTTCCGCTCATTCGCACGATGGTTGAAAGATACTGTGCGCCATTAATCGAGACTTTGACGGGAACGCGTTTTGCGCCAAAAACTTTTTCCACATCAAACGGAATCGTGATTCCGGTCGCGTCCAAATTTTCGTGTTTTTCCAACACCGTCTCAAAGATTTGTTTCTCAGTCATTTTTCACCTAGAATTTTAGATTCATTCGTTTGGAACAAGATCATAATTTATCAGTATTTATATGAAACAAAAAATTCGCAAAGCAGTTTTTCCCGCCGCCGGATTGGGAACGAGATTTTTACCCGCGACCAAAGCATCGCCGAAGGAAATGCTTCCGTTGGTTGATAAACCTTTGATTCAATACTCGGTCGAAGAAGCCGTCGCTTCGGGAATCGAATCGGTTTTAATCGTCACGGGACGCGAAAAAAGTTCGATTGAAAATCATTTCGACATTTCTTACGAACTGGAAAATCTGTTGCAGGAAAAAGGCAAAACCGAATTTTTCAAGATGGTTCGCGCCATTTCCGAGATTTGCCGGATTTGCTACACGCGGCAAAAACAATCGCTCGGACTCGGACACGCAATCTATCAAGCTAAAGATTTTGCCGAAAACGAGCCGTTTGCCGTGTTGCTCGCCGACGATGTAGTTGACGCTGAAAAACCTGCGCTCAAACAGATGATCGAAGTTTTTGAAAAATATGATGCGCCCGTAATTGCGACGATGCAGGTTTCGGGCGAAGCGATTTCACGTTTCGGCGTAATTGATGCAGAAGAAGTCGCGCCGAATGTTTTCAAGATCAAAGATATGGTTGAAAAACCGAAATTTGAAGACGCACCATCCGATCTTGCGATCATCGGCAGATACATTTTAACGCCCGACGTTTTCGATGCGATTGAAAGAACCGAAAAAGGTGCGGGCGGCGAAATTCAAATCACCGACGCAATGCGTTTAATGCTCGAAGAAGGCAAGTCTTTTTATGCAGTTAAACTTGACGGCGTAAGACACGACGCAGGCGATAAATTAGGATTTTTAATTGCGACGGTCGAATTTGCTCTCAAACGTGACGATCTCGGAAATGATTTTCGTGAATATTTAAAATCGCTGAAACTTTAAGATTTTTTCACCGCAGAGACGCAAAGACGCAGAGTTTTTTAAAGAATAAGTATAAAGTAGAAATTAAATTTTTTTTCTGTTTACTTTATACTTAATTTCCTCTGCGTTTTTGCGCCTCTGCGGTTCAATTGCATTTAGCTAAAAAAACCGCACCGCCGAATGTGGCGAATAAAATAATGCTGACAAAGGCGTTAGTCGTAAAAAATGCCGCATTCATCTTTGAAAGATCGTTCGGTTTAACGAGTGTGTGTTGATAGACAAGAAGCGCACCGACGGTAAAAACTCCGATCAAAGCGAGCCAACCTAAACCCGTAACAAAGTATAAAAGTATTAAAACAATGAACGCCTGCGCGTGAAAAAGTCTGGCGATACGCAGCGAATTTTTAATTCCGAAACGCGCCGGAATCGAGCGCAGACCGGCTTTTTTATCAAATTCGTAATCCTGACACGCATACATCACATCAAAACCGGAAGTCCACATCATCACGAGCAGCGACAATAACAAGGGAATTTCCGAATCAATCGCGCCGCGCACCGCAATCCAAGCCGCCGTCGGCGAAATCGCCAATGCCCAACCTAAAATCAAATGCGCGAAACTCGTAAATCTTTTCGCGTATGAATAACCGAGAACCGACAAAAGCGCGATTGGCGAAAGCGCGAACGTCAGCCAATTTAACGAATACGCCGCAACTTCAAACAAGCAGACTGAAGCCGACAAAAACGCCCACGCGAACGAAACGGAAAGTTTTCCGCTCGGCAGTTCGCGTCCGGCAGTGCGCGGATTTTCCGCATCGAATCTGCGGTCAATGATGCGGTTAAAAGTCATCGCCGCCGAACGTGCGCCGAACATTGCCGCCGTAATCCACAGAATCTGCCACCAAAAAGGCAAACCGTCCGCCGCCAAAACCGCGCCGAGAAAGGCAAACGGAAGCGCAAACAAAGTATGCTCGAACTTTATCATTTCGAGCGTCGTTTTTAATTTTGTCCAGAAATTATTCACAGTTTGATTTCAAATTTCAAATTATTCGATGCGGATTTTGATTTGAAAACATCAAATAAAACATCGCACGAAAATTTTAGCAAAACTAAAAAAACATTGCAGTTTGGCGTTTTTAATTTAGAAAAAATTTGGACAGCTGATTTAAAAAAAGCTAAGATATTGACGGAGAGTTTTTATAAATTCAAGCCGAAGTTAAATAAAGAAAATCACAAATCTAAAATCACAAATCTAAAATCGAAAATTAAAAATGCCTTCCGGTAAAACACACGATGCAGTTACATTTATTCTTACCGCGCCGACGCTCGCCGCTGCGTGGAGCATCGGCGGCAGTATTCCGGCGGCGTTGATCGTCGCGTTCGGATTTCTGTTCGGCGGTCTGATGTTCGGTCCCGATCTCGACACGGTTTCAAAACAATATACGCGCTGGAGTTTTTTAAAGCTGCTCTGGTTTCCGTATCAGGTATTTTTTAAACATCGTTCGCGCTGGTCGCACGGTTTGATTTTCGGCACATTTCTGCGCGTCATCTATTTCGTCGGCGTTCTGACGCTTCTCGCGTTTCTTTTTTCCTATGTTTATATGGGAATTTCCGGCGGCGAACTGCCTTCGCTTTTGGAATTTGCCAAATCGTGGCGAAAAATCGGCGATGTTGTCCGCATCGCTTTCGGCGAAAATGTTTTTGTCTCTTTATTTATCGGACTTTGGCTCGGCGCGGCAAGTCATACTCTGACCGATATGGCTGGTTCGTTCATCAAACACGGGCGCATTATGGAATTTTTATAAAGGCAAAAAGTGAAAAGTAAAAGTAAAAAGGCAAAAGTGAAAACAATATTCTTACTTTTGCCTTTTTACTTTTGCTTTTTTACTTTTTTATCCTCTTCCGCCTTTTCGCAGATTCGACAATCTTTGAGCTTGTTTTCTGACAGCTTCGGCGACGTTGCGATTTTTAATAATCGCGTCTAAATCTTTGACTTGCAGACGATTTAGAATGTTCATCGAATTGGCAATCGGTGTGCGCGGATTTCGCGCCAGATTGTGCATAATCGCGTAGTTTCTCGCCCATTTTTTGTTAATAAAAATCTGCCGCAGAACGTCTTCCGGCGCAGTTCGCATCGCGGCGATTTTTTCGACTTCCTGTTCGGTAATTTTCGCGTTTTGAATGACGGCTTGCGCGACGACACGGTTCGGATCGCGGACGAGAATATTACGCGCTTCGCGGTCGCCTTTAACGGCGAGTTTGATGCGGTCTTTCATCGTCATACGCATAATGCGCTGGATCATCGCCACGCGGTCGTTTGACAGATCGTTTTCATCGAATTTGAATTCACCGAGAATTTTATTGACGATTTCTTCACGCTGTTCTTCCGATTCTTCGTAAATATCTTCGATATATTCGAGCGCGAGCCACGAATCGTCGGTTTCCGAATCCGGCACTTCGATATGTTCGGCAAGCAATATAGCGTCTTCGTAGCCGAGTTTTGCCGAAGCCGGAGAATCGTCTAAATTTTTTGAAAACTCGGCTTGTTCGATAAATTCCGCCGCCGCATCTTTTCCGCGGGCGCGAAGTTCGTTGGCGATCTGCTGTGCGCCGCGTTCTTTTTCAAAAAACTCGCGTTTGGTTTCCGCCGCGCGTCGGTCGGCTTCCGCCGTTCGATGCGGATTGGCACTAATCGCGTCAATAATCGCCGGATTTTGAATCAAAAGCTGTTGATTCAGAGAAATCAGTTCGAGTAAACTGCCGTCTTTGCTGTTTCGCGCAAATTTTACAATCGCGCCGTGAGGCGTTTTCGGATTAGATAAAATCGCTTCGTAAACGGGCGCGGAAAGATTTTCCGCTTCGGCAAAATAAGCCAGAACATTCGGCGCGAGTTGACCGGATTTGATGTTTGATTCGAGTTCGTCTTCTTTTTGCGAGGCAAGCGTCCGCCGCGCATTCGTCGAAAGTTCCTCGTCTTCGCTGTGCGCGAGAACAGCCAAAATTTCCAGCAGATCGGTTTGCGGCAGAGGCAGGATTCCGCGCGCGGCGGCAAGTTGTGCCGGACGCGGCGCAGAGCCGGAAATGATCGCTTTGACAGTCGGATTGGTTGAATTTATTTCGACATTCATAAATTGATTTAAGAATAAAACGAATTATCGGTATGAAGAATGGCGCACATTTTCAGCTAAAGTTGAAATTTCGTGCCGATTTTGATTGTAACATAAAGTTTTCCTGAATCATTTACATTCTTGACAGTCTAAATGGATTAAAATAATCTTTAGGTTTGCAAGAAATCATCTCTTGTAACATAGCTTAAAAAAGCCTTATTTATAAATATTTATGATAAAAGACGAACTTAAAAATCTGATCGCGGAAAAGTCCGCTGTTATCGGCGTAATCGGTCTCGGTTACGTCGGTTTGCCGTTAATTGTCGAATTCTGCCTGAAAGATTTTCAAGGCATCGGTTTTGAAGTTGATACAAAAAAAGCCGACGCAATCAACAACGGCGAATCTTACATCGTTGATGTTAAAAGCGAAGACGTTAAAAAATGTCTCGACGCGGGAAAATTAACTGCGACGACCGATTTTTCAAAACTAAATGAATGCGATGTTATCGTGATTTGCGTTCCGACACCTCTTCGGAAAACGAAAGACCCGGATATGTCGTATATTTTGGCTTCCGGTGCGGAGATACAAAAATATATGCGGAAAGGTCAGTTGATAATTCTCGAATCAACGACGTATCCGGGAACGACCGACGAAGTTTTACAGCCGATGTTTGAAGAAAAAGGTTTCAAACTCGACGAAGATTTTCTGCTTGCCTTTTCGCCCGAAAGAGTTGATCCGGGCAATCCGCAGTTTCAGACGCACAATATTACGAAAGTTGTCGGCGGAGTCGGCAAGGATTCGACCGAAGTCGCGGCGCAATTATATGGTGAAATCGTCGGCGATGTTCACGCCGTTTCATCGGCTCGCGTGGCGGAAGCCTGTAAACTCTGGGAAAATACTTTTCGCGCCATCAATATCGGAATGGCGAACGAAATGGCGAAAGTCTGCAACGCTTTAAATATTGATACTTGGGAAGTCGTCCGCGCGGCGGCGACCAAACCTTTCGGCTTTATGCCTTTTTATCCCGGACCGGGAATCGGCGGACACTGCATTCCGCTCGATCCGCATTATCTTTCCTGGAAAGCGCGTCAGCACGGATTCGATTCACAATTTATTACTTTAGCCGAACAGATTAATTCGGGAATGCCGAAATACGTCGTCGGTTTAGTCCGAGATGCGCTAAATGACAACGAGAAATCTTTGAAAGGCGCGAAAATTTTAATTCTCGGCGTGGCGTATAAAAAAGACATTGACGATATGCGCGAATCTCCCGCACTGTCGGTCATTGATCTGCTGCGTGCCAAAGGCGCAGAAGTTATCTATCACGACGCGTTCGTGCCGGAAGTTACTTTCGATCACGCTTACACTATCGGCGACGGCGAACCGCTCTACAATCAGGAATTGACGGATGAACTTTTACAATCAGCCGACTGCGCCGTCATCTGCACCGAGCATTCGGGCGTTGATTACAACAAAGTTTGTGAACTCTCGAAAGTCATCGTTGATACGCGCAATGCTTTAAAAGAAGAAACGCGCAACGCAAGCAAAGCGAAAATCGTAAGATTGTAAAAAAGATAACCGCGAAATGCGCGAAACACGCCAAAAATCAAAAACAATTTTTCGTATATTTCGCGCATTTCGCGGTTAAATGTTTTTATGCTAAAAATCCTGAACATCGTCGGCGCACGTCCTAATTTTATGAAGATTGCGCCGATTGTCCGCGAGATGAAGCGGCGCGAAAACGAATTTCTGCCGCTGATCGTTCATACCGGACAGCATTATGACGCGGCGATGTCGGATTCGTTTTTTACGGATCTGGGAATTCCCGCACCGGATCATCACCTCGAAGTCGGTTCGCACTCGCACACGGTTCAGACGGCGAAAATAATGACGGCGTTTGAACAAGTGGTTTTACAGGAAAAGCCTGATTGGGTCGTTGTCGTCGGCGATGTCAATTCGACGATTGCGTGCGCTCTGGTTTGCTCTAAACTCGGTGTAAAAGTCGCACACGTCGAAGCCGGACTTCGCTCTTACGACCGGACAATGCCGGAAGAAATCAATCGTATTTTGACAGATTGTATTTCCGATCTGCTCCTAACGCCTTCGACCGACGGCGACGAAAACTTGAAAAAAGAAGGCATCGCGGAAGAGAAAATAAAATTTGTCGGCAACGTAATGATTGATTCGGTTTTTTATAATTTGGAAAAATCGAAAGAATCGAGCGTTCGTGAGAATTTGAATTTGACCGAAAACGAATATGCCGTCACGACGCTTCATCGCCCGTCAAATGTTGACGAAAAAGAAGTTTTTACAAAACTTCTCGATGCTCTGATTGCCGTCAGCGAAAAAATTCCGCTCATTTTTCCAGTTCATCCGCGAACGCGCAACAATATCGAAAAATTCGGTTTTGGTGAAAGAGTCGGTAATTCGAATATCAAACTGATCGAACCGCTCGGCTATTTGGATTTTATGCGGCTTTATTCCGGCGCAAAAATCGTTCTGACCGATTCCGGCGGACTTCAGGAAGAAACAACCGCGCTTTCGATTCCGTGCCTGACCTTGCGCGAAAACACGGAACGTCCGATTACGATTGAATTGGGAACGAATATTTTAGTCGGAACAAACACGGAAAAAATCAAACGCACCGCATTTGAAATTCTCGAAAACGATACAAAAACCGACGCGAAAATTCCGCCGTTGTGGGACGGACACGCGGCGGAACGCATTTGTAATGAATTGATAAATGAAAAGTAAAAACTGAAAATTTTTTATTTCTCTCGATTATTACCTTTCAACTTTCACTTGTCTTCGCTTTTCTCCATCGGATAACCCGCGCTTTTCCACGCTTGAGTTCCGCCTAAGAGCGCATAAGCATTCGTATAACCTTTTTCCTTCAAAATCTGCACCGCACGGGCGCTGGTATGTTCGCTCGGTCAGGAACAATAGGCGATAATCTTTTTGTCCTGCGGAACTTCCGAGGCTCGCGCTTCAAAACCTTCGACCGGAATATTGATCGCGCCTTTGATGTGTTCGAGTTTGTATTGGACTTCGGCGCGGGTGTCTATGAAAATCACACCGCCCGCGTCAAAATCTTTTTTCGCATCTTCGAGCGTGATGCGCGGCGCACCGTCGTCAGGTGTCGTTGCGGCGACCGTCGAATTTTTCTGTGACGTATTTTGCGCCGCGTTCTGATTACTTTTAACGCCGGTGTTATCGCATTGAAGAATCGTCAAAGCGAAAACGAAAATTACTGCGAGTGTTGAAAAAATCTGCATTTTTGCCTCCTTATAAAATAAAAACTTTTAACTATTATCAATTGTCGGCTCTCCGCCTGCAACCATCGTCGGATATTTTCCGTTCCAACAGGCGACACACGAAGTCTCCTTTTCCATTCCGACCGCTTTGAGCATTCCTTCGAGAGAAAGATAACCCAAACTGTCGGCTTCGATATATTTGCCGACTTCTTTGACCGACATTTGCGCGGCGATCAATTCGGCTTTGCGCGGCGTGTCAACACCGTAATAACACGGCGAAACAGTCGGCGGACACGAAATCCGCATATGCACTTCACGCGCTCCGGCTTCCCGGACGAGTTCGACGATTTTTTTCGATGTCGTCCCGCGAACAATCGAATCGTCAACTAAAACTACACGCCGACCGTTTATCAAATCCTTGATCGGATTTAGTTTCAGTCGCACGCCGAACGAGCGGATGCTCTGCGACGGCTCGATAAATGTTCGTCCGATATAATGATTTCTGATAATCGCCTGACGAAAACTGATGCCTGATTGCGCCGAAAAACCGATTGCCGCCGCTACGCCCGAATCGGGAACGGGAACGACAATATCGGCTTCGACCGGATGTTCGACGGCGAGTTGTCTGCCCATTAAATGCCTTGATTGATTGACTGAAATCCCGAAAACTATCGAATCGGGACGCGAAAAATAGACGTGTTCAAATGCACAGGAAGAAATTTGTTTTTTCTCGAACGGGAAACTCGAATGAAGTCCGTCCGCATCAATAACGAGCATTTCTCCGGCTTCGACTTCGCGGACATATTCGGCTTCGATCAGATCGAAAGCGCAGGTTTCCGACGCAATGCACCAAGCATTTTTCAATCTTCCCAAAACCATCGGACGAAATCCGCGAGCGTCACGCACGGCGATCAAAGCCGTAGGTGTTAGAAAAAGCAATGAAAACGCGCCTTCGGTGTCTTGCAAAACTTTAGCAATCGCTTCGATGGCATCTTTCGCCTGTGTCCGCGCAATCGAATGCAGAATCGTTTCTGTATCCGAAGTCGAAGAAAAAATCGCTCCCGATTTTTCGAGTTCGATACGTTTCTGTGCGGCAAACGGCAAATTTCCGTTATGACAAATGGAAATCTGCCCGTGCTGACAAGTGACCGAAAAAGGTTGAACTTCTTTGATCGTATTTTTCCCGGCAGTCGAATAGCGCGTATGTCCGATTGCGCTTCTGCCCGTCAGACTCTTCAAAACGTCTTCGCTCAAAACATCAGCGACCAGACCGATTGAACGAAACTGATGCAAATCTTTCCCGTCCGATGAAACAATGCCGCACGCTTCCTGACCGCGATGCTGAAGCGCAAAAAGTCCGAGCTGCGTCAGAGTCGAAGCCTCTTGATGCCCGTAAATGCCGAATATTCCGCATTCTTCTTTGAATTTATCGAGAATAAAACTCATTGTTTCTATTTTGCCACAAAAAATAATTAACCACGAAGAAGCAAGAAACTTATTACAGAATTACAACTTTTTACGACACCTCCGAACACAAATAACATTCTTTTTTTTGATTCGTGACATAACTGTTGACAGAACAATTTGAGCAAACTAATAATTGTGAAAGTCGAAACTAAATAGTAAAAATACTAAATTACCTTGCACAAAAAGGTTTTTTCCACTACTTTTAATAAACAATTTCCCGATAATCAGGAAAAATAATTGTTTCATATATGAAACGGTATTTCACAAACGCTTTCTTTTGTGTTAGACTCTCATTGTCTTTTAACGATGAATATCACAAAAGGAGTTTACTAAATGGGTGGAGAAGCAGTAAAAATGAGTATGGACAAAGGAAAAGCAATTGAGTCGGCTCTGTCGCAAATTGAAAAAAAGTTCGGCAAAGGCTCGATTATGAAAATGGGCGAGCGGGTCGTTGATGACATCGGCGCGATTTCGACCAGATGTTTGAGTCTCGATGCCGCAATCGGAATCGGCGGTTTTCCGCGCGGTCGCGTCGTCGAAGTTTACGGACCGGAAAGTTCTGGCAAAACGACACTCGCTTTGCAGGTCGTCGCGTCGGCACAAGCAATGGGCGGCATTGCGGCATATATTGATGCGGAACACGCGATGGACCCGGAATACGCGGGAAAACTCGGCGTAAATATTGACGAACTCCTGATCTCACAGCCCGATTCCGGCGAACAGGCTTTGGAAATCGCCGAAACGCTGGTTCGCTCGAACAGCGTTGACGTGATCGTTATTGATTCGGTTGCCGCGCTCGTGCCGCGTGCCGAACTTGACGGCGAAATGGGCGATTCGCTTCCCGGTTTGCAGGCGCGTCTGATGTCGCAGGCGTTAAGAAAATTGACCGGAATCGTTTCGAGTTCGCGCACCTGTTTTATTTTTATCAATCAATTGCGCGAAAAAATCGGCGTGTTTTTCGGTTCGCCGGAAACGACGACGGGCGGCAAAGCCTTGAAATTTTACGCTTCGTTGAGACTTGACATTCGCCGCATCGGTGCGATTAAAGAAGGTGACAAACACGTCGGCAACCGCACACGCGTTAAAGTCGTTAAAAACAAAGTTGCGCCGCCGTTCCACGAATGCGAGTTCGACATAATGTATGGTGAAGGCATCTCGCGCGAAGGCGATCTTTTGGATTTAGCGGCTAATCATAACGTCGTGGATAAAAGCGGCGCGTGGTTTTCCTACAAAGGCGAACGGATGGGACAAGGACGCGAAAATGTCAAAAATATGCTCAAAGAAAACCGCGATATGTTTGACCGCATCGAATACGATGTCAAAGTTAAGTTAGGTTTTATTAAAGAAGAAGAAGTAGCGGCGAAACCCGCGAAAAAAACTGAGGCGGCAAAAAGTGCCGATGCGACGGAAGAATAATTTTCATCGAATAATATAAAAAGTCAGCCTTCGTTAAATATGAAGGCTGACTTTTTTGTAATTTGAAAATTCGTTACTGCGGATTGCCGGCTTTTCTTTTTCTGTCAATCGGACTTTTCTGTTGCGGGAAATTAACTTGCGAGTTTGCCGGCGGTCTATTTACTTCATTCGGATCGCGCACCTGATTCATTTGTTTTTTGAGAGTTTCTTCGTCCGGTATGCCCGGAATCGGCGGCGTTCCTTTCGGCATCGGAGTTTTGCCGATATTTTTCGGATCGGGAATTCCCGGTGTCGGAGTTGCTCCTTTTGACAAGACATTGGCATTCTTCGGATCAGGAATGCCGGGCGTTGTCGCGCCATTCGTATTCATCGGAGAAGCCGAAAATCCAGGCGGCAGATTGCTTTGGTCAAGTTTGATATTCTTAACTTGATTGACATTATTATTGGCAGTTTCATTAGAATTGCACGCAAAATTTACGGCAATCAGAAAACAGAATAAAACAAAAAAAAGTTTTCTATACATAAAAAGTAACCTCGATAGATTTGATTTATAAAATAGCTGTGCCGGCTTGAATGTTGCGTTTGCCGGAAGGCGGAAACGGCTTTCAAACCGGCACGGGCAGGTATCAAACGGACTTCGGAAGGTATTAGCAGCCGAAATAGGCATAACAGCTACTAAAATGTGATTATAGTCTTCAAAGGCGATAAGTCAATAGTTAATAAATTTTTTTTCGTTTTTCGCTAATCAATGCCTATTCATTTGACATCGGTAAAAGGCTTATTTACACTATCAAACTTGCCCTTTATAAAAGGGTTTTGGAAAATACGGCTTGGTAGCTCAGTTGGTAGAGCAGCGGACTGAAAATCCGCGTGTCGGCAGTTCGATTCTGTCCCAAGCCACCATAAAATCAATGTTTTAAGGCGGTTACTCAAACCGCCTTTTTCATTTTATATGCTAAATGTGCGCCGTCTCTAAAGTATTATGTAGAATTTTGGTAAAACAATTTGTAGAAAATCAAGTTAAAGCCGCTATTTTATCCAATTCCAAAATAATCTGAAGATCGCGTAAAGAGAATTATTTCAAAAATTAAATTTGATTAAAATAATGTTCAGGACCAAAAATCCGTGTCTCGACGGTAAATAACTTTTTATTTGATGTTTGATTTACTTTGCAATTCCCATTTCGTTGAGGTCTTTTTCGCGGTTGCGCCAGTCTTCGACGACTTTGACAAAGAGTTTTAAGAAGACTTGTCTGCCAAGGAGTTTTTCGATGTCGCGTCTCGCGCGTTCGCCGATTTCTTTAATTTTCGCGCCGCCTTTGCCGATAATAATTTTTTTTTGCGATGCTCTTTCGACGTAAATCGCGCAGTAGATTTTCGGTAATTCGGGATTGGTTTCATCAAACATTTCCGTCACGACTGCCGTTACATAGGGAATTTCTTCGCCCGTTTTTTCGAGGATTTTTTCTCTGACCATTTCCGCAACAATCATTCGGACGGGCTGATCGGTCATTTCATCTTCGGAAAAAATCGGTTCGCCTTCGGGCAAATGTTTAATGATTTCCCTTAACAAAATTTCCACCGCCTCGCCTTTGAGCGCGGAAATAGGAATAATTTCGGTAAAATCGTATTCTTTTGAATAAAATTCGATGAGCGGCAAGAGACCGTTTTTGTCTTTTATCTTGTCAATTTTGTTGAGAACGAGAACCGCTTTTTTGCCCGAATCTTTGACTAAATCTAAAACGAAACGGTCGCCGTTTCCGGTCGAAACCGAAGCGTCGCGCATCAGAACGATAAGATCAACCGAAAGAATCGCGTCGTGAACCGCCGACATCATTCGGCGATTTAACAGATAACCGGGTTTGTGAACTCCGGGCGTATCAACGAAAACGATCTGTCCTTCCGGCGAAGTTACGATGCCTTGAATCTTATGGCGCGTCGTCTGCGGTTTGTTTGAAACGGCGGCGATCTTTTCGCCGACCAGACGATTTAAGAGCGTAGATTTTCCGGCATTCGGACGACCGACGAAGCCGACGTAACCGCTTTTAAAGTTTGGAGAATTTGTAAAGTTCATAGAGTTTTCAGAGTGAAAGAATAACCAATCATTTTTATAAACTCAACAAACAAAATCTATAAATTCAAAACACTCTCAAAACTTCTTACCTGACTCTGACCTGAACTTCTTTTTTCCCGCAGTTTGAACTGAACGTAACTGTAAACGCGCCTTTTTTTTTGCTAATGGATTTGAGAATAAAAAATGACCGTCCCGCATTTGCGCCGATTTCCGGTTCCAATGAAACCGCAATGTCTGTCGGACTGCTCGAAACAGCATTAATTTTTTCGGTTATTTCTTTTTCGGCGAAACCGACGAGAACGCTCAAACTTCCGCCGTCATTGACTAGCCAGATACTTTCCTGACTCGTTACCAATTCGCATTTCGGAGTTTCGACGGCTTTCAAATTATCGCTTATCACGACGCGCGGATTATTTTCGATAAAAACGCGCGGTCGCGTCGCACCGGCTTCAGAATCTTTCGTCTCATTTTTTTCGGCTTTGACCGGCTGAATTGCATTAGTTTCTTCCGTGTTTATTTTTGTCGCGTCATTTTCTTCCGAAATATTTTTTGTCGGCGGAAGTTTTTCTTCCAATTTGTTGTTTTTTTGATTATCGCTTTTTCGGACTTCGATAATTACCGGATCGAAAAGCGGTTTTGAAGTTTTTTCAACTTTTGCAACAGTTTCGGAATTTTGCAGTCTGTTATTTTTTAAAGGCGTTTCAGTCGGTGACGGCTGTGGCGTTTGAACGGCGGAATTTTTAATTTCCGTTGCAGGTTTCGGAATACTCGAAACGTCTGTTTCGGGCATTGGCATTGTCGAAACTTCGGAAGTTTTTTCAAACGGTTTTTCCGATGTCGAAATGGGTTCGGGCGACGGCGAAATTTCAGGTGTCGGTGTTGCGATAGATTCAGATTGCGCCGATTTATCCAAATTTAGAGTTTCGGTTTTAGAAGTTTCTTTTGTGCTCGTCGGTTGAATTTCCTGTTGTTTTGGTTCTTCCGTCAACGGTGTCGGCGATGTTTCTGTAACGACTTCCGGTGACGGCGAAATTTCGGGTTCGGGATTTATGTTTTCCGTTACTTTGGCAACCGTATCGCTAATACCTTCGGGTTGTTTGCCGATTTTTTCTTCCAAGCCGTCGCGGTTTCCGTTGACCTTTTGATAGAGCGAATCAATAATTATGTATTTTGCGGTATTAGATTCGCCGCTTTTATAACTTTTGATGTAATTTTCAAGAGCTTCCTTCGTTTTTCCTTCGGCTTCGAGTGCCGCGCCGAGCCGCCAGACGCTCGACCGCCACCAATTGCTGTCTGCTGGCAAAACGCTGACGGCGCGTTTTAATTTGACGATTGCCGCATCAGGTTTGTTTTGTTGATAAAGCGTCCAGCCGGAAAGTTCTTCGATGCGTCCGCGCAGAATAACCGAAAGTGTCGGGCGCGAAACTTCCGGCACGATCAAAACTTCGCCGCGACTCATCGCCAGAGTGCGCGTTTCATAAAGTTCGTCCGCCATTACCGCCGCCGAAGGATTCGGCACGTCGAGAGCCGTGTCCACACCTTTGATCGCCGATTGTGTCAGTTCGATAACTTTCGGCAAATCTTTCTTTTTGTCCAAAAGCCGTCCGGCGATAAAAAGTTGGCGATGGATTTTCATTTTATCGTCGCCTTTGATAAATTTGTCCGCCGATTCGGACAAAATAGTCTCGTTTGCACTATCGTTATTTAATTCTTTTGAAAATTCGAGCAGAGATTTGAGTCGTTCGGCGTTTTCAAACGTGTCCGCTGCTTCGTATGAGAAAATCGCGGCGCGGCGTTCGAGCGACAGAAGTTTGAGAAAATCCTCGGCATCAACTCCGACGCGATTGCCGAGATAAGTTGTCAGCATACCGTTCTGAACTTCAAAGTTTTTGTTTAATTCGTCAGCCGCTTCGCGGTAAAATCCGGCTTGCAGTCTGGCTGAAGCGATTTCGTAATCAATCGTCGGGAAATTTCCGTAACCTCGCGCGACAAGCAAAACTCTTTCTGCATCAAACGGTTTGTTTTGTGCCAGAAAACCACGCGCCAGAGCGATGTTTGCCCAAGTATAACGCGGTTCGACGGCGAGAGCTTTCTGTGCCAGATCAACCGCTTTCGCGCCTTCATTATGCGCCGCGTAAAAATACGCCGCGCCGACGAGCAAAGGCAGATTATTGCCGTTTGCCGCCAGCAATTTTGACATTTTCGTTTCGGCTTCGGTTTGTTTTCCCGATTCGAAAAGTGCTAAAACCAAACCCGTTTCGGCGTTCGCGTCCGTTGCATCTTTATCCAAAACCTCACGATAGAGCTTAATTGCTTCGTCGGTTTTCCCGTTAGCGCGTTTCATCTCCGCCAAACTGCGTTTTGAAACGACCGAAGCCGGATCGAGTTCGAGAGCCTTCGTATAAGCCGTGACTGCTTCATCGAGACGAAAACTCAAACGATTGGCGATTCCCAAAGTTTGATATGCGACGGGCATTTCGGGCGCGAGTTCGACGGCTTTTTGCGCGATTCGGCGGGCGTTTGCGGTGTTTTCGACGCTGATATAAAATGTCGCTAAACCGACGAGTTGTTTAGCATCGCCGGAGATTTTTTCCTCGATCAGTTGCGCTATTTCAAGAGCTGCATCGCGCTGACCGCGAAGAAAAAGATTGGTCGGAAATTGTAAGATCACGTCGGCGAAAAGTTTTTCCGACAACGGCTGCGGCGCATCTTTAACGGCTGATTTGAAATACTGAATTCCGTTTGCCATATCGCCCGCTTTGAGCGCGTTTTCGCCGAGTTGGGCGCGTGCGCTGACGATTAATTCCTGTGCGCGAACAATTTCTTCGGATTGCGGAAAACTTTCTATAAATTTCCGCAAAGCGGCGATTCGCGCCATCGCATCCGGTTCGTTAACCGCTTTTTCCAATTCCGCTTTTTCACCGGAAACCTTACCCGGTGTTTTTTTTTGTGAAATTTTACCGACCGCTTTTTCGTCCGAAATTCCGCTCTCCGGCGGTTTGATCTGTCTGACTTTCGGATTTCGCGGCTGGGAAAATATCGTTAAAGAAAATATGAATATTAAAAATAAAAATGCTGAATATCTCATAACAAGTTGAGTCTCGAATTTTAGCTTTTGAGCCGAACATCATTGGATTTCATTCAAAATTCAAGCTATCTGATTCGACACTTGAAACCTAAGATTCAAAACTTTTAATAATCTGAAAATAATATCACGAAATTGCATTTAAAGAATTCTAAAATTATTCTCGAACAATGAACGAACTCGACGAAGTTTGGGAAAATGTTTTAATTGAAGCCGCCGTCCGCGCCGCATCTTCGGGCGAAAGCGACGTTGCCGAATATCTCGCGCTCAGATCAACCAACGATTTTCTGCGTTCGACGAGCGTTCAATGGCTTTTTGAAGCCGTCGCCGAAATCGCCGCAGAAGCCAATCGAAATAACGCAAACTTAACATTCGAGAAAAAGCATCCGCACGAATTCAAGATCGAAAATTCAAATCTCGTCGGTTGGCTGGTTCGTTTTCGTCAAGGCGTAAGATGTCTTTCGGTCGAAGCGGGTTGGACACGCACACCTTCGGACGGTTTTATGCGCCGCGGCGCACTCGCGGTCGGTCGCGTGACGCATTTCGGTATGTCGAAGCAAAATATGGAATTAAACTTGTTAAAAATCGAAAACGCGCCTGTTTGGTTTACGACTGATAAAGACGGAAAGCGTTGCGAATTTCACTCTGATCATCTGCAAAATCACTTCAAAATCTTTCTCGGTGCGGCTTGATTTCTTATTTTCGCGCTTTGTAATGTAGAATGAAACTGATACTTATAGCAGGAGATTTTTAATAAAAGTGAATTCAGAACTTGAGAAGTTAATAAAATTACAAAAAACCGATACCAAAATTCATCATTTGAAAAAAGCTATCGAAACCGCAGATGAGAGGCGTGCTAATATCGAACAGGAGTTTGAACAGCACGCCTCATCTATTCGGGAGATACAAAACAAACGCGACGCGGCACGCGCCGAACGCGCCGACTTAGAAAAGCAAATTGCCGAAAAACAAACTTATCTCGAACGCGCCAATCGCAATTTGAAAACCGCCCAAGACCAGAAACAGTATGAAACTTCGATGCGCGAAAACGACGCACTGCAAAAACAGATTACCGCGCTCGAAACGCAGGCACTCGAAAAAATGACCGAGATCGAAGATGCGGAAAAGATTTTAGACGAACGCGCCGAAGAGATTAACAGTCTCGAAGGCAAACGCGCCGAAGCGTTTTCCGCTTTTGACGGCGAACTTAAAAAGAATAAAAAAGAAATCGAAGTGGAAACCAAAAAGCGCGACGAAGTTATGGCGACAATTCCGCCGAATTGGGCTTCTGTTTACAATCGTCTCGTCCAGCGAAGCGAAGACGGAATCGCGGTTGCCGAAGTTCAAAACGGCGCGTGCAGCGCGTGTTTTATTTCGCTTCGTCCGCACATTCAACAAAGGCTGAGAAAATCGGACGAGATCATCACTTGCGAAAACTGCACACGCATTTTATATATTCCGACCGACGACGCAAAAGCGGCAAATCAGGAATCTTAAAAAAACCTTTACAGGCAAAAAGACGAAAAGGGAAAAATCCGGTTTAATTTGTGATCCGATTTTTTCCCTTTTCGTCTTTGCAATTCTTTCTGTCTATTTCTTAAAAAGCTGATTTTACTCATTTATTTCTTCATCGAATTTGCCGATGTCGCGCATTTTCGAGCTTATCAGATCGTAAGAAAAACCTTGCCGCATCAGAAAATCGTAAAATTTTTTCGAGTCTTCGCGTGTTTCCGGTTTGCCTTTTATTCGCAGACGTTTTTTGATGGCACGTTCGATTACTTCATCTTCGGGCGTGTTTTCATAAACTTTTTCAATCGCCTGTTCGACCGTTTCCTTGTCGAGTTTTTTCTGCGAAAGCGTCTGTTTCAAACGGCGTTTACCGAGCGGTTTCTGGCGCAGTTTCGACGATGCCAAACTTTTTGCATACTGCGCGTCATCGAGATAATTATATTCCTTTAATTTCTCCAAAACTTCATCAACTATTGCTCCGTTCGTCCATTCTTTTTCAAGAAGCCGTTCGCGTAACTCCTGAATCGAACGCGGTTTTGCGGCAAGCAGACGCACGGCGCGGTGCATTGTCCGCTCTTTCGATTTCGCGTAATCTTTGATGATTCGATCTTTTTCGTCCGTGATTTCAAGTCGTTTGCGCCACATAATAAATTAACTTTTTAGAATCAGGACTTTACGAATTAAAATGTAAAAAACTTCGTCGTTTTTATTTATCCGTTCATCTGACCCGTATCTTTGCCGTAAAAATTGTCTAAAAACCTGCTTCATTTGCCGAAGCATTCGCTGTTTCGATCAATTTTTTAATTTCGTCAATTTTTCCGAGTGCGGCTTTTTCTCCGGCTTCGACAAATTCGTCCATTTTGCCGATTTCGTCCGGTCGGAGATGTGCGATGTCGGGAATGATGACCGAATCGGCGCGGTAATGCTGAGATTTTCCGGCGGCTCTGAGAAGCATCATCGCCGCTTGGACGAACACGCCGAGAAATGTCGAAGGCGTTCCCCAATACGACGCGCCGCAGGCGTTGACATCAACGGCGATGACAATATCCGCGCCGAGTTTTTGGACGGCTTTCGTCGGCACGAGCGAAACCACGCCGCCGTCAATCAAAAGTTTTCCGTCGTGTTCGATGGGCGAGAAAACGCCCGGAATCGCACAACTGGCGCGAATCGCCGTCGCTAAATCGCCTTTTTCCTTAAAGACGAATTCCTTTCCCGTTTCGAGATCGCAGGCGACCGCCGCAAATGGAATCGGCAAATCTTCAAATTTTTTATACGGGAAATTTTTCATCAGAAAATCGCCCATCGAAGCATTTGAAAGAATTCCTTTCGCCGAATATGAAAATCCGGTCATCCGAAACCAACTCATCTTTTTGCCGACGGCGATTGATTCTTCGACCGAAAGACCGCAGGCGATTCCCGCGCCGACAATCGAACCTGCGCTCGTTCCGGCAATATAATCAATCGGAATGTTGTGTTCGGCTAAAACCTTTAACACGCCGAGATGCGCGAAACCGCGCGCCGCGCCGCCGGATAATGCAATGCCGATTTTTTTTCTTTCCATAAAACTTTTAAGTTCAGAATTTTGAGTGTTAAACCGGAAATTTATTTGCCCGACACTTAAAACTTAGCACTATATTAAATTGATTTTAACTTTTGTTTATGGAAAACTTAAATCCTTTAATGACTACTTTGCCAAATTCGCTTTCATTTCCGAGACAAAAAACGACTGCCGACATCGCGGCTGGCGGACGTGTTTGTCCCGTCTGTTCGCGCGAAGTCAAATATGAATTCGTGCCGCTCGTCGCATTAGACGAAAATCTTGCAAAACTGATTCGCGCCAATGCGCCCGACACGCAGAATTTTGAAGCCGTCTGCGCCCGCTGCACACGACTTTTTGAACGCGCTCAACAGCAAATATTAAATGACGCGGCGATGAACAAAGACGGTTCGTATGTTCTTTCGACACCTTTACGGCTCGATGCGGACGAAAGATTTACCGGGAAAAATATCACGATTGCGTTTCTCGATTCGGGATTTTACCCGCACGTTGATCTGACAACGCCGGACAACCGGATTATCGGTTATCGAAATATGATGGAAACCGACGGCGATTTCGCGTCGCTTTTTCAACCCGATGTTGCAAGCTGGCACGGAATGATGACTTCCGTGGTTGCGGCGGGAAACGGCAGTTTGTCAAACGGTTTCTATCGCGGCATTGCGCCGGATGCCAATGTCGTTTTGGTCAAACTCGCCCGAACCGGAAGAATTACCGATCAGAATATCGAAGACGGTTTGCTGTGGATTCTGGAAAACCGAGAGAAATATTCGATTAGAATCATAAATATTTCGGCGGGCGGCGACGATGAAAAAAGTTACCTGAAAGATTCGCTCTCTCAGGCAGTTGAAAGATGCGTCGCTGCCGGAATTACGATTGTTTGTGCGGTCGGCAACGCCGGACATCTGCCGACACATCCGGTTTTTCCGCCCGCGTCCGCGCCGTCGGCAATTGCGGTCGGCGGTCTTGACGATAACAATTCGATCAATCGCGCACGACGCGGAATGTATCGTTCGTCTTATGGTCCGACGGCTGACGGTTTGCAGAAACCCGAAATCATCGCGCCTTCGATCTGGGTTCCCGCGCCGATTTTGCCGAACACGCCGACCGCGCAACAAGCCGAACTTCTGGAATTTTTAGACAAAGCCGAAGATGCCGATCTGCATTCGATAATCGGCGAATATCCGGGAGTTGATGCCGAATTAGATGCCGCGCTCGACCGTCCCGTTCATTCGCTTCGTCAAATCATCGCTTTGAAACTGCGTCAGGAAAACGTGATCACAAAAAATTATAAATATGTTGACGGCACAAGTTTTGCCGCGCCGATTGTTTCATCGGTCGTCGCGCAAATGCTCGAAGCGAATCCGAATCTAACTCCGCAGCAGGTCAAAAAAATTCTCATTTCCACCGCCGAACGTCTGCCGCATTACGAAGTTGACCGACAGGGATGGGGCGTAATTGACCCGCGAATGGCGGTCGAGATGGCTTTGAATTTAATTTAAAAACTTTTAACCAAAAATCAGGTCGTTATTTTAATATATCTGACCGAGTAATCTTGAACTACCCTGAATATCTGAACACTTACCTGATTTGTCAATCTGCGAATTTTTAATTTCAAAAATCACAAAATTCGATCTTGAATAATTCGCCCATAAATATCCGTAAGATTTCCAGTCAGACTTTAGTAAGTCACTTTCACCGGAAAAAGGAAAGGTTATAAACCAAAATCTTAAAGCATATTTGCCTTCCTTTAATCCGCCTTTATATTTTACGGATGCGGTATTTTGAGATGCCAAATAATTATCCACTACATATTTTTGACCCGGTTTAATAATATTCAGCAATCCTTTGTCCGGTTTGTCTTCTATCCCGTAATACTTTGGAAGAGCAACTAAACTATAATGACCGGTTAAAAACTTATCGGTAGTATTTTCCGCATTATCAACATTAAATACTTCTTCTTGAAGAGGCAAAAAAGGTTGTTTATACAAAATTATATTTTCATTTCCCACATTCTTATAACTAAGCGTGAGATTTAAGAAAACCAAATTATTTTCGCAATAAAATGTATCGGCAAGTTCTAAGTCAATAACTAATTTGTGAGCGTTCGGCTCGGAATTATCCTGCTTTGAATTTATATTCTGACCAAAAACTATAAAAATTGAAAATGTATTTATGACAAAAAATAGAGGTAAAAATTTGATTGTTATAACATTTCCCGATGATTTGATTAACATTTTTAATCTCATATTATATCTCGCCAGTTAATTTATTATTTTCTCAAAATCTTATTGTCTGTTTCGTCAGATGTAATCTGAACCGTAAAAATTTCATCTCGTTCGCATTCGTGCGTCAAATATCTAACAAATCGGTTTTATAACGGGACATCACGAGCATTTACATTACCTGTGTTAACCGGCGTTTTGATCGGCTGCAGCGACGGCGAAGATCGCGGTGTCGGCGATAAAGTCGGGCGCGTGTTGACAGGTGCGCCGCTATTTGAATTACTGCTGTTTGAATTACTGCTGTTTGAATTATCATCTTCTTCGTCAGGTGTCGGCGAAGGCGTTTTGGTCGGCGAAGGCGAAGGCGTTTTGGTCGGTGAAGGCGAAGGCGTTTTTACATTCGTGTTTTCATCTGCATCAGTATTCGTATTCGTATTCGTATCCGTTTTGCTGTCGGTATTTACGCTGCTGTTGATGTTAAAAAGCGAGTTATCCACCGGCAGATTTACCGGCAGATTTGCATCCTGATTGATGTTGAGATTTGAATTTGAATTTGTGACAGTCGAATTGTTTCCGCTCATCAGCCGGTAAATTCCGAATCCGCCGCCGAGAACGACGATTGTGCCGAGAATCGTCAAAAGCACGACCGCCGCAGTATTTGTCTTTTTCGGTGGCGGCAGTTGTTGATATGAAACCTGTTTGGCGCGAACTTGCTGTTCGCGCGGCGTTTCGGAAGTCGGAATAACCACTTTTTGCGAGGTTTTTCCGGTTCGCGGTTCGACGTTGGTAATTGCCGTCGCTTCCGGCTTGCGGCGGATAACGGTTGCCGCGCCGAAATCATCCTCGTCAGATTCTGAATCTTCGCTCGGTATCTCGACAAAATTCGGTGCTTCCTCGTCAATGAGCGGCGTTCCGTCTTTCGTGCAGAAGTGCATAATTTCTTCGTCAAAACGAGTTTGGCAAACAGGACAATATTTCATAATTTATAAGATGCAGAATGGAGAAACTTTTAAACCGAACGATTTTTCGCATTCTATCACGAATTATTTCAACAAAAATAACAGCAAACAGCTTTTTTCAAAACTTTATACGAACAAATTTACATTACCGTTTAGATAAATTTTAATTTATTTGTCCGCGCACGGAAACGAAAATAAATTGAACCGAAAAACCCGATTTTATAAATTTACGTTTTTTCTCTAACTTTTGCGGTTAATAATTTTCTAATTTTTTTACAGCGTAAACCTTAACTTTAAATATGAGTAATTATCAAAATTTTATCGCCGGACGCATCGGCAAAGTTCCGGTTTCGGGACTGCATCGTTTTTTCGGCATTGCGGCTTCGATGCCGGATGTCATCTCGCTCGGAGTCGGCGAACCCGATTTTCCGACACCTGCGCCGATTGCCAAAGCCGGATTCGATGCGATCTATGAAAGAGCCGTCGGCTACACGGCAAATTCCGGTTTGCTCGAACTGCGCGAAATGCTCGCGGCGCATTTGCAGACGCATTATGACGTAATTTACGAGCCGAAAAACGAGATTTTAATCACCGTCGGTGTCAGCGAAGCGTTAAAATGTATTTTTTCCGCATTGTGTAACGACGGCGACGAAATCATCGTTCCGCAACCGTGTTTCGTCGCTTACGAACCGGAAATAATTTTCGCGGGCGGCATTCCCGTTCCGGTCGTCTGCACGTCGGAAAACGATTTCGAGCCGCTCGCCGCAGACATTCGCGCCGCAATTACCGACAAGACAAAAGCCATTTTTATCGGTTTTCCGAACAATCCGACCGGCGCGGTTTTGTCGCGCGAAACTGCGCTCGCAATTGCCGCTATTGCCGAAGAAAATAATCTGCTCGTCATTTCCGACGAGATTTATGACCGTCTGGTTTACGGCGCAAAACACGTCTGTTTTCCTGCGCTCCCCGAAATGCGCGAACGCACCGTTTTGCTCGGCGGATTTTCCAAAGATTACGCGATGACCGGTTGGCGCGTCGGTTATATTTGCGCGAATGCGGAACTGCTCGAAGCATTTTCAAAAATTCATCAATACGCCGTGATGAGTGCGCCGACGATTTCGCAGTTTGCCGCGCTCGCCGCACTCGAAATCGGCGAACCTTTTGTCAAAGAAATGCACGACGAATACGCACGGCGGAGAGATTTGGTGGTCTCGTTTTTAAATGAAATGAATCTCGATTGCGTCAAACCGAAAGGCGCGTTTTACGCCTTTCCGTCGGTCGAAAATACGGGACTTTCCGGCGACGAATTTGCCGAACGGCTGTTAATGGAAAAACAAGTCGCCGTCGTTCCGGGCAGCAGTTTCGGCAAAGGCGGCGACAAACACGTTCGCATTGCTTACTGCAAATCTTACGAACAAATCGAAGCCGCGCTTGAACGAATGAAAGATTTTATCAATAGACATCTTTCCTAAATAAGTTACGGAGAAGCATAGTTGAGATGACGAGTTGAAAGTTTCAAATTGACAATCGCTGATACCAACTTCCAATTCTTCTCATAGTTTTGATGTTTCCCGCGATATTGGTCTTTGCAAATTCTGAATATCTTGCATTCCCGGTTACGATGTTCGACGATTGTCCGCTCTTTAGCTAATTGACGATTATACTGCTTTTGCTGTCTTGTCAACGGATGATGCTTTGACGCTTTGTGTGGAACTTCCGCCTGCGGATACAGTTTTTTGATTCCGAGAAAGCCTTTGTCAGTTTTGATATTGGCATTCTCATTGATCTCTAACTTACTGGTTTTCAATATCTTAAAGTCGTGCGTTGAACCTCTGGCACTTCTGACGGCGAGAATCAATCCGGTTAAAAAGCAAACGATCAGCAAAGTTTTTACGGTGTGTCGTTTTTTTTACCCGAATAATACGATTTCTGTTTTTTGACCGGGCGTTCGATCGGCTGTTCGCTGACATCGGCGACAACCTTTAAGTTCTCGGCAGTTAAAGCCTGATCGTTCGGCAGATCAAGGGCTTTCAAAAGGCGTTTGGAAATATATTGATAGCGTTTGAAAGCATAGCTTTCCGAGATCGAAAACATTTCGCCGAGTTGCAGAAAAGTATGATACTGACGTAAATAAATCAGCGTCAAAAGTAGTTGGTCTTCAATTGGCAAAGAACTTGTTAAGCCGCGCTGACGCATCGGTTTGGCTTGTTTATAGCTGATAATTTCAACTTTCAGTTTTTCCAAGATGATTTCAAATGTGCCGTAACCCACTCCGACCAAGCGGGTAAATTCAGCAGCTTTTTTCATCTTGTATTTATCATATACACTCATTCTTGCAAGTTTAGCAGAATGAATACTTATTTAGGAAAGATGTCTAATGAAGTTTAAGAAATTTTGTCCGCGAATAAACACGAATGAACACGGAAAAAAGAAAGAATTTTGTTGCAAAAATAATTTTTTGATTTTTATTTTATTCGCGCCTTTCGCGTTTATTCGCGGACAAAATCTTTTTTGTATCAGAATAACCTGAAATTTTACTATTAAATAAATCGAGTAAATAAATCGAGTGAAAAAAATCATCATCATCGGTGCGGGTTTGGGCGGACTTTCGGCGGCGTGCCGTCTGGCAAAGTCGGGATTTGCCGTCACGGTTTTGGAAAAAAACGAAGTGGTCGGCGGCAAAGTGAATCTTATCGAATCAAACGGTTATAAATTCGACACGGGCGCGTCGCTCGTTACTTTGCCGCATATTTTCGAGGAACTTTTCGAGTTTTGCGGAAAGCGTATGGAAGATTATTTAACCTTTGAAAAACTCGATCCGATTTGCCGTTATTTCTGGTCTGACGGAACAGTTTTCGACGCTTCGCAAGACATAGAAAAATGCGAACAGCAGATTTCAAAATTTGCGCCCGAAGATGTCGGAAATTTTAGAAAATATATCACCGATGCCAAGCAAAAATATGAAATCGCCGAACGAACTTTTCTCTCAAAATCTTTGAATGAACTGCCCGAACTTTTAACGGCGAAAAATTTACCTGATCTTCTGAAAATTTCATCGCTCAAAACTCTTGACCAACATAATTCAAATTATTTCAAATCGGAAAAAATGCGCCAGCTTTTTAATCGTTTTGCAACTTATAACGGTTCGTCGCCTTACAAAATTCCGGCGACATTTGCGCTGATTCCGTATGCCGAATTCGGTTTCGGCGCGTGGTATGTGCGCGGCGGAATTTACGAAATTCCGAAGGCTTTGGAAAAACTCGCAACGGAACTCGGTGTCGAATTTATGTTCGATGCAGATGTCGAAAAAATTCTTATAAAAAACGGAAAAGCGACAGGCGTAAAACTCAAAAACGAACTCGATGACGAAGATTTTTTATTTGCCGACATTATCGTTTCAAATGCCGATGCCGTCATAACTTACAGAGAATTGATCGAAGAAAAAGACCGCAAAAGTTTTCCCGACAAAAAACTTAACCGACGCGAACCGTCGTCGAGCGGTTTTGTGATGCTGTTCGGCGTAAAGAAAAAATTTCCGCAACTCGCACATCACAATATATTTTTTTCCGACGATTACAAAACCGAGTTCCGGCATATTTTCGACATCCGAATTCCGACACCGCATCCGACGATTTACGTTTCCGCTTCGTCCGTTACGGACACAACACAAGCTCCTGAAACGAGCGAAAATCTGTTCGTTCTCGTCAATGTTCCGTATATGCGCTGGCAGGTCAATTGGCAGTTTGAAGCCGAGCCGTATCGTGATGTGATCGTCAGAAAACTCGAAAAATTCGGCTTGAAAAATTTGAGCGATGCGATAGAATTTCAAGAATTAATCACGCCCGAAGATTTTGAAGTAACCTATCGCGCCAACAAAGGTTCGATTTACGGCATTTCATCAAACGGAATTTTGTCGGCTTTCCGCCGCATTCCGAACGAGTCGAAAGACATCGGAAATCTATATTTCACCGGCGGCGCAACGCATCCCGGCGGCGGAATGCCGCTCGTTCTTCTATCGGGAAAAATGGCGGCGGATTTGATTTTCCAGAAATTGACAAGCTGACTTTATAACGGTTTAAGCGCGTATTTCTATTGTAAATTTATTATCATTAAAAATATGAAAAACTTTAAGCCCTCAAAAGAAGATTTGCGCGACGCGGTCAACCGCACGACCGAAGATTTGATTGATTACGATCTGAAAGTTCTTTTCTGCGGCATCAATCCCGGAATCTGGTCGGGCGCGACCGGACTGCATTTTGCAAAACCGGGAAACCGTTTCTGGAAAGTTCTGCACCTTGCCGGATTTACCGACCGCATTCTGCATCCGTCCGAAGAACACGAACTTCTCGAACTCGGCTACGGCATCACGAGTTTCGTCAAACGCACGACTTCGCGCGCCGACGAACTTTCAAAAGAAGAATACATCGCGGGCGGAAAAAATCTCGTCTGCAAGATTAAAAAATACCGACCGCAAACCGTCGCTGTTTTAGGCATCGGCGCGTATCGAACGGCGTTTCAAAAACCGAAAGCAAGATTAGGTTTACAGGAAGAAAAAATCGAAAACTCAAACATCCGGCTTCTGCCAAATCCGAGCGGACTTAACGCGCATTACCAAGCCGATGATTTAGCAAAACTTTTTCGTGAAGTTTTTGAATCTGTTAAATGATTTATTCCCATTCAATCGTGCTTGGCGGTTTTGATGAAATGTCGTAAACGACGCGGTTGATTCCTCGCATTTTCAAAGTAATTTTCAGACTGAGATTAAGCCACTTTTTTTAATTTATCCGCCAACTCCGAGATAAATTGAGGGTTTTCGAGCATTTCCATTGTGATAACCTGGCTTTTGTGGTTTTGTGATTTTTCCATCGCCTTACGAAGTTCGCGGTTGATCTGCGTTTGATACGGCAGATTTCCGGCTTCGTCGGCTTGCGATTTGTAAAAATCCAGAACGTCAGCATCAAGCATTATCGTGATTTTAATTTTTTGTTCGGTGCGTTTGGCGATAAATCTCGAACGCCGAAAAGTGTGTTTGCCGACGCTTGGCAAATCTTTTTCGCTCACACCCTGATCGCGCATTTCCTGAATATCGGCTTCCGTGTATTCGGCTTCCAGTTCCTTAGATGTCGAATTCGTTTCTGGCTTTTTCATAATTTTCCCTGTCTTTACCTGTCGCTTTCCAAGCCGAGATTATCCGAATAATCTGTTTGCCCGATTCACTTCCACGACAGGTAAAAACAACGCGCAAAAGCAAATATTCGGATAAACCGATGACCGAAAACCTTTCTTCATTAACAGAATGAACTTCGTCAAAATCTTCGATTGACCAAATATCTTCAAAAACCTTTGTCGCATCTTCAAACGAAACACCGTCGTGATTTTTGATATTGGCGAGATTTTTATCTTCGTTCCATTCAAATCTCATACTTATAATATACAGACGCAATACAGATTGTAAAGAAAATCATACAATCAATTATTGGATCGAATTATTCCCACTCAATCGTTGACGGCGGTTTTGATGAAATGTCGTAAACGACGCGGTTGATTCCTCTTATTTCCGAAGTGATTCTACTGGAAACGGCTTGCAGAAATTCGTGTGAAAGTTTCGCCCAATCCGCCGTCATTCCGTCGGTTGACGTAACGGCGCGGAGCGCGATGGTTTTTTCGTAAGTGCGAAAATCGCCCATTACGCCGACCGATTGAATCGGCAATAACACGGCGAAGGCTTGCCAGACTTCTTTGTAGAGATCGAAATTGTGCAGTTCTTCGATAAAGATTTTGTCGGCTTTTTGGAGAAGTTCGACTTTTTCGGGCGTGATGTCGCCCAAGATTCGCACGCCCAAACCGGGACCGGGAAACGGGTGTCTTTGCAGAATTTCGTCGGGAATATTTAAATCTTTGCCGATCAAGCGCACTTCGTCTTTGAAAAGTTCGCGCAGCGGTTCGATCAGTTTGAGATTCATTTTTTCGGGCAGACCGCCGACGTTGTGATGCGATTTGATCGTCACGGACGAGCCGCGCAAACTCACCGATTCGATGACATCGGGATAGAGCGTTCCCTGCACGAGATATTTCACGCCGCCGATTTTGGTCGCTTCCGCGTCGAAAACGTCTATGAATTTCGCGCCGATGGCTTTGCGTTTGAGTTCGGGATCGGTGACATCTTTTAAGACTTCGTAAAATTGCGCGGAAGCGTCAACGCCGATGACGTTTAAATGCAGTTTTTCCTTGTAAAGTTTTAGAGTTTCCTCAAATTCGCCGGCGCGAAGCAGACCGTTATTGACAAAAATGCAGGTTTGCCGGTCGCCGATTGCCTGCTGAACTAAAACCGCCGCGACGGTTGAATCAACGCCGCCGCTCAAACCGCAGACGATGTTATCATTTTCGCCGACGATTGCGCGGATTTTTTCGACTTCTTCCGTGATAAATTGTTTGGAAGTCCAATCGCCTTTTGCACCGCAGATATTAAACAGAAAATTCCGCAAAACCTCTTTGCCGAGCGGCGTGTGCGAAACTTCCGGGTGAAACTGCACAGCGTAAATTCGTTTGGTTTTATTCTCGATTGCCGTCACGACTTCGCCCGTCGTCGCCGTCTGCCGAAAGCCTTCGGGCAATTGCGTAACGTGGTCGCCGTGACTCATCCAAACGTCGAGTTCAAACGGTAATTCGTTAAAAAGTTCGGTCTCGCCGCTCAAAACTTTCAGCTTCGCGTGTCCGTATTCGCGCACATCCGAAGGCTGCACACGCCCGCGCAAATCTTTGGCGAGAAGCTGCATTCCATAACAAATTCCCAAAACGGGCGCGTCAATTTTCGCGTAAAAACCGCTCGCAACCTGCGGCGCATCCGCTTCATAAACCGAATTCGGTCCGCCCGAAAGAATCACGCCTTTCGGCTGTTTTTCGAGAATTTTCTCGAGCGCAAAATGAAACGGCACGATCTCGCAATAAACGCCCTGCTCACGCACGCGCCGCGCGATAAGCTGTGTATATTGCGAGCCGAAATCGAGAATTAAGATAAGTTCGTGTTGCATTTACTTTTATTTGAATTTGATTGAATAAATAATTGTTTTTGCTGTTTCTTTATTTTCCAAATTTTTACACCTTACGACGAATGAAATAGCAGGTCTGTCTTCCGGCGCAATTATTTCATTTTTATGCGGAAAATTTACTCCGAATATGTAATTTTTGTTCGGTTCAATGAAATTTGTCGAGCTATCCGAATTAACCATTCTGTTTGATAGGTTAAGCGGCTTATTTCTGTCATAACCAACAATGTCTGTTTTTTCGCCATCAATTATAGTTTGTTCTTTTTGACCTTCGTAATCTCGAAGAAGCGGAATCAAATCTGCCGAATAATCGCCGTATTCAATATCCAAAGTGATTTCATCATTCTCAAACTGCATTACAAAAGAATCAATTCCATGAACATCATTTTTCTTCATCGTTCGCGGAATCGAAAAAGAAAATTCATCCGTCTCAATTTTCTGCCAGTCTTTCGGAATTTCTTTAATTTGTGAATCTTCGTTTAATGTTTCAAAAGATGTCGCCGTTTGTTTTTGACAAGACGATGAGAAAATCGTGCAGACGAGAATAATCGAAAGTGTAATAAATTTTCGTAATTTGAGAATTAAAATAAGTTCGTGTTGCAAAATAAAATCTCCAAGTTTGGTAAAGGAAAGATTATAACCTGCGTCGGAATGTGTGAGAAATCCAATCGGAAAATTCTTGTTTTTTCTTCGGATTAGTGCAAAATGAAAATATGAACACGGTTTCGATAGATATACCTGATGCGGCTTTTACTTTTTTAGAAAAAAAGCAAGATGATTTAGGGCGCGAATTATTAACGGCGGCGGTTGTTAAATGGTTTGAACTCGGCACGATCTCGCAGGGCAAAGCGGCGGAAATTCTCGGTCTTTCGCGCGCCGCATTTCTTGATATTTTAGCCGATTACCGCGTTTCGGCGTGGCAATATACAAAGGAAGATTTGGACGAGGAACTCGCGCCTTGACTAAAAAAATTATCGCCGATTCTTCGCCGTTGATCGTTTTGCTAAAAAGCGATCTGGAAAATATTTTGCCCGAATTGTTTGAAGAAATTCTCGTCCCCGAAGCAGTTTGGCAGGAAATTTTAGCGGGCGGTGAAGACGATCTTGCCAAACAAAAACTTCCGCTTCTTAATTGGGCTAAAAAAATCTCTACGATTTCAATCAACGAAAAAGTCAAAAATTATGATCTCGGCAAAGGCGAAACCGAAGCGTTAAGTCTGGCTTTGAAAATTTCCGAATCGGCAGTGATTCTTGACGATTTTGCTGCGCGGAAATGTGCGAAGGATTTGAAAATATCGTTTATCGGAACGGGCGGTTTGTTGATTTCCGCCAAGCAAAAAGGATTGATTTCTTCGATTTCCGAGGCGTTGGACAAAGTTCAAAATTCAGGTCTGTGGCTTTCCGGTGCAGTAATCAAATTGCTGAAAGAAAAAGCCGGAGAATGATTTTCAACAACTCAAAATATTACTGATGCTACGCAAAAACAAATAAAAGAGGTCTTTGCCACAGATGCACACAGATTGAAGAAGATATTTTTAGATAGTCATTGATTTATCTGAGTTTTATCTGATTTCATCCGTGTGCATCTGTGGTAAAAAGATTTGTGCGTAACATCAGTTAATAATTGTAAATTAAGTTTTCGGTAAAGTTTCGCGTTCCGATGTTAAAGTTGGTGGTTGGAAACTCGCTTTGGAAGCGGGAACTCCGGCGGTCATTTGCATGGCGATTATCATTTTGCGTCCTTCTTGTCTCAAGTTCGGAAGTCTTAAAAAGAAAATGAGCGAACCTAAAATGCAGACCGCGCCGCCGAGTGCAACGGTGTATGGTGCGCCGAGGATTCCGGCGAGCGTTCCGGCGAGAAGTGCGCCGAGCGGAGCCATTCCCATAAACATCATCGAATAGACGCTCATCACGCGCCCGCGCAATTCGTCGGGAACCATCGCTTGAATCAGCGTATTTGACGAAGACATCTGCGTCATCATCGAAAATCCGACGGGAATTAAAAAGAGCATCGAAAGCCAGAAATAACTCGAAAACGAAAATAAGATCAAACTGATTCCGAGTCCGCCTGACGCAAACGCGACCCAGCGACCGAGACCGAAAACTTCTTTGCGCGAAGCAAGAATTAATGCGGCGATGAGTGCGCCCGAACCGCTTGCGCCCATCAGATAACCGAGCGTGTCGGAACTTCCGTGCAATATTTTATCGGCAAAGATCGGCATCAAAACCGCATACGGCATTCCCATCAAACTTATCAGACCGAGCAGCAAAAGCAGTCCGCGAATCGGCGGCGTTTTCGCTACGAATGAAAAACCTTCGGCGATATTTGAAAATGTCGAGCCTTTGCGTTCTCGAGGAACGTGCGTAATCTGCATCATCAAAATTCCAGTGATGACGGCGATATAGCTGACGGCATTACCGAAAAAGCACCAGCCTTCGCCGACGAGCGCGACGAGAATTCCCGCGATTGCCGGACCGACGATTCGCGCACCGTTGAACATCGAAGAATTGAGCGCGATGGCGTTTAATAAATCTTCCTTGCCGACCATATCCGAAACAAAAGCCTGCCGCGTCGGAATGTCGAAGGCATTCGCCAGACCGAAACAAACAGCGATCACGAACAAATGCCAAACCTGAATATTTCCTGTCAGCGTCAAAAATGCCAACACGAATGCCGTTATCATCGCCGAAGTTTGCGTAAAAAGTAAAATCCTTTGCCGATTGTAGCGATCAGCAACCGCGCCGCCGAAAGGTGCAATAAAAAATACGGGAATTTGCGACGCGAAACCGATCAACCCGAGCAAAACCACCGAACCCGTCAGACGATAAACGAGCCAACTCTGCGCGACCGACTGCATCCACGTTCCTGTTAGAGAAATAAATTGTCCGGCAAAAAAAAGTTGAAAATTACGGTGTTTGAGTGCGCGAAAAGTGTTCGGGATTTTACTTTTGCGTTCGATCTGCATTTCCGTTTTCGGTTTTTCGATTAGTTCGCCGTCTGCGTCTTTCATAATTTCCGACCTGATATTTTAGCTAAACATCGCCGTCAAAATTATGCAAATTCGCGGGGAAAAGTTTTCGGCTTAACTTGACAAGAAAAGACAAAATCCTTAACCTGTAAATTCGTTCCGCGAGGGACGATTATTCCGCAGTAGCTCAATGGCAGAGCATTCGGCTGTTAACCGAAGGGTTGTAAGTTCGAGTCTTACCTGCGGAGCCAAATTTTTAATAAAATGGACAAGTAAAAGAATTTTACGAAACGAATGTCCAAAAATAAGGTTTAAGGCGAGTTTTTTTGCTCGCCTTTTTCTTTTGGCGCGTTTAATTTTCCATTTATAGGCGATGTCTTATATTTGTTTCGAGATGAGATTGAGTAAAGGCGCGAGGCAAGTTAGGATAATAATATTAGGTTGCTAATTTAAAAATTTGAAAAAAAGGTTTGTCACAGATTTCTGCGGCTAATTAAATCTAATCTTTAAAATGGCAAAGCAGAAATAATTTCCCGAAATCTAATAAATCTTCTATTCAAATATTATGGCAGAATCAAAAGAATCAAAAGAATCAAAAAGTAAAAAATCAGCAAATAATAAAATACAGACATATAAAAATTATATCAACGGCGAATGGGTAAAATCCGCGTCGGGCGAATATTTCGACAATATAAATCCGGCGGACACAAACGATGTGGTCGGACGTTTTCCGAAATCAACGGCGGAAGATGTCAATAATGCGGTCGCGGCGGCGAAAAATGCGGCGACCAAATGGCGCAGAACGCCCGCGCCGAAACGCGCAGAAATTTTATTTAAACTCGGCGAAATTTTGCGCGACAACAAAGATCAATTTACACGCGAGATGACACGCGAGATGGGCAAAGTCTTAAAAGAAGCGGGCGGCGACGTGCAGGAAGCGATTGACTGCACATATTACACGGCGGGCGAAGGGCGCAGACTTCACGGTTTTACAACAAAAGCGGAAATGCCGAACAAATACGCGATGTGCGAACGCCAGCCGGTCGGACTTTGCGGACTTATTACGCCGTTTAATTTTCCGATGGCGATTCCGTCGTGGAAATTAATTCCCGCACTCGTTTGCGGCAATACGGTCGTGATGAAATCCGGCGAAGACGTGCCGCTTTCGGCTTTAAATCTCGTCAAAGCGTGCGAGCAAGCCGGAATTCCGAAAGGTGTGATAAATCTCGTCAACGGATTTTCCGAACCCGGCGAAGCATTAGTAAAGCACGACGATGTGCGCTTGATTTCTTTCACAGGTTCGACCGACACGGGCAGAATCATCGCCGAACAATGTGCGCGGGATAATAAAATCGTGTCATTAGAAATGGGCGGCAAAAACGCGATTATCGTGATGGACGATGCCGATATTGATAACGCCGTCGAAGGTTCGCTGTGGGGCGCGTTCGGCACGAGCGGTCAAAGATGCACGGCTTCATCGCGGCTCGTCGTTCACAAAAAAGTTTATAAAAAATTCTGCGAAAAACTTGTCGAAAAAGTCAAACAATTAAAAGTCGGCAACGGCTTAGACGAAAAAACTGATGTCGGTCCGGTCATCAATCAAGCCGCGATGGAAAAAATTCTCGGCTACATCGAAATCGGTCAAAAAGAAGACAAAGCGAAACTCGCCTGCGGCGGAAACGCGCTGACCAAAGGCGATTACAAAAACGGTTATTTCATCGAACCGACCGTTTTCACCGACGTTCAGCCCGGAATGCGAATCGAACAGGAAGAAATCTTCGGTCCCGTCACCGACGTTATTCCGTTCTCGACTTTGGATGAAGCGATTGACATCGTAAATGGAGTAAAATACGGCTTGAGTTCGGCAATCTACACGCAGGATGTCAATCAGGCTTTCTACGCGACGCAGGAACTTTACACCGGAATCGTCTATGTCAATTCGGCAACCATCGGCGCGGAAGTTCATCTGCCGTTCGGCGGAACAAAGGGAACAGGAAACGGACACCGCGAAGCCGGAATACAGGTTCTCGACATTTTCAGCGAATGGAAATCCATCTACGTTGATTATTCGGGCAAACTGCAAAAAGCGCAGATTGATGCCGTTGAGATTTAAGTTTTAGAAAGTTTTGGGTTAAATTTATTTTACGCCGTTTTTGACGTTTTATGGAAACGGCGTAAAATTGTGCAAAAATATAATTTTTTATAAAAATAAATCTGGAGAATTTAACAAATGAAAATCGGTTTACCCAAGGAAATAAAAGATAACGAATATCGCGTCGGATTAACTCCGGCGGGTGTTCAGGCACTTTCTGATGCCGGACACGAACTTTTTGTTCAGAAAACAGCGGGCGAAGGTTCGGGTTTTTCGGACGAACAATATGTCAACGCCGGCGCGACGATGATCGAAACGGCGGACGAAGTTTGGCAAACCGGCGATATGATCGTTAAGGTCAAAGAACCGATTGCGCCGGAATATCCGCGAATGCGCGAAAATCAACTGCTGTTTACATATCTGCATCTCGCGCCGGAACTCGAACTGACAAAACAGTTAATGGAGCGCAAAGTTTCGGGCGTGGCGTATGAAACGATCACCGACAAAAAAGGAACTCTGCCGCTGCTGACACCGATGTCGGAAGTTGCGGGCAGAATGAGCGTTCAGGTCGGCGCGACATATTTGGAGAAAATGAACGGCGGTCGCGGCATTTTACTCGGCGGCGTTCCGGGCGTTCCGGCGGCGAATGTCGTCATTATCGGCGGCGGCGTGGTCGGCACGGAAGCGGCGAAAATGGCGGTCGGTTTCGGCGCACACGTCACGATCATTGATATTAATCTTGACCGTCTGCGACAACTCGATGACATCTTTTTATCGAAAGTTCAAACGCTCGCTTCGTCGCGTTATGCGATTCAGGAAGCGATCAAACACGCCGATCTTGTCATCGGCGGCGTTTTGGTCGTCGGCGCGGCGGCTCCGAAACTCGTCACGCGCGATATGCTGAAAGACATTCCGAACGGCGCGGTTCTTGTTGACGTGGCGGTTGATCAAGGCGGCTGTTTTGAAACGACACACGCAACAACGCACTCGAATCCGACCTTTTATGAAGAAGGCGTTTTGCATTACTGCGTAGCAAATATGCCGGGCGCAGTTCCGCGAACTTCGACATTTGCGCTAACCAATGCAACTCTGCCTTATGCACTTGCATTGGCGAATAAAGGATTTGAAAAGGCGATTTCCGATGACGCGGGACTCAAAGAAGGCGTTAATACCTACGCCGGAAAATGCACTTACGAGGCGGTGGCGACTTCGCAAAACATCAAATATACGCCGCTCGATTCGCTGCTTGACGGCGCGAAAGGCGCAAACAATTAATTAACCGAAAATGTTTTTGAGAACCGCGAAAATGAAGATTTTACTTTTTGTATATGTCTTCATTCTCGCGGTTATCGTTTTTCTGGCAGACAGCAAAGGCACACGCTATATGCTTAATTTTGTCGGCAATATTCCATACGGCGACAAGATCGGACATTTCTTTTTGATGGGCGGATTTTCATTTTTGCTCAATCTGGTTTTGAATGCAAAAATATTTCGACTTCGGAAAATTAAATTTCCGCTCGGCAGTTTGATCGTTTTGATCGTTGTGACAATCGAGGAATTTTCGCAGATTTTCATCAGCGGTCGCTCGTTCGATTGGAACGATCTTATTTTCGACTTTTTAGGAATCTTTACTTTCGGCAAAATTGCAAAATATATCTGTAATAAAAAACCGCCTGAGATTTCTCAGAAAGACACGCAAACATAAAACACTGTTATTTTATCAAAACACGTCGCGCAAAGGTTACACCGCTTGACGATTTTCACCCTTTTTTTTTCTCGCACTAAAAATATCTTTCCCGCAAATATTTCGCGTGATGGCGAATATGTCCGACCATTATAAAACCGAATGCGCGCACCGAAACCGGACTGCCGCTCGCCGTTCCCGTTCGCCGTCTATCAGATGCCCGACCAACTTCATTGATCGTCCATTTTCCTTTCGGCGTATGAAAAGTTACTTTTCTCTTGTTAAATTGATTCTGCGCCGGCAAAAACATAAATTCTCAGATCTACTCGAAAAAAAATCTTGCTTATTTTTTTTAACTGTGTGAAACTAACCTAACTTTTTATATCATTGGTCCCAATACTGGTTTCTCTAACATAAAAGACGAAGTTTCAATTTTTTTATTGAATTTTTTTGTCGGAAAGATTTGAAAGTTTTTATCCCGGAACCAACTTAAATAAAGAGCTGTCTTAGTCTAACTAATAAAATTTATTCTTGTTGATCAGGTTTTTCTCTTGTGTTGTTTTGTGCCTCAAGTTGATAAATCTGTTCAGGTGATCTTTTATCAACCGATCATCATAAATTATCGGTTCGTAAATTTAGATATACGTTCGGTATTTTCGGAACTTAAACACGAAATTAAGGAGACTCATTAATGTCACGCATAACACATCGGGATACCATCTATTCAATGTTTCGAGCAGTTTTGTTTGGAACTTTTTTTATGTTTTCACTCGGATTTATTTCTTCTTCTGCAAATGCTCAAGAGATAACTTACGCAGAAGCATTTGCTTCGCTAAAGACCAACAGAGACAGATTATTGGATTCGTATGCCCTGCATACGGGCAGAATGAGTCGGCAACAGGCTTGGAATGAAATGACGACAACTCAGAAAGGAGTATTTTTGACCATAACCGATTTGTTGGGCAGACGGACGTTTATGCGACCGAATTATAATCACACACCTACTCAATATAATCCGACAATGGACGATTATAATATGGGATGTGTTGATATGAACGGAGGGCTTTTTAATTCGCCGCGCGATATTGATGCTGAAGGAGTTTATATCGTTCCTTTTGAAGGAGGCTCGGGCGGCGGATATGTGCGAATTAACGGAGAATGGGTTTTGATGCCGGCATACAATTCTTGTGAATTGGTTAGTGCTGATACTTGTGTGGAAAAAGGACATTGTTCCAGAAATCCATTGCCTCGCACCGATAATGATGTAGCGTTAAATCACGTTGCTGCCATATATGCCGTTTATGGTGATACAGGCAGCGGTTGCGGCGGCAGCGGTCATAGATTGTTCTTTTCGGCAGACGATCAATTAATCTATGGCTACCGAAATATCGATTTTTCAGCACCTATCGGCTGGCGGCGGTCGGAAGATTTGGCGGGACCTCATTCTCCATTTACTCAAAGCCGTGAAACAATGCACGGGCAGCCTCGCGGACAGTCGCAGGAATGGGCTTGGGATTATCAAACTAGCTATCTGAATCGCCAGGATTTATACGGCGTATATGACCCGCATTTAATTGAAATGGATATAGATTATAACTGGATACACGATTCAAACCCGGAATGTTCGTATGGAGGAACTTACGGTCGTTCATTATACGAAAACCGCTGGTATGGGCAAGGACTCGGAGGATCAGCCGAGTATAATTACACGCCGTATTAAACGCCGGACCGGTAAACGGATGCGGACTTTGAAAAAGATCGAAACGGGAAGCGGGAGTGACATTCATTAAAGCAGATAACTGCCGCTTCCCGTTTCGTCCGACATAAAATCGGTCGAACGGGTTGATTTTCGGTTCAGCGCGGATTATTCGGACGGTTGCGCTGATGGTTCTTTTCTCGGCGATTTTTTGACGTGCCGCGCGGTTTTCCATTGGGCGAGTTTGGCGGGATTGTCGAAATAGACGTTGTGCATTATCGAATCGAGAATCGTTTCGGCGTTCATTCCGCGTTCGATCTGCTCGCCGATTCCGGCGGTCGCGCCGACCGTTTCAATGTGTGCCGACGCTTTGGCGTTGATCGCCGCTTCCATCGCGCCGGTGTCGGCTTCGAGTTCGTCGGCGAGAGTCGCGGGAATGCCGAGACGCGCGAAATCAGCGGCAAAATGTCGGGCTTCTTCGACAAATTCACTCGCCGCCGCCGATAGATTTTGATAATTATCGCCGTCGGGAATGCGGAACAGGCGGCGAAAACCCGGATCGTCAATGTTCAAAGCGCGAGCGGTGCGCGAATATCTTTTCATCTTGCGCCGCATCGCCGCCGCGATCACGGATTTCTGCTCGACGGCGCGGTCTTTCGCGCCCGAAACCTGTGCGGCGGAAGCGGTTTCCAGATTGCCGGTCACCTCACGGACAATATCGAAATTCGCTTTCGCGTCGGGCAAAGCGGCGTAATCCGCTTTGTTCGCATCGTCAAACTGCGCCGTGTTGATAAACATATCCATTATATTCGTTTCTCTGTTCGTCATAATCGTGTTTCTCCTTAGAAGTGAATGTTTATGTCATTTAAAGGTCGGTAAACCGTCGCAACCCGTCGGTAAGAGAGATAAACCTGTCGGTAAATGATCTGCATTCATCGGTGAATCAATCTACCTCGTCGGTAAACGCTCGGCACTCATCGGTAAAGCAATTTACCTCATCGGTAATTTGTCTTACCTCGTCGGTGCATCAATTTACCTTGTCGGTGAATCAATTTACCTTGTCGGTAATTCGTTTCACCTTATCGGTAACCGTTCTGCACTCGCCGGTGAAAAATCCGTCATTGCCGACCTTAAATGTATTCTGAAATCAGGAGTCGAAAAAAGAATTTAGCTCCGTAGGAGCAGCATATTTATAGCTTCGCAATTAAATATGTCGCCGGGTTGCGTAGGAACGGCATATTCTATTTTGACTTGTGAAAAATATGCCGTTCCTACGCAACTCGGAAAAATTGTCTTGATCGAAGACTATAAATATGTCGTCCCTAGCGGGACTTTTATCATTTTTCAAATACTGATTCGTATGTATGTTGAAATCGGGAGTTAATGGACACGGCGCGGGAGCATTTCCGTAAGTCGAAGCATTAATAGAGATCAGTGGAAAAACGATTCTGCGCCGTGTGAATTAACCTGTATTAAATCCGACAAAACCAACCCTTGTTCGCTCTGTTTAATAAAATATGGTTTACAACGATTTCGATTTCGTGTCAAGAAAAATTTTCACATTACCGGAAATAAAATCTATGTTATATTGATGACAAAAATCGTTTGACCCGTTAAAAAATATGTCCCAAACCGAAACCGCCTCCGAAACCGCGCCGTCAAAACCCGCCCAACCGCCGTGTCATATTCACGACAAATGCGACGATTGGGAAAAGAACTATATTCGATTAGAGGTCTGTGTCAATGACGAAGATTTTACCGAATACGAGGGAAAACATTACTGTCTGTTTCATCTGCCGACTATAAATAAGAATGTCGAATTGTTTAATGATAAATTCCGCGAAAGACTCGGACAGGTCGAAAAAGCGTTTGAAGACAACAAAACATTGCCCGAAAAAGAACAGGCAGAGAAAAACAGAAATCTGCGATACGATTTTCGCTACGTTTGGTTTCCGTCAGAAGTCAATTTAAGTCGTCACGAATTTATTGCCGCCGCTTATTTCAGTTCGGCAACATTTACGGCTGCCGCTGATTTCAGTTCGGCAACATTTAAGTCTGCCGCTGATTTCAGTTCGGCAACATTTAAGTCTGCCGCTGATTTCAGTTCGGCAACATTTACGGCTGCCGCTGATTTCAGTTCGGCAACATTTACGGCTACCGCTGATTTCAGTTGGGCAAAGTTTCTTGAAACTGCTCAAATATTTTTTAATCAAACGTCCTTTCAGAAAAATGCCGATTTCGGTCAGGCGGTCGTCAAAGGCTATCTTTATTTCGAGGCGGGAAACAGATTCTTTGACGGCTGGCTTGACGAAGAAAAACTCATACCGAAAAGGGTCGAGCGCGAAACATTGGTTTTTGAAAACCGGCTGGATTTCGCGCACGTCAGGGCGGAAAAGCCGGAACGGATCACATTTAACAAAGTTCGCCTTTGCCCGAACTGGTTCGTCAATATAGATTCGCGGAAATTCGTCTTTACCGACATCGCTTGGGAAAATCATCACGCCGAACGGAAGGAATTCAAAAAGGAATTGATAAGTTTGTCGCGCCGACGCTATAAGAAACCGCACAATTACCAACTGCTGACCGTCGCCTTTCGCAATCTGGCGGCGAACGCCGAAGAATTTAACCGCTTTGAAGAAGCCTCGAACTTTCGCAAATCGGCTTCCGAATGCGAGCGGCTGGAAAGACTGAACCGTCAAAAGAATTGGCGGCGCAAACTTAAAACCGCGTGGACGAAGGATATTTTATGCCGCCGCTTTTTCGTCGGACTTTACATAAGCGTCAGCGAGACTCTGCGAATCATACTGCGCGAGAAAAGACCGACCGACGCGGTGCATTTTCTCTATCGCCGTCTGAGTTTCTACGGCGAAAGCTGGTCGCGGGCGTTTTGGTGGCTGCTCGGCATCTGGCTGATTTTCGCGCTGGCATATTGGCGTTTCGGCGAGTTCGGAACGGAAGAAAAAAGGCAGTATCTGGAATTCGGCAAATCGTTCGCTTACAGCCTGTCGGTAATGACTTTGCAGCGTCCCGAACCGCGCCCGTTGTCCGGCGTTACGCTTCTTCTCTACGCGATGGAAACCATTCTCGCTCCTCTGCAAGCCGCGCTGCTGGCATTGGCTATTCGCCGTAAATTTATACGTTGAGATTTATCGGAAAACAATGCCGCTTTTACCTTTCGATTATCTCGTTTATAAAATTACCAAGAAGCTGTTTGAGAACTCGAAAAAGTCATCGAAGATGACAGACACTATAGCCCGGCGAGCATCGCCGGGTTTGATCGCGCATTTGATTTCGTCGCTGAAAGTGACGAACGATTCAACCTAAATGTTGCTCGCCGACAGCGAGCGAAAACCTGTGTTGCTTATTCCCGGCGATTCTCGCCGGGCTATAATATCGGTCATCTTCGATGACTAATACAACATACTTCGAGTTTTTAACCAACTCCTAAGAGAATTTTACTTCGCGGTAGATTTCTTCGAGCGTGATTTCGCAGTTGATCGAATCTAAAATCAGGCGGTCGTTTTTTTCGGTGAGCAGATTAACTTTCCATTCCTTTTCGCTGATCTTGATAAAATGTTCGATTCGCATCTGGTCTTGTTCGATGAGAACGTAATCGGTCAAACCTTCGACCGACATATAGGAATCGAGTTTTTCGCTGCGGTCTTTGAGTTTGGTTGATTTCGAGAGAATTTCGATGATGACCTGCGGATTGAGCAGAATGTCTTTTTTGCTGTCTTCAAATTTTCGCTCGCCGCAGACGACGACTATATCGGGATAATAATAATTTCCTTTTTTCGCCTTGACGCGCATATCGCTCGCAAACGCGCGGCAATCGCCTTTTCTGGTTTGTGTCCAAATTTCGCCGAATGCGTTTGAAGAAATCACATTGTGATTTTCGCTCGCGCCAGCCATCGCAACGACTCTGCCGTTGATAAATTCGCTTTTCTCAAAAGCCTCGCGCTCGACGCGGAGATAATCTTTGTCGGTCAAAGGCTGTTTTTTATATGCGAGATTGCTTTTGCTCACCGGCTTTAATTTTACTCGACTTTTGCGGAGCGAACAATGATTTTTATTTAGGCTAATTTAAAAATTCAACGTCATCATCCGGCAGATTTAACGGCGCGTCGAATTTCGGCGCGTCTTCTTCCAAGCCCCAGAGTTCGAACATCGCGGGCGGAACTTCTAAAATAAAGCGCGACGGTTTTTGCAAAACGGTCTGGCGCGAATAATCAACCATCATCTGCGGATAAGTCAGATAAAGTTCGTCTTTGGCGCGTGTTAAAGCGACATACCAGAGGCGGCGTTCTTCTTCTTCGCTGTCGAATTCTTTTAAGGCTCGCGGACTCGGAAATTTGCCTTCCGCCGCCCAGATCATAAAGACGGCTTTCCATTCCGCGCCTTTCGCCTGATGAATGCTAGTCAAAGTCAAAAGTTCGTCTTCTTCGCCGCCTTGGATCACGTCTTCGCCGATGATCGGTGTCGGTTCTTTAAAGCGTTCGGTTGAAAGCAAAGCGAGTTCCGACAGGAAATCTTCGGTCGTGTCGTAGCGCGCCGCGTAGATTGCCAATTGGCGCAAATCTTCGGCGCGCGCGTCGGCGTTTTCAAATGTTTCCTGCAAATATTGTTCGTAACCGCTCGCTAAAATCAGTTCGATCTGTTTTGCGGGTTTGTTGCGGTTTTCGTCCGACGTGATGAGTTCTAAAAGTTTGACGAAATTTTGCCACGGCGGTTTATTTCGCAGACGGGAAAACGGGTCAGTACCGCCTGCGTTAGCGGGTGGTTTAAGTGTTGGTATTGAGCCGCCCGCTGACGCAGACGGTACTGACTTAATTAGTGCAAACGGATTTTTTGCATAGGCGATATATTCATATATTTTATTCGCCGTCGCGTTGCCGACGCTCGGAATCATTTTTAAAAGCCGTTTCCAAGCGAGTTCGTCGCGCGGATTGACGATGATTCTGAGATAAGAAATTACGTCTTTAATATGCGCCTGTTCAAAAAACCTTACGCCGGATTGGATGCGGTAAGGAATATTTCGGCGCGTCAGTTCCAACTGCAATTCGAGCGAATGATAATGCGACCGATAGAGAACGGCGATTTCTTCGAGCGAAATTCCTTCGTCTCTTAATTCCAAAATGCGCGACGCGATAAACGCCGATTGCTGTTCGACATCGCGGCAGGGAATCAGCGCGGGCAGAAAACCTTTCGATTTTTTGACGGGCTGCAAAGTTTTCGGAAACTGCCGTTTGTTATTCGCAATCGAAACATTTGCCAAACCTAAAATTTCCGGTGTCGAACGATAATTCGTCTCCAATTTGTAAATTTCGGCTTCGGGATAACGCTTCGGAAATTCGTAGATGTTCGTAAATTCCGCGCCGCGCCATTTGAAAATGCTTTGCGCGTCGTCGCCGACGACCATCACGTTGCGGTGTTTGACGGCGAGCAGATCAATCAGTTCGGCTTGCAGTTTGTTCGTGTCCTGATATTCGTCAACGAGAATATGCTGAAATTGGTCGGCGTAAAGCGCGGCGATTTCGGGTTTGGTAACGAGCAGTTTTTTCCAGTTCAAAAGCAGATCGTCGTAGTCCATCACGTTGCGTTCTTTTTTGCGTTCCTGAAAAATCAGATCAACGCGCTTTATCTGTTGCGAGAACATTTCAAAATATGGATATTTTCTGATAATCACATCTTCAATCGGCTGATCGGTATTGTTCGCGTAGGAAATTATGCTTTGAACAATTTCGGCTTTCGGAAAGCGTTTCGCCCGCGTGTCAATCGCGGCTTCTTCGATGCAGACGTTGATAAAATCCTTCGAATCTTCCGAATCGAGAATCGAATAATTCGATTCAAACCCGATTGACACGGCGTGTTTACGCAGAATTAAATTGGCGATGCGATGAAAAGTTCCGCCCCAGATGCGATGGACATTTTGTGAACCTGTGAGAAGTTCGACGCGCTTTAACATCTCACGCGCCGCGCGATTGGTAAAAGTCGCCAGCAAAATTCTCTGCGGCGAAACGCCTTGTTCGATCAAGTATGCGACGCGGTAAGTGATCGTCCGCGTTTTGCCCGTTCCCGCACCGGCAACAACCAGCGCGGCTTTCGGCGGCGCAGTCACGGCGCGAAATTGTTCTTCGTTTAATTCCTGCCGATACCGCGTCAGACGTTCGGGCAGATTTCCCTCGTCGCGTTTGATGACGTATTTTTTCATTACTTTAATCGTAAAACTTGTTTAATTATTGAACAAATAAAAAAGCAAAATCTTTTGAAAAACAAATTATTCGGCTATATTGAAATTATAAACCTTATGGAAAATATTAGTTCAGAAGAAAAAAAGGTAAGAGAAAAAGATTTTCAAAAGTTTGAAAAATTAAAATCCATCGGAAAAAATATCACGGCAGAGTTTTTTTTTGAATGTCTATCAAGTCCGGTGTGGCTTCGTTCGGAATCGGTTCGCATCGTCGGCGATTATTGCAAGGAAGATTTTGTCTGGATTTTCGGAATGGCTTTGAATGACCGTTCGGATCACGTTGTAGAAGAAGCGGCACAGGCACTTGCAAAAATAAATTCCGACACGGCACTTGAAATTTTAAGTGATATATTTTTCTCAAATATTATCGAACGACCTCATCACATCGCCAATGCAATTTCTCAATTCGGGCAGAGAGGTTTCGATGTTCTTTTGAAAGGAACGAAAAACGATTCGCCGAACATTCGTTATTACTCGGCATTTCTTTTAGGTTCGACAGGTTTTGAATCTACAAAAAGCATTCTGGAAAAGGTGGAAACAGAAGATAACGAAAAAACTACTTTCGGCGGATTAGTTTCGACAGGCGCGAGAAAAGGACTTAAAACACTTAACAGAATACTGGAAAGAAATTCTAAAACTGAAAACACTTAAATTACTTTTATTCAGAAATAGTTTACTTCGGCGGATGCTCACCATACGAAATCAAAACTGTTCTTAGATTTATAATTCCTTGGCGATTTAATTTCAAAAGGTTTACAGTTGCACGACCTTTTACGGTTGTGCCGATTATTTTCAGATAATCATCACTCCAAATAAAATGGTCTTCCCAAATATCCGTTCGCGGATTGTAAAGCGGGGAAATTCTTTTTGTAAAAGGATCAATCGCTTCAGTTTTGTCGGATTTGTAACTGTTGCAGCCTTGACAGGCTAACGCCAGATTTTCCGGTTCGTCGGAACCTTTTTTGATTTTCGGCAGAATGTGTTCGATTGAGTGATATTGAGTGGAAAAATCTTGCGGTGAAAAACAATATTCGCATAAATAATTTGCTCTTTTCTCTACTGTTTTTCGTTTCGCGGGAGAGATGCTCATATAGCTTCCGGCGGTTCAATTTCCAGAATGTTCATTATTCCCCGCAATGATTTGTTTTTTGAGTCCGCCAATTTTCCTAGAATTTTCAGCCTTTTTACAGTTAATTCTTCACTTTCTTCGGTCAATCCGATTAGCTCTTTCAATTCGATTTTACTGATTTCTTCATTGCGTCTTTTGCTGACCAGTTCATCGAAACGGGCTTGTTTTTTAGTAGAGAATGCAAGACTGTTCAGTTTCTGAATAAGTTTTACTTCATCATTTGTCCACTTCGCTGTGTCTGAACCGTTGCGAAGTTTTTTTGCCTTTTTAATAAATTCGTTAAATTCTCTTTCAGGCATACGGACAACCGCGCTCAAGATGCTTTCCGTCGTAACTTCTATGTTTTGCATCGCCATAATTTTCACCTTTGAAAATAATTTATCACAAGACAAAGCTGGACGCGAAGTATTTTTCGTTCAATCAACGCTCGTAATTCAAAACATAATCGGGTGCGGAAATTCCTTCTTTGAGCAGTGCGTCGTCTTCGGGTTTTTCGGCTTTTACTTTTAGCGGGATCACGCCCGCCCAAACGTCGAGTGCGTGATCTTCCGCGTCGTCAACCGGATCGCCGGTGCGGATTTTTGCCGACGCTTCTTCGAGCGGAAGTGAAAGAACGGTCGTCGCTTTGAGTTCGAGTTCGTTCGGCTCGCGGATTTCGTTCCAACGATTCGGGACGATGTGTTCGGTGAAGGCGTAAAGTGCTTCGAGTTTTTCCTGTTCGTCTTCGATGAGTTTCGCTTTGCCGAAGATGACGACCGAGCGGTAATTGACCGAATGATGAAATGCCGAACGCGCCAAAACCAAACCGTCAAGCAATGTCACCGTGACGCAAACGTCAATGCCGCCGCTCAGTGAGCGCATCATCCGGCTCGCCGCCGAACCGTGAATCAAAAGCGTATCGTCACGCCGCGCGTAACCTGTGGGAATCACGAACGTCTGACCGTGAGCGGTAAATCCGATGTGACAGACAAAGCCTTCGTCGAGAATCGAATAGATCGTCTCGCGGTCGAAATTTCCGCGCTTTGGAATACGTTTTACTTTTGTCCGGTCTGTCTGTGCGAGTTCTTTGCTCATAATCGAAATTATAATTTTAGTTTCTACGCGGATTTGTCGCAAATAATCAAAGCAGAAAGCCGTTTTGATGAACGAAATACAAAAAGCGTTCGATGCGAAGTTTATGAGCGCGTTTTGATTATTCTCACTTTCTGCGGTGTTTCAACAGGCGAGACAGCCGTTTGTTTTTTTCATAACTTTTTTGACAGCGAACCAAAGTAATATTTCATCAATTTCAAATGGTGCTTTGTTAATTCGGTTTTTAAGAGCAAAAGTCGGCAGTCGCGTTCAGAGTGCAAAATTTAATTTGCCGCAATCTCGAGCAAATCGAAAAGATTATGCGCCGTAGCAAACTCCAAATCTAATCAGTCAATTTAGAAATTAAACTTGAGTCTGCCGCCACGCTTCGCGGACGTAAACGGCAAACGGCGTTCCTTTAATTTAAGCAATCATTCTGTCTAAACCGAATTTGAAAATTTTTTTATTTTCCTGCTTATCAAACCGTTTCCAATTTAGCTTTCAATCTGCTCAAAGCGTTTTTGTCCTGCAAAAGTCTTTCGATCAGTTCATCGGCTTTTTCGGCATTTTTCGCGCCCGTGATTTTTTCGCGCAGAGTTTGGTTGATTAAAGTTTGATAACCTGTTTTAGAATTTTCCGCCTGCGTTTTGAAATGCTCGACAATATCCGCGTCGAGATAAATCGTGATGCGTGATTTCGAGTCTTTAACAGATTTCGGTTTGCCTAAAAAAGCGGGGCGTTCGATTCTCTTGAAACGCTTGTTAAATTCTTCTTCGCTGTCTAAAATTGTTTCGTCAAAATCATCAACTTTCATATTGTTTCACCATCCATTTTTCGGCTCGTCTTGCCGTGATTAAACGAACTTCGTTGTTATTCGTGTATATAAATATCGCAAAGATCAAACCGTATTCGGCGGTCAAACCAACTACGGAATAGCGCGTTTCGTCGTCCGAATGTTCTAAATCTTCCTGATAAATCCCAAAAGGATCATCAAAAACGTCAATCAGCAACGCAAAATCTACTTTGTGTTCTCTGATTACCTTGCGTCTTTTCGATTCGTCCCAAACGAACATAATTCGAGTCTATATGCACGATATATGTATGTCAATAAATTTTAATTTCGATGATGAGTTTAATCTGAAATTGTTATTGTTCCTTAATTTTTTCTCGAAACATTTCAAAGCCGAAATTTAAAGTTTCGCGGATAATTTTCAATTCCTTTTTTGTCCAAGTCGGCGTAAAAGATTCGCCTTCGGGCGTAACGGCGGGAATATTACAACCCCAAAATATTCTGTTATATAAATTATTTGTAACTTCTTTATCTTTATCGAAATTGCCGTTTGTAGAAACCGAAATGTCTTCAAATAAATTCCAAGCATTCAAAAATGGATTGTAGTTTTCGATTTTATTATCTGTTTCACTCAACCAATTTTTAACTATATCGAGATCAATCAAATTCGGTTCTTCAACCTTGATTTTAATTTGATTATTTCCGGCACAAGTTTGCAGATCGCTGATATTTTGGAAACTCGGCACAAAACCGTTTCTATCAACGAAAACTCCGTCATCATTTTCCGTTGAAAACCAGATGAGATAAGAATCTTCATCATCAAGGCGATACCATAAAATGTAATACTCGCGTTTCATTTTCAACTCACAACCGACGGCGGTTGCATTATCGTTCCGCAATTATCACAGGTTCGCAAATTTTCGTTTTCATAGAAGCGTTTGAAAACGCCTTGAAACTGTGTCGTGATGTCGTCGAGTTCAAAATATTCTTCGTAGAGTTTGGAATTGCAGTTTTCGCAAAACCACATCAGACCGTCTTTTTCCCGCCCGCGCCGTCGGCGTTCGATGACGAGTCCGACCGTGTTTGCGCCGCGAATCGGATTGTGCGGAACGCGCGGCGGCAGAAGAAAAATCTCGCCTTCGCTGATCGGCACGTCAACGCATTTGCCGTCTTCCTGAATTTTGACGAGAATCTCGCCTTCGAGTTGATAGAAAAATTCCTCGCCTTCGTCGTAGTGATAATCCTTGCGCGAGTTCGGTCCGCCGACAACCTGCACGATAAATTCCGCGTCTTCGTAAACCAATTTGTTCCCGACCGGCGGTTTTAATAAATGTCTGTGTTTGTCAATCCATTTCTTGAAATTAAAAGGTCTTTGTATCGGCATAATTTTTATTTTAACCACGGATTCACACGAAGAAAACACGAAGAGAGAAAAAATGAATTGCAGATAATAAAAACTTCGTGAAAACTTCGTGGTTTATAATTCTAAAACTTTATTAACCGTCCGCCAATTTCGCGCCGTTGAAGAAATTTTTAACTTTTTGGCGATGTAATCTTTGCCGATCAAACTGTCTAAAACGCTGATTTTTAACAAACAGAATATTTCACGCTTATTTACGGCGAACCTTTCATTTTCGTTATTATTTGATAAAAGTAATTCGCATTTTTCTTCGGGTATTTCTTCGTCCAAAAAGAAAACGTGCAAATCTTTGTCGTTTTCAAATTGTCCTTCAAATGGATTGTTTTTAACGATTTCTTCGATTTCGGAAATCGAACGAACAATCGTTTTAATTTGCAAACCGAATTCTTTTTCGATTGCGTTTTCGATTTTTGCGGCGAGTTTTTTGTCGTCAGTTTCGCGTGTTTCAAAAATGACGTTTCCGCTATTGATATAAGTTTTGACGTTTTCAAAACCGAGCGACGCGCAAACTTCGCGCAAGGTTTCCATTTTTACTTTGTTTTTTCCGCCGACGTTTATTCCGCGCAGGAAAGCAACATATTTCATATTTTTTTACTCTAGGAAAATAAACCGATTTTACTTTTACAGATTTGTAAGATTATAAAATTTTGGCATAATCGTTACAATCTTAGATCTTAAAATAAAAACTGAAATGTCGGAAAACTCACTTTTTAATGAAAAACCGGAAAAATCTTTTAATAAATTTGCGCTTATTTTTGTCGTTTTATTCGTCGTGATTTTCGGCGCAGTTTACGGATTTTACAGATATGCGACGTATGAACCGGAAGTTAGCGAAGAACAGATCAACGCGATAAAAACGCGCGATTCGGTCGTAATGTTTCTCGCACAACCCGGATTTTCGGGCGAATCTTTCCGCGAACAGGTTTTGGGTAAAGTCCGGCTTCAGCGATATATGCTCGATAAAAAAGAGATTTATTTTTCCGCTCCCGAATCGGGCGAAAGGGAATTTGATGAATCAATCTCGAAGTTTGTCATTGACCGCCAGAAAATCGTGCTTGCCGAAGTTGCGAGCGAAAAATTTAAACTCGACCGGCTTTCGCTTCGCAAAACTCCCGAAACCGGATATTTTTTCAAGACCGCGCTCGACAATCTCAAATTCGATCCGAACGCCGAATTTGAATTTCCATATCAAGGCGCAACTTATAAATTAAGTATGCAGGAACTTCTCGATTTTTCCCGGAATAAGCAGGTTTACGGCGGAAAATTGGCGGCAACGACAAATCCCGAAATTGACGGCAAAGCGATAATGTTCGGCAATCACGGCGCGATGGTTGCCAAACCGGACGAGCCGAGTTTGAAAAGATTTGTCGCGCAGATTTTAGGTGATGCGCCGGAAAATCTTTCGCGCGAAGCCAAAATTCAAAAACTTCTCGATTTTGTTTCGAGTCAGATCGAATACGATTACAGAGAAGCTCTCGCAACGCAGGAAACATTGAAACGCCCGGACGAAGTTTTGATGACGCGCACGTCCGATTGCAGCAATAAAACGATTTTGATGGCTTCGTTTTTAGAGCAGATCGGCGAAGATTACATTTTGCTTTATTGCCCGAATCACATCACGGTCGCCGTTCCGCAGGGAAATTTTTCAGTTGAAAATAATCTGAGTTTCGAGTGGGACGGAAAAAATTACATCGCCGCCGAAACGACTCTGCCGATGTTTCAAATCGGTAAGACGAAAGTTGCTCAGACGCTTTTATTAAATACGGTAAATTACGTTCAAAAGCCGAAACAGACGGAAATAATTTTTGAAGCGCAGACATTTCGACCGCTTGAGTTTAAATATTATTAATTTACCGCCTTTTGTTTGGCAATTTCTTTACAAGTCACATCGGCATTTTGGAAAAAATTATCGAAATTTCACCCTTTCCATTTTATTTTGACGGCGGAAATTTTTTCGTTCTCCAATCTTTCATTTTCTAAAATTTCAAATCCGTTTTTCCTGTAAAATTCGATTGGCGAAAGATATTCGCTGCCGTCGAGTTTGAGATTTCCCGCGCCGTCAATTACCCAACCGTTCAATTCGTTTTCCGATTTCCTGACTTTATCGAGCAATAATGTGCCGAAACCTTTTTTCTGATCGCGGCTGTCTACGATTATCGAAAACCATTTTTCATCGCTACGAACAAAAACAGCCATCCAACCTTTGATCTTATTATGTTCGTCTTTTAGTAAAAAATGGCGAAAATTCGTTTGTTTATCGAGAAAAACCTCGAAATCACCGATGCCCGAATATGAAATCCGCGCGGGATATTCAGCATTCCAGAGCTTGACGACTTCTTCTTTTTCATCGGCAGTTAAATTGTTGGAAATGTCTATTTTCACGACGTTAAAATTCTAATCAATCGTTGCAATTACTTTTAGTTCAATCGCAATCGGAGTCGGCAGTTTGTTGATTTCAACCGTTGTTCGGCACGGCTGATTTTCCGCAAAATATTCGGCGTAGATTTTATTGTAAATTTGAAAATCGTCTTTCATATTCGTCAAAAAAACCGTTACGTCAACGATCTTTTCCCAACTCGAACCGGCGGCTTCGACGATCAATTTTACATTTTTGAAAACCGAACGGCATTGCGTTTCGATGTCATACGAAACGATTTCGCCTTTTTCGCCGAGTTCGACACCGGGAATTTTTTTCGTTCCTTTTTCGCGCGGTCCGACACCTGACAAAAATAAAAGATCACCGACGCGGCGCGCGTGCGGGTAAAGTCCGACAGGTTCGGGCGCGGCTGACAAATTAAATATGTTTTCGTCCGACATATAAAAAATTATAATCAAAAGCGGCTAAACATCGAAATTGAATTTAACCGCTTTTGATGCCGATGGAAAAAACATATGAAAATCCGTGTCGTCAATTGCGGCTGGCTTCAAAAACTCGTTTTATTTGTTAAGGGATTCCCTCGATGTCGAAAGGTTTACTGATGTGCATTTGAAAACCGGCGGACAAAAACCTTCAAACCGTCCGGTTTCGCCGCGTTGCGCCATTTCGACCGTTTTTTCAACCACATCACGGCATTCGTCCGTCCAGAGTTCGTGCCAAGCGCGTTTTTCAAATTTGTGGAAATCGTCAATCTCCATCAGACACAAACCGTTTTCGTTCATAAACATAAGTTTGCCGTCTTTGTTTAAAACTTTGACGCAATCAGGACTGCTCTCACCAAACCCGGAATATGAATCGGTTTGCGGTCGCAGTTTGTCAGATCAACCTGAAAATCATTACGCTTATTCGTTTCTGCATTCATATTCAATCTGCCCGATTATAAACAATTGTTCCCTTTAGCGACAAAAAAATTAACGGGAAATAAGGCAAAACGAAGCCGTCTAAAGTCAGAATTGCTATTTCGTTCGGCTTCGCCGTCTAATATATGATTATTTTTTCCGGCTTTATGCCAGAGCTTTTCCGATTTTCTCGAATGTGGCGTTCGCACTTTTGATGATCGCTTCGTGATCTTCCGAAGTTTCGGCGAAATCGGTAATTGCTTTACGAAAAGCCTTCCACATTTTTCCGGTTTCTTTACCGTAACCCGAAAAAAATGCGATGCCGCCCGTTTCATCCAAACCGAACTTTTCTTTTAAATGGCGTGAGATATATTGTCCGCCAAGCGTCGAACCTTCGATGACATAGAGCGAACCGAAAATCTTTTCCTGTGAATCGAGCGCGGGCAGATCGCCGAAATCTTTAATATCCGAGATTTCGCTTTCAGTCAATCCGAGATTTTCCAGATCGGCTAAGAGTTTCGGCGTATTCAATCTTTCCTCATAATTAAAATCAATCGAATTTTCGCCCATCGCGTCACGCATTTTTGTTTCGTAAGTTTTGTAAAAAGCGTAAAATTTGACGAGCAGATTTCGATAATCCGTCAGAGAAAAATCGTCCTGCATCAGATCAACGCCGTCTTCGGTTTGCTGATGCTGATGTGCCGTCCGCGCTTTCAATCGCGCCAAAATCGAATCCGTTTCAATAGCTGTTTCGGTTTGCATCATTTTATTTTACACCAAAACCGTTCTATTCGTCCGAACTTCTTTCGCCGTCATAAACCGCCGCCGCGCATTCGACAAATAAATCCAAATAATAATCGCGCACTTCTTCTTGCGCGAGTTCTTTATTTTCCTTTTCGGCAATGAATTTCATCAATTCAAACGCCACTTCTTCGCCCGTTTCGATTCTGACCGGTTGTGTTTCTTGGCTCATAATTATTTATTCTACAGTTAAAAGTGTTTTTTGCTTATTTCGCTCGGACGTTTAAGTGCTTCAGCACTTCCAAACCTATTCGCCCGAATGTATGATTTTTTAGTATCTTCGTCTGAACAGAGTCCGCTTAACATTTTAATAACCTCACGATGCGGAACTATTCCATTTTGATATTTTTTGAGAGGTTCACGTTCTTCCAAATCCGATTCGTGTCCGTCTAAAGCGTAAAAATCGTAAAAGTCATTATATTGATCTAAAAATTGTTGAAATGTAATTTTTCCCGCAATACGATTTTTAATAATTTCATCATATTTATCTATTGTAGAAAGTATATCTGGTTCCGATTCAAAAATAATCATCGTTTTTTATTTTGATACAAACATTTTTCTCTTCCGTAAAAAATCGCAACGCTTCAAAACCGCCTTCGCGCCCGATGCCGGAATTTTTTACGCCGCCGAAAGGTGTTCGCAAATCTCTTAAAAGCCAGCAATTGATCCAAACGATTCCCGATTCGATTTTTTCCGCCATTCGATGTGCGCGTGAAAGATTTTCCGTCCAAATTGTTGACGACAAACCGTATTCGACGGAATTTGCATAAGTTAAAACTTCTTCTTCCGTGTCGAACGGCGCAATCGTGACGACTGCGCCGAAGATTTCTTCTCGGTTCGTGCGGCAGTCGTGGGCGAGATTTTCGATAATTGTCGGTTCGATAAAAAAACCGTTTTCGCATCTGCCTTCGAGATTTTTTCGATTGCCGCCGAGCAGGATTTCGCCGCCTTCGTCTTTCGCAAGTTCGATGTATGAAAGAACCTTTTCGAGATGCTGTTGACTCACGACCGCGCCGATATTTGTTGATTCATCGAGCGGATCGCCGATTTTAAGCGCGGAAACTTTTTCGACGAAATCGGCTTTGAATTTTTCATAAATCGGGCGTTCGATGAAAATCCGCGAACCGCATAAACAAATCTGTCCTTGATTGGAAAACGACGAACGGACGGTCGTTGCGAGCATTTCTTCATAATCGCAGTCGGCAAAAATGATGTTCGGATTTTTGCCGCCGAGTTCTAAGGACAATTTTTTAAACTTCGGTGCGGCTTCGCGTGCGATCCATTCGCCGGTTTTTGTGCCGCCTGTAAACGAAATCGCTTTCACGTCTCTGTGCGTGACAATCGCGCTTCCGGCTTTTGTTCCGAGTCCGTGAACGATGTTTAAAACTCCGTCCGGCAATCCGGCTTCGATGCAGATTTTTGATAAAAGATACGCGGTCATCGGCGTGATTTCCGAAGGTTTCGCCACAACGCAGCAACCTGCCGCAAGCGCGGGCGCGATTTTCCAAGTAAATAAATAAAGCGGCAAATTCCACGGCGAAATACAGCCGACAACTCCAAGCGGTTGACGCAGAGTATAATTTATCGCTTCGCCGACGGTTTCGTGCGCTTCGCTTGAAGTGTGCATCGCGGCGGTCGCGTAAAATTTGAAATTGGAAACGGCGCGCGGAATATCAACGCTTCGCGCCAAAGTTTTCGGTTTGCCGTTGTCAATGCTTTCGGCTTCGGCTAAAAAATCCGAATCGCGCTTGATTAAATTTGAAATTTTTATCAAATAATCGTGGCGCGTTTCCGCGCTCATTTTCGACCAGACAGGAAACGCTTTTTTTGCCGCTTTGACGGCTTCTTTGACATCGCGTTCGTCAGAATCGGGAATTAGTGAATAGACTTTACCCGTCGCCGGATTAAAATTGTCGAAATAATTTCCGCTTTCGGGCTTTATTAATTGACCGCCGATGAAATTTTCCATTTTTAGCATCGTCTTATAATAATTCTTTTTCAAAAACTACGGCAATCCGTTTCTGCATTCACAAAATCAATTTTGAAAATACACAACAAAAACATAAAAAAGCCGCTCAAATTAAAGTAATGAACGGCTTTTTGTTTTATCGATAGAAATTTAAGGCGCATCATAAGACGGCGCAGGTAAATCACCGTTCGTTCCCCATTGCACACCCAATAATGAAGAATTAGAACTTTTGAGAATATACCAACTGCCGTTTGACGGACGAAAAACCGCTACGTCCTCTCTTGAATCGCCGTCGTAATCGCCGACAACCGGAATATCGCCGTTAATTCCCCATTGCAGAGCCTGAAAATTATTATTCGAACTTTGCAGAATATACCAGACGTTCGTTGACGGACGATAGACTGATTGATCGGTTTTACCGTCGCCGTCATAGTCGCCGGAAACCGCAATATCACCGTTTAGACCGAACTGAACACCGATGAAATTATTATTCGTGCTGTTCAGACGATACCAGACTCCGTTTGACGGGCGATAGAGCGAAATATCATCTTTTCCGTCGCCGTCAAAATCTCCGGGCGCGGGAATGTCTTCCGAAAGTCCGAATTGAACGGCGGAAAAAGCGAAATTATCACTGCTCAGGAAATACCAGACTTTTTCTGACGGACGATACACGACAAAATCCGCCCGTGCATCGCCGACATAGTTTCCGGCGGCGGGAATATCGCCGCTTAAACCGAACTGAACCGCGCCGAACGAATTATCGCTGCTGCGAAGATAATACCAAGTTCCGTTTGACGGGCGATAGAGCGCGATGTCCGTCTTGCCGTCGCCGTCGAAATCTTCCGGCGCGGGAATATCGCCGCTGATGCCGAACTGTTGAACGGAAACGGAATAATTTAAAGAATTTAAGATATACCAGACCGAATTTGAAGGACGGAAAACGCCGAAATCGGTTTTGCCGTCACCGTCGAAATCGGCTGACGATTTTGAACTCACGATTTTTTCGACCGTTCCGCCTAAACCGACAACATAAATTTCGCCGTCTTCGTCTTCACCGAACGAAGAAATTAGCCGCGAGGTTGATAAAAGTAAACTTGATTGCGTGCCGTTCCATTTCCAGACTTCGCCGGAACAATAGTCGCCGTAGATATATGAACCGCCCGCAAATGTTCCGAAATTTCCGCGATAGACGTAGCCGCCCGTAATGGCGCATCGCTGCGAAGTTTGTTCATATTGCGAAACCGGCGGCGTGTAATTATTCGGATTGCATAAAGCCGGATCGTTGTTCGTGCATTGCGTTCCTTCAAAAACGCGCCAACCGTAATTTCCGCCGCGCGTGATCGTGTCAAATTCTTCGATTGCATCTTGTCCGACATCGCCCGCCCAGAGTTGTTTCGTTGCGCGGTCGAAAGACCAACGCCACGGATTCCTCATCCCGACGGCGTAAATCTCATCCGCGCCGTTTACGCCGACATACGGATTGTCCGCCGGAATCGTATAAGCCGGAGTCGGCGGAGTTGCCGAAAGATCGGGCGTGATGCGTAAAAATTTGCCGAGCAGCGAATTGATATTCTGCGCGTTTCCGTTCGGATCGTTGCCCGAACCGCCGTCGCCCATTCCGATATAAAGATTGTTTCCGCCGTTATCATTGCGAAATTCGATCATTCCGCCGTTATGATTGGAAAACGGTTGCGCGATAGTCAATAAAATTACTTCGCTGTTTAGATCGCCGGCGGAATTATTGTTGACCGCTTTGTATCGCGCGATGACGGTTGCGCCGTCGGAATCTCTCGTATAATTGACGAAAAAGAAACCGTTCGTCGCAAACTGCGGATGAAACGCCAAACCTAAAAGTCCGCGTTCGCCGCCCGACTGACTGACCTTCGTTGAAAGATCGATAAAATTCGCGGCGTTTGTCGAACCGTTTTGAAAGACTTTTATCAAACCGCGCTGCTGAACGACGAAAATGCGCCGCGAACCGTCTTTTGCATTCGTTAAAAAAAGCGGCGAACTCAAACCGGAAAGAAAAGGTTTTAGCTTAATGTTTGCCGTCTGCCCGAAAATATATCCGCCGAATATCGCCGGAAACAAAAATAAAATCGCCCAAATAGATAATTTTTTCATTTGTTTTCTCCCTGATTTTTAACTTCGCACATTTGCTGTTGCCGTCGTAAATTTCAACACATCGCAGATCGTTTAATTCTGATATTTACGTTATTTATCGGCTAATTTAGATAATTTGATCCGTGAAATTAGACGGAAAATTAAACGTAATAGTCGGAAAAAAGCGACGCGCTGAAAATTTATCGTGACTCTTATTTTGAAATTTCCTCGATTGAAAAGGAAAAGGGGCGTAATGAAGATTTTAACGATTAGGAGCTAACAATAGCAAGCATTTTATAAACGATAGTGAACTTTCTTTTTTTTGAGTTTTTCATCCTCGTTTTCAAAATTCTGCAATCGCAAAGTAACATCCGCCGTCATCTTCAAGTCGGCTTTTTCACCTTTTTGCAAATGAAAATTTCCGGCGGCGGCAATCATTGCGGCGTTGTCGGTCGAGAGATGTTTTGAAGGAAAGTAAACCGGAAGATTCGATTTCGCGCCGAACATTTCCGCCGCTTCGCGCAATGCGCCGTTACACGCTACGCCGCCGGCGACGATCAGCGTTTTCGGTTGTAATTCGGCGGCAAGTTTTTCGACATTTTTCATCAAAGATTTAATAACGGTAAATTGAAAACTGGCGGCGATGTCTTTGATTTGCTGATTCGGCGTTTCATTTTCGCCGACCGGAGCAATTTCGTTTTCGCGCAAATATCGCATCACGGCGGTTTTCAAACCGCTGAAACTGAAATCCGGTCGCCCGTCGGAAATTTTCGCAATCGGGAATTTTATTTTATTTGCATCGCCTTCGCGGGCAAGTTTCTCGATCACGGGTCCGCCCGGATATTCGAGACCGAGCATTTTTCCGACTTTATCGAACGCTTCGCCCGCCGCGTCGTCGCGCGTTCGGGAAACTATTTTATATTTGCCTTCTTCGGGAACAAAAAATAAATTCGTATGTCCGCCGGAAACGATCAGCGCGAGCGCGGGATATTCGACCGCCGGATTTTCAAATGCGACCGAATAGACGTGACCTTCGATGTGATTGACACCGACAAACGGAATGTCCAGACTCCACGCGAGAGCTTTTGCAAAGTTTACGCCGATGAGCAGCGAGCCGATCAATCCGGGACCTTGCGTTACGGCAACAGCGTCCAAATTTTGAAATGAAATTCCGGCTTCTTCGATTGCCTGTCTGGTCACGGGTTCGATTTTTTCCAGATGTTCACGCGAAGCGAGATCAGGCACGACACCGCCGAATGGACGATGCAATTCGATCTGCGACGAGATAACCGACGACAAAATTTCTTTCCCGTCGCGCACGACCGCCGCCGCCGTTTCATCACACGAACTTTCGATACCTAAAACCAACATCTGTTTAGTTAAAATTAGAAATTAAAAAACTGCAATAGAAAAGTGGAAAATGAAAATCGAACAGGCTTTCATTTTCCACCTTCAAATTTTATTAATTCGTTTTCTTATTGTCTCTTTTGTTCGACTTCCGCCGGAGATTTTGCCGGTGAACCGTCGGTTGCCGTTTTCAAAAAGCCGCCGATCAAAAGAATTGCCGCGACGATTACAAATGCTCCGACCGTCAATAAAGCCCAAACCACGCCGCGATACGATTTCGCCGTATCTTCTCTGACAACAACATCTTCACCGTCAACCTTTATAACATCTTTCGCCATTCGAGATTTCTCCTTATTAAAATGCTGTATATAATTTATAATCTCTCTTACTTAAAATCAACAATCGAAAGAGTTTTAGAAATTTCAAGACTATTTCAGAAGGATTAAAGAATTTTCCAAATCTCGAACTAATGTTCGAATTCTCTGTGGAAACAGGCAATAAAACTTCCCGTAGAAAATCAGGATTTGATTTTCAATCGAGCGTGTAAAGTTTGCGCGTTTGAAAATTACCGTTTCGATCAAACCGGAAATGTGACGTTGGCATATAAAATCGTCGTTAATCCATAAACCGTCGTTACAATTTTTCAAATCACTTTTATAACGATCAAAGTCATATCGTCGTGCTGTTTCGCACCGTTTGCAAATTCGTCGGCTCTGGCGACGATGTAATTCAAGATTTCTTTTGAAGATTTTTGATAGACGTTTTTCAGTTCTTCGATCATCGCTTCTTCGCTCCATTCTTCTTCTGACGGATTCATCGCTTCGGTAATTCCGTCAGTCGAACCGACGATTAAATCGCCGTTTTGCAGTTCTATTTCGCCTTGTTTATAAAAAACGAGCATTGACGGCAGCATTCCGACAACCGCGCCGCCTTCTTCGAGTTTAATGATTTCAAATTCGGTTTTATCTTTATTTTTCGGACGCAGTAAAACGGGCGGATTATGTCCGGCGTTGACGAAAATTAATTTGCGCGTCTGCGGATCGTATTGCGAATAGAAAAACGTCGCGTAACGATTTGAGGTCGAAGATTCGTAGAGAAGCGTATTTACATGCCGCATCATTTCGGCGAGTTCGTCTTTGAAATGAATCGTCTGCCCGCGCAGACTTGCCTGCAAACTTGCCATCATCAGAGACGCGCCGATTCCTTTGCCTGAAATGTCGCCGATAGCGATGCCGAATTTGTTTTCGGAAAGTTCTAAAAAATCGTAATAATCGCCGCCGACACCTAAAGCCGGACGGCACGCGCCGTAATAATCAAGACCTTCGATGCGCGGCAATTCCTGCGGGAAAAGTCTTTCCTGAACTTCGCGGGCAATCTCGACTTCACGATTCAAGCGTTCGCGTTGTGCCGTTTCGGAAACTATCACTTCGGTCAGACGAGAATTTTCCAAAGCCAAACCTGTCTGCGATGCGACCGATTTTAAAAGCCGCAGATCGTTCGGCGTAAAAGGTTCTTGGGAAAGTTTCGGACTTAGAGAAATCAAACCCGAAAGCTCATTTTTCGCACCGATTGGAAGAATCAACTGCGAATTTAGTATTTGTAATTTTTCGCGTTCAGCCGATTCGATTTCTTCATCTTTCCACGATTCTTCGTCGTCCTGATAAACGGTCATAGTCTCATTTCGCTTTAATTTTTCTACCGTTTTATCATTGTCGAAAAGTTCGACCGTCGGCGGATTATCATAACCGAGCGCGTAAGCCGAATGAAACGAATTTCCGTTTTTCAGTAGCAGAGCGACTTGCGGGACGTGCAAAGATTCCGAGATTTTGCTTGAAACCGTTTCGAGCAGAGGTTTTGTTTCGATCATCGTGCGGACTTCTTCGCTTAAATCGGAAAGAATCTGTTCGGCATTGTAGGCTTCGCGGAAAAATTTACGGTCAACCCAAACTTTTATTTTATCGGCGAGAAAACGTATCAAAAATACGAATACTACTCCGAGAGCAATAAAGGTGATCTTCTGCGGACGGTTTGCCGTATTATCCGAAGCAAACGAAAATGCCGTCAGACCAACCGCAATACTCAAAAGAATCTGCACGATAAAAACACCGTTTTTCGCCAATGCGTACTGCAAACCTTGCCGCACGACGACGCTGACATTCATCGCCCGTTCCACGACGATCACATAAGCCATCGTCATCGGAAACAAAAGCATTAGAAGCGTAGAAAGAATCGCAATCCAAAACGGCACGATGTCGGAAAACGACCCTTTCGCGCCGCTTATGAAACGATAAAGGACGATTAAAAAAGACGGTATCGTTGCCACGCTCGTTCCGTAAAGCATCAGTTTTAAACGTCTTTTCGCGTCCGGATTTATCGTCGTCCCCGATTTATGTCCGAGCGCGACAAAGAATAAACCGATGGCAACGAGATTAATCACAAAAGCAATTTTGCCGTAAAAATTTGTCAAAAATTCGATATAGGTAAACGGATTCAAGCCGAGAAAAGTATCGAAATATGAAAGAATCGTGATAAGAATCTGAAACGACAGCGGCACGATGAGAATCCATTTTGCCCAAGGAATTTTTTTGTCAACCGACCAGCGTTCGGGAAAATAGATTCCGAACAGAAGCATCGCCAAAGCCCACGCCGAAAACGCAAAATCCTGATACGCGCCGACTAATGTGTTCGACTCATACATTTCCAAGCTCAGCGAACTCAAACCGAGCAGAACGAACAGCAGAATCCACGCCAAAGGGTCTTGCGGACGCACGAAAGCAACCCAGAATCCGAGCAAAATACAAAACGTCGGCAAAAGATATGAAAACAAAAAACCGACGACCGCCTCAGCGTAATCGTTAAATCCGCGCTCGATTTTTACCGGCGATGCGGAAGTTTCATAACTTTGAGTTTGCCCGTCAGCGGTTTTTCGGCGCATCGTCAGCGCAATCGGTTTGCCGCTTTCGAGTTTGGACATTTCTTCGATATAAGTTTTGTCATCATTTATCGAAACGCCGTTGATCTTTTCGATGCGGTCGCCTTCTTTAATTCCGGCGGCTTCGGCTTCCGGCGTTAATTTCATTACTTCGCCCGCATATGTAAACGGTAAATTCGCATCTCTCGAAGAGAATTCCTGCATTGCAAACAAATTGCTGTAATGAACGGCGAGCGACGAAAAGGCGAAAATCGCCAAAACGACGAGCGGAATATAAAGAAAAACTTTCTTTTTCATATTTTTCTAAAATAATTGCGGCAAACTTTCGTAGAAATGATACAGGCTTTTATTCAATCAGACAATGAAAATTCCGATGCTTGCGATAACTAATTTTTCGACCGGAAAATAATTTCTAACACGCTTGAAAAATCTTCGGTTTTTATACTATTTCGCTTTTAGTTTTCTTGCTTATGATCGAGATTAGCAAGTTGCCAAAGTAGTTCGGATTATTTGCAAAATAAACCTGCAAACAAAATGTCTTTTCTTAACGGCAAAATACGCATTATTTGTGTCGGGTTAATTTTCAAAAAATTATGATCGGAGGAAAAATGATAATCAAAAGTTTAATAATTAAAAGTTTTATTGTTCTGTTATTAATCGGAAGTCTCGATTCGGCGGTTTTTTCGCAAACACGGCTTCGTTTTCCACGCGGACGCACATCGGCAACCGTCTCCGGCAGTATTTCATCTTTATCGAGTCGAAGCTATGTTTTAGGTGCATCCAGAGGACAAACGATGACCGTTCGCGTTAATTCAAAAACAAACGGCGTTTGGGTTGACATCGGCGGCAATGATGTCGGTAAAGGAACAACTATCGAACTGCGTTCGACCGACGATTATATCATTACGGTTCATAACGACGGCGGCGCGACCAAATATTCGCTTCTCGTTTCGATTCGCTGAAATTATTTTATCTGACGGCAATCAATCGTTTTAATTTAATTGAAGATAAACGGATTTTTTATCGCTTAGCGAATCAGTAGATTATAAAAATTTTCGTGTCTTTCACGCGCTTTTTGATAAACGGCATTGCGCCTTTTGTCGAATTTAAATTTTTGCCCGTCGGGAGTTTCGATTTTTTCGATGCTTTCGATTTCCTTTAAGGTTTCGAGAGCGAGCAAAACCGCGCCGCGACTCGATGCTTCGCGCACGTCGGGCAGAGACATATTTTGTGCCAAAACATCGGCGATTATTTGCGTCCAAACGGGTGATTCGCGCAATGCGCCGCCGGATGCGATGATTTCTTTGGTTTTTGAAACTTTGTTTAATTGATCGTAAATTTCCGCAAAACGATATGCTACCGATTCGAGCGCGGCTTGGACAATATCAATCGTGTCGGTCGCCGTTTTCAAACCGAGAATCGCGCCGTGTGCCGATTCGTGATAACCCGTGCTTCGTTCGCCGGCGAGAAACGGCAGAAACGTCAGACCGTGTTCATCCGCCCCGCGTTTGGCGATTTCGGTTTCGGTTTTGTCATCATTTTTCTTAAGACGAAAATTATCTTTCAGCCAGCGGTAAAGTCCGCCGCCGTCCGACAGTGCGCCGCCGATAATTATCCGGCGGCGATCAATCCGGTAACACCACAATCCGTCAGGAATTTTTTCAGGCACATCGCCGCAAAAGGCAACGCGCATCGCGCCCGATGTGCCGATCATCAGCGCGGCTTTTTCTTTTTTTACGCAACCCGCGCCGATATTGTTCGCCGCACCGTCACCGATTGCCGCAAACCATTCCGCATTTTTTAATTTTTCCCAACGCTTCCGATATTTTGCATTAAGCCGAAAAGTTTGCGAATCTTTTTCGACGATTTCAGGGAGATTTTGCTCTTTGATCTTTAAAAATTTAATAAGTTCCGCGTCCCACACGTTTCGGCGAATATCGAAAATTCCGGTCGCCGAAGCCATCGAAACGCTTGTCGCCGATTTATCGAAAAATTTAGAAGCGGCAAAATCGCTAAATGAAAGCCATTTGTCGGTTTTATTAAAAACAGCGGGAAATTCTCTTCTCAGCCACAAAAGTTTCGCCGTCCAGAAACTCGAATGAAAGCGTGCGCCCGTGCGGTTGTGAATTTCCGCTTCGTCAAACTTTTTTCTAAGATCGGCAACATATTTCCGGCTTCGCGTATCAGCCCAACCGAAAACTTTCGTCGTCGGATCTCCTTTTTTATCAACTCCGACGAGACTGTGCCAAAACGATGAAGCTGCGACCGCAACAATTTCACCTTTGAGATTTGCCGATTTTTGCAAAACATCATCAATCGCCTTTTCGATCTGCGCGAAGGCTTCCGAAGCGTCAATTTCCGCGCCGCCGTCATCGGTTGCCGTTAAGGTTCGTTCATTTTTAACCATCGTTTTCGGCAAAACTTCGCCCGACGAATCATAAATTGCAGCGCGAACGCTCGATGTGCCGATGTCTAAAGCTAAAATAAAAGGTTGTTTCATAATGCGGAATTTTCGTTAAGTTTAGTTCAATTTTTTCGATAAATAAAGAACCGAACTTATGTTTGCAGTTTTTGTGATAAAGGTTTTTTCGTTTAAGATAGACGGCAAAATAGCTGATATCCAAAGTCTTTTTAAAGTGAAAGGAGTTTTATAAAACAATGAAAAAATGCGGTAAATGCGGAAACGAAAATTCGGATGAGATGCGCTTTTGTCTCGAATGCGGCGGTCAACTTTCCGATGCGCCTTTTGTCGTCAACCTGCAAGACAGCAAAACGCAAAACATATCTGATGCGAAAACGGAATACTACAATCCGCAATCGGTTAATACGCAGGTCAATACCGGCTACGCTCCGCCGAATTATTCTCCGCCAAACAAGCCGCGCGGCAACAACACTAAAATTTTTTTGGCTGTCGGCGGCGTTGTCGCTCTGCTTGTTTTACTGATGTCGGCAGTCGCCGCGGTCGTCATTTATAATATGATACCGGACGAAACAGTCGAAAATGATCCGACACCTTCACCTGCGCCGAGCCGCGATGTCAGAAAAGATTCGCCCGCGCCCGAATCTTCAAAAACGCCGAAAACCAAGACGGACAAAGATTCGACAATTCCGGCTTCGACCGAAGATAACTCCGCTGTGACCGTAAAATTCGACAACGTCAAGGTTGATTATAACGTCAAGGAAAAAAATGTTTCGGGAATGCGTATGCACGTCAATTTTACGGTTTCGGGAATGAAGGACAGAGACGGTTATCTGGCGATACATTTTCAAAACAAGGACGGCGAAAAACTTTCCGCAGATCAGGGCGCGTTTCGTGATGTCAACGGAAATCTTGCCGTCTTTAAAACTCTAAAACCGGATTACGACGACACTCTTTATAAAGATATGCAGCTTTTTTTGCCGTATGACGAATTTAAATTATCATCAGGTCGGCACGAATTACAGATGGACATTGATTTGCTCGACGGCAAAGGCGCATTGATCGAACATCTGGATTTGGAAGATTTCTGGTATGAACAGAAGTAGCCGGATATAATTAAAATAATGGGGAATTTAAAGATTTTGAATGATTAAAATTTTTAGCCGCAGATGAAAAGATTTTTCTGATTTCGTATGCGGCTAATTTTTTTCGGGCTTGTTCACGTTTCTTCGCGGTTAAAAATTTACTGATCTTCTTTCCGCTGAAAAGTTTTCTTGATCCACCAGCGCAGACCGACGAATAAAAACCTGTAATCTTTAAGAAATTCGGGCGGTTTGCCTTCAAAATAATGACCGATAAATTGCAGAATCCAGCCGAAGACAAATAATGCAATTGCAATGCGCCAAAATCCCGCGACAAACAGCGAAACCGGAATCAAAAACAGCGAAAGCGCGATCATCGGAATACCTAATTTATGCGTCAGTTTATTTATCGGATGCTGATGCGATTCCGAATAATCGTCAATCCATTCGTCCCAATCTTTGCCGCCCATCATAAGATTTTTCTCCTTTTAATTTTCTACGAATTTTACTACGCTTTTATGTTTTTGCAAAAAAAAATTAACGATTAAATTATTTTCCAGATTTTCCGATTCTCGCAATTCGTAATTTTCGAGAAAATCCGGCGGCATAAAAGCATCGGCGTTTTCGATTGTTTCGGGAATCTCCGTGACGATCCATTTTTCGATTACGTCGGCGAAATTTTTATAAGTTTCCGCGCCGCCGATGATAAACAGATCGCAGTTCAAATATTTCGACACGGCGATAACTTCTTCCGCGCTTCGCATCAACAAAACATTCGGCTTATTTTCCAAATCCTGCGTTCGTGAAAGCACGATATTCAAACGCTTCGGCAGAGCTTTGCCGATTGATTCCCAAGTGTTAAAACCCATTACGACGGCGTGATCGAGCGTCGTCTGTCTGAAAAATTTCAGATCAGCCGAATAATGCCACGGCAATTTTCCGTCTTTGCCGATGGCGAAATTTTCAGCGATGGCGACGATTGCGATAATCATATTAATTGATAACGGATAATGGATAATTGATAACAAAAGAAAATAGTTATCAGTTATCCGTTTTCCGTTATCTTTGCTCCTTTATAAACTGCAACTTCCGAACCTTTCGCCATAAAAATCGAATGCGGTTTTTCATCATTTAAAAACTCGAATTCCGCGCCGTAAAGTTTGCCGAAATCAATTTTTATTTCGTGGTTTTTCACGTCGAAAAGTTCCCATTTCGGATGTTCGACTTTGTATTCGTCGGTTCTGGTTTCGCCGCGTTTTGTATAACCCCAATAATGTTCGATGATAAATTCGCCGTGCGAATTTTCCGCCGGAACGCCCGTATTTGCGCCGGTTTCGACCTTGATGCCGTATGCTGCGTCGCGTTTCCACCACGCGTAAATCAGTTCGTTTTCATTTTTCGCGTGGCTCATTCTCCAAGCTTCGTAAGGTTCGCCGTAAAAAATTCGCGCGACGGTCGCAATCGCCGGTTTCGGCACGATTTCCTTAACAAAAACTACGCCGCGTTTCGTTTCTTCCGGCGTTTCTCGCTTAACGTAAAAACGCAGATTTACCTCTTCAAAATTAATGTGAAACGGCACGGCGATTTTCAAAACGCGCGTGTCGAGAAACATAAATGCGACGACGGACACAAAACATTTACCATCGTGAAAATCGAGCGCAACGCCTTTCGGAACGCGCTCGGCGAGAATTTCGGGCGCGACTTCGTAATTTGCCATCACGAGATCGTTCCATTTGGCGGTTAAAAATTTTTTCATTTTTATAAACCACGAAGTAACACGAAGTTTGCACGAAGGAAATTTTTGTATTTGTTAAAATTAAAGCGAAACTTTTTCTATAAGTAAAACCTTCGTGCTTTTTTCGTGTTACTTCGTGGTTAAAATATTTTACAAAATCAATCTTTTATCTCCGGCACGTCTGGTGATTTTTTCGCGGTCGAAATATTCCAGCAGCGGAATCGCGTATTTGCGCGAAATTCCCGCTAAATCTTTAAATGCGGCAACGTCAATCAGGCGATCTGCCGATTTTCCGGCAAATTCGCGCAGTTGATTTATCAAATTATCAATCTCTTTGTGCGAAAAATAAAATTCGTCGGTGATTTTTACGATCTCGCCGGAATTTAACAGCAACTGAAAAATTTTTCGCGCGTGATTTTTTTCCGCTTTCGTGCCTTTCAAAGAACCATTTAACGCGTCTTCTAATTTCGGCACTTCGAGTTTCGCATTTCGATAAATTGCCGAAAATTTTTCGCGTAAAATCTTTTCATCATTTGAAAGTTCGAGATTATGCGCGGCGGCGCGAACGTAATCTTTTTCCGACGCGATTTTCTTTTCCGTTTCGAGGTTTTTCAAAACAGCGCGAAAAATTTCCGTCGGCAAATGCGCGTAGATTTTCTCGCGTAAAGTTTCGCGCAAAATACCTTTTGAAAGCGGTTCTTTTTTATGAAAATCTTCAATCGCCGAGAGAGTTTTCGTTTTCAGATTTTCAAACGGCGTTCGTGCAATGAAAATATTTTCCGCTTCGACGATTGATTTTTTTTCAATGTTTTCATTGATCGTTTTCTGCAATATCTCTTTTCTGAAACCTGTTCGCGCCAGTAAATCTTTGAAACTCAAACCGCGTTCGTCAGCCGTTTCGAGATAAAGTTTGATCTGTTTAGGTTTGTCCGCTTCGATCAGATTTTGCAGATATTTGCGCGTCGCTTCGACATCTTTGCGTTTGTGCCTGACGGCAAAATTGTCTAAAACTTTTCCGCCTGCAATCGTCATTTGCGGCGAATACCGGCGAATAATAAATCTTTCGTTCGGCACACAGACAATCGGAATTTCGAGCCGAATCTGCACGAAATCTTTTTCGCCCGAAGCAATTTCGCCGCTTTCATTTAACACCGAAATTCTCGCCAACGCTTCAATCGTGCCGATGTGAACGCGAACTCTCTGCCGCGATTTGAGAGATTTTTTCGCCGTCTTTAAAACCTCGATTTCCGCGTCGAAAATCTGCGTCGGCTTTAAAACATCTTTCTCCGTCAAAATCATTCCGCGCACGATTTCCGCGTGATCTATGCCGCCCAAATTAACTGCCGTGCGTTGTCCGGCATTCGCCGTTTTAACGGATTTTCCGTAAGTCTGCACACCGCGCACACGGACATTTTTTCCAATCGGAAGCAATTCCATTTCGCTCGTTTCGGAAATTTCGCCCGTCGCCAAAGTTCCCGTGACGACTGCGCCGAAACCTTTGATTGTGAAACTGCGGTCAATCGGCAGACGCGCAACTCTCTCGTTTTTTCGTTCGGGAATTTTTTGGGCAAGACTTTCGAGCGCGACTTTTAATTCTTCGATGCCGTCGCCTGTTTTTGCGGAAACTGCAATAACCGGAGCATTTTCGAGAAACGATTTTTCGATGAGTTCGGCAACTTCCATTTCGACGAGTTCTAATAACTCTGCGTCAACCAAATCTTTTTTTGTCAAAACGATCAAACCCGTTTTCGTTTCAAGCAAACGACAGATTTCAAAATGTTCGCGCGTCTGCGGCATTACGCCTTCATCCGATGCGATGACCAGCAAAACGAAATCAATTCCGCTCGCACCGGCAAGCATATTTTTGACAAAGCGTTCGTGTCCCGGAACGTCAACGAAACCGATTCTCGTTTCGCCGAGAACGAGTTCGGCAAAACCGATGTCAATCGTGATGCCGCGCTGCCGCTCTTCGGGAAAACGGTCGGCATCAATACCCGTTAAGGCTTTGACGAGTGCGGTTTTTCCGTGATCTATATGTCCGGCTGTGCCGACGATGATGTCCACATTTTTATTTTAACTTAATTTTAAGTGTATAAGAAAAGAATATTTTCCCGCGAAATGCGCGAAACAAGCGAAAAATTAATTACTGAAATTTTTGTATTTTCTTTTCGTTCCTTTCGTATATTTCACAGGCAAAATTCCTAATTTTTCCGGCAATTTTCAACTTTGAAAAACTCGTGATAAGATTTTTTGTTGACAGCTATAAGAAATTCTTAACCTTTTGGAAATCAGTTTATGGATAAATTTTTAATCAGAGGCGGAACGCCGCTTTACGGAACAGTAAAAATCAGCGGCGCGAAAAATTCGGCTTTGCCGTGTCTGGCGGCGACGCTTTTGTCTGAAGAAACGGTGACGTTAAACAATGTGCCGTATGTCAAAGATTTGATTACGCAACGGCGTTTGCTCGAAGATTTGGGCGCGACGGTTTTAACGCCCGAACTGCACACGCAGAAATTTACGGCGAAAAATATCGAAACTTTTGAAGCACCTTACGAATTGGTGAAAACGATGCGTGCTTCGGTTCTCGCGCTCGGTCCGCTTTTAGGACGTTTCGGTCAAGCGAAAGTCTCGCTTCCCGGCGGTTGCGCTATCGGAACGCGACCGATTGATTTGCATTTAAGGGCATTTGAACAACTCGGCGCGACGGTTTCGCTCGAAGCCGGAAGCGTCGTCGCGCGTGCGCCGCACGGCAGACTTGTCGGCGCGGATTTAAATTTTGAAACGGTAACTGTCACCGGAACGGAGAATGTAATGATGGCGGCGGTTTTGGCGAGAGGGAAAACCGTTATTCACAACGCGGCACGCGAACCGGAAATCGAAGATTTAGCCGAACTACTTAATAAAATGGGCGCGAAAATTTCGGGCGCGGGAACTGATACGATGGAAATCGAAGGCGTTGACGCACTCGGCGGCGCGGAACATTCGATCATTCCCGACCGCATCGAAACCGGAACATTTATCGTTGCGGCGGCGATCACCGGCGGCGAGATCGAAATCACCGATTGTCAGACGAAACACATCGTCGCCGTTATCGAAAAACTGCGCGAAGCCGGAGTTGAAGTCGAAGAAATTAATGAAACGACTTTGAAAGCAAGAAGAAGCGCGAATGGTTTGCAGTCGAAAGATGTGACGACCGAACCGCATCCGAAATTTCCGACCGATATGCAGGCGCAGTATATGGCTCTGATGACGCAGGCGGAAGGCGTTTCAACCGTTATGGAAACGATTTTTGAAAATCGTTTTATGCACGTTTCCGAACTCGTCCGAATGGGCGCGGATATTCAAGTTTCGGGAAATCAGGCGGTCGTCAAAGGCAAAATAAATTTAGTCGGTGCGCCGGTTCAGGCTTCCGATCTGCGCGCGTCGGCTTCACTCGTTCTCGCCGCTTTGTGCGCGTCGGGCGAAACTTTGATTGACCGCGTTTATCACATTGATCGCGGTTATGAAACCATCGTCAAAAAAATGCGTTCCATCGGCGCAAACATCGAAAGAATTTCCGGCAGTGTGAATTTAACGGCAGAAAAAACAGCAGTATAATTTATAATTTATAATTGCGAATTAAGAATTAATAAGTTTTATAACAGCAAAACATCTTTGAAATTCGCTCACGCTTTTCAATATTTCGCAGTTGTGATTAAATTAATCGTTCTATGAATGAAAATTGTCTTTTTTGCAAAATAATTGCGGGCGAAATTGCGTCAGAAAAAGTTTACGAAGACGAGATTTGCATTGCTTTTAACGACATCAGCCCGCAAGCTCCGACGCACATTCTGATTATTCCGCGTGAGCATTTCGCGTCGCTCGACAAGGCGGAAAAAAGTCACAAAGAAACGCTCGGACATTTGCTCTTAACCGCCGCTGACATTGCCCGTGATAAAGGTTTTGCCGATGACGGTTATCGTGTTGTTATTAACACCAACGGTGACGGCGGACAGACGGTTTTTCATCTTCACATTCACTTGCTCGGCGGTCGCCCGTTTGTTTTTCCGCCGGGGTAAAAATTTGAAAAATTCAGTTAAAGTCGAATCTTCATATAAACATTTTCCTTAATGCTATGCGCTATTTTTTTCCAACACTTATTTTCGGTTTGTTATTTGCATTTATTTCGGCTTGCGGAAATATTGAAAATGTAAATGTAAATGCAACCGCAGTCGTCGTTAATTCAAATGAAAATGCGTCAGATGTAAATGTTGCAAATAAAAAGAAAGATGAACCTGTCCCGACATTTTCGGATGCGGCGACGGCTTTGACGGAAGGCAATAAATATCTCGACGCAAGCGAAAATGAAAAGGCAATCGAAGCCTACAAACAAGCCGTCGCACTCGATCCTGACCTTGCCGAAGCGCATTTTCAACTCGGCGTAGCTTATGCGCTTATCGAAAAAGAAGAAGAAGTCGTCGAAGACAAACTTCCGGGTGAAACTGAGGAGAAAACTCAAAAGAAAGGCAAAAAAATTGTTAAGGAAAAGCAAACTAATTCGCAAATTTCATTTGAGAATGCAATCAAAGTTTACAAAAAAATTACTGCCAAAAATTCTAAGGACGATGTCGCTTTTTACAACTTGGGACGCGCCTACAATAAACTCAACGAAGACAAAGATGCTCAAAAGGCTTTGCAGACAGCCGTTAAACTCGAACCTGAAAACGGCGAATATCAAACCGAATACGGCACGATTTTAATCAAACTCGCGCAGTATGACGAAGCAATCCGCGCTCTAAAAAAAGCCGTCGAAATAGACGCGGCAAATTTGCGAGCCGAAGATTTGATGGAACAGGCTCAAGCCGGAAAAAAACGAGTTGATTTCGGCGCAAATATGATCTCACCGAGACTTACTCCGCCCGAGTCGAGAGAATCCAGAAGTTCGAGAACGCCGCGAGAATCTACGAAAGAACCGACTGAACCGAAAGTTCAAACAGAGCCTAAAATAACTAAAACGCCTTAAACTGATAACCTGTTTCTTAAAAACACACGTTTTAATTTGATTGTGTCAACTTGACATTAATTTTAACTGCGCGAAAATAGTTTTGCACGGAATTATTTTCGCTTATGAAAATCGAACTCGACACCACACCCGCTTTTTCACTCGAACGAAAAATCAAGATGCACGAAGCCCGCGAAGCGATCATCGAACGCCTCGCCCGCGATCTGCCCGCGAGTATCGAACTCGAAAAATTTCTGCGCGTCGTCGTTTCCGAGATCGGGCGAATGATGGATGCCGACCGCTGCGATCTTTTGCAGATGTCCGACGAGGGCGAACTCCGCATCAGTCACGAATGGCGCAAAAATGAAAAAATCACATCGAGCGTCGGCACGGCGATTCCGATTGATGCCAAAAAACTCGCCGAAAAACTCGATCTGACAAAACCGATCCGCGTCAACGATACTTCAAAAATAAAAGATAAAAGTGTCAAATTTCTCGCCAAAGTTTTGGACACGCGCTCGCTGCTCGTCGTGCCGATTATGATAAACGGAAAAGTTCTCGGGCTTCTCGGTTTGCACGACACGACTGCGCCGCGCGAATGGCACGACGAAGAAGTTTCCTTTCTCGAATCAATCGCCCGCCAGCTCGCCGTCGGTTATCAATACACGCGGCTGTATGTTGCACAGGAAGAAGAAACGCGGCGAACGAACGCCTTGCTCGAAATCGCTAACACGCTCAATTCGCATTCGGATTTTCAGGAGGTTTCGTCGCGTGTTCTGGAACGTGCGATTGATCTCGTCGGCGCAGATTACGGCGCACTCGGCGTAATTGACGAGAGCGGAAAACGCATCTCGCTGGCATCCTTAAAAATAGCGCAGAACGGCAAACCGCACACGCTTTTGAAATGGATTGACAGTTACGGAAAATCCCTGGACATCGCGCCGTTTCCGGCAATCGGCGATCTTTTGAAAGAAGGCAAAACGATGCGTTTGTTAGATAAACAACTGCCGTTTCTTTTCCGGCAGTTTTTCAACCGCAAACTCGGCGGAAAAGCCGCGCTCGTCGCGCCCGTTCGCGTCGGCGGACAAGCGTTCGGACTGCTCGGTTTTGTTTGGGGAAAAGAAAGCGAAAATCTTTTTGACGATCACGAAGTCGCGCTCGCGGAAGGAATTGCCGACCAGATCGGAACGGCATTGGAACGCGATCAATTGAGCGCGGAAGTTATGCGTCTGAAAACGCAACTGCTCGAAAAAAATCAAAGTCAGATCATCGGTCAAGCTCCGAATCTGCGCCGCTCGATCGAACTCGCACTGAATGTCGCCGACACGAACACGACGGTTTTGATTCAGGGCGAATCGGGAACGGGAAAAGAACTTCTCGCGGACTTGATTCACTACAATTCAGGACGCGAAAATGAATCTTACATTAAAATAAACTGCGGCGCGATTCCCGAAACTCTGCTCGAATCGGAACTTTTCGGACACGAAAAAGGCTCGTTTACCGACGCGCATACGCAAAGGCAGGGTCGTTTTGAAGAAGCATCGGGCGGAACATTGTTTTTAGATGAAATCGGCGAGATGTCAATGTCCGCGCAGGTCAAACTTTTGCGCGTTTTGCAGAACGGCGAATTTACGCGCATCGGCGGCAAATCAATTGTAAAAACCGATGTGCGCGTTATTGCCGCATCGAATATTGATCTGGAAAAAGCGGTCGAAGACGGAAATTTTCGGCGCGATCTCTTTTATCGGCTTTCGGTTTTTCCGATTGTTCTGCCGCCGCTTCGTGAACGTGCCGAAGACATTCATTTGCTTGTTTTTCATTTTCTCGAACTTTACAAGGAAAAAACCGGACGTTTCGTTTCGGGAATTTCCAAAGAAGCACTGCGCGCACTCGTTAATCACGACTGGCTCGGCAATGTCCGCGAACTCGAAAACGCCGTCGAACGCGCTGTGATTATCGCTTCCGGCAGACAGATAGAACTCGACGATCTGCCCGAAGCGATTTCGCGCAAAGCCTTTGAATTTCAGGCGCAGGCGAAGCAGGAACGTCTTCGTGCGGCGAGTGAAAATCGTTCGATAGGTTTAAATATCGAACTTCCGTCGGCGATGGACGAAATAGAAAAACAGGTCATCGAAGCGACGCTCGATTACACGGGCGGCGACAAATCGCGCGCGTCGCGTCTTTTGAATATCGGCAGAAAAACTCTTTACAGAAAATTGGAGCAATATGATGCGGACGTTAAATAATTTCGCGTCAAACTCGACAAAACTTTACCGTGTGTGTCAAAATCTTTTGTTATTAAACATATAATATAAAAAATAAGAATTTAGGAGAATCTATTAAAATGGCTGAAAATGAAGCAGCGGCAACGGCGGAAGAAACGGTTGAAACAACCGAAGCCGCGCCCGAAACACAGGAAAACACGGAAGATATTTCGTATCACGCAGTAGAAAAAGAAGGCTCGGTAACGGCGATCTGGGAAATGCAAGGACAAAAGCATCTCCGCACGATCAATCCGCGTTCACAGGAAGGCAAGCAAATTCTTGCTCTTTTTGAAACCGCCGCTTAAAAACTAAAAATTAAATAAAAGGCAGTCTGTCGGCGATTTATATTCCGGCAGACTGCTCTTTTTGTCTTTAACTTTCTCGGTTTATTTGGCTTTCAAAAGATCGCGGATTTCCGTTAAGAGAACTTCTTCGCCGGTCGGCGGACTCGAAGGCGGTTCGAGCGAATTAAAAAGTTTGAGCGCATATCGCGCCAGAAAAAACATTATCACCGCCACGATCAGAAAGTTGAGAATATCGTTAATAAACTGACCATACATAATCAGAGGCTCTTTTGCCGCAATTGCCGCTTCGATTTCTTTGCCGTCTGTGACCGGCATTTTTCCGAGATTGATAACTTTGTCCTTAAAGTCAATTCCGCCGGTCAAAATACCGACAATCGGCATCACGATTCCGTCGGTAAAAGTTTTGACGACCGAGCCGAACGCCGCGCCCATTATGACGGCAATCGCCAGATCGAGAATATTTCCGCGTGCAATAAAAGCCTTGAAATCATTCAACATAAAAATTCTCTCCTTTTTAAATAATTTTTAAATTAGGGTTGGGAAAGAATTTATTCTTATTTTAGAAATCGGTCAAGATTTATTTTGCAATTGCTTTGACCGATGATTCCGCATTTAAAATTACTTTCAGTTTACAGTCGAAGGCGTATTCGAATAAATCTTTTTTCTCTTCGACGGCGAGCATTTCGGCGCGACTGTTCTGATCGCCCGCGAGTTCGAGCGAAACGATATTTTTATCGCGTTTTAATTTCAGATTTTTGATGTGATTTTCATAACCGCGATCAAGCGCATCCGCCAAACGAAGAATCGCTCCGAGACGACTGACTAGTCGGCGATCTTTTTCTTCGAGCGCGGTAAAATCTTCGTGTTTATCTTTCGGCAGAGCTTTGCGGTGATAACGCGCGATGTTGGCGATCATCAGTTTTTCCATCTCCGTAAATCCGGTAATTTCCGAATGTTTGATGAGATATAAAGAATGTTTATGGTGCGATTCGTGCGAGATATGATAACCGACATCGTGCAAAAGAGCGGCGGCGGAAAGCAAAGTTCGACCGTGACGTTTTAAACTGTAAATCGGCGTAAGTTGATCGAAAATCCTTTCGGCGAGTGCGGCAACCTGCAACGCGTGATTTTCTTCGTAACCGAAACGTCTGCCGATAGCGAAAACGTCGCGCAAACGGATATCTTCAACGTCGGGAACGGGCGGCAAAGATTCCGCTTTGATCTCCCGCAGATAATCAATAATCACGCCTTCGCGCAGAGCATAGCTGCACGGCTGAAGCGTTTCGATTCCCAAAGTTTGCATCACGCCTTCCAAAATATGACCGCCGGCGACAATTACTTCGGCACGCTGCGGACTGACATCAGGCAAAAGAGAGCGTTTCGCAGTCGTCATCGCCGCTAGTTTTTTGTTAAATGCGCTCAGTTTTTCAATTTGAATTTCCGCTTTATAATCGGAATTGTTCGAGTTTTCGTAATTTAAAAGAAAGCCGAGCGTGTTGATCGTGCCGGAAGTTCCGGTGGAAAACGCCCACGAATCGCCTTTTATTTTTCTTTTCGGCTGTTCGAGCGCAAGCGCGATTTCGGCGCATAGATTTTTGATCTCTTTCGATTTCGGCGGATCGCCCGAAAGATATTTTTCCGTCAAACCGACCGCGCCGAGTTTCATCGAAAAAAGTTTTTCCGGCGCACCGTTTTTCATCAGCGAAAGTTCGGTCGAACCGCCGCCGATGTCTATATTCAAAAGCGTCGAATTGTCCGCGCCAAAATACTGCGCGACTGCTACGCCGATCAGCCGCGCTTCTTCGAGCGATGAAAGAATTTCGATATGAACACCTGTCCGACGTTCGATTTCGCTGACAAATTCCTGCGCGTTTTCGGCTTCGCGCACCGAAGCGGTCGCCACGGCGAGAATTACATCGGCTTCGCGGCTTTCGGCAATCGAGCGAAATTTACTGATCGCGGCTGCTGAAAGATCAATCGCTTCGGGCGACAGGCGATGCGTTTTCAAAGTTTCGTGACCGAGCCGGACGCGCTCACGTTCCTGTAAGAGAACGGTAAACGAATCGCTGGCGGCGGCTTCGACGATAACGAGTTTCAGAGAATTCGAGCCGATATCTATGGCGGCGATGGTTTGTGTTTTCATCTTTTTGTTATATTAGATTGTAAATCTTTTAAATAAAATTATGAAAGTAAAAAAAGTGATGACGACAAATATAGGATTTTGTTTTTCGGAAGAAAATTTATCGAAAGCCGTCGAGATTATGAGGCAGAGAGATTGCGGGGCAGTTCCGGTAGTTGACGGCGAAAAGAAAATTCTGGGAATGATTACCGACCGCGATATTGCTGTCGCCGTCGGTTCGCGCAACCGCACGGCGGCAAAAATAAAAATCGGCGAAATTATCGAGAAAAGAGTTTTCAGCTGTCAGGAAACGGACGATGCCGAAGATACTTTAAAAGTAATGCGCCGCGCAAAAGTCAAACGCCTTCCGGTAGTTGGCGAAAAAGGATTGCTTGTCGGTATTATTTCGATTACGGATTTGATCTTAAAAGCTCCGAAATTAAAGAAAAAAATTTATTCCGTTTTAATAGCCATCGCCAAACCGCGCCCGATTGTTTTAAAGGAAATTGCAGAAAAACATTTAGATGGAAAATAAACACTTTGACAATCAAATTTTTAAAATTGTTTTTCAATGATTAACTTCAATGCAATTTTAACTCTAATATCTCAAAATTACAATTTCATTGAAGTTAAAAAAACTTTCAATAAACAGAATTGTAAACATATTCACTTCTAATTAATTAGCCATTGTCAATAGTTTCAAAATCTTAATTCTATCGGATCGAAATACTTGATAGTTAAAAAATTCAACATCGTTTATAAAATTCCCTAGTAAAGGCATTAAATCAGATGCTTTTCCTACGGAATTAAAAAATATCCGCAAAATTAATTTACATATATCGTTTCAAATGGAATTTATTAAATTTTAATGATTAGTAATGAAACTGACTCTTTATGAACCAAAAACAATCATACGAATCAAGTGTTGAAATTTGATACTTAAAATCAACAACTTAGAAACCCGGTTTTAACGAAATCAAAATTTGCGAATCCGCAAGTGCTTTGTTTTGCTTTTTAGTGGATGAGTTGATTTCGCGTGTTGATAGCTTTACGTTGATGTTTAAAAATTATTATTTTTCTCTTACTCAAAAGACTTGAAAGATCTCTTAAAACAAAAAATAAAATTGAAAAATATGTTAATCCAAAAACTTAAGCAAATACATTAGGTTACGCGCTATTTTGGTAATTTTTCAAATATAAGCACAAGATATTGTGCTTTTTTTATTGACAAGTTGTTTAAATCTCGTGTATATTTCAATTCACTCGGGAACGCAAATTTTAACTCAGGTTCACGAGTCAAACAAAAATCAAACATCTGCATTAAATAATGCAAAATAATAAAGTAGAATAAAATTTTACAGTTTAGTAGTGTCTTCGGACGCTCAATTGAGGAGAGCAAACAAAAATGAGTTCAGTCTTTGAGTCTGCCGTGTCGGGCAATTTTGTCGCTAAAAATGGAAAATCGAATGGAAATGGTCACGGAACGGCTTTGAGAAAAATCGCTAATCCGCTCGGGTTAAATGCCGAAAAAGTCATCACGAAACGCTATTCATTGAAAGATGAAGTCGGCGAACCGATGGAAAGTTGGGCGGACATCGTGCGCCGCGTCGTCGGTTTTGTTTCGACGGCTGAAAAAGATCAGATGATGCGCGATTATTTTTATAATTCGATGCTCGACGTGATGCTCAATCGCCAGTTTGTTCCGAATACGCCGTGTCTTGTAAATGCCGGAAAACCGTTCGGACAACTCGCGGCGTGCTTCGTTCTCAATGTTCCCGATTCGATCAACGGCATTATGGATCACGCTTCGGCAGTTGCGACGATTCACCAGACGGGCGGCGGAACGGGAATGACTTATGAATTTTTGCGTCCGGCAGGTTCGATGGTCAATTCGACGCGCGGTGTCGCTTCCGGTCCGGTTTCGTTTATGAATATCGTCAACGGCACGACCGAAGTCGTCAAACAGGGCGGCGTGCGGCGCGGCGCGAATATGGGAATTATGCGCGTTACGCACCCGGACGTGCTGCGTTTCATTCACGCGAAAAACGACCAGCATTCATTAACGAACTTTAATATTTCCGTCACTGTAACCGATGAATTTATGAGTGCGGTTGATAACAAAGAATGGTTTCAGACCGAATTTGACGACGGCAAATGGAATCAGACGGTTTTCGATCCGGTGACAAATGCCGATTATGCAATCTATCGCCGACCGGACGGCACGACTGCGACATTTGCCGACAAACTCGCTTTTGAAACCGCCGATCTTTCCGACTGCACGATTGAACAATCGCCCGCGCCGGGAATGGTTTACGCACACGACATCTGGAATCGCATCATCGCTTCGGCTCACAAATACGCCGAACCGGGCATCATCTACATTGACGAAGTAAATCGTCACAATCATATGATGAACTCGATGGGACCGATCTACGCGTGTAATCCTTGCGGCGAACAGATGCTCCATTTTAATAATTCGTGTAATCTCGGCTCGATTGATGTAGCGAAATTTTATGAAACTCGCGGCGACGGACGCGATGCCGATGAGTGTGTCAATTGGGAAAAACTCGCGCACGTCACGCATCTCTGCACGAGATTTTTGGATAATGTAATTGATACGGGACATTTTCCGCTTCCCGAAATTGACGACGTAGTTAAAAGAACTCGTCCGGTCGGTTTGGGAATTATGGGATTTGCCGATCTTTGTCTGGCTTTGAAAGTTACATACGGCAATCAGGATTCGATTGAATTAATGGAAAAAGTGATGGGTTTCATTCGCAAAGAAGCGTGGAAAGCGTCTCTCAATCTCGGCGAAGAGAAAGGCGTGTTTCCCGAACTCGAAGCCAACCGCGAATCTTATGCAAGTTTTATTTACGATGAAATCGGCATTTCGCGCGAAACGCCTCTGACACCGCGCAATTATGAAGTAACGACGATTGCGCCGACCGGAACGATTTCGCTCGTTGCGGAAACTTCTTCCGGCATCGAACCTAATTTTTCGTGGGCGTATGTTCGCCGCGACACTTTGGGAGAACGCTATTACGTCAACACTTTAGCGGCAAACGCGCTCGGCAAAGATGTTGATCAATCCGACGAAAAATCAATCAAAGAAGCCGCCGAATATGTCGTCGAACACCTGGACGAACTGCCTTCGTATTTCATTTCGGCGATGGATATTACTTCTCATCAGCACGTTCAGGTTTTGGCGGCGGCGCAGAAACACGTTGACAATTCGATCTCGAAAACCTGTAACGGTGCGGCTGACGATACGGTCGAATCGGTTGATAAACTTTACCGTATGGCGAAAGATTTGGGCTGCAAAGCCGTCAGCTATTACCGCGACGGTTCGCGCGAAGGACAGGTTTTGACTTCGATGAAAGCTGAAGAAAAGAAACCGGAAGAAACGGCGGATGAGGCGATTCACACGAGCGAAGACGCAATCGGACAAGATAAAGAATTTGTCGTCGTCGAAAAGCAGAAAGGAAGTGCCGAGCATATTGATCGTCCGCGCGAATTGCAAGGCTCGACCTGGAGAATTCCGTTTGACGGCGTAAATCTTTATGTTACGGTCAATCACGACGGTCGGCAGGTTTTGGAAATTTTTGCGACCGGTCCGATTTCCGAAGGTGTCGGACTTCTCGCATCGAAAATGCTTCGCGGCGGATTCGATGCCAAAGAAGTTGCGAGAAGTTTGAACAAAGTAGCGGCGACACACGCCGTCTGGTTCAATGAAAGACTTCTGACTTCGCCCGAACAAGCGGTTGCAGAATGTTTACTTTTAATTGATCGAAGATTGAAAAATCTTCCTTCATCCGAACGGCAGATGAGCAAAATGCAGAGTGAAGCGGCGGAAAATAATTTCCATTCGGAAAAGAAAATGAGTAATCTGATCGGCGAATGTCCTGAATGCAAAGGACAACTGGAACACGCTTCAGGCTGTGATTTCTGTCGTGACTGCGGTTATTCGAAATGTAAATAACAACGAGATCGGTTAAATATCAATAAAAAAGCAAAGATTGTGTCAATCTTTGCTTTTTTATATTGGAGTTTGTTATTTCCGGCGAAACAAAAAAATATCTGTGATTTTACTTTGCCGTTTGCCTCGAAATTAAACTTAAAGTTACCATAACAGTTTATAATTTGAGAATTATGGCAAACAAATTAGAAGTCAGTTTTAACTCGCCCCAATGCGGCTGGATGTCAATCGGTTTCGACGACGGCGCGAACGAATTTCACACGACGACGGCTCACGCGCCGCATTCCAAAGCGTTGTCGGAACTTTTGCAAATTTTGAGCGGTTTGCTCGACGAAAATTCTTCAAACGGAGAATCTGTTCTGCATTGGAATCGTGATCCCGAAGCGTTCGATTTTCATTTTGCAAAATCAAATGAAAATGTTTTGATCGAAATTTTTCAATATCCGACCGACGAACGCGAACGCGAAACCCGCGAAAAAGTTTTCGCGCACGAAGGAAAAGTCGCCAATGTTTGCCAAACATTTGCCGAAACTTTTAATCAGCTTTACGAAGACCGCAACACGGACGAATTTGAATTCAACTGGCGGCAACCGTTTCCGTTTGAAGAATATCAAGAATTTAAGAAAAAATGTCCGACCGATAAGCGCGAGTTAGACGATTGACTATTTGGAGTTATTTTTACGAAGATTCACCGCTTTTAAATGAAAGAAAAACTTTTAGATTTACTTGCCTGTCCGTCGTGCGGCGGCGATATTTTGCTGGCTTATGCGAGCAAATATCTGGACAAAGAAATTATCGAAGCCGTTTTGACGTGCCAAAAATGCGAGCGCGAATACAAAGTGACACGCGGCATTCCGCGTTTTGCCGCGCTCGACAAGATCGAACAGGATAAAGCAGAAACCGCCGAAAATTTCGGTTGGCAGTGGACGAATTTTACGCAGCAAGATGAGAAATACGCCGATCAATTTCTCGGCTGGCTGCAACCTGTCAAACCCGACTATTTCAAGGATAAAATCGTTCTCGAAGGCGGCTGCGGCAAAGGTCGGCATACGACACTTGCCGCCGATTGGGGCGCAAAAGAAGTTGTCGGAATTGATCTCAGCGCGGCGGTCGAAACGGCGTATCAGGTGACTAAAGATTTGCCGAATGTGCATATCGTGCAAGCCGATATTTTTCGTCTGCCGTTTAAAAAAGTTTTCGATTACGCCTTTTCTGTCGGCGTTTTGCATCACACGCCCGATCCGAAAAAAGCGTTTCTGTCGCTCGCCGGAAAAGTAAAAAAAGGCGGCGCGGTCTCGGCTTGGATTTACGGCGAAGAAAACAACGATTGGATCATCAATTACGTCAATCCGATTCGTGAAGGTTTCACATCGAAAATGGGACAGCCGACGCTCTATCAACTTTCAAAACTCCCGACACTAGGAGTTTTTCTCGCTTCAAAACTACTCTACAAACCGCTCAACAAAACCGCCAAACCGATTGCCCGCAGGCTTTTTTACAACGATTATCTAAATCATCTCGGCACATTCGGCTGGCGCGAACAGCACAACATCGTTTTCGATCACCTCGTCGCACCGACCGCATTTTATATCCCGAAAGAAGAATTTGAAAAATGGTGGCAGGAAATCGGCGCAAAAGATGTCGAGATCATCTGGCACAATCAAAATAGTTGGTGCGGTTTCGGAAAAATACTCTAAACCGTCGAGATGCGGAGTATTTTAGTAGAATGACAACAAAAAATCATCCTGAAATAAAATTACTTAGAAAATGAATAGTTTGAATTATTACTCATCTTACGCAGCCAATTTCAGGGATTTTGAAAATCTCTTTAATTATTGATATTAAAAAGTTTTTAGAAATCACTTGTTTTCAAGTTGTTTTAATATCAGGCATTTATGAAATGTGATTTTTCCGTAAAACCACACTATTTTGTGGTCTTTCAAATGCAAAAACGGATTTTCAAAAAATTTTGCGTAAGGTGAGTTATTAAACTGAGAGTCTGTTTAAATTTAGAAGGTAGAAATTGAAAATCGGGCAACGGGTTCGCTAAATTTGGTTTTAGACTAATAAAATTCGAGGAGTCAGCGAACAAATGAGTTATGAAACAAATTTAACCGATGCCCGATGGAAAATTATAGCAGAATTTATCGAGGATGGAAGACAGCGCAAAAACAGTTTGAGAACGATTGTCGATGCCGTTTTATATGTCGTCAAAACGGGTTGTCAATGGCGGTATTTACCCGAAGATTTTCCGAAATGGCAGTCGGTTTATTATTATTTTCGGAAAGTTTGAAACGAGCGGTTTGATTGAAATTATGGACGACGGTTTGCGCGAACAGATGCGCGTCAAAAAAGGGAAAGAAATCAGTCCGGGTTTAGGATCAGCGGATTCGCAAAGTGTGAAAACTGCCTCGGTGACGAGGGAAAAAGGGTTGAACGGCAACAAAAAGGTTACCGGCAGAAAGCGATTTATCTTGACCGATACGTTGGGCTTGATGATGGGAATTTTGATCGCCACCGCCAATACGGGAGAGCGGGCGGGGGCGGAAAGTTCGTTTTACGAAGCGCGGGGAAAATATCCGCGATTGCAAAAAGTGTTGGCGGATCAAGGGTTTGACGGGGTTGAATATATTACAAAGATCGAAAGTGTATTCGGTTTTATCTTTGAAATAGTCAACAAAGTCTCGGGCATTGGAGGATTTCAAGTGTTGCCGAAAAGATGGATCGTCGAAAGAACTTTCGGCTGATTAATATGGAATCGCCGGTTGGTCAAAGACTACGAAGAAAAACTCGAAGTTTCCAGAGCTTTCATTCATTTGGCGATGATTCGTTTGATGCTTAGACAACTGGCTTCCTGAAAATTTAAACAGACTCTAAAAGAAAAATCCTCCGAACTTGAAAAGCGAAACGCCGAGATGTGTGTAAGGCAAATCTAAATAGCTCAACCGTTGGCAGAAAGATTGTCCGGCGACCTTTTTATAAATCCTTTTTTCGACAAATAAATTAAGATGTCCGATGAATTTTCAAAAGCCGTCTTGCCGACTGTATCTAATTTGATTTCAGGATCGACGGGAATTTCGTAAGGCGCGTTGATGCCCGTAAAATCCTTGATAATTCCTTTTCTTGCCTGAGCATACATTCCTTTGACATCGCGTCGTTCACAAACTTCGAGCGGCGTTTCGACGAAAATTTCGATGAAATGATCTTCGCCGATCAGATTTCGGATATCGTCGCGCGTGGCGCGATACGGGCTGATCGCCGCGCAGATCACCGCGCCGCCGTGTTTGACTATTTCGGCGGCGACAAAACCGATGCGGCGAATGTTTATGTCGCGGTCTTCGGCGGAAAATCCGAGACCTTTCGACAGATTCGTTCGCACGACATCGCCGTCCAAAAGCGTTACGCGCCGACCGTTTTCGAGTAATTGCGCGGCGACGATCTCGGCGGTCGTTGATTTGCCCGCGCCGCTCAAACCCGTAAACCAGAGACAAACGCCCTGCGTGTGTCTAACCGGCGTTGATTCGGTCAGGATTTCCGCCGTTTCCTTGCGCGTAAACCATTCGGGCAGAGGCTTTCCTTTTTTCAGGTAATCTTCACGAACTTGTGTGCCGGAAAGCGAAAATGTTTTTTGTCCGGGCGCGATTTTTGAAATTTCTTCGTATCGGTCTTCATCCGGCAGATAAACGAATTCGTCATATTCGAGAATTTTTACGCCGAGTTCGGCAGAGTATTTTTCGGCGACTTCACGCGCAGCGGTCGGCGAATAGAACGGTTTTCCGTTAGAATCAACGCCGGGACTGGCGTGATCGCGCCCGACGATAAAATGATTTGCGCCGTAATTTCGGCGAATCAGCGCGTGCCAGACGGCTTCGCGCGGTCCGGCGAAACGCATCGCCAACGGCAAAAGTGAAAGCAAAACTCGTTCGGGCGCGAAATTATTTTTAACGAGTGTCTGATATGTGCGAACGCGCGTGTAATAATCAATGTCGCCCGCTTTGGTCATCCCGACGACCGGATGTAAAAGCAGAGTTCCGCCGGTTTGTTCGAGTGCGCGTTTGACCATCGCTTCGTGAGCGCGATGCAAAGGATTGCGCGTTTGAAAGGCGACGACGTTTTCGGCGTTTATCGCGTTTAATTTTTCGCGTGTCTGTTGCGGCGTAAGGCGCAGACTTTGAAAATCGAATCTTTTCGGCAATTGGAGAACGCGCAGTTTTCCGGCGAAATTGCATTTTCCCCAGCGATTCATTTCTGCGACCAGCGGATGACGCGAATCGAACGTGCCGAAAACTTTTTGCGCCAATTCGTCAGCATTCCATTCGTATATTTCCGAGATTTCCAAAATTGCGGCGATGTCGTTATGCGAATCGCGCAAAACTATTTCCTCACCGACCTGAAAATTTTCTTTATTATCATTTGAAAGCGTGATCGGAATCGGAAAAATTTGCCCGTCGGCAAGCCGCCAATCGTCTAAGACAGATCGGTAATCGGCGGAATTCATAAAACCTTCGAGCGGCGAAAATGCGCCGACGGCAAGCAATTCGAGATCGCAGATTTGCCTTTCGGTCAGTTGGATCGAGCCGAGATTTTCGGCGCGTTCGTAAAGTTCTTTCGATTCTTCGCCCGAAACAAACAAATCAATAAGTTTCCCGCCGACAGGTAAGATTAAATCGCTCATAAAATTTTAGAGAATAGCATTTTACATCGCACGGCGAAAAGCTATAATGCGCTTTTTGTGTTTTTTTAGTATCGTTTTATAAAATCTGTTTTTCTCTTATATCCGTTCATTCAAATTTAGAGCAATAATGTCGCAGACACCGGAAAATATCTCAAACGAAACGAAAATTTCGGTTATCATTCCATTTTTCAACCGCGAAAAGTTTCTCGCCGAAGCGGTCGAAAGCGTTCTGGCGCAAAAATATCGAAACTGGGAATTGATTTTAATTAACGATGGCTCGACTGATGAAAGCGCGAATGTCGCGCAAAGTTTTGTTGAAAAATATCAGGGCAAGATTTTTCTTTACGCTCACGAAAACGGGAAAAATCGCGGTGCGAGTTCGTCGCGCAATCTCGGAATCAAACATTCAAAAGGTCAATTTATTACATTTTTGGATTCGGATGATGTTTTTTTGCCGACCACGCTCGAAACGGAGATCGTCGCGTTCGAGCGTAATCCGCAAGCCGAAGTCGTCTGCGGAACACTGCGATACTGGTTTTCGTGGTCGAAAAATGCCGACAAAAAAGAGCGTGATTTTACGGTTAATCTCGGTGTGCCGACCGACAAACTTTACGATCCGCCGTATTTGTTGATTCACAATCTGCGGGCGGGCGGACGCAAGCCGGGAATCGGCGCGATTATCATCAAGAGTGATTTTGCTAAAAAATTCGATATGTTTGAGGATGATTTCACCTTTGTCAGCGAAGATCAGATTTTTTGGGCAAAAGTGAGTTTATATGCAAAAATTTACGTTTTAAAAGATTGTCTTGTAAAATATCGTCAGCATCCGCATTCGAGCAGCGCGGCTTTACGGGAAAGCGGCGATGTCAAAGCGAATTGGGAAAAGTTTTCGATCTGGCTGGAAAAATATCTGGCTGAAAATAAGATTGAAAACAGAGAAATCCGAACGGTTTTAAATCTGTGGCACAGGGAGAATAATTATCGAGCTAAGTATCAATGGCTGTTAAATTTATATCACCGAATTTTCCCGTATCACGTTCGTTATCGAATCCGCGATTTGATCGTCAGATGGCGAACTCCGAAATGATCCGGCTCGAAATTATTGCGGTCTGCCCATCGGCATAAACAGCGCGTCAACGACTTTTGTTTTAAATAAACGATGCGAATATGTAAATTTATCGCGCCAGCGTTCGCGCATTTTCAAGTGCATATCGCTTCTGATGTCTTCTGCTGAAAATTCATCGTCGAACAATTGATTTTTCAACTCTTCGGCTAAAACTTCGATTTCGCGGTCGTTTTCGACCTGTCGCCGAACTTCGACGGGCAGAGAAATACTCAGAAAATCGTCAGCCAAAAGCAAACCGAGCAGAAGCATTCGCAGACAGCCGTTTTGTTCCGCTAAATTTAATAAAATTTTCCATTCGATTTGCTGCGTCTGGACGAGTTTACCGACATCGCAAATCCAACTCAGACGTTTCCAGAAATGTTTCGAGCCGTGAACGCACAAAACGATCAGCAAATCTTCATTGGAAAGCGTCCGCAAATTTCTGCCGCGAATTTCAACATTCCGCTGGCGGCGAAAAACATCCTGAATTTTGTAATCGAAGCCGAAAAACAATTCCATAAATGCCCAGTGAACTTCGACCAGAACCGGGTTTTTACCGAACTTAAACGGAAATTCGTAATAATATTTCAAAACCGCTTTTTCCTGTTTATCGGACAAATTCCACGCGAAACTTCCGCTGTTTTCAAGAAGAATTTTTTTCACTTTCGGAAAATCCTTTTTGTGAATCAAAATATCGAGATCGCCGAACTGCCGCAACGAACAGTCGCCGTAAGCAATTTGTGCGAGCGTCGCTCCTTTATATGAAAGAAATTCGATTTTATTTTGTTCAAAAAGGTCGGAGATTTTAAATAAATGCGAGCTGAATTTCAGATTTTTTAATAAACAATTTTTGGCGCGGATTTGCAAATCATCAAAAATCGACGGCGGAAGATGATTTGTAAAATGTTTTAACCGCTGAAAAACCAAAGGCACTAAACGATGATTTTCAACCGTTTCGATAAATATCTGCCAATCGGGATTTTGTCTAAAAAGCGTTTCGATTTCGTCGTCAGGTGCTTTTCCGAGCAGTTTGATAAGGAGTTTCTGTTCCGTCTTCATTTTTAATGCTTTATTCCATCGAACTTATAAAATCAATGTAACCAATGCGGCGACTAAAAACAAACTGTTTGCAAATAAAGACTTCGGCATATAAAATTCAAAATAGTAAAAATCTTGTTAAAAAATCTCGATTTATGAATTCGACTAAAGAAATCCCGATTGAACAGTCCATTTGTTTATCCTGCGGAATTTGTTGTGACGGGACATTATTTAACCGCGCTCCGATCAAGCCGAAAGACGATTTAACGGCTTTGCTTTCCTTCAAAAATACCATCATCAAAGACGAGACGAAAACCGCTTTCAAATTGCCCTGCGCCGCACATCAGAATAAATGCTGCCAGATTTATGACCTGCCTCGTCCGGCGATTTGCGGAAATTACCGCTGTATGTTGTTAAAAAGATATGAGAAAGGAAATATTTCATTTGAAGACGCACAGAAAACGATCAATCGTGTATTCGAACTGAGAGAGATTTATAAAACCGAATTAGAGCGCGTCGTCCCCGAAGCCTATAAAATTCCCGTATGGGAATCGAAAGATTTATTACCCGAAAATGAAGCAATGATTGCCGATCCGATTCTATTAAAAAAATGGAGCGCGGTGATGATGTCTTTCTCGGCACTGCTCGACTGTCTGCAAACTAATTTTCAGCGTCCGCAGAAAGAAGAATAGTTTATCTTCTTTCTGTCGAAGCTAGAAAGAAATCTCCGGTGAGACAAACTGATCCGGCACTATGTGGGATCGAAAATCAGTCGGAGTTTTATATTCGACCGATAAAAAATGAAAAAATCACAGTGAAAAGTAAGCTGACAGGATGATTATTAACGCCCGTTGCCGAAACATAATTTGTTAAAAATCACCTGTCGAATAAATAAAAAGTTAAAATGCCGTCCAATTTTTTTTACCGAAAAGTCAGAAAACGAGATGCTCAACTATTGTTAACTTTAAAAGTCGAAACTGATTTTTCCTAAACGCGAATTTTCCCGTTAAACATTTGAAATAAATGATTTAGCGACTTAAAGCTCACTCAAAAACGGATTACGCGGAAAACAATTTTATTTGCAGATTATAATTGATTAAGCCAAGCAAAAACTGCAAATTTATGTCCAGTTAACTTTGTTTATAAATAAAAGAAATAGTATTATTGCAATCTAAATTATAGAGCAGATTACTTGCTTTTAGTGTTCCCCGCAGGATATTTGAAGTTTGTTTCGTGAATCTCTCTAATTTATCGAAATATTGTATTTGGCGAAATGCGAAAATATCGTATTGTCACTAAGATAAACTATCTCCTAACCTTTCGCTTTACCAACAAATTGGTAAGTAAGTTTCAAATTTGTATGAGGAGAATAATAGTTATAAATATGAAAAATAAAAATGAAATACTGGTCAGGGGACTTTTTACCATAATTTTTACGGTTTTTCTTACAATGATGACACAGGCGCAGGCAACGCGGACTTGGGTTTCCGGTGTCGGTGACGACGTGAATCCGTGCAGCCGCACCGCGCCGTGTAAAACTTTCGCAGGTGCGATTTCCAAAACTGCAACGGGCGGTGAAATCAATGCGCTCGATCCGGGCGGCTACGGTGCGGTAACGATTACCAAGAGCATTACGCTTAACGGTGAAAACACTTTAGCAAGCATTTTAGTAGCGGGAACGAACGGAATTGTAATTTCTGACAGCGGAGCAAATAACATTACGGTTACGCTGCGCGGTTTGGAATTTGAAGGATTATCTCTAACCGGTAATTCACCCGGACTCAACGGCATCCGAATCTTGAGTGCGAGAAAGGTGAATATCGAAAACTGTGTGATTCGCAATTTTTCGCAAAACGGTATTTCCGATGAGCGTATAGCGGGCGGCAGTTTGTTCGTCAGCAATTCGGATATCAGAAACAATACGCTTGCCAATGTTTCGATTTCTGGAGCCGGAAGTTCGCCCGTAAACGCTACTCTCGATAATGTAAAATTTGTCGGAAGCACCGGCGGAAGCGGTTTAATCGTGAACGGCGGAAATACCGCTCTTGTGCGTAAATCCGTTTTCTTCGACAACTCGATGAATGGTATATTGGTAAATGATTCAGGAACGGATGTTTCCGTCGAGGACAGCGTTTTTAACAACAATGACATCGCTATTCGTATTCAGCTAGGTCCCGGAATCGTGCGGATTTCCGGCAATAATATTACGAAAAACAGGTTAGGTCTGAGAGCGGGATCTGCCGGCGGACAAATTATATCCTACGGAAATAACAAAATTTCCGGTAATTCAATTGATGGTTTAGCGACATCAAACATTATGCAACAATAAAAAAATTGCGTATATAAAAGATATGTCAAAACTGGCGAAATTTATAAAACTCTCGTCGCCTGATCGCGTGTTGGTGTTAGAAACTTTTATTTTATTGGGATTATCGCGGGCGATTGTTCTGACTTTGCCTTTTCGCTGGCTGGCAAATGCTTTGGGGAGACGAACGAACAAAGCGACGGAACAAAACGAAAGTTTGACGATGCCGCAGATTCATCGGGTAACTTGGGCGATCAGACGAATAAGCTGTCATACGCCATGGAGAAGTAACTGTCTGGCAAAAGCAATCGCCGGACGTTATATGTTAAGCCGCCGCCGCGTTGCCAGCACGATTTATTTCGGTATGGTTAAAAATTCCGAAGGAGAACTTAATGCTCACGCTTGGTTAAAAAGCGGAAATATGATTTTGACCGGAGGTTCTAATTTAGACCGCTATGCAGTAGTTGCAAAATTTACCGACTAAAAAATGAGTTCTTACACATATACCGCTTACGGGTTAAATTTTGCCTCGTCATTTCCGATACCGGAATTGATACCGCACAAGAATAGCAGTCCCGATATTATAATCAGACTCGGCGATGTCCCGAAAAACTTACCTTTTGCTTCCGATTTCGGATTAGTATGGCAGTCGGCACCGGGAAAATTACTGGTCTCGGTAAGAGAAATCGCGCGTTATCTGATCGTCGAAAATCGTGAAATCATTATCGAGCCGCTGCCGGGAATCTCGGAAGAAAAAGTGCGTGTTTTTTTGCTCGGATCGGTATTAGGTGCTTTGCTTCACGCACGTCAGATGCTTGTTCTGCATTCGAGCGTAATTGAAACAAAAAACGGTGCAATACTTTTTATGGGACACAGCGGCGCGGGCAAATCTACGCTTCTCGGTTCTTTCCTAAAACGCGGATATGCGATGTTGGCGGACGATAAAGCCGGCATTATCGTTGATGAAAACGGTGTGTCAAAAGCGATGCCGGGTTTTCCGTATGCTCGACTGACCGTGCAGACGGTAAAGGAATTGAATTATCCGGTTAACGGATTAAAAGTTAACGAAGGAATCGGGAAATACATTGTTCCGATCAAAAATTTTTGTTCCGTGCCTATAAAAGTGCAAGCCGCTTATTCGCTGAAAGTTTATAATAAGTCCGAAATAGCTTTGGAATCGCTCCCGGTGATGGATGCTTTTCAAGTATTAAACCGACGCACATACCGCAGACGTTTTATGCACCGCACCGAACAGCTTCAGTCACATTTTGAAATTATCGGTGCGTTGTCGCGGCAGGTTAGAGTATCGCGTGTCTTTCGTCCCGACGACGCGAGCCGAATCGAAGAATTGGCAGATCGGATCGAGGAGGATTTTCTGTGTTGAGCGGCATCTACTGGCTGGCATCTTACCCAAAATCCGGCAATACCTGGCTGCGTATATTGCTGACAAATTATCTCCGCAACAGCGATAAACCCGCTGATATTAATGATTTGGATATTTACGCATTAGGCTCTGACCGCGAAACTTTCGATGAATTGCTGGGAATCGAATCCGCCGATCTGACGCGGCGGCAAATTAATTATTATCGTCCTTTAGTTTACGAAAGAATGGCGGCGGAAAATTCCGAACCGCTATTTCTAAAAGTTCACGATTCATTCAAATATAACAGCGAAGGACAGCCGATATTTTCAAAACAAGGAACAGCCGGAGCGATTTATCTGATTCGTAATCCGTTGGACGTGGCTGTTTCGTATGCTCATCATCAGGACACAACGATTGATAAAATGATCGGTTTTATGAATAATAATGAAGCTAATTTGGCAGGATCGAACAAACCAAGCACACAGTTGCCGCAGAAATTAAATTCTTGGAGCAGGCACGTTTGCAGTTGGAATGATGAACCGGACTTGCATATTCTGGTCATCAGGTATGAAGATATGCTCCGCCGGACGACTGAAGTTTTCAGCAAAATTTTACGTTTTATCGGTCTTGAAATCGAAGAAAGCCGCATTAAAAAAGCCATCGAATTTTCGAGTTTTGAAAAACTCCGCGAGCAGGAAAAAGTAAGCGGATTTTTGGAAAAGCAGCCGACGGCGAAATCTTTTTTTCGGAAAGGAAAATCAGGTTCGTGGCAGGAAATTTTAACCGAAAAGCAAATTTATCAAATAATCGAAAACCATCGCGCCGTGATGCGCCGATTCGGTTATCTCGATTTAAACGACGAAGTTTTATTTTAACCCGATTTCTTTTAGAATTAATTAAAATTATGAGCGAAAATCAAATAAACGATAACACGGTTATTTGCCGTAGTGAAGCATTGCTTTCCAACAATTTGGGCGACGATGTGGTGATGATGGATATTGAACAGGGCGCATATTACGGTCTCGAATCGGTTGCCGCACGAATCTGGGATTTAGCGGAAAATCCCGTTTCTATGGGTGATCTCTGCAAAAGTTTAATGACCGAATACGATGTTTCAAAAGAACAATGCGCGAGTGATGTCAAAGGATTTTTAAATGATTTGTTGGAGCGTAATATAGTTCAGATAGTCAGCTAAATTTCTCTTTTTTCGGTTTATGGATCAACAGTCAAAAACATTTTCACGGATAATTTCGCCGTTCGATACCGGTGAGTTTTTCGATAAATACTGGGAAAAAAAACATTTATTTATAAGTCGTGATTCGCCGGATTATTATAACGATGAACTGACGGCGGCGGATATTGACGGGTATTTTCAAAATCAGCACATCACGCCCGGTTTTTTGAACGTGATGAAAGACGGTGAATCCTGTCCGCCGGAAAAATGGACTTATACGGCGGTAAAGGTGCGTGACGGTTTTTCACAGCGTTTGGTTGATGTCAGGAAACTGCTCGATCTTTTTAATAAAGGCGCGACGATAATTCTCAATTCCGGCGAAACGGCGATGCCTTCACTGATCGGTTTGCGGCAGTCTTTGGAAAGCGAATTGAAATGCCGCGTACAGGCAAACATTTATATTACGCCGCCGCAAAAACAAGGTTTTCCGCCGCATTTCGACGCGCACAATGTTTTGATACTTCAAATTCACGGCACTAAGCGTTGGAGTTTATACGATTCGCCCGTTTCGCGTCCGGTAAAAGTCGTATCTGTAAAACCGGACGATTATCAAGACCGCGAACCGACACAAAGCGTCGAAATGAAACCCGGCGATCTTCTTTATATTCCGCGCGGAATGGTTCATTATGCGCGTTCGCAGGAAAATTCTTCGATTCACGTTACTCTCGGACCGATGCTCAGACATTGGTCGAGTTTGGTAAGACTTTTAATAAATGAAGCAGACAAAGACGAAAATTTTCGCAAACTTCTGCCGCACGGTTTAAGCAGCGAAAAAGAAAAAGCGGATTTTGTCGTTGAATTTACGCGAAATTTACACGGATTAATCGAGCGCGTTGATTTTCCGGCGATGTATAATGCCAATTTTATAGAAGAACAGCGAGCCGACAATCGCGGACTTTTCACGGATTCGTTGCAAATCGAAAATTTAACGCCGGATTCTCTAGTTTGCCGCCGCGTTCCGCTTGATTATTTAATCGAGCAGACAGATCAATGGATTACGATACATTTTGAAAATAAGGAAATTGTCCTGCCGAGTTTTTTAAAGTCGGCGTTGAGCAAAATATTTGCGGAAGAACCGTTCATCGTGCGAGAAATTGAGTTTATACCTAAAGAAGCCGGAAAACTGGCACTGGTCAAGAAATTTGTTGAAAAAGGATTTTTAACGATTATCAATATATAGACTTGGCTTTAAACTCAATTTGTGGCAAGATTTAGCTTGGTTTGCATAGTGATATGCGGAGTCTTAAATAACAGGAGAAATTAGCAATGAGAAATACAGAAGAAAATAACAACTTAATGATTGAAAATGATGAATTAACCAATACTCGAAAAATTTGGGAAACACCTAAATTAAGAATTTTGCCTGTTCCGGCTAAAACTCAGGGCGGCAGCGGTAATAAAAACGATCAGGACGATCAGTTTTACAGAACCTCATAATTTGCAGATCTGAAATTATAACTTAATTGATGAGCGCGATTAACGGAATTTTTGAGCGGCACGGGAAACTTTCCGTTGCCGCTTTTACGCATTCTTTGCAGACGTTGGCGGATTACGGGTTTGAAGAAAATCAATGGATTGCTTCAAATGTCGGTTTCGGACATCGTAAAAGTATGTCTTTGTCGGAAGACGAAGTTTTGCCCCTTCACGATAAGGCGGCGCAACTTGTCGTTACTTCCGACGCAAGAATTGATAATCGCGCCGAATTATTTGAAACACTCGGCATTGCCCGAAATGAACGGGAAAATTTTCCTGACAGCCGGATTATTCTTCGTGCGTGGCAAAAATGGGCGCACGATTGCCCGCTTTACTTGATCGGCGATTACGCTTTTGCGATTTGGGACGAGCGAGAGCAGACGCTTTTTTGCGCCCGCGACCATATCGGCGCGAAGCCATTTTATTACAATCTGTCACCGGAAAGATTTGTTTTTGCGAGCGATATAAAAGCGGTTCTTGCCGTGCCGGAAGTTTCGAACAGACTAGATGAAGATTTCGTCATCGCGTCGCTCGCCGACAAGCGGTTTTATCATCAGGATCAAACTTATTTCTCAGCAGTAAAAAGACTCGCGCCCGGACATTCGCTGACAGTTACGCGTGAACGCGAGCGCATCGAAAAATACTGGTTTCCCGAAAATCTTCCGAAAATTCGATTTGCAAAAGATGATGATTATGCTGAAAACGCCCGTGAACTTTTGACACGCGCCGTCGCCGACCGTTTGCGGACACAGGAAAAAATCGGCGTTCATCTAAGCGGCGGTTTGGATTCTTCCGCCGTTGCTGTTTTGGCAGCGCGTGAACGCCGACGGGAAAATTTGTCCGCGCCCGAAGTTTTTAGCTGGCAGCCGCCGCCCGATAAAGAGAAGACGGAATTGGCACGGGAATATGAGCGGATTGAAATGATTTGCCGGCAGGAAAATTTAACTCCGATTTACTGTCCGATAAATTCGCCGGATATTCTGGAAGTTCTCAAAAAAGACCCGACGCGCGAACCCGTTCACATTACACTTCAAACTGAAAACACGATCCAAAAAGCGGCACAGGAGCGCGGTGTGCGGCTGATTTTATCGGGCTGGAGCGGCGACGAAGTTTTATCTTTTGACGGGCGCGGTTTTTCCGCTGAATTGCTGTTGCGCGGACATCTCTGGAAATTGCTGCGTGAAGGTCGAAAGCAAGGTTCGGCTCTGAAATTTATTGCGAAAGAATTGCTTTTGCTTTTTTTCCAAGACCGCAACGAAGGTTTGAAAAAACTGCATTTTAGCGCGTTAAAATTCGGCAGAAGTTCACCGTCTTTTCTGCGCGAGGAATTAAAATCGCAGGTCAAATTTCACAAAATTCCGTGTCGCCAATCAAGCATTCGCTCGACTTTGATGTGGCTCTGGACGCGCGGAATGTTAGCCGAACGGATGGAATCGTGGGCGGCGAGCGGCGCGAATTTGAATTTGGAATACGCCTATCCTTTGAGCGACCGCCGCTTGATGGAATTTGTCGCCGGATTGCCGCGTGAACAGTTCGTGCGCGGCAAGTGGAAACGCTGGATTATGCGAAACGCGATGGACGGAATTTTGCCGCCGGAAGTTTGCTGGCAGCCGGATAAAAGCGAACCGGTTCGCGTCGAAAAAGGTTTGACTGAAGTTTACAAAGCATTGGAGTTGGCGCGGGAAGAAATTTTAGCTTCCAAAACTGCGCTTTCGCGGGCGCGTTATCTGGATATGGAACGCCTGATGAAAAAACTTTCGCCCGAAGTTTTAGCAGAGAGACCGAAACAGGCGGATATTACCCGCGCTCTACAGTTTTTGGATTTTTAAAAGTTTTGCTTTAGAAACAAAAATTAAGATATTTATTTTAGCTAATGAGCGATTTAAAACCGGATAAAATTTTACAGCGAGCAAATGGCATCAATGTCCGTATTGACTCCACTCAGCAGGTGAAAATTTCCTTTGACGACCGGGAAATGCTCTGCACTAATCATTGCCTGCTGATTTTAGAAGCGTTCGCGCAGCCGGTTTCGATTCGCAAGGCTCTGCAAAAAATGAATTCGGCGAGCGAATATGATTGGATAACTCTGACCGGCGCACTTAGAGATTTGTATGATTTCGGCGCATTGCGCGATCCGTTGGCAATCGAATTTACGCCTTCGGAAAAGTATTGGGGTTTTGATGCCGCGCCCGCGCATATTTCGATGCTGAATGACAAAAACCGCACGCAGAAATTTATCGAAGCGATCCGCGAAACGGTGAAAGAAGGCAATGTCGTCGTCGAGATCGGAACGGGTTCGGGAGTTTTGGCGATTGCCGCCGCCCGCGCGGGCGCGGCGCGTGTTTACACCATCGAAGCCGGAGCGATGGCGCGGACGGCGCGGAAAATTATTGACGAAACGGAAGTTGCCGGAAAAATTCAGCTTTTGCAGGGTTGGTCGCACCAGATCGAGTTGCCGGAAAAAGCCGACGTTTTGATCGGCGAAATCATCGGCAACGATCCGTTTTGCGAAAATATTTTGCAGGCTTTCGACGATGCGCGGCGCAGAATGCTCAAGCCTGATGCGCGAATTATTCCGCCTCGTTTGAAAGTTTTCGGGCTTCCCGTAGAAGTTTCCGATTCTCTCTTAAAACTCAGGGCGTTGACGAAGGAAAATCTCGAAAACTGGAAACAATGGTATAACATTGATTTTTCGCATCTGGCTGACAATATAAACTATAAAGACAATAAAATGTTGAGTTTAAACGCCGAAAAAGCGAAACAGTTAAAAGTTCTCGGCGAAGCGTTTCTTCTGGCAGACATTGATTTTCACGTTTTTCAAGACTTGATTATCGAGAAAACGATAACATCTAAATTGTCGCAAAATGGACATTTAAACGGACTGCTGATTTATTTTGAACTCGAACTCGGTTCGCGGACGATCACGACGAATCCGAATTTAACGGCTGACGACAGCAGTTGGATAAATCCGATCTGGTATGTTTCAGACACGCCGCAGGCAAACGCCGGAGATTCGTTTACATTCGGGTTTTCATACGACGGAAATCGAACGCGCTTCGATCTCCGCGAACCGGCGGCGACGAAATAAATCAGCATTTTCGTCAGTCTGTAAACACGAATCCGAGAAAAATTAGAAAAATTTATTCGAGTTTTCTTTTCGTAAGTTTTCGACTTTTTTATTGAATGAACGATTTAGAACGATATTTTTATAATAATGAAGGACGCTTGATACATAAATTCGTTCATTATTTTGAAATCTACGACCGGCACTTTAAATCTTTCAGAAATAAAGAGATGAGCATTTTGGAAATCGGCGTTTCGCACGGCGGAAGTTTGCAGATGTGGAAGAATTATTTCGGCGAAAAAGCGAAAATTTACGGGGTTGATATAAATCCGCAATGCAAACAGCTTGAAGAAGAAAACGTCGAGATTTTTATCGGCTCGCAGGCGGACAGAAATTTTCTGGCAGAAATAAAAGCGAAGATTCCGCCGATTGATATTTTGATTGACGACGGCGGACATTTGATGAAAGACCAAATCGTTACATTTGAAGAAATGTTCGATCACATCAAGCCGAACGGCGTTTATCTGTGCGAAGATTTGCATACGTCGTATTTGTCTAAATACGGCGGCGGACATAAAAAAAACGGAACATTTATCGAATACTCGAAGGATTTTATTGACTATCTGAACGCTTTTCACTCGGAAGAAGATTCTCTGAAAGAAAATTCTTTTACGAGATCAGCGCATTCGGTTCATTTTTATAACAATGCGGTCGTCGTCGAAAAAAGAAAAATGGAGAAACCGTTTCCCGTGCGGCTCGGCAAAAAAACTATTAAACGTGAGAAAATCAGAGAGTAATTTACGGCTTAATATATTGTTGAAAAAGTAAAAAGAATTTGTGTCTGTGACATCATTTAATTGCTGAAAACTCCAATGTTGCCGAAAATTTGTTGAACTGCGCGAGATATTTTGAATAATTTGATTTATTCTTAATCCTTAAAAGTTTTATGCAAAAGGTGAAAAAACCCGAAAATATTCTCGAACTCGGTGCGGTTGATATTTCTTCGATTAAAAATCTGGTCGAGCGCACGTCCGGGCAGGTTTGGAATCAGGAAGATACTTACAAGGAAAACGATTTTGAAGTTTTTCATCACACGCGCCACATCGTTTTCAGATTTATCGAAGGAATGCGCGATCACCGAAAATTTTATTCAAATCCGAATTGGGCGATATGGGAAAGCATTTTATTGCCGATAATGGAAAAAGTCGTCGAAAAATACGATTTTGAAAAGCCCGAATTTCCGAAAGTGATGCTCGCGCGTCTCGCCGCCGGAGCGGTGATTGACCGCCACCAAGACGGCGCGGGATCGAATCTTTATACGCACAAAATTCACATTCCGATTCGGACGAACGAAAAAGCTCTGATGTTTATCAAAGACGAACCGTTTCACCTGCGCGAAGGTTTCGCTTACGAAGTCAACAATATCGTATCGCACGCGGTCGAAAATCTCGGCGACGAAGACAGAATTCATCTGATATTTGAAGTTTTCGACCAAAAGGAAACGGTTGCGGCGTGATAATTTCGTTTCGTCACCAGTTTATTTTCACGGCGATTCCGAAAACCGCGACGCAATCTTTGCGAGTCGCGCTTCGTCCGCAGCTTGCGCCGAACGATTGGGAACAATGCGTTTTGTTTGAAAAAAAAAATTTTCCCGTCGAAACTCTGGCGGAAATCGGACACGGACATTTGAGTTTGCGCGAAATAAAACCTTTTATTCTGCCGCAAATGTTTGAAAATTACTTCAAATTCTGCGTCGTCAGAAATCCGTTTGAGCGTTTCGTTTCGTTTTGCCGTTTCATCAACCGCGACAGTCGAAAAATGCAAACCGACGCGCCCGGAACGATGAAACAAATCATCAGCGACAAAAGCATTCACGAAAAAATTTTGTTTCGCCCGCAGTTTGAATTCGTCACGGACAAAAGCGAAAATTTACTCGTTGATTACATTTGCCGCTTTGAAAATTTGCAGAAAGATTTCGATGAAGTTTGCGGCAAACTGAATTTTCCGCAAACAAATTTGGGGAAAATAAATTCGACCGATTCGACGAAATATCGAAATTTTTACGACGAAGAATTAACGCAAATGGTGCGCGAATTTTATCAAAAGGATTTTGAAATTTTCGACTATCAATAAATTTCGTTTACATTTAATTTTATATTTCCGGTGAATATTTATGTTATCGCACGAAGAAATGATTCGCGTCCACGCAGAAAATTATCATCTGCTCGAGACCGACGGCTTTAAATCGAAGGAAAAATACGTTTTGCATCTGATTCATATGTTGCCGTATTTTCAGGCGGCACGATTGGCTGAAAACAGAACGGTTCTCGATTTCGGATGCAATACCGGATTCGGATGCGAACTGCTCGCCGAATCAGCGAAAAAAGTCGTCGGAGTTGATGTTTCCGAACAAGCGGTTTCGGCGGCGAAAACCAAATACGAACATTTGCCGATAGACTTTCAAGTAATTGACGGCAAAGAACTTCCGTTTGAAGATAATTCGTTCGATATGCTCGTCAGCTTTCAGGTTATCGAACACATTGTAGATTACGATCTGTATCTCGACGAGATAAAAAGAGTGCTTTCACCGAAAGGTTTCGCTCTTTTTACAACGCCGAACGCCGTCATCAGATTAGACCCCGGAATGAAGCCGTGGAATAAATTTCACGTTCGTGAATTTAACTATTTCGATCTGCAAAACTTGTTGAAAAATCATTTTTCAGAGGTTCGGGTCGCCGGAATTTTCGCGCAAGAACCGCTTTATTCGATTGAATTTAATCGCGTCGGCAGAGCGCGTGAAACTGCCAGAAGGAAAGAAAAAAACGGAATTGTCGAATTGCCGCCAAGTTCGAGACGCGCGTTTACAAAATCCGTCAAAAACATTTCGCCGGAAGTCGAAAATTTTATCGGCAAATACGGAATCGAAGATGTTTTTTATCGGCTCGAAGAATTAAGTATTGCGCTGGATTTATTAGCCGTTTGCAGTGATGATGAAAGCGTTTTGAAAGAAATAACATCTCGCATTTTCAAGTTTGACGGGAAAACAATTGACGAAAAATAACACTTTCGAGAACGAAAATCTGTGTGTCACAACCGTGACGACCGATTCGTTTATCGTCGGCACGTTGGTGACGCTCGATTCGTTTTTGAAAAATAATGCGTGGTTTGCGGGCGAAATCGTGATTATCTGCAATGAACTTTCCGAAGAAAATCGCGGTTTTCTCAAACTCGTTTACGATAAAATCATTTTCCTGCAAGTTTCAGTAAAACTTTTGGCGAGAGTTGATGAGATCACAAAATCTCTGCCCGAATTTATAAAAAAACAGGCGCGTTATTATTCGCTCGAAACTTTTCGTCTGCGCGATTATGCGAAAGTTTTGTTTCTCGACAGCGATCTGCTTTTTCGCGGTTCGATCAAGGCTTTATTTGAGTTAAACGATGATTTTATTGTCTGCGGCGACGGCGCGTTTTACAACCGGCGCGGACGGCGTTGGGGTTCGGGAATCGCAGAGGAAAAGGAAATCAGCGTTCTTAAAAATACGTTTAATTCCGGTCTTTTCTTAATTGATAATTCGCTTTTGACGAATGAAATTTACGACGGACTTCTCGAACTCGTTGACAGCCGCATTTACAAAACGCCGGATATGATGCTCGCCGATCAAGTCGTTTTGAATCTGTATTTTGCCGGACGGCAAAAACTTGTCAGCGGCGCGTTTAATTATTTGATGGCGCATCGTGATTCGATTGATTCATACGAAAAAATCAATTTGTCGGACGCGATTGTTCTGCATTTTAACGGCAGACAAAAACCCTGGATGACGGAAGAAATTTTGAAAAACGGTTTGAGCGACGCAGGTTTTATAAAGGCTTGCGGATTTTGGTTTGAAAGTTATACCGAGTGTTTGCAGAAAATTCATTTGCAGACGAACATAAAGAAATTCGGCGAAAATTTTTAATGAGTCTTTATTACGGCGCGAAATACGATCTGGAAAATTTGATCGAAACGCATTTATTTATCATCTGCGCTAATAACAGCGGCACGACTTTTTTGCGAAATGCGCTGGCGACTTCTGAAAAAACGTGGAATTTGCAGCGCGAAGGTCAGCACACCTACGGTTTTGACGGTCCGAGTTCAATCGGTTTGAAGGCGCATAAACGCTGGGCTTCGGATGAAAACTGGATTTCACTTTTTACCGATGCGAAAAAATACGATTGGAATTCGATAAAAAAGGCTTGGTATTTTCAGGCTTACAGCAAAAGCGAAAATGCGGCGGTTTTTATCGAAAAATCGCCGCCGTTTCTGCTGATCGTTGACCAATTAGTTAAAAACTTCAGAAATGCGAAGTTTCTTTTTATGACGCGAAATCCTTACGCGGTCGTCGAAGGACTTTTGCGAAAATCGGTTCGGAGCAGTTGGTATCAGGAAAATAAATCGTCCGATTTGTTGAAAATTGCCGCCAATCACGTCGTCAATTGTTTGAAATATCAACGGAAAAACATCGAAACGTGGAGCGAGCGCGGCGTGTTTTTTACTTACGAGCAAATGTGCGAAGATCCCGAAAATGTCGAGCGTTCGATTCTAACGCTTGTTCCGCAGCTCAAAGATTTGAATCTGCGTCAGAAAATAAAAGTCAGGGAATACGATGAAAATTTACGAAATATGAACGAGCAGCAAATCGCGCGTTTATCGAAAGATGACATAAAACAAATTAATGAAATTTTTTCGCCCGATGCAGATTTACTGAAGTTCTTTCAATATTCATTGCTCGTTTAAGTCAAAATAATTGATCCTTTATGAGAAAATTCGCGCATATTGTTCATCCGCTGATTGTCCCGGAAACTTCCGATCTTTTTAAGGCGCAGCCAGTGACATTTAAAACGATGCAGACTGCGCGTGATTTCGCCAAAAACGAAAACGAAGTCGAATTTTATTCGGCGCAATATATTGAAGATCACGAAATCGTTCCGCCGGATTTTACAAAAACGCCGGATTTGAATCGCTCGATAAATGATGTCGGAAATTTCAAATATCCGCGTCGTCTGCCTTTGCTGAAAGATATTTTGGATCGTCTTTATGCGGCGACCGACGCGGAATATTTGATTTATACGGGCGTTGATATTGCGCTTCAGCCTTATTTTTATTCGACCGTCAACGCGATTATCAATCAAGGCGTTGACGCTTTTATCATCAACCGGCGCGTTTTGCCCGACACTTTTCAGGAAATCGAACAAATTCCGCTGATGTATGCTCAAGTCGGCAAACCGCATCCGGGACGCGATTGTTATATTTTCAAACGAGCGGTTTATCCGCGTTTTTCGCTCGGCGAAGCGTGTCTCGGAATGCGGCGCGTCGGCGCGATTTTGGCGTTGAATCTGGTTTATTTTTCGATCAATTTCCGCGAGTTCAGAGATTTACACGCGACTTTTCATCTCGGCGAAGGCAGTTTTTGGCGCGACGAAAAATACGACGATTATCACGCGCATAATCTCAACGAATGGACGCGGATTCTCGAAGATTTTCGTCAGCGTTACCCGCATCGAAAATCCGCTTTTGTCGAGCGAATGGCGCGAAATGACAAAGAAAAAGGAATGTAAATTCAATATTGAAAAATCGCATAAAATGAGAGAAAATGCGAGAACAATTTGTCTCTGAGAAATTAAAAGTAATATGAAGCCGTTTAACCGATTTGCCGATTTGCTGAAGAATAAGCGTTTTTTGCTGACGATTCTGCTCGCTTTTCTCGTCGCCGGATATTTTTGGACGCAATCGCGTTATCCGCAATTAGACCAAAAAGCGATGATGGGCGCGGAGACGCATATCGAGGCAATCGGTTTTGACGTTTTGGTCGAGATGCCGGAACAGCCGACGATCTGGCAGAAGATTTATGCAAATTCGGCGAATTGGATGTGGACGAATCGCAAAGGAATGACGTTCGGCGTAATTTTCGGCGCGATCATGATGAATCTTTTGTCGTTCTTGAACGGCTTTCAGTTTCGCTCGCGGTTTGCCAACAGCGCGTTGGGAATCGTGATGGGCGCACCTTTGGGATTATGCGTCAATTGTTCAACTCCGGTCGCGCACGGACTTCACGAATCGGGCGCGAAAACCGAGACGATGCTCGCGGCGATGATGAGTTCGCCGACCTTGAACGTCATCGTTTTGACGATGCTGTTTGCGATGTTTCCGCCGTGGCTCGCATTTATGAAAATCGGGATGACGCTCGTTTTTATTCTCGGCGGAATTCCGCTTTTAACAAAATATTTCAAACCCGAAACTCTTTCGGCGCAACGCGCCAAAGACGAGATTCTGGAAACGACGCTCAAAAATCAGATTGACGTTCCCGTCTGTCACGATTTGCAGGATTGCGAAGAACCGAACGCCGATGAAAATCTGGCGCAGGCGGCGTTTTGGGTCGTCAAAAACTTTTTCCTCAATTTCTGGTATCTCGTGAAAATCACCGTTCCGTTGATGATTCTGGCGGGAATTTTGGGCGCGATTATCGTCAGCATCGTGCCGCTCGGCGAGATTATCAGTTATTTGCCTGACGGACGAATTACGAGTTGGGCGAGTATGGCGATTCTGGCAATTTTCTGCCTGTTTCTGCCCGCGCCGATGACTTTCGATGTGATTGCGACGGCGGTTTTATATAACGCCGGAATGCCCGTCAAATATGTCGCGGTCGTGCTTTTTACGCTCGGTATTTTTTCGGTTTACCCGTTTATGACGATCTGGAATCGCATTTCGCGGCAGATCGCGTTCGGTATTTTCGGCACATTGATCGTTCTCGGCGTAGCGGTTGGCGCAATCGCCAATCGTTATCAAATCTGGGATGAAATCCGGCAGCAGAAACTGATTTTAGAACCGTTCGTCAAATCCGGCAACGCGCCGCAACTGAATAAAATCGAACGCGAAAAACAAGGCGTTTCAGCCGTCGAACTTTTGCCGCAACTCAAAACCGGCGCATTGGTTTCGGAATCTTTCACGGAAAACGGTGAAGTTTCCGTCAGCCGCGTTCCGTTTAATTCGCCGCGTCCGGCGCAATCCGGCGGCGATCTGATGATGAAGCGTTACGAACAGAAAGATTTCGGCATCGCGGAACACGAAAATTATTCGGTTTTGAAAATGGATTATCGTTATCAGGTCGGTCGCGGCATCGCTTCGGGCGACACAAACCGCGACGGCTGGACGGATTTTGTCATCACTTCCGATGCCGGATTCGCGCTTTATCTCAACAAAAAAGGCGAAAGTTTCGTCCAGCAGCGCATCGAAATTCCGCAGTTTGACGATAAAATCGTTACGTCCGCCGCGCTCGTTGATTTGAACAACGACGGTTGGCTCGATTTATATTTTACGGTTTTACGCGGCGGGAATTTCGTCATTTACAGTAAAGAAGGTCAGTTTTTGCCGGAAAATTTAAAGCCTTTGGAAAATCAGCCGGATGCCGTTTTGACCGGCTCGACCGCGTTCGGCGACATTGACCGCGACGGCAAACTCGACATCGTTCTCGGCAACGTCTCCGCGCTCGGCAAAACCGACGCGGCAGTTCCATATCGAAGTACGCGCAACGTCTGGCTTCACGGTCAGGAAAACGGTTTTGCGATGCGTAATCTGGAAGGCGCGGACGGCGAATCGCTGACCGATTTGCTTTCGGATATTAACGGCGACGGCAATCCCGATTTGATTATCGGCAACGATATGCAAACGCCGGATATGATTTATCTGGGCGACGGCAAAGGCGGTTTGCGCTTGATCAAACGCGACGACAATTTGATTCCCGAAACATCGAATTTTACGATGAGCGTGACGAGCGCGGATTTGGACAACGATCTGAAACCCGAATTGTTTTTCGGCTCGGTCGCTTTCCGCGATAAAGCCGGACAAAAAGGTCAGTCAAAACGCCTCTCGCCGCAGCAAATCTGCGCCGAATTAAACGACGAAGGCGAACGAACCCGCTGTGAGCAGTTTTATAATTTCCGCGCTGTAACCGGACACGCGATGTCTCCTGGCGAAATTTGGGAATGTAATGATCTGACGAACGATAAAGAACGTGAAGCGTGTATCGCTTTTAAGGTGCTGCAAACGGCGAGCGTTGACAAAAAAAGCGAGGAACTCTGCAAGACTTTTCCCGCTGGTTGGGAATATCTTTCGTTCATCTGTCAAAGTCATTTCGCGCCCGTCTATAAAACCGAAAAAGGCGAAATAGACAAATATGCGCTGCAGAAAAAAGGCACGAGTATTTTGTTGAAATTCAACGAAAACGACACGTTTGACAATAAAACGGATCAGTTTGGCATCGGTGAATCGGGCTGGACGTGGAATGCAAAATTTGCCGATCTCGACAACGACGGCTGGCAGGATTTGTTCGTCGCCAACGGTTGGATCAGGAGATTGCGAACCGAATCGAATTTCTTTTATCGCAACTTGCAAGGCAAAACATTTGAAGACATTACCGAAAAATCCGGTCTGGCATCGAATTTGAACACGCTTTCTTACACTTATCTTGATATTGATAACGACGGCGATTTAGACATCATCGTCGTGCCGACAGTCGGTGCGCCCGAAGTTTACATCAATCAATCCGCGCCGAAAAATTCCATCGCTTTCGAGTTAAACGACCGCAAAGGAAATTTCTACGGCATCGGCAGTAAAATCATCATCAACTACGCCGACGGCAAACACCAGATGCGCGAAATTCAGGCGAGCGGCGGTTATCTGTCGTTCGACGCACCCGTCGCGTATTTCGGTCTGGGCGATGAAACAAGCGTCAAGAGCGTCGAGATAGATTGGTCAACCGGCGAAAAATCCGTATTGGACAAAGAATTTAAATCCGGCGCGAGATACATTATCAATCGCGGAAAATAATCTTTTTTACATTCATCGAGGTGAAAAATTGTTTCAAATAAACTCGCAGAGCATTTCGGTTGATGCCGATAAATTGCCTGAAGTTCACGCCGAATTTGCCGCAAAGCACAGCGTTTTGATAAAACAGGTGATCGAACCGAATCTGTTAGCGAAACTGCTCAAACTTCTGGAAAACGCTGCCGTCGTCGAACACGAACCGGGTAAAGAGCAGGGACGCACTGTCGCCAAATTGCTCAACGTCACACGCGATATGCCGATTACGCAGGCGTTCAAGATGATGTTCAACCGACCTGACATTTTCCGTCTGTTTGAACAAATCACCGATTGCCCGCCAATCGAATATTTTCACGGGCGAATTTATATGATGAATCCCGCCGCCGGACATTTCGACACTTGGCACAACGACTGCGACGGCAAACGGCACATCGGGATGAGTTTGAATCTGACCGAACAGCTTTATTCCGGCGGAGTTTTTCAGATAAAAAAACGCCGCACTGAGCCGTTGCTCAATGAAATCGCCAATACGGGATTAGGCGATCTGCATCTTTTTCGTATATCGGAAGATTTGTGTCACCGCGTGACGCAGGTTGAAGGAACGGTAACTAAAGTCGCCTTTGCCGGTTGGTTTTTCGACGAATTGGTAGGAGAAAGGATGGATAATCAGATAAATCAGGAATAAAATGATAATCGAGATATTTCAGATTCAGCCGCACGAACATTAGAAAAGAGGCTGTGTAAAATAGCCAAAGCGCAATCTGCTGTTAATCGCGCCTCACAGCATTTTGCTCAACGAAATATAGAGATTGATTTAGTAGAGCGATTTCTGCCACCGATGCGTCCGTGAAAAAAAGCATATTATGTTCATCTTTAAGGAACAATATTTCTTAAAGAAACATTAATTATTCTTGATGCGTCAATTGTCGAGGCATTGAAATTACTCTTTAATAGATCTGAAGTTTTTCGCGTCGTTGAGCAAATTGAATATAAAAATAACCTTTGTATGTTTTTGCAATCGGTGCTAAAATGACCGCACACGATAAAGGGAACTCCTAATCCGATAGTCATTTAAGTCAAATGTAGGTGTTGACCCCCGATGATTGAAAACGGCATCTCAGCGTCTCTGAAATGCCGCCGGATTTTGAAGAAAATTTGGTCTATCATTCCCGCTTTCGGGAATTCATTAATCAGTATAATACAGGAGATAAAATAAATTATGTCAGAACCATTTATAGGAGAAATCAGAGTTTTCGGTTTTAATTTTGCGCCGCGCGGCTGGGCTTTTTGTCAGGGACAAATTATGTCAATTGCACAAAATACCGCTTTGTTTTCATTGCTCGGAACGACGTATGGCGGCGACGGACAAACTACTTTCGCACTACCCGACCTGCGTAGTCGTTCGGTCGTCGGTATGGGTCAGGGTCCGGGATTGTCGAATATTGTTCAAGGTGAAATAAGCGGAACTGAAAACGCAACATTGCTTCTCAATAATTTACCGGCGCATATTCATCCGGCAACGGCAGTATCAACTCTTTTTGCCGAAGGAATTGCCGGCACTTCACAAAATCCGCAAGGCAAAATGATCGGCGGTCACGCAAATGCTTTTGTTGATCCGAATCCGGCAGATAACAAAGCTCTTAATAGCGAAGCCGTCACGACAGCCGTTACTGTCGGACAGGCGGGCAACTCCCAACCGTTTCCAATTCGCAATCCGTATTTGGGAATGAATGTGTGTATTGCGCTCACAGGAATTTTCCCGTCCAGAAATTAACAATTTCGGAATGAAAAAACCAAATACTTTAAAAAATATGAAGTGTGCTTATTTCAAAACACACTTCATATTTTTTTTTACGTCAAAACTATGCTCACAGCGTGTTTTCGATTTTGAACGGAGACACTTAACTCAAAAACGTATAATTTTTTGCAAATTATACAGGCTGCACCAAATTTGAAAACCACGTTTTTTCTTTGCAAAAAAATTAATAATGTTCTAAAATCCATTCGAATTTTACAATTAGTCGTCTCTTTGGAGTTTTCGAGAGAATAGATTAAATGCATAGAGAGTTTGTGCATCCATTACGATGGAAATCAAAGTTTATTAATTTTCGATTTAACCACTATTGCTTTACATCTGATAGCGATGAGACTGAAATTTTCTATTTATAAAAAGTGCTGTGCAATCATTTTCGGACGATTATAAATGGACTCCTGCCTTTTTCTGATCAATAGTCGGATAAAATTTATGCGATTCGAATCATTTCTGTATTGAAACTTTATTGTTATCTTACAAAAGTAAAATTAAACAACTTATTGATTGATTAGGAGTCTATTTATGAAAATAAAATTTCTTGCAACTTTCACATTAGCGATATTTCTCGGCGTTTTTTGCAATAACTCGACGGTATTAGGTCAAACCGCAAAAGTCGAGGATAAATCTGCACTGCTGAAAAGCGATGGAGCAGGAGTAAAATGGGAGATGAAAGTTCCTTTTTCAACCGCTGTGCTGACCGTTTCCTCACCTGACGGAGCTGTCAAACGCAGAGACTTTTCGACGGGATCAGTTATTGATTTTACGGCTGACAATCTCGATTTGCCGACATTACCTGACGGACAATACAATTACGAATTAAGATTTATACCGGCTGATAAAAGTGTCCCGCTTGTAACGCGGCAAATCGGCGACCCTAACGCAGACGGAAATCAGTCGTCTCAAAGAGTTAATTCTGACAGCATCGAATCCGTCCAATCAGGTTCGTTTGCCGTTTTGAACGGGCGTATATATACCGGCAATTCGAGGGAAACCGTAGAAAAACAAAAATCGAAAATTACTGCCGAATCTTTTCAAACGCCGCAAGTTCCTTCGCGTGAGATATTACCGAATGATGTTGTGACCGCCGACGATGCGATCATTCAAGGCAGTGCCTGTATTGGAATTGACTGCGTAAACAACGAAAGTTTCGGTTTCGATACCGTGCGATTGAAAGAAAATAATACTCGGCTGACGTTTATTGATACATCCGCATCTGCCGGTTTTGCCGGACGGGATTGGCGGTTGCGTGCCAACGAATCATCAAGCGGCGGCAGAAACGCTTTTTTTATCGATGATCTTGGAGATAACGGCGGAGACGGCACCGAGACAGCATTATCTACGCCGTTTACGATCCTGGCAGGTGCGCCGACCAATTCCTTCGTTATGGATTCTTCCGGCAGAATCGGACTTCGCACGTCAACTCCTGCATTAGACCTTCACATTAATACGGGAAATACTCCTGCCATTCGTCTCGAACAGAACAACGGAAGCGGTTTTACTGCTCAGACGTGGGACATCGGCGCAAATGAAGCCAATTTTTTTATTCGTGATTTGACCGCCGGCAGCAGACTGCCGTTTCGCATTCGTCCGGGCGCACCGACCAGCAGTCTTGACATCGGAGCAGACGGTTTAGTTACTTTCAGCAAAGGAATCAAGATCGCGCCGCTCGATAATAATGGTGTGCCGACGGGAAACGCCGTAGATCAAACCGCTTTGCTCAGTCCACTGGGTCCGAATTTCGCCACGCATTTGATGGGCGCGAGCGGAACGGTTGATGAGAGTTCGACGGCAGTCGCCGATTTGGATAACGTCACAGGTGCCGGAATCAAGCCGGGATTGAGCGGATCCAATCAAGCGACAATCAGATATAATGTCGTTCCGAATCAGAACTTTGTCGCCGGCGGCGGAATGCAGACGGTTTATGTAATTCGTTACCGTGACAGCGATGGTGGCGGAACTGCCGCGCGCGTTATCGTAATATTACATCGAACGAACATTACTAACGGAACAGATACGACGACGCAAATTCTTAACAGCAATACCAAAGCCGCCACCGGAAGCGGTTTTGCCAGTGAAACGGTATGTGTCGCCGACTCTAGTCCGATTTCTTTTGCTACGCAGAGCATTTGGTTTGAAGTCAGAGTTGCAACCTCGACTCCGACCGATCAAGCTAATCTTTCACAGATACAAATGTATCGCGGACTTACTTGTCCTTAATTTTCATCTAAAAAAGGGTTTTAAGTTATCGGTAAAAATCCGCAACACACGGCGGGAGAATATAAAAGAGTTCTCCCGCTCTTATATACTCGGATTTTATCGAGAATTATAGATAAGAGGTTTTAAAGTCTTCTTTTTCCTTCGGGACGCGGTTGACCGGGATTTGATCTTCTAATCGTTCTTTGTCTTCCTTGTCTTTGGCTGTCCGGACTTTGCTGAATATTTATAACTCCTTCATCGGAGGCTTCGGGAAGTTTGTTGACCGCATAGTAATCTACGATGATAACCAAAACGGTTAATATGACAGCCGTCGAAAGTAAACCGATAATTACTTGCGGCAATCCGAAAACATACTTACCGCAATATTTGCATTTTAATTCCGTATATCGGAGATTACTTTGGCAGTTTTTACATTTACTCATCTGATCGGTAATCTTTGATGCTGTTTTTTATATGCAGAACCAAAAATTTTTCAAAAAAATTATTACAACTGTTGACCTGAGAAATTAGAAGGTTTTGCCGACAGCAGCGGACGACTTTCAAAGAAAAAGCAATCGGTTTAGTTTTCGATAAATTATCTTTCTTTCATTAAGATCAAACCATATCAAAAAATTATATTTATAATAATACATCAAATTATTGCTAAATGTGAATACAACAAGATGTTGAAATTTTTCATTTCCCAATAATTTGCTAAATTTGATTTCTTATGAACTTTTTGCCAAACGGGATAAAAAGAAAGTTTACTACTTTGCTAAATCTGCCGCGTGCCGCCGGATTGATCTGGAAAGCGGGACGCGGTTGGGTGAGCGTGCAGATTTTTTTACTCGTAATTCGCGGCGTTATACCGGCGGGTATCGTCTATCTGACGAAAATGTTTGTTGACGCTTTGATTCTGGCAGTCAGAGATAATTCTAATTTAGATAATATTTATCGCGTCGTCTGGATCGGTTTGATTTTCGGCGGTGCAACTCTTTTGTCGGAGATTTTGGGCAGTATTATCCAGATGATCTATGCGGCGCACGGCGAACGTCTGACCGATTATATTTTCGGAATGATTCACGCCAAATCAGTTAAGGCTGATTTGGCGTATTACGAACAGCCGGAGTTTTTCGACCATTTGCACCGCGCAAGAAATCAGGCATATAGTCGTCCGCAGGAATTGAGCGGACAACTCGGAAGTCTTCTGCAAAATTCGGTAACGCTCGTTTCGATGTGTGTTATCTTACTTCGTTACGGCGTTTGGCTGCCGGTCGTTTTGTTAATTATCGCCTTGCCGACGCTTTATGTAGTTTTAAGTTCGACTTCGCAATTACACAGTTGGCAAAAATCGCGGACAAGCACCGAACGCCGAAGTTTTTATTATGATCGTCTGTTGACCAACGGCGAATTTGCCGCCGAATTGCGTTTGTTCGGTCTCGGCGATTACTTTAAAGGTAAATTTGAAGAATTGCGTGTCCGGCTTCGCAAGGAAAAACTCAAACTTTCCCTGCGCCAGAGAATTTTGGAATTCGCGGCAAGTTTTATCGCGCTGTTTCTGACCGCCGCCATTTTCGTCTGGATTGTCCGGCAAACTTTGCAAGGTTCAGGCACAATCGGCGATCTTGCGCTTTTTTATCAGGTTTTCAATCAGGGACAGAATATATTGAAATCTTTTCTCGGCGACATCGGCAGACTTTACGGAAACAGTCTTTTTCTCGGCGATCTTTTTGAATTTTTGGATTTAGAGCCGCAAATCGTTTCGCCGCCGAAACCCGCCGAAATGCCGCAAGCTATAAAACGCGGCATTGATATAGAAAACGTGTCTTTTCGCTATCACGACGGCAAAAAATACGCGATCAGAGATTTCAGTCTGTTTATTCCGGCTGGCAAAATCGTTGCCGTCGTCGGCGCAAACGGCGCGGGCAAAAGCACACTTTTAAAACTAATCTGCCGTTTTTACGATCCTCAGAAAGGCAGAATACTATTTGACGAAACCGATGTGCGAGAATTCGAATTGGAAAAATTACGCGAAAAGATAACCGTTCTTTTTCAAACGCCCGTTCGCTACAGCGCGAGTGCCGGTGAAAACATCGCTCTCGGAAACATCGAAAAAATCGCTGAAACCGCTAATATCGAACGAGCCGCGCACGATGCCGGCGCGAATGAAGTCGTCGAGAAATTTCCGAAAAGATATGAGCAGATGCTCAGTCACAGTTTTTCCGAAGGCGACGAAATCAGCGTCGGCGAATGGCAGCGAATCGCTCTGGCGCGGGCGATTTTTCGGGACGCGCCGTTGATTTTGCTCGACGAACCGACCAGCGCGATGGATCCTTGGGCGGAAGCCGATTGGCTTAAGAAATTTGTCAGACGCGCGCGCGGTAAAACCTCTTTAATTATTACGCACCGTTTTACGACGGCGATGCGGGCGGATTTAATCTATGTGATGAAAAACGGTGAAATCATCGAATCCGGAACACATTCCGAACTGGTTTCAAGCGGCGGAAATTATGCCGCATCGTGGCGCGAACAAATAAAGGATTATAATTCGGATGATAGGAAAAATTAATGTTTACTAACTGATATTTTTCAATTTATAATTACAAATTGCCGAAAAATTTATGCAAACATTTCTACGACCCACCGAGTTTTTAGATTATGATAATGAATCCGTAAGCGAATTTGCGATGCGAAACTCCGACGGCGCGGCGACCGATAAGGAAAAGGCGGTCAAACTTTATTACGCCGTGCGCGACGGGTTTCAGTATAATCCGAACATTTTGGATTTGCGGCGCGAAGGTTTGATGGCAAGCGATCTGCTGACAAGAAATCGCGGTTACTGCGTCGAAAAAGCGGTTTTGCTCGCGGCTTCGGCGCGTGCCGTAAATATTCCGAGCCGTTTGAGTTTTTACATCGTCAGAAATCACATTGCGACCGGCAAATTCGAAAAACTTTTGCGGAAAGATTATCTCGTTTTTCACGGCGCGGCGGAAATGTTTATTGATAACAAATGGCTGAAAACGACTCCGGCGTTTAATAAAAAACTGTGCGAATTTCTCAAAGTCGAACCGCTCGAATTTGACGGCACAAAAGATTCGATCTTTCAGGAATTCGATAAATCGGGTAATGCTTTTATGCAATATCTCTACGAATACGGCACATTTGACGACTTACCGTATGAACTTTATTTGAGTGAATTGCAAAAACATTATCCGCATATTTTTGAAGACGCGAAATATACGAACGGAGATTTAATTTACGATTTTACAAGGTAAGAAAAGAAATTTAGCCGCAGATTTACGCAGATGAACGCGAATAAAAATTAAGATAACTGATTTAAAAAATCTGCGTTTATCCGCATTCATCTGCGGTAAAATAAAAAACTATGAATGATGAAAATATAATATTAGTGGCGCGTTTGAAAGTCAAAGACGACAAAATCGAAGAAGCGAAAGAAATCGCGTTGGCGATTTTGGATGATTCCCGCGCAGAAGATAAAAATATCAATTATGATATTCATCAGGCGATTGACGATCCGACGGTTTTTGTCTGGCACGAAACGTGGGTAAATAAAGCGGCGATTGACGAACATTTTGAAAAGGATTTTTTCAAAGAGTTTTTTACCAAAATCAGTGCAGTTGCAGTCGAGCCGCCGCAAATCACGATGACGAAAATGATTACGGAAAAAGTTTAAAGTTACAAAACAAGGGAGAATAAAATTATGAAATTTACAAGAAAAGCCGAAGCCGAATGGAACGGCTCGATTATGGAAGGCAAAGGAAAAGTGAAACTCGGCAGCGGAGCATTTGAAGGTGCTTATTCGTTCAAATCGCGTTTCAGTGAAGACGAAGATCAAAAGGCGACTAATCCCGAAGAACTGATCGCCGCCGCGCACGCGGGCTGCTACACGATGGCACTTTCGGGAAATTTGGGAAAAGCCGGATACTCGCCGAAAAATATTCACACAACCGCAAATGTAAAAATTGAAAAACAGGGCGAAGGATTCGTCATTCCGAATATTGATCTCGAAACCGAAGCCGAAGTTGACGGAATCGAAGATGAGGAATTTCAGAAAATCGCCGAAAAAACTAAAGAAACCTGTCCTGTTTCACAAGTCTTAAAAGGCGCGGAAATCAGTCTGAAAGCGACTTTGAAAAGTTAGCAGTTATAAATTTACTTTCGCCGTTATTCCGGTTGCCAATTGTAACAATGTCTGTTACAATTGGCAACAGATTTGAAAAGCAGATTAAATGCCGCAAAATAAAATGTTTTTATGGTTTAATTTGCGGTAAAGTCATAATCAAAAAAATTATTAAATAAGGAGATAATAATGGGAGATTTTGCAAAACAAGCAACAGACACGAATTTTGAAGCGGATGTCCTCGGTTCGGACAAACCGGTTCTGGTTGATTTTTGGGCGGAATGGTGCGGACCGTGCCGGATGATTGCGCCGTCGGTCGAAGCTATCGCCGAAGAATATAAAGAGAAAGCAGGCGTTTATAAAATGAATGTTGACGAAAATATGAATGTGCCGCAAAGGTTCGGCATTCGCGGAATTCCGACCTTGATCGTTTTCAAAGGCGGACAAGAGCAGGAACGCATCGTCGGCGCAGTTTCGCGCGAAGCGATTTCAAAAGTAATTGATAAATACGTTTAATCAACTAACAACTTTTTAGGGACGAGAGAGAACGGAGAAAATTCCTTTCTTTCGCGTCCCTTTTTCCTTCTCTCGTCCTTAAAAATATGAAAGCGATAATTGTCAGAGAATTCGGCGCGCCGGAAGTTTTGAAATTTGAAGAAACGGCGGATCTAGAGCCGAACGAAAATCAGATTCTTGTAAAAGTAGAAGCCGCCGGAGTTAATCCGGTTGACACATATATTCGCACGGGAACGCACGCGCAAAAACCGGATTTGCCATACACGCCGGGAAAAGATGCGGCGGGAATTGTCGAGCAAACAGGCGCGAATATTTCCGAATTCAAAGCGGGCGACAGAGTTTTGACGACAGGTTCGGTTACAGGAACTTACGCCGAATTTTGCCTGTGCGAAAAAAATCAGATCATCAAGCTACCTGAAAATATCTCGTTTGAAAAAGGCGCGGGCGTATTCGTGCCTTATGCAACGGCGTATCGCGCTTTGTTTCAAAAGGTGAAAGGAAAAGCGGGCGAGACGGTTTTCGTTCACGGCGCATCGGGCGGAGTCGGAATCGCGACGATTCAATGGGCGAAAAATGCGCGGCTGAAAGTTATCGGCACGGCGAGTTCGGACGAAGGAAGAAAATTAGCGAAAGAACAAGGTGCGGATTACGTTTTCGATCATTCGGATGAAAATTATTTTAATGAAATTAAAAAAGTAACCGACGACACGGGCGTTGAAATAATTTTGGAAATGCTCGCCAACGAAAATCTCGCAAAAGATTTTGAAATTTTAAAAATGTTCGGGCGCATTATCGTCATCGGCAATCGCGGAAGTCTGGATTTTAATCCGCGTCTGGCGATGGGAAAAGATGCAAATATCTTCGGAATGTCGCTCTTTAATGCGCCTGAAGATGAGATGAATGAAATTTACGAAGCGATTTATAACGGTTTGAGTGCAGGTTTTCTAAATCCGATTGTCGGAAAAACTTTCGATTTGCAAGCCGCTGACAAAGCGCACAGAGTGGTGTTTGAAGAAAAAGCGTTCGGGAAAATAATTTTAAAGTCGTAAAAGGCACACCGTTTGCTTTTGTATAAATCAAAGAAATTAAATGTATTAAATTGATTCTGAACTATTAAAATCAAACAATAGGAGAAAATTATGAACGCAATCGAATTATTAAAAGAAGATCACAATGAATTGAGAGGATTTTTCGGGAAATACAAAAGCAGCGACAGCGACAGCGAAAAACAGGAAATTTTCGAGAAAATAAAAGCGAAACTGGATGTTCACACGCATATCGAAGAAACAATTTTCTATCCGAAATTAAAGGAACACGAAGAACTCGAAGACATCACGCTCGAAGGCATCGAGGAACATCATCTCGGCGACGTTTTTGTCCGCGAAATTTCAAATTTGGAGGATGACAGCGAAAAATTCGAGCCGAAAATGGAAGTTTTGATTGAAAGCACGGAACATCATCTGATGGAAGAAGAAGGAAAAATGTTTCCGAAAGTCGAAAAGATTTTCAGCAGTTCAGACCTTGAAGAACTCGGCAGACAAATGGCTGAAGAAAAGAAAAAGTATAATAAATCACACGCTGCAAAGGCTTAAAATCTTACTGTCAAAAATCAAAAACAAAAAGCCGCGATGAAAATATCGGCGGTTTTTTGTTTTTAAACTGAAAGAGTGTTATAAATTCGGCGGATAATTTTTTATAAAACTTATGGGTAAAAAACAAAATTCTGCTGAAAGTTACGCCGAAATTATTCTGCGCGACGAACGCGAAAAGATCGCCAAAGAAACGCCGACCATTTACGAATCGGAAAAAATCGAGCGCATTTACGAATTTCACGACGGCGCAGTCGTCAAATACGAATGGCAGAGTTTTCAGGGAAATGACGCTGATGAAAATTACAATCATCGTTTCACACTAATCACCTTGCCGTCGCCGAATTCGGGAAAATTACGAACCGGAATAATCAAAACTATTGATTATTCGAATGATAACGGAAGATAAATACAGAAAATAAAGATACGTTGCAGTTTATGTCCGCTAACGGGAAATCGTGATTTAACGGAAGAAAATTGCAATAATTATAACAATTAAAGCAACCGCAATAACAAAAAGTTGAATCAAAGGCGTTTGTAAGTTATCCTAGATCAAGAAAATTCACTACGAATATTAAGGTATAAATATATTATGAAATTAAGAGTTGCGGTTATTTTTATTATTTTACTCGGTTTGCTTCAGACCGCTTTCGGTCAGGAAGTTTCGGTAAAGCCGTTAGATTCACGCGCTTATCTGATCGGTCCCGGCGATAAAGTAGTCGGAAAAGTTCTCGGCGAATCGGATTTTAATTTTGAATCAACCGTTGATGAAGACGGAAAAATTCAAGTTCCGTTCGTTGAAGACGGCGTAGCGGCTAAATGTATGTCGGAAAAAGAACTGCGCTCCGATGTTTCCGATCTATTAGGAAAATATTTGCGTAATCCGCAAGTCACGGTGCAGGTAACGGAACGCCACAGCCGTCCGCCTGTAACGATCTACGGCGAAGTCAAACAACAGCAACAGATTGATCTCCGGCGCGAAGTCAGACTTTTGGAATTGATTTCATTTGCCGGCGGCGTAACCGAAGAAGCCGGCGGCATCATACAAATTTTCAGAACTCGTCCGCCGCTTTGCAATGATGCCACCGAAGATATTGCGTGGAAAGCCGAAACCACGGACAGCTTGGACGTTCCTTCACGTTTGTATAGCTTAAACAGCGTGAAAAAAGGTCACGATGATGCCAATCCGGTAATTTTACCGGGCGATATTATCGTCGTTCAACGCGCCGCGCCGGTTTATTTTATGGGTGAAGTTCGTCAACCGACCGGAATTCTTCTAAAAGACGGCGGTTTATCTTTGTCTCAGGCGATTGCAATGGTCGGCGGTGTTAATCCTCAGGCGAAAACTAAGGATATAAAAATTCACCGTTTGAAGGAAAATTCCAAAGACCGGGAAATAATAGCAGCAAATTATGATTCGATTAAAAAAGGAACCGAGAAAGACGTAATGTTGCAACCATACGATATTGTCGAGGTTGATAAATCGAAAAAAAGCGTCGGACAAACTGTTTTAGAACTCGTGATGGGCGGCGTAAGAACCGGAGTGACAGGCGGAATCGGAGGATTGCCGACTAAAATTTTATATTAGTTTCCACCTGAATTTTCTTAAAAGTCTGTGAATTATTTAATTAATTCGCAGACTTTTCTTTTTCCGCGTCCGAATATATTTTATCAATCACGTCCTTGTATTTTTCGTCAACGATGCGGCGTTTGATTTTTAATGTCGGTGTCAGTTCGCCGCCTTCGACGCTTAATTCGTCTTTGAGCAGAGCAATTTTTTTGATCTTTTCGTAATTCGACAAATCGGCACAGTATTTGGCAACTTCTTTTTCAAACAAACGCACAACATTTTCATTTTCGATAAAATCTTTCGGTGATTTCAAATTCAGATTTTCATTTTTGGCGAAAGATTGAAGTTGCTCGAAATCAGGCACGATCAGAGCGGCGGGAAATTTCCGTTCGTTGCCGATGAGGACGACCTGATTGACGAAACGCGAACTTTTTATCATTTGTTCGACCGGCGACGGAGCAATATATTTACCGCCGGAAGTTTTAAAAAGTTCTTTTTTGCGGTCTGTAATTTTCAGAAAACCTTCACTGTCAATCTCGCCGATGTCGCCGGTTTTGAAAAATCCGTCTTCGGTAAACGCTTTGCGCGATTCTTCCGGTTTATTGAAATAACCGAGCATCACGCCCGCGCCGGAAACTTCGATCTCGCCGTCTTCGGCAATGCGAACTTCCGTATTGCGAATCGGTTTGCCGACCGAGCCGAGTTTTGATTCGAGCGGATTATTTGTCGAAACAACGGGCGAAGTTTCCGTTAAACCGTAACCCTGCATAATCGAAATTCCCGCGCCGTTAAAGATCAGATAAATTTCATCCGAAAGAGCCGCGCCGCCGGTGATACACGAACGCAGACGACCGCCGAAAAATTCGCGCATTTTGGTAAATACGAGTTTGTCGGCAATCGCGTGTTTGACCGCTGTAAAACGCGGAACTTCCTGTTTTTTCGTCGCGAACTGAGCGTATTCTTTTGCCGCTTCAATCGCCCAATCGAATATTTTTTCCTTTAAGTCGCCGTCTTGCGCCGATTTGAGTTTCGCTTTAGCATAAACTTTTTCAAAAACACGCGGCACACCGACGAAAATTGTCGGGCGAACTTCGCCGAGATTGTCGGCGATCTTTTCGATTGATTCGGCGTAAAAAACAGTCATCCCGTTAAAAATATACAGATACATCGCCGAACGCTCGAAAACGTGCGACAGAGGCAACACCGAAAGCGGCACGTCTTTGTCCGAAAACGTAAAATTTTCGCCCGTATCTATCACATTTGAAATTATGTTTTGATGAGAAAGCATCACGCCTTTCGGTTCGCCAGTCGTTCCCGAAGTATAGATCAAGGTGGCAACGTCGTTCGGTAAACTCGCTTTTATCAATTCGCCGACCGATTCGGGATTTTCGCTTTTCAGCTTTGCGCCCGCGATTTCCAATTCTTCGAGCGAAATAGAATTTTCTCCATCAACATTTTTCGCGTCAAAGAAAACCATTTTTTCGATGTCTTTACATTCGGGAAGGATTCCTTTTATGCGGTCAAAAGTTCTTTTGCTTTGCAGGAATAAAATTTTTGCGCCCGAATCTTTGAGAATATATTCAATCGAATTCGGCGAAAGCGTCGTGTAGATCGGCGCGTCAATGATTCCGGCAAACTGGCAGCCCGCGTCCGCCAAAGTCCATTCGGGCGAATTTGCCGCTAAGATCGCCGCGCGGTCGCCTTTTCGCAAACCGATAGAATACAAACCGAGCGCGATATTTTCAGCACGCGCAATCATTTCGTCCGACGAAATTTTCAGCCATTTGCCGTCTTTTTTGTAATTCAGTGCATCGGAACGATTGTGTTTTTTTTGCGCTTGGAGAAAAATTTCGGGCAAAATCTGCGGCTCGTTTGCAAATAAGGGAACTCGTTTGACGACTTTTCCGTAACGCACGATTTCCGGCGAATCGTCTTTATTTTCCGTTTTTACTTCCCTGTCCATTATTTCAGAACACCTCCGAAAAATATTTTTAGAACTTCTTCCGCCATCGGCGCAAGCGGATAAGGATTACTCGACAAAATCCAGTTTGTCACCATTTCGTCCAATGCTCCGTAAAGAATCTTGGCGCAGACAATCGGTTTTAAATCTTTGCGAAAATCACCGTTTTTCTGTCCTTCGATAATTACCTGCTGAATAACATTAAGATATTCGGCAAAACCGGCGGCGGAAAACTCCTGCATAAATTTCGTCGAGCCGCGCAGTTCGACCTGAAAAACGATTGCCATATCGCGGTCGCCGCCGAGACGTTCGAGATGCAGTTCGGCAATACGGCGCAGTTTATCCTGCGAATTGTCGAGCGCGGCAATTTCCTTTTTTCCCTCGGCGATAAATTCGTCCATTGCGCGGTCGAAAACCGAATGCAGAATATCATCCTTGTTTTTGAAATAGAGATAAACCGTGCCGTCGGCAACGCCTGCTTCTTTAGCAATATCAGCTACTTTTGAATTAAAAAAACCTTTTCCCGCAAATGTTTTGATCGCCGCCCGCAAAATCGCTTCGCGTTTGTCAGTTACAGTTATCCGAGTTGAACCTTTCGCCATAAATTTTATATTTTTACCGTTATGAATGAACAGTCATTCAGTTTATACCTAAAGATATGCTAAAAAGAAATGAGAAATCAAGAATTTTCGTCGGATGTGTATATTTTTTTGTCAGAACAAAAGAAAAAGGATTTGTAAACTGTAAATTTACAAATCCTAAAACTTTATGGCGGAGAGAACAGGAGTCGAACCTGCATAGGCTTACGCCCGGTAGTTTTCAAGACTACTGCAATACCATTATGCGATCTCTCCGCAAAATAAGCGGCGAAGTGAAAATATAACTAAACCCGAAGAAAAATTCAAATCAAATGCTTTGTTCGACATTGATTATTTCGCCGAAAACTGTTTTTTGAGTTCCGCTTTGACCGCTTCGACACCTTTCAAACCTTCGGCTCTGAGCAGCGTTTTGCCATCTTTATTAATCACGAGATGCGTCGGAAACGGAATATAAATTTTGCCGTTTTTATCAGGCGTTCCGAAATTATTCAAGATTATCGTTCCGGCACTCGGAATTATCTGATACGCAAACGGATTTTTCTTGAGAAATTTCTCCAAATCGGTCGGTTTGTTTGTCGCTAAAGCCAGAAAAACAACATCTTTATTATTTTTATATTCCTCGACGACCTGATTGAGCAGTTTGATTTCCTGGACGCAGTTCGGACAATTGATAAACCACAGATTCAGAACGATAATTTTTCCGCGCAAATCAGCCGTATTGATCGGTTTTCCGTCAAGTGTCGTCGCGCTGAAATCAGTTGCAGTCGTTTTTTGATTCGCGTTTTGCTGACCGGAAATTGAAAATGAAAAAAGAAAAGTCAAAAGCACAAGAATAAATATCTTCATTGTGATTTTATAATTTGAAACTAAATCGAAAGTCAAGTTTTTTGAAAATGCCTCTACTCGGTTTTGTTTTGTTTTGAATTTAAAAGTCGGTTTATCTCCGAATTTAATTTGTCGGTTTTATCATATCCGCTGGTTTTCAATTCGATTTCGCCGTCCTGATTAATGAGAAAATACGAAGGAAACGGCATATTGATTCTGCCTTGCGCGTCTTTATCGGCGTATTTCAAAACCACGCCGAAGCTGTTGGGCAAAATATTGAAATTAAATTTTTTGGATTTTAAAAATCCGTTGACACGATTTTCATCTTCGGTCGTCAAGCCGAGAAAGACGACATCTTTGCCCTTGTAATTTTCCGACAGACGGTTGAGAATCGGAATTTCGCCCGCGCAGATCGCACATCTGGTTGACCAGAAAGTCATCAAGACGACTTTTCCTTTCAATTCTGCGAGATCGAAAACCTGACCGTTCATCGCCGTCGCGGAAAACGGTTCGGCGATTTTTTTCGTTTTATACTGCGCCTGTGCAAAACCCGAAAAGACCGCAACAATACCTAAACAAACAAGAATCCGCATTAAATTTTTCATATTATTTCAAAGTAAAAAGTTGATTTTTAAAAATGCCGGTGAAACGACAAGTCCATTTAATATAAATTAGTAATGTAATCTTTTATCCGCAAAATTCAGGGAAATTTTAGTATGCGTTTCCGTCGAAATGGTTGTATTCTGTTTATATGCTGCTTGAAGTTCTCGAAGTCCGAAATTTCCGCAATATCGAAGGCGAAATTCCTTGCGGAAAAAATCTTAATATTATTTTCGGCGAAAACGGACAAGGAAAAACCAATTGGCTCGAAGCGATTTATCTTCTCGCCACGACAAAATCATTTAAAACCGCCAAACTTTCCGAGGCGATAAAATTTAACGAAGAACTCGCTCTTATCAAAGGAACTGTCAGGCAAAGCGAGGAAATTCATCGCAATCTGCAAGTCGCTCTGCAAGGCAACACGAAAATTTTAACGGTCAATAATAAAAAAGAAACGATTCAAAGATTTCTGGGCGAACTTCACGCCATCGTTTTCAATTCCGACGAACTCGAAATCGTGCGCGGCACACCCGACGCAAGGCGCAAATTTCTCGATGGCGGCATCGTTTCGATATATCCGCCGTTTATTCAGACGTTAAGCGATTACAACCGCGTTATTCGCCAGAAAAACAGTCTTCTACAATCGGCGAAGGACAACGGTTTCTCTTTAGATAAAGTTTCCGAACTGCTCGAACCGTGGAATGAGCAATTAATTCAGTTAGCGAGCAGAATCTACAAAGCCAGAGTTCGTTTCGTCGAAAGATTAAACGGCGTTTTGGAGAAAAAACTTTTCGGCAAAGAAGAAATTACGATTCGTTACGCCTCGTCGCTCGAAGGCAAAGGCGATTTGACCGATTACGCCGCGCTTTTGACCGAAAGATTAAATTTGCGCGTCCAAGCCGAACTCGTCAGCGGACATTCCCTAATCGGCACACACCGCGACGATCTTGAAATTAATTTTGACGGACACGATCTCAGAAAATACGGTTCGAGCGGTCAGCAGCGCAGTGCGCTTTTGATTTTGCAGCTCGCCAATGTTTCCGTTTTTTACGAACAGCACAACGAATATCCGCTTTTTCTGCTCGACGACATTGATGCCGAATTAGATTACAAACGCATCGGTCAGTTACTGGAATTTTTGCAGGACAAAACGCAGACTTTCGTGACGACTTCAAAGGAAAGTTTCACCGAAAAATTCGGCGTGAATGCGGACATTTTTACGATTGAAAACGGACGAGTAAAAACTAATTTATAAAAAACCGTATTAAAATTTTCAGCAATCGGAGATTACTTATGATTTCGCAAATTCAAACAGTTCCTAAATTAAACGGTTTGCCAAACGGTTTGTCGCCCGACGGCGCAATTGAAATCGAAGTTGAACAAGGAGTGTTGATTTTTCGCGTTTCAAAAAATGCCCAACAGCGCATCGAAAATCTTTTTGACAAAAACAAACAAAATGATCTGTCCGATCTGGAAAAAATCGAACTTGACCGTTTTGAAGAAATTGACGATTACCTGAGTTTTCTCAACCGACTGACGCGCAATCTCGCCGAAAACAATTCTGAGGAAAAGGAAAGTGTCTCGTAAAATTCCCGAAGACGTGCGCGAGGAAGTTCGCCGTCGCGCTCGTTTTCTATGCGAATACTGCCACACGAACGAACGATGGCAATATGTTCGTTTCACGATTGACCACATAACACCTGATGAAAACGATTCTTTGGAAAATCTTGCATTAGCCTGTTTTCATTGCAACCGGCGAAAATCCGATAAACTTCTGCTTACAGTCAACAAAGCAAAAAAGAACTCCCGATTTTCAATCCGCGCACAGACATTTGGAAAGATCATTTCTTTTGGTCTGACAGCAAAATCATAATTATTGCAAAAACTGAAACGGGACAAATTACGATTGATTTGCTCGACTTAGACCGCGAAAGAATTTTGCAAATCCGGCTCGCCGATTTTGCCATCAATCGTCATCCGCCAACCGAGGATTCGAGTTAAGTCAAAACTTTAAAAATGAGCATCAAATATAATAAATTTCGGCGTTTCAGCGTTTTTTTTATTTGCAAAAAAATGTTAAAATAAAGGTAACTTTTTAATAAGAAAAATTTAAGAAAGAGGTTAATAAATTTGGCTACAACAAAAACAGAATACGGTGCCGATTCGATCACCGTTTTAGAAGGCAGAGACGCCGTTAGAAAACGTCCCGCGATGTATATCGGTTCGACGAGTGAGATCGGTCTTCATCATCTTGTTTACGAAGTCGTGGACAACTCGGTTGACGAAGCTCTCGCCGGTTACTGCGACACGATTGACGTTTTTATTCATATGGATAATTCGGTCACGGTTATTGATAACGGGCGCGGAATTCCGACCGACATACACAAACAGGAAGGTCGCTCGGCGGCGGAAGTCGTGATGACTATCTTACACGCGGGCGGAAAGTTCGACTCAAACTCATACAAAGTTTCCGGCGGTCTGCACGGCGTTGGCGTAAGTTGTGTCAATTTTCTTTCGGAATGGCTGAAACTCGAAATCTGGCGCGACGGCAAGACACACGAACAGGAATATACGCGCGGCATTCCCGATGCGCCGCTCAAACAAACCGGAACAACGGCGAAACAAGGCACGAAAATCACTTTCAAACCCGACGGCGAGATTTTTGAAACTCTAATTTACAGTTTTGAAAAATTGTCCGAGCGTTTGCGGGAAAAAGCGTTTTTAAACAAAGGCATTCGCATCAACATCAAGGACGAGCGCGAAGACCCGGAAAAATCACACGATTTTTATTACAAGGGCGGCATCGCCGAATTCGTCAAGCATCTGAACAAAAATCGAAGTTCGCTGCACGATCCGCCGCTTTACTTTGAATTTAATTCCGAAGATTTTTCCATCGAAGTTTCGATGCAGTATAACGACAGCTACGACGAAAAGATTTTCTCGTTTGCCAACAATATCAACACGGTTGACGGCGGAACGCATCTGTCGGGTTTTCGCGGTGCGATTACCAGAACGATCAATTCTTACGCGGAAAGTTCGGGTATGATGAAAAACTCGAAAGTTGCGCTGACCGGCGACGATGTGCGCGAAGGTCTGGTTGCCGTTATATCGGTAAAAATTCCGCAACCGCAATTTGAAGGTCAGACTAAGGGTAAATTAAATTCACCCGTCAAAGGTCCGGTCGAGTCATTTTTGAACGAAAAACTCGGCGAATTTTTTGAAACGAATCCGAACATCGCCAAGAAGATCGTCGGTAAAGCCGTTGATGCTTCGAGAGCGCGTGAAGCGGCGCGAAAAGCGCGTGAAATTGTTCGTAAAAGTGCGCTCGGAACTTCGACTCTGCCCGGAAAACTCGCCGATTGTCAGGAAAAAGACCCGGCGGCTTCGGAAATTTATCTGGTCGAAGGAGATTCGGCGGGCGGTTCGGCGAAACAGGGACGCGACCGGTCTAATCAAGCCGTTCTGCCGCTCAAAGGTAAAATCCTGAACGTCGAAAAAGCGCGTTTTGACAAGATGCTCGGACACGGCGAAATCAAGGCTTTGATTACCGCGCTCGGAACAGGCATCGGCAAAGACGATTTTAATATCGAAAAACTTCGTTATCACAAAATTTGTCTGATGACCGACGCTGACGTTGACGGTTCGCACATCAGAACTCTGCTTTTGACGTTCTTTTATCGTCAGATGCCGGAACTGGTCGAGAAAGGCTATATTTACATCGCGCAACCGCCGCTTTATAAAGTTAAAAAAGGCAAGAAAGAGGAATATATCAAGGACGAACCTGCGATGTTTCGCTATATGATGAAACAGGCGACCAACGATATTGAACTCAAATCAACCTCGAACGGCAAAAATTACGAAGGTAAAGACCTGATAAAAATGCTCGAACTCGTAACTGATTTCGAGCGTTATTATGCACGGTTCGTGCGACGGATAAACGGCAGCGAGGATTTGTTAAATGCTTTACTCAATGCTTTTGCGGGTAAAGACGGCGTATTGATGAAAAACAATATGAAAATCCGCAAAGTCTTTGAACAGGAAGATTTGATGGCGCAGGTCGAAGGAAAAATCGCCGAAGCCGGTTTCGGAACTGAACTGATGACCGATGAAGAACACGGACTTTCGGAAATCGAAATCACGCTCGACAACGGTCAGAAAATTATTTTCGATTGGGATTTGGCAAGCTATGTCGAATTTCAAAAAGCCGTCGAACTCAAACGAAATCTGGAAGAAAATTTCCCGTCACCGTTTATTCTCGGCGAAAACGGGACGAGCGAAGAGATCGCCACGCGGCAGGAACTTTTGGAAAAAGTAATGGCGACGGCGAAAAAGGATTTAAACATCCAGCGTTACAAAGGTTTGGGCGAAATGAATCCCGAACAGCTCTGGGAAACGACGATGAATCCCGATAAACGAACGCTTTTACAGGTTCGAGTCGAAGACGCGATTGAAACCGACGAGATTTTCACGATCTTAATGGGCGATCAAGTCGAACCGCGACGAAAGTTTATCGAAGACAACGCGCTCGATGTAAAAAATCTGGACGTTTAATTTTGACTAAAAACGCCGGTAAAATATTTTACCGGCGTTTTTTTATTTTATGAACATTCTTATTATCGGCTTGTGGTTTTTAATGTTTGTCGGAATTCCTATCGCTGTAATTTTGGTTGCGGGAAACACTTACGGCAGAGATGAAACTTTGCTGATTATCGGAAAAATACTCATCTCGGTTTTTGTTTATTTAGTTGGTACCGTGATGTCATATATGTTTTCCGTGCTGATGGTTGCAGAACTAAGATACGGACAGCCGCTGTCATTACAAGAACAAATAGTTGCGTTAGCGGCTGTCTATTTTTACGGATTAGTCGGCTACCTGCTTTATTCATTCGTCAACGGAAGTTTTTTAAACCTTGGAAATTCGCTCTGTTTAATGGCTTTGTTGCATAAAACAGTAAATCTCTACTCTTCTAGTTTTTGCTAGATTTCAACGCTTGTAACTATCAGGCATTCCTAAATGTTTCATTCGATTCAAGATGGCACTTTTGATGTGCATTTCCTGAAATTGATTCGCCTTTTTCTTGATCGTAATTTATTTATGAAGATCGTTTTGTATCTGAACATCGCCGTTTCCGCTAAACTCCGCCGATGATAGCTGCTCTCGCGCTGCCACTTCTTTCTGCCCGTGCGCCGGATGTGCCGCCGATTCTCATCCCGACAATAATTTCACGCCCACCATCGCCTGAATCGCCGCATCGCTATATTTCGGCGAACTGCCACGCTCACCCGTCAATCCTTCTGCCAGCCAATTATCAATCAAATCCTGTGAAACCAGAAACTCAGACTTCTAAGTTTTCTTAAACTTCGATTATAATCAGACCGGTTGCGGATGCGACAACGGTAGTTCTTTTTCAGGGTAGAAAAATCTTACTATTTATCAATTCTGCAACTTATTTATGCAACAACTTCTATTAAAGTTATTCTTTTCTTTCTACTGATATTTAAATGCTGCGATTTTTGTTTGAACATCATAAAATCGAAGACGTATTTTTTAACTTTTGAAAGAGTAATTTCGAGTATCAGTTTGCGAAAAAATACCTCGTTTTTTTGTTTTTGATAAATCTTTCAACATATAAAATGTTTTCGTATGAAAATCTGCGGTAAACGAAGCGCGATCAAGGCATCTGCAAACCTTTTTAGATTTCGATAAAAAAATGAAAACAATAATTTTGACAACAATTTTTCTCGTCCTATTTTCCGTAAATATTTTCGCTCAGTGCGGAAGCGAACCGACAATTGAAGCAACGGGAAAAATACTAAAAAAATTAAAAACGGAAATTACGAAAAGCGACGAAAACGAGTTTAAACTGATCGTTAAGTCGAGCGTAAAAGACGCGTCTTGGCTGATAAAAAACGCCGAGGCAGCGGTCGTTACGGTCTTTATTGACGGCAAATACAATCAGGATTTAATGCTTTTTGCGGGCGAAGAAAATTTTGAATACTCCGCTTTGCTCGGTAAATTAGACGCGCAAAAAAAACACGAAATCGTTTTGGTTCTGAGCGAAAAATACTCCGCGCCGCAAATCGGAAAAGTTGAAGTTTTATCGGCGAAAATCGAAAAAATCAACCGGAGAAATGTTTCAAATTTTGCATATCTGGCAACGGAAAATGCGCCCGTAATATATCTGCGTCCAGACACAATCGGGCGTTTTTCAGATATTCCGCTTTTGACTTATTACGAGATTTTCGATGAACCGGACGGAGCGAAAAAAATTCGCTACACGACGATTTTTACAAACGAAGACGGCGGCACGAATTCGCAGGCACTTCTCGCGCGTTGGGGCAGATTGACCGACATCGAATGGATTTACGAAATGCGCGTAAATGAAAAGGGCGAGATTTTATCGCAGATAATTCAAGGCGCAAATCACGTTACAAAAGATTTTCAAGGAAAAAGAATGTCTTCGCATCCCTTAATTTTAGACGCGACCGTCAATAATAATTTCTCCGATGCGGGCTGCACTTCGCTGAAAGTTTCTCCTAAACTCGTTGCCGCCGATCTTTCCCGAAAATCACGCGAAACCGTGATGGACGAAAATGCGTGGACGTATCGAATTATGGCTTATGAAGCGATTCGTGAAAATCGCGTAAATCCCGCAAAGTTAAGCGCAAATTCGGTTGACGATCCGCGAAATTATTTCTACATAGAAATCGAATCCGCGCCGGAAAATGCGGCGGTTTCAATCGAAATTGAAAACAAAAACGGAATAAAATCTTTTTCCGATTGGCAAGAATCACGTCTCAGAGTTAACCGCACCGGATTTATCAGAATCGCCGTCAGAAAACCTGTGGAATTGTCGGCAGATTTTCCCGAAAACATAAAAATTTCGTGTTCGCCGACTTCCGAGAAAGACAAAGGTGTCTGCAAAAAAATCAATGTGATAAAAATCGTCCGGCTCGATAAAAATTATATGCCGCACGAACAAACATTCGATTCGGAAAGCAAAACCGCAACAAGCGGAGAAACTTTAAATTTCCCGGTCATTAAATAACCGAGAATTTTCTCTTGGAAAAAATTATTTTGCCGTCGAAAAAACGCGAAAGTATTTTTATAGTTTCGCGTTTTTATCGTCTTTTTCGGGCATAACAATCAAAGTTTTATTAATCGTCGTCGTCATCAGCCAATTCATCATCATCATCGTTCGGTTTAATTCCCGCCGTCATCACGTCAAAAGCCGGAAGCCGCGCAATTTCCGGCATCGGAGCAGAATTTCCTCTGACCGAAAACCAGATTATTTCGTTCAATTGACGCGGATTTGCCATATCAGCGTGCTGTAAATTCTGCTCGTCCGTCAACTTCATATATTTCCGCATCGCCGTCGAAGGATTTTCGGATGGGAAAAGATTGTCGAGCGCGACTGCCGGCATTTGCGCTTGAAACGGCGCGAGATTAGCTTTGCCGGTAAAAATATCAATCGGCGCGGCGTGTGCGTCGAGAAAATTCATCGGCGGCAGATTCAGGCAAATTTCCATCGTGCGAATTAGCGAAACCGTATTGTGAAAATCGTGAATTAGCGCACCTTCGCGGTTGTAAGCAGAAATGACGAACGCGGGCGAACGATGCGCGTCAACGTGGTCGGGACCGTCCTGCGCGTCGTCTTCGACGATGAAAATCGCCGTGTCTTTCCAGTATTCGCTTTTTGAAACTTCCTCGACGAGTTTGCCGATGGCGTAATCGTTTTCGGCGACGTAAAACTGCGGTGTCGGCGTTCCTTTGCGAAGTCCGGCGGTGTGGTCGTTGGAAAATCTGACAATCGAAAGATTCGGCAATTGGTCGCCTTTACCGTTTTTCAAATTTTCCGTATAGCCGCGAAACTCTTTCAGCCATTCGCCGAAACGCGAACTGCCGTTAAATTTTTCATCTTTGTTTTCATAAGAAATCAGCGCGTCAGATTTGCCGCTCGATTCTTTTGCGGCGCGATAAGAATCGGTCGTCATCGAATCCGGCGTTTTCTGATCGAAATTTCTAAGCGCGGGCGAGAAATGATTTTCGAGCGATTTTTTCGTCGCAAACGCCGTCAGATTCGGTGACAGATCGGGATATTTTTTCGGCTTGCGCGTGTTGACTTCTTTCACGTCTTCGGCGGAAACGGTTGCCACATATTCGCCGTAATTTCGATAAGTCAGATTATTTCTGTTTGCTAAATCCCATAAATAAAGCGTTTCCGGTTCGCCGACATCGCGGTTTCCTTTTAAATACGGCACATATTTTTTCAGAAAATCGGCGACATCCGTTTCATTCGCCGGAAGATCGAAAACCGAAGGCAGCGCGACGGGCGGTTGTCCGGCGGGCGGATCGTAGGACGGCAGACGATTAAAACCTTCGTAATCGTAAGTTCGCCCGCGTCCCGAATAATTCCAGCGAAAAGCCTTGTCAACATAATCGTTTGAAAACGCGGCGGTTGACCAGTTATGACCGTCGGGCGACGCTTCGGCGTTGACGAAAAATCTGTCCAGAAGTCCGAAACGCAACGCCAGATTGCGCGCGTTCAGTGTGATATTTTGCGTCGCGCCGTTCGGAGATTTTGCGATTTCGCCCGCGCCGAAAATCGCTACGGATTCATCGCCGTCGGCTTTTTGACCGTTGCCGGCTTTTTCGAGATCGCCGAAAACCTGATCATAAGTTCTGTTTTCGCGGATGATATAAATAACGTGCTTGAACGGCGATTTTCCGTTCGGAAAAATTTTCGCTTCTTTCGCACCGATCAAACCGTTATCGCGCATCACGGTTTGCGTGTAGGCGAAAAGTTCTTTTTCATTCGGCACATCAACGACCGAAATGTTTCCCGAAACAATCGCCGCGCTGTATTCGCCGCGCCGATTGTAACCTTCGCCGGGAAACTGCGCGTTCGGCGTGTTCGGGTAAAGTCCGCTCGACGTAACTTTTACCGAAGATTCTTCCATTCCCGTGCCTTTTCCGTTGGCAATAAAGATTTTTCCGTTGGCAAACGCAACCGCCGAAGCGTAGTTTCCGGTCGGAATAAATCCGGCAAGCTGACTGCGCGATTTGTCTTCCGAACGGTTTTCTTCATTTAATTTCGGATCGAGATTTACGACCGCGACCGAATTTGTTTTCGCATTTGCAACATACAAAATTTTTTCGTCGTCGCTCAACGCTAAACCTTGCGGACTCATTCCGTTTTGCGCTGTTTTATCCAATTTGATATTTATTTTCTGTCCGAATTTGTAAAGTTCGTCGGTTTTCGTATTAATCACCGAAACGCTGTCGCCGTCGGAATTTGCCACGAAAAGTCTTGTCTTTTCACGATTAAAAAGTATTTTCGTCGGATGACGCTCGGTTTTGATGTGCGTCAAAACCTTTAAAGTTTTCCCGTCAATGACTGCAACCGAATCGTCGCCCCAGAGCGAAACGTAAATTTTATCAGCCGTTTTGTTATCCGCATTCGGCAAAACTTTTACGTCATACGGATAGACGAACTGCGTCGAATTTTCTCTCTGCAATTTGACGCGCGAAATTTTCCGCTGATCGCGCAGATCGGAAATTACGCCGAGCGTATCGCCCAGATTGTTGGCGGAAAAAAGCGTCTGACCGTCGGGCGCGAGATCAATTCCGGTCGGATAAACCGCCGCCGTGTTGCCGTTATAATTTTCCGACGGCGCGTTTTCGGCAAACGCGGAAACATCTATAAACGGCGCGTCGAATTTCTCGTCACGCGAGTTTTTCGGCGCGAGCGGTTTATCCTTCGTCGCATCAAAACTCAGAATCCAGATTTTATTTTCAAATCCGCCCGACAAATAAAGATTTATTTTGCCGTCGGCTTGCGCTTTTTTATCGAAAACCAAACCGAAATTCGCGCTCTGCGGCGACGGGAAATAAATGTTTTGAACAACTTGCGGCGCGGGCTTTTTATTCAAATCTATCACGGACACGGTTTGCTGCGCCCTGCTTTTCGAGTTAAATGTCAAACCGTAACCGCTGTTGACGGCGATCAAAAATCTGCCTTTGCCGTCCGCGCCTGTTTTATCCGGCGAGCGCACGAAATCAAACGTCAAAGGCATTACGGCAGGTTCATTTGTCTCCGCATCAAACAGAATTTTGCCGGCAGGATTCGTTTTTCTGTTTTGCAGTTGATTTTCCGGCGCGGTTGTAAATTCTGCGAAAGACTTAAAAGGCTGAAAAAAGTAAAAAGCGACTATCAGTGCAAATATCGCCGCCATTAAAATTACTGATAAACGCTGCCGATTCATCTTTTTCATATTTTATTTTCCCTTGAGTTTGATTCAATCATCCGATTTTGAACTAAAAATCTAATTAACCGATATGCAAAAAACAACAACACAATGACAAAATCGAAGACACCGAAACAAACGAAATAAAACTGAACTTTTACTTGTTTTTACTATCAGAATAATGTCTTAAATAAGTTGTATGATTATAATTTTTAGCCCGAAACCAAAGTTAATTTATCATACAATCCCGAAAAAAGTTCATTACAAAATACTGAACTTTTAGAGTTAATCTATTAGGTAAAAGCGCGGGGCATTTTGATAATGAAAAAACTATTCGATTTGAGTTTACATTTGGAAAATGCGGCAAATGCAAACTATTATCTATGTGATTCGTGGTTATTTTCGTCGTTAATAATTTATTAATTTGACATAATCGCCCGATAAAAAGTAACTTCAAAATACGACGATATTTCTAACCGATGCTGAATAATCTGAAACATAGAACGCAAGACAAACTGTGGTTTGTGCGCCGTCCGTTGCAGTTTGTAACGGATATGGCGATTTTATGCGGCGCATTTTTTTTGGCGTATCTTCTGCGTTTTGATTTCGATCTGAACGAATATAATCTCGACAATGCGCTTAACCAATTACCGTTTGTCGTTCTGGTGCAGTTTGCAACACTTTTTCTGGTCGGCGGATATTCGATTATCTGGCGTTACGTCAGCCTTGAAGATATCAAGGCTTTTTTGAAAGCCGCGATTGTTTCCGGCGCGATTTTGACATTGGTCAGACTTTTGCTTTCGCCCGAAAGATTTATTCGTTGGCAAGTGCCGCTTTCGGTTATTTTTATGGATGCGATCTTCGCTTTCGCCGGACTTCTTTCGCTGCGCGTTCTGCGCCGTTTCTTTTATGAATTAAGCGAAAAAGGCAAATTTACGGTCGGCAGAAAGCGCGTTAAACCGAAAGAAACGATTGTTGTCGGCGCGGGCAGAATCGGCGCAACGATTGTCAAAGAAGTTTTAGGACGTGCTGATTCCGAACTGCTTGTCAGAGGTTTTGTTGACGATAATCGTTTTAAGAGAGGCGGAAGCGTCGGCGGCATAAAAGTTCTCGGAACGAGCGACGATCTGGCGCGGCTCGTTGACGAATTTAATGTCGAACAAGTCGTCATTGCGATAGATGAATCGAGCGGAAAAGATATTCGCCGCATCTTGAGCATTTGCCGCGCTATTCCCGTCAGAGCGCAGATCGTTCCCAGTCTAAATGAAATCGCTCACGGTCGCGTGTCGGTCAGCCGTCTGCGCGATGTGCAGATCGAAGATATTCTCGGACGCGATCCGGTGGAACTGGACAGCGAAAATCTTCACGAATTTTTAGACCGAAAAATCGTTATGATAACGGGCGCGGGCGGTTCTATCGGTTCGGAACTCGTCCGCCAGATCGCCGCATACGAACCGGAATTGATCGTTTTAATCGAACGCGCCGAATTTGCGCTTTTTCAAATCGAGCGTGATCTGGTCAAAAATTTTCCCGGCGCGAAATTTATTCCGCTTCTCGCAGACATCGGCGACCGCGAACGAATGCGCGAGATTTTCGAGAACTACAAACCCGAAGTTATCTTTCACGCCGCCGCGCACAAGCACGTTCCGCTGATGGAAATAAACGCGGTCGAAGCGATAAAAAACAACGTGTTCGCTACAAAATTACTCGGTGATTTTGCCGGTGAATTCGGCACGAAAAGTTTTGTTCTGATCTCGACCGACAAAGCCGTAAATCCGACTTCCGTAATGGGCGCGTCAAAACGGATCGCGGAAATCGTTCTGCAAAATTTGAATCGGATTTACCCGACGAGATTTATGGCTGTTCGTTTCGGAAATGTTCTCGGTTCGGCAGGTTCGGTCGTGCCGATCTTCCGTGAACAGATTTTAGCAGGCGAGCCGATTACCGTCACGCATAAAGATATGACGCGCTACTTTATGACCATTCCCGAAGCCGCGCAACTCGTGATGCAGGCGGGCGCACTCGGCGAAGGCAATGAGATTTTTATTCTCGATATGGGCGAACCGATTAAAATTCTCGATCTGGCGGAAGATATGATTCGTCTTTCCGGTCTCGAACCTTATGAAGATATTGAGATTAATTTTACGGGCATCAGAAAAGGCGAAAAACTTTTTGAAGAACTGGAAATCACGGGTGAAAATCTTTTGAAAACAAAACATCCGAAAATTTTTATCGGCAAAATTGCAACTTACAGAGGCGAAGAAGTCATTAATATCATCAGCAATTTTGCACAAGCCGTCGCTGAGTCCGACGAAGCCAAAATCCGCGCACTTTTCAATCATTTTCTGCCTGAAGCAACTATCTACGAAAGAGAAAATAGTTCGGCTGTCGAAACGGCAAAGATCAAAGACAATAAATACTATACGCAAACATCAAAATTCGGTTTGGCGGAAAAATAAATGATCCGGCGACAAATTGATCCACCGCAGATTTACTCAGTCGTTAAAAATATATGGCTGAAAACTCATATTTCTATTGTTGTCAGCAATTTACAAGCAAGTTCGCGCCGTGAGTTAAAAAAATGTAAAATTTGATTTGGTTAAATTTTACATTTTAATTTTTAATTTTTATGGCACAACCGCAACAGGAAAACCAACCGCCGAAACTTCGTATGTCGGCAAACGATATTGATGTCAATTCGCTCGCCGATTTGCTCGAATGGTTTATCAATAACGACAACCGCGTAAATCTCGTTCGTCATCCGCACGTCGAGGAACTTTTTCAATGGCGAAAAGCGGAAGATGCGGCAAACGGTGTCGAAACATACGATTTTGAAAATGCCGAATCGCGTTTCGCTATCGGCGTTTTCCATACGCTAGGTGAAAATAACACGCAGGAAAAACTGCAAAATTGGATTACCGAACTGCTCGAAGCTCTCGGCGAAGCGAAACAGACGAGCGAAGATATTTCAAATAACTATCATCTCGACGCAAGCCAATCACACGTCGCTCAAGCTGAAAAAATTCCGACGGAAACCGAAAAAAGATTGTATCTGACAAGCAGTTGGATCGAAGCTCTCTGCACGGCGGAAGTCAGATTTTTAGGCTGGATTTTTCAGGAACTTTACGGCAAACCGTTTCAACCGAATACGAATTAAAATTAGCCGCGAACAAATACGAAAGATCACGAAAGTTTTTTAAAGTTTATTTTTTCGTGAATTTTCGTGTTTGTTCGCGGCTAAAAATTTATCTTCCGAAAGTGTTGCATTGGCGCATATCTCCGGTTTTGAAACCTCGCGCAAACCATTCGATTCTCTGTTGTGATGAGCCGTGTGTGAAAGAATCCGGCACGACGTAGCCTTGACTGCGTTTTTGAATCGTATCGTCGCCGACCGCTGATGCGGCGCGAATCGCTTCTTCGGCATCGCCCGCATCTAAAATTCCTTTTTTCTGCGCGTAATTAGCGTAAATTCCCGCGTAACAATCGGCTTGCAATTCTAATCGAACCGACATTTCATTCGAGCCTTGCGCCTTGCTCATCGTTCCCAACAAATTTTGAACGTGATGACCGACTTCGTGTGCGATGACGTAAGCCTGTGCAAAATCGCCATCGGCTCTAAACTCGGTTTTTAATTCGCGGAAAAATGCAAAATCAAGGTAAAGTTTACGGTCGCCCGGACAATAAAACGGTCCCATCGCCGATTGCGCCAGTCCGCACGCGGAAGAAACCTGATCGCTAAACAGCACGAGCGTTGGCGGCGTGTATCGTTTGTTCGCCTGTTGCGGCAAAATCGTTCCCCAAGCGTCTTCCGTATCGGCAAGCACGACTCTCGCAAACTGTTCGTTTTCATCGCGCGGCTGATTCGGATTATTCGGCTGCTGCTGCTGTTGCGGAACTTGCTGTTGCTGCGGATCATTTAACACTTGATCTAAAAGAGACTGCGGATTTCCGCCGCATAAATAAATAACGAGCGCGAGAACCAAAACGCCGATTCCGCCGCCGCCGAGCGCGATTCCTCTGCCGCCGCCCATTCCGCGCACATCTTCTACATTGTCGCTCTGCCGCCGATTTCTCCATTGCATAATTTTTTCTTCCTTCCTTGTTTAGTCGCCCGAAGCGAATTTGTTTAGAATAGCTTTGCGAAAGATTTTAGCATTTTCCGTGTTCAGACAAAACTTTTTCAAAGATGAATTTAGACGATTGGAAAAAAAGCGGTGATTATTTCGATTACAAAGGCAATTCGATTTTTTACCGTTTTGATAAAAACGCTGATGAAATACTGCTTTGTTTACACGGTTTTCCGTCTTCTTCATTTGATTATCACAAAATCCGCAATGAACTGAACAAAAGATTTTCGCTTCTTTCATTCGATATGATCGGTTACGGATTTTCCGCCAAACCTGTGAACTTCGATTACACGACTTTTCAGCAAGTTGATATTTTGCAGGCATTAGTTGAACATTTGAAAATCGAAAAACTTCATATTTTAGCGCACGATTACGGCAATACGATCACGCAGGAATTGCTTGCACGAGCCGAAGAAAATCGTCTCAAATTTTCCATCGAAACGATTTGTTTCTTAAACGGCGCACTTTTCCCGGAAACTCACCGACCGATTTTGGCGCAGAAAATTCTCATCAGCCCGCTAGGTTTTTTGTTTGGCAGATTGATTTCGGATGCAAAATTCAAGAAAAATCTGGCAAGGATTTTCGGCAAAAACACACATCCGACCGAAAGCGAATTAAACGATTTTTTAGAACTTTTTCGATTTAACGACGGTCGCCGTATCGCACATAAACTCATTCGTTATATGACGGAACGCGCAAAATATCGCGCTCGTTGGGTCGGCGCACTGGAAAATATGAAACAGCCGTTTCGTTTTATCAACGGCTTGTCCGATCCGGTTTCCGGCGCGCATCTCGTTAAGCGTTTCCGTGAAGTTTTGCCCGCGCAAAAAGATATTATCGAACTCGAAAACGTCGGACATTTTCCGCATTTTGAAACGCCGGAAATGGTTTTGGAAAGATTTTTCGAGTTTCACGAAAACCTTAAAAATCCGTAACGCTTTATTTTTCGGTCAGTTTTGGGATTTACAAAATTCCGCCAAAAATAATTTTTCGCAAAATCTTGACAGATTGAGAGTTAGAGGATTATTATTCATTACAAGCCCATCTAAATTGTTTTATTTCAATAGTTTCAAATAAAGGAGGAAAAATGATTAAACTCGATATTGTTAATCAAGTTGCCGACAAAACCGGCGTTCCTAAACAAAAAGCCGAACAAGTTGTTGATTCGCTTTTTAATGCGATGAAAGATGCGCTGGCGAAAGGCAAAAGAATAGAACTTCGCGGATTCGGAGTTTTTATCGTCAAACCGCGCAAACGCGGAGTCGGGCGCAATCCTCGAACGGGCGAAGAAGTTCCGATTCCGGCGGGAAAAACTATTCGTTTTAAACCGGGAAAGGATTTACAGGCAAAGGAGATCTAACGAGCAGAGGTTTTTCGGAAAAATAAAAATCGCAGATCGCACGCGGCTTTCAAGTTTTAGTTTGCGGTTTGCGGTTTTTTATTTGTAATCTTTAACGGATGTCAGAGTTTTACAATCAAAATTTCCGGCGCACGGCGATGAAACCGAACGTGCGGACTTGGATCAAACACACGCTGTTTTTTCTCGCCACGCTTTTTACAGTCACGATTGCCGGAGTTTTACAACCTTTCGGAATTTTACCGATTTTTCAGAATACTTCCGATCCGCAAACTTGGGCGGAAGCGTTACAATTTTTATCCGCACTTCCCGCGCATTATTACGCGATCATCACAGGAACGATTTACGCCCTTTTTACCAAACCGGAAGTTTTAACTTACGGTCTGGAATTTTCGCTTTCGTTGCTTTTTATTCTTTTATGTCACGAGTTCGGTCATTATATCGCGTGTCGCATCTATGGAGTTGACGCGACTTTGCCGTATTTTATCCCGACACCGCCGCTGATCGGACCTGCCGGAACTTTGGGCGCATTTATCAAAATCGTTTCACCGATGCCGTCGCGCAAAGCGGTTTTCGACATCGGAGTCGCCGGACCGATTGCCGGATTTGTCGCGCTGATTCCCGTTGCTTTGGTCGGATTTTTGACGTGGAAATCCGGCGCACCGCTCGATGCGGCAAATGATCTCGGCATTTATTTCGCCGATCCGCCGTTTATTAAGATTTTGGCAATTATTTTCGGTGTAAATTTGAATTTGCCGGTTACGCCGAATCCATTTTATTTCGCGGCTTGGGTTGGTCTTTTAGTTACTGCGCTGAATCTTTTTCCGTCGGGACAACTCGACGGCGGACACGCGCTGTTTGCAGTGTTCGGCGCGAAAGTTCACAAATGGTCGGGCAAAATAGTTTTTGTCGTGATGGCGATTTTGTCTGTCACAGGTTGGTTTTTATATAACAGTCCGAGCGGATTTTTGTTTACGATTTTGCTCGGCGTAATGCTCCGCGTCGGTCATCCCGAACCTTACGATCTCGCACCGCTCGATTTCAAAAGAAAATTGATCGCCGTTCTGACGCTTCTGATTTTCGTTCTGTGTTTCGTGCCATTTCCGATTCGGGTTAGTTGATTTACTTAAAGAATTTTGCCCGCGAATTAACGCGAATCGGCACGAATATTAAGAAAAATTGTTTAAAGGTTTTTTCTTAATATTCGTGCCGATTCGCAAGCAAATTCTTTCTTCTTATATTTTTTTCGTGTCTTTTCGCGTATTTCGCGGGCAAAATTCTTTTCTTTAAACTTGCGCCGACTGCGGCAACATTCCTTTAACTTCTTTTACTATTTTTTGCACATCGTCATCGTCTTCGAGCGCGATCATAAAAAAGTCGTAGCTTGTTTTGAAACATAAAATTCCGTTGCCGAAAAACCAAACACCTTCTAATAACGGATTTCCGCCTAAAAGCCAATCAATCGGTGCGCCCGTGATCGTTTTCGGGTTAATGATATTGCTCATCAAAACTGCGCCCGAAGCAAATGAGAACGCGCCGAGAAGCGGTGCGCCGATGCGTTTTACGATGTCGCGTTCAAATTCGACGCGCTCGGCTTCGGCTTTGGAGAGTTCGCCTTTATTGATGAGTTCTTCCTGATCTTTGAGATAATTATTAAACTGTTCGCCGACTTTTTGAACCGACCAAGTTGGAATTGTCGAATTAAAAAGCCAGTGCGAACTGATTCCCGAAAAAACAACGCCTAAACCTGCGCCGACCGCCATCGAAACTCCGGTTGTCGCGGCTTGCACGGGATTTTCCGTGATCCAATTAGTAGTTTTTTGAAAAGTTTTATAAGCCGAATCGAAAGTTCGTGTCCAACTTGCGCCGAAATTAAACGCTTTTGATGCGGTTTGTGCGGTTTTATTGACGCTCTTGCGCGTTTCTTCAAACATTTCTCCGGCTTTTTCGCCCGCGTAAGTTATAACTTCGCCCGCTTTTTTGCCGAAATCACGAATCGTTTTCTCGGTCTCGACCGCCGATTTGCCGAACACATCAGCGGCTTTTTCGCCCGCATCTTCCGCCGCATCACGAACCGGCGCGGACGCTTCATAAACTTTTTTCGCCGCATCTTCCGCCGTTTTATAAGTTTCTTCGGCGACCTTAAAGGCTTGTTTGCCGACTTCTGATTTTTCGGCTTCGGTTTTGATTCTGCCCGCACCTTCTTTCGCCGTATCAATGACGACTTTCGCGCCTTCTTCGATCTTGTCTTTCAAACCGAGTTGTTTGTCAATTTCTTCAAACTTTTCCTTCGCTTCGCGCTGCCATTTTTCAAAGCGTTCTTTATAATCTGCCATTTTTTTAAATTCCTTTTTATACAAAACTTTTGCCGTAGATACGTTTTCGTAAAAACTTTTGTTCGCTTTCGATGCTTTTTTGCATCGAAGTTATGCTTATATTATAACGCAAACTTTGTTTTTGAAATCAAATTATTTATAGTAATCTTTCATATTTATGCCATTAGTCAAATGTCCGTCTTGCGGAAAACAAGTAGAATACACGGGAAACGAATTTCGCCCGTTTTGTTCGGAAAGATGTAAATTGCTCGATTTTGGCGCGTGGGCTGACGAAGAATTCGCTCTGCCGTCGCAAACCGAATCTCTGTCCGAAGAAGATATTGATAAGATCGAAAAAGCCTTAGCGGAAAAGGAAAGTTAATTTATGGAAATTGCGGCGATAGTTTTTATAATTTTTATTATTGCAGTTGCAGCTATTACGTTTTTTGTTCTCAAAAAAGCGATTAAAATGGCAGTTCGCACGGCAATCGTATTTTTGATCTTGCTGATCGGAATCGTCGGCGCGGCTTCGCTCTGGTATTTCGGTTCGGATTCGGGCGCGAATAAAACTACTGCTCCAACTAAAAAATCCCGCTAAACAATTTAATGGAATCCGAAAAAAAAGGCTTTTTCTCAAAATTTAAAAATCTTTCGCCGAACGTCCTCGCGCTCAGTTTAGTGAGCCTGTTAAACGACACTTCGAGCGAAATAATTTATCCGCTTTTACCTGCCTTTTTAGCGATCACACTCGGCGCGTCGCCGTTTGCCATCGGTTTGATCGAAGGTTTTGCCGAAACGGTCGCATCGCTTCTCAAACTTTTTTCCGGTTATCTGAGCGACAGATTTGAAAAGCGAAAATTGCTCGTTTTTTCCGGCTACACGCTTTCAAGCATCATTCGTCCGCTACTCGCATTCGCTACGAGTTGGCAGCAAGTTTTGGTTTTGCGCGTTACCGACCGCACGGGAAAAGGCATTCGCGGTGCGCCGCGCGATGCCTTGATCGCGGATTCGACCGCGCCGGAAAAACGCGGATTCGCGTTCGGTTTTCATCGCGCCGCCGATCATCTCGGAGCGGTTTTAGGTCCGATTATTGCCTTTGTTTTGTTATATTTCTGGGCGGAAAATCCGAATCAGCCGACGGAAGGCGATTACCGTTGGCTTTTTCTGTTCGCAGCCGTTCCGGCAATTTTAAGCATTTTCGTTATTCTTTTTTTAGTTAAAGAAGAAAAGTCAGAAATAAAAAAAGATGCGAATATCACGCCGATAAAACTTTCTCTGAAAGAATTTGACGGCAACTTCAAACGCTTTTTGTTCGCCGTTTCACTTTTTACACTTTCCAATTCGACCGACGCATTTTTGCTTTTACGAGCCAAAGAATCGGGCGTTGCAACTTATATTCTGCCGCTTTTATGGGTTTTTCTGCATATCAGCAAAGTCGTTTTCTCGCTCATCGGCGGCGATCTGTCCGACAGAATCGGACGAAAAAAAATAATTTTCGCGGGTTGGATTTTGTATGCGTTGGTTTATGCCGGATTTGGTTTTGTAACTCAAGCGTGGCAGGTTTGGGCTTTGTTTTTTGTTTACGGCGCGTTTTTCGGTCTGACCGAAGGCGTGGAAAAAGCTCTCGTCGCCGATCTCGTCGAACCGGAAAAACGCGGCACGGCGTTCGGCTTTTACAATCTCGCGTTCGGCATCACGGTTTTTCCGGCATCACTGCTCTTCGGCGCGTTGTGGACGGAATTCGGTGCAGAAACCGCGTTTTTAGTCAGCGCGTCAATCTCGATTTTAGCGGCGATTTTGCTTTTAACGATTAAAACAAAACGCGACGATCTCAAAGGTGAATTTGACGTTTAAAAGTCTGCATCGCGTTTATTAGTCGGTTCGTGATTTCAAACGTCCTTTGCTGTCGTGACAAAATTCGGAGACCACGTTTACGAATAATTCGGGATTTTCTTCCTGCGGAACGTGACCGCAATCTTTGAAAACGACAAAACGCGAATTTAAAATAGATTTGAAGAGTTTTTCGCCGTTTTTGAGCGGAATAACATTGTCCTGATCGCCCCAGATTATCAGCGTCGGCTGATTGATATACTGCGCGTCGTCCTGAATCCGGCACGCGTCCCAGCTGCGCGAAGTCGCCAAAACCGAATGATGCGCGTCTCTCGCGGCAAGCGGACGATGCACCGCGTCAATTCTTTCCTGATTTATCAAATGATGATTTGCCGGCGCGAGCGTTTCCTTCATACGCATTTTGTGAAAGGTTTTCGAGTCGAGAAAAAGTGAAGTCAAAACTTCACCGATTCCGCGCACGTTAGCGAATTTCAAGATCGGCTTGTCCAAAACATCGTCGTTGCAAACCGCGTCAACCAGCACCAGTTTTTCGACTCTTTCGGCATAGTCGAGCGCGACGGTCGAAGCGACCGCGCCGCCGTATGAACTGCCGATGACGGCTGCGCGTCCAATGCCGAGAACATTCATCAAACGAACGACGACACGCGCCTGCGAGGCAATCGAATAATCGAACCAATTCGGTTTGTCGGAAAAACCGAAACCGACCAGATCGGGCGCGATAATATGAAAACCTTGTTCGGCAAGCGCGGGCGCAACCGAATGCCAAACATACGTCGAAGCCGTGTAACCGTGAATCAAAAACAACGTCGGATGTGCGCGGTCGCCGAACTCCTGAAAGTGAACGCTCACACCGTCAACTTCGGCAAAATGCGATTTTTCCGAATGAAAAACCTGTTCGGAAACTTTTTCCCACTCGACCGTTTTCGCCCGCGTCAACATTTTTACCGCGACTGCCGCGCCGATTGCGCCGCCGATTCCCAAAGCCAAATTTCTCTTTCTCATAACTTTTCCTTTTTCAAATCATTTTACATTAAAACGATTTTCGGTTGAACGGTTTTCTCCGCCTTATCAAATATTCCGACGGCAAGTAAAAGTCCGTTTTCATCAACTATCCGCACATTTTCGCCGTCATCCGCCGTAAAGTTTTCTCTTGTTAATTTCATACCGTTCCGCGTTTTATTTATTTCATCGGCACTCAAAGAAATTTGCGGCAAATGCGGGACAGCTTCACTCATCGGGATCAAAAATTCACCGAGCCGATTTTCCAAGACGATTTTTTCGAGTTCTTCAAGCGTAACGGCTTTTGACAGATCGAATTTTCCGGCGCGTGTCCGGCGAAGTTCGGCGAGATGTGCGCTGGTTTCCAACTTTTTACCAATGTCTCCGGCTAAAGTTCTGATATAAGTTCCGGCGGAACACGCGACGCGGACGGAAAAGTTTCTAGTTTCGAGCTTTGAATTTCGAGTTTTTTTAATTAATTCCAATTCGTAAATTTTTATTTTGACCGGCTCGCGTTCGATTTCAATGCCTTTTCGTGCAAGTTCGTAAAGTTTTTTTCCGTCAACTTTTTTCGCCGAATACATCGGCGGCGTTTGCCAACTCTCGCCGCGAAATTCCGGCAAAACTTTTTCTAAATCTTCAACCGAAATTGAATTTAAGTTTTGAATTTCAGATTTTGCAATTCCCGTTCTGTCGCCCGTATCGGTTTCAAAACCGAAAGCTATTTCGGCTTCATATTCTTTCGTGTCTTTGTCCAAAAACTGCGCGAGTCGCGTTGCTCTGCCGATTAAAATCACCAAAACTCCGGTTGCAAACGGATCGAGCGTTCCGGTGTGTCCGATGCGCTTTGTCCGCAAAATTTTCCGCATTTTTCCGACGACATCGTGCGAAGTCCAGCCTTCGGGTTTGTCAATTGTTAAAACTCCTTCAAACATTACTGGATTGTGAATTTCCGCTTTCGGATTTGCAAATGGAAAGGTTACTTTTAAAAAGTTTTTTGCCTGAGTAAATTTTCAAAGTCGTTTTGTTTTTAAGTTCGATTCGGGCTAAATTTAATTTATAAGTTTTAATACGAATCTATTTCAGGAGTTTTTATAAAAAATGAGTTTAATCGAAGAAGTTTGGGCGCGTGAGATTTTGGATTCGCGTGTGAGAAAAAATGTCAAAATGACGTTATTTACTAAACTGCTTTTACTTTTAACACTTGCCGTATTTCCTTTTTCGCTATTTGGTCAGAGCATTGAAAAATACGAAAAATCGATTAGCGAGGCGGAAGACTTTTATGATGCTAAAGATTACGCCAACGCACAACTGAAATATGAAAAGTCGTTTGTTTTTCTCGAAAAAAGAGCGGTTTATGAATTTGCGATAAACGACCGCTATAAAGCTGCTGTTGCCGCCGTTTCAGCCAATCGGTTTGATTTTGCTTTTGAACAATTATTCAAAATCGTTGGAGATTCCAGATACTACACGCTCTCCGAAGGTATCGTTTCAAGCGAAAAATTTGCACCGCTACACGGTGATAAACGCTGGAAAAAGTTGATTGAAACTATCGAAAAAAAAGATAGTAAAATGGCGGCAGGTTACGACAAATCGCTTTACGAAACGCTGAATGCGGTTTACGACGAAGATCAGAAATATCGTCTGCAAAGCAATGAGATCGAAAAAAAATATGGAATAAATTCCAGAGAAATGGAACAGTTGTGGGAAACAATTGACCGGACGGACGCAGAAAATCTAAAAAAAGTCACTAAAATTCTCGACGAAAACGGCTGGCTCGGCGCGGATAAGATCGGATATAAAGCAACGCGAACGCTCTTTCTGGTGATTCAGCACGCCCGCCCGAAGATACAGGAAAAATATCTGCCGATAATGAGAGAGGCGGTCAAAAACGGCAAGGCGAATGCGAGCAGTCTGGCTCTGCTGGAAGATCGGGTTGCACTCTCGCAAGGAAGAAAACAAATCTACGGCTCGCAACTTTTCACCGATAACACCGGCAAAACCACTTTGCAGCCGATTGAAGACCCTGACAATGTTGATAAACGACGCAGATCGGTCGGTTTGGGCAGTCTTAAAAATTATCTTTTGAATTTCGGAATCGTCTGGAATCTCGAAGAATTCAAAAAATCTTTACAGTAATGCGTTGCGATTTACCGGCAGACATAAGTGTCGTTTTATTAAAATTTATTTGGAGCAAATTATAAAAATATGAGTTTAATCGAAGAAGTTTGGGCGCGTGAGATTTTGGATTCGCGCGGAAATCCGACCGTTGAAGCGGAAGTTATTTTGGAAGACGGCACGACCGGACGTGCGGCGGTTCCGTCGGGCGCGTCAACAGGCGAAAACGAAGCCGTCGAACTGCGCGACGACGACCAATCGCGGTATTTGGGCAAAGGCGCTTTGAAAGCGGTCGAAAACGTCAACGAAAAAATCGCGTATGAATTGGAAGGTCTCGACGCGCTCGATCAGACATTGATTGACGAAACTTTAATTAATCTTGACGGCACGGAAAACAAATCGAACTTGGGCGCAAATGCGCTTCTCGCCGTTTCGATGGCGACGGCGAGAGCGGCGGCGGCATTTCAGGAAATGCCGCTTTATCGCTATATCGGCGGCATCAACGCCAAGACTTTGCCCGTGCCGATGATGAACATTATCAACGGCGGCGCGCACGCCGACAACAATGTGGATTTTCAGGAATTTATGATTATGCCCGTCGGCGCGGAAAGTTTTTCCGAAGCATTACGCGCCGGAGCGGAGATTTTTCATAATTTGAAATCCGTTTTGAAATCGCGCGGTTATTCGACGGCAGTCGGCGACGAAGGCGGTTTTGCGCCGAACTTGAAATCGAACGAAGAAGCGATTGAAACTATTTTAGAAGCGATTGAAAAAGCCGGTTACGCGGCGGGCAAAGATATTATGCTCGCGCTCGATCCGGCGGCGAGTGAATTTTATTCAAATGGAAAATACGTTTTCAAAAAGTCCGATAAGCGCGAATTATCATCGGAAGAAATGGCGGATTATTGGATTTCGTGGACGGAAAAATATCCGATAATTTCCATCGAAGACGGAATGGCGGAAAACGATTGGGACGGCTGGAAATATATCACGGGGGAAATCGGCGACAAAGTTCAACTCGTCGGCGACGATCTTTTTGTCACGAACACGAAATTTCTGCAACGCGGAATTGATGAAAACGCGGCGAACTCGATCTTGATAAAAGTCAATCAAATCGGAACTTTGACCGAAACTCTGGACGCGATAGAACTTGCGAAAACGAATAATATGACCGCGGTTATCTCACATCGTTCGGGCGAAACGGAAGATAGTTTCATCGCCGATTTAGCGGTTGCGACAAATGCCGGACAGATAAAAACCGGAAGTCTTTCGCGCAGCGACCGCATCGCAAAATTCAATCAATTATTGAGAATTGAAGAAGATTTGGATTCGTCGGCGCGTTATTTGGGACGCAAAGCGTTTTATCAAATCAAAGGTTAATTTTTTATTGCCCGCGAAACACACGAAATGAACGAAAAAAGAGGACAAAATACTTTTCGTATTTTTCGTGTATTTCGTGGGCAAAATTTATTTATATGAAAATCTTAATCATTGGCGGAACAAAATTTCTCGGTCGTCATCTTTTCGATGCGGCGCAAAAAAACAATCACGAAGTCACGCTTTTTAATCGCGGAAAAAAATATGCGGACGAAGAAATTCCGCAGACGGAAGAAATTCACGGCGACCGTCATACTGATCTGGAAAAACTTTCGGGCAGAACTTGGGACGCGGTAATTGACACTTGTGGCTATCTGCCGCAAACGGTCAAAGCATCCGCAGAATTTTTGGCGGATAAAGTTAATCAATACGTTTTCATTTCGAGCGGTTCGGTTTATGCCTATGGAATGAAATCCGATTATGACGAACAAACTGAGACTGCAAAACTCAACGCCGAACAAAAAGAAAAATTTGAAAAAATTGATGTCAATCAAGAATTAAACGGCTTGGTTTTAGGCGAAAGCTACGGCGCACTCAAAAAACTTTGCGAAGAAGAAATCGAAAATGCAACGCCGAACCGCGTTTTAAATGTTCGCGCCGGAATGATCGTCGGCGCGTTCGATTGGACGGATCGTTTCGGTTATTGGGTGATGCGCGTGGCGAAAGGCGGCAAAGTTCTCGCACCGGGAACAGCGGAAAATTTTGTTCAGCTAATTGATGCTCGTGATCTGTCCGAATGGATAATAAAAGCGGTCGAAGAAAACATCACCGGAACTTTTAACGTCACGAGCAAATCGCTCGATCTGACGTTCGGTAAAATGCTCGACGAAGTAAAAACGGCGACCGAATCGCAGACGGAATTTATCTGGGCGGATGAAAAATTTTTAACTGAAAACGAAGTCGCGCCGTGGAGCGAAATGCCTTTTTATCTTCCCGAATCAGAAGAATCAGTAAAGAATTTTCTGATGATGAATGTCGATAAAGCGTTGGCGAAAGGTTTGAAGTTTCGACCTTTGCGCGAAACGATTTCAGGTGTTTTCGATTGGCGCGAAAAACAGAATTTTGAAATGAAAGCCGGAATTTCCGCCGAACGTGAAAAAGAACTTCTCGAAAAATTTTATAAACAATAAAAAACTTTTTTCGTTAAAAAATCTATGAAAAGGATTTTGGTCATCGGTTCGGGCGGCGCGGGGAAATCTACTTTTTCACGCCGTTTGAGTCGATTGACGGAAATCGAAGTTTTTCATCTCGACGCGCTTTACTGGAAACCGAATTGGGTTAAGTCTGCAAAAGACGAATGGCGGAAAAAGATTGAAAATCTGCTTGAAAAAGACGAATGGATTTTAGACGGCAATTTCGGCGGCACGATTGATCTGCGGCTTGAAAAATGCGATACGGCGATTTTGCTCGATCTGCCGCGCACGATTTGTCTTTACCGCGTTTTAAAACGCCGTCTGAAATATCGCGGCACGAATCGTCCTGATATGACGGTCGGTTGTCACGAAAAAATTGACGCGAAGTTTCTCGGATGGATTTGGAATTATCCTAAAAAAAACAAGCCGCAGATTTTAGAAAAACTGAAATGTTTTGAAAACGAAAAAACAATCGTTCGTCTGCATTCGCAAAAGGAAATGGAAAATTTTCTTATGAATTTGAATTCAAATAAAGTAAAATCGGTCTGATATGTTTTTAGTCATCGGCACAAAATTTTTAACGTGGGGTTCGGCAAAAACGCCGGACACGATTCGCTGTTCGCAATGCGGAACGCTCGCCCAATTCACTGAAAAAACCGGAATGCGTTTTGTCACGTTGTTTTTCGTCGTCCCGACAATTCCGCTTTCGGGCAAGAAAAAAATCATCGAATGCCCGAACTGCAAAGCGCGTTTTCAGACGGAATAAGTTTTGGTTTAACGATTGAGACATGTGGGGCGAAACCGCCGACGCGCAACTCCGAGTTAAAGAAAGAACGCCAAATGAAAGTCGCTGTTTCGCCCTCACGTCCATTGATTTGTTAGCCCGTCCGTTGTCTTCACGCATCTGTTTTCCACCACATTTTCAATGATTTTTCTATGTCGTTAGCACTGTAAATATATTCTGGATTTGGCAAAAGCCAGCGTAAAATATAATTGCAAGCTGATTTTTGCGCCTCCGTAAATTTGCTGTATCTTTCCTGCCACCATTCACTTGTTGGCTTTTTATTGGTCAGACCATAAACCAGAAACTCACAAACTTCGCTTTCCGGTTCGCGCAGTGAATAAAGCATAAACGCTGGCAAAAAATAAATATAGGCTTCAGGCGTAAACAAAGGTAGTTTATCGTAAGCCCATTTGATTTTCTCCGGTTCGATGTTCCGCCAACTTTGATTTCGGAAATTGCGTTCAACATCGCGGCACTCTTGGCACTCGTGTTCGATGATGTTGTTAGATGCAGGGGGCGCAACGTCCGAAAACGCTGTTTCAATTTTGAATTGCAGATTTTCAACAGACAATTCCGAATCTTGCATCTTGATTTTCCAAATCGCTCAATTTCAAAAGAAGCGGGCTAACTTTGTATTGAACCGAATTATATTTTCGTTATACCGAATTATTTTTTACCTTTGATTTTGCAGAAAGTCAACAAAATTTTGACTTTGAGATAATTTCGGTTTGATAATTCCATTAAATACGTTGATCGGTTAAATTAGTTTAACGGAATTTTGATTTTCCGTCGGCACGAAATATTTATGGAATGGCAAAACGGCGAATTTACTATCAGCACGGACAGAAATCTTTTGCAATCGGACGCGATTCAGAAGTTTTTGACCGGAGAAAGTTACTGGGCAAAGACGCGCACGAGAGAGCAGACCGAAACGGCGATAAAAAATTCTTTGCCTTTTGGCGTGTATAAAGGTGAAAATCAGATTGGCTTTGCGCGTGTCGTGACCGATTATGCGACGTTTGCATATCTCGGCGACGTTTACATTTTAGAAGAATTTCGCGGACGAGGCTTGAGTAAATGGGTGATGGAAGTGATAATAAATCATCCCGAACTGCAAGGCTTTCGGCGTTGGATTTTGGCGACGAAGGACGCGCACACGCTTTACGAAAAGTTCGGTTTTAGCGAATTGAAACATCCGACGCGATGGATGGAAAAGGCTGCACCCGATGCGTATTGAAGATATTCACATTCCGAATTTTAAATCCAGATCAAATATGAACAACGGACAGAAAAGACCGCTGGCACTTATCATTTTGGACGGTTGGGGCTATTCGCCGCGTGCCGAAGGAAATGCCGTCGCATTGGCAAACACGCCTTTTTACGACGAAATCTCTGCAAAATATCCGAAAACGACGCTTTCCGCCGCCGGTCTGCGCGTCGGTTTAACGCGCGATTCGCCGGGAAGTTCCGAGGTCGGACATCTCAATCTCGGCGCGGGACGAATCGTGCAGACCGATGTGGCGAGGATTTCAAATGCCGTTCGTACAGGCGAGATTTTGGAAAATCAGATTTTGAAAAATGCGTTCGGAAAAGCGCGTATGAATGATTCGGCGGTTCATCTGATCGGACTTCTTTCTGACGGAGAAATTCATTCATCACCGGAAACTCTGTTCGCGCTTTTGAGAATGGCGAAAAAAGAAGGATTGCAGAAAGTTTTCGTTCACGCGATTTTAGACGGGCGCGACGTGATGCCGCGCACGGCGGACGTTTATACGGAAGCTCTGGAAATAAAACTGGCGGACATCGGTGTCGGAAAACTGGCGACGATCTGCGGACGATATTACGCGATGGACAAAGAGCAGAATTGGGAACGCTCGGCGCGTGTCTATACGATGCTCGTTTACTCGGAAGGCGAACGTGCATTTGATGCCGTCAGCGCGATTCGCGGTTCGTTTCTGCGCGGTATCGCCGACGAATTTATCTCGCCGATTATTTTGGAAGAAACCGCCGGAGTTCCGGTTGCGTCGGTCAAAACCGGCGATCTCGTTATCTATTTCAATCATCGCGGCGACCGTATGCGCCAACTCGTCAAATCTCTTTCGATCAAGGATGAAACCGATATTTCTTCATTAAGCAAACCGCACATCGAAACCGTCTGTCTGACCGAATACGACCGCAGTTTTAATCTGCCCGTCGCTTTTCGTCCCGACGAAGAACCGAATGTTTTGGCGCAAATTTTCGCCGAAAACGGAGTTTTAAATAGCCGCGTAACCGAAACCGCAAAATATCCGCACCTGACGTATTTTTTTAACGGCGGCAACGAACTCGAACATCCGTGTGAACATCGTTCGCTGATTCCTTCTCCGAAATCAAATCAGCTCGAAACTCAGCCGGAAATGGCTTCATTTAAGATTACGGATAAACTTTTGAGAACTATGGACGCGGGTGAAAACGACGTTTTTATTACAAACATTCCCGCCGCCGATCTGGTCGCAAATACCGGAAATCTCGAAAAAACCATCGAAGCCGTGCAGTATGTTGATACTTGTCTCGGCGGAATAGTAGAAAAAATCAGACAGTTGGGCGGCGTGGCGGTTATTACTTCTTCACACGGTAATTGCGAAGAAATGGCTGACCTGATAACCGGCGAGCCGAACGGTGCTTACACGGCAAATCCCGTCCCGTTTCTATTGGTTGACGATCAGGCAAACGGTTTAAATCTGCGTGAAAACGGTGCGCTCGAAGATGTTGCGCCGACAATTCTCGGAATCTTAGGAATCGAAAAGCCGAAAGAAATGACTGGAAACGATTTGCGTGTGACAAACTGACAAACGATTCTGCATAATAAAATTGATGTTTAATTTTTTTTCTGCCGCTCATCGCATTCCGGCAGTTTTTCTTTTCTTTTTAATTTCGGCAATTATTTTTTCCGGCTGTTACTCGAAACAAACTGCGCCGACTGAAACTGAAAATACGCAGACTAATATTTTGCCCGACACGGAAAATTCCGATGTCGAAATCACTTCGCCGAATATCAATCTTGCCAATCCGCTCGTCGTCTCCGAAAAACCGGACGATGTGGCGATGTGCAGTCAGATCAACGAATCAATTGAAAAAAGCCGGTTTTCAAACGCGCGTTGGGGCGTTTTTGCGGTCAGTTTAAAAGACGGTCGCGTCGTCTGTTCACGTGATGGTCGCAAACTTTTTAATCCGGCTTCGATTCAAAAAACTCTGACGGCGATTGTCGCGCTCGACAAACTCGGCACGGATTTTCGCTGGAAAACTTCCGTTCTCTCGGAAAATCAGATTGACACGAGCGGAAATTTAAATGGCAATTTAATTTTATACGGACAAGGTGCGCCGGATTTCGATTCTACTGCTCTCGACAATCTGATCGCGCAATTGCAGGCGAAAGGACTCAAAAAAGTTTCGGGAAATATCATCGGCGACGAGAGTTATTTTCGCGGCGACACGATTGGCGACGGCTGGACTTGGAACGAACTGCAATGGTATTACGGCGCGGAAGCATCTGCGCTTTCGTTTAACGACAATCAGGCTTTTATCAATGTCGAAAACGGCACGCCGCACACTTCGACCGATTATATCACCGTCAAAATGGGCAATCCGGCGGAAAACGCGAATAATCCGGCAAATGTCGAAGCGTCCGGCATCAAACGCGGTCTTTCCGACAACGAATTTTACGTTTGGGGAAACGCGAAAAATTTCGGCGCGCGAGTCGCCGTTCACGATCCGGCGAAAATGGCGGCGAAATTTTTTAAGGAAGCGTTAGAGAAAAAAGGAATTTCGGTCGGCGGAAATTTCGACTCACGTGATTGGAAGTCTGATGAAAAAACGAATGTTTCAAATTTGACCGAACTTGCCTCAATCGAAAGCAAAACGCTCGCCGAAATTGTTAAAAAGATGAATAAACATTCGGTCAATCTCTACGCCGAACTGATTTTGCGGACAATCGGCAAAAAGTTCGGCGCGGAAGTTCCGGGCGAAATTCAGCGTCCGCAAGGTGTGCGCGGCGACGATACTTCCGGCGCATTGCTCGTCAAAAATTGGCTGAATGAACATCACGCTGCAACCGATGAACTGCAAATTTACGATGGTTCGGGACTTTCACGGCTTGATTTTATCACGCCCGAAGCCTTTGGCAGAGCGTTTATCGCGGCGGCGCAAAGTCCGTTCGGAAGCGTTTTTGCCGATTCGCTTCCGATTGCCGCAACCGACGGCACACTCGGCGGACGCTTCGGAAAGGCAAAAGGAAAAATCATCGCCAAAACCGGAACTGTCACTTACGTCAATTCGCTCGCCGGTTATGCCGCCGGAAAATCCGGCGAAACATTCGCTTTCGCCGTCATTGTAAATAACGAAACGCGTAAAGGCGTGGTCGGCGAGATTGATAAAGCGGTGATGATCTTGGTTGGCGAAAAAGCGGAAGCGCAGAAAGAAACGGAAAATCAAGACAAATCCGAGAATAACTCGAACGGCAATCAGCAAAACAGTTTTTATAACAAAAGCATCGTTAATCAATAAAAAATCAGCGAATAAAAAATCCGAAAAAGAAAAACAGCCAGAATAAAATCAGCAGAAAAAGCGGCACGACGGTTGAAAGCAAAAGACAGCCGAGATTTGCGTAACTATCGGGATTATAAGGCGGCGGGCATTTCGGACAAAGTTCCTTGTTCGCCAGAAAAGGACGTTTGCAGGTTTTACAGATTTTTAACTGCATTGTAAAAATCAGATTAGCATAAAATTTTATTCGATCAGAAATCTTTTTATCATCGTAAAAATTCGCATTTGAAAAAATTCAGGACAAAAACGAATTACATTTTTAGATTTTAATTTTATTTTCGAAATTACCGAAAATCGCTTTTATTCTTGGCATTCAAATGTTAAAAAATAAATTGCGCGCCGGATTTTTTTACTGCGTAAATTATCGAACAAGGGAGTAGAAAAAATGAAAATTAAACAACCGATTTTCGATGCGAAAAAAGCAAAAGAATTGATCGAAAAGGGAAGCCGTACGAAATGGTTTGCGAGAAAAGGCTCGAAATCGAAAGGCTTTTATTACGTTGATAAAACAGGGAATAAAATCACAGACGAAAAACATCTCGAACGAATTAAATCGCTCGTCATTCCGCCGGCTTGGAAATACGTTCGCATTTCGCCGGCAAAAAGCAGCGGTTTACAGGCAATCGGAATGGACACGACCGGACGAGTTCAATATCTTTACAGTCAATCTTTTCGCAGCCGACAGGAAAAAAAGAAATTTCACAAGATCGAAAAATTCGGCGAACATCTGCCGCAGTTTAGAAAAATTACCAACGAACATCTCGAACTCAAGGGCTTTCCGCGTGAAAAAGTTCTGGCTTTGATTACGCGCCTGATAAATTCGCTCTATATTCGTCTCGGATCGCAGAAAAGCGTCAAACATTATAAAACTTACGGCATTACGACCTTGCAAAATCGTCACCTCGAAATCAAACGCGGCGGCAAACTCATATTTAAGTTCGTCGGCAAACATCATATCAAACACCGAAAGATTTTGGTTGACAAAGAACTCGCATCACTTTTAAAGGATTTACAATCAATCGGCGGTGCGCGAAAATTGTTCAATTATCTGGACGAAAACGGCAAACCGAAACCGATCAAATCGAGCGACATCAATCGTTATCTGAAAGCGGCAATCGCGCCGGAATTTTCCGCGAAAGATTTCAGAACTTGGGGCGGAACGCTGTTGGCGGCGCAGGAACTGGCGGAAATCGGTTGTTGCGATGACGCAAACAGTTTGAAAAAAAATGTTCTCAAAGCCGTCAAAAAAGTTTCCGAACACCTCGGCAATACACCGACCGTCTGCCGCGCTTCATATATTCATCCGACCGTTATCAAATCGTATGAAAGCGGCGTAACGATTAACGAATTTACGCCGAAGAAAAAACGCAGGATAAAACGCCTCAAAGCCGAATATCAACCAGAAGAAGTAGCTCTGATGAAACTTTTTCAAAACGGCAAATAAAAAAAGCAGAGTTTTTTTAAGACTCTGCTTTTAAACTCAAACCGAAAACAAAAATTACTTTCGCAAAAGCACGACCGGCGATTGCTCGGCGGAACGAACTATGCCGAAAAAATCTTTTACGTCATCATACTTGGAAGCCGGCAAAATCGTTCTGTTAAGAATCAATGATCTCGTGAGAAGCAGATAACCGTCGCTTACTTTATATTCGGCGAAGTATTTTCCGAACGAAGTTTCAACTTTTCCGGCTTCGGGGATTTCATCTACGATAAAACCTTCCGGCAATTTTACTTTGATGGTTTCTATGTAATAACTCGAATCAATCAATATAGGAGTCATACGTTTTCCTTCGATAACGGAAAAACTATCGAGTCGTCCGACCATCGCAGGATTAAAAACCATTAACTTATTCTGCATAATCTGTGCATAAGTCGCCGCCTTGAACTCGATATTCAAATCGAATTTTCCTTCGAGTTTTTTGTCCGTCGGAACGGCTTTGATTATTGTGCCTCCTTTAAGTCGAGCCGTTAACCATCTTTCCATACTTGCGGAGTATTGCGAAACCGACAGTGCTCTCAGTCTCCCTCGTTCAAATGAAGCCGACTGACCAAAAGATTCTTGAGTTATTTTTCCTTCGATTGTTCCGTCAGATAACAGATTTACTTCGGCATAACGCTCTAACTTGTTCGAATTAGGCGGCAAAACCGGCATTTTTAGCAAATCTCCATCGTCTCCGGCGGAAACAAGAGCCAAACTTCCTTGTTCGCTATCAGGCAAATCGCCGACTTGTGTATATGGATCGGTCGCGTCGAAGATCATCAATTTTCCCAATTTTTTGTCATCAATAACAGTTGGTGCGTTCGTTTCCGAAGATACTTTTACCGCTATAATACAGTGATTAAACTGACGGGGTGAAGCCCACTCGGCGCGCACATAGGTTGGATCGCCCGAATAAATCAAAACCAGATAAGATTCAATCTTTAATGATTTAAGCAATGATCTCATTAGATTTGCTTTGTCTTTGCAATCGCCGAAACCTCGCTGCATAACCATATTCGCCGGACGCGGGCGATGTCCCCCGCCGCGTGCAACATCCAACTGAAGAGAGATATAACGCAGTGATTGAACATATTCGGCAATTGCCCTGATCTTTTCGAGTTCGGTTTTTGCATTAACAGTCAAATCACGAGCTTTAGCGGCAATATCGTCGTCAATCGTCAGGCTCGCTGCGCTTAAATCCGTATACCATTTTGAAACGTCTTTCCACGAATCATAAACGTGATTTGCAGTTGCCGGAAAATAATTTACAACAATACGAGGTGCGAGATTCATTACCGAAAGACCATCCGGTTCGGGCGGAATCGGTGCGAGATCGTGCATTTCCCAGATGTAATTACTTCCGTTTATTGCCGGTTTTATTTCCGGGTTGTTAAATGTAATGCTGGTCGCTTGCCAACCAGTTGGAAGATTCATCGTGTAGCGCGAGAAAATCGTCGGCAAACGATGCTGAAATGCCCAGCGATCTTGTGTGAATAGAGGTTTTTCTTCAACGACTGTCATAAAACCGAAAACCATTCCGATGTCGGCATCGTCAGAAGCATCTATTATTTTCAGTCTATATTCGTCATAAATATCATCAGGATCGCTGACTCGATCCGTTACTTCATTTTTTCCGTAAGATTTTACCACGCCGCCCGGACGAATAAGCCACGCTCTTATCTCACGGACTTTGCTCGAACTTTGTATATATGAAGCGACAGCCGAAGAATAATATTTGCCTTCTCTGGTCAGCAAACGAATCGCTTGATAGTTAGTTACGGTCGCTACTCCGTCAATACCTATATTCACTGTTTGCTCATTGTGCAAAATAACGGCAGGAACATCTTTTTCATAAGTCGGTGCGTTAGTTTTGGCGGATTGTTCCAGCCAAGCCGGAATATCATTACCGCCTTTTGCTCTGACATTTATATTAACAGTCAAGAGTAATGCGGTCATAAATAACAAATATCTTGCGGATTTCGGTTTGAAAATCATTGTAAAATCTCCCCAAATCTATTTGGATGTAGATGCGTTTGACGCGCTTTGTTTTAAAGTAATTGCGTGACTGTTAGCCTGATAAAAAGCCTGAAATAAATTCTTTAATGCGGGATATACTTCTTTATTAAATCTAAGAACACCGCCATTGCCGAACGAGAAGTCTCGCTGATAAATAATTGCTTTTTTATCTTTGCTCAAATAAATTTTCGTGTCGAGAACTCCAATACCGCTGTTATCTTTAATCAGATCGGGAGCATCGGGGTTTTCAAACTCGAATCCTTCGGGAATTTCAATAATATATTCGTCCTGTTCGGCATACGGATAACTGAAATATATTTCATTCCGCCGATTTGCGCTTTCAAACATCGGTTTCGAGTTGCGGTCGAATATATCGAGTTGTAAAAAAAGGCGTTTGCCCGTCCGCGACGCATATCCCGGCACTTTCACTTTGAAAATATATGTAAAAGGTTTGTCTGGATCACTGACATTTTCAATACTTATATTGGAAATCTCAGCCGAACCGAAAATATTCGCCTTAACTAAATTTTTTAATGATTCTTCTCGTTCTTGAGGCGTATCATCGTCGTTATATTCTTTGTAATAAGCGGCAAGATGACCCGTAAATTCGATTTTCGCTTCGCCTTCGAGCGTTCCGTCTTCGAGCAATCTGAATTTTCCGCTACGTCTTTCCAAAGATTTTTTCGCCGGAGATAATTGAGTTGTCGCCCAAACAGGTTCTTTCGGATCGGAAATCAAAACCGGCTGACCTTCTTCTTCCCAACGCAACATTCCATAAGGCGTATAACGGCTTGCCGGATCGTAAAACTTCCAAGCGTCGCCGACTTTAACAGCAATATTTTCAGTTCGCATAAAATAGTCGTCAGCAAACCATCTGGGAAAGAAAATATCGGAACGTCGCGGCAGATTGGCAACTCTGCTTTCAAATCCGGCAGCCGTCGTCATCGCTGCAAACAGCATATTAATGTCGTGCCATCCGCCTTGTCCGCGTTTGAGTGTATCCGTAGAACTTTTATTATCTTTTACCTTTTTCAAATCTTCCGCAGATAAATTTAATGAATCATCATAGACATTTTTTACTTTAGTTCGGACATAATCGAAGATTTTTTTGATTTTTTTGTCAGGATCGGTTTCATCTCCTACTGCTTCGGCGGCAGCCTGCTTTATTTCACCCGAAACTTTCATCATATCTTTATGAGAATTGTAATTGTCTCTACCGTAGTCTTTCCAATACTTTTCCGGCTCCGGTTTATTGTCTTTCGTATAATATAGAAGCAGCCAAGGACGAATCGAATACTCCGGCGGCATTCGCGCTTCTTCCTTAAAAGAAGGTATGTTTGAGGCGGAAGTGCTGTAAAAGCCGTTTTTCTCTTTAGTAAATGGTGTGTTGATTATATTAAAAGGCTGTCCGCTCATTCCCAGAGTTGGATGAGGTAATGGTTTGATATAATACTTAACGAGATGGACGGGTATTTCCCGCGCAAACTGAAGTCTCTGATAATAAGTGACTGCACCGCGAATTTCTTTCCAACGATATTCGATGATCGAACCCGGTTCGATACCGGGCATCGCAAATGATTTGGCTTTTAACTTTATGCCGTCACCTTTAACAACGTCTCTTTCAAAAATGTCCGAATCCTTTAATTCGATAATAGAACCGTCAGGCTTAATAGTGCGTGCGGCAATATTTTTGATTTTTACATTCAAACCGACATTAGAAATCTTACCGTATGGAATATCTACTTTACTAAAAGCATCCCGCCCGCGATCATTAAAAATCTTGATTTTCAGATAGTGGTTGAGAACGGTTTGAAGTGTGCCGCCCGATTCTTCGTCCGTCACATAAACTTCCCACAAAAGAGCTTCGGCATCGGCATCGGCTTCGATTTGCGGGGTTTTCATCTGTAACTCGTTTTGTGAGACGGGCTTCCATTCATTTTGCGAAAAAATCGTCTGTGAATGAAAAGACAGCAAGAAAAAGACAGAAAGCAATAAAAACAGCTTTTTTTTACGGGAAGACATATTTTTTTTTACCTCTTTAATACGAAGTTAAACCGCACCGGTGCGGGCTAGGATGATGATAAAACTGTAACTGAGATTACAGTCTTTAGAAATTGAAATCTTCTCTGATGAATTTTACATTATATATTTTTATTAAATCAACAATAAATACGCTGAAATAAGAGCTAATTTAATTATTAAAAATTTAAAAAAACAGTTAAACTATGGAAATAAAGAGTTAAATAGCTGTAAGCGCGATTTTATTTTGTTTGCTGTATTTATGTTATAATTCGCCAAAATACGCTTTTTTATAAAATATTACTAACAGGAGATGCTAAGATGGCTGTTGATTACAGTAAGATACAGGAGCTTTTAGGCGATGATGCCGAAACGCTTTTAGGATATTCGAGTCCGAAAATTTCAAAGGAAAATTTATATGTGCCGAGCGGAGATTTTGTTGACCGTGTGTGGCTCGATTCGGACAGAAATCCGAAAGTTTTGCGCTCGTTGCAGACACTTTTCGATAACGGCAGACTTTCGGGAACGGGTTATCTTTCGATTTTGCCTGTAGATCAGGGAATCGAACATTCGGCGGGCGCGAGTTTTGCGCCTAATCCGAAACTTTTCGATCCGAAAAATATTGTCGAACTCGCCATCGAAGGCGGCTGTAACGCTGTTGCTTCGACCTACGGCGTTCTCGGTGCGGTCGCACGGAAATACGCGCACAAAATTCCGTTTGTCGTCAAAGTAAATCACAACGAACTTCTGACTTATCCGAACAAATACGATCAGATTCTATTCGGCACGATCAAAGAAGCTCACGATATGGGCGCGGTTGCCGTCGGCGCGACCGTCTATTTCGGTTCGGAAGAATCGGGACGGCAAATCGTCGAAATCGCCAACACTTTCGCTCACGCACACGAACTCGGAATGGCGACGATTTTATGGTGTTATCTGCGAAATAATAATTTTAAAACCAAAGAGGAAGATTTTCACGCTTCGGCTGATTTGACCGGACAAGCGAATCATCTCGGCGTAACTGTTCAAGCCGACATTATCAAGCAAAAACTTCCGATCAATAACGGCGGTTATAATGCTTTGAATATCGAAAGCAGTTACGGCAAAACGAATCCGAAAATCTACACGGATCTAACGTCGGACAATCCGATTGATCTGGTGCGTTATCAAGTTGCAAACTGCTATATGGGACGTTGCGGTTTGATAAATTCGGGCGGCGAATCGAAAGGCGAAAGCGATTTAGCCGATGCGGTTCGCACGGCGGTCATCAATAAACGCGGCGGCGGAATGGGTTTGATCTCAGGTCGCAAAGCGTTTCAACGACCGACCGAAGAGGGCATCGAATTGCTTAATGCGATTCAGGATGTATATCTTTCAAAAGAAGTTACGGTTGCCTGAACTGAAATTTAGATTCTGAAAATAAAAATTCGCACGAAATTTAACTTCGCGCGAAGTTTTATTTTTATATTTTTATTTGAAACTGTTTTCACATTCCAATCGAAACCGTAAGCAAAGGATATAATTTCATATCTTAAAATTAAATTTATATAGAGTAAGAGAAAACAAATGAAAAATTTATTGTTAACAATGTTTGTGACGGCGATTGCTTTCACCTTCGGTGTCGGAAGTGCTTCGGCGCAAATGATGAAAGACGGCAACCCGATGGTTGGCGGCGCAGCGATGTATAAAACGAAAAATATCGTCGAAAATGCGATGAATTCGGCGGATCATACGACTTTGGTTGAAGCGGTCAAAGCTGCCGGTTTAGTTGATACATTAAAAAGCAAAGGACCGTTCACGGTTTTTGCTCCGACCAACGCGGCTTTTGATAAACTGCCTGCCGGAACGGTTGATACACTTGTTATGCCGGAAAATAAAGCGATGCTGACAAAAATTCTGACATATCACGTCGTTGCCGGAAATATGGATTCTAAGAAAATTATGAAAGCCATCAAGAAAGGTAAAGGAAAAGCAATGTTCAAAACCGTTTCAGGCGGAATGTTGACGGCGATGATGGAAGGCAACAGTCTCGTTCTGATGGACGAAAAAGGCGGCAAATCAATGGTGACGATTGCCGATGTCAAACAGTCGAACGGTGTAATTCACGTTGTTGACACGGTTTTAATGCCCAACTAATTAAAGTTTCTCAACCCCAGCAAAAAAAGCCGCAGGTAAATTAATTTGCCTGCGGCTTTTTGATTTCGACGAAGTTTATTTCTTTATTTCCAAAATACTCGTCGAATAACTTTTATAGACGGTTTCAATCCAGGCATCGGTTTTAATAAAACCAGAACCGGCTTCATTGAATTTTTCGGGCAATCCGGCGGACTTTATCTGTTCGAGCGTTTTGCCTTCCTTCATAGATTTTCTGACGATTAGAGTGGTTTCGAGCAACATTTGATAATAATCCCGCAAATCGTTGATCGTGCCGACTTGTCCGTGACCGGGAATGATTTTCGCGTCAGCCGGAATCATTTGCAGCAGAGTTCCGACATTTCTCATCAATCCTTCGACCGAACCGCCGCTTTCGAGATCAACGAACGGAAAACGTCCGGCAAAAAAATCGTCGCCCAAATGAACGACGTTCGAACCTGTAAAAAATAAAACCGTGTCGCCGTCCGTGTGACCGTTCGGAAAATGTTGAGCGCGAATTTCTTCGCCGTTAAAATAAATCGAAATTTCTTCGTTGTATGTAATGATCGGCAACGCGACCTTCGGTGACGGCGTGCGTTTTTCGCTCATAAAAAGAGTTGTTTCGAGCATTCGTTTGCGAACATTGGAATGCGCCAGAATGATCGAGTCTTTGCCGAAAATTTCGTTGCCGCCCGTGTGATCGCCGTGCCAGTGAGTATTGACCAGAAACTTCGGTGTGTCCGAACCGAGTTTGGCAAGTTCGGCTTTGATTTTACCGGCGATGTTGGCAAATTGGTCGTCAATCATCAAAAGTCCGTCTGCACCGACCGAAACGCCGATATTTCCGCCTTGTCCGTAAAGAACATAAACATTTCCCGCGACCTTTTCGGTTTTAATGGTCACGTCCTGCACATTTTCGTTGTAATTTTTCAATAAAGAAACGTGCGCGAACGAATTCGTGCATAAAAGTCCGATCAAAAATATTGAAATCCAGATTTTTCGCATTTAACTTTTCTCCTCTAAATTTTGTTTTATAAAAATCTTCCGCGACCGATTTCATCAACGCCGGTCAAAAACGGATTGGTTTGTTTCTCGTGTCCGATTGTCGTTTCGCGTCCGTGACCCGAATAAATCGTAAAGTCGTCGCCGAGTGTTAAAATCTTGGTGTTGATCGAATCCATTAATTGTTCAAAACTTCCGCCGGGAAGATCGGTTCTGCCGATTGAACCTTCAAAAAGACAATCGCCGACAAAGACTTTTTTCTCGTGTTTTTCAGCTAAGACGACGTGACCGCGCGTGTGTCCGGGACAGTGCAAAATCTTGAAACGCAGATTTCCGACTTCATAAATCTCGCCGTCCTGCCAATTACGCGAGAGTTTAGGCGGCGCGTCATAATCCAAACCCATCGGTTTCAGTTGATGCGGCGAAAGTCCCATAAAAAGCGGTTGCTGCGGTAATCCGTAATATAAATCTTCATCGTCTTTATGAAGCAAAATTTCAGCTTCGGGAAATTTTTCGGACAAATCCAAAGTGCCGCCGATGTGATCCAGATGTCCGTGCGTTAAAGTAATTGCCTGAAGTTCAAACTTATTTTCGTTTATAAAATCGGCAATCGCATCGCACTTTTCGCCCGGATCAATACAGACGGCTCGTTCGGTTTCTTCACAAACGATGACGCGCGTGTTCTGTTGGAAAGGCGTAATCGTAAAGGTTTCAATAATCATTATTTAAGCAAATCATCGAGATGTTTTTCCGCATCGAAAATTTCAGTCATTTTGTTCCGTAAAATAAATGATACAGCCGTTCGATAAGTTTCCGCGTTCGGTTTTCCCGTAAAACAGGGCGTTTCGAGTTCGGATAAACTAAGATAACTAATCAAACAACTCACAAGCATCCACAGAAGAATTTCTTCCCGCGTCCCAATCGGATTATGCCGGCAGATAATCTCTCGGTCTTCGTAAATTCCGCAGCAAATCCTTATAAATTCATTTTCGCTGATTTTCGACACTGTAATTTATTAAAACACAAAATGAGTTTTTAAGTCATTTTGAACGAAATACAGACAATGAATAATTAAAATTTTTACGGTTGTATGTATTAAGAACACTTGAAATAATTATATCTTTTTTGCTAATCCATTGACTTTATAGATAGTTACCGAAAAGCAGGAAGATTTTATTTCTTTGGCATAAAGGTTGCAAAATGTGAAAACCAACGAGGAATTCACAGGTATCGAAACAGATGTCGGGAAGATTTTTAATAGGCAATTAAAAATAAAAAAGTAAACGAGCAAGGGAAGTAAACGAGCAAGGGAAGTAAACGAGCAAGGGTTGTATTTAATCGAATAAGGGCAGGTATATTTCAAAAATGGATAAAGTTTTCAACAATAGTGATTTGCAGATTTTAACTCTAAATACAAATCGCAAGTTAGGTGTAAACGACAAAGTTTTTGGATCAAAGGTCGGCATTTTTACTAAGTTGTTCGGTTGTGAGCATCGAAACATAAGCCGACCTTTTACAAATAGTGGAACGAGTTATAGAAGTTGTTTGAGCTGCGGGGCGCGAAAACAATTCAACTCGGATACTTTGGAAACATACGGAAGTTTTTATTATCCTCCGATTGTCAGATCGGAATTTTGAACACAGATTTTTTAATTCTTGGAAAGATAAACTCTAAAGTTCTTATCATTTACTTTTTGGGTGAACATTATAACCTTCTATACTCATGTCATAATTTTGCTTTAGAGTTTATCTTTTTAAGAATTTCTGCCGGGATCAATTCGATTCCGGCTTTTTTATTTGTCGCTTCCGATGCGGCGATTTAAAATCTCGATTGTCTCGAACGGCATTTCGACTTTTGCTTTGTCTAAAGTATTTTTTATCTTTTCACGAAGTTCGGCGCGGGTTGCGATATGTTTTTTCGTGTCGTCGAGCCAGACGCGAAGTTGTAGTTTTGTGTAATAATCGCCTAATTCCTGAACTAAAACTACAGGTTTCGGTTCATTCATAAATCTTTTATCAGTTGCGATAATTGACAAAATCTCCCGTCGCGCATTTTCGATGTCTTCACCGACACCGATTGTTACGTCAATATCGAGCCGCAAATGCGGAAACATCGTATAACTTATAACTTTGTTGGCAGCAATATTTTGATTCGGAATACTGACCATTCTGCCGTCTGGCGTGACAATGCGCGTCGTTCGCAGAGTTATATCCTGAACTTCGCCGTATTCGTCTTCAATCTCCACCAAGTCGCCGATATAGAAAGGTTTGTCCCAGAAAATGAAAATTCCGGCAACGATATTTGAAAGTGTATCTTTCGCGGCGAAACCGAGCGCGATTCCGGCAATTCCGAGTCCGGCGATAAGCGATGTAATATCGTAGCCGATCTGATCGAGAGCCGTTATTATTCCGAAGATCATCAGCGTGTATTTCAATCCCATTTCGAGAAAACTGCTGACCGTTCTGCCGAGTTCGAAACTGATGATGACTCTTTCGAGAATACTTCTTAAAATTCGGTAAATAATATAGAAAACCAATAACGTAATTCCTGCAATAAAAGCATTTTTGGCAATAATCGCCAGTTGCGGAACGATATTTACGCTAATGTAATTTTCGATTTGTTTGAGGAAATTTTGCTGATTTACGCTATCCTGCCACATCATTAAAAGTTATTCTCCTTTATTTTCTCTTCGATATTTTAGCTTTGTTCCAAAGTTCATCCATTTCTTCGAGATTTGATTGTTCAAAAGATTTTTTCCGCACTTTTAGTTCGGTTTCGATAAAAGCAAACCTTTGTCGAAATTTGCGGTTCGTCTTTTTCAACGCCGTTTCGGGTTCGATACCGAGTTTTCTTGCAAGATTGACGATGACGAAAAGCAGATCGCCGATTTCTTCGCCGATTTCTTCGATATTATTTTCTTCGATAGCTTTTTTTAATTCCTCCGTCTCTTCATTTAATTTACCGAAAATCTGTGCGGTATCTTCCCAATCGAAACCGACTTTCGCCGCTTTTTTTGAAATTTTCAAACCTTCCAGAAGTGCAGGGAAATGAACCGGAACTTCTTCTAAAATAGATTCTTTCGGCTTTTCGATTTTTCCCGACGCGGCGCGTTCAGCTTTTTTAAGTTCGTCCCAATTATTTAAAACATCGTCCGCCGTTTCGAGATTTTTGTCGCCGAAAACGTGCGGATGACGCAGAATAAGTTTTTCAGAAACGCCTTTGACGACTTCGTCAATCGTAAAATCATTTCTTTCCGCCGCAATCGTCGAGTGAAAAACTACCTGCAACAAAACGTCGCCGAGTTCTTCTTTTAGATTATTCGTGTCGCCTGTTTCATCGGCTTCGGCAATCGCGTCAAAAGTTTCGTAAGATTCTTCCAAAAGATATTGTGCCAGAGACGCGTAAGTTTGTTCTCTGTCCCACGGACAACCGCCCGGCGCACGAAGCCGAGCCATAATATTTACGAGTTCATCAAAAGTTTCAGACATATATTTAATGGTAAATGGTTAATTGTTAATGGTAAATGGTTGTTTATAGATGACAGCAATTTATTATTAACAATTAACCATTTACCATTGTTTTGAGTTTTTTTCCGCCAAAATGCTACTATCAAACTATCAGAAAAACTAGACATTGGAAAAACTAATGACAGAAAGAGAAGAAGAACAACCTGAAATAAAAGTTACCGACCGCCGCAAATTCAATCTTGACGGCAGTTTAAGAGACGGCGTGGAAATCGCGCCGGAAAAACCGAAAGAAGAAATCAAATTCGATACGGTCGAAACGGAATTTTTGGCTTCGCCGAATGACGTAAGTTCGACGATGCAAGCCGTTTCAAACGAAAATATCGAAATAACCGAACCGGAAGAAGATGATTTTGACGACGGCGATATTCCGGGCGCGGAAGACCCGGCGAGCTTCGTAAATTTTCTTTCGACGCTCGTCACAAATGCCGCCGCGTCGCTCGGCGCAATGCCGCATCCCGTAACCGGACAGAGAACGGTTGATCTCGAAACCGGAAAATTCTGGATTGACGTTCTCGTGATGATTCGCGAAAAGACGAAAGGAAATCTGCTGGCGAAAGAATCGCAACTCCTCGAAGGAATTTTAGGCGATCTGCAAATGCAATACGTTCAACTCGTGCGCGCAACCGAAGAAAAACTAAAACAGGAAGCCGCCAAGAAATTTTCAGCGGGCGACATTCTCGGGAAGAAATAGTTTGCAGAAAGTTTGCAGGAAGTTGCAGAAAGTTTGCAGATAGTTAAAGAAGTTTCTGCAAACTTTCTGCAAACTAATTTATGAAACTTACATTTCTAGGAACGGGAACTTCGACCGGCGTTCCGTCAATCGGATGTGATTGCGAAACTTGTCTTTCGACCAATCCGAAAGACAAACGTCTGCGCGTTTCGATTTTGATTGAACACGGCGGAAAAACGATTCTCGTTGATACTTCGATAGATTTTCGTCAACAGGCACTTCGCGCCAATATCAAGTATCTCGACGCGGTTTTGATAACGCATTGCCACGTTGACCACGTTTTCGGACTCGACGATATTCGTCCGCTCAATTTCCGCTACGGCGCGATGGGCGTTTACGCCAATGACATCGCTTGGCTCGATCTGAAACGCATTTTCCAATACATTTTCAAACCGACACATTTCGGCGGCGGACTTCCGCAGCTGATTCCGCACACGGTCACAAAAAACGCTCCATTCTGCATCGGCGAAGATTTGGAAATAATGCCGCTCGAAGTTATTCACGGCAAACTTCCCGTCATCGCTTATCGTTTTAATGATTTCGCCTACGCGACCGATCTAAATTTCATTTCCGACGAAACGATTGACGGACTTCAAAATCTGGACGTTCTCATTCTCGACTGTGTGCGAATCAAACCGCATTCGACGCATCTCGGCTTAAACGAAGCACTCGAATACATCGAACGAATCAAACCCAAACGCGCTTTTTTAACGCATCTGAATCACGATATTATGTATGAACGCGATAAACATTTGCTTCCCGATAATGTGCAGTTTGGTTATGACGGATTGATTGTTGAAGGATAAATCTTTGAATCGCGTAGCGATGTGTTGAATTTAGCCGTGTAATTTATTGCACGATTAGATAAATTACGAAGTTTTAGTCGCGTCAGCGACGATTGAAAATGCAAAAGTCAGCCGTCGCTGACGCGACCAAATTTGTATTTTATAAACGTCCGTGCAATAAATTACACGGCTAAATTCAGAATGTCACTAACGCGACAAAAAAAATGAAATGAATCTGGAAACCGAACGCTTAATTTTAAGAAATCTACGCGAAAGCGATCTGGAAGATTTTCATTCTTTCCGCTCGAACCCGGAAATCTGTAAATTTCAAGGTTTCGACGCTTTTACGATTGAAGACAGCAAAAAATTTATCGAAGAGCAAAAAGATTTGCAATTCGGAACGCCCGGAAAATGGGTGCAGACCGGAATTGTTTGGAAGGAAAATAACAAATTGATCGGCGATTTCGCTTTAAAACCCGAAGCGCACGAACCGCGAATAATCGAGATCGGAATTACGCTCGATCTCGATTATCAAGGGAAAGGAATCGCCGTCGAAACATTTAAGAGAGTTTTCGATCATTTGTTCGACGAGACCGAAACACAGCGGATTTTCGGGATTTTAGATGTCGAAAACGTCGGCAGTCTGCGTTTGGTGGAAAATCTGAATTTCCGCCGCGAAGCGCATTATAAAAAAAGTTATTGGGACAAAAATATGAACGAATGGCGCGATGAATACCTTTATGCTTTCCTGAAAAAAGATTGGAAGAAAATGATTCGACCACGAAGAAACAATAATAAAGCACGAACAATATTAAAATAAAATGCAGGATTTCATAACCAAACTTTGTGTAAATTAGCGGATTAATTTTGTTTTTATGAAAATTTTTCACGGAACTGACAATGCCGGAATCACGCGCGGGACGGTTTTGACGCTCGGCGTATTTGACGGCTTGCATCTCGGTCATCAGCGCATTATGGAAACGGTCGTCGAACGCGCCAAAGCGACAAAGAGCGTGCCGACGGCGATCACGTTTGATCCGCATCCGCGAGCGGTTTTGTTTCCCGACAGTGCGCCGCCGCTACTGCAAACACTCGATCAGCGGCTCGCAAATTTTGAAGTTCTCGGCATCGAACAGGCGATTGTCATTCGTTTCGACAAAGATTTTGCCGCGCAGGACGCGAAGATTTTTCTGCGCGATACGGTTTATGACAGATTGCAGGCGCGAGCGGTTTTCTTAGGAAAAGGTTTCGCGTTCGGTAAAAATCGCGGCGGCAATTTTGAACTTTTGAAAAAAATGAGCGAAGAACTGGGATTTTTCGCCGAGGAAGTTTCTGAAATAACTCTGCGCGGGCAAAGAATCTCGTCATCGAAAATCCGCGAACTGCTCAGGGACGGAAAAGTGAATCTGGCGCGAAGAATGCTCGGCAGACCTTACGGCATCGAAGGGCAGATCGTGCGCGGCGACCAGCGCGGCAGAACTATCGGTTTTCCGACCGCCAATTTGAAACCCAAAAACCGCGTCATCCCGAAATACGGCGTTTACGCGACGGCAAATTTGATCGAAGGCGTGTGGCGCAGAAGCATCACCAACGTCGGAATTCGCCCGACTTTTGAAGGAAATAAAGAACCTTCCATCGAAAGCTACATCTTCGATTTCGACGGCGACCTCTACGGCGACGTTCTCCGCGTGAGATTTCTGCACCGCATCCGCGATGAAAGAAAGTTCAGCGGAATCGAAGAATTAAAAGCACAAATCGCCAAAGATTCGAATCTTGCGCTCGATTATTTCTCGCACGAAGGCGTGCAGAATATGCTAAATTTAGCGTGAGGTGATTTTATGGAAATTACGATTTCAGTTTCAGAAAGAACGGCACAAATCATTCAGCACAAAGCCGAAGAAAGCGGCAAAGATGTTGCTGAATATGCAAAAAATCTGCTTGAGGAAAAAGTGTCGGAAGATTTTCCTGAAACTTTAAGCGGCGAAGATTTGGAAGAATACGAAAATCCGTTTGAGCCTTTTATCGGAATGTTTGCGAGCGGCAAAACCGATACTTCGGAAAGAATGCACGAGATTTTATATTCCGAAGATTTCGATTCGGCAGAAGGATTTAGTATTAAAAAATGATTGATTATTTGCTCGATTCAGGTTTTTTGTATGCTTCGATTGACGAATCGGATAAACACCACGAATCCGTCAAAAACGCGGTGCGAAAACTTCGCGGCAATATAATTCTGCCTGTTCCTGCGATTACCGAAACGGCATATTTTCTGGCGAAAAATAAAAGCGTTAAAGACGTAGCGAAATTTCTGGACAGTCTGAGCATTACGAAGTTTCAACTTGAAACGCCGACCACCGAAGATTACCGACGCGCCGCCGAGATTTTGCGGAAATACAATGATGCAAATATTGATTTCGTTGACGTAATCATCGTTTCAATCGCCGAAAGATTAAACATCACGAAAATTCTCACGGTTGACCGCCGCCATTTCGGAATTTTCAAACCGTCGCACTGCGCGGCGTTCGAGATTTTGCCTTAAGAATTTTTGCCTACGAAATACACGAAAAGAACGAAAATTTAAGAATTAAAGACAAATTAATTCTGAAAAAAAATCTTTTCTCTTTTTTTCGTTTCTTTTGTGTATTTTGTGGGCAATATCTTTTGAAACTTTGTGAACTTTTTTGCAAACCGAATCCTTTTTTGTGATTCTAAATAAACTTATGCAGAATGATTTAGCGACGGCGGAAAATGTGAACGGATTAGCGGTGCAAGAAGCGGCAATTGAAGTTTTGCCTGAAAACGGCAACGGTCACGCGTTGCTTCCGGCAATAAATTTGCCGATTGCGAAACAGATTTCTAATGAACAACTGATCGCCGAAGAAAACGCTTTGATCGCACAGGAGACGGCGGTTGAGAATAATTATCGCGGTTTTGGCGGTTATTTGCGGCTGTTTCACGTTTCGCGTGTCATCGGAATGCTTGCGCTTTATCTCTATCTCGACCAATACGAGATGCACCACGCGCAGCATTTGAAACAAGCCGACGGGAAGATGGAAATTGCGCGAAAGCTGAGTTGGTTGGCGATTCTCGGCGAAAAAATCCATCAAACCAATCTTGCATTTTTCCACGATTTTATGTTGATTCTGCGCTGGTATTTTATCGGCAGCGAAGCGAACAAGGAATTAAATCAGGAAAAACAAGCTGTCTGGCTCAAGGAAAATTTGATCGAACTCGGTCCGACATTTATTAAAATCGGGCAGTCTCTGGGAACTCGCGCCGATCTTTTGCCGCTGCCGTTTGTCAAAGCTCTCGGCGAGCTTCAAGACAATGTGCCGAAGTTTTCCAATGAAATCGCCTTTGCGCGAATCGAGAAGGAATTGGGCAGAAAAATCAATCAGGTTTACGCCGAATTCGATGTCGAGCCGATTGCCGCCGCGTCTTTGGGACAAGTCTATCGCGCCAAACTTTTCACCGGCGAAGAAGTCGCCGTCAAAGTTCAGCGACCGAATCTGACCGCGACGATCAAAGGCGACATCGAGATTTTGCGAAAAGTGACGAAATTCGCCGAACGCTTTCCCTCCTTGAACGAAAATGCGGATTGGGCGGGAATGCTGCGCGAATTTGACGAAACGATTCACGAAGAAATGGATTACTCGGCGGAAGGCAAAAACGCCGAACGCTTTGACGAAAACTTTAAAGAATGGACGAATGTTCACGTCCCGAAAATTTACTGGAACGCGACGACCGAAAAAGTTCTGACGATGGAATTCATTCACGGCACGAAAGTTACATCGCTCGAAGAGTTAAAAGCCAGAAATGTGTCGCCCGAAAAAGTCAATCGTTTATTAATCAGAACCTATTTGAAACAGCTTCTCGAAGACGGATTTTTCCACGCCGATCCGCATCCGGGCAATCTTTTGGTAATGCCTGACGGCAGATTAGCGTTTTTCGACTTCGGAATGGTCGGCAGAATTTCGTCGCAATTACAGGCGAAAATGATTGACGCATTCCTTCACGTCGTCGCCAAAGATGCCGCCGGAATCGCCGACGATCTGATCGAACTCGGCTTCTTGAAACCCGGCGCGGACGAGACGAAAATCAAAGAAGTCGTCATCAAAATGTTCGCGCTTCACCTCGATTTGAAACTGAAAGACGTGAAATTCAAGGAATTAACTTACGATCTTGCCGACGTGATGTATGATTATCCGTTTCGTTTGCCGTCGAATTTCACATACATTATGCGCGCCCTGATGACGCTCGAAGGCATCGGAATCATCACCGACCCGGAATTTAATTTCTTTGAAACGGCGAAACCTTACGCCAAAGAATTTATGTTCAAACGCGAAGGCAAAGATTTGCGTAAAATGCTGACCGACAAACTTTTAGGACGCGACACCGAAGACGGCGGCATTGATCTCGACCGAACGTGGAAACTAGCAAAAATGGCGGCTAAAACGATTTGGAATTCGAGAAAATAAACTAATTTGCCGATTATGGAAATTCAAGAGATTTCGCGGACAATCGTTCAAGAATTCTAGTAACCTGCAACTTGAGTTAATAGATAAAATTCATAACTCATATGGGATTTTAGATTTTTTTAGAGATTGAAGCGACATTTTATCAATGTCCAAATTGCGACTAAGCCGTCGCGTGATCTGATTTTTTTGCCTTCGAGGGCGGTGCGTGGTGAATATGAAATCGGAACTTCTTTGATCTTGTGTCCGGCTTGCCAGATTTTTGCCGTGATTTCGGGTTCGATGTCGAAACGATTGCAGCGAAGATTCAATTTGTCGGCGACTTCTCTTGTAAAAACTTTGTAAGCCGTTTCCATATCCGTCAGTTTCGAGCGAAAAAGAATATTCGTAATTGATGTCAGCATAAAATTTCCCAAACGCCGAACGGTCGGCACTTTGTCGTTTTTTCGGAGGAAACGCGAGCCGTAAACGACCGCCGTTTCGCCGTTTAAAATCGGATTTAGCAAATGTAAGTATTCATCAGGATTCGTTTCGAGATCGGCATCCTGGAGCAGTATTATATCGCCTTTTGCCAGACGCAGACCGATGCGGACAGCCGCACCTTTTCCGACGTTGACCGGACTCGAATAAAGTTTCGTGATATTGGCGGTTTGAAGTTTGAGCTGCTCGGCAGTTCCGTCGTTCGAACCGTCGTCAACAACGATAATTTCCTTTTCGAGAGGCAGTTTTATCGAAGCGACTTTTTCGATGACTTCGCTGACGGTGGAATTTTCGTTGTAAACTGGAATGATAACCGATAAAAGCATTTTGTAAGATTAAAATTTTATTCCGTTTCAGCAAACTCCGTTTTATTGTTCGGCAGAGAAAAAAATCCCAACAAACCGATTAAAATCCACAAATAGCGAGCATCTTCGTATGATCCGATAAAACCTTGACAGATAAAAACTCCGCAGAAAGCCAGACCTAGACTTACCCGAATAAAATCAAAATCGCTTTTTCCGAAGTTTAACGGAAAGATTTTGCGAGCGAAGAAAACCGTTATAAACAAAATTGCGGCAAGTCCGATAATTCCTTGTTGCGCGGCGACATTAAGCCATAACTGATGCGCGTCTTTTAGATATTCGATATTGCCGGAAAGATCGGTGTAAGTAATATTTGCCGCATTTGCGCCGACTCCGAGACCGTAAATAAAATTATTCGTGAAAATTTCCCAAGCCGAAAACCAACATAAAACTCTCGGCGAAGGTTCGATTTGAGCCGGAAAATTTACAGGCGACGGCAGAGTTGAAAGAAAAAATAAAATCGCGCCGCTGATGCCGACGAAAAAACTCGCTAAAGCCGCCAAATTATTTTTGTTTTCTTTAAAGTAAATTCCGCACCAAACGCCGAGCGTCAATAAAATTCCGCCGATTCCGGGCGAAATTGTAAAAGCCGTCGTAATTGCGAAAATTAATGCAAAAATAACACACAATTCTTTTTTCAGCCAACCGAATTTGAATGCGATCAAGCCGAAAATCAGACTCGCGTTCAGATAATTGCAAAGCATATTCGGATTGCTGAAAGTGCCTTGAATACGCGGATAATTTCCGCTCGGCAAACTTCCATACAGCGACAAAGTGTAATTAAGAAGTAAGTTGTTCCGGTCAAGATAAAAAAGCAGAACCGAAATCAGGCAAACCGCACATCCGAAAAATGTTGCCGCCAACCAAGAGAAACAGATTTTTTTGAAAAACTCGCGTGAATCAATCAAATTAAACGCTAAAATTGCCAGACAAAGCAGGTAAATCTCACCGAAAAGTTTTACAAAACTGATTTTAATATTCGCAGAAAAAATCGTTGAAACAAGAAGCGAAAAAAAGTAGAAAACCAAAGGAATATAAAACGAACCGAATCTGATCTTTATTTCTCTTTTAAAAACCGCTGCCAAAAAAAATACAAATAATATGAGAAAAATAAGTTCGGTCAGAGGAATCCGGTATTTCAAAAAACGCAAAGACGGCTGCATAAAACCGAGTGAAAATATCAGTATTAGAAATAAAAGTTTCGAGATTTTCAAAAACATAGAAGACGGAAATTAAGAGAAAACAGAAAAATAAGTTTAACACAAAAAAAATCCAATTTAGTAAAGACTCGTTTAACAGAAATAGTTCATTATCTGATTCCACATACAAATTACTGATTGCAGAAAATTAATCCGAACTTCAAAAGAGTAAAATTCAATCAGTTTATCAGTCGGCGACTTTTAGCTTTTTCAGATACTACATTTTTTATTGGCAGAATGAAGGTAATGCTTAATCGCCGAGACGCAGAAATCGCAAAAAGTCTGCGCTGACCCTGAAGTTCGGCGGTTAGTTATGATTTCAGCATTTCTTATTATTTACTGACAACTTTTTTTCAGATTTTCTTTCATAGTTCCAATTTCGCTTTTTGCGTGATTGTATTATGTGTTAAAAATAAACTAAAAATTATGAAACGAAATAACTTGATTTTTCTTATTTTGATTTTGTTCATCTCGTTCGTGAAAATGAATGCACAGGAAATGCCTTTAAAAACCAGATATAAAACCGCAATTAAGTATGTAAAATCGGATTTTTCGATAAATGAACTCGATAACAAAGCGTGGAAAAATGCTAAAGAAGTTTCGATTGAAAAATACTGGTCAGGCGAAAATGCGCCGAACGGAAGACAGGTTAAAGCGAAACTTTTGTGGTCTGATTCCGCGCTCTATGTGCGGTTTGAAGCAAACCAAACAGAACCTTTAATCGTCAGCGAAACGCCGAATCTAAAAACGAAAACGCGCGGACTTTGGGACAGAGATGTCTGCGAGATTTTCCTCGCGCCGCGCAAGGAAGATTTTCGGCATTACTACGAATTTGAAATCGCGCCGACGGGCGAATTTATTGATCTCGGAATTTATCAAATGCCCGAAAAGCGCGAAACCGATTGGGATTACATTTCGGGTATGCAGTCGAAATCCGTGATCGGCAAAGATAAAATCACAATGGCGATCAAAATCGAATGGAAAGCACTCGGCGCAACTCCGAAAAAGGGCGATATTTGGCTCGGAAATTTGTTTCGCTGTGTCGGCGCGGGCGAAACTCGCGGCTATCTCGCGTGGTCGCCGACCGAAACGAAAGAACCTGCTTTTCACGTTCCCGAAAAATTCGGCGAGTTCGAATTTGTAAAATAAAACCGTTTTGTTATGGTAAATTTTCAACAACAGTTTTGTTTACGCTTTTAACTCCGATAAAAATATTTTCAGACAGTTTCATTATTTGCGCGCTTAAAATCGTCTAAAACTCCGAAAACCTGAAGCGCGTATTTTACGTTTCCGAGCGGCGCGGAAACCTGCACACCTTGAATCAAATCTTCGATTTCGACGAGCGATTCGCGGGCGATTTTGATGCCTTCTTCACGCGCCGCTTCTTTGGAAATATCGGACGCTTTTCTCATCCGGTCAAGAATTTCCGGCGTAATATCTACGCCCGGAACTTCGTTGTGCATAAATTCGGCGTTGCGAATCGAGATCAGAGGGAAAATTCCCGCGATGATCGGAATGCGAACGTGTTCGATCTTTTTCAAAAAATTTCGCAGTTGATTCGTATCGTAAACGGGTTGTGTGATCGCATATTCCGCGCCCGCTTCGACTTTCCATTCAAAGCGTTTGATTTCTTCCTCGATATTTATCGCGCCCGGATTTACACCGACACCGATGGAAAATGCGGTCGGCTTTCCGATTGGATTATTTCCCAAATCCAAACCGTGATTGAGCCGATTGACCATATTCGTCAAACCGATTGAGTCAATATCGAAAACGGCGGTCGCATCGGGATAAGGTCCCATTTTCGGCGGATCGCCCGTAATAATTAAAAGATTATGTAAACCGAGAGCCGCCGCGCCGAGCAGATCGGACATCATTCCCAAAAGATTTCGGTCGCGGCAGCAATAATGCAGAACGGCTTCGATGCCGACTTGTTGTTCGACTAAAACAGCGGTTGCCTGTGCGCTCATTCGCGTTTGCGCTCTCGGTCCGTCGGGAATATTTACCGCATCAACTCCGGCATCAACCAAAAGGCGAATCGAATCTAAAGTTTTCTGCGCGTCACAGCCTTTCGGCGGTAAAACTTCGACGCTCGTGACAAATTCGCCGCGAGCGACCTTGCGCGACCACTTCGAGCGGTCTTCCGCCGGAACGACCGTGATGTCAACCGGCGTTAAGTCTTTGACCTGAATTGTTTCGGAAATATTTTTATCATTTTTGGATTTGCGCGGACTTTGTGCGCGAACCGAATCGGCGATCAATTTAATATGCTGCGGCGTTGTTCCGCAGCAGCCGCCGACAAAACTCGCGCCCGCTTTGATAAAACGCTTGGCAAATTTCGACATATATTCGGGCGAAGACATATAAAATTGTCTGCCCTGAACGTCGCGCGGAAGTCCGGCGTTCGGTTGTGCGGCGAGTTTTTTTGTCGTTGCGCCGCGCATTTTTTCGAGTGCGGTCAAAATATGAGTCGGACCGACACCGCAGTTTAAACCGATGACATCCGCACCGTATTCGTCGAGACGCTGCGCGACGAGTTCTGCGTCCGCACCGAAAACCGTTTTGCCGTCAATTTTGATCGTCATCTGCGCGATGATCGGCAGATCGCACAATTCTTTGATCGCTTTGATCGCCTGCCTAATTTCCGACAGATCCGAAAAAGTTTCCAGAACGAAAAGATCAACTCCGCCTTCTAAAAGCGCGGAAATCTGTTCGGCAAACATTTCTTTCGCTTCGTCAAATGAAGTCGGACCGTAAGGTTCGATTCGCAGATCGAGCGGACCGATTGCGCCGGCGACAAAAACGTCTTCGCCCGCCGCTTCACGCGCCAGTTTTGCTCCGGCGACATTGATTTCCTTTAATTTATTTTCCAGACCATATTGCTGAAGTTTATGCCGCGTCGCGCCGAAAGTATTGGTTTCGATAATGTCTGCGCCCGCTTTGACATATTCGGCGTGAACTTCGCGCACGATGTCCGGCTGGACGAGATTAAGTTCGTCGTAACTGCGGTTGATAAAGATTCCTTTATCGTAAAACCGCGTCCCGACCGCTCCGTCGAAAACGTAAATCGAATCGCTGTCTAAAATTTCCCGAAAGTTTTTCATAAAAATTGGTCTTTGGTTTTCGGTATTTGGTTTTTGCAAAGCCCGAAAACCAAAAGCCGAAAACCATTTTTCCAAAAACAAAAATCTCGCCAATAACAGCGAGACTCGTTTTTTATAATTTGTCCTAGCTGTTTAGCGGTTTATTTAAAGTGGTCGCAAGTCGCTGTAACTCACCACGAAAAAGTAAATTTAATGATGCGATTTCGACGCAAAAGTGTCAAGTTTGCATTTACCTTCGCGGCAAAAGCCGGATCAAGATTCTGCCGCTGGCGATCAAGTAAATACCGATGACAAAGTGAAAAAGAAACTTTGCGGATGTAATAATTAATTCTTTGGACAACGCTTCATAAAAATTCGTGCTGTGATTGATCGAAGAATTAATCAAAATTATCAAATCGGGCAAAGCGACGATAAATTGATACAGCATATAAAGTCCGACGAGGCGCACGGCGATTGTAAAAACTTTTCTTTCCAGCGATTCTTCATCATCGTTTAGCGACGAATTTTTTTCGATTGCGGCAACCCGCGAGAACATCGGCAAAACGTCTTCATCACTTCTGATTTCTTTGTATTTCATTTGTGGTTTTGAAATCTTTTGTTCAGGTATCGGTAACTTCGTTTCGATTTCATTGACGACCGGCGGCTTTTCTTTTACTTCGGGAAGTTTTTCGACGATTGCACGGCGTTCGGGAATTTTGGCGACAGGTTCAGGTTGTTTTTGCGGCTGCGGCTCAAAGGACACGGTATTTTTTGCTCTGCTCATACCGCAATTCCAGCAAAATTTAAAATTATCTTCATTTTCATTTCCGCAACTTAGACAAATCCACATTTTTATAAAAATCTCCTCTTAATTTCCTATCACATCGAAAGCCTGTAAGCGATTTCCGTCTGCCGAATAAAGCAAGCCGACGGTTTCATCGGTCGTAAAACGCGCGTCCGGTTCTGAATTTAGTATAAATCGTGCGTCTTTTCCCGTATTGATGTTTACGCCGACCAAACCTTTTTTGTCGAACGGTTTCGGCAGATCGGTGTAAAAATACATAAAATTTCCGCGCAGATCGGCTAGTCTTTTTCGGCGCAAAAGATAATCGGAAAGTTTTTCGGCTTGCCGCGCCGGATCGAGTCTGTCAAAAATACTTTCCTGCACCTCGGCGCGTGACGGCGTGATTTTACCGATTGCGCTATTGACGATTTTGCCGCGAATGTTTGACGGATTGATAACTTGCAAACCGTTTACACGATTTAGCAAATCAGGCGTACGCGCTAGAGTTCCAAATGTGTAAATCCGGTTTGAAATATAATTTTTTGCCGAATTGCTTGCTAATGTCGTCAGATTAAAAGACGAAAACCGCGACCGCAGACCAGACCAACGCAGACTCAAGACCGAACGCGCTAAATTTGCGCCGCGCACGACATTCAAAGCCGAAGTCGCCAAACCGCCGTAGCGAAAATAAAGCGCGGCGGCACGAAGCGCGACTGCCGCGACGACGCGAAAAACTCCGCGCGACGGCGGCGAATGTTTCACTCGCCAAATTTCAGAACTATATCCATTTCGACGATTATTTATTTCAATTATCGAATCAAATGCGGCGATTTCGTTTCTTCCTCCAACTACCGCTTCGCCAATTTCATTTATCAAAACGAATTGCGGTTTCTCGACCTTATGTTCGGTTTTTCCGATTCTTTTTCCGGTTTTTGCGTCCAATGTTATTAAATCATCTTTATCGGCAAATCGAATTATATCTTTGCCGGCGAAAACGAAATTTGTCAAACCTTTGTCCGCGCCTTTGAAACGCCACAGAGTTTTGCCGTTTTTCGTGTCAATCGCCGACACGCCGAACGCGCCTTTTTCGTCAGTTTCGCCGTCCTTGATTCTGGTAAATCGTCCGCCCGTTCGGACATAAAGAATTTGTCCGACGACCGCCATTTCTGCGCTCACGCCCAAATCCTTTGCTTCCCATTCGGTTTTAAAATTACGGCGATTGATCGCGCGGATTTTTCCGTGTCCCGAAGTATAAATATATTTTTCATCGAAAACCGGATCGGCTTCCGTCAAAGCGAGTCCGCTTTCATTAACTTTGAAACGGTCGCGTTCGCCTTCCTTTCCGGTTTTTGCGTCGTATGAAGTAATACCTTCGTAAAAAAGATAAAGCCGTCCGTCGAGCATTAAAGGCGGACGATAATTGTCTAAAGTAAAAGGAATTTCGCCCAAATTTTCACCGAAGCGCGAAGGCATCATTTCAACGTCGGATTTCAATTTTTCTTTCCAGAGTTCTTCACCGTCGGAAAGTCTGAGAACGTGAATAACGGGTTCGCGTTTTAATTCGTCGCCGATTTTTCCTTTCGCTTTTTTGACGAGAACGACGGCAAGCAAATCCTGTTCGGGTTCGACCGCAAGCTGCATTATGTCGCCTTTTACTTTATCCGACCGCCAAATTCTTTCACCCGAAAGCAGATCAACTGCTTCGATGCGTGATTTATCGCCTTCGTCCAAAGAAAGCAAAATCAGATCGGTCGAAGGAATCGGCGTAATCGAAGTTTCGTCCAAACTTTTATGATTTCTGCGCCAGATTTTTTCGCCCGTTTGCCCGTCAATCGCAAACAGCGAATTATTCGTTCCGGCGAGAACGATACCGAAATCGGTCGTTTGATAAAATTCGATCTTTGAACTTAAATTTGCCTGCCAGACAGGTTGCGCTTTTGCGACTGAAAATAGAAAAACTGTAAGAATTAACAAGCGCAGAGACGCAGAGACGCAGAGACATTTAGAAAAGCTATGACGTAAAAACTTCATAGCTTTTATTTTATAACACATTGAAATTTACGCGAAGAAAATTATTTATTGAATCCGATACGCTCCGTCTTTCCAGAGAATGATTACCGCACCGCCGAGACTTTCGGCAATGATGCGAACTTGTTTGTCTAATTTTCGATATTCGTTCGAACCGCGTCTGATCGTTCGTGTTCGCGGCAGAGCTAAATTTCCCAACTGAGAACCGTTATTGTTATAAGCCGAATCAATCCAAACGCCGTTCACGCGGTTAAATATTTTGCCGCTGATCTGCCGCGAAGTTTCACTCAAACCCGCATCTCTTCTACTTTTCCTTGCCCGCGCAACATTATCACTTTTCTCGCTTTCGGCTTGTGTCGAAGCCATAGCCGGTGGCGGCGGTTTGCTCGGCTCGGCTGGCGCGGATTTTGAAACTGTTTCTTCTTTTGCTTTTTTGTCGTCCTCAGGTTTTACCTTTAATTCCGTCACACTCCTTCCGTTGAGCGGTAAATTTGAGACATCTTTATTGTTTATCTGATTGCCCGACATTTGATCTTCATCTGCAAGTTTTGAATCAGTTGAAACCGGTGCTGACGGCTGATTAGCCGGAACTTTTGCCGGATTGATAATACCTTCTGCATTTCCCGCCGGAGTTGCCGAAACTGCGGTGTTTGAAACGGCAGTTGAAGTATTTGCAGAAGATATATTTGCCGAAGTATTCGCGGCATTTGCCATCGAATTTGAATTGTAAGAAATACCTTCATCGCTCGCGTTCGGACCGTTTGATTTGGTTTCGCTTTCACGAACCTGCGAAACTTCGGAAGCCGTATTTTGTTTGGCGTTTTGCAATATCAAAAATCCGAACATTCCGCCGAAAATTAAAACGAGTCCGCCCATCGTGTATGCAAGATTCGGCATCAGAAATATTTTTCGATACCAAGGGATTCTCGTCGGAACAATTTCCGGCGTTCCGGTTTCAATAAAATTTGAAGCGGTTAAAGTTTCCGCTTCGGAATTTAACAAAATCGTGTTTGAAAGAATCGTTCGGCAACGGTCGCAGTCGGCGAAATGTCTGATGTAAACATTTCGCGTTTTTTCCGGCAGAGCATTTTCGGCAAACGCGGAAATCTCGTCCGCGTCGAGGTGATTTTCGGTATTTACCGACACAAATTCACCGCTTCGCGCCGCCTGCCGCAAAAGTCCGTTTATTTCCTTGTCGAAGTCTAATTCCATTTTTTCTAATGGTTAATTGTAAATAGTTAATGAAAGATTTAATAATAAATTTATTTACCATTTACAATTAACCATTTACCGTTAGCAAAACCGTTTACAGAACGCCGCGTTCTAAAATTTCTTGCACGAGCGTCAAAACTACAAAAAGCGCAAACATTTTCTCCAAATTAATGCCGAGTTTTGATGCCGCGTCCGACAGGCTGCGTTTGACTTCTTCTTCCGTCCAGCCGTGTTTTGCTCTTAAAATTTTCTCGACTGATTTGCGGATTTCCGTCTGCATTCGCGCGAGTTTCCGGCTCGCCGTCGCTTCGTGAAATCCTAAAGTCGCGCCGATGTCTTTTAGTTTCAAATCGTCGAAATAATAGAGTTTCAGGATCAATTTGTCTTCCGCTTCGAGTTCTTCGATTGCCTGTTTCAGCGCGAGCGAAACGTCTTTCGCCGTTCGCCGTTCGCTAAAAATTTCTTCCGGGTTTTCCGTGTGCGTGACGACCGTTTCGTTGCCGTTTTTTTCGGAAGAATCGTGCGCGAGATTTTCAAATTCTCTATCTTCTTCGATCTGCACGAGGCGTTTCATCTTGCGAAAACCGTCAATCGCCAGTTGATTCGTCACGGCGCGAAGCCAGCCTGCAAGTGAACCGCGACCGGAAAAATAGGCGAGTTTGCTCTTGCCTTCTTTCAGTCCGTAAAGTTCCGCCCAGATCGAACTCGCCAAATCTTCCGCGTCTTCCGAATTATTGGAAATCTTCCGCGCCGCCGATTTTACGGTCGCGTCGAAATTTTTTACCAAATCTTCCCAAGCCTTTTCGTCACCGCGTTCACACGCCATTACGAGACAAAAATCATCGGCGCGAATTTCATCTATAAACGCTTTTATTTCCGCATTTCCGGCTGATTCGTCAAATTTGAAAACATACTTTTCGACCGCCTTAAAAACACGCGGCGACAAATCCGCAATCTCAAGACGACGCGAATTTTCCGCACGCACTAAAAGTCGCGCAACCGCTTTGTCAATCGTCGCTTTATGTTTTTCGGCTAAACTCATCTTCGGGCAAAAAGTTTGATGCAAATTTTAGCACTAATTTACGAAAAGCGGGAACAAAGTTAAAATTTCGGTGTCTAACTTTTCAAAATGAAACGATCTATATTACTTCCAGCTATATTTTTGCTTATTTTGTTAATTCAATCAGCATTTGCTCAAAGCCTGCCTGAAAACAAAATAATTGAAGGCGGCATTTGTAACGGAAACGCAACATATTTGCCAAAACCGGAACTTCCGCAATCTGTTATCAATGCCAATGGAAAAGGCATTTTCGGTATGGCAAATGTTCAGGTTTTGATTGATGAAAAAGGAAATGTCGAAAAAGCGCAAGCCGTTACAGGACATCCGCTGGTCAGACCTTACGCTGAAAAAGCGGCATTGCAGGCAAAATTCAGAATAATTTCAGATTTGCCGCCGTCAAAAATGAATTGTATTCTCGCTTACAATTTTGCTTCTTATGATCCAAGAAAATCGGAAGAAGTTACTTTGCAAATTAATATAGGCATACTGAATGAAAAAGCCTCTGTTCTGCAAATGCCATATTATCCAACTGCCGACGCTGAAGTTTCAGGAACGGTTAATGTCGAAACGAAAATTGATTTACAAAAAGGCGAAGTTATTTCAGCCAAAGCGATTTCAGGACATCCTTTGTTAAGAATACAAGCTGAAAAAGCTGCTTTACTAACCAAGTTTCCGCCGACTTTGATGGAGTTTTCAGGTGTTTTCGGCAAAGGTTTTTTAATTTATAAAATCGAAGATTTTAACGGGAAAACTATCGAGAATAAAAATCCGAAACGACTTTTTTCTCCAATCGAAAAAGGTGTTGTAAATGACCGCGCCAAAAGTCTTCCGAAACCCAAGTTTCCAGATGGAGGAAAAAACGCAGTTGGGCTTGTAAAAGTTCAGATATTGATTGATATAGACGGAAAAGTCGCGTTGGCAGAAGCTATTTCCGGTCATCCATTATTAAAACCATTTGCAGAAACAGCGGCACGAGAAACAAAATTTGCGCCAACTTTAATTAATACGTCCGAGCCATTTTATGTAAAAGCGTCTTTGCTTTACAAATTCAATTCCGATTATACGGTCGAAACGGATTTTAGCGACAAAGATTTAGTTTTAGGTTCGCCGTTAGAGTTACCAAAACCGCCGCTTGTTAATTGTAATTGCCACTACGGAACGAAAACGCCACAAGTTTTCGTGCAAATAGAAATTGATGAAAACGGAAATGTGACTTTCGCAAAAGGTATTTCAGGTCATATTGCTTTACAACAAGCCAGCGAAAATGCGGCGCGAAGTTCTACATTTTCTCAGACGAAATTCAAAGGCGTTCCGGTCAAAGCGAAAGCGATTTTGCTTTATGAATTTAATCTGGATGATAAACCACAAAAAGTTGAACTCAAATCAATCGAAGTAGTAGAAAAATGATTTTTTGACTGGAGCGCAAGCGGCTCGCTTGCAAGCGTTTGAAAAACGCTAACGACCGTAATTTCGAATCAAGTTGAATTTATAATTGCGTTCGTTAAATTGCTATCGCAATCTTGCAAGCGAGCCGCTTGCGCTCCAGTCAGAGCATTTCTTCATACATCAGATAATGCGATTCTTCCATTCCGACTTTTTCGTAAACTTTCTGCGCGTGTGTGTTTTCCTTTTCGACGTAGAGGCGAATGCCGCAGGCTTCTTCCGTTTCGCGCGCTTTTTCTTTGACGAAATCGTAAAGACGGCTGTAAATTTTCTTACCGCGACCTTCGGGCAGAATGTAAACGCTCTGAATCCACCAGAACCAATTATCGCGCCAATCGCTCCATTCAAAAGTAATCATCAAACCGCCGATGATTTTTTCGTTTTGTTCGGCGACGACGTAAAAACCTTTGCGCTCGTCGCCGAAAACCGCTTCAACACCGCTCGTTAAAATTTGCGTGTCGAGATATTTGCCTTCGGTTTCTAACGCCATCGCCTGATTAAATTCGACGAGTGCGGGCGCGTCTTCAGTTTTTGCGATTCGGATTGTGATTTCGTTGTTCATTTCTTCCTTGACGAAAATTGTTTTGAAAACTACTCTAAAATGTTTTGTCTGCACGAGGCAAATCTTTAACACTTAAAATTATGAAACTTCGCATACTTTATCACGGAAACTGTTTCGACGGCGTTTCGTCAGCCGCTATTTTTACCAAATTTTATAAAACGAAAATCAACGCGCAAGCCGATGTTTTCTACACGCCGACGATGCACCGCGCCGGAAATGCTTTTGATTCCGAACAATTTGACGGCGATGAAAACGCGATCGTTGATTTTAAATATTCGCCGGATGAACGCCTGACGTGGTGGTTCGATCATCATCAATCGGCGTTTCTGTCAGAATCCGATCAACAAAATTTTCTCGCCGACACGAGCGGAAAGAAATTTCTCGATACGCAGAGCAAATCGTGCGCGGAATTTATCGCCAAAGTTGCAAAGGAAAAGTTCGGATTTCAAGACGAGTCGCTCGCCGAACTTATCGAATGGGCGCATATTATTGACGGCGCACTTTACGAATCGCCCGCGCAATGCGTCGAACTTCGTTCGCCCGCGCTGAAACTTATGCAGGTTATCGAAGGCGAAAAAGATCCGAAATCCGTCGAAAAAATCATCCGCGATCTGACCGAAAAATCCTTAGACGAAATCGTCGAAAGCAAAGAAATTCAGATGAAACTTAAACCGATATTGGAAAGACATTGGCAAACGGTTGATCTAATAAAAGAAAAAGCCGTATATGAGCGCGGCGTTGTCAGTTTTGATCTAACGAGCGAAAAAATTGACGGCTATAATAAATTTATTCCGTATTATTTCCATCCCGAAACAACCTATACGGTTTCGCTGACGCAGAGCGATTTTCGCACGAAAATCTCGGTCGGTTCCAATCCGTGGTCGCCGCGTCCGCGCCTTCATAATATCGCCGAAATCTGCGAAAGATACGGCGGCGGCGGACACGCTGTCGTCGGCGCGGTTTCACTAAAACCCGACGAACTCGAAAAGGGAAAACAGTTTATGCGCGAAATCATCGAAGAACTCAGATTTGATGACTAAATCTTTATTTTCGTGAAATTAACGAAAAAATAAACCTGCAATATAATCTTGTTTTTTCGGCAAAAAAGAGTTATTATGTGGTGCATTCCAAAATTGAGCAGTTTGAAGTTTTGCACGGGCTGGAACTTTTTCTCGAATTAACAGAAAAACAAGATTGTTGAGAGCCTGATAACGGTTCTTAATCAAGTTCAGATACTGGAGGTTATTCTATGAAGGATTCGCTTTTTGCGATTTTGGCTTTGATTTCCGCCGTCGTCGCAGGTTACTTTTTTTATTCGTTTCAAAATCAAGGCGCAGACGGATCATCTACGAAACTGATCCTCGGAGTTTTATTTGCTCTGGCAGCGATTGGCTTTGGCGCATTTTTTATGTTTAATAGGGTTAATCAGCACGAAGATATTCATATTACCGAATAACGAGCGATTGATTAAAGATAGATATGATGTTCAAACGAGCATCTGATTCCTTATTACTTACAAGCACTTTTGAGTTGCAGTTAGAAAATTAAATCCTTGAGGAGGTCGAATTGTGTTCAAATTCGACCTCCTCTTTTTTCCCGAAATCCCTTTAGTAAAATCCTTCTCTAAATCCGTTATCAATGTGTGGTGTATAATGAAATTCACACGAGAATAATTTTTAGTCTATGACTTTCGAAATTGCAATAGTTTTTGCCATTGCGTTTGGCGCAGTTGTTTTGTTTGCCACCGAAAAACTTTCGGTGGATATTGTTGCTTTGCTGATAATGGGAACTTTACTCGTTCTCGGCATCGTTTCGCCGGAAGAAGGAATTGCCGGATTCAGCAACAAAGCGACGATTACCGTGGCGGCGATGTTTATCCTCAGTGCGGGACTTTTCAAAACCGGCGCGGTCAGCTATCTCGGAAAAATCACGGCAATTATTTTCAAGAAAAATTATTGGCTCGGACTGATAACCGTGATGATTTCGGTCGGATTCTTCTCGGCATTTATTAACAATACGCCTGTTGTCGCTGTTTTTATACCGATTTTGCTCGGCGTGGCGAAGGAAATAAAGACGAGTGCTTCAAAACTTCTGATGCCGATGTCGTTTGCTTCGATGTTTGGCGGTGTCTGCACGCTGATCGGAACTTCAACGAATATTCTCGTCAGTTCGATTGCCGAAGAACGTGGTCAGCCCGCGTTTTCGATGTTTGAAATTGCGCCGCTCGGCTTGATTATGTTCGTCGTCGGCTCAATATATATGCTGACTATCGGAATTCGCCTGATTCCCGACCGTCGTGCGGAAGGCGATCTTATAGAGTCGTTCAATCTTCAGGAATATATTACGGAAGTTGTTTTGCTCGAAGGTTCTTCAGCGGTCGGTTATGCAATAAAAGATTCGCCGTTGGTCAAAGAAATTGATGTTGCAATTATCGAAATTCAACGCGATGAAGAGATTTTTTCGGTTCCGCCGCCTGATTTTATTTTGCATTCGGGCGACGTATTGCGCGTGCGGTGCGATCTGGAAAAATTTAACAAAATAAAAGCCCGCGAAGGTATTTTGTTTAAGCCGCAATTTAAGTGGCGCGATGAAGATATTGAAACGGCGGACACGAAATTAGTAGAAGGAGTTGTTGCTCTAAATTCAGATTTTATCGGCAAATCTTTGGAACATCTGAAGTTTCGGGAAACTTTCGGCGCAACCGTTCTCGCGCTTCGACATCGCGGAAAACTGATGCGCGAAAAAATCGCCGATACGAAACTCAATGCGGGCGACGCTTTGCTTTTAGAAGTCAAAACCGAACGCTTTAACCAAATTAGGCAAAGTCCTTCTTTTGTTATCATCTCGGAAATCGAACAGGAAAAATTTCGGCGCAATAAACTTATTCCCGCACTTATTATTGTTACCGGAGTAATTTTATCGGCGAGCATCGGCATTGCGCCGATTGTCGTCAGCGCAATTGTCGGCGCGATTCTGCTTGTTTTATTCGGCTGTATAAAAATGGAAGAAGCGTATCAGGCGATTGACTGGCGTATTATTTTTCTGCTTGCCGGAGTTTTATCTTTGGAAGCGGCAATGGAAAACAGCGGCGCAGCTCCGCTGATTTCTTCAACAATCATTTCCGTTGTCAGCAAATGGGGCGGCTTAGTCGCTCTGCTTTCCGTATTTTATCTGATGACGTTCATTTTTACGGAAATGATGTCGAACACTGCAACCGCCGCATTGCTTGCGCCGGTTGCGATTGCAACTGCGAGTGCTTTGCAAGTTAGTCCGCGACCGTTTCTGATCGCCGTGATGTTTGCGGCTTCGGCAAGTTTTATGACTCCGGTCGGGTATCAGACAAATACTCTGATCTATGGTCCGGGACAATATAAATTTGCCGACTTCCTGCGCGTCGGAACTCCTTTGAACATTTTATTCTGGATAATTGCCACGATATTTATTCCGTATTATTGGAGTTTCTAATTCAAAACAAACTTCTCAAAGTGAAAACTCATCGAATATGCGTTATAATGTTGACAAAAATGTAAAGATTTATAAACTTTATATTTTGGAATTATAAAAGAGAGTTTTAATAAAATGCCTAAAATTGCAGATATACAAGAGACACCGAATCCTAACGCCGTTAAATTTATTTTGAAAGAGCCGGTCAGTTACGGCACATCGCATTCTTTTAAAAACATCGAAGATGCTGAAAGCGACAAACTTGCCAAATCAATTTACGAAGTCGGTGATGTCGTGTCCATTTTTTATATGGACAAAATGATTACGGTCGAGAAAACCGACGAAGCCGAATGGGACGAAATTTTACCGACTCTGGCTGTGCCGATCCGCGCCGCCGAATCGGTCAAACCGTCGAACGGAAACGGAAACGGTGCGGCTGAAAAAGTCGGCGGCGCGATTGCGGCGGCTGTCAGTGACGATCCGAAGATCGCAGAAATCAATGCTTTGCTCGACGAAAGAATACGTCCGTATTTAGCGAGCGACGGCGGCTGGCTGGAAATCGTCGGACTAGAAGATCATACTTTGAAAATTCGTTATGAAGGTGCGTGCGGCAGTTGTCCGTCGAGTTTAACGGGAACTCTGATGGCGATTGAAAATATGATAAAAGACGAGATTGACCCGGAAATCGAGGTCATTGCCATTTAAATAAATTTAATCTTTATTTAAGGTTATAAACTTTTTCTTGACATATTGTTAGAACTTCCTACATAATTGATGACGGCATTTAAGATCAAATGCCGTCTCGTCTATTTAACTTACGTTAAACATCTCGCAGATATCACCCAGTCATTTGATCCCAAAATAAATTGCTTTTTCTAAAATACGGAGGAGAAATATTGTGAATAGTGAAGAACTCGAAAAGAGTTTGAAAACTGAGTTCGAGAGTCATCTCAAGACTGTGCTTGCCGAAATGCAGCAGGAATTAGAAGGTTTTCAAGAGAGATTTGAATCTGAAATCGAAAATCACAAAGCCCGTCTCGGCGAAGTTTTGCAGAATTTTTCGACGCGTCTAAAAACCGACAAAGAATTTGATGAAGGTTTCAGAGAAACGGTCGTTGAACATTTACGTCTGGCGCGTGATGAGGGCGCGAGAATCACGGCTGAAGCCATTACCGAAGCCGAGCAAATGGAAAAAGAATCCGCCGCTCCTGCCGTTAGTTTTAACGAATTGCGCGATGCGGTCAGCGAGATCAGCAATCAGAATTCGCAAGCCGAAATTTTAAAATCTCTGGTCAATCACGCCGGTCAATACGTTCCGCGCGGTGCATTTTTCATTATCAAAAACGATCATTTCATCGGTTGGCGCGTTTTCGGTAAAGAAGCCGACACCGACGATCAAGCCGTTCGTGAAGTTTTCTTTTCCGTTTCGGATTCGACCGTTCCCGGAGAATCCGTCAGATCGCTGGCGACCGTCGAAAGTTCTTACGGCACTTATGACGATGATGCGGCTTATCTGGAAAAACTCGAATTCGGACAACCTGATCGAATGTATGCCATCCCGCTTGTCGCACGCGGACGCGGCGTTGCCGTCCTGTATGCTGATTACGGACACGGAGGCACGAGTGTCAACATCGAAGCTCTTGAAACATTAATGCGCGTTGCCGGTTTGACCGTCGAACTTCTCGCTGCTTCACGCGGTGCGAAAATGCAGCCTGAAAAGCCTGATGATTTTGAGGAAACCGCCGCCTCGCCGGAAGAAAGCAAATCTTTCGAGACTTCCGAACTGCAAAACAATTCGTATAAATTTGAAAACACACAGGATGAGTTTGAAAATAAACAGCCTGAAAATTTTAGTTATCAACAGACCGATAATCTTCAGTCGCCTAATGAGTTGCCGGCTCAACCTGCTGAGGAATTTTATCATCCTTCAGTCGAACAGAATAAAACTGAATCGCAACAACCGGACTATTCATCTGAACAAAATTATTCTGCGGAAACAAACAAGGAAGAAACTGAGAATTATCAGAATTATTCTGCGCCGCAAGATGATTATTTCTCACCTGCACACGAAAGCGAGCCGCTAAAAGAAAGTTTGCCCGATTATTCGACAAACGAATTTCAAACCGGCAAGAGCGAATCGTTATGGAATCAGCCGTCAGAAACGAACGGCTATTCGCAGAATTATTCCAACGAAGAAACTCCGCAGAAAGAATCATCTTCTTACGAAACAACCGACAACCAAAGCGATTTTCATATTCCGGCGGCGGCGGGCGGCTTCGATTTTAAGCCGAGCCAATCTAAAGAATATGAAAATCCGGTAGAAGAAGAAGAACAGTCGAGTTTGACAGAACCGCCGCAATTTGATGTTTCACGTTTTGAAGCGGAAAAATCTGCGCTTCCGGTTAATGAAAACTACTCGACTGCGGAAACTTCCGAAACATATAATTCTTTCGAGCCGCAGCCGGAAGTAAAAGAAACACCGTATGTCGAACCTGTCGAAACGGTCAGTCAATCCGTCGTATCACAGCCGGTCAAGACAAGATTTAGCGAACGTAATGTTGATCTGCCGATTGATGTCGCCGAAGACGAACGCCGTCTGCACAACGACGCGCGACGTTTCGCACGTCTTCTGGTGTCGGAGATAAAGTTATACAACGAACCGAAAGTCAACGAAGGAAGAAATTCGTATGATCTTTATGATCGTCTGCGCGAAGCGATTGACCGTTCGCGTGAGATGTATGATAAACGCGTTCAGCCGCCGGTTGCCGCGAAATTCGATTACTTTCATTACGAATTGGTCAATTCACTCGCCGAAGGTGACGAATCCAAACTCGGCGGAAGTTATCCGGGCGCAAATATCTGAATCGAAACGTATTCATTGATAAAAAGGCTTGAAGTTGAATGACTTCAAGCCTTTTTTATTTGATTCGGTAAGATTAAAAATAAATGTCAGCCACTAAAAATTTTTGACTTAAAAAAAGAATTTTGCGATAAATAAACTGATGAAAAATTTTAACATCATAATTATTATTAGCATTGCGGAGGACAACGGCTAAAGTCGGAACGAATAATCGAACTTGTGCCGAAGTCCTGAATTGAAAGATTCGGGATTTTTTATTTTGGATTGCAGACTTTTATTGATTGAATGTTAAAATTTCATTTTCATATTCAGACACCGATAATTTATAACGAAAAAACTTATTTATGAGCGAACCTTTGGAGTTAAAAAAAACCGTCAATTTGCCGAAAACCGATTTCGCGCAAAAAGCGAATCTCGGACAGTCAGAACCGGCGCGACTGAAAAAATGGTCGGACGCGAAACTTTACGAAACGATTCGGGAAGAACGTGCGAGCGCGGAAACATTTATTCTGCACGACGGTCCGCCGTATGCGAATGCCGACATTCACATCGGCACGGCTTTGAATAAAATATTAAAGGATTTTATCGTCAAATCGCGTTCGATGATGGGTTTTAACGCGCCGTATGTTCCGGGTTACGATTGTCACGGTTTGCCGATTGAAACGCACGTCGAGAAAAAATTGGCGGAAAAAGGCAAGGATAAAAAAGATATTCCGGTCGCTTCTTTTCGTAGAATTTGCCGCGAACACGCTTCGACGGCGATGAATAATCAAACGCGTGATTTCAAACGTCTCGGCGTTCTCGGCGAATGGGAAACGCCGTATTTAACGATGTCGAACGAATACGAATCGGAAACGGCGCGTCTGTTCGGAAAGTTTCTGGAGCGCGGTTATGTCTATAAAGGTTTGCGTCCGGTTTACTGGTGCATTCACGATCAGACGGCTTTGGCGGAAGCCGAAGTCGAATATCGAATCCACACTTCGCCTTCGATTTATGTCAAATTTCCGCTTCTGACCGATCCGGCGGAAATTGACGAGAATTTAAAAGATAAAAAAGTTTCGCTCGTCATCTGGACGACAACACCTTGGACAATTCCGGCGAATTTGGGAATCGCGGTTCATCCCGATTACGAATATGTCGCCGTTGATGCGGGAAATAATGAAGTTTTGATCGTTGCGGCTGAACTGATCGGTTTGGTTACGGTCAAATGCTGTCTCGGCGAAGCGGACGAAAACGGCGAACGTCATATTCCGCCGGTTCTGGCGCGTTTCAAAGGTTCAAAACTCGACCGAATGAAAGCGAAACATCCGTTCATTGACCGCGAATCTTTGATAATGAATGGTGAACACGTTACGCTCGGCGGCGAATCTGACGCGGAAACCGAACTCGACGTTTCCGAATCGCGCGGCAAAAACGAAACTTCAAAAGCCGGAACGGGACTCGTTCACACCGCACCCGGACACGGACACGACGACTTTGTAATCGGCAAAGAATACGGCTTGGAAGTTTATTGTCCGGTGGACAGCGCAGGTCGCTATACATCGGAAGTCGAACATTTTGCGGGCGAGAATATTTTTACGGCAAATCCGAAGATCGTCGAATTGATGCGCGAAAACGGTTCACTTTTATTTTCGGAAAACTACGAACATCGTTATCCGCATTGTTGGCGTTGCAAAAATCCGGTCGTTTTTCGCGCCACGCCGCAATGGTTTATTTCGATGGACGATCAAGACGAAAAATCTTTGAGAAATCAGGCTTTGCGAGAGATCGAAAACGTCAAATGGCATCCAACTTGGGGCGAAGGCAGAATGACGAATATGTTCAAGCAGCGTCCTGATTGGTGCGTTTCGCGTCAGAGAAGTTGGGGCGTACCGATTCCGGTTTTTTATTGTCAGAAATGCGACACGCCCGTTGCCGATAAAAAAATTGTTGACCACGTTGCCGATATTTTTGCACAGGAAACCGCTGATGCTTGGTATAACCGGACGGAAAAAGAACTTCTGCCGGAAGGTTTCGTCTGTCCGAATTGCGAAACGACGGATTTTCGCAAGGAAACCGATATTTTAGACGTTTGGTTCGATTCGGGTTCGAGTTGTGTCGCCGTGTTGGAAACGCGCGATAATTTGTGTTTTCCGGCGGACATTTATCTCGAAGGCGGCGATCAATATCGCGGTTGGTTTAATTCGTCTCTGATGTGCGGAATTGCGGCGCATGACACTGCGCCTTACAAAGCCGTTTTAACTCACGGTTGGGTTGTTGACGGCGAAGGCAAACAGATGCACAAATCAACCGGAAATGCCGTTTCGCCGAATGATGTCATTAAAGATTCGGGCGCGGAAATTTTACGTCTTTGGGCTTCGGCAGTTGATTTTACGCAGGATATGCGCTGTTCAAAAGAGATTTTACAGCGCGTAACCGACGCTTATCGTAAATTCAGAAACACTCTGCGTTACGCGCTCGGAAATCTCGAAGGTTTTAATCCTGAAACCGACAATGTTTCGTATCAGGAAATGCTCGAAATTGACCGCTGGGCGTTGGCGAGTTTTGACGAAGCGGCGCGAAAAATTCTTGAAGGTTACGAAACTTTCAATTTTCAAACCGTCTATCAAACGATTTACAATCTCTGCACGGTTACGCTTTCGGCAAGATATTTCGACATCATCAAAGATCGTTTATATATCTACGCACCGAAAAGTCTGGAACGTCGTTCGGCGCAGACCGCGCTTTATGAAATGACGGACAAACTTTGCCGTCTGCTCGCGCCGGTTCTCGCTTTTACGGCGGACGAAGCGTTTGAAAATCTGCCGCATCAGAAATTGAGTTCGGTTCATCTCGCCGAATTTCCAAAAGTTTCGGGCGCGGATAACTTAAAAATTTTGAGCGATTGGGAAAGAATTTTCGCCATCCGCGACGATGTTTTGAAAAAATTAGAAGAAGCACGAAACGCCAAACAGATCGGTTCGAGCTTGGAAGCAAAAGTCATCTTAAAAGTAGATAAAGAAACCGCGATGTTTCTGATGTCGTATTACGAAAATCTGCGCTACATCTTTATCGTTTCGCAAACGGAAGTTCACGAAGAAAGTGAGAATTTCGGCATCGAAATTCAAAAAGCGCACGGCGAGAAATGCGAACGCTGTTGGAATTATTCATCGCGGGTCGGCGAATCGGAAAAATATCCGACTGTCTGCGAAAGATGCGTCGCGGCATTGAACGAAATCGAACAAAATGTGAGCTAAAACCGATTTTATGCGATAATCGAAAAAGTTTTATGATTATTCCGGCAGCCAAAAAAGTTAATACGAAACCTTATCGTTCGGGAGTTAATGAAATGGGATTGGTTTATGCAGAAGTGGAATTGGCAAACGGCGGCGATATGTATCTTTTTCGTCAAGGTTTGCTCGAAGAAGAAAAGGTCAAGCAAGTCAGGATTAATGCGCTGGTTGATAGCGGCGCGTATATGCTGTGCATCAATGAAAATGTCAAAGCGCAACTCGATCTGCCATTAATCGAAAAACAATTCAGCCGTCTGGCTGACGAAACCTTGCTCGAACTCGAAGTCGTCGGTCCGGTCGAAATCCGTTTTGAAAATCGTTCGACGACTGTGCGGGCAATCGTTCTGCCGGGAAATTCGGAAGTTCTGCTCGGCGCGATTCCGATGGAAGATATGGACGTTTTGATTGATCCGAAACGGCAAAAACTGGTCGTCAATCCCGAACATCCGTATGTGGCGACGAAGCATCTGAAATAAAATTGTGAACAAGAAAGATATTTTTTGGAAATTAGGTTATCTGCTCGCGGCGGGCGCGGTTTTTATGATTGACCAAACGTCGAAGGCTTGGGCGATTCGGCGTTTGCGGTTCGGTGGTGACAAGGAAATTATTCCTAATTTTCTTAATTTTTCATACGCGCAAAATACGGGCGTGGCATTTTCGATGCTTGACGATCAGGGCGACGCGGGACGTTGGGGATTATCGGTCGTCGCCATCGTCGCAGCAGCTCTCGTCGTCTATTTTTTCTGGCGCACACCGCGTTCTGATGACCGGATTTTGGGCGCGCTTGCGCTACTTTTAGCCGGAATAGTCGGCAATGTTTTCGACCGCAGCCGTCTGGGATTCGTGGTTGATTTTATTGATATTCAAATCGGCAACTGGCATTATCCGACATTTAATGTTGCTGATATGGCGATCTGCATCGGTGCGGGACTGCTTATTTTAGATATGTTTCTGTCGAGGAAAAAAGCGGGCGGAGTGCAGACATCGGAACAAAAAACCGCCGAAAATACATAATAGAAATGAATGTTTCATTGCGCGAGATCACGCCGGAAAATTTTAAGGAATGTGTAAATCTGAAAGTTGCTGACGATCAGACAAATTTTGTTGCGCCGAATGCGATGTCAATCGCGTGGTCGAAAGTTTACCCGACAGCAAATCCGTTTGCGGTTTATAATGACGATGAAATGATTGGTTTCGTGATGTTCGGTTTTGACATCGAAGAAAATCATTATTATCTCGGACGTTTGATGATTGACGAAAGATTTCAGGGCAGAGGTTACGGCAAATTAGCGACTCTTGCCGTGATCGAGGAATTGAAAAAGAATAGCGATTGCAAAGAAATTTATCTGAGTTTCGTTCCCGAAAATACGAATGCCGAAATGCTTTACAAAAGCGTCGGCTTTGAGCGAACCGGCAATCTAAACGGAAGTGAGATCGTGATGCGATACACAATAAGGAACAACTAAAATCGCAAATCGGCAATCTAAAACCGCAAATCGAATATGTATCCAGAACTTTTCAGAATTGGTAATTTTCCGGTCACGACTTACGGCTTGATGCTCGCAACCGGAATGGTGCTTGCGCTTTTTGTCGCCTCGCGTCTGGCGGCGCGTGACGGTTTACCGCGTGAAAGGATTTATGATCTCGGACTCTGGACGCTGATCGGCGGACTTTTGGGTTCAAAAATTTTAATGATAATAGTTGACGATCACGTTGACGTTTTTACGCTCGATTTTCTGCGTTCGGGCGGCGTGTTTTACGGCGGACTTCTCGGCGGATTTTTCACCGTCGTTTTTCTGATTCGTTATTACAAACTGCCTTTCTGGAAAGTTGCCGACGCATTCGCTCCGGCGGTCGCGCTCGGTCAGGCGTTCGGTCGGCAAGGTTGTTTTGCGGCGGGTTGTTGTTGGGGAAAAGAAACTTTACTGCCGTGGGGCGTTCATTTTACTGAAAAAGGTCACGAATATACGGGCGTTCCGATTTATGGTCCTGACGGCGGCGAAGTTTTTCTGCATCCGACACAGATTTACGAATCACTCACGATGTTTGTTGTCTTCGGATTGCTTGTTTATCTACATAAAAAGAAAAAGTTTGACGGTCAGGTTTTGATCGCTTACGGCATAATTTATTCCATCGTTCGTTTTACCATCGAATTTTTCCGCGATGATCCGCGCGGCAATCTGCTTGGTATTAACGATCTTTTGGGAATTTCGACTTCACAAATCATAAGTTTGATTGTTGCCGCTGCCTCTGTCGCCTTTATGATCCGGCGGTTGCGAAAAAAAGCGGAAACAGTTTAAAGAATGTCGGTTCCGCTTGAAGATCAGGAAGCGGTTTTGAAAGATGTTACGAATCGTTTTGACAAACTTGAAATTCCGTATATGCTATCCGGTTCGATATTTTGTCAAAATTAAATTGGGTTAAAACAAGTAAATCCGAGATGCAGATGCGCGATATTGCAAGCATCGTTCGCAATGGTTACGATGAAGTTTATGTCAATTTTTGGGCGGAAAGGTTAGGCACGCGAGATTTATTAAACGATTGCATCGAACTGCTGAACAAAAATTATGTTGATGGACACGACTCGTGAGATCGAGGAAATGCAAAACGATTTATGGATGAAACGCTCGATTCAGGAACGTGCTAGGTTTATGTTTGGAATGTTTGCCACAGCCCGCAAAGTGGTAATTGCATCGCTACCGAAAGATTTGTCCGAACAGGAGTTCAAAAAACAGCTTTATTTCCGCACATACGGCGAACATTTGCCGGAGGATTTTTTTAGTCGCAAATGATTACCGAAGAAAATTTATCTCTGACTTTTACACTCGCACCGGAAGATGCAGGGAAAAGACTCGACGCATTCTTAGCCGAAAAGATCGAAAAGTGGTCGCGCTCACGCCTTAAAAAACTGATTGACGACGGCGATGTTTTAGTCAATGAAAGCAAAGCGAAAGCGTCATATAAACTAAGCGAAAATGATGTGATCGAAGTCGAACTCGTCGAGATTCCCGCCGAAACATTCGAGCCGGAAAACATTCCTTTAGACATCATCTACGAAGACGAATTTCTCGCCGTCATCAATAAACCGTCGCGGATGGTCGTTCATCCGGGTGCGGGAATTTCATCGGGAACTCTGGCAAATGCGCTCGCATATAAATTCAAAATTGAAAATTCAAAATTCAAAATTCAAGACGACAGAAACGCGCAGATTGACGAGATAAAAACGCAGGTCGGCATCGTGCATCGGCTCGACAAAGATACTTCGGGTTTGATGGTCGTCGCTAAAAATTGGGAAATTCACGAGGCTCTGAGCGAACAGTTTCGGGAAAGGGAAATTTATAAATCATATATCGCGCTCGTTCACGGCGAAACGGAAGAAAACGGCGGCGAAATTGACGCGCCGATTGCGCGGGAAAAACACAACCGCACGAAAATGAGCATTCGCGCACACGGTCGAAACGCGCTGAGTTTGTGGAAAGTTAAAAAGCCTTTCGAGAAATTTACGCTGATTGATGTCGAGATCAAAACCGGCAGAACGCATCAGATTCGTGTTCATTGCGCGTATATCAATCATCCGGTCGTCGGCGATGAAACTTACAACGCCGGACGCGACAAATCGGTCGCCGACATCCCGATTCGTCAGGCGATTCAAAGACTCGACAGATTTTTTCTGCACGCGCACAAACTTTATTTCACGCATCCCGAAACCAAAGAATATTTAAAATTCTCCGCGCCTTTGCCCGAAGAATTAACAGACTTTCTCGAATTGCTCTAATTTAAATGAAATGAAATTCGACTTAAAAACAAACAAAATTCGCTTCCTGTTTTTTGCCTTTTGTCTTTTGTCTTTTGCCTTGAATCTTTCCGCACAAACGAAAGATTTCACGCGCTATGTCAATCCGTTTATCGGCACAGGCGGACACGGACACACATTTCCGGGGGCGACGATGCCGTTCGGAATGGTTCAGCTTTCGCCCGACACGCGCACGGATAATTGGGACGGTTCGAGCGGTTATTATTACGACGATTCGATAATTTACGGCTTTTCGCACACGCATTTGAGCGGCACGGGAATTCCCGATTACTGCGATATTTTGTTTATGCCGACCATCGGCAAACCGCAGTTTGAAGCGAAAGAAGGCGAAAAAAGCGAAAACGGTTACGCCTCGAAATTTTCGCACGAAAACGAAAAAGCCGAACCGGGATATTACAGCGTAAAACTTGACGACGACAATATTTTCGCCGAAATGACGGCGACGCAGAGAGTCGGTTTTCATCGTTACACTTTTCCGAAAACTGACGAAGCGAATATTATTTTGGATTTGAAATGGCGCGATAAAGTTTTAGGAGCGAATTTGAATGTAGTCAGTAATAATCGAATTGAAGGATTTCGACATTCTAGTTCATGGGCAAAAGATCAAGTCGTTTATTTTGCGGCTGAGTTTTCTAAAGATTTCGATACAGTTAAAGCCAAAGCAAATTTTAATAATGCTACTACATACATTGTTGACCTATACAAAAATTCTAGAATCACAAAACTTTCAAGTCCGCTAGTCAGTCAAGATTTAAAAACTATAATTAAATTCAAAAATCCAAACAATGAACAAATCTTAGTAAAAGTCGCCATTTCGCCCGTCAGCATCGAAGGCGCGAGGAAAAACTTGCAGGCGGAAATTCCCGGTTGGAATTTTGAAAAAGTTCGCAGCGACGCGAAAAACGCTTGGAACAAAGAACTTTCAAAGATCGAAGTTTCCGGCGGCAGCCAAGCGCAGATGACGAATTTTTACACCGCGCTTTATCACACGATGATCGCGCCGAATATTTTTCAGGACGTTGACGGAAGTTATCCCGGTTTAGATAAAAAGATTCACAACGCGCCGAAAGATACGAACTACACGATATTTTCACTTTGGGACACATTTCGCGCCGCGCATCCGCTTTATACGATCATTGACGAACGGCGGACAATTGATTACATCAACACTTTTATTCGCCAATACGAACAGGGCGGCAGATTGCCGGTTTGGGAACTCGCGGCGAATGAAACCGATTGTATGATCGGCTATCATTCGATTTCCGTGATCGCCGACGCGATGGCTAAATCTATCAAAGGTTTCGATTACGAAAAGGCTTTTGAAGCCGCGAAACATTCGGCGGAATTGAACCATTTCGGACTCGAAGCCTATAAAAAGCGCGGTTATATTTCCGCCGAAGACGAAAACGAATCGGTTTCCAAAACGCTCGAATACGCTTATGACGATTTCTGCATCGCGGAAATGGCGAAGATTTTATTACGCGAAAAAGATAAAGAATTTTCACGAACTTCTGACGGAAAACCTTCAAAAACGAACGAGAATTTTAACTCGCTAAAAGATGATTATGATAAATATCTAAAACGCGCCCGGTATTTTGAAAATCTTTTCGACAAAGAAACCGGATTTATGCGCCCGAAAAAAAACGGCGGTTTCGTCGCGCCGTTCGCGCCGCAGGAAGTGACGTTTAATTTTACCGAAGGCAACAGTTGGGTTTATTCGTTCTTCGTGCCGCACGACGTTTCAAAATTGATCGAACTGCAAGGCGGACAAGCGAAATTCGTTGCAAAACTCGACGAACTTTTTTCAACCGATGTCCAACTTTCGGGACGCGAACAGCCCGATATTACGGGACTTATCGGACAATACGCGCACGGCAACGAGCCTTCGCATCACATCGCTTATTTGTATGATTACGCGGGCGAACCCTGGAAAACGCAGAAGATCGTCCGTTCAATTATGGACGATTTTTATAAACCGCAGCCCGACGGTTTGATCGGCAACGAAGACTGCGGGCAAATGTCGGCGTGGTATATTCTGAGCGCGTTGGGATTTTACGAAGTCAATCCATCACAGCCGATCTACGCTTTCGGAACGCCGATATTTCAAGAAGCGAAAATTCATCTGGAAAACGGCAAAACATTCACGATTCGCGCGAACAATGTTTCCGGTAAAAACATTTACATAAAATCCGTAAAACTAAACGGCAAAGATCACCGCAAAGCGTTTTTCACGCACAGCGATTTAACGAACGGCGGAACGCTCGAATTTGAAATGTCGGACGCGCCCGTGAAAGATTGGTTTATGGAATTTCCCGTCTCGAAAATCGAATCCGATTTCGTTCCGGTTCCGACAATTGACGCGGCGCGAATTTTCAAAGGCGAAACGACAGTTAAACTTTCCACGCCCGAAACTTCGGCGAAAATCTTTTACACGACCGACGGAAGCGCGCCCAACGAGAAATCCAAAGTTTACGATAAACCTTTCGCAATAAAAGATTCTGCAACGATCAAAGCCGTTTCGATCAATCAAAACGGCGCGAAAAGTTTTGCGGTCGAAGCCGTTTCAAATAAATTGCCGCACGATTGGACGGTGAAAATAATGTCGAAATACAATCGCCAATACACGGGCGGCGGCGATGTCGGTTTGATTGACGGCATTCGCGGTTCGCTGAATTTCGCGTCCGGCGAATGGCAAGGCTATCAAGATCAGGATTTCGTCGCCGTAATTGATTTGCAGAAAGAAATTTCAATTACAAAACTCGGCGGCGGATTTTTGCAGGACGCGCGTCCGTGGATTTGGATGCCGACGCACGTCGAATTTGAAATCTCAAACGACGGCGAAAATTTTCAAAAAGTCGCCGCCATAAAAGCCGACGTTGCGCCCGAAGATATGACACCTCAAATTAAAGATTATGTGCAAAAAATCGCGCCGACCAAAGCGCGTTACGTTCGCGTTCACGCTTACAATCTCGGCAAGATTCCAGCGTGGCATCCGGGCGCGGGCGAAGATGCTTTCATTTTTGTGGACGAGATTTTCGTCGAGTAATTTTGTGCTATAATCGGCATTGAAAAGGAGCGTTTTTTAGTTATGGAAAAAGAAAAAAACGGCAGCAAAAACGGTTCGCATCTGCCTCGCGCCAAAGATTACAAGATGCCGAAAAAATTGACGAAGGAGCAAGAAGAATCTTTGGAAGCATTTCGTGAGGCGATGAAAGCCTTAAAAGAAGAAGAGGAAAAATATGGTAAAAAAGCCTATATTTGATACTTCGATTTATTCCGAACACATTTCGGAAATAGAAAAAATTTACACCTCCGCATTATTTCCGACTATTGTTTTATATGAATTAACGGCAACTTCGATAGACGATTCGACTCTACAAAAATATAATCGTTGGCGTGTAACGCTCAATAAAATTAACGCCATAATAAATCCCACACAGACAGATTGGTGGGAAACTTCAAAAGCGATCAGACGGCTTTATTTGATGAAAGCCGCGCCGCAAACAAAGTTGAAAACATTAAGAAACGACGCTCTCATTTCAAGATTCGCCACAACACACGACGCATTTGTCGTCACGCACGACATTGACGATTTTCAGATTATTCAAAAAGCGATGCCGAAACTCGATGTTATTTCGGCGGACGAATTTTTCAGTTAACCGTATTATGAAACTTAAAATTTATTCACTTTTCTTTTTATTATTCGTTTTTCCCGCGCTCGTTTTCGCGCAGACTTCGGATGCGAAACTTGCCGAGATTGACGCTTACGCCAATCAGGTGATGAAAGATTGGAATCAGCCGGGAATGGCGATTGCGGTTGTTAAAGACGGGAAAACCGTTTTTGCGAAAGGTTACGGCGTGCGCGAGATGGGCAAGCCGGAAAAGGTTGACGAAAACACACTTTTTGCCATCGCGTCGAACTCGAAAGCGTTTACGACCGCCGCGCTGGCGATCTTGATTGACGAAGGAAAAATCGGCAGTTGGGACGATCCCGTTTCAAAATATCTGCCCGGATTTCAATTGTACGATCCGTATGTGACGGAAAGTTTGACGATCCGCGACATCGTTTCGCACCGTGTCGGATTAGACACTTTCAGCGGCGATCTGCTTTGGTATGAAACGACTTATACGAACGACGAGATTTTGAGCCGCGTGAAATATCTCAAACCCGTGCGCGGATTTCGCACCGGATTCGGTTATCAAAATCTGATGTTTATCGCCGCCGGAAAAGTTATCGAAAACGCGTCGGGAATGAAATGGCAGGATTTTATTCGTGCGAAAATTTTGAATCCGCTCGGAATGAACGGCGTGAAAACGAGCGTCAGAGATTTTAAAACGGGCGATAATGTCGCTGTTCCGCATAATGAATCGGGCGGCAAACTTCGCGCTCTGCCGCAGGGAAATGTTGACGGCGCGGCGGGCGCGGTTCGTATTAACGCTTCGGTTTCGGATTTGTCAAAATGGATTCGGCTGCAGTTGAATATGGGCGAATTTGAAGGAAAAAGAATTTACAGCGAAAAAAATGCGTGGGAAATGTGGCAGCCTGCCGTGATTTTGCCGATTTCGCTTGGCGCGGCGAAAGCCAACCCGACGCGCCATTTTAATACTTACGCGCTCGGCTGGAATACATTCGATTATCAGGGCAAAAAAATCGTTACGCACAGCGGCGGGCTTGACGGGATGCTTTCGAGAACCGCTTTGATTCCCGAATCGAATATCGGTTTTGTTATTTTAACGAACAGCGAATATCCGGTTTTCGGTATTATGTATCAGAAAATGCTCGACGTTTTTACCGACGCACCGGAACGCGATTATAACGCCGAATCGCTGAAACGCGCTGAAGCCGGAAAAAAAGCGGAAGAAGAAGATGCGAAAAAACTGGTAGATTCGCGTGTCAAAAATACGAAACCGTCGCTCGCTTTGAAAGATTATGCCGGAACTTACACGGGAAATCTCTACGGTGATGCGACCGTTTCGGAAGAAAACGGCAAACTCGTCTTGCGAATGTTGCCGTCGCCGAATTTCGTCGCCGATCTCGAACATTGGCATTACGACACTTTCCGCATTCATTGGCGACCGTCGGTTTCATATAATTTTCCTGCCGGATTCGTGACGTTTGCGATTGATAAAAACGCCAAAGCGTCTGACTTTTCGATTGACCAGCCGAACAATGATTTTTGGTTTTACGAGTTGGAATTTAAGCACAAAAACAAAAAGTAAAATAATTGCTCCGGTATAATTTCTAAAAGCGAGTTGAGATCAGCTTTTCAGCGAAATCGGCTCACTTTATTTTTAGGAGAAAAGGAAAATAAAAAAATGTTTTTTAATGATTGGTTCGGACTTGAAAGAATTTTGATCGTCGGTTTTCTGGCTTATGTCGCGTTGATTTTTTGTCTGAGAATTTCCGGCAAACGCACACTTGCCAAATGGAATGCTTTTGATTTTATCGTAACTATCGCGCTCGGTTCGATTTTGGCATCACAGATGCTTTCAAAAAATACGCCGCTTGCCGAAGGCGTTTTGGCTTTTACGTTTTTAATCTTCTTACAATTTTTGATTACCAAGATTTCCCTCTATTCAAAGTTCGTCCGCGATTCGGTCAAATCCGAACCGAGTTTGCTTTTGCGTGATGGAAAATTTATTGAAAAAGCATTAAAACGCCAACGCGTGACCGAATCGGAAGTTTGTGCCGCCGTCCGCGCAAAAGGCTTTTCCGCGCTCGAAGATGCGGCAGCCGTTGTTCTGGAAACTGACGGCAGTTTCAGCGTCTTGAAAAAGTCGGAAACACAGTCGTTTTCGGCGATGCGGGATGTGAAAAATTTTGAAGAAAATTAGATCAGATTTTCGAGTGTTTCAAGTAATTCTTCTTTGAGTTTGGGCGTTTTCGTCAGATATGCGTCAGCGGTGCATTTAGCCATTCCTGCTTCATTTGAATCGAGTCCGCTTAAAATAATGATCGGAATTTCCTTTTTTTCGGCTCTGGTTTTCATCATACGACATAAATCATAGCCGGTCAGACCGGGCATAATTGCATCGGCAACGATTGCTGCGATCTCGTTTTCCATAGCAAGTTTCATCGCTTGTAATCCATCTTCCGCCGAGATAACTTCAAAATCGGCTTTTTTTAGAATAACTTCCAAAAGTCGCCGCATCGAATCGTCGTCTTCAGCAAGGAGAATTTTTTTCTTTTCCGAATCATTCATATCAATATGGGGATTATTCGTGGGAAGTATTTTAATAGATTCAATTATATGTATAATTTATCTAAACAAGTGAGAAATAAATAGATTAAATAACTTGCCAACCATTTGTCAATAAATTTACACTAAGAATGTTTTTGTGAAAAGATGTACGAATTTGCAGTCACACCCGCAGTTACACAACTCAGACGCGCCGGCGTAATCATTACCGAGGTCGCGCCTGAATCTCTGGCGGAAGAATTAGAGCTAAAACCGAACGATAGAATCGTCAAGGTCAACGGTCGCACTGTCCGCGATTATCTCGATTTCCGTTTTCAAACATCAGGTGAAACCGAGATGGAACTGACCGTTAAAAAAGAAAACGGAGAAACTTGGGAGATCGAACTCGACCGCGAAGAAGGCGAAGACTTCGGTTTGATGTTTGAACAGATCGTGCCGCGCCAGTGCGCCAACGAATGCCTTTTTTGTTTCTGCAAAGGCAATCCCGAAGATGCGCGTCCGTCGCTTTTCGTCCGTGACGAAGACATCAGACTTTCATTTCTTTACGGCAATTACACGACTTTGAGTTCGATCACGCCGGACGAGATGAAGCGCATCGTCGAACAACGCCTGTCGCCGCAATATGTTTCGGTTCACGCGACGGATTTAAAGACACGCGCTTATCTTTTAGGCGTTGACGAAAAACGCGCCGATATTTTCGGCAAACTGCAAACGCTTTTGGACAATGACATCGAAATTCACGCGCAGATCGTGCTTTGCCCAGAAATCAACGACGGCGCACAACTCGAAAAAACTCTGCGCGATTTAGCCGCAAATCATCCGAAGATCGTTTCAGCGGCAATCGTTCCCGTTGCTCTGACGCGCTACAACAAGGACGAACGTCTAACGCGCGTAACACCCGAATTTTGCCGCCGCACGATCAAAGAAGTTGAGCGATTGCAAAAAGAATTTCGCAAAACTCTCGGCGTAACATTTGCATTTCTCGGCGACGAAATTTACATCAAAGCCGGCGTGGAAATTCCTTCGCGCCGTCATTACGGAAATTATCCGCAGATCGAAGACGGCGTTGGGATGATTCGCTCGTTCTTAAATTCATTTGAAAATCTATTAAAAGAAATTGACCTTAGAAACGCAGAAACGCAGAGTGAAAAATCGGCGGAAACGCGCACGTCGGCAAATGTGCAAACTTCTGCAAATGTCAGAACTCACGAATTAGCGATCAAACCCGAGGTTCAAAGTCCAAAACCCAAAGTCCAAAATCCAAAATTGAATGGAACAATTCTCACCGGCGAAATGTTTGCGCCGATTTTTTCCGCTCAAATCGAAAAATTAAATTCAGTTTTAGATTCAAACCTAAAAGTTCTCGCTGTTCCGAACACTTATTTCGGCGGCGATGTTTCTGTCGCCGGACTTTTGAGCGGTCAGGATTATCTCAATATCAAAGACAAGATCGAAGGTGATTTCGTCATCATTCCGAAACACACAATCAAATCCGACGAACCGATTTTGATTGACGGAATACAGTTTGAAGATTTAAAACGCCGATTTGATATTCCGATTTACGATTTTGATTTGGACGAATTTTTTGAGTTTGTTTTGAATTAATAATTCATAAATCATTGTTTTTATTTAAAAAGCCTTACGTTTGTGCGAGAAACGTAAGGCTTTGGATTTACGGCGGGCGTATGTCTAAGCAGTCTTTTTATCTTGTGAAGTTATAAACGATCAAACCGTTGACTTTGACGGGAACTTTTGAAAGATATGTCGGTGAAAATTTTGCGTTGCGGGCGGCGCGTTCGGCGGCATCGCGCAAAAGCGGATGACCGGAAACGGCTTTTGCCGAGACGACGTTGCCTTGTTCGTCAATCGTGACCTGAACATTGACCGCGCCGCTTGCGCCGACGGCTTTAGCTGGCAATGGATACGGCGGTTTCGGCAACGATGTCGCTTTGCCGTTGATTACGCCGATGGAAATAATCGTCGAAACTTTTTTAACATCTTCTTTTTTCGGCAAAACCGGCGGTGCGGGCGGAATTTTCGGCGTTTTATTTTCGACGATTGTAGATTTGTTTTCAGCAAGTGAAAAATCTTTTTCATTATGTGATCCGTCGCTTCTTTCTTCTTTAGTGGAAAACGAACCGTCGGATTCAGCGGCATTTTTATTGACCGTGAAAGGTTGATTCGGTCGCACTTTTAATGAGTTCGGCGCGGTGGAAACTTTATCGGGCGCGATCTGCGCTTCGTCAATTCTCGCTATAACCGATTTTCGGTTAGGTAACTGACTTTTTGTATTTTGCGGCTGATTTTGCTGTTTCGTTTTTTCGATCTGCGGTTGCGGTTCGTCGTCTTTATCTACCGGAATCGGCAGAGTTAAGGTCGAAAGTTCTGTCTCATCATTTCCCATTATGAAATCTTTGGCGTATAAACTCCAAACCGTCGCGCTCAGTAAAATTGCGGAAATTACGAGAAATGTGGAAAATAGAAAACCGTAAAGTTTTCCGGCGGCGCGTGCATTGTTTTTCGATTCGACTAAATTTTCTAACATCAATTTTTCTCCTTTTTTCCGGTGCCAAACGAGAAAGGAAAATCGGGACTCGAAGTGATTAGACACCGAAAGAGGAAAATTTGTTCCCGAAAGAAATAGAAAGTTTAATCGGCTAACAAACGCGAAAATGCGCGAACATCGAGGAAAATCAAATCAATAAAATTCCTGAATTACTCGCGCTGATTGCAGCGTCTGTTCGCCGATAGATGTTTTAAGTTTTTATCCTTTCGGAACGATTTTTACTTCGTAGAGTTTGTTCCATTTTTTGCCGGTGATAAAAATGCGGTCGGTTTTTTCATCGTAAGCGATGCCGTTGAGAACGTCGGCTTCGGGCGATTTATTCATCGTGTCGTCCATCAGTTTTTGGAAATCAATTCTGCCGACGATCTTGCCGTTTGACGGATCAATACGGATGATTTCGCCTTTTTGCCAGATGTTCGCCCAGATTTCGCCTTTGATATATTCGAGTTCGTTAATTTCTAAAACGGGTTTGCCTTTTTCGTCTAAAACGGTGATCGTGCGGACGGTTTCAAATGTTTCGGGATTTAAAAAACGAATAACGTGCGTACCGTCGCTCATAATCAGATTCGTGCCGTCGTGCGTCAAACCCCAACCTTCGCCGGAATAGTGAAGTTCTTTCAATAATTTGAAATCTTTCAGATCATAAACGAAAGCCGTTTTTTCCTGCCACGTTATTTCGTAAAGTTTGTCGTTGAAAACCGTGATGCCTTCGCCGAAATAATCTCTCGCTAGATCGAACTTTTGTAAAACCTTGCCCGTTTCGATGTCAACTTTTCTGATCGAAGAGAAAAAAGGATCGCCGTTTCTGCCGCCCGTGCCTTCGTAAAAAAATCCGTCGGCGACGACCAAACCTTGTGTAAATGCCTGCGGATCGTGATTATAAGTTTTAACGATTTCGTATGAATATTCAGGAACTTTCACATTTGCCGGATTGTTTGCCGCCGCACTATTATTAGCCGAATTAACGGATTTTTTTATGACCGCTTTGTTTGTATCGGCTGAATCTTTACAAGCCAACAGCATCGAAACGATAAAGATAAATAAATAAAAACGCATAAGTTTAGTGAATAACTGATAATGGATAACTGACAGTGAAAAAATAAATATTATCAATTATTCACTATCAGTTATCCGTTATTTTTTCAACGCTCTCTCGATTGCTTGTTTAAAACCTTCGACTGAAAAATCTCTCGCTTTTACGCCGTTAATGAAAATCGTCGGTGTCGAATTAATGCCGTAGCTTTCGCCGTCAGCCATATCTTTGCGGATTTCGGCGGCGTATTTTCCGTTGTCGAGATCGGCATCGAATTTCTTTCGGTCGAGACCGATTTTACTCGCAAATTCTTTCAAAGACGTATTATCGAGTGAGTTCTGATTATTGTATAGCAATTCGGTGTATTCAAAAAACTTGCCCTGTGCATTTGCGGCGTTTGCCGCCTGCGCCGCTTGAAAAGCGTTCTCGTGAATTGATTCGAGCGGAAAATCGCGGACGACGAAATGAATTTTATCTTTATATTCATCCATCGCTTTTTTTAGAATCGGGTGAATCGCCGAACACGCCGAACATTGAAAATCGGAAAACATTACGACCGTTACAGGCGCGGTCGGATTTCCTTGCGAAGGGTCGTCGTCGAGCGATATGTTTTGGGCAACAGGTTCGGGTTCTTTGATTAAAATCTTTACAGTATATTTCGTAAACAAACGATTTTTCAGAGCCATCTGCAGCGAAAATCTTTCCTGATTGGAAAAATCCTTCATCTTGTCGGTGATTTCGCGGGCGAAAATATCGCCCGACGAGATGTTTTTTTCAGCGGCTTCGGTAGAAACTAAATCCGAAAAAATCGCTTCCTGCAAAGATTGTTCGACTGTCTCGTAAATTTTCCAGTCTAATTCGTTAAGTGCGAGTTTGTTTTTATCGTCAAAATCTTTAACCGTAATTTTTTTCAAACCGATTGTCGCCAAAACATCGGACGGTTTCAGATTCGGAGCGTTGACATCTTTGCCGAATATCGGTTTGTATTTGCTTTTCAATCCTTCGATAAAATTTTCCGCCGCTTTTTGTTCGGGTTCGCGGCGCAGATAAGAGACGATCTGCGGGCGAACTTCGGCGAGCGGTTTGTTTCCGAGCCGGTCGCTGTTGGCATCGTAGATCGCTTTGATTTGTTCGGCGGAAGGTGCGGGAATTTTGGCTTTGATTTCCGTTTCCAAAAGTTTTTCAACCGTCGTCTTACGCGCCGCGGCTTCGTTTGAAAACAATACATCCGAAACCTGTTTGGCAAAAAGTTCGAGTCGCGCGTCAGCGATTATTTTCTGACGATTTTGCCAAGTCTGCTTAGTTTGCTCATCGAGATTAGCAACGGTAAAAATTTTATTGGTCGCCGTCGCCAAAACTTCATCGGTTTTTTGCGCGAAAACCGAAAAGGCTAAAATTACCAAACAAAAAAATGCTGCGATAAATTTCATAAATTAAAGTATTTTAAAATTCGTATCAAATAAACTTTATCAAACCTTCGGGAACGCGCACGGCTTCGGTCTTATTCGGTTCACCGAAAATATCGGGATGAAAAATCTTCGCCAAAATTTCCGCGCCGTCAACGACACGCGGCGCGGGACGCGAAAAATAACTGCTCGCATCCAAAGCCCAGATTTCGCCGCTTTCTATCGCCGGAATCTCACGCCAACTTTCGGGAAATTTCGTATTTTCCATTTGCCGCAAAATATCTTCGGTGTAATAACCGCACGGCACGAGAACTATTTTCTCCGGCTTTGATTCGTAAATCGCTTCGTAAGTTGTCGTCACGCTCTTTTTTCCTGTTTCGCCGAGAACGCAGTTTCCGCCGGCGATTTCGACTTGCTGCGGTGTCCAATGTCCGGGCGCAAACGGCGGTTCGAGCCATTCGAGCATAAAAACTTTCGGGCGATTTTCGATGTTTGCGGTTTTTTCTTTCAGAAAATCAATTCGATTTTGTAATTCACCGACGACCGTTTCGGCTTGATTTGTTAAATCGGTCAGATCGCCGACGGTTTTAATGTTTTCAAAAATATCCTGAATCGTGTTCGGTTCTAAAGATACGACCTGCGCGTCGGCGACATAGATTCGCGCCGCTTTTTCGACTTGCGGATAAGCGACGGCGCAAACTTCGCAGAGTTCCTGCGTGATTATCAGATCGGGTTTCAACTCTTCGAGAAGTTTGACATTCAAATCATAAATCGAACCGTGTCCGTCAAGTTGCGAACGGACGGCGTGATCAATTTCCTTGCTCGACATCGTTTCGTGCGAAATGCGGCTGGCGGTCAGATGCGGCAAGTTTTCCACACCCTGTGGAAAATCGCATTCGTGCGTCACGCCGACCAGATTTGCGCGCAAACCGAGAGCGCAGACGATTTCCGTCGCCGACGGCAAAAGCGATATGATGCGAAGATTTTTGTTCATAAAAAGCACTTCAAAGATTAGCAGATTTGCGGCGAAAGTTTTAATTGACATATTAAAATTTAATCGTTCGATGATGTGCCGGAATATTTATTTTGCTACAATTTGTTTGGAGGATTTATAAAAATGTCTGACATACGTTTTAGCGGAACGGTTGATCATCTGGCGGTCAAAACCGAAGATTTACAGCGCGATGTCGAAGAATATAAAAGGCTCGGTTTTGCGGTCGAATCGCTGTTTGAAGATTGGGCGATGATGCGCGACGCGAAAGGTTTCGGCATCGCGCTTTTACCGCCGGAATCGAAACATCCGGCGCATATCGCTTTGAAAGTCGAAACGCTCGAAGAATTAAAAAAAGCCGCCGCCAAAGAAAATCGTCCGCTCAAAGAACATCGTGATAAAACCGTTTCTTTTTATACGAAAGGTGTCGGCGGAAATGTCGTCGAACTGATTTATTACCCGCCGGATTTCGGCTCGGAAAATTAAGAAAATTTGCCCGCGAAAAACGCGCAAAAATACGAAAAAGAAGAAAAAACTTTCGCGCTTTTGATATTTTTCGCGGGCGAAATCTTTTGAATTGAATTGAATTTATATTGAATTCTGTGCCTTTGCTTACGCGCTGGTTTCCGCTTATTTTTATGGAATCTGAAATTTTAGCCGAAGTCGTTCGCGGGGAAACCGTCGAATCAATTCATCGCGGACATCTGATTATTTTGGACGGCGATGGCGAGACGCTTTTTGAAATCGGCGATCCCGAACTCGTGACGTTTTTTCGCTCGGCTTCAAAGACTTTGCAGTTGATTCCGTGTTTGACGAGCGGCGCGGCGGAACATTTTAATTTCGGCGAAAGAGAAATCGCGCTGGCTTGCGCGTCACATTCGGGCGAGAAAATGCACACGACGCTTGCCGCCGAAATGCTCGAAAATGCAGGTTTGAGCGAGAAGGATTTAAGATGCGGAGCGCATTTGCCGTTTAATGAAAAACGCGCCGCAGAAATGATTCGAGAGCGTGAAAACCCGACGCAGATTCACAATAATTGTTCGGGCAAACACGCGGCGATGCTCGCTTTGGCAAAATTTATAAATGCCGACATCGCAACTTACGAACATTTTGAAAATCCGGTTCAGAAGGAAATTTTGGAAACGATTTCAACATTTACGGATATTGCGAAAGACAAAATAAAACTCGCCGTTGACGGTTGTTGTGCGCCGAATTTTGCGGTTTCTCTCAGAGCGATGGCGAAATCTTTTGCAAAAATCGTCAATCCGCCGGACGATTTCAGCGAAGAATTAAAAACGGCTTGTCAAAAGATCGTTTCCGCAAAAATGAAATTTCCCGAACTCGTCGGCGGCACGGACAGATTGGACACGCTTTTAATGCAAACGGGAAATGGCAAATTTATTTCAAAAATCGGTGCGGAAGGCGTTTGGCTGTGCGGCGTTTTGCCGTCGGAAAAATTTCCGAAAGGTTTGGGCATTGCTCTGAAAATCGAAGACGGCGACGACAAACGCGCCCGCGCCGTAATTTCGGTCGAAATTTTGCGTCAACTCGGAATTTTTGAAAAAGACACGCTCAAGGAAATTTCACCGATGCCAATCTTAAACCGGCGCGGCGAAACGGTCGGACAAGTGCGAACAGTTTTTAACTTGCACAAATGAAATTACTCATTACCAATTGATTTTCGTAAAAAAATCTTTAACTGAAAATATTGGAAAATGGATGACTGATAATTGGTATTTAGTTGATACATTTTTGAAAAAACTCAAATGCTCTACCGCGAACTTTTAAAAAGCGAACTCGAAAATCAGCACGAAGATTTTCAGCGTTACGCGCTCGAACAATCTACCGATCTCGAATTTTATTTCGCCGCGCTGAAACAATTGGAAAAGGAAAATTTCGCCGAACTCGAAAGGAAACTTTTCGCGCACGACAACGCCGGAGCGATTCCCGCCGATGAAATCGAAATAAATAAATCGTTTGCTTTTTCATTTAAAGAGAAATGGAAAAATCACGAACAGGCACGAAAATGGGCGAACGAAATCTTGCAAAATCGCACGACGTTTGCGGCGGACGGCAGTCAGATTTACGCGGAAAAAGATACGTCTCTGCCCGTCGGCGCGATTCAGATCGGCTGGTTTGAAAATCCGCATTCGGTCGAAAAAAGTTACGAGAAAAACGCTTCATTCAAGATTCTTTCGCCGAAGGATTTGCTCGAAGATCAGGAAGAACCGATGAACCCGGAAACGCGCGTCGGCGAAAAACGCTTTCACGCCGAAGTCGAAAAAGTGAAAGATTTTTTGGCGAAACACCAAGGTTGGCAAGAGCGCAACGAACGTATGCCGCTGGCTTTTTTTGACAACACGTTGCTCGTTTCGTTTTCTCTGCCGCAAACCGATTTGCAGAACAGTTTTTTGGAAGCGGTGTTAAAACTGATAAATTTTTCGCGTGAAATGCGCGTTCCGCTTGTCGGATATGTTGACCGCAGTTTTTCGCGCGATCTGATTCATCTGCTCGACGCTTTTGCAGGCGAAACAAACGACGAAAAGAAAACTTTATACGACACGACGGTTTTAAATGCGAAAATAAAAAATAACGCGCCTGTTTTGAAAAAATGGGGCGATAGAACTTGTTTTTGTTTCTCGCGGCGCAAAGGTTTGAAAATGTTTATTGACTCAAATGACAGATCGCTCGTCGGTTTCGTTTATTTGCAGACGACTTCAAACAGCGCACCGGCGCGGCTCGATATTCCGGCTTGGGTTTATGAAGAAAATCTTTTAACGGAAGTTTTAGACACGGTTCGCGCCGAATGCGTCATCGGTCTCGGTTATCCATACGCTCTTGAAACTGCCGATCAGACTGCGGTTATCACGATGCGCGACCAAGAGATTTTTCTCGGTGCTTTACAAGAGTTTGCTGATTATTACAAACTAAATTTTAGTGTTTCGCGTAAAAATGCGAGCAAAGGCAGACGGCGATGATAAAATAAAAAAGCAGTGAAAAACGAGCCTAAAGTTAAGACGGAAAACGGTTTTCGCAACACGACGATCTGCGTCGCCTGCGGAGCCGAAGCAAACCGCGATACTGCCAAATTCTGTCTCATCTGCGGCAAACTTTTGAAAGAAGATTACGAGCCGCTCGACCGTATTCGTTCGTCTTATGGTTTGCAGGGAAAAAGTTTCGCCTTTCTGTCGTCGAAAAAAGAATACAAAGAAGATTTATTTGAAATAAACCGCAATTCGGTCGCGGAAACCGCTTGGGCGAGTTGTGTCTATTCGTTCGTCCCGTATCTCGGCATTTTGTTTATTCCGTTTACGCTGATTATCGGCATTATCGGAATTTTGGCTTATGAAAAAAATCCCGAACTCGGCGGACGGAAAATGTCGTTGGTGAGCATCGGAGTAAGTTTTATAGTTTTAGCCTTGCAGATTTTGCTCTGGTGGCTTTTGTATATAATTCCCGAAATCGGGATTTAGCCACACAGAACAAAGAGACAGAAAAAGTAAATTCAAGAAAATAATTCTTTACAATTTGATCGGACGGATTTGAAGACAACAAGATTATATTTTGCATTTCAAAAAAAATATTCCAAAACTTCGTGTTAGCTATGGTTAAAACCCTTATGAAAATTGCCAAAATCATTAAATCAAATTCTCATATCGATTACGTCGGGCGCGTGATTGATGAACTCGACGCGGAAAATCCGCCTTCCGACGAAGATTACGGTTTCGCCCAATTCGTCAGTTTGCCGTTAAATGAAAATGAAGAAATCGTCGGCGTAATTTATAATTCGATTTTGTTAAATCCCGATTACGCCAATTTCGGTCCGCGACTTTCGCCGAAACCCGAACTCGGAAATTTCAGTCCCGATTATCTCAATGAACAAGGATTTCTAATCGGCATTCTTCTTTTGGGAACAAAAAACGGCGACGGAAAAATCCGGCACGGCGTTCCTAAAAAGGTCGTGCCTGCCGGACAGGACGTTTATAAAATTTCCGCTGAAAATGTAAAAAACTTTCACACCGACGAAAACGAATGTTTGCAGATTCATTATTATTCGCAAATCGTCGCTCACGCCGGACTTTTCGCCGTTCCGCTTTTGGAAGCGATCATCGAACAACTTTCGCTCGATTGTTTGGAATCTGATCGTCAGCGTCTCGGAGTTTTAAAACAAACTCTGTCGTGGCAACGAACGCTCGGCGGAATGCGTCTATAGAAAAAGAATTTCACATTTCACATTTTAATTTTCAAGGAAAGAATTATGAAAAAATTAATATTTTCGCTCATTTGCGGCTTATTCGTTTTTATTTCGGCGGTTTCAGCGCAACCGCGTCCGATGGACAAATCTTCGGCGACTTCGAATAAACAAATCAGTCGGGTTTCATCGGTCGAAGCGCGATACGAAGGCGGAATGTTCGGTTACAGCGAACGCGAAAAAGGAACGATTAAGTTCGACGATGAAAATGAACGACTCGTCTTTTTCGGAAAGGAAAACGGCAAAGAATTATTTTCGATTCCTTATAAAGCGATGCTTGTCGTCGCTCCGAGCGCGAAAAAAATTCAATCCGGCGCGGGCAGAGCCGTCGGTTCTGCGCCGATTTTGGGAGCGGGAATCCTCGGCGGGTTTATGAACAAGAAAAAGAATTATCTGGTAATTCAGTTCCGCGATCAGGATGTAGATGTTCAGGGAACGACGAGTTTTTTAATTGACACGGACGAACTTCTCGAAAAGATCGTTTTTTCGCTCGGTGAAAAAGCCGGAATGACGCAGCGCGGTGACGCTTATTATCGTCCGATAGAAAGAAAAACGACTTTGTAATTAATAAAAATAAGCGTGAGATTATCCAATAATCTCACGCTTGTTTTTATTTGATCGCGCCTTCGATCGGACTCGAAGCCGAAGCGTATAGTCTTTTCGGCATTCTGCCGGAAATATAAGCCAATCTTCCCGCCTGTACTGCCAATTTCATCGCCGTCGCCATTTGTTCCGCGTTTTTCGATTCGGCAATTGCCGTGTTCATTAAAATCGCATCCGCGCCTAACTCCATTGCTATCGCGGCATCCGACGGAACTCCGACTCCGGCATCAACGATGATCGTCGCATCGGGCAATTGTTCGCGCATTATTCTTAAATTAGAAGGATTCTGAACGCCCATTCCCGAACCGATCGGCGCGGCAAGCGGCATTACCGCCGGACAACCGATGTCCAGAAGTTTTTTCGCCATAATCAGATCGTCGGAAAAATACGGCAAAACTATAAAACCTTCTTTGACAAGAATTCGAGCCGCTTCGAGCGTCTGTTCGTTATCCGGCAAAAGCGTAATTTTGTCGCCGATAACTTCGAGTTTTATCCAATCGGTTTCGAGTGCTTCACGCGCCAGACGCGCCGTGCGAATCGCGTGTTCGGCATCATAACAGCCAGCCGTATTCGGCAAAATCTGCATTTCGGGCGCGAGAAAATCCAAAAAAGATTCGGTTTTTCCGTCCAGTGGAACGCGATTAACGGCGACCGTCACCATTTCCGCACCCGAAGCCGAATGCGCCTTCTGCATTTCTTCGTAAGAGCGATATTTTCCCGTTCCGATAATTAAACGCGAATTGAAAGTTTTTCCGGCTAAATTAAATAAATCCTGTGTCATAAAATAATTGCAAACTTGAAATTTTAGATTGATATATATATTTAAATTTACAACTTTTTCAAGGCAAAACAAAAAGGACGAAGTTTTAAAAACTTCATCCTTAAATTTTTATACTTTATCTATCAATCATCCGCCGCCGACGAAGTGTATAATTTCGATCTTATCGGCATCGCTGATTTTTATAATTTCCCAATCTTTTTTGCGGATAACGTCTTTGTTCAATTCGATAGCGATTCGTGTCGTAGGAAGTTCAAATTTTTCGAGAAGTTCGAGTAAACTCAGTTCGTTTTCTATTTTGCGCTTTTCGCCGTTGATTAAAACCTGCATTTTATTTGTGTTTGATGGTTCTGCGTAATTCTGTTTCTTCGCCTTCGCTCATCGCTTTAATGAGGATCGCGGCGCGACCTTGTTTAAATAATGGCATTTGCAGATGAATTTTGGCAATTCCCTGTTCGTCGGTTTTACCGTGAAAAATCAGCGGACGAAATGCCGCGCCGAGAACTTTGACCATTACCTGTGATTCGCTCAGACCGTTTTGCTGATTACCGCGATGAACGAGAATTGACATCGTTTTCTTTTCACCGCTTTTGAAAATGTCATCTCCGAGAATCTCCAACATTAATCTATTGTCGGCGGATTTGTTTTCAGTTTTATCAGAAACGATGGCAACCGCTTCGGCAGGCAAAATCAAATCATCGTCAATTATTTCGACGGCTTCAATAATTTGTTCCTGATTGACGACGGTTGGTAATATTCGAATCGTTTCTGCTTGAAATGTTCGGGATATGCCGGAAACGGATTTAGCATTAAAATCATATTTCGGTTTGGGAATCGGTGATTCCGCTCCTTTATAAACGGAAACTCTGCTCGCATTATTTGAATAATTAGAGAGAATTTGTTTTTCCGTTGTTTGAACAGGTTGTTTCTCTAAAACAGGCGAGCGAGTTTCGATTTTCGGAACGGAAATCGTGTCAGTATTTAATTCGAGATTAACCGGATTTTGATGCTTGAAAGGTATTTCATTATTTACGATTTCAGCGGTCTGAACTTCGACAGCGCGACTTTTTTGCTTGGCGGCAGAATCTTTTGCCGTCATTTTCTTTAAGTCTTCGATGCGTCCGGCGCGAATCGCGGCACAAATAGTTTTATGTTGTTTTTGCAGTCGTTCGGCTAAAACTTTTTCATCAAAACCTTTTACGATCAAATCGTCATAAGGCGATCTCTTGCTCGCCAAAATCGTGCCGCGATTATAAACCAAAGATAAAATAAGAGGTGTCGCCAAACCTTTGTCTTCGGTCTGGACGTGATAGGTTACTTCCTGAAAATCAACGTCTGTATTAATTCCGGTTATCACTTGTATTTTGCGGCGAGAAAAAACGGCGAGCCTTGAGGACAGAACTCTATTTAGAACTTATCATAAGGCTCTCTTGACGGTCAATAAAAAGTTTTTGTAAAACTATCTGCCTTGACACTCCAAGAGGCTTAACTTACGATTGAATTTGTGCCATAATTCTCAATCTTTTCGTGAGAAAGTAGCGGCAGTTTTGCGATTTTTCCAAACTCTTCGGAGAAACAAAATTTAATGTCTGAATATAACATTTTCGATTACGCGCCGATTGTGATGATGTTTCTCGTCGCGTTCGGTTTTGGCGCAAGCCAACTTTTGGTTACTCAATTAATCGGTCCGCGCAAACGAACGGCGGTTAAATTAATGCCGTATGAAAGCGGCAAAGACCCGGTCGGTTCGGCACGCGACAGATTTTCGATCAAATTTTATACGGTCGCCGTTATATTCTTGTTATTCGACATCGAAGTTTTGTTTATTATCCCGTTTGCCGTCGCTTTCAAGTATTTACTTGCTCAGGAAAGAACTGTCGGCAATACAATAGCTTTCGGAACAATCGCATTTGTCGAAATTTTGATCTTTATTTCGACACTCGTTATCGGTTATATATACGTCTGGAAAAAAGGGACATTCGATTGGGGAATTCAGGCGCGAACCGAAGCCGAAGCCGAAGCCAAAGCAATGCGTAACAAGAAAAAACAAATGCGCGAACTAAAACGCGCCGCATAACGATTTCGGATTTTAGATTTGGGATTGCTCATTTTTACAAATCCGATTTGAAAATTTTGAGTTTTGAATTTCCGGGCGTTCACTCAAATTTTATTTTTGAGTCAAAATCCAAAATCCAAAATCCAAAATCAGAAATAGAAAAATGGGTTTAGAAAATACAATATTTGAATCATTGCCGGATGTCATTACGGTCAAACTCGATGCGGTCGTTAATTGGGCGCGAAAATCATCATTGTGGCCGGCCACATTCGGTTTGGCTTGTTGTGCGATTGAGATGATGAATTCGGTTTCGGCGCGCAATGATCTTTCACGTTTCGGTGCGGAAACATTTCGTGCCTCGCCACGACAGGCTGATGTGATGATCGTTTCAGGACGCGTTTCGCGGAAAATGGCTCCGGTTTTACGGCGCATTTACGATCAGATGCCCGAACCGAAATGGGTTATTTCGATGGGCGCGTGTGCGACTTCGGGCGGCGTTTTCGACAATTACGCGATTGTGCAGGGCGTTGATAAAATCGTGCCGGTTGACGTTTATATTCCGGGTTGTCCGCCGCGACCGGAAATGCTCGTTCACGCGATTATGATGTTGCAGGAAAAAATTATGACCGAATCGGTCAAGGATCGCCGCGACACTTACGAACCGGAATCGCGCGAATCAATCGTTCCCGGAACTATGCCCGTGACCGAAGGCACGAAACTAGAACAGGCGATGGAAGATGCCGTTGCCGACAGAAACATCTCGCGCCCGTATTCGATTCCATCGCGGCACGAAAAACGCCGCTCATCTTAAAAATTTTAGAGCGGTGAAGTATCAAAAACTCATCGCTTTTTCGTTAAAAACAAAATGGCTGATACAACAGTTTTACTCGAATACATCGAGAAATTAAAAGCGGAAAATGCCGAGTGGATTGCGGATTTTAAGGACGCTCGCAGTGAAGTGACGATCTATGTTCCGCGCGAATTTATCGTTGATGTGTGTTGGGTTTTGAAAACGAAACATAAATTCGATATGCTCGCCGACCTCTGCGGTGCTGATCGTGGACCCGAAGAAGACCCGCGTTTTGAGGTCAATTATCATCTGTTTTCGACGATTCATAAAAATCGTCTGCGTTTGAAAGTTCTTTTGAGCGAAGATGCTCCGAATCTCGGAACGGTTGTGACAGTTTGGAAAACCGCCAACTGGCACGAGCGCGAAACTTTCGATTTATTGGGCGTGATTTTCGACGGTCATCCCGATTTACGACGCATACTTTTGCCGTCGGATTTCGACGGACACGCTTTGAGAAAAGATTATCCTTTGCGCGGTTATGAGCCGTATAGTTTGAGCTAGAACAATGATTGCCGAAAATCTTCGAGAAATATTAAATGAAGTTCGTCCTCTGCCGATTCACTACACGGTGGACGACTTGGATTTTATGCCCGAAGATACAAATCGTTATGAGTTGATCGAAGGAGAAATATTTGTGTCCCACGCACCGCATCTTGATCATCAGAAACTCGCTTCCAATTTACACATCGAACTAGGAATTTACCTTCGTAAAAATCCGATTGGAATTATTGTAGAAACTCCGGGCGTGATTTTCAGTAAGGAAGATGCTGTGATTCCCGATCTTGTTTTTGCGACGCACGAAACGCTGGAAAAAACGGTAATTAAATCGGGCGAAAAGTTCGAGGGAAAATTTAACGCTGCGCCCGAACTTTTGATCGAGATTTTGTCTTACGGAAAAAAGGACATCGAGCGCGACCGCGTTCACAAGCGCGAACTTTACGGCAGATACGGTGTGCGGGAATATTGGGTGGTTGACGGGTTTTTTAACACGATTGAAGTTTATCGTTTGGAAGAAAAAGGATTGGAACGAGTTAACCGTTTCGAGATTTACGAATCAATCGAATCGCCGATTTTACCGGATTTTGAATTGAAATTAGCGGACATTTTTAGAAATTAGTTATGAGCGTTGCAGCACAGTTTGAGTTAAGTTTTATGAAATTTTTTAAATCACAAGTTTTATTTTTAACTTTGCTTTTCTTGTCATTTCAGATAAATGCTCAAGATAAGTCAACTTGCCAAATTGGTTCGTTGAATTTTACCTGTCCTAAAAATTTACAAGTTAAGTCCGTTGAGGATACAAAGGATTTATTTATAGCGATTGATTCTAAAAATAAAATTTATGTTTATGCCTTTTCTCCAGATAAGCAAATGAGCAAAAAGACTTTGATAAATGAATCACTAGAAAAAGTTTTTAAAAACATTTATTCAACTGATTATAAAGAATATAAAATTAAAGACTCTGATGATTTTTGGGGTGACTCGACTTGGAGTAAATATGAAGTCAGTAAATTTGCAAAAGCCGGATTGAATGAAAAAAAGCAACACGCCTTACATTTTCAATATGTTCAAATTTTATTCAACAAAAAACAAATAGTTGTTGGATTTGTATATGAAATGGCAACTGGTTCGAATGCTAGAACAGAATTTAATGATTGGGAAGGTGGTGGAAATGGAAATGCCACTTCAAATTTACAGGAATTGATTAAAAGTATTACTGGTGAAAAAAGAAAAATGCTAACTCCGGGCGGTCCGCCGCCGCCAGCAAAATAGTAAAAATTATTGAGAAATTAGTTATGAGCGTTGCAGCACAAAATATACCAGAACAGTTAGAGGTTTTAGATCAGCAGTTAGATTCGCAGATGACGCTTTCGATGGGACCGCAGCATCCTTCGACGCACGGCGTTTTGCGGCTCGAATTGAAACTTGACGGCGAAATGGTCATCAAGGCAATTCCCGACATCGGCTATCTGCATACGGGAATGGAAAAGCTGTTCGAGTATAAAAAATATCAGCAGGGAATCGTCATCACCGACCGGATGGATTATCTGAATCCGCTCGGAAATAATCTCGCGTATGTAATGGCGGCGGAAAAACTGCTCGACATCGAAATTCCCGAACGCGCTCAAGTTATTCGCGTTTTGATGTGCGAATTGCAGAGAATCGCTTCGCATATGGTTTGGCTCGGAACTTCCGCGCTCGATCTCGGCGCGATGAGCGTTTTCTTTTTTTGTTTCCGTCAGCGCGAAAAAATTCTGAATATGATCGAATCGGCAAGCGGCGGACGAATGACACCGAGTTATTTCCGCATCGGCGGTTTGATGATGGATTTGCCGGCAGGATTTGAAAGAAGATGTAAACAATTTCAAGACGATTTTCCCGTTGCGCTAGAAATGTTTGAAACTTTGGTGACGGGAAACACGATCTGGCAATCGCGCACGAAAGATGTCGGATTTATCAGCCGCGAAGACGCGATTGATTGGGGATTAACTGGACCGTGTTTGCGCGGCAGCGGTGTTGATCTCGATTTGCGGCGCGACAATCCGTATTCAGGGTATGAAACCTACGATTTCGATGTTCCGGTCGAAGAAGACGGCGATGTCTGGGCGCGCTTCCGCGTTCGGATGCGTGAGCTTTACGAATCGCACAAAATCGTCCGTCAGGCACTCGAAAGATTAAAACCGGGACCGACGAAAGCCGACGCGCCGAAGATCGTTCTGCCCGACCGCGACGATATGCGGACACATATGGATTCGCTGATTCACCATTTTCTGATCGTCGCCGAAGGTTTTAATGTTCCCGAAGGCGAAGTCTATCACGCCATCGAAGCGTCGAAAGGCGAACTCGGCGTGTATATGAAATCGAACGGCGGACCGAAACCCGAAAGAGTTCATTTTCGCGGTCCGAGCTTTGTCAATCTGTCCGCTCTACCGACAATGAGCGAAGGCGAAATGATCGCCGATGTCGTCGCCATCATCGGTTCGCTCGACATTGTTCTCGGAGAAATAGATCGTTAAACTAATGCGGATTAATCTTATTAAAAACATTTTTTTCGCATTTGCAATTTTGATTTGTTGTAGTTTTTCTTCTTCTTCTGTCTTTTCGCAGGAAAAATGTGATTCAAGATTTGATGTATATGAATTTAAGGAAAGCGGTGATTCAGAAAATTTTCCAGTTGAAAATTATAATGTTAAATTGGTAAACGCCAAAACAAATAAAACGGTAAAAACAATCAAATTCGGAGAAAAAGTAATTGTTAAAAATGTAAGCAAAGAGGATTTTGTTGTTACAATTTCAAAAGACGGATTTCAAAAAACGGAGATCGAATTTTCACCGGATTGCAGTTTGGCAGACGCTCAAAATACGAGTTCGCAAATAGTATTTCTTTGGAAAGGCGATTCCAAAAAAACATTCAAACCTTATTCAAAATTTCCGACAGGAGCGCAATTCGGTGTTGTTCAAAAAGATTCGGATTCAAAAGAAGAGGTGTTGAATAGCGGTGCTATCGTACTAGGAAAACCTAAATATCCAAGAGCGGCAAAGGCAGTTCGAGCAAGTGGAAAGATCGAGGTTCAGGTTTTAATCAACGAATTAGGCAATGTAGTTACTGCAAAAGCTATCAGCGGGCATCCGCTTTTGCAGTCGGCGGCAATAGAAGCTGCTAAAGAATCTAAATTTAAAATGACACTCTTGTCAGGAATTCCGGTTAAAGTGAATGGCATAATTGTTTATAATTTTGTTCCATAGAAGTTTCAAAATGTTTAATATCTTTTGAGCGGCAAGTTAAAAAAATGGCAGACGGCATTTCGGATGAAAAGTTCAGAGAAGAAATGTTGCGTCTGATGAAATTTACCGTTCTGAAAATCGGTGAGAACACGAATGAAGTTGCTCTTTTAAGAAATGCTGTTGATAAAAACACAAGAGAATTGAAAAATCTCAAAAAAGAGATTCGTGAAAATTCGGGTGCGTTGACCGCTGCGAGATTGAAGAGTTTCGCAATGATTACGAGACTTTGGAAAATTGAAAAACAAGTTATTTCGATTGCCGAAAAATTTCCGTATCTGAGAGAAGAATATAAATCAATCAATTCGGAAGTGGTAAAATTTATTGAAAACATTGACGAAAATTTCGACGCGGAGATTCAACTCGATGAACTGAATGTTCGGCTTGAGAATCTTGAAGAAAAAGCGTTGATCTAATTAATTTTATGGAAGAAAATAAAAATCCAGAAAATAAATTTGAAGTTGAGCTAATGCGGAGAATGGATCGCGTTATAGTTAAACTTGAAGGTTTGGAAAAGGATGTTTCCGGCATTAAACACAGCGTTTCAAATCTTGAGGACGAGGTTTCCGGCATCAAGCGCAGTGTTTCAAATCTTGGAGGAGAAATTTCCGAAATTAAATCTGATGTTCGTGTGATTAAAGGACAATTCGGCGATGTCGCTGTGATGGCAATCGAAGATAATAAACGCATTACGAAACTGGAAAAAGAAGTAGAAGATTTACAGAGCAATATTCACTAAATAAAACAGTTTCAGTAAAAAGTGATAACTGAAAACTGAAAACTGAAAACTGAAATTATGGCATCAGCAGTTGCAACGGATTTTACAAATCAAATAGTTTACACGGACGAAGTAGCGGAATTTTCGCCCGCAGTCGTCGCGGAGATGCAGTCGCATTTGACGAAATATCCGGCGGACAGAAAGCGTTCGGCGTTGATTCCGCTTTTGTTCGTCATTCAGCGCGAGCGTGGTTACGTTGATAACGGCGGCGTTAATTTTCTGGCGCAGTTTCTCGAACTCGAAGTGACGGACATCTGGGAAACGGCGACGTTTTATTCGATGTTCAATATGCGTCCCGTCGGCAAATATCATATACAGGTTTGCAAAACCCTTTCGTGCCGCATAATGGGCGAGCCGGAAATCACCGGACATATCTGCGATAAATTAGGGATTCACGTCGGCGAAACGACCGAAGATAAAATGTTCACCGTCTCGCGTGTCGAGTGTCTGGGAAGTTGCGGAACCGCGCCGATGATGCAGATCGGATTTGATTATCACGAAGATTTAACGAACGAAAAAGTTGATAAAATTTTGGATTCTTTGAAATAAATTTAGAACTAATCTAGATTTTCCTTACTGAATTCTTTAATTTTTATAAAAATAATGAGTTCGAAATCCGATAAAGTCGTTAGTTCTTTGCTTAAGGTTATAGTCGCGGAATTTTTGGTAATTGCAGGAATAATTTTAGTCTTTTACATTTTATTCGCGTTATACAGATATTTTACTTTTGACGGTAATTGCGGAAGATTAATAGAATCAGGTCAGATGCCTTGTTCAATTGAATATGCAGTATTTTCAGAACCGATTTATGTGATTTTGATTCTCGGACTTTACCTTTTGTGGTTCTTAGCTCCGTTATTAGCAATAACGACAATAATTTTAACTTTTATCAAGTATAAAAGGTTAAGCTAAAATTATAAAAATCAGAGAAGTCTGATGTGTAAGAAAATTGATAAAATTTTGGATTCATTAAAGTAGGAAATGGAAGTCAGATTTGAGATTTTTCGCGGCACGTTTGCCAGTTGGGACAAGTTATTTGAAGAAGCGGCGGAATTTGCCAGCCGCATAGGACGCGACAGACTGATTAGTATTTCGCATTCGTGCGACAACAACGACGGCGTTGTGACAGTCTGGTATTGGTTTTAATTTATGCGGTCTTTCATTGTTTGTGCAATTTTAGTTTTTTGTTGTTTGGCAATCGGATGTCGAGGGTTGGCATACAAAGTTGTTACAGAAAGCATGTCTCCGACATTAAAAATCGGAGATGCTTTTACTGTTAACCCTTTTCCTCAAACTATAGAACGATTTGATATTGTTGTTTATAAACCGCAGCCAGTCGAGGTTTACTATAAAATTAACGAAAGTGAGCGTTTCGTTCATCGCGTTATAGGCTTGAGCGGTGAGAAAGTTGAAATCAAAAAAGGAAAAGTTTTTATCAATGGTGCGGAACTGAATCAGCCGTTTGAAACTTTTCCATCAGAAGACGATTTTGGTCCGGTTTTAATTCCGAAAGACGAATTCTTTTTACTCGGCGATAATCGTTCGGAAAGTCTTGACAGCCGCTTCTGGGAAAAGCCGACAATAAAACGAGAGGATATTTTCAGCACGGTTTTGGAAGTTTATCCGGGTTATTACAAGAAGTAACAAATAATTTTGTATGGAAATCAAAGCAATCGGGTGTGAACCTTTACAGTTAAAATTGATGCACGTTAAAGACGGGCATACGCTGAAGGTTTATCAGGAACACGGCGGCTACAAGTCGCTGAAAAAGGCGATGAATATGTCGTCGGATGACATTATTAACGAAGTCAAAGCGTCGGCATTGCGCGGGCGCGGCGGCGCGGGTTTTCCGACAGGAATGAAATGGTCGTTCGTGCCGCGCGATTCGCCGAAGCCGAAATATATTGTCTGTAACGCTGATGAAAGCGAGCCGGGAACATTTAAAGACAGGTATTTATTGGAACGCGATCCGCACGCTTTGATCGAAGGAATGCTGATCGGCGCGTTCGCGCTCGGCGTGGAAACTTGTTACATATATTATCGCGGCGAATACAATTATTTGATTGACATAATGGACAAAGCCATCGAGGAAGCGAAAGCGGCAAATCTCGTCGGCGAAAACATTTTGGGTTCGGATTTCACCTGTAATTTTTACACGCACACGGGCGCGGGCGCGTATATTTGCGGCGAAGAAACCGCGCTTTTGTCGAGTTTGGAAGGTTATCGCGGACATCCGCGGATGAAGCCGCCGTTTCCCGCCGTTGAAGGCGTTTACGCTTGTCCGACGGTTGTTAATAATGTCGAAACTTTGACGGCAGTTCCGCAAATTATCGAAATGGGCGGCGAAGCGTGGAAGGCATTGGGAACGGAAAAATCCGGCGGCACGAAACTTTGGTCTGTGTCTGGTCACGTCAAAAAACCCGGCGTTTACGAGCTTCCGATGGGCTATATGGATATGGAAAAGTTCATTATGGAAGACTGCGGCGGAATTCGTAACGGACATAATCTAAAGGCTTGTATTCCGGGCGGCTCAAGTGTTTACGCGATGCGCGCCGATCAAATTATCGGCAAAAAAGTGCGGATGGATTATGAAGGTTTGGTCGAAGGCGGTTCGCTCGTCGGTTCGGGCGGTTTCATCGTGATGGACGAAACGGTTGACATCGTTGATTCGACGAAAAACCTAACCGAATTTTACAAACACGAATCGTGCGGCTGGTGTACGCCGTGCCGCGAAGGAACGGATTGGCTGACGAAAATCTTTCACCGCATCGCCGACGGCGGCGGACGACCGGAAGACGCGCAGCTTATTTTGGATTTGGTTGACAATATCGAAGGAAAATCCTTCTGCGCTTTGGGCGACGCGGCGGCGTGGGCGATTCAAGGTGCAGTCAAAAGATTTCCCGAAGATTTCAAAAAACATCTGCTTCCGAATGGAAACGGAAATTAAAAATGTTCTGCCGCAAAGACACTCGGCAGATAAAAATGTAGAATTAAAACTTTGTTTTAGAAAAGTAATAGTTAAGTAAAAAAGAGGTAAATAAATTATGGGAAGAGGCGATAAAAGATCGAGACGCGGGAAAATTTTTGCAGGCAGTTACGGCAAAACACGTCCGCAGAAGAAAGACAACAAAAAAACGAAAACTGAAGATACAGAAAATAAAGAAAGCTGATGGGCGAAGTTCGAGTAACAGTTAAATTAACCAATGCTACCGATTTGGCTCTATCAAGACGCGGCAAACTCGATAAGAGTGAAATCAGATTTTACGAAGCTGACGCGATGGTTGATACGGGTGCGGTTCAGACCGTAATTCCTTACGATGTAGCAAATGCTTTAGGACTTGATACGCCGGAAAAGCGCGGTGTTGAATACGCTGATGGGCGCAATGAAATTGTGCCTGTAACAGAAGCTATTTTAGTTGAAGTTTCAAACCGGCGGACAAATGATGAAGCGTTGGTTTTAGGCGACGAAGTTTTAATCGGGCAGACGATTTTGGAAAAACTCGATTTGCACGTTGACTGCGCCAATCAAAAAGTAATTCCTAATCCGGCGCATCCGCATCAGGCGATCACGAAAGTTAAATGAAGTGGTGCTGTCCGGTTTTCAAAAGTTGGTATGAAAACGCCGAGTTTCGCAGATTTGCTTTTCTGGTAGAAAGTAGCGAATCGGGCAAACCGGAATTTATAGTTCAATATAAATCGGTTGAAGACAAAGATATTGATAAATTACCGATTCTAAATTTGCCAATCACAATTACAGGACAACTTCGCATTGTTTATTGTCCGTCGTGCGGTAAAAATTTAGAAAAAATGTACAAAAAACAAGTCGGTGAGTTAAGCCGACCGAATTTAAAGATCAGTTACGATTAAGTAAAAATCATTTTAGATTTAAAATGTCAGAACCTATTAAAGTAACCATTAACGGACAGGAATTCGACACGGAAAAAGGTGCGCGTCTGATTGACGTTTGCAACGATAAAGGTTTCGGCATTCCGTCATTTTGTTATTACAAAGACCTTGCGCTTCAGGCGAGTTGCCGGATGTGTCTCGTTCGCATCGAAAAAATGCCGAAACTCCAAGCATCCTGCACGATTACCTGCACCGACGGGATGAATGTGACGACGCAGAGCGACGAGATCGAAAAGGCACAGCGCGCGATGGGCGAGTTTCTTTTGGCAAATCATCCGCTCGATTGTCCGGTCTGCGACCGCGGCGGCGAGTGCGAATTGCAGGAAGTAATTTTCGATTGGGGCGATGTCGAGCAGCGTTTTACCGAAAAGAAAAACGTCCAGCCGGAAAAATATCTGTCGCCGATTGTCGCCAACGATCCGCAACGCTGTATCGTCTGTAAGAGATGCACACGCGTCTGCGACGAATGGATGGGCGAAGATGCCATCGAAGCGGGAAATCGCGGCGCGAACACGGTCATCGGAACTTACGGCGGCTGGCTCAACTGTTCGCAGTGCGGAAACTGCATCGAAGTCTGCCCGACCGGAACTCTGCTTGACGGCGTTTATCGTCACGAAACGCGACCGTGGGAACTTGACCAGACGATTTCGACCGACACATATTCGTCGGACGGAATGCAGATTTCAATCGGTTCGCGCGGCGGAAAAGTTCATAGAATCGTGGCGCGTGATCGTTATGTTAATGGAATAAACGGCGAATTTCTCGATGTCAAAGCACGTTTCGCGCACGAATTTATCAATCATCCCGACCGCATCAAAACGCCTCTGATTCGCTATAAAAAAGGCGGAAAACCGATTCCTTCGACTTGGGATGATGCGATTCATTTTATCGGCAATAAATTTAAGGAAATCGGCGGTGTCGGTGTTGTAGCCTCGGCGCGTCTGACGAATGAAGCGGTTTTTACGCTGAAAAGATTTGCGACCGAAGTTACGAAGACGAATTACTTCGCAGTTTCAGAGCGCAACGATTGGTCGAATGTTTTTGACAATCTGAGCGTTCCGTTGGCGACGCACAAAGATATTCGTTATGCGAAAACTATTCTCTTGATCGGCGGTGAACCTGACGAAGAACAGACTTTTACGGCGAAACAGATGCGTCAGGCGGTTCGCAACAGCGGCGCGAAACTGATAATCGTCAACGACACGCCGATTCGTCTGACGAGTTTGGCAACGCAGTTTTTACACATTAATCCGAATTCCTACGACGCTTTTGCTTTGTCGTTTGCCGATTCGTCAAACGATGATCTGACGAAAAATCTCGGCATCGAACAGACGGAATTTGACGATTTAATAAAAACAATCGGCGAAACCGAAGGCGATCTCGTCATAATGTTCGGCGGTGATCTTTCGCCTGAAGCGCAAATTGCGCTGGCAAATTCAGCCGGAAATTTTGCTTCTGCTAATCGCAGAGTTTTGCTTCATCCGTTGCCGCTTTACAATAATTCCATCGGTGCGAATGATATGATGGCGGGCAAAAAGCCGGTCGCGGAAGTTTTGAAAAACTCGAAAGCCGTTTTGATCGGCGGAAGTTTGCAGGAAGAAACGGTCGGGCTTTTAGAAGGTAAAGATTTTGTCGTCGTGCAGGAATTGTTTGAAAGCGCAACGACCGATTATGCCGATGTTGTTTTACCGGCGGCGAGTTTTGCCGAAATTGACGGCACATATACGAACAACGCCGGAAATGTTCAGCGCGTTCGTCAGGCAATCGAGCCGATTAATCAGGCAAAACCCGATTGGCTGATTACGTCTTTGATTGCCCGCGAAATGGGCGCGGATTTCGGTTACAATTTTTCGGCAACGATGGTTTTCAAAGCGATTGCCGATTCCGTTCCGGCTTACGAAGGTCTGCGTTATCCGATGCTGAAAGACGAATCGAATCCGGTGCAGGCAAAATACGGAGTTACGGCGAAAAAAGATTTGTCGAAGGAAATGGAAACTCTGAAATCGAATGCGGACAAACTTTCCGATGCAAACAAAATCACGGAAACGCCGCAGGTCGGTCACAAACTGCATCGTTTGACGACGATGACGAGCAAAACAGCGCAATTTCATTTATTGGCGCACGGCAATCCGAAACCGGAAAATCTGCTTGTTTCGCCACTCGCGCAATTTAATCTGGACGGCACGCCGAACATCGTCGAAATGGCGGAAGCGGCAGCCGTCGGCGCGTTTGACCGCGAAAACTTGAAGATAGATAACTAAAATTACAAAAGTTCAATATGGAACCGATTCTAAAAACAGCTTTTCCAATAATCGTCATCAGCTTGGCGATATTTCTGGCATTTCAGGGCGTTTTGATGATCGTCGCTTACACGGTTTTGGCGGAACGAAAGATTCTTGGCTGGATTCAAGGACGCATCGGACCGAATCGCGTCGGACCGTGGGGCGTTCTCCAGCCGTTTGCAGACCTTTTCAAATTCATTTTCAAGGAAGACCTTGTTCCCGACAAATCAACGAAATTCATTTATTTTCTCGCGCCGCTCGTCGCTTTGACTGCTGCGCTTTTGCCGATTGTCGTCTATCCGTTCGGTCCGGCAATCACGACGATCAGATGGAGATTTTTGCCGTATCATCTGGGCGATCATATTAAACAACTGCCTTTGACCATCGCGCAGATCGATGTCGGCGTGTTGTATGTTCTGGCGATCACGTCGGTCGGAGTTTACGGCATCGCGCTCGCGGGTTGGTCTTCAAACTCGAAATACAGTTTAATGGGCGGACTTCGTTCGTCGGCGCAGATGATTTCTTACGAACTCGCAATGGGCGCATCGGTGATCGGTGTAGTGATGCTTTCGGGAAGTCTGGATTTGAACGGAATCATTTACGCGCAGATTCATTCGCCGTGGTATGCGAAATGGTTTATCATTCCGCAATTTATCGGATTTATCGTATTTCTGATCGCGGCATTTGCTGAAACGAACCGCGTGCCGTTCGATCTGCCCGAAGCCGAAACCGAACTCGTCGCCGGATTTCACACGGAATATTCCGCGCTGAAATTCGCGCTCTTTTTTATGGCGGAATACGTCAATATGTTCACCGTGAGCGTGATGTGTACCGTTCTGTTTCTGGGCGGCTGGTATATTCCCGGACTCGGACATATTTTTGAACCGGGTTCGATTCCGTATGCGCTCGTCAGTCATCTCGGATTTTTACTGAAGATTTTCGGATTTTTGTTTTTCTATATCTGGGTGCGCGGAACTCTGCCGCGTTTCCGTTTTGACCAATTGATGAATTTCGGCTGGAAATTTCTTTTGCCCGTCGCTCTGGCAAACGTAATTTTAACCGTGGTTTTGGTGTATTTTTTGAATAGATGAATTTTAAGTTGATAATTGATAATTGATAATTGATAGTGAGAAAAAAGACTATCAATTATCAATTATCAATTATCAATTATCCACTAATTGAAATGGTTACAACCGCATTCTTTTTTCTTTTCGCCGGACTTGCTATCGCTTGTGCGATTTCGCTCGTTTATCATAAAAATCCGCTGTACAGCGCGGTTTCCTTGATCGGCGTGTTGATCTCGCTGGCGTGTATTTATATTACGCTCGCCGCGCCGTTTATCGCCGCCGTGCAGATTTTAGTTTATGCGGGCGCGATTATGGTTTTAGTCGTCTTCGTCATAATGCTTTTGAATCTGGAAGAAGATAAACCGCTCAATCGCTTAAAGTATTTGTATTTCGTCGGTGGCGGACTAGGATTAGTTTTGCTCGTGCAGACGTTCTTTATTTTTTACGCCGTTTTGCGCGCACCGAAACAGGAAGTTATTCAATCGGAAACCGTCGGAAAGACTTTGAATATCGGCGCGTCAATGTACACGGAATATCTTTTGCCGGTCGAAATCGTCGGCGTTTTACTATTGATGGCGATCATCGGCGGCGTAATAATGGCGCGGCGTTTGAGTCAGCCGGAACTCGAATTGGTTTTGGAAAATACGCGACCTGAAATGAAAGACAAAGGTTTTGAATAAACAAAAATGTCCGTTTCGCTTAGACAAATTTTACAAATGCCGAACGCCGCAATCTTAGCGGAACGCCTGAAAAACGCGCTCGAAGAAGAAAAGAAAAAGCGTCTGCATTTCTACGAAATTATTGATGAAGGCAAGAAAACGGAGTTTATCAACGGCGAAATAATTTTTCATTCACCGGCGAAACTAAGACATACAGCGTCAATAAAGTATCTTCTAAAACTTTTGGATACATTCGTTGCTGTAAATGATTTGGGTTTTGTCGGCAGTGAGAAAATGCTCGTTTCGTTGACGCGAAACGATTACGAGCCGGATATTTGTTATTTTGAAAAATCGAAGTCGAAAAATTTCAGACCGGATCAGATGCAGTTTCCCGCGCCTGATCTGGCGGTCGAAGTTTTGTCGCCGTCAACCGAAAAATACGACCGCGAAACGAAATTTCAGGATTATGCGGCGCACGGCATCCGCGAATATTGGATAATTGACGCGGAACACGAAACGGTCGAACAGTATTTTTTGCAGTCGGAAGAATACGAACTGCTTTTAAAAGCCAAAGACGGTACAATCGAAAGCATTGTTTTGCCGGAATTCAAAATTCAGATTCGCGCCGTTTTCGATGGAAAAACTAATCTGGAAGAATTGAAAAGATTAATCTAAAATAGTTGACTGCCAATAATTATTTGTTCCGAAAACATAATAATTAACAATTAATAAGTAACGAATTATGGAACCGAGTTTAGCAAGTTATTTAGCACTTTCAGGAATTTTATTCACCATCGGCGCGGTCGGCGTGATTTTCAAGCGCAACGCGATTGGAATGTTTATGTGCATCGAGCTGATGCTCAACGCCGTTAATCTGACGTTCGTTGCTTTTTCGCGCTATTATGCCGATGTTACCGGACAGCTTTTCGTTTTTATGGTGATGAGCGTCGCGGCGGCGGAAGCGGCGGTCGGACTCGGAATTTTTATCGCATTTTTCCGCAACCGCGTTTCGGTTGACGTTGACGATGCGAGTATTTTGAAAAATTAATTTTTATGAGCGTGATTGTGCGGCGCGCAGACAAAGCCGATGTGCGGATGATTGCCGAATTTGCAATCAAACTTTTCGCCCAGCATCGCGCCTACGATTCACACCGATTTGCCGAGATTGCTTCGATTGAAGGCGCGGAAAATTTTTACGCGGGTCAAATAAAAACAGAGAACGCGGCGGTTTTGGTCGCCGAATTTGAAAATAAAATCGTCGGTTTCGCTTATTTAGAATTTGAAGCGATGAACTTCGCCGGATTACTTGAAAACGCCGTCTGGATGCACGATTTGTATGTTGACGAAACGATTCGCGGAAACTCGGCAGGAAAACTTTTGATCGAAAAAGCAAAAGAATTCACCAAAGAATCAGGCGCAGACAAACTAATGCTGGCGGTCGCGGCGAAAAACGAAAAAGCAAAAGAATTTTTTGAGCGCACAGGTTTTAAAACAACAATGGTCGAAATGATGTTTGATCTGACCGATTGAAAAGATAATTGAAAAATTGTTTGGACATTTTGATTACAGGGTTGTTTGATTAAACTGTTTACCGAATGCTGAATGCCGACGTTTTAACATTTCAGGAATTTGCGATGCACGAGTCTCTGCCCACAAATTTACGGCGCGGTGCTTGAATTTCTTCAAAGGCGCGATGATGTCGTTCTGTTTGGAGCGCAAGCCGTCAACGCTTATGTCGGCGAACCGCGAATGACGCAGGATGTTGATTTGCTTTCGGTAAATGCGAAAGATTTTGCGGAAGAATTGCGGGAACCTTTGAGTAGCAAATTTTATATTGCCGTCAGAGTCCGCGAAATCGGCGACGGTAAAGGTTTTCGGATTTACCAGACGTGCAAAGAAGAAAATCGTCATCTTGTTGATCTTCGTCCGGTGGAAAAATTTCCAGAAACGGAAACGGTTGAAAATATAAAAATCCTGTCGCCGCTCGAACTGATCGCGAGCAAAGTTATTTCCTATCATTCGCGCAAAGGAAAACCGAAATCGGGAACGGATTGGCGCGATTTAGCGGTTTTGCTTTTGCGGTTTCCCGAATCAAAGGAAAAAGTTTCGACGGTTTTGAAGCAGAAAAATGTCGGCGAAGTGGTTTTGAAAACTTGGACGAAAATTGAAAGTCAGGATTTTCAGGTTGAAGACGAAGACGAAGATTTGATTTTTTGAAATATGATGGATTCGACAAAAATAATTATCGAGAAACACGAAGACGGATTTGTCGCTTATCCGCTCGGATTAAAAGACGTAATGGTCGGCGAAGGCGATAGTTTTGAAGACGCTTTAGCCGATGTAAAATCCGCGATTCGTTTTCATATTGAAACTTTCGGCAATGACGCATTTGAAGAAGATTCGCCGGTTTTGGAAGCGTTCGTTGCGGAAACAAAATTAGCGGCATAATGAAATTTCCTGTTGACGCGCCGAAAAAGCGGGTTATAAAAACTCTTGAATCATTAGGTTTTGCAATTGTGCCTGAACGTGAACATATTGCGATGATTCGTGAAAACTCGGACGGAACGAAAACGCCTTCGACAATGCCGAATCATTCACATATCAAAGGCTCGACATTGCGAACAATTTGCAGTCAGTCGGGAATTTCGCGGGAAGATTTTTCGAGAGCGTTTGAACAAAATTGAAAAATGGCAAAAGTTTTATTCAAAGGTTGGAATTACGGATTACAAAAAATATCTTTGACTAAGTTATTTCAATCAAAAGCTAATTTTGGTTTAAAAGAAGCAAAAGGTAAAACAGACGCTTTGCTTGACGGTGAAACATTTATTATCGAAACGGAAAGTTTTGAACAAGCCGAAGACTTAGCAAAAGAAGCAACGGCAATTGGTGCTGTTTGCGAAATCATAAAAGATAATGACTGAAAACAATTTTTTAAGTCTAATAATTTTCGCGCCGCTTGCCGGTGCGGTTATCAATTGGCTGTTCGGCAAACGGATGAACAGCGAACTTTTCAGCGGCGCGGTTGCCTGCACGACTATCGGGATTTCGTGCGTTGTGGCGTTTATTATCGCATTCGCAGATCAGGGCGGAGCGTTGTTTACGCCGGAAAATAAACCGATTCTCGATCATTTGTGGACTTGGATTCAGGTCGGAAATTTCCGCGCCGATTTCGGTTTGGGAATGGATCATCTGTCGGCGATCTACGTTTGCTTTATTACGTTTGTCGGTTTGCTGATTCACATTTTCGCCACGGGTTATATGCACGGCGACAAAGGATTTTACCGCTTTTTCGCTTATTTGAATCTGTTTATGTTCTCGATGCTGACGCTCATTCTGGCGGACAATTTTCTGCTGATGTTCGTCGGTTGGGAAGGTGTGGGATTGTGTTCTTACTTGCTAATCGGCTATTACATTAAACGCGATGAAGCGCGAAAGGCGGCGAAAAAAGCGTTCGTGATGAACCGCATCGGCGATTGGGGCGTTTTGATGGGCGTGTTTCTGATATTTGCAATGACCGGCTCGATCTCGTTTTACGACAAAACGGTTGACGGAACGCAGGTCGCAAGTGCGCTGAGTGCTTTCGCGCAAATGCCGCAGGATTCGTTTGCTTGGGGCGCGATTTTCGCAGGCGGAATTACTTCCGTTGCCGTTCTTTTATTTATCGGCGCGACGGGAAAATCGGCGCAGATTCCGCTTTTTACTTGGCTGCCGGACGCGATGGCTGGACCGACTCCGGTTTCTGCGCTAATTCACGCGGCGACGATGGTGACGGCGGGCGTTTATATGGTCGTGCGCTGTAATGCGATCTTTCAAAATGCGCCGACGGCAATGTTTATCGTGGCGATGATCGGCTGTGCGACCGCACTTTTTGCCGCGACAATCGGACTCGCGCAAAACGACATCAAAAAAGTTCTCGCTTATTCGACGGTTTCACAGCTTGGTTATATGTTCTTAGCGTGCGGAGTCGGTGCGTTTGTCGCGGCGATCTTCCACGTTATGACGCACGCTTTTTTCAAAGCTCTGCTCTTTCTCGGTTCGGGTTCGGTAATTCACGGAATGCACCACGAACAGGATATGCGGCGAATGGGCAATTTGAGAAAATATATGCCGATCACGTTTGCGACAATGTTTACGGGTTGGCTGGCGATTTGCGGAATTCCGATTTTTGCAGGATTTTTCTCGAAGGACGAAATTCTTTATAAAACTTTCGCATCGCCGAATATTCCGCAGCCGTGGAATTATGTTTTGTGGGGCGTTGGACTTCTTACGGCAGTTTTGACGGCGGCTTATATGACCAGAATGATGGTGATGACATTCTGGGGCGAAGAAAGATTTCATCAGGAATTGCCGGTCGTCGAAAATCCGGTCGAGCCTTCAAGAGCGGAAGAAAATGCTTTTGCAACGGGCGATGCTTCGGATGCAATTGAACCGCACACCGATCCACACGCGTGGATGCACGTTGATGCCGATAACGAACACGACGCGGCGCACGACGACCACGATGATGAAGACGAACATCATCACGCGCTTCCGGCTGATTTTCATCCGCACGAATCGCCGTGGACGATGACCGTTCCGCTCGTTATTCTTGCCGTGCTTTCAACCGTCGGCGGACTCGTCGGCATTCCGTATGCTCTGAGCGGCGGCGTAATTCCGAATGTTTTTGAGGAAACGCTCGAACCCGTTATCGCCAAAGTTTCGCACACGGAAACCAAACATGCACCGACCGGACTCGGCGAACACGGCGCAACAAATGCAACGGAAAATAATTCAACGAAAACACCAGATACTTCGGAACACGCAACGGAATCGGCACACGCCGAACATTCGCCGGAAGAACTTTCGACGGAAAGAATGCTCGCCGGACTTTCGGTTTTGTTAGCCGCGCTCGGCATCGGCATCGGTTGGGTGATTTTCAAAAAAGAACCGCTCAAAGTTATGCCGCGAATTTTGCAGGACAAATGGCGCATTGACGAACTTTATAACGACTACATTGTTGATCCGTTGACGAACCTATCGCGCAACGGTTTGTGGAAAGGCTTCGATGTCGGCGTAATTGACGGCATCGTCAACGGAATCGGTCATTTCGTTTCTGCGCTCGGCGGCGTTTTTCGCGGCATTCAGGTCGGTTTCGTCCGAAGTTATGCAGCAATTATTTTATTCGGTGCGCTCGTCGTCATCGGATACTTTATTTATTACGGGTTTAGGTTAATTGGGTAATATGGTTTTTGGCTTTTGGTCTTTGGTTTTTGCGAAAATCCAAAACCCAAAACCTAAAACCTTCTTAATAAAATGGATTTTATAACAGAAAATCTTTTAACGATTTTGATTTTGCTTCCGGCGTTCGGTGCGGTGTCGGTGCTTGGGCATCAGATGTTCTGGAAAAGTGAAGATAAGCTGAAATGGCTGACGCTTTTCTGGACGGTGCTTAATTTTGCCGTTTCGCTTTTTTTGCTTTTAGACAAAAGCGCGGCTTCGGCAAACGGATTTTTCTTCGAGAAAAATATTCCGTGGATCAGGGCAATCAATACGAATTATCATCTCGGCGTTGATGGGCTTTCATTGTGGCTGGTTGTTTTGACGACGTTTATAATGCCGATTGCCGTTATCTCAACGTGGCACACGGTCGAAAAACGCTCGACGGCTTTTTACATTTTTCTGCTTTTACTCGAAAGCGCGATGATCGGCGTTTTTTGTTCGCTCGATCTGCTCGTTTTCTATCTGTTTTTTGAAGCGTCCTTGATTCCGATGTTCTTTCTCATTGGAATTTGGGGCGGCGATAATCGAATTTACGCGGCAGTTAAGTTTTTTATTTTTACCGCGCTCGGTTCGCTTTTAATGCTCGTCGCAATTATTGCGCTTTATTATCTGCACTTTAACGCAACGGGCGTTGGCACATTCGATTACGTCGTTTTATTAAATTCGTTAAAAGCCGGATATCTGAGTTTTCCGCCGCAGACCGGAACGCTTTTATTTCTCGCCTTCGCGCTCGCATTTTCGATCAAAGTTCCGCTTTTCCCGTTTCACACTTGGCTGCCCGACGCGCACACCGAAGCACCGACCGCAGGCTCGGTTATTCTCGCGGCTGTGCTTTTGAAAATGGGAACTTACGGTTTGATGCGGTTTAATTTCGCGTTATTTCCCGACCAATCGCGCGAATACGCTTATATTTTTATCATTCTGGCAATTATCGGGATTATCTACGGCGCACTTGTCGCAATGGTTCAGCCGGACGTAAAACGCCTCGTCGCTTATTCGTCGGTCGCGCATATGGGTTTTGTGATTCTCGGAATGTTCTCGTTTACCGAACAGGGAATGCAGGGCGCACTTTATCAAATGCTCAATCACGGCATCGCAACCGGCGCATTGTTTCTGCTTGTCGGTTTTATTTATGAACGCCGACACACACGCGCGATTACCGAATTCGGCGGCATTGCCAATGTGATGCCGATTTACGCGACGATCTTCGTCTTTACGACGATGGCTTCAATCGGTTTGCCGTTATTAAACGGTTTCGTCGGCGAATTTTTGATAATGATCGGAATGTGGAAATCAACAGTTCTGCCGATTTCGGCTGATACGAACTGGAATTATATTGCGACGATGTTTGCCGGAACGGGCGTAATTTTCGCGGCGGTTTATCTTTTGTGGATGGTTCAGCGCGTCTTTATGGGCAAGGTGACGAATCCGAAAAACAAAAACCTGAAAGATTTGTCGTGGCGCGAAATCGGTCTGATCGCACCGCTTCTTTTTCTGATGATTTATATGGGCGTTTATCCGCGACCGTTTCTCGATGCGTCGAAATCAGCGGTTGTGGCGATTCAGCAGAGAGTTATGCACCAGGCAGGCGGCGAGATCGAAAAAGCGGAAGTCGCTCCGAAAGCGGAACATTAATCAATAAAGCGCAGGTCTCGGTGCTTGCATCTATCGCTGAAAGCGGCGTAAATAAGATTGAAAATTATAGTTTTTAACGGCTTGTTCGCGCTCCGCGCTCAGGCAAGCGAGCCGCTTGCGCTCCGGTCGAAAAAAATAAGTTATGTTTTTATTGCAGACTTTAACAAATCCAAACGTAAATTTGCAGATCATTCTGCCGGAAACGATTGTTGCCGTCGCGGGAATTATCGTGATGCTTTACGATTCGTTTTTTCCGAAACAGCGCAGCGTGACGGGAACGATTTCGCTGATCGGTCTGGCGATTTCAGCCTTTGTTCTCTACACGATGTGGAACGAACCGATGACCGGCTGGAACGGAATGGTCGCGCACGATAATCTGCGGATGACATTTTCGTTTGTCTTTCTGCTCGTGACCGCGCTGACGATTTTGATCTCGACAGTTTGGATCGAACGCGAAAATGTTCCGGTCGGTGAATATCACGCGCTTCTGATGTTCGGCACATTCGGAATGATGTTTATGGCTTCGGGAAACGATCTGGTGATTTTGTTTCTCGGACTCGAAACGCTTTCGATTGCGACTTATGTGATGGCTGGACTTCGCAAATCGGATTTGCGCTCGAACGAATCGGCGATGAAATATTTTATTCTCGGTTCGTTCGCGTCGGCGTTTCTGCTTTACGGAATGGCTTTAATCTACGGCGCGACGGGAACGACGAATATTACGGAAATCGCAGTCAGCGTCGGCAATGCAAATTTTCCTGCGCTACTTTTGATCGGCGGCGCGATGCTGATGGTCGGGTTCGGATTTAAAGCCGCAGTCGTGCCGTTTCACGTCTGGACCCCGGACGTTTACGAAGGCGCACCGACACCTGTGACGGCATTTATGGCGGCAGGTCCGAAAGCGGCGGCATTCGCATCGTTTATGCGCGTTTTCGTTCTCGGTTTTCCGCTCGTTGCCGGAGCGCAAGCCGCCGGATATTTACACGATTCGTGGATTACCGCGCTTTCGATAATGGCGATTTTGACGATGACGCTCGGCAATTTCGCGGCGATTATGCAGAACAACGTCAAACGGATGCTCGCCTATTCGTCAATCGCGCACGCCGGATACGCGCTCGTCGGATTTATCGGCGCGGGAATGGCAAAAGATGAGGTTTCGCGCGATGCGGCAATCGCTTCGGTCGCATTTTATATGCTGACTTACGCCGTGACAAATCTCGGCGCATTTGCGGTAGTCGCGCTTTTGGCGGAGAAAAACGACCGTCGCACCGAATTTGAAGATTATAACGGCATCGGTTTTCGTGCGCCGGTGATCGCATTCACGCTTTCGCTGTTTATGCTTTCGCTGCTCGGTCTGCCTTTGACCGCCGGATTTATGGGCAAAGTTCTGGTCTTTCGTCCCGCGCTTGAAGCAGGAAATGCTTTAATCACGGCAACAGTTGTCGTCGCGGTCATCAACACGGCGATTTCGGCTTATTATTATCTGCGTCTGATCGTCGTGATGTTTTTCCGCGAACGGACGACCGATTGGTTCGTGCCGAAAATGCCGGTCGGTTTGGCAGTCGTGATTTTAGTTACGGTTATCGGCGTATTTTATCTGGGAATTTTCAGCGACGGTTTGATCGAAAGATTTTCAAAATCAATGCCGCAAATTACGACACAAGCGCAAGTAAAATGACAAGAAAGAACGATTGACGACCGCAATTTCCGATGAGCGAAACTTTTTTTTGGGATTCCAAAGTAAAAAAGTTTCGCTTTTGCATTTTAAAACGAATTTCGTGCGGAAAAAAGAATCTATTAAATCTATACATAATATGTTAATCTTGAGGCATATTTGAAACTCGTGTGTTATGGAAATTGCGGCGGAAATTCGTGAAAAATCAGGCGATGACTGGCTTCCGCGCATTTATGAGGAAAAGGTGCGCGTCCAGAGAACGCGGGCGCATCACCTCGATGTGCCGAAGCGTGAAAATCGCGCGACGATTCTGCACACTTTGCTCGGTATCGAATTAAAAGTCGGTAACAAACGCTTCGCTTGCCCTGATCTTTCAACCGCACGTTATTTGCAGGTTTTTGCGCGAATCGGCTGTCAGGAAGTCGCAATTCCATACGATATTACAAAGATTTCAACGATTGCCGACGATCTCGAATCGTCGTGGCAGAAAATTCTTCTGCTTTTCGACGAAGCGACACGCGGAAAAATCCCTTCGGCAAAAGGTCGGATGCGTTCGACTTTTATCAAGCAACTGCACGAAGAAATCGAAGAAATCGGTGCGGGCGAACTTATGCCGGAATTTAGACAAACCACAAAACAAAGAAATTGAAAATCGGTTTTGGTTTTCGGTCTTTGGCTTTCGGAAGAAATTTCAACTTCAATAAATATCTTCCTGCAAAAACCGAAGACCGAAGACCAAGAGCCGAAAAGCGATATATTCGTTATGTATTACGATAAAGAAGGAAATGAAATAAATCCGGCACTGATTCCGATGCCGCGACTTTGCGCCGATTGCGATAAAAAAGACGACATCGAAGAAGAAATTCTCTGCACTTTAACGCGCCTCGACCAACGCGGCAAAAAAGATTTTGTCTGTTACGCTTATATCAGTCGCTACGGCGTTCTTAATGACGAAATCATTCAATGATCGCTTTAAAATCAATCCGGGCAAAGCATTTACGGAAAATATCAATCTGAATTTACGATCTCGAATGTTAAATCTGAAATTCAAAAATTATTATTCTCAGACAACAATTCAGTAAATCAATTCGGTCAAAGTTCAAAAATTAATACCGATTCATTTGGCAAGTTTGTATTTAAGCGGTTATTCTTACAAAGGTGTTAAATTTATGTTAGATGCGATGTTGAGAAAAGATGAACCGTTAGACCTTCCGTTTCCATATAATAAACAGAATTTCTGCCGATACGAACCGATTGAGAAAAAGATTAATCACGCTAAAGTTTTGATCGTCAACGATCTTTTGCGTTACGAATCCGACACTTCGGAAATCGCAAGAAAGGAATTAGACGGCACACTCGAAACGCTTCTGCGGTTTGAACGCAAAGTGTCGGGAATGGCTTGCGACAATATCGCACAAAACGTGTTGCGTCTCGTTCGTCATCCGAAAACCTTGACCGTTCACCTTTCCGAAGTTTCCGAAGCCGCGAAAACCTTTAAGCCGGATGCAATCGTGATGAGCGGAACTTTTTCCGATTTCGATTATTATAATCCCGAACATCTCGAAAGATTCAAAGCATTTGTCACTAAAACGGAAATTCCCGTCCTTGCCATCTGCGGCGCACATCAACTCGTCGGCTGGAGTTTCGGCGCAAATCTGACGACGCTCGATCATCTCAAACCGTCGGAAAAACGCAAAGACCGCGTGTTGGAATATCAATATCGTTTTGTCAAACTCGTTGACACGACCGATCCGATTTTTGAAGGAATTGCCGGCGGCGATTCCGAATCATCCAGAGTCTGGCAGGATTACACTTTGCAGGACGATATTTTGCGCGTCTGGCAAAATCACGGTTTGCAGGTCGAAGGCATTCCCGAAGGTTTTAAACTGCTGGCAACTTCGTATCTCTGCAAAAATCAGATGATGGTCAAACACGACGGGAAGCAAATGATTTACTGCGTTCAGTTTCATCTGGAAAAATCATTTGAAGACTGGTCGAAAAACCCGACGCGCTGGGAACATCTCAACGAATCGCGCGACGGCAGAATTTTGTTTGAAAATTTCCTGAAACTCGCTTTGAAAAAATCGTCCTGAATTACTTACAAATAAAATTTTCGAAACAGAACGATTTTCAGGTCATAAAAATTTTTATGACTATGATTACGCCGTAAATCGGAGATTTTTTAATTGATTTAACGCCGCAAAGCCGTTTTTGCTATTATCCTACTGATGAAAGTTTGTCCGCAATGCAGATCGGTTTACGGCGATGATTTCGTCTATTGTTCCAATGACCGAACGATTTTGGTCGAAGAAAATCTGGCTTTGCCGACCGAAGCCGATGACGCGGAAGCCGAAACCGTTATTCGCCGTGAGCCGATAGTCGTTGATTTTAATGAACCTGCGCTGACTCAAGCCGAAACGGTCGAAATGAATTATGCTGCGCCTTTGCCGACAGTTCAAGCACCGATTGTCATCGAAAAAACTTCCAATTCAAAATTTTACGTTTTGTTTTTATTGATCGGTTTGCTGCTCGGCGGCGGTTTGGTTTTGGCGACATTGCTTGCCGCCCGATACATCAATCGTCCGGCTGAAACGAATGTTTCCGTTCAGACGAAAAACGGCGGCAATAAAAATCGAAAAACGGAAAATGTAAATGCCGAACGCGACACGGAAGTTGATAAAACAGCCGACGAAATTCACCGGAAAAAAGATGTCAGCCGCACAGATGAAGATTTTAACGGTCGCGTGATCGTCGAAAATGCCAACGTCCGTTCTGCACCGAGCGTGAGCGCAAGCCAAGTTGATGTATTGCCGACCGATGACCGGATCATTATCGAAAGGCGCGAAAGTGAAATCTCACCTTGGTATTACGTCACCTGCGAACACGGTATCAGCGGCTGGATGCACGGCAACACGATAGAATTTACAAACGGTAACTTTTAATTTATCGCGGAACTTCGACCGTTTTCAAAATGTCGGAAATTACTGCGTCATTTGTCGCGCCGTCGAGTTCGGCTTCGGCTCTTAGTGCGAGGCGGTGACGCATCACGGGAAGTGCGACATCGCGCACGTCGTCGGGCGTTGAAAAATCTCGTCCGCGAATCGCCGCGAGAGCTTTTGAACACAGCAAAAGCGCGACCGAAGCACGCGGACTTGCGCCGTAGAGAATCGTCGAATGTGTGCGCGTTTTCTGCACGATGTCAACGATATATTGCTGAACGCCGGGTTCGGTTTTCATCGCTCTGACTTCGCTGCGGCAATTGTTTATCGCGTCTTTGTCGGGTAAAGGCTGAATGTCAATTTGCTCCAGATTTCGCGCATTAAATCCTGCGTCCCAACGCGCGACGATTTCGAGTTCGGCTTCGGGCGAAGGATAATCAATTAAAATTTTCAAAAGAAATCTGTCCAATTGTGCTTCGGGAAGCGGATAAGTTCCTTCGTATTCGATAGGATTTTCCGTCGCCAGAACGGTGAACAAAGGCGATAAACGATAACGCTTGCCGTCAATCGTTGACTGGCGTTCTTCCATTGATTCGAGCAGTGCGGCTTGCGTTTTCGGCGGCGTTCGATTGATTTCATCAGCTAACAAAATATCTGTAAAAATCGGTCCCGGACGTAAGGAGAATTCCGATTTCTGCATATTGAAAACATTTGTTCCCGTTACGTCCGACGGCATCAGATCGGGCGTAAACTGAATACGCGAAAAACGTGCGCCGATGATTCGCGCCAGAGTTTTAATCATCAGAGTTTTCGCCGTTCCCGGAACACCTTCTAAAAGCGCGTGACCTTCGGCGAGAACAGCGACGAGAATCTGTTCGATAACTTCGTCCTGTCCGACGACAGTTTTGCGAAGTTCATTTAAAATATGTGCGATTGTTTGCGGAGTGTGATTAAGCATTTTTGTTTTGCCCGCGAATAAACGCGAAAGTGCGCGAAAAAAGAAAATCTCAAAGTTTTATGATTAAGTCTTTTCAATTCGCGTTTATTCGCGGGCTGAAAATTAAATAAAATCGAAAATCGTTTTAACGGCTAAAATAAAAACCGTTCCGAGAAAAATTCGTTTGAGCCAAATGTCATTTAATTTGGTCACGGTTTTCGCGCCGATGTAGGCGGCGATAAACATCGTCACGGCTAGAATAATTCCTAATTTGTAATCAATCAAATTCTGCCACGCGAAAATGATTGTCGCAATCAAAGATGAAAAAACATTGATAAATTTTGTCGAAGCGACCGATTCGGTAAAAGTCATCCCGAAAAATACGACAAGAACGGTCGTCAAAATCGTCACATAACCGCCGCTGTAAAGTCCGCCGTAGATTCCCAGAATAAACGTCAAAATATAAGTTATAACTGTTGCGCGTGTCGAGATTTCAGAGGCTTTGGCAATTCCCGCATCGCGCTTTAAAAGCGTAAAAACCGCGACGACGATCATCGCCACCGAAACGATTATTTTTATATTTTGACTCGTGATAAATCCGACGAGCAGTGCGCCGATTGCCGAACTTATCAGCGTCAGACCGACGAGCGGCGCGATTTTTTTCTTGTCAATTACTCCTTGTCGTAAAAACGGGATCGTCGCGCCGACGTTCATAAATGTCAGCCCGAACATATTTGTCGCCACGGCGATTTTCGGATCAATTCCGAACTGAAACATCACCGGAACAGTCACCAGAGAATTACTGCCTGTAACGACACCGACAACGCTTGTCAGAGCGAAAAGAACGATTATAATAATCCACGCGCTCGTCGGCATTATATTTTTCTTCCCGTGCGCCGCAGTCCGAGTTTTTCCTCGATTTCGCGCAGTTCGGAAGTCAGACGCAAAACCGTTTTTTTATTCGTCGCCGCGCCGTGCATTATGTCTTCGCATTTTTGCATCAGATCGTAAATTTCGAGTTCGTCGCGGTCTATTCTTTCGGACAAAAGTTTTGCCAAATCTTTGCGCGAAGTGCTTTGATTATCAACTCCGAGAAGACGCGATACGCGGCGGCGAAAATCCGTGTAAATATTTTCAATCGCCAGATCATAGCCTTTCGTTCGTTGTTGAAGTTCCGCCATCGCCGCGACGTATTCGAGTTTTGAAAGGCGATTCGGCTCATTTGGCGGAAGCGGTCGCGCAAATCTCCGGCTTTGACTAAAGAAAATCAAACCGATCAGCAGTAGAATTTGTCCGGCAATCGGGAAAACGGGAGTTTCGGCAAAATACTGAAACAGGCGATTATCATTTGTGCCGAAACCCTGATGATATTCGTCAAATGCAATTGTCCCATTTGTAAAATCAACCGCATTTATTCCGATCTGTGCATTGTCAACCAGATTTATTCCGCCGTTTGAAACGATAAACGGATCGGTTAAAAAAACGATTCTGCCCGAACCGAACGGCACGTCAACCAGAATGTTTTTCTCGCCGTTTGAAAGATGAACGACCGGCGCGATTTGCGATACAGATTCTGTCGTTTCCGTTTCTGTCGTTTCCGTTTCTGTTTTCGGTGCGGCTTTTGGCGGCGGCGGCGGCGGTTTTGGTTGGATAAACTGCAATGTAACGAATTGCTTATTGTAATCAGGCTTTTGCGAGTTCGTATCGGATTCGGAGAATTTTTTCTCGATAACCGTAGAATCTTCGCCCGTTTTTTTTACTTTTATTTCGGCATCCGCAAAACGCTCGAAATTAACTGTGGCGGCAAAACGTGACGGTTGAACGGAATTGATTTTACCTGTAAAAATGCTCGGTTCGACGGGTTTGGCAGCGGCGGTTTTGTCGGTCATCTGATTCGGGTTTGCCGGATCAATCGCTCTGAATAAAAGTTCGGACGGATAGGAAAGCGATAATTGCCAATTTGCCGTCGTTGTAATCAAATCTTTTGCCGGTTGGCGGTCAATCAAAACGAGCGTTCCGCCTGCCGCCGTCCAATCCAAAATTTGTTTGGCATCCGTATCGTCAATTTCGCGCCGCGTCTGTCCGATGATGACAAAAACGGTCGGTTTATTTTGATTGTTATTGGAAAGTTTCGACGGCGGTTGTTGCCATCGCGTCACTTTGCGTCCGGTTTCCGAAAGCAGTTCGTAAAATGCCCGCGTTCCGGTCGCGCCCGTGTTATAAGTCGAACGATTCGGATGGATTTCGTTGTCGGCTTCTTTTTCCTTCTGACTAAATGAAGCCGCATTCAGTCCGATGAGCAGACCGATCACGCTAATTACGCCGAAAAATATGAAGAATCTTTGCTTCATCAATTAATTGCTTTTGACGGCTTTTTGATAACCGTCTTTAAATTCTGTCCAGTCGTTTTCTCCGGCTTCCTGAAAACCATACCAATGACGTTCATAATTGTTTGTCAAACCGTTCATATTTTGATAGAGTTCGCGGCGTTTGCGAACGTCACGCAGATAATCGCGGTTGGTTTTATTTTTCGATAATCCGATAATTTTGCGGTCGGAAAGTTCGCACAAAAGAGCGATGTAACCTTTTCGAATCGCGCCGCGCAGATCGCCTTCACGCGCCATTTGTTCAGCTTGGCTGAAAAGATTGTCGGGCGTTTCACCCGCCGCGATTTTTTCCCCTAAAATCACGCGGTCGCGTTTTTCACGTTTTTCGCGCGTTTTAAATCTCGAAATCAGATACGGCGCGAATTTATAAATCAAAAATCCGATCAGACCGATCACCAGCGCGTAAATCAAAATCTGAAGAAAAAACGGAATTGCCTGAAAGCCTTCCGGCGCAGTCGTCGGCGAAATGTCCGGTTCGGGAAATAAACTTTTCAGCCAATTGATAAATCTGCGATAATTTCCGGCGATAAAACTTTCACCCTGCTCCTGCGGTTTGGCATATTCTTCACGTTTTAAGATTTCCGCGAGTTTTTGTTTATCTTCATCTTTCGCGCGATTTGATGCCGTTGCATTTTCGAGTTCGTTGATTTTTCGCTCGACGGCATCGAGCCGTTCATACATTTCGACTAAAATCTGTGCGCGTTCGGGCGCATCTTTCTTTAAATCCTTGAAACTCGTAAATTTATTTATCAGCCATTCATTCTCGGTTTCGATACTGCCGCCCTGCCATTCGATTATTTGTTTTGCCGGGAAAATTTCGGGCAATTCTTCGTAAACCTCGCGGATAAATTTCTGCTCGTCCGCTTCCGTCCAATCTTCGTCGGGCAAGATCAGCGAATTTAAGTCTTCCTTTAAGTGTTTGATACTTTCGCGGTATTCGCTCAAAGTCGCAGCATTTGCGGCAAACGACAAACTAAAAACCGCGATGAAAATTTTGAGAATAAATTTCATTAATAATTTTTTATTCTAACCGATTTAATCGGCATTTAATCCGAGCGAAGTCATCGAAGAATTTCGTGTCGCCGCTTTTGTCTGCATCTGATTTGCCAGCGCAGGTTGCAGCGGATTAACAAACTCGGACGGAACTTTCGGAATGTCGCCCAATCTCTGCGCCGCCATCAACTCGATGTCATAACCTTCGTGGCGCACACGCTCATCAACATACAAAAGGCACAAACCGACCATCCAAACCGGCATCAGCAAAATCAGACTGATCTGCGAGATGACCTGATTGGCAATTTCATACCAGACCGGAATCACATCTCTGTCAAAAGTAAGAATTTCGATACCGTTTGCCCACGCATACCAACCGAGCGGAATATAAAACAGCGCGAGTGCCGAATATATTGCTACGAGAGTGAAAATAAAAAGCGCGGCGATTCTTTTTACGTTACCGCTTGCCAGAGATATACTTCTGCCGATTGCCGAAAAAACTCCCTGACCTTCGACCAACATTACCTGCGGAACATACGCGAAACGAGAAACTACCAGAAATAAAAGCCAGAGCGTAAAAAATACAACCGCGAAAGACAAAATTACCGAAAATATTATTATCAAAACAGGGGAGAAACTAAAAATCCACGCCGACAAACCGATTAAAATCATCCCGACTATCACTCCGATTGTCAGAATAAAATATCCGGCGATAGACAGTAAAATCAGAATAATTGCCGAAGCGACGATTAAACCTCCGAGCCTGTTTTTCGTATTAATATAAGTTTCGCGGAATGTTATCGCCTCACCGAAGAGAATATGCCGGACAAAATTGCGCGACGCTCCGCCCATTACCGAAAGAACCGTAATTGATTCGACCAGCCAAATTAAAAGATTACCGAGTCCGACAAATATATAATACAGTGAAAGTTCGGTCTGATCGCGCGATGTTCCGATATTAAAAAGACTTCTTCCTAAATAACCCCAAAAAACCGAAATAAACGTCCCGACAAAAATCGGCGGCGCGGCAATCCCGATAAACGTCCAGAAGTTTTTTCTATAAAACCGTATTGCCCGATCAATCAAATCCCCCGCGCCGAGCGGTGCAATCGAAAATCTAGAATTTGTAAAATTTGAGGTAAACATCACTTACTGTAAAGGAGAATATATAGTTAATATCACAATTAGCATAATTTTATACATACGCGAAATAAAAAAAGTCTGCCAGTCTAAACTGGCAGACTTTTTTTATGACTTTCTGGTTTAATTTTTCACCAATAAACGGCTGACAGCAATCTTCAAATTCTTTGCCCGAACAGCAATAACATTTCATCGTTTCGTTTGATCCTGCAAGTTTTGTTCTGTTTCAAAATGGTCAAAGTATTTCACCTGATATTGTGAATTCTTTTCATTGTAGAAAACTGATTTGGAAAAACTCGCAATTTCAGAATATTCAACAAAAATCTGCGCCTGATTTTCCTTTTCCTGAAAATTTCTCAGCGATATTCAGGATTTGGATAATCAAAACGTGAGCCGTCGTCCCAATCGTCTTTTTGATTGCCGTAAGCCGGAAAACCGCCGTTTTCTTTGAGCATTAATGCGAGGTGCATCAGATTCCAAGTCATAAATGTCGTGTTGCGCTGAGTAAATTCGTTTTCTTCGCCGCCTGAATCTTCGTCTAAATACGAAGGTCCCGGACCTGCTTCGCCGATCCAGCCGGCATCTGACTGCGGCGGAACAGCATAGCCCAAATGTTGGAGCGAATAAAGAATGTTCATCGCACAATGTTTGATTCCGTCTTCATTGCCTGTGATAATACAACCGCCCACTTTCCCATAGTAAATATATTGCCCGAATTCGTTGGTCTTCCCTGATTCGGCGTAGAGCCGTTCGACGATCCGCGAGCAAACTGAAGATTTTTCGCCAAGCCAGATCGGTGTGCCGAGAATCAAAATATCTGCTTTCATCACCTTTTTAAAAATTTTCGTCCAGTCATCTTTTTCAAAACCGTGTTCGGTCATATCGTGTTCAACTCCGGGAGCAATGTCATAATCAACCGCCCGCAGAAGTTCGGTTTTGACTTTGTGCTTTTTCATAATGGCGATGGATTTTTGAATCAATCCTTCGGTGTGCGACATTTTTGGCGAAGGCTTTAATGTGCAGTTGATATACAAAGCCGAGAGCGCGGAAAAATCGCGCACATCCGAGCCGTTCGGCAAATTCTTATTTTGTTTCTTCTCTTTTGTCGTCATAAATTTTCTTTCATTCAATCATACGATCTTAATCCTTACAGCATTTACGCTGCAATCGGCTTTTAACTAAACAACTGACTTAATCTTTTCCAAAACATTCTCTAAATCGATCTCGCCGACATTTTCGACATTCGCGCAGATTTCCATCAGCAATTTATCCTGCACGTTCCCTTTTATTTTCTATCGGAAAAATCCGGCGTTTCTATAATTTGCAAAAACTCGACCGGATTGACGATTTTGATTTTGCGGAAACGGCGGCGAAAATCTTTTGCTTCGTCCGAATGATCGGTCATTAGATCGAGCAGATCATTATCGCGGCTGACGAGAAAAACGGCTTCGGTTTCGATGGCGAGATTTAAATACGGTTCGTCGTTTGGATCGCGTGAAAATGTGAAATGTTTGGAAACTGTTCCGACGAATTCGGCTTTTAACAAAAGCATTTCGATCAATTCTTCAACTTTCTCGTCGGTTAAGTTCGGATTGCTTTCACGCAGGCGCGGACGCGAAAGAACATCTTTGATTTCCGCCAAAACTTGCTCACTCATCACCAATCTGACGCGATCTTCTTCAACAAATTCGAGACATTTGACGGCGGGACCGGATTTTGAGAGCAAGCCTTGCAGAAAAACGCCGCAGTCGAAAACCGTTACGGGAATTTCGATCACTTTTCCTTTCTCGCCTCGCGCGATTCGGCTATCGCGGCATCAATTTCATTTGCCAAATCTTCATCGCCAATGCTGATATTTTCGCGGACATCGGCAAAAAGTTCGCGGAAATTCGGACGTTTGATCTGTTTGGCAACCAAATCTTCGACATATTCGGCAACTTCTTTGCCGTTGATTTTAGCTTTATCTTCCAACGCCACGCTGATGTTTTTCGGCAGATTTATTGTTAAAGCAGTCGTTTCCATAATTTTAGATTTTAACAGAATTTAAGAATCAATAAAATATTTACAGATTTTATTTGAGCTTAAAACATCTTTCCGTTTTATCCCAATAAATATCCTCCTTGTTTTCGTCCCACATTTTTTGCCACCTTTCTTTTATATTAGACCTCTTGCATAAGTAATTTAATGACCGATTTCGTAATTATACAATCCGGCGATCAAGTTGAACCGCAGTCCAAATCGGCGGCGGCGGTTGCGATACCGCTCCGAGATGATGCGAAAGATTTTCAAATGCCGAATCACGTTCTCGACCAGTATTCGTTGCCGCGACAACTCGCGGTTGGCGCGCCGCGCGGCGGCACTCAACTGACCGCCTTTCGGCTTTTTAGTCGGCGTTTGCGAGTTCTTGTGTTCCTTGTGCAAACCTTGATAACCGGAATCGGCGAGCAGAGAAATGTTTTCGGCAAGCGCAAATTTCGTGTCCTTGAACAGCGCAAAATCGTGCGTTTTGCCCGTCGCCTGTTTGGTGCAAATGACTTTTCGCCGCTCCTTCTCGATGACAATCTGCGTTTTTATCGTGTGTCGTTTTTTCTTGCCCGAATAGTATCGCTTTTGTTTTTTTTCGGACGCTCGATTGATGTTTCCGTCACATCAACGATGACAAACTCAAAAGTATTCTCGCTCTCCTGCAGAGCTTTCTTGCCCGGCAATCTTAAATCCGCGCAATGCTTGAGCAAGTTTTCGATCTTGACAATGGTGCGCGAAACCGTCGCTTCCGATAACTGCCAACGCTTGGCAATATGGAACTGCGTCGGATATTCGCGCCAATATTCGAGCGTCAACAAAACCTGGTCTTCAACCGATAACCGGCAAGGTCTGCCCGACTTTTTATGCACTCGTGTTCGCTGCTCTCGGACAAACTCACAAAGTTTGGCAAAGGTGTCGGGTTTGACACCGCAATATCGTTTGAAAAGTTCAGGCGAAAGCGATTTAATTTGTTCAAAACTCATCAGATTATTGATGAGCGAAAATGCTTTCATTGTCAAATAACTTATGCAAGAGGTCTATTTTTTCTGCCGTGTTTCTCAATGTAATTCCGCAGAATCTGTTCGCCCATCGAATCTTTATCGTTTCCGCGTTCTAAAAATTCATCCCAACCGAAACCTTCGATTGTTGAAGTCAATTCGTCATCTTTCGTAAAAAAATCATTCAAAATTACTAACGCGACATCGCCGACGTAAACATCGTACCAAAAATCTATTGTTCCGCGTTTCATTTCAGTTTCATCGTCGAGTTTACTTATTAGAAAGGGAATCGAATCTCTTCCGTGAGCAAGCAGATCGTCGGCAAGCGGAAGCGTATTAAAGTTTTCATCTTCTAAAGCTCCGTCTTGCGCTCTGCCTTTCGGCTCGATGTGTTTGATTGTAGTTAAATCAATACTTTTCAAATCCTTTTTTACAACAGATGGTGTTGGAGTCGGCAAAACATCAGCTTTTGTGGTTTCAACAGTATTGCAACTTAATAAAAGAAATAGACTAAAAGCGATTAAGAAATACGTTAAAATTTTCATAATATTCTCCTGAGCTAAATTGATTTTACTTTTTCCAAAACTTCATTTAAATCAATCTCGCCGACATTTTCGACATTCGTGCAGATTTCCATCAGCAGTTTATCCTGCGCGTTTCCTTTTTCTTTGGCGATTTTGTAAGGCAAGTCTTCGCGGAAGGTGACCATTGAATATTTGGAGAAATAATCGGGAAATTCGTGTTCGAGTTTGGTTTCGAGTTCGCGTTTTTTCTGGAAAACCGGATCGGCGACCGAATCGCGCATTTCGTAGAAATTTTCTTCCGCCAGATCGCAGATCGCGTCGGCGTTCGGTTTTCTCTGCGCGGCGTATTCGTCGAAAACTTTTTCCCAATTCGTGCCGTGTTTTTCGATCAGCGAATCAAGTACGCGGCAGTCTTCAAACGAAGCGTTCATTCCCTGACCGTAAAACGGAACCATCGCGTGCGCCGAATCGCCGAGCAGCAACGCTTTGCCGCCGACATTCCACGGCAGACATTTGATCGTGCCGAGATTTCCCGTCGGATTTGTGAAAAAATCCTCAACCAAAGTCGGCATCAAAGGAATCGCGTCGGGAAAATTCGTTTCAAAAAAAGCGATCAAAGATTTTTCAGCGGCAGACGAACGCGGATTTAACACAGATTTTTCAGATGATTTATCAAAAATCTTTTCTTCATCCGTGTCCATCTGTGTAAATCCGTGGCTAAAATTCTTCCCGTATTCGCCCGACATTATCGCTTCAAAACTGTTTTCGCCTTCAAACGCGAGAAAAAGTGTGCAGGTAAAACTGCCGTCGAAATTCGGCAGCGCGATCATCAAAAATTCGCCGCGCGCCCAGAGGTGCAGGGCGTTTTTTTCCATTTGGAAACTGGTATCGGCGGACTCGCAGACAAGATGTCCGCGCTCCGTTCGTGGCGGAATGTGCAATTCTTTGTAACCGTGTTCGAGCCAGCTTTGTTCAAAATTAAAGCGCGAAATGCCGCCGTTCATCATCGCTTTTCTAACGGGCGAACCTGCGCCGTCGGTCGCAATTACCGTGTCGCCTTTAACTTTTGTGCCGTCTTCAAAGATCACTTCGCCGGTTTCGCAGTCGAAATCTACGCATCTTCGATTAAAAAAGAATTTCGATTCGCTGTAATTTTCGGCTTCGTTTATCAGCGCGATATTCAAACCGCCGCGCGAAACGGAATTAATAAATTCGCCTTCGCGCCCCGAATATTTCAAAAGTTTTGTTTCGCCGTCGGTCGAGTGAATCATTCGCCCGTGCATCGGAACGGCTTCTTTGAGCATATACTCGTCCATTCCGACCTGTTTCAACGCCGCGATTCCGCGATCCGACAGCGCGAGATTTATCGAACGTCCAGCCGACATTTCTGCTTCGCGCATATCTTCCCGCGCTTCGTAAATTTCGACTTCCAATCCGCGTTTTGTCAGATAAATCGAAAGCAGAGAACCAGCCAAACCCGCGCCGATGATGATTACTTTTTGCTTTTCCATATTTTCTTTATTTTAACAAAAAAAATATTTTTCCATTTCGGACAATCATTTATAATTTCCACTTAAAGTAAAATTTAAATGGAAATGAGCAAATCGAAATATGGAAATGGAATGGGCGGTCAAATGGTTCGATGCGGTTGCTGACGGTTAAAAAACGATGATCCGGCGCAAACTGTCGGTTATTGAAAAACGAGGCGGTTTTAAAAAAATCGTGTCGTTTGCATTGGAAAGAGGTGTTTATTCGCTTCAAACAGGCAATAAATTAATTGCCGGCGGAATAAAACCTTTCAAGATTGTCGGGTGAAAATTTTCAGCCGATTAAACCTATTTTTTTCAATAATTTCTGAAATCGCGGTTCTTTATGAAGCGATTTGTAACGAAAATCAGTATAAAGAGCGTGAAGTTCGGGATCGCGGTTTTCATAAGCATTTTCAAGAGTTTCCAACGCCGCTCTGCGATTTCCGAATATTTCAAAAATCGCGGCGAGTTTAGTCGGCGGAATAATTCTATTTTCGCTTTGCAATTTTTCAAACATTTCAGATGCTTCTTCGGTTTCGCCGAGTTTGAAAAGATTGTAGATTATGTCTGATTGTGCATAAACGGCTAATTCCTTTACGCCGAGTATTTTGCGGTTGGCGGCGATTGCTTTGCGAAACTGATCTTTTTCTTCATACGCCGTTGCGATAAAACCGTGCGCCATTTTTAATTCGGGATGAATTTCGATAAGTTTTTGCAGAATATCTAATGCTTCGTCAGACTTTCCGGCGTTGATTAAAACCCACGCCTTATTTATTTCCAGATGAGGAAGCAACGGATCGAGATAAATGGCGCGTTGTATTTCTTCCAATGCTTTATGATGTTGTCCGAGAGACGATAAAATTAGAGCATAATTATTATGCGCCGATGAGTTGTTTGCAGTCAGTTCAAAAGTTCGTTGATATTCACGCAACGCGCCTGTCATATCGAGTTCCCATTTTTTGATGATGGCGGCGGCGATATGCGTCTGAGGAAGTTCTGCGCCTTTCTGTAACGCTTTTTCGGCGGCGATTGAGGCTTTTTCAAACGCCTCTTTTTTATCCATAAAACCTTCCGCCAGATAAGCGTAAATAGCAGGTTTCAGAGCAAATGCAAATGCGAAATCAGGATCGAGATCGGTTGCTCTGTCGTAAAACTCCAGAGTTTTCAGAGTGTTTTTAAGTCCGCCTTTGCGATATAGAAACAGACCGCTGAGATATAATTGATACGCTTCGTCGTTAAATGTCGAAGGCTTTATGATCCGGTTTTTCTGCGCCTGAGTCAGACCGAGTTCGAGTTTTTCCAAGACGTTGTTAGCGATCTCACTTCTGATTTCCTGAATATCGCAAACTCGGCATTCGATAGTTTTACCCCAGAGTTGAATGCCCTGTTCGACATCAATCAATTCGGCGCGGATCATTGTTTTCTCGCCGCGTTGCGTAACTCGTCCTTCGAGAATAATTTTTACGCCCAGAATTTCGGCAATCTCTTGCGAATCGAAATGTGAATTTTTATATCTGAATGAAGAACTTCGGGCGATGACGTGAATTTGCGGAAACTGCGAAAGAGTATCAATTAAATTTTCACTCAAGCCGTCCGCCATATATTCGAGTTCGGCATCGCCGCTGTGATTTTCAAAAGCCAGCACAGCGATTTTTTTAACCTGTTTTTGATCCGTATCGTCGTTATACGAGTTCGTAAAACTACCTGCGAAACAATAACCGCGTTTCGGTATTGTCTTTATGTAATTTTGTCCGGCGGCATTTTCACCTAATGCTTTGCGAAGCAGATAAATCGTCTGCGTCAAATTCGATTCCTCGACAATAATATCCGCCCAAACTTTTTCCATTAAAAAGTCTTTTTCTACTATCTCGCCGCCGTTTTCGAGCAGTATCCGCAAAATATCAATCGCTTTCGGCGGCAGACGTAAAACCTCGCCGCTTATCCTTTCGAGACGACGACGTGTTAAATCGAATTTGAAATCACCGAATTTATAAAAATTTGCCCCTTGAAGATTCATTTAAATAATTGATTATCCGATACTTTTATCAAAAACAAAAATTGAGAAAAATTGAGATTTTTTTAATTTTCAATCGTAAAATTATTCGGACATCGAATCGAGAAATTTTTCAATGTCGCAAACATCTAGTGCTAAGTAACAAAAGATATTGTAGCAATGCTCAGGTTTTTGTAATATTATGAAATGCCAAGAAAAAGACAATTCATTCAACTATCCAAAACAGCACAATGTTCTTTGACAACCATTCTTGCCAAAAAAGAAACTTCGGCTCGTGAACAGACACGCGCCCGCATTCTTGATCTGCTGCATCGCAAGGAACATCCCGAAACGATTCACGAACTGCTTCAGGTCGGCATTGCAACTGTTTATAATATCCAAAAACGCTTTTTGGACGAAGGGTTTGCGGCGGCTCTGTCCGAACGCCCGCGTTCGGACAAACCACCTGTGATCAAAGCTGCTGAACGCGCCAAAATAACCGCTCTGGCGTGTTCGGATGCGCCTTCGGGTTATGCGCGGTGGACGTTGCGGCTGCTTGCCGATAAATCAGTTGAAATGGGCTATATCGAATCTATCTCGCATATGGAAGTCGGACGAATTCTGAAAAGAACTCTTTGAGACCGCACAAACAAAAGCAATGGTGTATCGGGCAAATAACGGGCGAGTATTTAGCCAGAATCGGAAGACGTTTTAGAAGTTTATCATCTGCCGTATGATCGAAAACGCCCGGTTATTTGTTTGGATGAACTGCCCTTCCAACTTTTGGGCGAGAAAGTTCAGCCGCTGCCGATCAAAGAAGGCAAAGAAAAAAAGTTCGACACCGAATACAAAAGATTCGGTGTGGCTTCGGTCTTTTTAGCCTTTGAGCCATTGACAGGGAAACGACTGGTCAGGGTTTATCCGCGAAGAACCGAAAGTGATTATCGTCGCTTTCAGCAAGAGATTGTTAAAGAATGGTCGGAAGCCGAAGTTATTGTCGAGGTGCAGGATAATCTGAACACGCATAATGCCGGTTCATTTTATGAAAATCTGTCGGCGGCTCAAGCCAGAGAATTAACCACGCGCTTTGAATTTCATTACACGCCGAAAAAAGGCAGTTGGCTCAATATGGCAGAGATGGAGTTATCGGCACTTTCCCGGCAGTGTTTGTCGCGGAGAATTCCCGACATCGAAATTTTGAGCCGGAAGTTGGAATCTATTGTCAAAGAACGAAACAAGCGGGCAGTTAAATTCAAGTGGCAGTTTACGGTTGAGAATGCGAGAGAAAAACTAAATCGCCATTATGAGAATGTAATTCTAAAAACTAATGTTACTTAGCACTAGTATATCTAAGGCATCGGTAACTGCCTGATTAATAGCAACTTGTTTCTCATCTTTTTGTGTTGGTTGAACTTGTTGTTGCGGACTCCAAGAAACAGAAAAAAAATAAGTTTCCCATCTTTCCTGTTGCCAGTCAGTATTGACCCGAATTTCATCTCCATTATCCTTTCCGTTCGGAAGGTCTAAATAATGTCCCGGAATATAAGCTGTAAATATTCCCAATCCGCGACTTTCAAAACTGAATCCCGGCAAATTCTGAAATGGAGCTAAAGCCGCCGGAATCGCCGAGCCGACATCCAGCATATGATAGGCTTGCGAGCAGCCGACTGCCATTCCGTCGAGTGTGCAGCTACTCTCTGCCCGTTGACATACTGCGGCGCGTCGTCGAAATACGAGTGCAGCATCGGATAAACCGGTGACGGTTCCCATCCCGAATTAAACTGTTGAATATACGGCGTGGATGTCCCGACACTGCCGCCCAGCGGATCGGTTTCTACCGGAGAACCTTCCCCGCCGTCGCCGGATGCCGCCGCCGCTCCGAGTTTGTCGGTCGTCCTTTGGCTCATTCCCGATGCATCCGTGTAGTCGAAGAATACCGCTTCGTTTAATTGTGAATTCTCCGATCCGTATGCCGACTGATACGCCAGTTGCGATCCCGCCGCGTTATAGATAGAAATTCTGATGTTTTGACATAAGGCTGATGAAAGTTTTTGTGCAGATAAAAATATGTTTTATCTCACGACCAACCTTTATTGAAATAATTTTCTATCAGGTGCTTTACCTTTCATTACTACTGTTTTAACATCAATTGATTTTAAAACCGGATTATAATAAAAATAAGCATTTTTACCTACACGATAAAACTTTGCAAAATGAAATGCTAATGGGCTTGCACTTACTGCTTTTTCCTCTAAAATCTCCCCTGAAAATCCACTGGGGGGACAATCTGAGGGAAAAGGAAGTTGCTTCCAATCTGTGTTTACAATAATAATTAGAGAACTTGGTTCAGGGTTCTTACTGGAAATATAATCAAACAATTTTTTCAGATTTTCTTCAGTATAGCTATTTTGGTCTAAAAATATGTCAATTTTTCTTATTGTATTTGATTGTTTCAAATTACTTAGAATTAAATAGTGAAAATCTATAGTCTGACATTCATTCACCTCGACTTTATTTAAATTAGAAACTGGCGTTTCAGCTAAGTCAGTATTATTCTGCTTACTATGTTGCCCACATACTGCACAAACCCAAAATATACTTACAATCGCTATAATTTTTATTTTATATTTCATATATTCTTTCATCTTACAAATGCAAATTTGAAACAAATAGATGTTTCCAAAAGCTATGGAGTCGGCGGTCCCCCATAAGTAGGATCGCACTGGTTTTTAAAATACCTTGAAACTGAGACACTAGGATCTTCTATATTTTCAACTGGATTAAGATTATTTTTATTAGGGTCAGAGAATTGTGCTATACCTAAGGCATCTACTAATTCTTGATCCAAATTGACATTTTTATTTTGTAAAGTTGAAGGGTATAAATAGTGTGTAATCTCGTGGAGCAATAAGTAAGTATTTTTCAAAATATTTGTCTCGGATGCCCTGTAGTATATTCCTGCAACTCCGTTACTGAGCCTTGCTGTTCTCGCCCCTCCTGCATTTACCTTCCTATTAAAATATTGTCCTACTGTTTCACCAGCATTGCTATCATTTCCGAAATAAAAGAAAGCAAGTTGACCCGCAACGGTTCCACTAGAATCACCAAGAACTCCATTGGCTAAATATGGTCCACCTCCGCCATCTAATCCTGTTTCTATATTAATAATCTCTGCACGGGACAAAAACAATGTTAAAAAGATATTTGAAAATAGATAACGGATGTGTTTTGAGCTAAATTAGCCCTCAGCATATGAAAAAAACACATCCGAATGCTTTGCAGCATTACGAGCAAATTTACCATTTGATAAGCGCAGAGTCGAGTTGGTGGCGGCTCTGCTGATTGCCATTATTCAGCAGAACACTTCAAATTTAGCCAGATTAGCCAATGTTTTAGACTTGTCGGCTCAGAAAGATTCAAAATATCGGCGGTTGAAACGCTTTTTTCAATTGGCTGAGATTGATTTTGATATTTTTGCCAAGTTGATAATTTCGATCATCAAACCAAAGGGTAAATATGTTTTGGCACTTGATCGCACCGAGTGGAAATACGGTTTGGTGTGGATCAACATTCTGACGTTATCAATCGTGGTCGGAAACACTTCGATACCGCTGTTTTGGATGACGCTGAATCGGAAAGGCAACTCTGTTTTAGCAGAAAAGAAGCAGATAATCGGGCGATATATCAAAGTATTCGGCATTAAAAACATCGAATACCTGAGTGGAGACCGCGAGTTTGACGGCTATGAATTGGTCAAGTATTTGGACAAGGAAAAAGTCCCGTTTCGGTTGCGGATAAAAGTTTCGATGACGATGACGAACAAGAACGGGAAGCCGATCAGATGCGGGAAGTTATTGAGGACATTGAAGATCGGCGAGAGTTACCGTTTGCGGCGGGCGAGGAGATACGCCGGAGTTAAGGTGTCGGTCGAGGTGGAAAGAGGAAAAGACTCTCAGGAAAGTGTGATCGTGATTTCGTCGGAGGCGAGTGAGAAAATCCTGTCGGGATATAAGCGGAGATGGGCGATAGAAACGCTGTTTCAGAACTTAAAGAGTCGCGGATTCGAGGTCGAAAAAACACATTTGACGAAAGCGGAGAAGATAGATAAGTTGTTTGGAGTGTTAGCGTTAGCGGTGGCGTGGGCGATCAAAACAGGAGAAGCGGAAAACGCCGACAACCCGATTGAAATAAAAAAGAACGGAAGACCGCAAACGAGTTTGTTCAGACTAGGATGTGAAATAATTCAAGAGGTGTTATTTGAAGTAAGGAGATATTCGACAGTAAATATCTTTGTAATTCTAAGATGCTGACAATAGACAATTTATGCTGTTTTGTCCCGTGCAGAGAACTTATTTAGGAAAGATGTCTAATCTTTAATCGTTGATTTGGTTGAAAGTAATCATAATATATAATTATAAATTGGAGAACAATTAAAATTAAAACCAATGAAAGACTTGTATAATCAATTATAATTGTTTCTCTTATCAACTTAGTGAATATGTTAGTATTTTCTATAAACAAACTTTTTTGTAAATAAATTTTTTGATACTGAAAAATCATCAATGCCAGTAATGAGAGACTAACAATGTGAAAAATTAATTTTTTCTTGATTATGTTACTGACAACAAAAATAAGAGAAAATATAAATAAGTATAAATAACATTTGGCAAGGAATTGATAGCCGCTTCCAAAGGTACTATAAATTCCTGAGTTAACTGACGACCCCAACTCAAATCCTAAATGATAACCATGAAGAAGAATGTTTATAAAGCCAATCGTTAAAGCAATAATTTTAGTCAATTTTTTTGTCATAATATTTCTTTTGGTGCATGGCAATTTTTTTGAATTTTGTCATAATAATCATATCCAGAATGATCGTGACCCAATCCAAATGTCCCCCAAAATCCTGGAACAGGTCCCACTCCTGTCCCATGTATCATTTCATGAACCACAATTTCACTTGTAGAATATGTTCCTTTATTGTCAAATGACCTGGGTCTAAAAAATGTATAGACTGGGCTACCTTGCCAACTACTTACGGTTGTTCCATCGCTGTATAAGCTTTCTTTACTAACAACTTCGTTGCATTGTTTTTCTGTTATTCCAAGTATATTATTATTCCCACTTGATTGAAGGAGATCGAACATTGAGTACACCAATCCTCTGTCTTTAATAACTTCCCTAGGGGTTTGAAGCGTAGGTTGTGATTCTTTAAAAGCATCAACGCAAGGTTTCCAAAGCAACATCCATTTCAGCCTTACTTTTATTGATTGAGTTTGATCATCAGTTAAACCGATAAATTTCACTCTTTTACTTATGAGTTCGTCTACAATAATTATTTTACGTAGCAAATCAAGAAAATCATCTTTATCAGGATCAAACGGCTCATCGTCATCAGCTTTAACCGTTACTTGAAATGTCCCTATATTGATATTCGGACTCTGAAAAGCATTTGCATATGTTCGCCAGTCTCCGCCTCTAATTGCTAATATCATCGCGTCAACCTCTCTAATTCTTTGAATACCGGATGGCACTTGTAAACCGAATCCCTTATCAGTCAAGGTTAGCGGCGCAACAAAGTGATGATCTTTACCGTATATATCCCGATAAGTCCCGGTTCGCGGACCACAATCGTTGTTCGGACATTGCGCCGCCGATCCATTAGCCATCATACGAAATGCCTGTGAGCATCTGATTGCCATTCCGTCGAGTGTGCAACTGACGCGCTGCCCGTCAATATAATGAGGAGCGTCTTCGAGATATGGTTGCAGCATCGGATATTCCGGCAGTGGATCAAATGGCGGCAATAATTCGACATACGGCGTGTAAGTTCCGACGTTGCCGCCCAGCGGATCGGTTTCTACCGGAGAACTTTCGCCGCCGTCGCCGGATGCCGTCGCCGCTCCGAGTTTGTCGGTCGTCCTTTGGCTCATTCCAGATGCGTCCGTGTATTCAAAGAACACCGCTTCCTGAAGACTCGCCGCATCTGACGCATACGCAGACTGAACGGCGAGCTGCGCGCCCGCCGCTCTGACGAACGTCTTGCCTTTCCTGCCGTTCGCCCGGACTTCCGAAACGACCTCATTGCCCAGCACCGATGACCGGATGTAGTATTTCGTCGGCTGGATAACCCAATCCAACGAGTTCGCCGTTTCGTGGAAATTGGCGATCCGGCGTTTGATCTCGCGCCCGCTGCCGTCATACCGGCGCAGTGCGTCGGTATGAGCGGTTTTCGACCGGATCATCTGTCCCGCCGCGTTATAAACCGAAGTGGCATAATCGTCCGGGTAAGCCGTTTGCAGATTTCGCCCGTCCATATCCTAGCGTGTTTATTTTAACTTTGACCAAAAATACTGTAGAACATAAGAAAATATAAAAACTGTAAAGCCTAAAACTAAAGCTCCCAAAAGTGAAAGTCCTATTACTGTAGCTAAAGAATCTAAGTCATACAAAAATGCTTTTAAAATCCCGGTTAAGAATTTTGGAACCATACATCCTGCTGCCCCCAAAAGACAGATCCACAAATAACTTAAGTGAAATTTTTTACCGATTAACCAAGCTAAAAAAGAGGATAGGATTACAAAAAACAGTTGATATGCAATATTGAAAATATCCCATTCTCCAGTCGCTGAATCGCGGCTAGCAACATATAGTGGAAAACTCATCACAACAATATAAGTTAATAAATAAATCCAAAAATTGTAACTAATTTTATTAATAATTTCCTCCGTCATTTTTATAAATACAAGTGGCGTTGTTGCATAAATATAAAATCTAAAGTTTTGACGTTCAAAAACTTTAGAAATTAAAGTTCCTAAAACCTTAAAATTTTAAGTGAAATTGGCAACTTACCTAATAATCTACATTTATGCAACAACGCCAATACAAGTTATAAACTTTAATGATAACTTGATTTTCCATAGTTTTTGAAGAGTTTTGTAAATGCAAATTATGTATAACACATAATCTGTCGCAAAATAAGATTTTTTAGAATTTTTGCGTAATTTTGATCTTTCGATTTTTGCTTTCCCTTCTAAACAACATTATATCAAGCATTTAGGGGAATCTAAAAATTGGTTAAAAATAGAAAAGCAAAAAAGTCTTGTAATCTCATAGGGATTCTCAAGTTGTTTGTGTATTGCTTTTCTATTTAATAACATAACTTACATGGTAAAAATCTACCGACAAATATTTTTCCGAATTTTTGCTGAAAGATTTATAATTCGTTGCGCTCTATCTCTTGAATTTTCAGGAATGTACATTTTATGTGCTGCACTCCAATTTTCCTGCATTCTTAATTCATCTCCTAAATTATAAGCTGCATTACCCAATGCTGCATCAGCTAGTCCAGCTCCTCCAACTAAATCTGCCAACATATGCGCCGTAGATCCAAACCACAAACCATTAATTCCTGCACTAAAATAGGCAACAAAATGATGAGTCTGGTCAGTGTCTATTTTGGGTATATGAAACGGAGGTTGATCCTCTTGGTATAAACGTCGAAAATCCTCTTGACCTAGATACGGATTTTTATGAATGTCCATTCCAAACTCTTTTCTTACATAGCTATCAGAATAATGTTTATCATTACGCAGTTCATTCGCAACTGTATAATCACTAAGACCATTAACACCTAGATATTGATTACTTATCCCATAATCTAATATACTAACCACAAGATCCAAGGCTTGATGATCTAAATTTAGAAGAGTATTAGTTAACCCATCACGTTCAACTCCAGCAAATATATTTTCGAAATATTTCGCAATACCTTCACAGGGAGTTTTTTCTGTAGTGGTTTCTAATGGTTTAAAATTGCTCCTTTGCTGTTGTGGACTCCAAGAAACAGGAAAACTATAAGTTTCCCATCTTTCAGGTTGATACCCCCAACTACCAACTTGTATTGGATCATCATCACTGTCTCCGCTTCCCCCGCCATTTGGCGTTTCAAAATAATAACCCGGAATATAAGCTGTAAATATTCCCAATCCGCGACTTTCAAAACTGAATCCCGGCAAATTCTGAAATGGAGCTAAAGCCGCCGGAATCGCCGAGCCGACATCCAGCATATGATAGGCTTGCGAGCAGCCGATTTCCATTCCATCCAAATTACAGTTTACCCTTTGTCCGTTGACATACTGCGGTGCGTCGTCGAAATACGAGTGCAGCATCGGATAAACCGGTGACGGTTCCCATCCCGGATTAAACTGTTGAATTGAAAAGCTACAAATAATTTTAATATTTAAACATTATGAGAAGTTTCAATGATTAGATTTATTCTGACAAAGCAATTTCCTTCCGTGACTGTTTATCGAACTCATATATATTGATTCTACCCATATTTTGTCCTCTGACACGCCATATAACCTGTCTTCTTTTTCATCCGAAACGTAAGTTCCGAAATGTGCAGCGACATTTTTTAATTTTGTCATATCCGGTTCCAAACCAGATAACAATATTTCTTTTTTAAAAGTAATATACAAATTCGTAACGGTATCCGGCGGAATATCCAAACCGCTATTTTCTTCATCCGTGCATTTTCCGTATGAATAAGAAACGATAAGATTGTAATTCTCCGTTTTATATACATATCGAAATTTATTTATCGTATCAAAATGTTTACCAAACAATTTTTCCACATCACTTTTGGTTGTTTGATAGAGGATTATTGATTTCCACTTAGAATCATCTTCAACTTTCTGAGCATTGATATTATTGCAAAAGCACAGCAAAAGTATCGGAAACATTACTAAATAAATTTTTCGTAATAACATAATAAGATTATATGACAATCATTGTCGTTTGCAGTGATCACTTAAGGCTGCTTGCCAAAAATTACTGGCTCTAGCATTAAATTGTTCAGAACTCTCTTCTGATTTTTGGTCTTCAAATGTCTTACCCGTCACTTTATCCGTTGCAAATGCTAAATTAGGATCAGAAAAACCATTACCAAGTGTATGAATAACTTCATGTAAGCCGATAAGACCAATTCGATCTCTAAAGTCTCTGATATTTTCTATGCTAAGTTGTTGATTCACATTTCTTACCCACTCCCCAATATTTATATATTCACGTTTCATTGGATTAACAAAACTCCCAATTCTGTTAATTCCAGGCGGAAAATGAACAACGACAGGAAGTCCTGATGCAATAGTATTATGAGGATGGGCAGGATAGTTACCATCACTACGTTTGACATCTGTTTGATTGAAGAAAAATTCGATTTCACCTATATTCGCAATAATAGAATCAACAGCACTAAGATCAGGATTCTTATCTATTATTTTACCGTATAGTTCAGATGCTGTTTTAACTAATTTATTTACGAAATCAGAGCATCTAGGATTGCTAAGTAACAATTTAACAGAATATCTAATATCCTCTGAGGTAAAAGGAATATCAACATTAATAGCATCATTTTGCCCTTGCGGACTCCATGAAATCGAAAATATTGATGATCCGCCTTCAAATACTAATCTGTTTCCTTCTATCGGGGCTATTCCGGCGGGTTGAGTTACAAAACCGCCGCGAGGATTTATATATATGTCGGGAAAAGTGGTTTTAAATATACCCAGTCCAAGAGACTCGAAACTAAAGCCAGGAACTTGTTGCCATTTTTCTAAAGCCGCCGGAATCGCCGAGCCGACATCCAGCATATGATAGGCTTGCGAGCAGCCGACTGCCATTCCGTCGAGTGTGCAGCTGACTCTCTGCCCGTTGACATACTGCGGTGCGTCGTCGAAATACGAGTGCAGCATCGGATAAACCGGTGACGGTTCCCATCCCGAATTAAACTGTTGAATATACGGCGTGGATGTCCCGACACTGCCGCCCAGCGGATCGGTTTCTACCGGAGAACCTTCCCCGCCGTCGCCGGATGCCGCCGCCGCTCCGAGTTTGTCGGTCGTTCGTTGGCTCATTCCCGATGCATCCGTGTAGTCGAAAAATACCGCCTCTTGTAAATTTGCCGTGTCCGATGCGTATGCCGACTGAACGGCGAGTTGCGCTCCCGCCGCCCTGACGAACGTCTTGCCTTTTTATCAACTAAAATTTTCACTTTGCAAATTATTTACAAAGCAAACATTGATGATCTTGTAAAGTAGGTATATATGTGACTGAACTTACAAAAAGGTTTGATTCATCCTCGACAACATTTAATTTAGTTCCTATATCTCTACAAGAATACAATATTTCCTTTAAAGCGTCAGAAGTAACTTCGGTTTTATCGCATTTCTCGGTATCTAAATTGAAATCACTTAACTTTTTCAATTTTTTATATACTATTTCAACACTTATTACTGTCCCGAGCGGAATATTCCATTTTTTTCCATATGCTAGTGGACATTCCGTATTTGAATAACCGATTCGGACTAATTCATTTGGAAGACTATAAAATTCGTCCGATTTCTTACAGGTTTCAACCTTATAAATTGTTTTTACATCTTCGCACGTTGAGCGCATCGGAATTATATCTTTCCTTACTTGCGCGAAAGTAGAATTTAAGAAACATAAAAAAATTAAATATAATATCAAGAAGTATTTAGACATTTATTCTCCACTCCTTAATTTAGGTCTATTAGAACAATATTCTTTAAGCAAATTAGTAAATACATTAAGTAAATCTCCCGAATACCTACTGTCAGCACCTTCTCCTGAATAATCTTCTCTTTTTGGAATTTCGGTTGGAATTGTTAAACCCAATTTTTGTGCTGCAGAAATTGCTACAAGACCCATTCCAGCGTGATTTAAGTAGCTCCCACTACTTGGAATATGAAATATTTCATGAATTATAGACAGCAGTTGATTGTTTATTGCAGTCGGATTATTCATATAATAGCCGTGGTTATAAAGAGTGAGTAACGGATCACTCAGAGTTCCACTTGTCCAAGCTCCTATTCCTTTGTTATCATCTTTAATTCTTGTAATACCGTTAGCTACCCTTTCCCGAAATCTATCCATAAAACTATTTGAGCTACCACCTGCTATCTCAAGCATTTGTGAAATTAATTCACTACATTTTTTGTTTTCCACAAATAGTTTTTCAAATTCAGTCTCTAAAAAATTCGTTTCTTCTTTAGTAACAGAATAAAGTGTTTTTGGTTCTTGTAAACTCATATATATATCAAATGATAAATTTGCTAAATCTCTTTCATTATTAGTGGATTTGTTTAAGGCACTTAAATTAGTGTCGTTCCGCAAGATTTTACCTGCAACATTTCCTTTGGAGTCTTTGAGCCAGCCGCCTATTGGGGCTACTAAACCTTTGCCTACATATTTTGCATTAAATGGAACAAATCCTCCATAGCCGTCTCCAAACGCTTGAAAAAATGCGAAGGTTTTCCGACCATTATATACTACTGGAATCGGACCACAATTGTTGTTTGGACATTGTGCCGCCGAACCATTTTCCAACATATGATATGCCTGCGAACATCCGACTGCCATTCCGTCCAAATTACAGCTGACACGCTGCCCGTTGACATACTGCGGCGCGTCATCGAAATACGGCAGCAGCATCGGATACTTCTCACCCGGCTGGAATTGCGGCAGCTGTTCGAGATAAGGTGTTGACGTGCCGACACTGCCGCCCAGCGGATCGGTTTCCACCGGAGAACCTTCGCCGCCGTCGCCGGATGCCGTCGCCGCTCCGAGTTTGTCGGTCGTTCGCTGGCTCATTCCCGATGCGTCCGTGTATTCAAAGAACACCGCTTCGTTCAGATTCGCCGTGTCGGATGCATACGCAGACTGAACGGCGAGCTGCGCGCCCGCCGCTCTGACGAACGTCTTGCCTTTCCTGCCGTTCGACCACACTTCCGAGACGACCTCATTGCCCAGCACCGATGACCGGATGTAGTATTTCGTCGGCTGGAGAACCCAATCCAACGAGTTCGCCGTTTCGTGGAAATTGGCGATCCGGCGTTTGATCTCGCGCCCGTTGCCGTCATACCGGCGCAGAGCATCGGTTTGAGCGGTTTTCGACCGGATCATCTGCCCCGCCGCGTTATACACCGAACTCGCGTAGTCATCGGGAGAAGCCGTTTGCAGATTGCGCCCGTCCATATCGTATTGCCAGCCCGCGCCCTGCACACGGTTGTTTTTGTAGGTATAGCTCAAGTTATTACTCTGTCCATACCAACTTTCCACGCCCCAGTGCCGATTGTTTCTCTGCGTCAGATTGCCGAAAGCGTTGAACTGATAACTCTGGCGATACGGCAAACTCGCATTCAGAATCATTCTCGGTTCTCCTTCATTATTTATTTGACCGAAAACCGTAGTTTTGTCTGGTTCTATTTTACGGAATGGTTATAGATTAGTTAAAGATTTATTGGAAAAATTTTAATTCTTTGATCCTATATCTAAAAATTATCCAAATAAATAATACTATTACGGAAAACAACACAATGTAATCAAATTCATTTGCGCCACGAAACCAGCCTATTTGGTTAAATACTTTTGAATATTCAACTGTTCCTTCTTTTAAGCCGTTAACTTCGAGCCACTTAAACTTTTCGTAATACCAAGAAATATATGTACCAAAAATCAATAAAATCGAGAGAACTGAAACTACTTTACCAGAAGTGCTTTTTAGTAATACTCCAACTATATTTCCAAAAAGACCTATCATAATGATTAAGTTTATTTTTGTTAAATAAATTTCAAAATCATAAGGAAAATAATCAGTTGAATATGGATGTAAAGTTCCAATGAAATATACCGTTGTGCTGATTTTTACAATCATTACTACCAAATTCAAAAAAATCACAAATTTTCTTTCGAATTGCATTATTAAATTCTCCTTGTAAACTTTAAACCCTCTATTGCCGACCTCTCATACTGCAGGCACGCATAATTTCTTCATAACCTGGAAGATTAGATAAATCGTGTTGACCATTAAAATACTGAAGCCAAGTTCGCTCTATTAATTTGTCATTTCCACTATGCATGATTTCATGTGCAATAGAATCTGCCCCTGTGTACAAATCCTTATCAAAATTTTTTGCAAGAAAGGTAACTCCTCGACCTGTCTCAGTAAATCTATTTGGAATGGATGTTGCGACCGCAGTGCTTGTTGATGCTTTAGCTCTAATCTCCTCACTATAACCGAAGATACTGTTATAGTTGGAGTCATTAAGTAGCTCTCTTGCAGCAAAAATAGTTTTGCCTTCTCGAAGAGTATCAAAAGGTCTTTCCATACCATATTTCCTAAAGGCTTGTCCGCATTCAGGTGTAATTAGTTGTCGTAAAAACTGTTTTAATTTTTCTCGACCTTCTCTTTCAATGTAGTAGCCGTTTCCAGAATCATAAATAGCCGCATCAATCGTCGCTTCTTTATAAACATCGCTGTCCCACAGACTCGCCGCCCACAAAATCGCGGCAGCGGGATCAAGTAGTCCAAGCGGTTTAACTTGCCCACCAGAACTTTTAAAAATCCAATCAACTATGGTTTCTTTTCCTTGTGAGAAAATTGTTCCGTCTAAATTTTCTACCGTTGTTCTACCCCACACCGGAATTTGATAACCGCTTGTTCCGTCGGCATATGCTTGAAATGGTGAACTGAGAACATTTTTGACACTTCCATCCGGTTGCCTCACTTGAAAAACTTGTGGACCGCAATCATTGTTCGGACACTGTGCCGCTGCGCCGACATCCATCATCATCTGAACCGATGAACAACCAATTGCCACGCCGTCGAGCGTGCAGCTGACTCGCTGTCCGTTGACATACTGCGGCGCGTCGTCAAAAAACGGCAGCAGCATCGGATATTCCGGCTGCGGGTCCCATCCCGATGATGATAGTTCGATATACGGCGTGTATGTCCCGACATTGCCGCCCAGCGGATCGGTTTCTACCGGAGAGCCGTCGCCGCCGTCGCCCGTTGACACCGCCGCTCCCGTTTTGTCGGTCGTCCTTTGGCTCATTCCCGATGCGTCCGTGTATTCAAAAAACACCGCTTCATTCAGATTCGCCGTGTCTGATCCGTATGCCGACTGAACAGCCAGTTGCGCTCCCGCCGCCCGGACAAACGTCTTGCCCTTCTTGCCGTTCGCCCAGACTTCCGAGACGACTTCGTTGCCCAGCACCGATGACCGGATGTAGTATTTGATCGGCTGGATAATCCAATCCAGCGAGGTTTGAGTTTCGTGAAAATTGGCGGTCCGGCGTTTGATCTCGCGCCCGCTGCCGTCATACCAGCGCAGCGCATCGGTCTGCTCGGTTTTCGAGCGGATCATCTGTCCCGCCGCATTATAGACGGAACTCGCGTAATCGTCAGGATAAGCCGTTTGCAGATTCCGCCCGTCCATATCGTATTGCCAGCCCGCGCCCTGCACACGGTTGTTTTTGTAGGTATAGCTCAAGTTAAGTAAAATTCTTGGAAATATATCACTATTTTCCACATCAGTTTTTTAGCTTTTTTTGCTAGAAATTACTTTTTTTTATTAATTAGTTTACAAGGATAAAATTTTTTTTGGGCTTCAATTTCACAAGCATCTTTGTATATTGATAAATCCACGGCGCATTCTCCAACATACAGATCTGCATTATGAGATAAATAAAATTTGCTGAACAATTTTCCTTTGTAGTAGATTTCGATCACGCCAAGACCAATGGTCTTATCTCCAGTTGCGAGTATGATGTTATTAAGATGCTTCGATAATATAGAACTTTTCATATAGTCTGTTAAATATGCTTTAACATTGTGCAGCCGTCTTTCATTTAAGTTATGGTTTTGTTCAATTTTTCCCAATCTTGATATAACAATTATTAAATCTTCCTCACTGAGATTTTGCAGTAAAGCATCAAGATAACTACTATTTGACTCACAAGTGGTAGATTTTTCAGTTGTTTGTGAATATAAGTTAAATACAAAAAAAACTATAGTTATGGAAATTAACGTAAAAAATTTCATAATCCCCCCTTCAAATTTAAAATCCTAAATCTTTACAAAAAACACTTCTTGGATCAATTCTTCTTCCTATTCTTCCTCTTTTATCAACAACATTGAAAAGCATATGGTTATGCACAAAAGAATTGCGAGTTCCATTTCCGCCGGTTTCAAAAGCCATTCCAAAATTACCGGTAAGACCAACTTTAATTGATCCCTCTGAATTTGTAACCGATGGATCTGGAGGTAATAATTGACCCTTTGCATCAGTTGTTCCTGAATGTACAAAGTTAATTCTAAGTCCTCCGTCGTATCCATACCTGCTTAATGCACCAGGTAAATAAACAAATGAAAAATTAGTCTGTGTTTCATTAGTGCTATTAGGATTAGGCGCAGTAATCATACCCGGCTTGCCTGTATATCCTGGCGGTGTGTAGGCAAAACCATTTTCTTTGCCTTGTCCTGTCTTCGTCGCATACAAGTGTGCCACTCCATTTGTAGGACTTTCTCTGGGATTTGGATTTCCGCCCGGATTAATTCTATTAAGACCTGCAACAGAATGGCGAGTTCCATTTTCATTTACGAGTGTAGTCGGTTCCACAGCAGTTGCAATCACCGCATCCTCATCGCCGAAAATTCTTGCAATTTTTTTATCACAGCTATATTGATTCAAGACCATCTTGAAAATATCCCAAATGCTTTCGTCATTTTTAGTTTGGTAAAAAGTCCAAGAAATCTCTGCTTTTCCCCATTCCGTTACTCCATCTACCGTTATCGCGCTTTTACTCCATTTGGGAACCATATATCCACTCGTTCCATCAGCAAAAGCCTGAAACGGTCTGCTCAGCACATTTTTGTAACTTCCATCCGGCTGTCTTGCTTGAAAAACCTGCGGACCGCAGTAATTATTCGGACACTGCGCCGCCGAACCATTCCGCACCATATTCATCGCCTGTCCATAACTGATTGCTATCCCGTCCAATGTTGCCGATACCCGCTGCCCGTTGACATACTGCGGCGCGTCGTCGAAATACGAGTGCAGCATCGGATACTCCGGCGACGGTTCCCATCCCGAATTAAACTGTTGAATATACGGCGTGGATGTCCCGACACTGCCGCCCAGCGGATCGGTTTCCACCGGAGAGCCGTCGCCGCCGTCGCCGGATGCCGTCGCCGCTCCGAGTTTATTAGTCGTCCTTTGGCTCATTCCCGATGCGTCCGTGTAGTCGAAAAATACCGCTTCGTTCAGATTCGCCGTGTCGGATGCATACGCAGACTGAACGGCGAGCTGCGCTCCCGCCGCGTTGACGAACGTCTTGCCTTTTCTGCCGTTTTGCGTTACTTACTCGACTTTTGTATTGTTACACTTCCATTCAAAATAGCTCTGAAAAACTGTAATTATTTGAACTGTTAATAAAATTATTATCAGTAGAATACTTATTACATCTAGCGGAATCGATTCTTTAAATATTAAGTCTAATGGCACATTATTGCTATAAAATATTTGCTTTTGTAAGTAAACCCATTTGTATGGATAAAACAGCAGAAATATTGATGTAAAACAAATTATATTTGATAATGAGTTCTTCTTAATTGACTTTCCAACAATGAAAAGAAGTAAAAGCAAACTTATATAGATGTAACAATAAGTAAGTAATTCAAAACCAGAATTATACAGTCCCTGTTCATCAAAATGTATATCATAACCTCGATTCAAGCCTATGAGAAAAATGTTTATAATAAATGTTATTACTGCGACAATTATGTGTATCTTTCTAAACATTATTCTACTCCTCCCGGAATTTCGCAATTTTTTATAATTTCATCGTAATATTTATATGCTGTAAGATCATGACCGTAAAAAGGGAAAATATACTGCCAATTTGAATATTGAGGTGTTATTCCAGCACGATGAATTGACTCGTGAGGCATTGTTTCACTAAATGGATGGTTATATCCAGTAAAACTCCAATCATAAAGAATTGTAGTTGCCTGTTTTAGACCTTGATAAATGTTTAAATCAGGAGTAAAACCGGAAGACTTAACATTTTGATGTCCTCTGAAAGCCTGCCTATAAAGTTCAGAAATACCGAATTTTTCTAAATTTTTATCTGGATATTTCAAAGCGTCAATATGAATAAACAAAAGCCCTTTATCTTTAATAATATCTGCAGGAGTCGGTATCTGTGCATCTTTGAAAGTATCAACGCATTTTTTATTTAGTATCAGATTATATAAAGATTTGATAATCATACTTTTTTGAGATTTGTTAAACTTAAATATTTCCACACGTCTATTAATCAAATCCGTAGCCTTGAAAGTCTTTATCAATGCGTCAATAAATCCATCTTTACCAAAATCGATTGGCTCTACATCATCGTCTTCAGCTTTAACCGTAACCGAAAATGTTCCTATATTGATATTCGGACTCTGAAAAGCATTTGCATATGTTCGCCAGTCTCCGCCTCTAATTGCTAATATCATCGCGTCAACCTCTCTAATTCTTTGAATACCGGATGGCACTTGTAAACCGAATCCCTTATCAGTCAAGGTTAGCGGCGCAACAAAGTGATGATCTTTACCATATATATCCCGATAAGTCCCGGTTCGCGGACCACAATCGTTGTTCGGACACTGTGCTGCCGAACCGTTGCCCATCATACGAAATGCCTGTGAGCAGCCGACAGCCATTCCGTCCAAATTACAGCTGACTCTCTGCCCGTTGACATACTGCGGCGCGTCGTCGAAATACGGCAGCAGCATCGGGTATTCCGGCGACGGTTCCCATCCCGAATTAAACTGTTGAATATATGGCGTGGATGTCCCGACACTGCCGCCCATCGGATCGGTTTCCACCGGAGAACCTTCGCCGCCGTCGCCGGATGCCACCGCCGCTCCGAGTTTATTAGTCGTTCGCTGGCTCATTCCCGATGCGTCCGTGTATTCGAAAATCACCGCTTCGTTCAGACTCGCCGTGTCCGAACCGTATGCCGACTGCGTTGCCAGTTGCGCTCCCGCCGCTCTGACGAATGTCTTGCCTTTCCTGCCGTTCGCCCACACTTCCGAGACGACTTCGTTGCCCAGCACCGACGAGCGAATGTAGTATTTCGTCGGCTGTAACAGCCAGTTCAAAGAGTTTTGCGTTTCATAGAAATTGGCGGTCTGGCGTTTGATCTCGCGCCCGTTGCCGTCATACCGGCGCAGAGCATCGGTTTGAGCGGTTTTCGACCGGATCATCTGTCCCGCCGCGTTATAGATGGAACTCGCGTAATCGTCAGGATAAGCCGTTTGCAGATTGCGCCCGTCCATATCGTATTGCCAGCCCGCGCCCTGCACACGGTTGTTTTTGTAGGTATAGCTCAAGTTATTACTCTGTCCATACCAACTTTCCACGCCCCAATGCAGATTGTTTCTCTGCGTCAGATTGCCGAAAGCGTTGAACTGATAACTCTGACGATACGGCAAACTCGTATCCTGTTCATTCTGCGGAACGGTTCCGTCGCGGGCTTCGGCTCCCGATTTTCCTTCTTTGATGCGCCCGACGTGATCGTAGATATTCAAACGGTCGAATTTCGGATCGAGCAAATCCTGCGCGTATCGCAGCGAGCCGTCCGAATAGTAATCATACTGCTTATTCATCAACTGTCCGCTCGTGCCGCCCGCTAAACTGTATGTGGAGGCTTGCAGGCGATTGTTAAAGGTCATCTGCATTTGCAGTCCGCTGCCGTAGATCAGTTTTTCCAGTCCGCCCCACGCCTCGTATCCGGCGTTCGAAGCATAGGTCGTCACGCCGCCGAAGCTCGATCCGGTAACATTATCCAGCCGTCCGGCTTCGTCGTAACCGTAATTGATCGCCGCCCCGAACGGATCGGTCAGCGAGGTCAGTTGATTCGCTAGCCCGTAAGTATATTGCAGTTTGAAACCGTTGTTCGGCAAAGGCGCGTTTGCCATCACGAGTGGCGAGCCGTTCTGCGTCGTATCGGTAAACGACCGTGTTTCCGCCTTGAGCCGCGACAGCGAATCGTATTCGTAATCGGTTCTGCCGAGCGTGTCGGTCATCCACAGCCGGTTTCCGATATTGTCATACTCGAAGGCGACCGACGTTTCGAGCGGCGGCAAAGAAGACTCCTGGCTAAATGAAAAACTTTTCGGCGAACCGCTTAAAAGATTTGACGGATCAGTTCCGGTATCAATACCGTAAGCGTAAATTTTATGTTGTTTCCCGTCGAGATACTGGTTGGGAATCGTAAACTCGAAGCCGTGATCGCCGCTGATACCGTAAGCGTTATTGACATCGGAACGCGGTTTGTCGGCATTCACCTGCCCGGCGAATGTTCCCGTTCCGGCAGGACCGTCAATGTAGATATGAACCGTGTTCGACGCGCTTGAATTGTCGGGATCGTAACTCCATCCCTTCACTTTCCAGTTCGACGGATCAACCGAATCGAGCCAGCCCAACGGCGAACTCGTCGAATTGCCGCCGCCGCCGCATTCTTCGGGATCGAAACAGCAGTCATCGTAACCGCACCAGGAAACCGAATTGGCATTATTGACGGTCTGCGAAGCCGGCGGCATCGCGTAATTGATATTTGTTACTAATCCTCTTTCGTTATAACTGTAAGTCGCCGTCGCGCCGCGCGCGTCCGTGACCTTCTGAACTTCGTCCGATTGATAGTAATCGTAAACGGTCGCTTTATCGGCATCCTGTTCGGGTCTGTGCTGCGTTTTCAGTCTGCCGTGACCGTCGTAGGTCATCTTCGTTATCTGGCAGCTTTGCGGTTCTCCGGCGGGCTGGATCGGACACGAATCGCTCGACAAGGCATCCTGCGGTGCCGCGCCGACGTATTGTTTGACCCAATCGGTTTGATCGCGCTCGTCATATTTGACAATCGTCGTCGAGTAAACGCTGTTATCCCAATTTAAGATTTCGGTTTTGTATTTTCTGCCTAAAATATCCGAATAAACGCGCTGTTTTCGTTTGCCGTCGGCAAGTTGTTCGCCCTCGATAGTGACGATCTCGCCGCCCGCGCAGCCGCAGCCGTCGTAAAAAGCCTGACTGAATGTTCCGTCCGTATTTATGGATTTGGCTGCGCGACCTTTCCAGTCGTATTCCTGCGACTTCCACAGCCAGCCGCGCGTTTGCCCGTCGCCCGCCAACTGCCAATTTGCATCAACTTCGGTCGGAACGGTCGAACTCGCCGTCTGCCCCAGAATATCGTATGAATTTACCGTCGCACTAAAACCGCCGGTCGAGCCGGGGTGTTCGGTTCTCGATCTGAGAACTCTGCCCGCGCCGTCCGTCCAGCTTTCGCTCGATACTTCGTCCGCCGAATCCGCGCCGTTATTGTTCGTGTCAACGATTGTCGAATAAACTTTCGCCTGAATCGCATTCGTCGGATATTCGTATCTCGTATATGCTCCCGTGTTGGTCAGCGTTTCCTTGAGGATTCTGCCGATTGCGTCGTATTCTCGCGCCGTTTCCTTGCCGCTCGTATTTCCTGCCGGTGCGGGAGATTTCGCCCGGACATTCGCGCCCGTGTCGAAGCGGTATTTGACTTCCGAGTAATTGTTCGCCGGATCGAATAGTTTCGTCGGGTAGGCGAATGTATTTCTCGTCGCGGTCGTGTCGTTGAACGAATCCGTGTATTCGATTCGCAGTTTGCGATTCAGCGGATCGAGTTTCGATACCGCATTGCCCGCGATGTCGTATCTCATTTTTGATGAAACGGAAGCGGTCTGTCCGGTTATGTCATGTCTGGTCGTCGAGGTCAGATTCGCTCTTCCGGTGATGAAATTCGCCGAATAGTTCGTGTTGTCGTGCTGAATGACCGTCAAGATATTCTGATTCGTTTCCTGCGCGAAGTTTTCTTCGTCGTAAGCGTAGGTCGCTTTCGTCGCCAGAACGAGCGAACCGTTTCCCACCCCGTAAGTTCGCATCTCGGACGGCAAGCCGATGATTCGACGGGAAATATAATTTGAATCGAGATTGTAATCGGTTTCCGCTCTTTTCAAAACGGTTAACTGATCCGTATCATAGACTTCGACTTTATTAACTAAACCGTATTCCGAAACGGTCGTATTCGGAATCAATCGGTATTCGGTCGTCGAGCGTTTGATGTTGGTCGTATCGCCGACTTTCGATTCGATAGCTCTCGGATTTTGAATGTATGACAAATTCACATCGTCCTGCGTCCAACCCGTCCACGTCCAGCGTTTTCTCTCCGATCCGCCTGTTCCGTTCGCCCAATCTTCGCTTGCTATCGGCAAGCTTTCCATCCAGCCTGTTTCACCGACGAAGGTTTTCGTTATCGCTCCGTGCGGGTGATTCGCCATTGTTACCTCGATCTTGCTTGCCGTCCCGCTGTGTCCATCCGGCAAACTATAACTTTGTCCGGTCGTCAGATCGTTGTTTATGACCGTCGGCTGATTATTATTAAAGTTTTCCGTCCAGACGCTCGTTTGTGACAACTTCGGGCAATCGGTCAGATTTGTTCCCGGTGTCGCCAGATTTGTCTGCACAAAATTTAGTTCGTGTCCGTCCGGCGCGAGATTCCTGATCTTCGAGACCTGTCCGAACGAGTTCGGCTGATACTCGAAAACGGTCGCGCTGTCATCGGCGGCGATGATCTTTTCCAGAACATTGACCGGCGTGCCGCCCGTCGGACCGAAAACACCCAGACCGCCGCTGAAACTCGGATTGATCGTGATTATATTATATTGAAAACGCGCCCAGTAATGCGTGATGTCCTGTCCGCTGCCGTTCGCGTCCTTCCACGTCTGAGTGATCGAGGTCGGAAACAGGTATGTATCGTAGTTGACCGTCACAACTCTGCCGAGCGTGTCGGTGACGGTTCTCAGTAAACCGTATTCGTCGTGATTTATTGTAATAAAGTTGCCGTTGCGGTCTTTTATTTCCGAAGCGCGAAACGCTCCGCCTTTCCACAGATAAGTCATCTTCGTGCCGTCGGTTCCCGACACGGTGATCGAGAAATTCTCGACCGCATCGTTCGCGCTGGACGCGCCGTTTGTTTTCAGTTGCACATAACTCGAATCAGACGTTTCGTAAGTGTCCGACGCTCCCGTTTTTTGTCTGAACTCGACTCTGCCGCCCGACGGCGTGACCATCAGATAGGAAAAGTTGCCCGTCTGCCCGTCATAATAAACCGGCTCGATGGTCGGATAGCCGAACCGGAATCCCGGGCTGATGTTGCTCGAATCAACATCGAAGTACATCGTCGAATTATTGGATGAATCGGTCTGTTTCGTCCAGACGGAAGAGTTGTAGCTGATGCCGAAACCCATATCCAGACCGGCTCTGCCGGCAAGCCCGACCAATCCCGCACTCCAGCCGAAATTTCTCGAATAGAGATTCGTGCCGCCGGTCGCATTCTTCGGCGAAAGCCGCGTCCGCGCCATCTCGTAACTGAACATCTCTCCACCGATCTTTTTAAGATATGCCGAAGGAACTGCCGTATCACCTACTGCTCCGAGCGTTTGATACTGGTAGCCGGAATCAGAACTTCTGGTCGTATGCCACATCCCGGTCGTCGGTCGCCAGACGCTCAGATCGGCTTTGCCGTCGCCGTCGTAATCGGCAGGCACGGGCTGATCGCCGTAGTTGCCCCAGCCCTGTGCGATGTATTGACCGGGAGCCGAACTTTTATAGATATACCAGGTTCCCGCCGCGCCGCGAAAAACAGCGCAGTCGGTTTTGCCGTCACCGTCATAATCAGCCGGCACGGGAATATCGGAAGCCGCGCCCCATTGAATCGTGTAGTAACCGGAACTGCTGCCGAGAATATGCCAGACTCCGGTCGAAGGACGATAGACGGCGATGTCGGTTTTATTATCGCCGTCGTAATTGCCCTGAACCGGAATATCACCTGCCGCGCCGAATCCGGTCGTCGTATAAGCACTGTTACTGCTCTGCAAAATCCACCAGGTATTGGTCGAAGGACGATAGATCGCCAGTTCCGCCTTCCCGTCGCCGTCGTAATCGCCGGTCACCGGAATATCGCCGGAAGTTCCCCACGAAAGTGCCTGTGTCTGACCGTCGGAACTCCTTCGGATCATCCAGTTCCCGTTGACGAAAGAAGCGATATCGGTAATCGAATCGCCATCATAATCCGCCGGAACGATCTGCCCGGAAAGTATGTAACTCGAAGTAGTGCCGTTCGAACTGTTTTTGATCTCCCACTGTCCGTTCGATCCCCGATACCGCGACGCATCGGCTTTATCGTCGCCGTCGAAATCGAACGACACGCTGCCTGCCGGAACAACCGGCGGCGGAAACATCGCGTTGGAAGTCGGATTGGAAAACGAGAAACCGAAAAACGATTCGACCGAATCGCCAATCGAAAGAGCCAAACCATACGCCGGGGAAATGGGCTGCACGATTCCGAAACCTTCCGGCATTTCGGGCGCAGTGAAAAAGCGGGCGACGGAAACCACGCCGTTTGTCAGGCTCGTATTGATCGAAAGAAAGTTTGCAGCCAATCGCGCGGAAAGACCGCCGGATGAAGAAACGATGAACGGTGCAGGCGGAGCCGAGTTCGGAACAGGCGCGGGCGATGTGGACGAAACCAAACTCTTTTCAAAAGCGGCGACGCTTTTAATCCAGTCGCCAAGAAAAAACGCCGGCATCATCAGGACGATCATCAATGACAAGACGATTAATCGCTTACTGATTTCGTGAGTTTTCAGAAAGTTTCCAAACCTAGATGTCGCTCTGTTACAGAAACTTTTTACCTGTGAGAAAAGTTCAACTGTTCTTTTTGCCGAAGTCCGTAAATTCATCCGCATTTTATTTATCCTCTTCCTTTTGTTTCTTTCGGAATGCTATTTTTTACTGATTGCTCGTAAAATAAAATACCTGCAAATAATCGGTTAATAATCAATTTGATTTTTCGAAGCGGAATGCGTAAGATGCAGACTTGTCGAGGGTATGCGTCTTTTGCGGCGTTTCGCCTCGAAAGATCGATCCGATTCGGAAAGTCCGCTGTCTGGGTAATTGGCGTTACCCAAACAGCGAATTTTTCGCTTTGCTCATAATTTTATGAAAAAAGCGTTTCCGAACTTACTTATCAAAAACTTCTTTTTCAAATCAGAAACTTTTTTGCTGATCGAAACTTTTCAACGTCCCGACATTTTCGGCGATTTCACGCTATTTTCCTTGGATATCCGTCCTGAACAATAATCGAACAACGCGTTCATCGAACGAATTTCGCCCCGAATTTTTGTTAGAGCCTTTTACCGAAAAACCGAGCCTCTATGCTTACCAAAACTGCCAGCACTATTTCTTTGTCGCCTCTAAATTGTTGATTGTGCGTGAGTGTTTCGGTTGTGTGACTATCTGAATTTCCGGGCTGAAAAGTTAGACCGATTGTTGCCGGCAACCGTTCGGTGGAAGTTTCCGTTTTAAAACTAGAGATATAGGAGTTGACCGACATAAAACTTAAAACTTGGGAAATTCGAATGTTAGAGACGAAAACCGATTTTTATCAATATAGTATTTGTTTCACTAAATCGAATAAAAACTCCGTCTTCTCAAAAATCTTTCGATCACCGGATCGAACTTTAAATTATGTTTTTGACTGACAGCAAATTATCACAGGCGAAAAATATCTGTCAATAAAAATTTTTATGAAATCTTAAAAATACCGATACATATGGATTTTCATCCGGGACATAAAACACGAAAAACATTCGATAAACATTGGTTGAAAATTTTCCAGCCCGAAAAAAAAAACAATTGGAAAATAAAATCGAAAAATAAAATCGGAATCAATTACTAAAAGCTTTCCCGGTTTCCCGGAAGAATATACTGCAGCAATAGTTTCGATTAATTTTAATTAAGTAATCGCTCACAAATAAATTATACTGTTTTGTGAAATGGGTAAAACGAAGGTTATTCAATTGAGCGATTCGCAGCGGCAGGCACTTGAAGACGGTTATCGCCACGGCACAAGTCACGCTTTTCGGGAACGCTGTCAAATGATCCTGCTCAAAAGCGAGAAACGCACGAGTGCTGAGATTGCATCTTTTTTGGATTGCCATAAAATTACGGTTCACGAGTGGGTTAAGCGTTACCAAGCCGAAGGTATTGACAGTTTGAAAATGCGTCCGGGGCGCGGGCGGCGGGCGATTCTGAGTGCGGTAACCGATTTGGAAGCGGTGCGGGCGGCGGTGATTCGTTCGCGTCAGCGCATCAGTTTGGCGAAAACCGAACTGGAAGCCGAGCTGCAGAAACCGTTTTCGACGGCGACGCTGAAACGGTTTCTGAAAAAAACCGTTGCCGCTACAAACGAATTAGAAAACGATTGAAAAAGAAGCCGGCGGCGGAAGTTTGCCGGTTAAAGCGTGAATTATTGGGAGAGATGGAGCGATCAGACGAAAGTGGCGCAATTGATTTGTATTACGGTGATGAAGCGGGAGTCTCTTTGGAACCGAACGTGCCGTATGGGTGGCAGTTCGCGGATGAGGAAGTTTCAATGCCGAGTGAGAAAGGCAAAGGCATCGATTGTTTCGGGTTGTTTACGCGCTCGAACAGAAGTTGGACGGCGACGAGCGACAAGCCGATAGATGCCGCCTTTGTCGTCGAACAGTTGGAGCGGTTTTCGTTTTCACTTTCGAGATTGACCGTCATCGTTTTGGATAATGCGCGGATTCAGACGGGCAAAAAGATGACGGAGCGAATCGAAAGTTGGCAGCATCGCGGATTGTTCGTGTTTTACTTGCCGACTTATTCGCCGCACTTGAATATCGCCGAAACGGTTTGGCGAAAACTCAAATACGAGTGGCTGCCGGCGGCAGATTACGAGTCGCAAGGGCATCTGCAATATGCAGTCAGCCGTGCACTTTCGGCATTTGGAAAGAGCCTGAAAATCAGATTCTCAGGCTTCAAACATAGTTCAGTTTAATTGTGAACGACTACTTATCCTCGAATTTATACATTCAAAAGGGACTTATCCATAATTTATAGCTGTTATCTTCTTTAGGCTTGACTCGATTTTTCAGGTTGTAGCTGTGTTTGTCCTGCTTAAATTTAATTCGATTAACGTAAACCTGCGTCGTCTGAATATCTTTATGACCGAGTGCTTCCTGTGTTTCGATGATGCTGCCGGAATCTTCCGCCACGATTCGGGCAAAAGTGTGCCGGAACTGATGAATGTGAAAATGCCCGATGCCCGCATCTTTCGCATACTTTTTTTATTTGCCGGTCAAAACTGTGTAATGAAAGTCGCGGCTCATCACCCTGAGGATTATCAATTCTATGGTCAATGGCAGCAGCTTCAGCGGCACGGTCGAAGTCGAATCCAGAGTGCGCGACCTTTTTGCCCGATCAGCGATTTGCGTTTTGCCATTTTCAAATATCTCATTAAGGGAGAGCAGAAAAAAGCGGGTCATCCGCACTTTTGGTGCAAATTGTTATCTTGACACAGACTTCTGTTTTTTGAAAATTAATTGATTTAATCTTCAAATCCGATGCAATACTCGCGCTCGCAAAAGATCGAATTTAGCCCGACCATACATTTGTCTTTGAGCATTTTCAAACGGTTGACTTGTCCTTCAACCTGTCCTTGGCTCCATTCAAACTTCAAGGCAGCTTTGACCGCTGCCCGATCCTGTTTAATTCCTTTGACAAAGTTCTCCAATTCCTTGATTCCGCTTTCCTGTCCCGCCTTCATCCGGTCGTCAAAGTTCGGTTCAAGACGTTCTCGGACCATTGCCCGAAATTTCCGCCCCAGCTCTTGTATTTTGTGAGCTTCGGGACATAAATTAATAAATTGTTCGAGAAATTCACGTTGCTCCGGCTTCAAATCTTCCGGCGATTGTAGCAGCCACCAGGCGGCTCTTTTGGTTGACGGGGTTTTGAAAACAGTTAATTTACCATTGGCGGAGTTTAGTGCCGGGGTTTGCGGTAATTCATCTCCTACGACGCGGAGCCGGGCAATATAGCGAATGACCATTCGATTTGTTCCCGGATATCCTTGTTCTTTGATTTCCCGCCATAATTGTTGAGCATTACGGCAACCCTCCAACCAACGATGATGAAGATATGGCAGAAAACAATCCAAAATGCTCCCATTAGTTGAATGTCGCTGCCGTTCGGGAAAAGCTTCAGTTTTCAAATAATGAAGAACGGTGCTTCGACTTAATCCGGTTCGTGTGGCAATTTCGCGGTGAATCAGCCCTTCCCGATGTAAGCGAATGACTTTTTGATACCGCTCGAATCGTCGCTCTCGCTTTTCCTGATTCCGCTTGTCTGACAGCGAAGACAACATCGAGGTCAGACATTTTTCATCAGCAGATATAGGAAACGATTTTTGTTCTTTATTTATAGCCAGAGTCGCTGACACTAACAAACTCTGAAAACGATTGACAAATCGCTCCATTAACTTTGTTAAGTTTTGCAGCAAATGAAAGCGGTCGGCAATTTGAACGGCGTGAGGTGCGCCGCGCGTCGCACCATCGGCGTAAGAACCTGAGCGGTCACGGAAAATGATTTCAACGCCCGGGTGTCCGTCGAGCCATACTTTTAAGGTTTCCGCTTCACGGTCCGGTAACAGATCAATCGGCTTTCGCTGCTCCAAATCAACCAGAATCGTGCCAAAACCGATGCCGCACCGAAAGGAGAAATCATCAACGCCGAGGACGCGCGGAGTTTTAATACTGCCATTTGTTTGAACAGAACTACGGCGAATCCGACGCAAAAGTGTATCGCCGCTCACCCTTAAACCAAGATCGGAAGCGGTTCTTGCACCGGCTTCGCCACCCAGAGCAAAAGCCAGTAGAGTTATCGCCGAATTCAGTCGAACCGTCTGGCGGGCATAGCTCCGAACCACTTTCGGTAATCTTTCACAGAAAATCCGGCGGCGGCAAAGTTCATTACGGCAGCGGAACTTCCTGGTGTTCAGTTCTAGTCGAATCGCCACGCCGTGACACGGCAAATCGGCGACTTGGCGAACGTAACGGCTATGCAAACTACTTGAATGTTCATTACACAATAGGACAGCAAACCGCTTTTTGAACGGCGTGAACACGCACTATAATCAAATTCTGTCTGGAAACAAAAGCTTCCAAAGAAATAGCCGAAGGGTCAGCCGGCAAAGTTGAAACGTCCATTTACAAAATCTACTACTTTGCTTTTCTTTTTGCACCAAAAGTGCGGATGACCCTTAATCTTGACCACCTTCTGTGAAGCAGCATCCCTTTGTCAAGTTTTTCGTTAAATAATAACATTGCAAACCGAAACGCCCTTTCCAACGAGTTCTCATCATCCTTCTGTTCGCGCTCTCGCTTATTGACCGAAATCTTCGGCGGCGCATTTTAGGTTTCGAGTGTGGCGGCGCATTCTCGGAATCGGTTCTCAAATAGCGACCAAGGTGGTCATCGCGCTCACCACAAATTGTTTGAACTTGTCGGTTTTCGGCATTTCTTCAGCTTTTATTCCCTGAAGAAAGCTAACTGCCAGTCGTCATTAGTTGATTATCCCCACCAGCAATTCCGAATTCGGTTCCGTCGCGCCACATCGCGTATAAAATTCCGGCTAATTTCCGCGCCAATGCGACAACCGCGATCTGTTTGCCGCGCCGTCCGGCAATCGCCTGCGTCCACTTCTGAAGTGTGGCAGTATCCGCCTTTTTGCTCCGCAACAGTGACCACGCCGCTTCAACCAGCAAATACCGCAATCGCCGATTGCCCGTTTTCGTCAGCCGACCGCGCTGCTGCCGTTCGCCCGAACTGTTTTCGCTCGGCACCAGTCCCAAATACATGCGCACTTGTTTTGCCGTTTCAAAGCACTCAACATTGTCAATGACCGGCGCGAAACGCGTCGCCGTAATTACCCCGACTCCCGGAACCGTTTGTAATCGCTTGACGTTTTCATTGTCCGCCGCCAATCGCTCTAGTTCCTTGTCAGTGATCAGAATCTGCTCGTCGTTTTCATTGCTTCAATTAACGGAGTCAGCGTGTCCCGCAAAACTGCCGGTAATTCCATCGCTTCGAGTTTGCGGCTCAGGCGGTCGGCATCAACCGAGTTCAGACGCAAACCTTCGCCGCGCAGTAAACTTTTGGCGAAACCGATATACCGCGAACGCGTCAACACCAACTGCTCCCTGACCGCCAGCAAATTCTTGGCTGCCCGTGCCTCATCGGAAATCCGGTGCGCCGCCCGATAGGCTCCCAAACGACAAGCTTCACATAAAGCTCTGGCATCACGGCGGTCGGTTTTGACCTTCTTGCTTCGGGTCGCTTACATCGGCGCAAAATTCGGATCGGCGACGATAACTTTATGATCCAACTCTTATAAACAACGGGCGACCCATTCCGATTCGGTTGAAGCTTCGATCAGAATGCAAACCTGTTCGGAACGCTGACCAAAAAATTGCGCTAATGTTTCGCGCTCGGTCTTGAGACGTTTTTCAACAAGTTCGCCCTCTTCAGATATCAAACAAATCTGCGAATTCACTTTACCTAAATCAAAACCGACGTATTCCATTTCTGCTGACCTCCATTGTTAATTTGCCGGTAACATTATGCCACGACAAGCGACGCTGGTTAGCCGCTTCATCTTATCTCACTATCGGTTTCCATTTGAGATATTTTATATCTGATTATCAGAAATCTCTCTGCTTCTTTCGCTCTCCTCAGTTTCTAATCGCCCGACCTTAGAATCCGCAATATCTTTTTTATTTTTCCGGCAGAGACGAATTTGAAATGTCGGTCGGTGATTTTACATTTTCGTCTTCTGACTTTATTAATTCTTCCTCTAATACTTGTATCGCACCACTAATTCGCAGAAGTGTTTGGCGCATTACTCCGGCTTGATCTTCTATTTCCGCAAGTTTTTTCTGACCGCTTTCAAACTCCGCTTTTAAGCTTTCGAGCCTGCTTTCCAACTGTTTTTTCACTTTTTTTACTTAACCTCGCCGTCTATTTTACACCAAAACACCCGCGTCTTTCATCGGCGGCAACTCCGCTTTGTTTTCAAGCGAACGAACGCGCACGGTAAGCAGACGAAATGCGTTTTCCAAATCTTCGTTTAGCTGGCGCAGCGCGTTTATTTCCGCATCTTTTTCCCTTTTGATCTGCTGCGTTGCCGACACGTTGAGAACGGCGACGGCATCATAGTCCAAAAAGCGAAAATCACAAACTTCGCGCCCGTAAACGAAAATTTCACCGTCGGCGACCGGCGGCGACGGGAGAAATTTACCGCTCTCGGCTTCCGAGACTTCATAAATGCTCTCCGTTCCGTTTGGCGAAATTAATTTGACGCGCATTCCTTCTTTCAAATCCGTCGCCAATTCCACCCAGCCGTTTTTGACAGTTGCCTGACGGTAAATGTCGGGCAAAACGGCGGTCTGTCTGCCGACCGCCTGCGGAAAAACGCTCTCGACCTGCTGCGCGATAAAACCTTTTTTGGATTGATCGCCGTGCCGCACGTTGTCAACATATCTATAATCCGTGACCTCAAGTTTAGTTAAAGTTTCAAGATCGTTTTTCGCATCCGATTCGCGCAAATCTTTCTTAATCCGTGCGTCGGAAGTAACAAAAAAAGCCAATTCGGTTTGAATTCCGGCGGCGGCTTTGATCGAGATGGAATTGATATGCGAGCCGCCCATCGCATTTCTCTGCGCTTTTACTTCTGCGAACCAAAATCCGCCGCCCAAATCGTAATCGGAAAAACCGCGCACTTCCAAAGGCACGGATGGAGAAGTCGTGCCGATGCCGACGCGCCCGGAGTCTTCGATCGTCATTTTTTCCGTGCCGTCATTCGTGCTGAAACCTATTCTTCCGCCGGTCATTCCGCCGCCGCGATAAAAGTTAATCGCGCTGTTAAGTCTGCCGTAAAAGTAATGTTCGAGCGCGAACGATTTGGCGTTTGTCGGCTGGGTATCATAACCCTTGACGGCGAGATAAGTGCCTTGGTCATTTCCTTCGGGCAGGCAGCCCAAAATTGCTTTCAAAGTGTTTGTGGAACTGTCGCCGACTTCCAACGCGGCACGCGGCGAACCAGTTTTAATGCCGACGCTGCCGCCGACGGCAAGTGTGCCGAGTGCGCCCCAACCCATATCGCGCCCGATGGTGATGCGATTGCTGCCGCCTTCATAATACATAAAACTCGCCAGTCTGGTCGCTGAGTCGTGGATGGCAATTTCCGTGTTATCCGCTGTTTCGAGCATCAATCCGGCGGTATTGCCGTTCCAGCCGCTGCCGCCGCCGAAACTTTTTTCGATGCTGCCGACGGTCAAAGAACCCGGCATCATAAATCCTTCTCTTGACGCAAAGTTATTTCCCGACCAGACGTTAGCAATGCCTTTGACGCTGAGTGTGCCGTTTAAATCCGTCCCGACCAAAGTCGTTTTTCCTTCGACGGTCAATGCGCCGCGAAGTTTGGCATCGGTCAGTTCTGAGTGACCGGAAACGCTCAGCGAATCGGCGAACGTGCTTGCCAATTTTGCATTATCAGCGACATTTAATCTGCCCGACATTTCAGTTTGCCCGCTGACATTAAGCGTACCGGTTCTCGTGGCGTTTTTGACATCAACGGATTTCGGAGTTAAATCCGCATTCGTCACCGTAATAGTCAGCGTCTCGTATAAGACTTCCGGCGCGTCGGCGGCAAGCAGCGGCGAATCACCAATCTTCGGCGACAACATCCGGTCGGCATCGCGCGTTTTGATCGCCTCCAGAAAAAAGGTCGTGTCCCGACTGATTCCTTCAAACATAAAAGAAGTTTGCGAGTTGTTATAAATCGGTTTCGGATTGTTTTTTTCGTAAATCTTAAAATTCGTCCCGTTACTTTCCCACGAGAGCATAATGCCCTGCCCGTTGCCGAATTCCGTAACGGGCAGAAGCGATTCGGATAACGACCGCGCCATAAAATTTCTGAGATAAAATTCGGCTTTATTTTTCGGCAGTTTCAACACACCTGATTTGTCTGAGCGGTCGTCCGATTCCGTGCCGGACATTTCAAAGATTTTAACTTCGGAAATTCCCGGCATTCGATTGATCTTTCCGCTCAGTTTGAAAACGATGGTTTCGTTAGACAAAATAGGCGAGTCGGTTCTATTAATGAAAGTGAAGTTGGTAAAATCCCGCTCATTCGCCGAATATCTTTCCGGTTTAAAATTTGCGCCCTGCGGTATCCAATCATCACCTTCGACCGAAACGGTCGGTTTCGGATCGTTGATAAAAAAACTGTCCGGGTCAGTGCCGATTGGCACGAGAAAAGTAATTTCCCGGCAGTAAATTGACTCTGCCGAATCGCCGACACCAACCGTGATTTCAATCGCGGCTGATTCACCGACCTGAATCGGCGACGGCGTTGACGTTGAATCGTATCTTAAAAGCAGATCATCATCATTCGAGTTAAAAGCGCGATTTTTTATCATTTATCCTCTTTTCATCTCCATTTCTGTCTTGCACCGAAAATTAATCCTGATTGTCTTCGAAATCTTTTTCCTGATTCTCATCGAGTTTTGTGACAAACTGCAAAACGCCGTCCCGCAGAGTGTTTTTAATTGTTTTAAATCCGGCATTGGAAGTCGCGTTGAGCAGGGCGTAACCTTTTGATTTGCCGTTCGCCGCGTCATTTTCCCACCACGACCACTCGCCGTTTTGCTCGGCGGGAAACGGATAACTGATCACTTCGGAATACGGTGACTGCTGATTGTTCGTCGCCGGTTCGATTGAAGCCAGCAACGGACCGATGCGAAAACCGATTTCGATCTTGCCGAGCGGTTCGTCAATCAAACCCGCCGGAATTTCCAATTTCTTGACCGGCAAAACACCACTCGCGGCGTGAATTCCCGTGCGCGGATCAGCCAAAAAAGTGATATAAACTTCGGATGAATCTTCAAAACGCAGTTGTAGATAATTGTTTCCGCCGTCTCTGCCTGCCGGTCCGATTGGCTGAAGATAATTTTGCGGCGCGTCGCTTTCGGGAACTGCGAGACTATTGAAAATTTCATAATCTTCTCCGGAAAAATAGCCGATCAAGCCGTCCTGTCTGGTCGCCTGATCGCCGAGCCGGACGGAGAAATTCTCTTTGAAAAATTCCGGCGGAGAATCCTTGAGCGCGACTGCCCAGCCGGTATCTTTGATCGCCGCGCCGTCGAGCCTGAGACGCAGACGGGCGCGCACCAAAACAAGCGGCTGCCCGATAAGCAGCGAGAGATTCGAGTCGGCACGATTAGCGGTTTGCCGGTCAATCGTCCAGAGCGTTTGATCAACCGTTTCGAGAAAAGCCTGAAAATTCGCCGCATCCTGAAAATTTGCGGCATCAATCATTCGTTTTAAACGCGGGACGACTTTGGCGGCATCATCCGGATTATTTATCGCACTGTGCATCGGCGACTGCCATTGTCCGACTTTTTTGCCTTCGGCGTTAGTGACGAGGCGAAACTCCCCGAGGCTCGCGCCGTCGGGCGCATAAAGCAGAACGCCGCCGTCGAGATGATTCGGCAGCAGCCAGCCGCAAACCGGATTGACGTGTTCGTTTAAGCCGAAAATACGCGAATCGTCTTTTGCGTCCACTAACTCGAAATCCAGCCGCGCATACTGCAAAAGACGCGGCGGAAGCTGAGCGACGCAGCTGATTTTACTCGTCTCCGAAATTTTCGTTTCGGCAGTGAGAGATTCATCGCGGATCAGCGGAAAATCTTTCATATTGAGTGCGCCGGTTCCGTCTTTTGAGGAAACCAGATGAAGACTGCGCCCGAACCGGTCGTAAACGATCAGGTCTTCAAAATACATTTGTCCCTGCCGAATGCCGTGAAATTGAAGCGGCGGACCGTTCGGAATGAACGGGACAGAGCCGACTTCGCCTCGAAAAGCATCGGGCAATGAAAATGAGTTTGCCGCCGAGTCGCGGTCGCCGCCGTCGAAACCGACCAGCCTGGCAAGCGGAAAATCGCCGATCTTATCCTGCGGCGAAGGACGACGGAAAGCGCGACGGTCGCGCAGCGCGAGTTGCTCGCCGAAGCCGCTCAATTCCTGCGAAAGAAATTTCCATTGATCAATCTCGCCGATCCATTCGTAGAATTTTTTCAAATCGGTTTCGCCTGAATATTTGCTGACGAATTCCCGAAGCCGCGCATTGAAGATAAACTTGGAATGCGGACTGAGCAAAGAAATTCCCGACACGGTGCGCGGCTTACTCGCTGTCAGCGAACCGCTTCCGGGACTGAAACGGTAATCCGTTCCGTCGAATTTCCAGTTTGGCGATTCGTCTTTCGATTTGGAAGAAATATGATTGTAGCTGACGCGCCATTCGACAAACATCGGATTCCACGACTGGCTCCATTTTTGTAGATTAGAGTCGGGCAGAGAATTTTTATAGCCGGACGAATCGCGGTCAGTCATCGCGGCGACAACCGCTTCGACCGGCTTGTTGATTTTTGCGGCAATCACTTCGGCAGCGGCAGGATCGAGCAGAAAATGCTCCGTGACGAGCGCGGCAGCAGGCGCAGGAAAACTTGATAAATTTGCCGGAACAGGAACGGCATCACCGAGAACGGCGAGATTGACCTTTTGATCGCCGACGCTGAATTCCTCGATCAGATTTGATGTCGGACGGACAGTTAAATTCTGATTCGGAGCTGATGACGGCGACGGTTCAACGCCTGAAATAATAATCACCGGATCGTTTGCTTTCCAATAACGCGGCGCGGCGACGGCTTTGAGCTTTTTAGCTTCAGCGAGACTTTTTTGTCCGGCAAATTTCCGAACTCCGTTTTGAAAAGCCTGTTGAGAATTTTGTCCGCTCGTATTATCCGGCTGCGGAACTTTGGTCAGCAGCTTTATTACGATGCCGATCTGCTTCACCACTTTTGATGAGAGACTATCCGGCAGCGACGGGTCGAGACGGGCGTTAAGTTTATTGATAAAATCAGCGACATTTCCGACACCGCGCGGAATTTCGCGGACATTTGCTTTGACCGAGAGAAAACCTTTCCGATACCAGTCGGCGTTCAGTTCCCATTGCAGAGCGTATAACTCTTCGACGGCTTTATCCAGTTCGTGCTGATCCTGATTCAGCTGCAAAAGCCATTCCGCTTCCTCAGGTGTCAATTCGGTCGCGGGAGCGGTCAGTTTATCGTCATCGTCGTCCGCTTCCGCCGAAACTATGCTCCAGCGATAACCGCCCGGTTTCGAGCCGAACCACGCATCGCGTATTTTTTCGTCGAGCAAAGCGTCGCCGTTGACCTGATTCAGCACGGGCAGTAAATCGTATTGAAAAGCCTCGAGCAGTTTTTTCGTTCGCGCCGCGTCATAACCTTTCGTTTTAAACTGCTGCTCGACCAGAGAAGTAAAAGCGTCAATCGTCGTGTTGCCGATTGAGACCGCGATGCTGCTCAGATCAATGTTTGTCAGCGGATCGTTCGGCGGTATCTCTCCGTTGCGATCCCAGCCGAGCGAAAAAACCATTCCCTGATAAACGCTCGCCGTCGCTTTTTCCTGCGAGTCGCCGATTGTCGTCCAGCGCAGACTGTCAAGCAGTTTTTTGTATGCTTCGTCGGAAGCGTCCTGTTTGCGCGACTGCAAAATATCCTTTTGCGGATCGGAATACCACCCCAACACGAAATAACTCAGAACGTCTTTATCAATGCCTTTTAATTCGTCGTGGAAAGAGAAAATTCCGACATTGTGCGGATAATAAACGCTGAAAAGATCGTTTGCCGGGGCAAGCGCAGTCAAAAACATCGCATCGCGGGCGCGTTCCTTCCAATCGTTTAAATCGAAAGGAATTCCGATGTTGGCGACGAGCGGCTGATTTGAATCCGGCGTAAGCGTTTTTCCGGCACGATCTTTAAAACTCACACTACTGCGAAAAACGTCGGGACTGTTTTTCCACATTTGAAAAATCGCCGGATCAATCAGATACATACTCGTCTGCCCGACTTTGACCGAGCCGGTCTGATTCGTGTGCGGGCAATCGCTTTCGATAACCCAACCGGCGGTAATCCGTCTGGATTTCGTTCCGCCGAATCGCAAAATCAGCCAACGGTTCGGCACTAAAGGATATTCGATTTCGCCGGTTTGAAGATTTTGCCGTCCGTGTCTTAACGCTTCCGGCAGAGTCCAGTGCAGATAAACGCCTTCGCTGACCGAATCGCCGGAACGGTCGGTCGCCAGCGGTTCGGGACTCTTAAAATAGTCGAGCGACAGATAATCGAATTTCCAATGGCGAAAGCGATGCTGATTTAACACGGCGCGATTGACCGCCAGCGCATCGAGTTGGACGGGAACGACGAGATGAATATCGGACATATTATTTTCCATTTTCGAGAATTCGATTTTACCGGCTGCCGAATCTGACCGAGCCGGGCGATTTAATCATCTGAACGGCGAAATCGGACGGACTGATACTTTCGGCGTTTCCCAGCACAACTTTCAGTTTTTCAATCAATCCGTCACCCGTTTCGGAACTAATGTTCAGGACGCGGCTTGCCGGCGAACGCATAAAAAGTTTTTCGCGGCTGGTCAGATCGCGGATTTTAAACATCGGATTGCCGGACAATTTGCTGCCGAGTGCTGCATCGCCGGAAGATTTCGGCGCGACCGTATTACGCAAAGCGATCTCGCCGTCGTCATTCAGACCGAAAGCGAAACTCTCCGACGGCTCGCTGATTTCTAAATAATCGGGAACGCCGTCAAAGATGCACAGCAGGACGTTCGGCGAAAGCTGTTCCATTCGCAGAATTTTGCCCAGCCGGTAATTTCCCGCGCTGTCTTTGACATACGGGCGAAGCGACAGATTCGACCAGCCCGAAACGAGTGCCGAACGAAGCAGCAAGCCGCTCATCAAATAATTTTCGTTCCCGATTTCGACATCGGGCGATGCGCCGTTCGTCAATTGATTTCGATATTCGCGGGCGGCGGCAAATGCTTCGTTGTGAATAGTTTCGCTCGTCTGTTCGTGCAGAAGCGTGTCGCGGCTCGATGTCAGCCCGATACTGAGCGCACCGTCGAGTAACGCTTTGAGCCAGTTTTTATCAAGGTAAAAAAAACGCAGCGATTCGACGGGCAGCATTCGCTCGTCCGGGACGAGATAGTCGAACGGCACCGGATTTAAAAGCAAAAGTCCGGCTAACCATTTCAAAACCGGCGCGAGATCATCTTTGACCGAATCGAAAATTTTCTCTTGTACTGGTGCGCCGGACAAAAAATTTTGCAGAGCCATCTTCGGACTGCTTTCCGGCGAATGTAAATCAGCCGTAAAAATCCGGTCGTCGGTCAAATTCGCGTCGAGCGGTTTGCCGATGTCAGCGAGCAGCGGCGTGTCGAGCAGTTTTAGAAATTCATCCTGCGCGGTTGATGTTTCGTCAAGGAAACCGGAATCGTTTTGATTGAAACCTGCGCTCGACAGGCGATGAAAAAGACGGTCGGCGAGCGAATGCGATTTGCGGCGATATTCGAGTAGATTTTGTCCGAACGATTTATCGGCGAGAGCCGTCGCCCGTCCGATATTCCACGCCGCCGCCAGCGATAGATCGAACACTCCGAATTGACTGTGGTAAATAATCGCGGAATCGGCGGTCAGAAACGGTTTGTTTTTTTCAAGCGGCAGAGTGACGAGCGGCGTAAGCGGTCCGCGATACCAGGCGAAGGTTTCTTCGCCGACGCGCGTGTGATATTCCAGCGGCACAAAACCGTCACGCATTCGTTTGCTGATTTCCGCCTGTGCCGGATCGCTTTCGGAAATTTCGGGCGCAGGCAGTCTGAGCCGGAAATATTCGGGCGGATGCGGCGGATCGGGCGGCGAATTTTTTCGGCTTTCCGGCGGGTAAATGATGCCGTTCAGTAAACCTTTGAAATCTTCCGGCTGATCGGGCAGAGTGTAAAAACTCCAACTCGCCAATGAAATTAACGCGACGCTCTCGAACGCGCCGAAATCGGCGTTGCCGGCGAGATACTTTTCCATTCCTTCGACCGAAACCAGATGCACGATATTTTTGACCGGCGCGGTCGAACCGACTGCCGGAGATGCCGGAAAGCGATTGGCGACGACGACGGAAAACAAGCCGTGTTCGTTCAAACCGGAGACGGCTTTGTCGCCGGTGTTGACCTGACGACTGTGCGCCAAATATCGCAATTCACTTAGTCGCGGCGCAATTTCCTGAAAAGTCGGCTTCGGTGTCAGGATGTATGTGCAGGGAGATTTGCCGTCAACATCACCGGCTTTGACGAGCGACGGTTTAAGAATTTTGCCCGCCGGATCAGCGGTCAGAAAATCTTTGACGGTCGTGTTTATCAGGCGCGTCGGCGAAAGATCGTTTGCTGGTGCTTCGCCCTGTTGAAAGACGAGCAATTCGTTTTCATCGAAGACGAGCAGCGCAAGCCACGGAGCGCGTTCGGCGGCGTTCGCAATTTTGCGTTCCCACGGCAGCAGCGGTTCTTTTAAAACGATGTTCGGCAAAATTTCGCCGTATTTTCCCGTGCTGCCTTCCGGCGGAAATTTGCTTAAAACTTCCGCCGGGTCGAGCGCAAATTGCGGCGCACTGACGATAAATTCCTGAACGGCGGAGAGCGCGACATCGTTTAAGTTCTTTCCGTCTTTTTCCAACGTCTGCGAACTTTCGATAAACCAGTTTCCGGCATCCAGTTCGGGAAGATAATGATCGAAGAGTTTAATGTCGCCGACCGGAATTTCTTCGGCAGTGCCGAGAGAAAGGCTGGCATTCGTGTTATCGGGCATCTATCTGAAACTCCTTTTTTAATTCTGCCGCATCGGTGAATCGGTGAAAATATGTCCGGCTTGCTGCGCCGTATTGTTTAATGCGCCGTTAGCTCCGCTGTAAACGGCGGCGGTTTGCAGTGCGCGAAACAGTGCATCGCGTTCTTTTTTCACATCTTCATTCATAATTTGCCCGATTTTGCCGACGGTCAGATCATCTGAAACCGGCACATATTCCGTCGAAGGAACGGCGGTTTTCGCCAGCGGCGCGGCAATCTGTGAAATCGAACCTTCCGCCAGTTCTTTAAGCGGAATTATGCCGCGCGACGGACTGACGCTCGGCTGCGGCGTACGCACCGTCAAGCCGATTATTTGATTAGCCACGACATTTGCCGTCGGATTTGCCGGAATTTGTGTAAACGGCGCAGGCGGCGTTCCCCACAAAGATTCGGGCATATTTTGCAGGCGCGGTTCGAGTCTCCAGTTCGAGATGTCAACCGGCGGAGTTTTGATGCTGTCCCTGTAGAGTTTCAGATGGTGAACGGATGCGACATCACGCAGATTCATCGGGCGAATATCAACCGACCGGCTCTCATCACCGAAACTGTCGCCGCCGTTTTCCGCGCCGTATTTAAGGTGACTGGCGGGAATCGCCGACTGGGTAAAAAATCCGAAATCCGAAGCGCGGACGATCCACACTTTTTTGTCGTCGTGGGCGGCTTTATTCTCCTGCGTCTTGTATAAACCCGTGCTGACCGTAATTTTACAAACGTCATTCGGCGGCGGCAGCAGAGTTTTAAATTCCGACCACGACAAAGCTGATTTCTGGCGGCTCGCATTATCCGCGCCGAAATTAACCGTAAAGGAAAGAATTGATAGGTGAACACGCACCGTTCCGCCGGTCGGCGGTCCCCACAAATCGAGCGTCGCGCCGACGGAAATCGAGATCGTTTTGTGACAAAACAGGAGATTGAGGCGATACGACACGCCGATTTCGACGGCGATTTTTGCCTCGAACGAGAAGGGTTTCCAGGCAACAATCAGATCGGCGTGCGCCGTAAACCAGGCGCGTAAATCTCCGGCGTTAAACAGAATTTCGAGTGCGCCGCCCGCCATCACGCACGAAGGCGTAAGCGCGAAATAAGCTCCGCCCTTGATCGAAACCGTCTCGCTGACCGACCAGTTAATGCCCAATCTCGGAACGAGCGGGAAATGTTTCGGCGGTTTGAACGCCGGATGATAACCGCCGAGCGTCGTCACGAATTGTCCGGCGTGTTCGCTTGCGCCGAACCAGAGATAAAAAGCGAATCCGCCGGTCAGGTGACAATCACGCGCGATGACGAACGAGTTGCTGCTCAAAACCGCCGACATTCCGAAAAAGCCGTCCTGCGGTTTGAAGATCGCACTGAGCTGCAACTCGACAAAAGCGTAGCATTGATCTCCGATTGTCCGCTGCGGCAGTTTGAGAGAAGCCAGTCCCAACAGCGCGATCTGAAAATCGTTGCCGAATTCGACGATTAAAAGTGCGCGGGCGCGCAACAATTCATAAGTCGTAAATTCGATGCCGACCGCCAGCCAGTAATCGCCGGACGATGGGCGAATCCATTGTTTCAATTTTCCGCCTTCTTTCGCCGGAGCCTGTCCTTCGAGAACTTCGAGAACGTGCATCGGGTCTTGCGACGCGGCGGATGCGCCCGGTGCAGGCGGTTGCCCGAGCGCGAGCAGCGGAAAATTTAAAACCTCGTCCAGTTCGGGCATTTCCAGCTTGCGATTGAAACCGAAACCCGCCATCAAACCGGTCACGAAAAATTCCGGCGGACCGCCGAGTGCGGCTTCCATCTGCGCGAAAATAAACAGCGACGGCGCGCCGCTTTTAAACTGCGCGTATGAACCGACCGCCGCCAGACTGTATTCGGTCGCCCTGAGAATCGCCGCGCCGTCAAATTGAAATTCGACATCCGGCGGCAACTGATTTTTCGGCACTTTCAAAAATGCACCGGCGATCAGCAGCGGCGGATTATTGTATGAAATTCCCAAACCGCTGATGTCGAAGACCGGCTCGAATTTATCGAGCGGCGAGCCGACCGAAAGCCCGGCAACCGAAAGCGCGAGCGGACCGAAAGCAACGGCGGCATCAAGCGAGAAAAGAAGAATATTATTTTCGTAGCCGATGCCGATGCGCTTGAAATGAAAAATGCCGAACTGCTTCTGGACGTTAAACCATTTCGTTCCGCCCAACGCGGCGGCATCAGCGTTTCCGGCATCAAGTTCCCAGCCGTCAAATGAGGAAACTGCATCCGGCGACGGACTTTGATTGCCGGAATCGCCGAGCGACAAAGCGAACGACGGCGGCGGACCAAGCCGCAAATCGGCGGCGATGTTGATGCCTTTCGGTAATCCCTTTACCGGAAGCGGCGCGACACCTTCCGGCAAAATGGGATTGATAATATCTATTTCCGTCGTGCCGAATTTCGCCGAGCTGTAACCGATTTGCAGATTGCTGATGCCGATGTCGAAACCGGAAGGCAATTTATCGCCGACGAGCGGCAAATTTGAAAGACTGATTTTCGCCCCTAAGTCTAGCCCGAAAGAAAACTGTTTGGTCTTGCCCTGATTGAAGAAAATAAATTTCGCTTCTTTTAGATCAATGCTGATTCCGGTCGGAACTGCTTCCGCCGTTTCTTTTGAAACCGCCGCGACCAAATCGCGCAGACTGATACTCGACGGCTTGTCCTTATCGCGGCTGTAAGCGGCGACAAAGACGTTAATACCGGCACTTTGCGTATTGAATATCAAATCGAAATTCATTTGGCTGAAAGCGACGCTTCCGGCAAATCGTGCGCTGTAACCTGTGCTTCCCTTAACGACACCTCTTTTCTTTTCATCGCCTACTGCTGAACGCGCAACGTCAATTGCGACGATCATCCTGACAGCCGTGTCGGAAACCGTAAAATCGCCGGTGCAGGTGAAATTAAATTTACCCGTTCCGGTTTCGTAGGAAATTTCCAGCCCGCTTAGATTAAGACTTTTAATCGGCTCCGGCACATCGCCGATACCGAATTTTTCAGCGAGATAAAAGATCAGATCACCGATTTTTATATTTGAATCTTCGGTTAATTCGCCGGAGAAACGCCAGCCGGTTTCGGCATTGATATATCCGGCTGTTAAAAAAATATCTATCGCGGCAAACGCGAGCAGACAGTCGAAACTGCCGACTAAACCTTCCGCTTCGGAATGAGAAACCGAAACACCGATTTTTTTCAGTTCGACCGGACCGGCGCGCCAAATATTATCAACCGCCATTTCAATCGAATAAAATTTATCTTTCGGACGCGCCTCGAAATCTGCATCAACGATTCTGAGGTCATCAGGCACGGCATCAGTCGGCAGATTCAGCCCGCCGAGCATTTCCTTTACGGCGAGCGGTTTGTTTTCGTGCAGAGAACCGCGAATTTTAACTTGCGGAAAACTCATCAGCACGTCGAGTTTAAGCGCACCGACGGTCAACAGGCTGGCGACGTTAAAATATTCAAGGCTGGCTTTTTTCCAGTTGAAAGCAAACGCGATTTCCCTGATTGCCGTGTCGAACGACTTTGCGTCAAGTTTAAGAGCGGCAAAACCGTCGTTAAGCAAACGGGAAAAATCCGCGCCGCCGAATAATTCGGCGACTGCTGCGATACCCGGAAAAGTGTTGCCTTCCGCCGGTCTGAGAAATCCCGTCCAGGTTTCCCCGACACTCATTCCTATCCCGGCGATTATTTTGATACCGCCCAGAGTGAGATGACCGATCAGTGTGATGCCGACGGAGTTTGTCATCAAGAAGGCTCTGACATCTATTCCGTCAAAAGAAATAAGGTCTTTAACGACGACCCATTCGGCTTGCGGCGCGGTCACTTCAAAGATATAACGGGCTTCGTATGACGTATTAGGATAAAAATCTATTTGGAATTTTTTCTGATTGATCGTTAGTGCTTTATCAAACAGATCGAGATTCGGCGGAATATCAAAAGGGAGTGTGCCGAGTCTGCCTAATTGAAACAAGTTTAAAGGTGTGATACCGGCGACAGCGTTTTCGCGTAGTGTGATTCGCCACGGATCGGCTTTTTGATGAAGAGCGGTCAGCGTGACCGGCGCGTTGACCGAAGCGGTAAAAGGGAGTTTCCCGTCGGCTTGCGCTTCGATCTTCGTCGCCTGCGCCTCGTTATTGATGACGATTTTAAACTTCTCGAGATTTACGCCGACATCGGTCATTCCCTGTATCTGCCATTTGTCGGTCGTCGAACCGGAAATTTTAAGCGTCGAGCCTTGCAGATCAATTCCGTCGGCGGCGGGCGAAATTGACATCTGCTGACCCGGAACGGTTTGGAGAAATTTCTGTAATTCCGGCGGCAAATTCGGATCGGCAGCGTCCAAACTTAACATCGCACTTTTGTTGACGAGATTTTTGAGATAGTCGTTAAGTGCCGATAGATTCATAATTTTATCGAATAAAGCAGGATTAAAATGTTATGGTTTCCGTCCGCTCACCCGGCACACTGAAAAGAATTTCAGGATCGTCATTTGTATCTTCTTCCCAGTAACTGACCTTAAATGATCCATTAGTTTTTTTCGATTCCGCTTCATCAATCGAAAGACTAATGTCGCCGCGCTTGCGCCCTTGGACAAGATTATCTGTGTTGTTTGAAACGCCTGCAACACGCGACTTGTTGTCCGGTTCCTTCAATTGGTTTTTTTCTAATGATGCAGGAATCAAACTGGTTTGGTTATTACAGTTAGTCAAATAAAAATACTTAATGTTTTTGCTGTTTTGTAAAAGTTTCACTACTCTTTCCGCCGGATGCCAATTTTCTAAATCGCCGTATTTATTTATCCCGCACGAAATAAATGCGGCTCTCGGTTTTATCAGCTCGACAAAGTTTTTGCTGGTCGAGTGGGTAGCACCGTGATGCCCGCATTTGAAGCAGGCAATTCGATGCGGAACATCGAAAGGTTTTTTTTTGTTCAGCGGATTCGGAAGATTTTTTGGTTTTTTCTCTTCTTCTTCAAATGCCGTCGCCTTTTTGCCGAATAATACTTCCGCAATAATTTGCTCGTAATTTGCCGGAAGATCCGCGCCGCTGTAATAGAAAAATCTATTGAACCGGACAATCAACCCGATGCTGACCTCATTTTTCTGTTCGCCTCTTAAAATCATCTGCTCGAAACCTGCCTGTCCGGCGGCAACTTCTTTTTCCCGGTAAAGAATCCCGGCGTTATCCGTCGAAGCAACTTCCCGCAAAACAAAATCTCTTTCTTCATCCTTATGTCCCCAGATGTCCGTATTGCAGGCGATAACTATTACCATCGGCGCGGAAACATCGGGCGGAAGACATTCAGATGGTGCTTCACGTTTATCGGGCGGCTTGCATTTATTAACCAGTTTACAGTTATCGAGCGAATTACATTCATCGGATGATTTACACCTAACAAGCGATTGACATTTACTACGACTCCACAATATTTCCTTTCCCAATCCGGGCGTAATCCTGATGCGTGAGAGTCCGGGTGCTTTTATCTTCGTAGTGCCGAGAATAATATTTCCGTCAACGGCATCTTTATAAATCGGATTTGTTTCACCAAATGAATCGCCGGTATCAATAACGCAGACTTCGTGATATAAGCCGCCGGTTTCAAAGATAGGAGCGACAAAATTATCATTTACCTTTTTCTCTCCGCCTTTTTCCTTGGCATCGCTCTCAGCGGGTTTAATTTGTTTCTTCAGTTTATTAAAAGCCGCCGTCCGCATTTTTTCGAGAATATCTTCACCTTTTGCGCCGAACGCCGCCGCTCCTACCAATTTTGCAAGTTCATTATGCGTATTGGTTGAAGCGACGAATAATGAATTTCGCCTTTCGACTTCAAAAAATTTTTTGCTCTTCGAAGCAGCAGTATAGCCCTGCTTGGCGTAAAAAATCGCTTCAGAAAATTTTTTATCCTCTTTATCTTTTTCAAGTGGCTCTCGCAATTTCCAGTTGTCTTCGATCTCCTTCATTATAGCCGCCAGCTTAAAAGCGATAGAATTGCCGGGCTGATCGTATATTCCTCCTATTACGCACCAAGCGAGAGCGGCGGCGGCGGCGGCGGTTTTATCCGGTTGCCTTATAGTTATATAGTTTTCGACCGTTTTCGCGATAACGTCGCAGATTCGGTATAAATTATCCGACAGTAATAAGTTGGTAATTCCGCCGTAATGATCCGTATCATAATGCGAGACGACGATGTGATCTAATCTCGTCAAGTTTTTGGAAGTGAGAAAGTCGTGAACGGTTTGGGCATATCTATGTTTTCCGCCGTCAATCAGCATCGTTCGCAGACGATCTTTTTCTTGTCTCATTGCATCGTTTTTTGCAACGATCAAGGAACTTTCACCCTGTCCGACATCAATCGTGTGAATTTCTAAATTCCAAGACATATTAACTCTCTTTATGTTTCTGATGTGAATTGTCTAATGTTTGCAAAAATTTTTCAAGCTGAATTAGAGCGGTTTAATTTAGTAGATACGAAACTCTTATAAAATGAGATGTGGAAAAAATATGATGATGAATTCAAACAAAATGCCGTCAAGAAGATTTTTGACGGGCAATCGGTGGCTTAGGTATCACGCGAGTCAGGCGTTGCCGAAACTCTGCTTCATAAGTGGAAGAAAGCCAAACTCGAAACAATTTCCAATTTGGAAAATGACACTCTGGAAATGAAAAAGAAATTACGGAGGGTGTTAGAAAATCTGTGTAAATGAATTTGCACCGAATCCGTTCATCGGCACTCGTTCCTCGAAAAGGATGGCAAATTGATTCATCGCCGCGCTCCAATTGGGTATGGGCATTGTCCATTTTTTCGCAATGTTTCGCAATGCAAGATAGAGAATTTTCAGCACCGCTTCGTCATTCGGAAACAGCGCACGATTTTTAATAACTTTTCGCAAACTGAAATTCAATGATTCAATCGCGTTCGTCGTGTAAATCGCCCGACGGTTTCCGGCGTGAAAGCGAACATCGGCACGATTCGCGCCCAATTGGACTGCCACGAGCGGGCGACGACCGGATACTGCGACTCCCATTTTTCCGCGAATTCCAAAAGGTGTGTTTCGGCTTCTTCCAAAGTCGAAGCCTGATAAATCAATTTCAGATCGGCGGCGACTTCTTTGCGTTCTTTGTAAGAAACGTAGCTTAAAGAATGCCTGAGCAGATGCACCAGACAAAGCTGGACCTGAGTTTTCGGAAAGACCGCTTCGATAGCTTCCGGGAAACCTTTCAAGCCATCTACGCAAGCGATGAAAACATCTTTGACACCGCGTGTTTGCAGTTCGGTGACAATCGAGAGCCAGAATTTTGCGCCTTCGGTTTCCGCGATCCAGATGCCGAGGACTTCTTTCAACCCCTGCAAATTAACACCGATCACCGGATAAACCGCTTTGTTGATGACGCGCCCGTTTTCTTTGACCTTGAAGACGAGCGCGTCCAGATAAAGAATCGGATAAACCGCCTCAAGCGGACGCGACTGCCACGTCCGCACCTCCGCCAATACCGCTTCGGTGGCGGCTGAAACCAGAGCCGGTGAGATCTCGGTCCCGTAAATCTCCTGCAGATGTCCCTGAATCTCACGCGTTGTCATTCCGCGTGCGTAAAGTAAAATTATTTTCTCGTCAAAACCGTCAAAGCGCGTTTGATTCTTCTGAACCAGTTGCGGCTCGAAGGTTCCGTTGCGATCACGCGGAACCTCAATGGTTGTTTGCCCGCGCTTGCTTTTAATCGTTTTCGGCGTGGTGCCGTTTCTGGAATTGCCGCTGTTGTCGCCGATAACTTCGTGCTTTCGATAGCCGAGGTGATGCGTCAGCTCGCCTTCCGGAGCGCGTTCAACCAAGGCTTTGGTCAGTTGCTGTAAAATCCCTTGCTCGCCGAGTAAATCCTCCGGCTTTTCATATTCGTTCAATAATTGGTCAAGTAAATCTTTCGTAATTGGCATTATCATTTTCCTCCATTAGTAAAAATGTTTATTAGTGCCATTTACACGGATTTTTTTATACCCTCTTTACCAGCTCAGATCCCCATTGGAATCTAACTGTTCTGGAACGTGCCGATTTTTTAATCTTCCATGCCCGTCGTATGAACTGGTCGTTACCTGAAAAGTTGAGCTCGTATCATCTCCCTGAAATTTCTTGGTTTCAAGAATTGTTAAGCGACAATTAGATGGCTCTTCCGCACTTTCGATGAATTAAGGCTGGACTTTCGCCGCCATTGAAATTTAACTTTTCAATTTTATCCGCGATACAAAACTCGCGCCCGCAGCAGATCGAAATTTGCTCGACCAAACATTTGCCGTTTTAAGAATTTTAGCCGGTTGACCTGCCCTTCCGTTTGTCCATTACTCCAATCGCTCGTCAATGCCGCTTTGACCGCTGCTCCGTCCTGCCGCAATCCTTTAGCAAAGTTTTTCCATTTCGTAGTTAGATTTTCTGCCGCCGACAACCACCCATCCAACAAATCAACATTTCGTGCTTTTACCATCTCCTGAAATTGTTTGGTTAAAGTGACTGCTTGTTTTATTTCAGATGATGATTCCAGAAGTTGGTCAATAAAAAGTTTTTCTTCGTCAGTTAACTCTGCTGAATCTTTCAAAAACAGCCAGGCGGCGCGGCGGGCGGAAGGCAGAACCATTTTGATAGCGGGTAATTGCGTCCGCTGCTGATACCGCTGTTTGATTTGCTGCGGATCGCGCATTCGCAGGCGAATGTAGCGCGTCACGTCTCCCCGCGCTCCGGCAAAGCCTTGTTCTTTGATTTCCCGCCACAACTCGGAAGTGTTTTGACAGCCCTCAGTCCATCGGCGATGCAAATATTCCGCATACACATCTACCGAAGTTGGACGCGGCGGAAACGGCGAGCGTTCGGGGAATGTTTCGGCTTGAAAGAGTCGCCGAACGTAAGGTTTTGAAATTCCGAGCCGCCGGATGATTTCATTTTGTGTGCAGCCCCTCTTCTTCAATACCTGCACTTGACGGTAAAGTTCGAGCCGCGTCGCGCGGGTTTGCTCCTTGGCTAGTTTTCGCCGGTCGGATGGCAAGCTGACCGTTTCGACGAAATCGCCTTGCCGACTGATAATTGCTTGCCTCGCCTGGCTAAATTCAGAATGATGTTGATTGAGAAACTCTTTGAGAACATCCACGACATTCTTAAGCAGATGCCAGCGGTCGGCGACTTGTTCTACTTCCGGTGCGCCCAGCGTGATGCCTTCCGCATAGAGCCGTGAACGGTCACGCGCCACGATCTCCACTCCGGGATGATCTTTGAGCCAGTCGGCAACAGTTTTGCTCTCTCGGTCCGGCAGTAGATCAACTGGTTCTCGTGTTTCCAGATCAATCAGAATTGTGCCGTAGTTATGGCGTTTGCGAAAGGCGAAGTCATCTATGCCGAGAACTCTCGGCGTTTGATCGGGGCGCGGGGCGAATTGCCGAATTTGCCGCAGTAAAGTATCGGCACTAATTAATAAACCGAGTTTTTCCGCCAGCTTTCTTCCGGCTTTACCGCCCAGTGCAAAAGCCAGGTCGGTCAATGTTTCGTTCAACCGAAGAGTGCGGCGGGCATAATCGGCAGCCACTTTCGGCAATCGTTCGGCGAAAACTTTTCGGTCGCATAAATCATTAGTGCAGAAGAAGCGTCCGATTGAAAGAGCAGCTTTGACGGCAACGCCCCGCCACGGCAAATCGGCAAGCTGACGGACATAACGACTGTGCCGCTTTACCGAAACATTTTGACAAAGCGGACAACGCGCCTGTTTTTGCACGGATTTCATTAAAATTATCAAATATTTTTTTTCGGCAACAATCTTTTCAATTTGCAGAACGGCAGGATCGGCGAGCAATGTTTTCTTATTCATTCTGCCATTTTACTGTGGGATCAAACTATAGTCATCGAAAGTGCGGAAGAGCCATCTAGTTGACGTTCAACAAACTTATGAACATTCTGAAATTAAAAAGCAAAATGGCAGAGGTATGGTTTATTTAGTGGCAAAGGTATGATTTAAGTTATATAATGAACTTTGAAGCATCGAATGTCCTATTCCCTTTTTCTGCACGGGACAAAACGCAGTAAATCGTGTTTTGTCAGCATCTTAGGATTTCAAAGATATTCACCTTTGAGTAGCGTTTAATTTCAAACAAGACTTCTTGGATAATCTCGCATCCGAGTCTGAATAAACTTTTTTGCGGTCTCCCGTTTTTCTTGATCTCGATTGGATTTTCCGCGCTTTCCAACTCGCCCGTTTTTATTGCCCACGCCGCTGCTAAGGACAATACTCCAAATAACTTATCTATTTTTCCGGCTTCCGTCAGGTGCGTTTCTTCCAACTCGAATCCCGCGACTTTTCAGATTCTGAAATAGTGTTTCAATCGCCCATCTTCGCTTGTATTCCAACAAGATTTGACCACTATTTTCCGACGAAATGACGATCACGCTTTCCTTTGTATCGCGTCCTCTTTCAACCTCTGCATATACCTTGACACTTCCGTATTTTCTCGCTCGTTTCAACTTGTAATTTTCGCCTGTCTTTAATGTCCGCAACAGTTTTCCGCATTTCATCAACTTGCCTTTTTTGTCTGTAATCGGCATCGAAACCTTCACCCGCAACCGAAATGGAACTCTGTTTTTGTCCAAATATCTCACAAATTCGACTCCGTCAAACTCGCGGTCAGCGCAAAAATATTCGATATTTTTAACGCCGAATTCTTTGATATAGCGTTCGATAATTGCTTGTTTTTCCGCCAAACTTGAATTGCCTTTGCGATTCAATGTTTGCCAAAAAAGCGGGATCGAAGTGTTTCCGACCACCATTGAGAGGGTCAAAATATTGACCCACACTGCCCCGTATTTCCACTCGGTGCGATCAAGTGCCAAAACATACTTTCCCTCAGGCTTAAGTATGGCAATCATCAACTTTGCAAAAATTGCGTAATCAAGCGGCGCGTCTTTCAGAAACCGTTTCAACCGTTTATATTTCGATTCCGGCTTGCCTGACAAGTCTAAAATATTCGCCAATCTCGCCAGATTTGAAGTGTTTTGTTGGATAATCGCCACCAAAACACTCGCCAGCAACTCGACTCGTCGCTTGTCCAATGATAAATTGGCTCGTAATGCTGCAAAGCATTCGGATGTGTTTTTTTCATATATTCAAGAGCAATGCTAGCTCAAAAACACATCCGCTTTCCATTTTCAAATACCTTTTAACATTGTTTTTGTCCCGTGCAGAAATTCCCTTTAGGGCAATACAAGTGTAATATTATGTAATGCCGAAATCTAAAAAACTTGAACTGGAAAAAAAGGGCTTCGACGAAACTGTTTGGAATAAGTTTTTTCGTCGCCATCAACAAGAATAGATTCGCAAACGACTGCGAGCCGTTAAACTTTTTGCTGAAAACATCGAAGTTTCAGCCATTTGCGAGCAGCTCGAAATCAACAAAAACAGCCTCTATTTTTTTATCCGCATCTATTTAGCCGAGGGTTTCACAGGTCTCTGCCGTCAAACCACGCGAGATCACAAAACTCGTTTAACCACAGAGCAGGAACTGTCCTTCAAACAAACTCTTCTTTCCAAAGCCCCGTTTGAATGTGACTTGGAGGGAAATATTTGGACGGGCGAGTTAATGCGTCAATTTATCAAACGAGAGTTTCAGATTGACTATAAAAGCGGCATTTACGATCTGCTTGAGCGCCTTGATCTCTCGCATCAAAAAGCGCATTCGGATTATCAAAATGCCGATAAACAGAGCCAACTCGAATTTCTCGCTCAATTCAAACAAACTTTACTTGCATCTGATGAACACACTGCGGTCATCACTTTTGACGAGTTTTCAATCAGCACAAAGCCAACCAATTATTACGGCTGGGCGGAGCGAAACACACGACCGAGAGTCAAAACCGATGAAAAAAACGAGAGCGCACTAACGCCCTCTTAGCCGTTGAATTGTTTTCTGCCGAATGTTATTTTCAAACCAAACCAAAAGCAAGGAGTTTTGAAATTGCCGACTTTTTCGCCTGTTTAGCCAAAACTCTCTCTGCTCAAGGTTATTCGTCGGCAGACATTTTCCTTGATAATAATCCGACTCACAAAAACAAAATGAAAACTGATTTTTACCGAAAATCAGATGTTCCAATCACCATCAGATTTCATCACTTTCCCAGATATTCACCGCTGTGTAATCCGACTGAATACTTGATTCATCTAATCCGCCAAAAGTATTTACACCATCACGATTACAAATTGAATCTGCAAGAACTGGAAAAGATTCTAACTGATAATCTGCTCGGCAAAACCTTTATTACCAAAGAACAACTGGTCAACATTTTAGAACATATTCATAATCTTGTTTTATCAACCTAATGGGAATAGTTAACTCAGCTAAAGCAAAAAAGTCTCTGCTGTTACATCTAGTTGAATAAAAATAATTGTCTCCACCGTCAACACGAGGATCTGAGCTATACACAAGAATTACTTTTGTGCGGATTAATTTTTCATTATAATCTTCAGCCAAACTATAAATATTACAAAAGTCTATATTGTTGATTTTTGTCTGAGCTAAACAATGCGAAATTAATAATGTTAAAACACAAATGAACAAAACCAAGAAATTTGCAAATTTCATATAAAAACTCCTTAACATAGATTTATTCAGTATTATTCAACGCATCTAATTCCTTTTTACAGGCTTTTTCAATACCTTCACTATTCTTTTGACTAGTGCTAAGTAACAAAAGATATTGTAGCAATGCTCAGGTTTTTGTAATATTATGAAATGCCAAGAAAAAGACAATTCATTCAACTATCCAAAACAGCACAATGTTCTTTGACAACCATTCTTGCCAAAAAAGAAACTTCGGCTCGTGAACAGACACGCGCCCGCATTCTTGATCTGCTGCATCGCAAGGAACATCCCGAAACGATTCACGAACTGCTTCAGGTCGGCATTGCAACTGTTTATAATATCCAAAAACGCTTTTTGGACGAAGGGTTTGCGGCGGCTCTGTCCGAACGCCCGCGTTCGGACAAACCACCTGTGATCAAAGCTGCTGAACGCGCCAAAATAACCGCTCTGGCGTGTTCGGATGCGCCTTCGGGTTATGCGCGGTGGACGTTGCGGCTGCTTGCCGATAAATCAGTTGAAATGGGCTATATCGAATCTATCTCGCATATGGAAGTCGGACGAATTCTGAAAAGAACTCTTTGAGACCGCACAAACAAAAGCAATGGTGTATCGGGCAAATAACGGGCGAGTATTTAGCCAGAATCGGAAGACGTTTTAGAAGTTTATCATCTGCCGTATGATCGAAAACGCCCGGTTATTTGTTTGGATGAACTGCCCTTCCAACTTTTGGGCGAGAAAGTTCAGCCGCTGCCGATCAAAGAAGGCAAAGAAAAAAAGTTCGACACCGAATACAAAAGATTCGGTGTGGCTTCGGTCTTTTTAGCCTTTGAGCCATTGACAGGGAAACGACTGGTCAGGGTTTATCCGCGAAGAACCGAAAGTGATTATCGTCGCTTTCAGCAAGAGATTGTTAAAGAATGGTCGGAAGCCGAAGTTATTGTCGAGGTGCAGGATAATCTGAACACGCATAATGCCGGTTCATTTTATGAAAATCTGTCGGCGGCTCAAGCCAGAGAATTAACCACGCGCTTTGAATTTCATTACACGCCGAAAAAAGGCAGTTGGCTCAATATGGCAGAGATGGAGTTATCGGCACTTTCCCGGCAGTGTTTGTCGCGGAGAATTCCCGACATCGAAATTTTGAGCCGGAAGTTGGAATCTATTGTCAAAGAACGAAACAAGCGGGCAGTTAAATTCAAGTGGCAGTTTACGGTTGAGAATGCGAGAGAAAAACTAAATCGCCATTATGAGAATGTAATTCTAAAAACTAATGTTACTTAGCACTAGACACAAAACAAACTATTCGGTTTTAAATGATTTTTAACTGAAATAAAAGTAATTAAAGAATTTCTTATACAGAAATAATTTAGGTTAGTGCGTTATTCATCCAGCCGTAAAAGGTCAGTTTCTTTACTGCCGAACGATTCGTTAAATACGGCTTGACCGCCTCGATCACGGCGGCTTCGACTTCCGCCAATGTTTCAAAGACGCGGTTTTTTAACTTTTGCCGTAACTCCTTGAATAACCGCTCGACCGGATTTAACTCCGGCGAGTATGCCGGTAATTGCTCGATCCGAACAGATTCCTTCAACTTCAAACGAAGACTGCGGTGCGCCGCCGCGCCGTCGGCGATCAATCTGACCTGGGTTTGATCGCCGACAAACTTGCCGAATTCATCCACGAATGCCTGAAAACTCTCGACCGTCATATCGGGCAAAATCAAGGCAAACAACTCACCCGAACGCGGATTTAAGGCAACTGACAAATAACCGTAGTTGTAACCGATCGGCATTGCTCCCGACGGACGATACCGGCAAGCTGTCCACCTTCTGCCCAACTCGGTGCGCGTGCCATATCGCATCTCATCTTGAAAATAATAGGCGGCGGCGGTTACTCTCGGCGCAAAGTTTTTTTATATTCCGTCTGCCGCTCTGTGTCCGCACATATGTTCTCAGGTCGCGGAACTTTAGCTTTGATTTTCAATCGCTGAAACAATAAACAAACGCCCGCCTGCGTGTAAGACACTTGAAATTCATCCGCCAAATATCTTCTCACCTCGGTTTGTGAGCCGAATCCATTGTCTGCGCCCGCCCGTTTGATAAGTTGACCGAGTTGTTCATCCGACAGACGACTCCGGCGGGGTTTGTAATTAAGCGTCAAGAACTGCGAGAGTTTCTTCGCTTTATATAAATTCCACCACTCGTAACCACGTTTGGGACTCACCCCGACCACCTTCGCCGCCGCTTTGATCGAATCGACTTCCCGAGTTTTCAGCAGCCTCAAAAACTGCACCCGCAATCTCAGCCGCGCCGTCGTTTGTTGTTTTTCCGCTTTTCGCAATTGAGCAATGCCTTCTTCAATCAGAACTGGGAAATCAAGTTTTCGCATTCAATTACATTAACACACATTCCTTTGTTATTTCTGTATTATTACTCCAAATTCCGAAAGTGATTCGATGTTTACGAGTGATTTTCTTCTTCTGTAAATGATTTTTTTTATAAAACCGAAATTAAAATTATTGATCGCGTGTTTAAATTTAGCCGAAACAAATTTCAGAAAGCAATCGGCAAAAACAGGAGAAATTCGTAAGGATATTTATGGTGATTTTTCGTTCGATTTGCGGTTTTCAGACTTTGCAAATAATTTCCTAAGAAACTGATTTTGAAATCTGAAGTTTCGAGTCGGATTCTATTGATTCGAGAAGTTCGGAAAGACTAACGGAAGCAGTTCCTTTTTTCATCACGACGATTCCGCCCGCGTGATTAGCGAGATTCGCGCTTTCGGCAAAACTTAAACCCGAAGCCAGCGCAAGCGCATAGACGGCAATTACGGTGTCGCCCGCGCCGGTTACATCAATCGGCGCGGTTGATCCGACAGCTTCGATTTCGAGAGGTAATTTGTCTTTCTCGATGAGAAGCATTCCCTTGTTGCCGCGCGTTATGAGCAGGGAATCAAGTTCGAGTTTTTTGCACAAACCGATGCAATCTTCGGTCGTAAAATCCTTGCCGAGAATCTGTTCGACTTCTTCTTGATTCGGCGTAGCGGTTGTTGCGCCGGAAAAATCTTCCAAATGAAAGCGCGAATCTATTAAAAGCGGAATATGTTTTTCGTCGGCGATTTTTCCGGCAAATCGGGCGATTTCCGCACTTGCCGCGCCGTAATTATAGTCGGAAATGATGATCGCATCGGCATTTTCCGAAGCGGTGGACAAATTTTCCTTTAACAAATTCTGCAAATCTTCGCCGATTTCGGATTGATTTTCGTAATCAATCCGAATGACTTGCTGACGCGGCGCGTAATGCTGTCCGGCAAGTACGCGAACTTTAGTCGTCGTCTGAATATTTTCGCTTGAAACTATGTGGTCACAATTTACTTTTAACTTTTTCAGCGTATCCAAAAGCGATTTACCGTTTAAGTCTTTTCCGGCAAATCCTATCAGATCAATTTTTCCGCCGAGCGATGCGACATTAACCGCCGCATTTGCCGCGCCGCCCGCTAAAGTTTCCGTTTCATCGTGTCGCAAAATAAAAACAGGTGCTTCGCGTGAAACACGGCTGATCGTGCCGCGTAAAAACTGGTCGGCAACCAGATCACCGACGATAACGATTTTTTTATTGGAAAATTGCGCTTTGATATGTGCGGAAATACTATTCATTCTAAAACAAAAACTACAATAAAAAGCTCGAATAAACAAAAAGGCTGAAAACTCTTAAAGTTTCCAACCTTTTTTTAACCGTTTTGAAGTAAAAATTAATGTGAATCGTAACTGGCAGTCGGAAAATCACTCGGCAATCCCCATTGAATCCCGACGTATGCTCTGTCACTGCTTTGCAGAACATAAAAAATTCCGTTCGAGTCACGCCAGACGGCGAAATCGGTTTTGCCATCGCCGTCGTAATCGTTTTGGACGACGAGATCGGTTCCCGTTTCTCCCCAAATTTGGGCTGTAAATCCGCCTGTGCTGTTAAGGATATACCACGTTAGCGGATCGGTCGGTAATTTTCCTTCGCGGACGACCGCTATATCTGTTTTGCCGTCGCCGTCATAATCGCCGGGAACGACCGAATCGCTGCTATAACCCCACGATTCGACGCGCAAGCTATTGTTGCTGCTATTCAAAATATAAAACAATGCCTGTGAAGTAGGTGTCGCGCCGGGACGTTGGATGGCGAGATCGAATTTGCCGTCACCGTCATAATCGCCGGGAGCGGTAAAATCCGTCGAAAGTCCGAATTGATAAGAATAGAAACCGTTTTTGCTTCCTAATATATACCAGATCATTGCGCCGTTAGTGCGCCGCACAACAGCCAAATCCGTTATTCCGTCAGCATCGTAGTCTCTGGCAACAGGTTCGTCTCCGGTCAGACCGAATTGAACTCCGACAAATGTATTGTTAGAACTGTTCAACCGATACCATACTCCGTCCGTATCGCGCCAGACAGCTATATCGCCTTTTTTATCGCCGTCATAATCGCCCGGAGTTATATAATCGGTATTTGCCAGACCGAATTGTTGAATATCAAATCCGCCGCCGCTCTTTAAAATATACCAGAGGTTGCCGTCCGGTCGAAAAATGCCGAAATCGGCGCGACCGTCTTTATCAAAATCCGCCGCATTTCGCAGGGTGACTTGAGCCGAAGCAGTAAATACCAATATGAGAGCGATACTAAACATCACACTAAATTTGGTCAAAATATTTCTCATTTTTTTAATTCCTTAATTTAATTAAACTTTTCTTTTAAGAGACTGAACAAAAATTATTTATTTATTTATAGACTAAGAAAGTAAATATACTATCATTATTGAGTCCGATGCAATAAATAATCAGAGGATTTCACATTTTGTTAAATATTTTTTCTATTTTTACAAAATTTTAGACGCACTCGACCACTTAAAAGTTGGCAAGCGATAAATTTTTTTCGCATCAATAATTTTGTAGTGAATTTGCCGGAATTTTCATCGTCGAATTTCCCCATTGAAATCCCTGAAAACCCGATAACTCCGAATAAATATAGAAAACGCCGGATTCATTCTCATTTTGATTCGGTCTCCAAACCGAAAAATCCGTCCTGCCGTCGCCATCATAATCACCCGGTGTCGGCAAATCGCCAGTCAGACCGAACTGGAAAGTATTGTAACTTCCGTCAGAACTTTTCAGATAATGCCAAACGCCGTCAGACGGTCGCCAGACGGCAATATCTGTTTTTCCGTCGCCGTCGTAATCAGCCGGAACAGGTTTGTCGGTTGGCAAACCGAACTGTATATAATCAGTGCCGCCCGTGCTTTTCATAATATACCAGACACCGTTTGACGGTCGCCAGACGGAAATATCGGCTTTCCCGTCGCCGTCAAAATCGCCGCGCAGAGCAATATCACTGTCGAGTCCGAATTGAAATACTCGATAACCGCTTGTCGTGCCGTATATATACCAGTATAAATAGCCGTCTTGTTTGCGAGTTACGGCAAAATCGGCTTTGAGATCGCCGTCGAAATCCTGTGTTACTCGCGGATTGTCGCCCGAAAGTCCGAACTGAAAAGTCTCTACGGTAAAATCCGCGCTTCGCAAAACATAAAAAACTCCGGTCGAATCGCGCCAGACGGCAATATCGTTTGTCAGATCATTATCATAAAGCGCAGGGACGGGAATATCACCGTCAAACAAACCGAAATTGACCGGAAAATAGCCGTTGGAACTGAGATAATTATGCCAGATCATCGCGTTGCCGGAATTTTGAATGGCGGAGAAATCCGTTTTACCGTCGCCATCGAAATCGAGAAATGCGCGATGCGGAAAAATTTCGTTGCCGGATTGTGAAACAGTAAATGTCTGATCGCCGATGATAATCGTTCCGCTACGCGGCAAACTCGAATTACGTTCGACGGTAAACGTCACAGAACCGTTTCCGCTTCCCGGATTACCGTTTGTGATTTTAATAAATGAAGCATTGCTCTTAACCGCGTAATCGCAATTGACCGGAGAAGAAACATTGACGGTAAATGTTCCGCCTTCGGGAAAAATCTGCTGTGATTGTCTGCTAAGAACGTATGTGCAGACGGTTTGATTCTGCATTGCTTTGAAAATATTCAGCCTGCCGCCGGTTTTTACGATGCCGTTCCATTGTGGCAAAACGTCAACGGTGTTCATCAAAGTCGCTTTTAAGGATTGCACCGAAAGATTCGGATTATAAGAAGCAAGCAGAGCCGCCGCGCCCGCGACGTGCGGCGTTGCCATCGAAGTTCCGCTCAGATTCGCGTAACTCGAATCCGAACTGTTGTATGTGCTTCTGACACCCGAACCCGGCGCGGCAAGATCAACAGTCGTTGCGCCATAGCTTGAAAAAGAAGACCTTGCATCGGTTGAGGTGGACGATGCGACTGCTAAAACGCTCGGACTCGTATAGTTTGAAGGGAAATTCGGTGAAACGTCGTTGTTTGACGAACTGTTTCCTGCGGCGAAGACATTTAAGATTCCCGCATCGCCCATTCCGTCAAGCGCGTCCTTTGTCGCCTGATCGTAACCGCACGCTTCGCCGCAACCGCCGTATGAATTATTAGTTACGCGGATGTTCACGCCGCGCAGTTTCATCATCCGAATATAATTGTAAGCATTGACAAGCATTGATGAAGTCGAATCAGAACCGTTCGGGCTGTAGATTTTGATCGGCATAATCTTGACGTTCCAGTTAACACCGACGACACCGACACCGTTATTTCCGACCGCGCCGATTGTTCCCGCAGTATGCGTTCCGTGTCCGCCCGCGTCATCAATCGGGTTGGAATCGTTATAGAAAAAATCCCATCCGTGGTAATCATCAATAAAACCGTTGCCGTCATCATCTACACCGTTGCCGTCAATTTCGCCGGAATTTGTCCAAGCGTTTGCCGCGAGGTCTTCGTGCGTATAGCGCATTCCCGTATCAATATCGGCAACGACGATACTCGAACTTCCCGTGGATAAATTCCACGCCTGAGGCGCGGAGATTTTCCCCAGACCATACATCGCCGAATTCGTGTATTGCGGATCGTTCGGCGTGGCAAGCAGATGATAATAATAGTTTGGCTGAATGTATTCGATTTCCGCCAAATTTTCGTATTGCGCGACCGCATCTTTGACGGAAAGACCTTCGGGAAGTTTTAATCTCTGCCATTTCAAATCAGTAAATTCCTCTAAAACACTTGCTCCGATCTGAGCGTTTGCCGATCTTGCAAATTGTGAAGCAGTTCCGTTTTTAAACTTTACAAGAAGTTCGCCTTCAACGTAAAAGTTCGATTTATATTGGGCAAAAGCAATATTTGCCGACAAAATAAAAATGATTGTAAAAGCAATAAACCCAAACGATTTCATCTGAAATAACCTCGCGTGAAAAATCTCTAATTAAAGACTTTCCGAATAATGTGTTTAGTATTTGAAAAAAAGGCAGGAGAAACGGAAATTATAGTGTGAAAAACTGCAAAAATACAAATGGTTTAAAGATTAGAAGAGAAAATAAATTAATAAAGGAAAAAATGGGGCGGCTAGTGGGATTTGAACCCACGACATCTTGAACCACAATCAAGCGCTCTAACCACTGAACTATAGCCGCCATAAAAGACTTTGAATTATAAAGAACTTCGGAAGTTTTTAATTATTACAATAAACATTAGTATTATTCAAGCGAAAAGATGAAATTTGTCAAAATTAGCCGCGTTAAATTTTTATGATGAATTAGACATATTGTAAATTATAAATTAGCATAAACGCTTCGGTTTTATCAGATTATGAGCAGAAAATACAGAGTCGGAATTTTGGGTGCGACCGGAACGGTCGGTCAGCGTTTTTGTCAGCTTTTGGAAGATCATCCGCAGTTCGAGATTACTGCGTTGGCGGCTTCGGATCGTTCGACCGGAAAACCGTATGCGGAAGCGTGTGCGTGGAAACTCGCGGGCGCAATGCCGGAAAATGTCAAAAACATTACGGTTCAGCCGATTGAGCCGCCGCTCGATTGCGAGATCATTTTTTCGAGTCTGCCTTCGACGGTTGCACGCGAAACGGAAGAAGCGTTTGCGCGCGCCGGTTATCCGGTCATCAGCAATTCTTCGAGTTACCGGATGGATGAAGACATTCCGCTTTTGATCGCCGAGATTAACGCCGATCACGTCGGTTTGATAAAACGCCAGCAGGAAAAACGCGGCTTTGGCAAAGGTTTTATCGTAACTAATCCGAATTGCGCGGTCGTCAGTTTTACGCCGCCGCTCGCTGCACTTCATCGAAAATTCGGAGTCGAATCGGCGATTGTCACGACATTGCAGGCGATTTCCGGCGCAGGTTATCCGGGCGTTTCCGCGATGGACATTACCGATAATGTTCTGCCGTATATCGCGGGTGAAGAACCGAAAGTCGAAACCGAAGCACAGAAAATTCTCGGAAAATTTTCCGGCGGCGTAATCGAAAAAGCCGATTTTACGATTTCGGCGCAATGCTTTCGCGTTCCGGTGATTGACGGTCACACGGCTTCGGTGCGCGTAAATTTGAAAGAAAAAGCGACACTCGAAGATGCTGTCGAAGCAATGAGCGCGTTTCCGTCGCTTGATCTGCACTCATCTCCGAAACAGCTTATAACGGTTTGCAATGAGCCTTCGAGACCGCAGCCGCGTCTTGACCGCGATGCCGGAAAAGGAATGACGATCACTGTCGGCAGACTTTTCCCCGACAATATTTTCGACTATCGTTTTGTCGCTCTCAGCCACAATACTGTTCGCGGCGCGGCTGGTTCGGCGGTTTTAAATGCCGAACTTTTGATTGATGAAGGCTTTATATAAAACACGGATTTTGATCTTCTAAAAATAAATCGAAATCTTTCGATTTTCAATTCAATTTTCAATTTCACTATTGATAAAATTCTGAATACTTCTGCTGTATGGGTTTTGTATTTTAGATTATTTTTCAGATATGTTTTTTTACGAAAATGTAATCCTATCAGTAAGTTATCGTTTGAAACCCTGATTTTTTCGGCAAGTTTATTTACATTTGTTTCTGTAATAACAAGCAGTAAAAAACAATTTGCATCCATTTAACAAAAAAAAACGAAATATATTGACAGGGAAGACATACGATTTTGACTTCCTGAAATTGTTCGAGCGAGTGAGAAACTTTGAATAATCGGCACTTTAAGATTTGCCGGTTACAAATCAATTGGAATTAGCTTGTCAAACTATAAGGTAGTAAAGTAGTTTTAAGAATAGCAACTTTATCTGAATACTAAAATAGTGACTCAAGCAATCCTAAAACGCATCGCTTCCGGTGACAAAAACGCCGCCGAAGATTGCCTCAAGCAATATGGCGGACTCGTCTGGTCTCTGGCGCGGAAAATGTTTCCGAAGAATGAAGACGCAGAAGATGCAGTACAGGAAATTTTTATCGAAATTTGGAAAAATGCCGAGCGATTTGATGAAACACAGTCATCAGAGACGACATTTATTGCAATGATCGCCAGAAGGCGTTTGATTGATCGTCTGCGTTACAACAATCGGCGGCTTGCGCCCGAATATATCGAGGATTCTTTGACCGAACCGTCTAATCATTATGATGAGCAGATGCAAATTTCGGTCGAAGCCAAACAAGCGGCTCGTGCAATGCAGAGTTTGCGCCCCGAACAACAGAAGGTTTTATATCTTTCGATTATTCAGGGATTATCTCATCAGGAAATTTCCGATGTGATGGAAATGCCGCTCGGAACGGTAAAAACGCACGCGCGTCGCGGTCTTTTACAGATTAGAGAATTAATGGGTTTAGATAATTCTGAAAAAAAGGAGGTATCGGCATGAATGAATCGGAAAAAGAAAAAATGCTCGACCTTCTTATTGTAAAAGCGACAGGCGAAATAACGAAAGAAGAATTGGAGCAATTGAGAAAATTGGAAGAAAAATTTCCCGAATTCAGGGAAGACATCTCATTTGAATTATCGGCGGCGGCAATCAGTTTGATTGGACTGAAAACCGAAGAGCAAATGCCGGTGCATCTTCAATCGAAAATTTTGACTGATGCCAAAAGACACTACGGCGCACCGGAAACGGAAATTAAAACTCTGAAAGATTCCGGGACTAAACGCGAAGAAGATTTTCAAAAAACTTTCGATTTCGAACCGAGAAGTTCCGTCTGGCAATCTTTGGGCTGGATTGCGGCGGCACTCGCCTGTATTGCTCTGGCAATAAATTTGTGGCTGACATACGATCGTCCGAAAACCGAAGTCGTTCAGCTTCCGCCTCAGCAGATTACGCCGACTCCGACACCGAATATCTTCGAACAACGCCAACAGTTGATTGTTTCGTCAGGCGATGCGGCTCAAAAATCGTGGACGGATTTCGATCCTAAAAAACCGCGCAATGTCCAAGGCGATGTCGTCTGGAGCAACACGGCGCAAAAAGGTTTTGTGCGCTTTAAAAATTTGCCCGTCAACGACAAAACAAAAGAAACATATCAAGTGTGGGTTTTTGACGAAACTCAGAAAAATCCGGTCAGTGCCGGTGTGTTTGATGTCAATGAAGTTGGCGAAATAATAATTCCGATGGATGCGGCATTAAAAATCACGAAACCGAAAATGGTCGGCATTACGGCTGAGAAACCGGGCGGCGTGATGGTTTCCGATCTCGGCAAAGTTATGGCGGTTGCCAAATTCTTGTCTTGAAGTTTATTTATGATGAGAAAAATTACATTGAATCAAGCGGCATAATATCACAGGAAAAGTCTCGTCTTATTCAACAAACCAAACCGAATAAATAACTTGTAATTAATATTGTCCGCGCGAACTTTATTTTTCCTGCTATCGGATTCTGCAAGTAAATCTTAGCTTTTGAAATTTGACGACAAAAATTTGTAATTCGGAAAGCAACCCGATTCAATAAAATTTTCACTAATCGGTAAAAAAAGAGCAGGGCGCGGAAATGCTTTGCTTTTTTATTTTTGATATAAATTATGCAAGCATTAAATTTTAATAATTGAGAGAGGGGAAAAATTTTAGAATGTTAAGTAAAACAAAGTTGTTCGCCGCTGTTGTTTTTTTATCGGGAAGTTTACTCGGCGGTTTCGGTGCGGTTTCGGCACAGGAAAAAAAAGATGATAAAAATAAACAGGAAACAATAACGGTTTCGAAGAAAGAAGAAGGCGCGATTAAAAAGATAGAAAAGGCTTCGACGATTGACGAAAAGTTTCAGTTAATTGATGCTTTTATCAAGGAATTTCCGCAAAGTCCGGCTCGGAAACGGATAGTCGAATATGCGGCGGATCAGATTTTGCAATTGAAAGATAATGAACAGATCGTTCAAAAGAGCGGAGTTTATCTGAAAACCTTTACGCCGGAAATGGAAACCGATCTTGTAATGCCTGCGCTGATTTATTCCCAAGTTCAGGTAAAACGCACTAAAGAGGCTTTCGATACGGCGCGAATTTATCTTTTGCGTCATCCTGAAGATGTTTCAACACGCCTGACTTTGGCAATCGAAGGTGGCAATCAAGTTCGTCTCGGTAACAAAGAATTTGCCGCGCTGACCGGAGAATATGCTGCTAAAACAATCGAATTGATCGAAGCCGACAAACGACCGGCGAATCTCGACGAAGCGCATTGGCAGGAATACAAAACAAAATGGTTGCCGCAACTTTATCAAACACAAGGATTTCTTGCTTTTAACAGCGGCGAAAAGGAAAAAGCGCGAAAAAATCTTGAAAAAGCAATCGCTCTCGATGCCGAAGATGTTAATAGTTGGATTCTTCTCGGTTCGATGACCGACGACGAATATCAAGCCGTCGCACTAAAATACAATTCGACAAACGCAGGTGCGGAACGTGATGCATTTCTCGCACAGGCAAATGAAAAAATGGATGCCGTTATCGAAATTTTTGCCCGGATTGTTGCATTAACCGCCGGAAAACCCGAAGCCAAACAACTCAACGATCAGATTCGTCAAAATCTCGAAGGCTATTATCAGTATCGTCATAAAAATACCGACGGACTTCAGGCTTTGATAGATAAATATAAAAAATAGATGACTCCGATTATAAAAAAGAGTTTGACCGAAAGCGTGTAATTTGAGCAATAAAACGCTTTCGGTCAAACTCTTTTTATTGAAAATTATTTCATTTCATTTACAGCAGAGGGCGGTGTGGTTTGCAGATAAGCCAGTTCAGCTTCGGTTATCTGGCGAAATGAAAGTTTGAATCCTTCGTAAACCGCGATTCCGTAAAACAGTAAATCTATCGGACTAAATGTTTCCTTGTAAACTTCTAAAATAATACCGGGCGAAGTCAGAATAATGCTCAAAATAGAAGCGATTGACGCGCCTTCTTCCATCGAAGCGGCGATAACAGCCGCCAACAGATTGCCGAGCAGACACCCGAACAGCGCAAATAATGCACCGACGATTCCGAACGGTGTAGTTACACCTTTGCCGAAAAACTTGACTGCGTAACCGACCAGAAAGCCGACACCGATTGCCATAAATCCGATCTGAAAATGTGTAATATAAGTGATTAAAGCCCACAATATCGCGGCGATAATCGAAGCGATAAAACCGCTGATAACCGCCATTATCAAACTCTGATTTTGCTTCAAATCGCGCATTAATTGTTCGAGTTTGAGCGGATCATAAGCGGTTTGATTTTGTGTCGGTTCATTACTGTCAGGCGTAACGGAAAATTGACTCATTGTTTTTCTCCTTATGGGTAATAAGATTGGAATTTAGTGAAATAAAAACGATGGTGAATGATAGCCGATAACTTTTATTTTTGGCAAGAATTTTTTTGAAAATAAAAACTTTTCAGACAAATTCGAAAACTTTGCAAATTCCTAATCCGGCGGAAGTCAGAAAAATTTCGTCCGCATTTTTTAATGTTTCCAAATTTTCTTCGGTTTCCAATCCTTTTTCATTTTCCAAGACTGATTCGCGCGTCGTTCCGGCTAAACAACCCGTTTTTAGCGACGGCGTAAAAAGTCGTCCGTTTTTTCTCCAAAAAATATTCGCCACACAAGCCGAAACGATTTCGCCGCGTTCATTTAGCCGAACGGCTTCATCAAATCCGCGCTTTTTTGCTTCTTCCAATGCGAAAATATTCTCCAGATAATTACAGGATTTTACTCCGGCAAGCGGTGAGGTCGAATTTACGAAATACGGTGAAACTGTCAATCGCAGATTTTTCGGCGTTTGGCGTAAATCGTCGGTCATAATTAAAAGGCTCGTTTCACTTTCCGTTTCAAAATGCCAGATTTTGCTCGAATTTTCATCAAAAAAATTAATCCGCGCCCGCGCATTTTCGATCTCGTTTTTTTTTATCAAATCATCAAGCGCGGCAGCTAAAAATTTTTCCGAAAATGAAGATAAATCAATTCCGATTTTTTTCGCATTTTCATTTAAACGCCGCCAATGTTTTTCCCACAAAAACGCTTTTTTCTCTTTAATTGCAATAGTTGTAAAAATTCCTTTTCCGTAAAGCGAACTCGATGAAATCGCCGAAATTTTACATTCCGAATCGGGAATCGGACGATTGTTGAAAAAAACAAATTGGTGCATTTATTTTCGTTATTTTATCTGACCGTTTATATATGAAAAGGTCGCATCTTTTGAAAAGATTCTTCATTAATCGGTAAATATTTCGGATTTTGAGTAGGATTTACAGTATCTTCAGTCTCTTTGAAAATACCTTCGTAAAAATCCTTATAATTTCCGGGAAAAATTCCATTGTTCCATATTTTCTTGAGCGCGGCGGTAAAAACTCCGTTATCATCGCCGTCTTTTGCTTCCTGATTATCCTGACAAGCGGAGATCGAAATAAAGTTTGCCAGAATTAAATCGTTAAATTTTTCGACACCTTTTTCTGCCAGTCGCTCTGTTAAATTTTTGATGACGGGTTCATATATACTTTCGTAATTATCTTCGATAATTTTATTTTTTAACCAACCTTGTAAAGTCCGAGTTCTTACTCGACCGGCGCGTGAATCGGATTCGTCTGGAAAATCCGTTTCGGATTCGTTCGTTTTGAAAACTAATTTTTCTGCATCTTTCGCTGCCGTCATAAAATTCATCGCAACAGTTCCGCTATGACAACTGTCGGAGATGAAAAAAATTCTGACTCCGGGTTTAAATTCGCTCCACAGTTCGGCTAATTCGTCATCAATAATCTGACGGTCGTATAAACACCAAGTCTGATCTAAACCGGAGATTTCATCGCCGTCCGTATCTCTGATTTGGCTGCCGTGACCTGAAAAAGTAACCAATAAAATATCTCCGGCGATAAGTTTACCCGAAGCGTAACGGATTTTTTCTTTTACATATTTAACCTTTGTTTTTGACGGCTCATCAAGCAGTATTATCTCGAATCCATCGGCGATGTCCGCCATATTTTGCGCGTCTCTGACGCAGGAAAACAGACGAGGATAGTGGGCAGTATAATGATTTTCATCTAACTCGTTCAAACCGATATTTATTGAAATTCCTTTTGTCATAGCTTTTCCTCTTTTGACCAAAACAGATTCGAGGCAAGCTAACTATAGATTTTTAATTGATTCGGCTTTTCGTCCATAGTTAGCTTAACTGGTAATTATGCTCATATAACATCGGGATTATCGACATTACTGGCTGCCGAACCGCCGCAGCGACTTCCGGGAAAACCTTTATGTGAATCAGCCAGAGCGATCAATTCGAATTGACGCTTTACTTGAAATTTAGTCAGATCAATTATTTTGTATAGATATTTGAAATCTAAAATGTCTTCACAATTTTTGCCCTTACAGTCGTTAAGAAAAGTAACTTCATAAGAAACATCATCTTCAAACCGTAAACTCAGTTCAAATCCGAGATCATTTTCAACTTTGATATTTGCCGAATCTCCCGTATCAAACTGAAAATCAGCTGCAAATATATTTGCCGGAGTTTTCTTCTCGACGAGATTCTTTTGCGTTTCCAAAACTTCCCAAATCTCGAATTGTTCGGGATTTTCGGCTTTCCGGCTGACCAGAGTTGCGCCGGATAATGTTAAAACGCCGGCGTATTTGCTGTGATCCGTAGTCAAGTGCAGCGGTTCGCCGTGCAGACGGCTGAGATCAATAGCTTCAGTCCAATCAGCCGGATTTTGCGTTCCGCTCGAAGGCATATTTCCGCCCGTCAAACTGATTTTAGATGCGCTCGGTAAAACGAAAGCACTCGTATATTGGTCTGAGTTTCCGATTTTTTTTGTGATCTGTATCTTAAAATCGTGATCCTTAACATCTGGAAAAAAGACTTTCCAAATATTATCGGCAAAATTGCAGAGAGCCAATCCCTGTATTTCGAGTTTTAATTTCGGATTGGTATTCGCATTAGTGTTGGTGTTGGTTTCATTTTCCATAACAAATTCTCCTGTGTTTTATTAGTAAATTTAGAATCGTGCGTCTCCGCCAAAAACCTGAAAAGCCGCCCAGTGATATGGATTTTGGTATTTCTTGTCTTTGTCGCTAAGTAATTCGATCTGCGCCTTTCTGAGAGCGTGAACTGAAGATATATTTTCGTTTTTGCGATATTTGTGAAACAGTATCATAAGTTTCGATGCTGCTTCGGAATCTACATTCCATTGGCTTGCGACGACCACCGGAATTCCTTTCGCCAAAAGCGTTCGTGAAGCTCCGAGCATACCTTCACCCTGATAAAAACGCTCGACACCTGTCTGACAGGCGGAAAGCACGATGAGCTTTGTCTTTTCCAGATTTTCACCGAAAAGTTCCCGGTTATTTAGCGTTTCATCATCGGTTAAAACGAACTTCGATTCCATCGGCGAAACTTCGTCAACTATGTAATGTCCCGCAAAGTGAATGACATCCGATTTTGGAAAATATTTTTTCAGAGCGTCCTTATTTGCGTCTTTGCCGGTTAGAATACTTGAAACCGGATAGACCGTTTTTATTTGCCGAACTTCCTGATCGGCATCCGGCAGTTTAGGTAAGTTTCGGTTAAGCGAACTGTTTTGACCGAATGAAGGATTGCCGATTAAAAGTATATTTTCGGAGGTTTGCCGTTCGCGTTTTTTTGCTCTGTCCGTGCTGACTAAAAATACATTAACGCTCGGAGAAAATAACAGATCGAAATCGTTGATTAGATATTTTTGTGTTTCAGTTGATAAAAGAGCGGCAAATGGCAGATGAAAAAGAAACTTGTCGGAAACGATGCAAATTTGCTTGCTCGCATCCAGTTTGCCGAGAACGGGTTTTATCAATATGTCATAAAGCCGGTTGGACAGTAATTTCTCGCTTCCGTCTTTCGCGGCTAACGCTTTTAGATAATCGTCGGTCTTTTTATTCAGAGAAACATTTGAAATTTCAACCGCAGTTACAAAAAAATCCGAACTGCCGATCACCCAGATTAATAATTTGTTATTTAAAACAGAGTATTGAACGATTTGGGTATTTTCCGGCATTCGACGGCGAATTTCCTTTAATGGAAAAGGTTCGGAGACTTGTTTGGTAAATTTTACTTCCTGATTATTGACATCGGCTTTTTTTTCGAGTAAATCCAGAAGTGAACGCGCTCTGGAATTTTCCGAATAATCAAATGCGACATCTTCGTTGCCTTTTTCATATTCATAGTTGATCGCCAGATCGTAAACATCCTGTTCCTTGTCAAAAAAACTGTTGCGATTTTGTTCCTCTAAAATTTCGCTTCTGTAATGTTTAAATATATCCAGAACGACCGGAATATGATTTTGAATTTCGGAATCGTCTTTTAACGCAAAATAGCAAAGTAATTCTCCTTTGCCGGATTCATATTCGTCCATATGAAACTCTGACGAAACGTAAAATTCGCTTGCCTGACGAAATAAATTAATCGCCGTTTGATAATTTCCAGCCAATCTTTCTAAATTCGCCTGCTTTAGATTAATCAACGCCAAGCCTTTCTCGCGCGCTTGAAAATCTTCAAAATTTTCCGCTATCGCTCGGCTCTCATTGAAAAACCGATTTGCCGAATCAAACTTATTCGCTTTCGTATAAAGCATTCCCAGATATATTTTAGATAAATGCTCGGCAAACTTATCATCCATAATCTCGGCAATGTGCAAAGCCTCTTTTTGAAAAATAATGGCGGTTTCGTTATAGTCCTTTTCAAACAGCGTCTTTGTCGTCGAATCCAGAATGTCCCATAACTGAGTCGGATTAGCGTCACTTTGACGAACGATTTCAAAAGCCTTGTTCGAGTAATCGAATGACAGTTCGTATCGTTTCAGACAGCGATAGTTATACGAGAGAGAATAAAAAATACGCTGTAAATTATAATAATCGTTTGTTTGATTAGCCAGTTTTAAAGCCAGATTGCCGTATTCGATTGACTGAGAATGATCGTTTCTGGAGCCTGTAATAAAAGTCAGCCGAACATAAGAATGCGTAGCAAGCCATTTATAATTATGTTCGACGGCATATCCGGTTAACGAGTTAAATAAAATTTCGCTGTTTTCCAGTTGATTCAAACGAAATTTTAATGAGCCGATCCAGTAATCAGATAATTTTGCAATCCAGACGTTATTTACCGCATAAAACAGCTTGCTCGCCGATTCGAATTTAGCTATTGATTTTTCTAGTTTTCCAACGCTTTCCAGTTTCGCGGCTTCGATGTAATCAATTTGCGATTGTTTGAGACTTAAAATATTTCGATCGGAATTATTTGCATAAAAATCAGCCAGATCGCGCCAAAACAAATCGCCGGAATTTTTCTCTTCAAGTTTTCCGGCGTAAATAAGTGAGTCGAGAAATTCCTTAGCTTTATCTTCGTCACCGTTCGATTTTGCGTCAACAAATAAAAAGGCAAGTTGTTGTGGTATCAACTTGCCTGTTATCATCTCTCTGTTTCTGCTCAATATCTGCCACGCTTTTTCGTGATCGTCCGTTTTTTTTGCTTCGAGAAATTCCCGCAAAACTTCTTCCTTTGTTTTGCTGATTGATTCGGTTGCATCGAGCGTCTTCAGATTTTTTCGGGCTTCTTCCGCCCAAGGCGAGGTCGAATCGAGGTCCAGATATTTTTGCCACGATTCTTTAGCCTGATTCGGTAAGTTTAATTCTTGAATAACTAAAGCCTGATTAAAATATGCGTCAAGTAAAGTTTTGTCCGACTCGATCGCTTCGGCAAAATGTTCATTGGCTTTAGCAAGATTTTCGAGCTTTCCTTCTTCTTTTGTTCCGGCTTTTTCCATTAACGCAACGCCCAGATCGTTGTGCAGTTTGGCGTTTTGGGGATCAATCTCAGCGGCTTTCTCGAATTGTCCGATTGCTTCATCGAATTTTTTCTCAGTCAGATAGACGCGTCCTAAAGTGTGTAAATTTTCCGCCGATTCTTTTTCCGACACGGCTTTTAGCGCAAGTGCGTCGGCGAGATTGACCTCTGTTTTGTCGGTTTTATCCGAATCATTTCCGCCGCGTGTGTTTTTCAGCGGTGCATAATCGAGATCGGTGATTCTCGATTCAAAAGGTCGCTCGGCACGATAGGCTTTGTTGAGAGCGATTAGAACTTCCGAATTAGTCGAAGTCGTAAAATATTTCCAGACGAAAAATCCGCCGAATCCCAAAATTATCAAAGCCATCAAAGCCGCCGGAACGGGCGACGACAGAAAGGCTTTTAACGAATCTAAGAAAGTCGTCTTTTTTCGCGGCGCGGACGAGATTTCATTTTCATCGACATATTTTCGCAAGGCGCGTGCAAATCTTACCTTTTGTTTGTTTTCCGCCGAGATCAAAAAGCATTTTTCAAATCGTGCGCGTTTCGCCGGCTCGAGATTTTCGTCAACGTAATCCTGAATCAAAGATTCTTCGACCATCGCAATTTTTTGAAAATAATCATCGTCCGTCATTATGAGTTGCTCGATTGCCGAACGATCATCTTCGCCGACTTCGCCCAAAATATATTTTCTGATTTTTTCCAGTTCGTCAGGTTTCTTCAAAACTTCACCCACCTTTGTTGTTTATAATGATTTGTTTTCCGAAAATCTCACACTTAAAGTTTAAGTTTTCAAACATTATTTGATTTTTCGCAGATTTGTCGTCAATCTTTTTGCGCCAAGCATTTCAAGACACATTTTTGCAAACTCGCGCGCAGACGATATGCCCGCATATGCAAACTTGATATTTCAACTGCATCATTTTCGGCGATCCGTTTAAGATTATTGATTTTCTTTTTTTTATCTGCTTGATAATAATTCAGAATAAATTCACGATTGATTGCCGGAAGATTTGCCAGACATTTGGTTAAACAATCATATTCAGACTGAAATTCTTCCGTCGAAGAAGTGTCTGGAATTTCGGTAAGATTGTCCGGCAATTCGACGAAAACCGGTTTGCGGCGATGTTCGAGATAGATTTTGTTGGCAACATTGAGAAAGTAATATGTCGGATCGCCTTCGTAACTGTCCGTCAGCGAATCAATCTTTCGCATTACTCTGTCCATCACTTCATCGGCGAGCGAATCGCCTTCGAGACAACCGCGATAGCTGAGAACTTTTATCAAACGCAGACGGATCGCCTCATATTTTTGTCCGGCAATTTCACGGTCTTTGTCCAACCAATCAAGCATTTTTTCAAATGATTGAGGATTTAATTCCCAAACCTGTTTCATTGGAATTTTTTTGTCTCTAAATTTCGGTATTGCTACGAGAGTTTATGACGGAATCCTTTACAAGTCAAGAATTTAAATCAACTACTAAAAGCATTGAAACCTCTTGATTTGCGGACGTTATAAGCAAATTTAATGAGGATAATAAATGCCATAATTTTTTATGACATAATTCACTTTTTAAGAAATCATTGCCTTAAATTCATCTTCGCTCAAAACTTTAACACCCAAACTTTCGGCTTTTGTCAGTTTCGATCCGGCATCCGTTCCGGCGACGACGTAATCGGTTTTTTTGCTGACCGACGAGGAAACTCTGCCGCCTTTCGATTCGATTATTTTTGCGGCTTCGTCGCGCGTAAATTGTTCGAGTTTTCCGGTTAAAACAAAAGTTTTGCCGTTGAAATTTTCGTCTGATTCGCCCGCCGCGTCGCCGTCAATTTCCATTTTTATATGCGCGTTTTTCAGGCGTTCGATGACTTCGATGCTGCGCGGATTCTGGAAAAAATTGTGAACCGAGACGGCGACGGCGAGACCGATTTCGTGAATGTCGTCGAGTTCTTCGACCGTCGCTTTTGACAGATTTTCAATCGAGCGGAAATGTTTGGCGAGAATTTTAGAATATCTTTCGCCGACGTGCCGAATGTCGAGACCGAAAAGTAATCGCTGCAAACCGCGCGTTTTTGAATTTTCGATTTGGTTAATCAAATTCGTCGCCGATTTTTTCGCCATTCGTTCCATTGCGGCGATTTCTTCGACCGTCAAATCGTAAATGTCGGCGACGTTTTTTATTCTGCCCGAATCAACGAGTTTTTCGATCAAAACCTCGCCGAGACCTTCGATGTCCATCGCTTTTCGCATCGCAAAATAGCTAATTCTTGCTTTTACTTTCGCCGGACAAATTTCATTTGGACAGCGCGTTACGGCTTCGCCTGCGGGACGCACGACTTCCGAAGAGCAGACCGGACAATTTTTCGGAAATTCGTAATCTGTTTCTTCGCCCGTGCGTTTCGATTCGATGATCTGCAAAACCTGCGGAATGATTTCGCCCGATTTTTCGATCAAAACCCAATCGCCGATCTTTAAATTCAAACGCTTGATCTCGTCTTCATTGTGAAGCGAAGCGCGCGAAACGGTCGTTCCGGCAAGCAAAACCGGCTTTAAATACGCGACGGGCGTTAACGCGCCGGTTCTTCCGACCTGAATATTTATCGCTTCGAGCCGCGTCGTCGCCTGCATCGCCGGATATTTGTAAGCGATTGCCCAACGCGGTGCTTTTGAAGTTGCGCCGAATTCGTCCTGCAACTGCGTCGAATTTACTTTAACGACAACGCCGTCAATTTCGTAATCGAGCGTGTCGCGTTTTTCCTGCATTTCATTGCAAAAATTAATTACTTCTTCGATATTTTCGCATTTTCCGACGTTTTCATTAATATGAAAACCCTGCGTTTTCAACCATTCGAAATTTTCGTAATGCGTCGGAAACGCTTTTTGATTTCCGCTCAAAACGTCATACGGAAACATATCCAATTTGCGCGAAGCGACGACCGAAGAATCGAGCTGCCGCAAAGTTCCCGAAGCGAAATTGCGCGGATTCGCATAAGTTTTTTCGCCCTGCATTTCTAGTTCGGCGTTGATTTCCTCAAACACCGAACGCGCCATAAAAACTTCGCCGCGCACTTCGATTCTTTCGGCAAACGCTTTTTTCAAACCGAGCGGAATCGTTTTGATCGTTTTTACATTACCCAAAACATCGTCGCCCGTTACGCCGTCGCCGCGCGTCGCGCCCGCGATCAAAATTCCGTTTTCATAATGCAGCGAAATCGAAAGCCCGTCGATTTTCAGTTCCGCGACGTAATCGAATTCGCGCCCGTCGGCGAGTTTCTGACAGCGTTCGTCAAACTTCCGCAAATCGTCAATCGAATAAGAATTATCGAGCGACATCATCGGCACGAGATGACGAAACGGCGTAAAACCTTCGGCTCTGCCGCCGACTTTCTGCGTCGGCGAATCGGCGGTGATAAATTCGGGATTTTCGGATTCGAGTTTTCTTAAATTTTCGAGCAATTTATCAAATTCAAAATCCGCGATTTCCGGTGCGCTTTGTTGATAATAAAGTTCGTTGTGCCGGTTGATTTCGGCGCGAAGATTTGCGATTTCGGTTTCGATACTGTTTTCGGCTGGGTCGAACAAATTCATAAGAAAATTTTAACGCAAAGTTGCTCACGCGCAAGGCTGCAATGGTTTATTTATTTGTAAAACATAAAGAAAAAACAGTGACCGGAGCGTTTTATTGATCGCAAAAATCCGATGCACTCTTCCGCCTTTATAAATTGTAAAATATCGGCGAAATAAACTAATCTTGTAACTGAAAATGAGCGAGAAAATCGAAAAACTGCGTGAAATGATTTTTCAAAATCCCGCATTACTTGGCGAAATGCGGCGGATTGCCGAAAAAGATAAATTCGTTTCGCGCCTCGTTGAAATCGGATGCGAACACGATTTAATTGTCGCGCGCGAAGAAATTTTGGAAGAAATGAATAAAAACACACGGGCGTGGATCGAACGATGGATTTAAATTACAAGAATTTTGAAAACTGGTCGCCCGTCCGCATTTACGAATCGAACGGCGGCGTATTTATTGACTGGATTTTTCTCGATGATGCACGTTTCACCGAATCTTTCCACGATCTGACGATTGATATTCTGATGCGCCGCCCGTTTAATAAATTTTTCCGGCATCAAACGCCGATGAATTTTCTAGGCGAACTTTACGAGCATTCGAAAGGCATCGCGCCACGCGGATTTATCTTTCATTCTTCGCGCTGCGGTTCGACTCTGGTTTCGCAGATGCTTGCCGCAGTTTCTAAAAATATCGTTATTTCCGAAGCTCTGACGATTGACAAAATTATTCGCTCGAATGCGCCCGACGAGCAAAAAATTGTCGCGCTGCGCTGGCTTTCAAATGCTCTGGCGCAGAAAAGATTTGCCGAGGAAGAAAATTTTTTCGTTAAATTCGACAGTTGGCATATTCTGGATTTGAATTGGATCGAACTCGCGTTTCCCGATGTGCCGTGGATTTTTTTGTATCGCAATCCGGTTGAAATCATCGTTTCAAATCTGCGTCAGCCCGGAGCGCAGATGATTCCGGGTGCGATTACGAAAATTTTTCCGCAGATAAATTTGCCGGAAATTTTACGGTTTTCGATTGAAGAACGATTGGCGCGGACGATTGGCACGTTTTACGAAACGGCGTTGGCAAACGAGGAAAATCCGAACGGGAAATTTATTAATTACGCGCAATTGCCCGATGCCGTAATGAACGAGATCAGCACACATTTCGGCGTTTCTTTTACTGATGAAGAAATAAATAAAATGTCGGAAAAATCCAAATTTAACGCGAAAACGCCGCAGCTGAATTTCTCGCCCGACACGAATGAGAAACTGCGCGAAGCCGAAACCGAAAATATTCGTCTGGCGGCAAAATTCGTCGAGCCTCTATACGAAAAACTGGAAATGCGGCGACTGCAAAAATAATTTTTCTCTAAATTTAATCGGATAAAAAAACGGAACGCGAATTTTAATTAGGCGTTCCGTTGAGCGGCATTTATGCGAGACGTGTTCTAATTGCTGAAAGTAACAATCGAGAAGTTTTCACGACCGCTGCTCTGCGTTCCCTGCATACCGATTTTTCCGGTGAAAAATGCCTGCGCGATATAGATTTTTAAAAGAATCTGCGCGTCGGGACGCTGAAATTTTCCGGCGATATTTTGCAGACGATCAATATCTTCGTTCGCCAAAAGCTGTGCTTCTTTGCCGTAGCTGAGAACTTTTCCGCCGATGCGCGGAAGTCCGCGCGTCAAAATCAGTTCGCCGTTTTTAAAGTTCGGATTATTTTTGTCGAATTTCGCAACGGTCGCCGAAGCGTTGACGAGTTCATTGACCTGATCGGCAAACGAATCGAGCATCGAAAAAGCCGTCGTCGGATCAACATAAGCATAACCGCTGACGATTCGCAGATAATCGTTTGCCGCATCTTCGTCCTGCGGCGAATAATCGATCAAACCGCGCGCTTCGGTCATTAATTTTGCGGCGGTTTCCTTATCTTCTTTGGTGTTTTTCTGCTGAAAACTGATCGCCAGTTGAACGAGCCGTTCGACTTTTTCTTTGGTTGAAGAAAGCGAATCAATGATTTTTCGCGCTTCGTCAGTATTGCCGTCCTTAATCTTCTTTTCGGCGACTTTAGAATCGAGATAAGCCAACGCGTCGTCGCGTTCTTTGCCTTCGGGAGCTTGATTCAGACTCGCTCGAACCGCGTCCAGATTACCGTTTGTAACTGCCTGATTGATGGCGTTGCGATACATAAAACTGCGTGTCTGAGCAGGCATTTTGGCGGCGTTGGAAACCATTTTTTCCGGCGAATTATTATCGCTGTCGAAAATTCCGTCGAATCTGGTCATTTCTTCCGGCAGAGATTTTTTGACCGTTTCCTGTTTTTGCTTGAGAATCGCGGCGCGTTCGGGAATTATTTTTTCCAAAACAGGCATTGCTGAACGCATCTGAACATAACCGCTCATACTGCTTTTCGCATCCATTTTCATAATCGCGTCGGCTAACTTGTTGGCTAAATCTTTTGCGGCGGCAGGTTCGAGTTTGAGAATTTTCGTCTCTTTTGATTTCGGCACGTTTTTGTCCGCGTCGAGATAAAATTGGCGCAAAAACTGCACCGCCAATGAAGAATTATTGTTCGATTGGTCGTCGAACGATTCGCCGGATAATTTTTGATTGACTTCGTTTAATAATTTAACGGCGAGTTCGTTATCTTTTTCGTTTATTTTCTGCAAGATACCGAAAACCGAATTCGTTACGCCGTTTTTGGCGATGCTTTCGCGTAAAAGTTTGGCGGCGAGTTTCGGATCATTTTTGGCGGCTTGCTCGGAAAAACTTTGTTCCAGACGAATTTCGCCTTCGGCAAGCGAACGATTTCGCATCTCGCTCATCTGGTCAGCCGGAGATTTTACTTTTGAATTTATATTCGGCTGATTGCGGTTGTAAGAAGCAAGTGCGGCGGCGACGTTTGCCGGTCGCGTAAGATAAAGAAGTTCGAGCGCAAATTCGGGGTCGCGGGCGGCAATCGTTCGCAAAATATCGGCTCGCGGCGAAGCGTTTTGCAAAAGAAAACTCATCATATTGTTCTGCGAAGAATCGTCCGCCGGCGCATTGTTGCTCGCTACAATCTCGTCAGCCGACTGCCGGAACAATTGACGTGCGCGTTTTTCATCGCGTGTCCAGAGCAGATCGGCAACCGAAGCAAAACTAAGCGCACGATTGTCCGGGTTCTTCAGAAGTGCAACCTGTCCGGCGATGTCTTCGATCAAAGCGACGGCTTTTTTCTCTCTTTCCTGCTTGGCTTTATCTTTATCGGCTTGCGATTCGGTCGGCGAATCCTGTGCGAAAACAAAAGTTGAAACCAAAACGACGGTAATCAGCGAATAAAATAATCGTTTGAGATACACTGTAAAAACTCCTTAATGTAGATTGATGACTGAGTAAATTTACAACGAATACGCACTATTTTACAAGAAGTTTCCGGCAAAGACGGAATAAAATTTGAGTCTGCCGATATTAAAAATTAGAATTTAATTAAAATGTCAGATAAAGAAATAAAATCGAGCGACATCACGCCGGAAAGTGTTTTCCTGAATCGGCGAAATTTTATTCGCGCCGCAACTCTTACCGGAACAACAGTTACCACCGCCGGACTTTACAATTTTTTTAATCCGCCGCCGCCAAAAGAAATCGTTACCGCCGAAATTGAAAACGTCTCAAAGCCGGAAAACTTCCGCTCTGAAGACGCGCCCAATTCGTTTGCGGAAATTACGAACTACAATAATTTTTACGAATTTTCGACGAGCAAAACCTCCGTGGCGCGAAAGGTCGAAAATTTCGTTACATCGCCGTGGACGGTGTCGGTCGGCGGACTCGTTCAAAAACCGAAAGTGTTCGGTGTCGAAGAACTGCTGAAATACGAACAGGAAGAGCGGATTTATCGTTTTCGCTGTGTCGAAGGCTGGTCAATGGTTATTCCTTGGACGGGATTTCCGCTAAAGAGAATTTTGGATGCGGTCGAACCTTTGGGAAATGCTAAATACGTCGAATTTCAGACGTTTTACGAAGACACGAATCCGAAAGGCGAAGGTGTAAATCTGCCGGAAGGCGGAAATGAAATGCAGTCGCCCGTTTTTGCCGGAATTGATTTTCCGTATCTCGAAGGCTTGCGGCTTGACGAAGCGTTTCATCCGCTGACGATTTTGGCGACCGGACTTTACGGCAAACAATTACCGAATCAAAACGGCGCACCGATTCGCCTCGTCGTTCCGTGGAAATACGGTTTCAAGAGTATCAAATCAATCGTCAAAATTAATTTGACCGATAACGAACCGCCGACAACTTGGAATATTGCTGCGCCGGGTGAATACGGTTTTTACTCGAACGTCAATCCTGAAGTTGACCATCCGCGTTGGTCACAGGCGACCGAACGCAGAATCGGCAAACTCGTGTCGCAGAAAACCCTGTTGTTTAACGGCTACGCCGACGAAGTTGCAAATCTTTACAGCGGAATGGATTTGAAGAAATTTTTCTAGTGAAAATTGGTTTTAAGTTTTTGGTTTTGAACTTTTTGCTAAAACCTTAGAAGCTGTTTGAAAACTCAATTTGGTTTTAATCGGCGAAGCATCAAACGCATCATGGCGATTTGAATCATCGTTTCGCTCGTCTTGGTGAATCGCTCGTAATCTTTCGACAAGCGGCGATGATTATTGAGCCACGCAAATGTTCGCTCAACAACCCAACGGCGCGGCAACACGACGAATCCTGTGATGTCGTCAGAGCGCAAAACCACTTCCAAACAATAGCGAAAACGTGCCTTAACCCACTCGATCACCTGTCCGCGATAACCGCCGTCAACCCAAATCTTTCGCAATTTCTTGCGATGGACACCGAATGTGCGAAGCAGTTTTTTCAATCCGTCGCGGTCCTGGACACACGCGGTCGTGACGACCAAAGCAATCATCAAACCCATTGTATCAACCAGAATATGGCGTTTGCGTCCCATTATCTTCTTGCCCGCATCAAAACCGCGCGAAGAAGGCACGGCGGTTGTTTTAACTGATTGTGAATCGAGCGAACCTGCCGTCGGATGTTTGTGCCGTCCTTTTTTTTCTCGCAACCGGGAGCGCAGAGTTTCGTGAATTCGATACCACGTCCCGTCTTTTTGCCACTTTTGAAAATACCCGTAAACCGAACGCCAATGCGGATAATCGTTCGGAATAAACCGCCATTGACAACCCGTAAAGAGCAAGTAATAAATGGCATTGACCACTTCCCGGAAATCAACTTCACGCGGTCTGCCGGTTGGTTTTGGTTGTGGAAACATTTCTTTGATATGATTCCATTGACTATCAGTTAAATCAGTCGGATATTTTTTCACAAAAATAATTTTCCAAAACTGACTATCTGATAGTCAAATCATCCTTTATTTCGAGTTTTCAAACAGCTTCTTAAACTTAAAACTTAAAAAACTAAAATGAACGACGTAAAATTCAACAAAATTCTGATCTTCATCAATGCACTCGTGCCGCTTGCGTTTCTCGCTTCGGATGCGTATTGGCAAAAGCTCGGCGCAAATCCGGTCGAGTTTTTTCTTCGCACGACCGGAGTTTTGACGCTCGTTTTTTTATTTATTACGCTTTCCGTTACGCCGATCAGAAAATATTTCGGCTGGAATCAATTGATAAAATTCAGAAGAATGCTTGGACTTTTTGCTTTTTTTTACGGCTTTCTGCACTTGATAACTTACAGCATTTTCGACAAATCCTTCGACATTGCGGCAATTGCGGCAGACGTTTGGAAAAGACCGTTTATCGCCGTCGGAATGTTGGCGTTTTTTCTGCTGATTCCGCTCGCCGTCACTTCGACCGATGGAATGATAAAACGAATCGGCGGCAAAAATTGGGCGCGTCTGCATAAACTTAGTTATTTGATCGCAATTTTAGGCGTGATCCATTTCTGGATGATCGTCAAATCCGATCTGACTTATCCGCTTTTATTTGCATTTGTTTTAACGGTTTTGCTCGGTTACAGAATCTACACAAATCCGGGGAAATCCAATTCAAAGAAGTTAGCTGTAAACTAAAAAAACACGAAAAGTAAAAATGATTTTCGTGTTCATTTATGTTTGTTTTTATCTAAATTATCTTTTTCCAATCGGCGTAGCGTGATCGAAAGTGCGGCGAAAATCTTCACCGGCGATGATAATGGTTTTGCACATTTCGTAAAGACGCGAACGCAGACGAATACCGATTCTGTCTTCGAGAGTTTCTTCGCGCTCATTGCGGCGTTCGTCGAGATAATTTGTGGTAAATATGGTCAGTTTTTTGTCGTTATAGCGCGTGTTGATGATGTGTGCCATCGTATCGCGCACCCATTCGGTCGGTTTCGACGCGCCGATTTCGTCTAAAACTAAAATTTCCGCATCAAAGATCGGCGATAAAACTCCGAGTTCCGATGTTTGTGTGCTGGAATTATACGAACCCTGAATTTCCTTCAAAAGTGCGCCGAATTCGTAAAACAGACAATTAAATCCGCGTTCGGTCAAACCTTTCAAAATCGAAACTGCGAGATGAGTTTTGCCGATGCCGACCGTTCCCATAAAAAGCGCGCCGCGATCATTTGCCGGAAAATTTATCGCCAGATTCGATGCAAAACGAAACGCGCGTTCCTGCGACGGATTCAAGATTTTATAATTGTGAAAATGACAATCTAAATAGCGTTTCGGAATTCGCGCTTTTTCCAAATGATCGTGATGAGTTTTGCGTTTCCGGCATTCGCAGCGGCGTGCGCCCTTTCCGGCGACGACTTCCATTCCCGAACCGTAACATTTCGGGCAGATTTCGGGTTCATCGCGCGCTTGCGGCACGTCGTGAAAATCGCGCGATTCAAACGCTTTTTCAGCCGCGTCCGGCACTGCATAGAGCTGATGTGTTTTTGGTTTTTCCTGAATCATTTAGTTCCGTGTGATTTCTTTTTCTTAACCGACCTTGATAATTTTAGAACTATTTCAGTAAATCAGGGGGTGAAATTGATTTACGATTATAGCATCGAAATAAATGATTTCAAGTTTTTTCCGTCCGATTTTAAATTAATTTTTCGTGCCGAAAGCCGGGAATTTTTAAGTCCTTTAAGCCAAAAGAATTAACAAGTTTTTAACACTTCCGATTGGCATCAATAAATTTCAAAGTTAAGATTTTATCTATGGAAAACGCCGTTTTGACCGAAACCTTTTCCGACACATTAGTCATAATATTTAATCGTCCCGAACTCCGCAGTCCGCTTTCGGTGTTTGTTTTGAATGATTTAGAGGGAATTTTAGACAAATCGGACAGCGATAAAAAAATAAATAAAATAATTTTTACCGGAAAAGACGATGTTTTTGCTTCCGGCGCGGATTTGCGCGAGATTGCCCGACTTTCCGGCGATTCGGTGCGCGAATTTGCTTTGAAAGGGCAACGATTGATGAACAAAATTTCTGCGCTCGAAAAGAAAACCATTGCCGCTGTCAACGGCTTTTGTTTCGGCGGTGCGCTCGATCTCGCGCTTTCCTGCGATGTAAGAATCGCAACTTCAAACGCGCAATTTTCGCATCCGGGCGTAAATCTCGGAATAATTACAGGTTGGAGCGGAACGCAAAAACTTCCGCGACTAATCGGCGAAGCAAACGCGCTCGAAATGTTTCTGACCGCGAAAAGAGTTTCCGCTGAAGAAGCCTTGAAAATCGGTCTGATTGATGCGATCAGCGAAGATTTAATAAATGATGCTCTAAAAATGTGATAATCTTTCGAGTCAATGAAAACGATGAAAATCGAAATCAAAAAAGGTTTGCTTGCGATGGCGGTTTTACTCTGTCTGATAATTTTTTCGTTGGCATTTATACCACATTACGCTTGCGCGTGCGGACAATATGAAGATAGTTCATATATGACGCATTTTTTTAATTCTGTTTCGGAGAAAGTTCTCGGAAAACCTGTCATTGAAAAAAACGAAAAGCCCGATCTATAATTTCAATTGCAAATTTAACTATTCGTGATTCATCATAAAAATTATGAAAAGATTTGTATTTGATCCTGTTTTCATAAAACTCATTTTACTGACTTCATTTTTCGCGCTCTCGTTTTCGTCCTGTCAAAGTGCGAAACTCGCTGATTCTGAAATCACGCCGACACCGACGGCGGAAATAAATGACAATATCAATCGTCCGGCGAGCGAACCTTACAAAGGTGATCTTTCGATTTTTGAAGATGAAAATCGTGCAAAAAATCTAAGCATCGAACGCGTGATGGATATTTTGAAAATTTCCGAAGGCAAAACCGTCGCCGATATCGGCGCAGGTTCGGGCTGGTTTACGGTTCGCGCCGCCAAACGCACGGGCGAAAATGGAAAAATTTACGCAGTTGAAATCAACGAAGACGCGATAAAATATATTAACGAACGTAAACAGAAGGAAAATCTGCCGAATATCGAAACCGTTGTCGGAACGGAAGACGATCCGAGATTGCCGAAAAATTCGACCGATGCGGTTTTAATTTTGAAAACTTATCACGAAATCGCCCAACCGATTAAATTGATGGAACATCTTTTGCCGTCATTAAAAGAAAACGCGCTTGTCGGAATTATTGACCGCAACGGCAACGGCAACGATCACGGAATACGAAAAGATACGGTTATCGAAGAAATGAAACGCGCCGGTTTTGCACTGAAAGAAGAATATGATTTCGTAAAAGCCGACGGAATGGATTACTTTCTGGTTTTCCGAATCGAAAAGCCGTAAACGCTCTGTAATTGGCTAATTTACAGAGCGTTTAATATATGCTGAACAGGGAAATAATCAAAAACGTAAACTTTGCCCGATTTGATTTCTAATTGTTGTCTTTATTGTTATTTCTCTTTCCGTTTCAAATCTTTTCGAGGATTTTTCCGGCAAGACGGTTTTTTAATCGCCCGAACATTCGTGCCGTTTTCTTCGATTTCGTGACGAGAAATTTTCGGATGCAAACGGCGCGGCTCTCTTTTTCGGCAAATCTATTTCATAAAGCAGTATGCGTCTGCCTAAAACTATTTTTCGGTTTAGTAAACTTCATCTGTCATATTCTTTTATCCTTTTCTTTTCTTTTATCAATAGAGAGCATATTTGGCGAAAAATGTTGTTGCAATGTTTTTCGCCAATTTTTAAATTGTTGAGTCGGAAATATTTATTTCAATTTGACCGAATTGTTTTTATGTATTTTAAATTTTAATTTTTCGCTTAAATGTATGAAAGATATACGTTTATTTGTCCAAAAATTTGGCGATTCCTGTCTGACAATCTTTCGTCAGACGCGCAATCGTATTAACTTCCGCGCCGACTTCGAGTGCGGTTTCAAAAGTCATTCCGTCCATTTGATAGAGAAGTTTTTTCGATAAAACGACGGCTGAACGCGAAACTTTAGTATATTCGGCGGCAAATTTTACAACTTCATCTTCAAAATTTTCATCCGTGAAAACGCGATTTATCAACCCGAATCTTTCCGCCGTGTCCGCGTCAAAATTAAAGCCTTTGGTAATTAATTCAAAGATACGTTTTTCCGAAAGATTACGCCGCAAAATCGCCATCACCATCGCCGGAACAAAACCGATCCTGACTTCCGGATAACCGAAAATTGCTGATTTTGAAGCCAGAACAATATCGCAAGCCGTCGCCAAACCGCAACCGCCGGCGAGTGCGCGACCGTGAACGGCTGCAATAACCGGAATTTTGACTTTGCGAATCAGCGAAAAAAGTTCCATCAGATTTTCCGCGTCCCGAAAATTTTCCAAAACGTCGCTTTCCGCAATTTTCTGCAATGCCGACAAATCCGCGCCTGAACAAAAATCTTTGCCCGCGCCTTTTATTAAAACCGCGTTTAAACTTTCATCTTTGTCGGCTTCGCGCAAAGCGTCTTTTAACGAATTTATCAAAGCGTCATTTAAAGCATTGCGCTTTTCGGGGCGATTTAAGGTGATCGTAAAGATCGAGTTTTCTTTTTCGGTTAAAATTTCAGACATTTTTTTATAGTTTCGGTGAACAAATGCGATAATTCTTTTGCCGAAATTTGCTCGCAACTTTGGCAATTTCAAAAGAAAAATAAATTTTTACACCAGATTATCAACTAATTTTTCAATATCTTCGCGGTTATTATAAAAATGCGGTGCGATTCTGAGACGATTTCCGCGCGGCGAAACGACGATATTTTTTTCCTGCAATTTTTTTGCAATTTCGCTCGAAGTCAAACCGTTGCGATGTTCGATGCAGACGATCTGCGATTTTTCGCCTTTCGCGCGCGAACTGACAATCTCATAATCTTTTCCCGCCAAAAGTTCACATAGAAAATCGGTTAGTTCTTCCAAGTATTTTTCGATATTTTCGATTCCCGTTTCGTTAAGAAGTTTCAGGCTTGCTTCCAAACCGTAAAAAAGCGCAGAGCCTCCCGTTCCCGATTCCCACGCGAGCGCGTTCGGTTTAAAATGCTGTTCGTAATCTTCAAAATCCCACGGTTCTTCGACGCTGATCCAACCGACAAGCGTCGGTTTTACTCTTTCACGCGCTTTGTCGGACAGATACAAAATGCCGCAGCCTTCGGGCGCAACGAGCCATTTATGACTTGCGCCCGATGCAATATCAACCATCTGCGCCGGCAGATCGAACGGCATCGCGCCGAAAGCCTGAATAATATCAACCGCAAACAGCGCGTCAACTTTCTTTGCGGCTTCACCGATTCTTTCAAGATCGGCACGAAAACCCGATGCAAACTGCACCGCGCTGATCGAAACTAATTTTGTATCGGAATCAATCAGGGAAATAAATTCGTCTAAATCAATTTGCCCGTCGCGTTCTGGACACAACCGCAATTCGACACCGAATTCGTCGCGGATTCTGCGCCAAGCGTAAAAATTTGCCGGAAATTCTTTGGCGAAAGTTACGATGTTATCGCCTTTTTGCCAGGTTATTCCGTTGGCGACTGACGCGAAACCGTCGGAAGTATTCCGCAAAAATGCGATCTGCTCGGATTTGACCTTGAGCATCTGCGCGACGATTTCGCGGGCGCGGTTCTTTGTTTCGATCCAATCGGAAAAATTTACCGTGCCGTTTTCCGAAACGTCTTTTAATTGCGAATAGACCGCTTCGACGGCAACAGCCGGAATCGTGCCGACCGCCGCACTGTTTAAATATGTGTATTTTTCCGTTACCGGAAATGCTCTGCGAATTTTTTCGTTCACGTTCTTAATGATAAATGGTAAATGGTAAGTGGTAAACGGTTGGTGATTGATTTTCGATTGTTAGAATGATTTTAGCAAAAAACAGCTATTTACCATTTACCACTTATCACTTACCATTAAAAGATTTTCTTTTGACAAACCGTTTTGATAAAGCTACTTTTTTATTTGGTTTCGGGCTGAAAAAAAAATATTCGACAGAAACCTTCGTCAGCCGCATCAAAAGCGGTAATAAATTATGTTTGATTTTCAACGAAAAAACCAATACGATTTCGGACTCGTGTCGGCGGATGATGACCGCGACATCGAAGTTCAGCGCGTCAAAGTCGAATCGCGGCAAGGACTTTATATGGAAAGTCTGCGGCTCGTGCGCGATGTTTTTCTGATAATTTGCGTTTTTGTTTTGTTCGGCGTTTTTGTCGCGCAACCCGTCGTCGTCGAAGGAACTTCGATGCTGCCGGAACTGCACGACGGCGAACGTCTGCTGGTCAATAAACTCGTCTATTATAAATTTGAAAAGTTTAGTTGGGGACACGTCGAGCGCGGCGACATTATTGTTTTCTGGTATCCTCACGATCCTGAAAAGAGTTATGTCAAGCGCATCATCGGTCTGCCGGGCGAAACGGTCGAATTAAAACACGGCGTGGTTTATATCAACGATCAGCAACTCAATGAGCCTTATCTGGACACGGAACATAATCAATCGCTGCCGAATTTCAAACAGACTAAAGTTGATCCGCATTATTATTTCGTGATGGGCGACAACCGCGATAACTCTTCCGATTCGCGCTATTGGGGACTCGTACCGGAAAAATACATTTACGGCAAAGCGTTTTTCCGTTACTGGAAACCGCAGAATGTCGGATTTCTCGAACACGGCACATACGATCTGCAAAAAGATGATGAACACGGCGACGTTAGTGCGGAAGGCGGAGAATAAATGAAAACTGATAATGGAAAATGGATAACTGATAATTGAGAAAAGTTTTTCATTATCCGTTATCCATTTTCCATTAAATAAAAATGAATCTTTCAAAAAAGGCGATTTTAGTTTTAGAAGACGGTCGGACATTTCGCGGCGCGGCGTTTGGCGCGGAAGGCGAAGTGTTCGGCGAAATGGTTTTTAATACTTCGATGTCCGGTTATCAGGAAATTCTGACCGATCCGAGTTACGCCGGACAGATCGTTTGTATGACTTATCCGCTGATCGGAAATTACGGCGTAAACGAGCAGGATAACGAATCTCATCGTCCTTGGGTCGAAGGTTTTGTCGTCCGCGAAGCGAGCCGCATCGCATCGAACTGGCGTTCGACCGAATCTCTCGATTCATATCTGAAACGTCACAAAATCGTCGGCATCGAACATATTGACACGCGCGCACTCGTTCGCCACATCCGCGACAAAGGCGCGATGCGAGCCGTGATTTCTTCAGTAGATTCGGACGAAAAAAGTCTTTTGGAAAAAGTTTTAAATTCACCTGAAATGAAAAACCGCGAACTTGCCAGTTCAGTCACGGTCGAAAAAACTTTTGATTATCCGGCGGACGAAAAAGAAAAATTTCACGTCGTCGCCTACGATTTCGGCGTAAAAACAAACAGTTTGAGAGAATTTGCAAAATTCGGCTGTAAAATTACGGTTGTTCCGGCGGAAACTCCGGCGGCGGAAGTTTTAAAAATGAAACCGGACGGAATTTTTCTCTCGAACGGTCCGGGCGATCCGTCTTCGATGAAATCGGTCGTCGAACAAATAAAAAAATTGACGCGGGAAAATGTGCCGATGTTCGGAATTTGTCTCGGTCATCAAATTTTAGGTCAGGTTTTCGGCGGCAGCACTTATAAATTAAAATTCGGTCATCGCGGCGGCAATCAGCCGATCAAGGATTTGACGACCGGAAAGATCGAAATCGCCGCGCATAATCACGGTTTCGCCGTCGAAGCCGAATCGCTGCCCGAATCGGTCGAAGTTACGCACGTTAATCTAAATGACAACACCGTCGCCGGATTGCAGCACAAAACTTTGCCCGTGTTTTCCGTTCAATATCACCCGGAATCCGCGCCCGGTCCGCACGATTCCGAATATCTTTTCAAACGATTTATCGAATTGATGGAAAAGAAAAGGTAAAAAGTTTATTAAAAGACAATTAATACACTTTTTACCTTTTAACTTTTGATGAAAGTCTGCATTTCTCAGACTAATTCACCCAAGTTGCTAGTTGAAAAAGGTTTGAAGAAATTACCCGCGAAATACGCAAACTGCGCTAAAAAAATGACAAAACCAATTAAATTTATCTCTTTTTTCGTGTCTTTTCGTGTTTTTCGCGGGCAAAACATCTTAAATTGTCTATAACTAGCAACTTGGGTTAATTCTTATCAGGACGAAAACCTTTGCGCGGCGGCATCGGCGGACGTTCGGTTTTTAATCGTGCGAATTGCGCTTTTTGGTCAGTAGTTAAAATGCTGAAAATCGCCGCATCGGTGCGAAGACGGATTAATTCGAGTTCGGTCATCGCCGAAGATTTTGCCGTTAAAATCTGTCGTGCCTTTTCTTCATTAAAACTTCCGCTTTCGATCATTGCCTTTAACTCAATTCGCCGCTCGCACGAATGAATTTTGCTCTGACAATTTTGGAAGATCGAGTCGGCGAAGAAAATCGCGCGTATGTCTAAGATGTCAAAGAAGAAGTTGAAATAATGTCGAAACTCGTCGGCGAACTGCTTTCATATTCCAAAACAGGCATAAAAACCGCCGAAATTACTACTGAAAGAGTATTTATTAAACCGCTGGTTGAAAAGATAATCGGTCGTGAAACGATCAATCGAAAAGCCGAAATAAAAATCGAGATTGACAAAGACACGGCGGTTTTCGCTCAATCCGAATTGCTCGCGCGCGCTTGGAAATATTATTCGCAATGCCGTTCGATATGCCGGAAACGACGGACAAATTTTAATTTCTACTGAAAAAACGATTAATGATTTGATTGAAATCACCGTCGCCGATAATGGCGCAGGTGTTCCAGAAGATGCGCTGACGAAAATTTTCGATCCGCTTTTCCGTGTCGAAAAACACCGCGCACGCACGAATGGCGGAAGCGGTTTAGGTCTGGCAATCGTCAAAACCTGCATCGAAGCCTGCGGCGGTAAAGTTTATGCAAAAAATCTCCTGTCGAAAGGTTTTGCGGTAAAAATTCTCCTCAAGGCATAACGTGACGAAAATCTTTATAACTTATTGGTTTTGAAGACGAAAATCTTTTTTAATGCGTATGTTTTGGCGGAAAATACTCGATTCTTTTTACCAAAGCCGATCTGCATTTGAATCTTTGTTACAAAATCGGCAATAATTACCCTTTTGCTTTAGGTCGGCTGATTTCGGTTAGCTGAAATTAGAGCTTCATAATTTAAAAACTTAAAAATTTAACAGACAGGATTTTAATAAATAGGTGATTTTTTAAATGGAATCTACAATTCTTTATCTTATTCCGATACTCGGGATTTTGGGGTTAGTCGTGATGATGATCCAATCCGCGTGGGTCACGAAACAGCCGACGGGCGAAGCGAATATGGTCGAACTTTCGACGTATATCGCCGAAGGCGCGATGGCATTTTTGAAGGCGGAATGGCGCATTTTGGCTGTTTTCGCACTCGTCGCTTCGATCATTCTCGGCTGGTCGGGAACGCTGGTCGAAACGTCTTCGCCGGTGATTGCCGTATCATTTCTGATCGGTGCGTTTTTCAGCGCACTCGCCGGATATTTCGGGATGAACATTGCGACGAAAGCAAATGTTCGCACGACGCAAGCCGCTAGAACGAGTTTGAAAGACGCACTCAAAGTCGCGTTCACGGGCGGAACGGTGATGGGACTCGGCGTTGCCGGACTTGCCGTATTAGGTCTCAGCGCGTTATTTATCGCTTTCTATAAAATTTATGTTGAAGGCGTTGCGCCGGTGGGCGGTCTGGCGGCGGTCAACGGTATTCCGATGGAAAAAGCCATCGAAGTTCTCGCCGGATTTTCGCTCGGCGCGGAATCAATCGCACTGTTTGCGCGTGTCGGCGGCGGAATTTATACGAAAGCGGCTGATGTCGGCGCGGATTTGGTCGGAAAAGTCGAAGCGGGAATTCCCGAAGACGACGTGCGAAATCCGGCGACGATTGCCGATAACGTCGGCGATAACGTCGGCGATGTCGCCGGAATGGGCGCGGATTTGTTCGGCTCATATGTCGCGACGATTTTGGCGACGATGGTTTTGGGACGCGAAATAGTTGCGGCAAATGACGGCTTCGGCGGTATGTCGCCGATGCTTTTGCCGATGCTGATCGCCGGACTCGGAATCATTTTTTCGATCATCGGTTTTACGCTCGTCAGAATTTCCGACGACAACGGCAACGTCCAAAAAGCCTTAAACTGGGGCAACTGGACTTCGGTGATTATCACGACGATTGCGTGTTATTTCATCGTGATGTGGATGATGCCCGTAAATATGACTTTGCGCGGTTTTAATTTCACGAATAAAGGAGTTTTCGCGGCGATCTTGGTTGGCTCGATTGTCGGCGCATTAATGAGCATTGTCACTGAATTTTATACTTCGATGGGCAAACGTCCTGTGCGCTCGATTGTCCAACAGTCAAGCACCGGCGCGGCGACAAACATCATCGGAGGTCTGTCGGTCGGGATGGAATCAACCTTGATTCCGACTTTGATTCTCGCTTCGGGCATTTATCTGTCGCACTATTTCGCAGGTCTTTACGGCGTGGCGATTGCCGCCGCCGGAATGATGGCGACGACCGCGATGCAGCTTGCAATTGACGCATTCGGACCGATTGCCGACAACGCGGGCGGCATTGCCGAGATGAGTCAACTGCCGAAAGAAGTGCGCGGCAGAACCGATATTCTCGATGCCGTCGGAAATACAACGGCGGCAACCGGCAAAGGTTTTGCGATTGCTTCCGCTGCGCTGACCGCGCTCGCTCTGTTTGCAGCGTATGTCGGGCTTGCCGGAATCAGTTCGATTGATATTTACAAAGCGGACGTTCTCGCCGGATTATTCGTCGGCGGAATGATTCCGTTTATCTTTTCTTCGCTCTGCATCGCGGCTGTCGGTCGCGCGGCGATGGCGATGGTCGAGGAAGTTCGCCGTCAATTCCGCGATATTCCGGGCATTATGGAATACAAAGCCAAACCCGAATATGACAAATGCGTGGCGATTTCCACTCAGGCATCTTTAAGAGAAATGATGCTTCCCGGCGCGATTGCCCTGATAACTCCGGTCGTCGTCGGCTTCGCTTTCGGACCGGAAGTTCTCGGCGGATTACTCGCCGGTGTCACCGTTTCAGGTGTGCTGATGGGAATGTTCCAGAACAACGCGGGCGGCGCGTGGGACAACGCCAAAAAATCGTTTGAAGCCGGCGTAGAGATCAACGGCAAAATGGAATACAAAGGCAGCGAAGCCCACAAAGCGAGCGTCACGGGCGATACGGTCGGCGATCCGTTCAAAGATACTTCGGGACCTTCGATGAATATTTTAATCAAATTGATGAGCATCGTCGCGCTAATTATTGCGCCGCACATCGCCGTCAATAAAACCGCACATAGAGCGGAAATCACGCCGAACGTGATAATCGAACAAACGGTTAAAGTTCCGGCTGAAAACAAACTATAAAAGAAAAATGTGAAGAAAATTAGCCGCGGATAAACGCGGATGACGCGGATTTATTATTTGATCTATCGGCGTTAATCCGCGAAATCTGCGGCTAATTTTTTTTGACGGAAAATAAATTTATGCAGACGATAAAAGTTCAATCCAAACAGCGCGAAGAATTGATTGAAATTACAGATGAAGTTTCAAAATACATTCCCGAAACCGGCGAAGGAATCTGCGTTTTGTTTACGCAGCATACGACGTGCGGTTTGACTATAAATGAAAATGCCGACCCGGATGTAAAGCACGATTTTTTACTGTTTTTGAAAAATACGATTCCGCAGTATTACGAAGGTTTTCGTCATTTTGAACATAATTCGGACGCGCATATCAAATCTTCGCTGGTCGGCTTTTCGGTGACAATTCCGTTTGAAAACGGCAAATTGCTTTTAGGTCGCTGGCAGGGAATTTATCTCTGCGAATTTGACGGCGCGAGGGAAAGGAAAGTTTTGATAAAGATTATTTAGCCGCGAACAAACACGAAATCTCAAAAAAACAAGAAGAAATTTAGTCCCAGATTTTCACGGATAAACACGGACACTTTTTTTAAAAAAGATGAATCAAATCAGCGAACGAGTTCAGCTTCTCAACGACAAAACGGAAAATAAAAAAGCGAAATATGTGTTGTATTGGATGCAGATGTTCAAACGCGCACACGATAATCACGCGCTGAAATTTGCGATTGAACAGGCAAACGAACGGAAACTGCCGCTCGTCGTTTATGAAGGTTTGAAATATTATTATCCGTGGGCTTCGGACAGATTGCACACATTTATTCTCGAAGGCGTTGAGGAAAAACGCGCGGCTTTTGAAAAACTCGGCATTACTTACGTTTTTTATTTGCAAAAAGACAAAAGTTCACCGAAACAAACCGTTAAAAAAATCGCTCAGGACGCGGCGATTCTCGTCACCGACGATTTTCCGTGTTTTATTATTCCCGAACACAATGCGGCGATTGTCGAAAAAGCGAAAATTCCGGTTTACGCCGTTGATTCGAACGGCATAATTCCGCTCTCGAAATTTGAAAAAGAAAATTACGGCGCATATACGATTCGTCCGAAAATCAAAAAAATGTTGGATGAATATTTCGTGCCTTTTGAAGAAGCGAAGATCAAAAATAAAAATACGAAGATCAAAGTTGACTGCCCGAACACGCAAGTTAACCCAAAAAACATTGCCGAATTAGTTGCGGAATGCGATATTGACCACGACGTAAAACCTTCGCCGATTTATCACGGCGGAACGAAAAACGGGCGCAAACGGCTGAAATATTTTATTAAAAATATTTTGCCGAATTATGATGAATCGCGCAATAAACCCGAAATTGACGGTTCTTCGCGTCTTTCGTCTTATTTACATTTCGGTTTTCTTTCGTCGCTTGAAATCGCGCTTGCGGTGAAAAATTCCAAAGCACCGAAAAAATCTAAAGACGCATATTTAGAAGAATTAATCGTCCGCCGCGAACTTGCTTTTAATTTCACCGATTTCAACAAAGATTACGATTCGCTGAAAGCTCTGCCGGATTGGGTTCAGCAAACGATGCGCGAACACGTCGGCGACGAACGACCGGAAATTTATTCGCTCGACGAACTCGAAAAATGCGAAACTTACGATGAACTTTGGAACGCGACGCAGCGCGAAATGCTGATTACGGGCGAAGTTCACAATTATGTGCGAATGCTCTGGGGAAAATTTATCATTCAATGGTCGAAAAATTACGAAGAAGCCTTTGCCGTTCTCGAACATCTGAATAACAAATATTGTCTCGACGGTCGCAATCCTAATTCTTACGCCGGAATTTTGTGGTGTTTCGGCAAACACGACCGACCGTGGATGGAACGCGAGATTTTCGGTAAGATGCGTTATATGACGAGCGGCTCGACGGGAAAGAAATTCGATTCGAAAAAATATATCGAATGGACAAAAAGTTTAGAGAAAAATCCGAAGCTGCCGAAAACCATTAAAGAAAAGTGATTCAGAAATTTCGACTTTTCAAAATATCCAATTTTATTTCCGGTAAATTTCCTAATGTTCCATAAATGCCAAAACTTATTTTATCATTGTCTTCCCCTTCATAACTTCTGTCGTTATTTTTATACTTATCCGTTTCAAAAAAGATTTCGGGAACTTTGTCGTAATTAGTAAAGGCGCGAAGTGCTTTAAGAGACTCAAGCACGAAAACGCCGACGAAAAATGTAGCGATCATTGTAAAAATAGCAGTTGCCGCGCGAGAAACTTTTTTCTTCAATTTTGCCAAACCGACCGGACAATCTTTTGTAATAATTGTGCCGTCTTTTCTTCTGTAAATTCTCAAACAAACGCGTCCTTCCGAATTTATCAGAAAATTTTCGGCTTCCCGCTTTGTCATATCCGAGAGATTATAGACGTTTAATTTGCATTCGGCGCAATGACGTTTGCGTCCGTCTCCGATCATCTCGTTCCAATTCGCGCCGCACGGACTGGCAATTTTTATTTTATCGAGCGGATTTGTAAATTTTTTCATTTTGAAAATGCCTCCGCTAAGTTTAGACAATCGAAAACGATTTTTGTTCCCGCAAATGATTTTTTAAGTCGTGTTACTTTTTTTCCAAAAAATGCGCGTCAGTTTACAGAGATCAAAATTTGCTCTGCAAAATAATAAACTTTAGGAGCAATTACAAAAATGATAAATCATATTTCAATCGCAGTAGAAAATCCCGAAAAGGTCGCAAATGTTTTAGCCGAATTATGGAACGGAATGGTTCTGCCGTTTCCGCCCGCGCCGGATTCTTTTATCGTTCTGGCAAACGACGGCAGAGGTTCGGCTGTCGAAGTTACACCAAGCAACACGATTTTAGTTCCGGGCGAAGGCTTGCCGCCGGAAGAAGGTTTTGATGCAAATACGCTGACCGAAGAATATGAAGCGAAGTTTGTCACGAGTGATTTTGCGCCGCCGTATGTTGCAACGCATCTGAACATCAACACGAATTTAAGTGAAGAGGAAGTTAAAGAAATTGCCAATCGTGAAGGTTGGAGAGTTTTAACCTGCAACCGTGATCGAGGTCTGTTTCAATTGGTCGAAGTCTGGATCGAAAACCGCTTTATGCTCGAAGTGATGACACCGGAACAAACGGCGCGTTATGTCGAAATCACGAGTCCCGAATTTATCGCACAGATTTTCGGAGGACAGATTCCGCCAACCGAACTGATGACGGAAAACTCGAATCTGATCGGATAAATTGCCGGTTTGAAAAAGTAAAAGCGTGTGTTTTTTAGTTAAAGAAGACACACTTTTGTTATGGATAAAAAGAAAGTTTACAAAAACCCGGACTTGCCGACCAAAATTTGCGCCGCGTGCGGAAAACCGATGGCGTGGCGCAAGCGTGGGAAAAAAATTGGGGAGAAGTTAAATTTTGCTCGGAGCGTTGCCGTAATAATAAGAAAGGCGAGTGATTTTATTTCGCTTTTGCCCGATTTTTAATTGACTGCCGATTCTGCTGTTTCCATATCATCGGAATCTGACTCGCCATCCGTTTCTATTTTATCGTAAGCAACGGAATTCGTTTCATAAGTTGGATCTTCTTCGGAAACATTCGGCAAATCCATTTCATTTTTAAGTTTTTCAATCGCTTCTTTCGCTTTGACCATATTGCAGCCGCCTTCGAGAATCGCTCCGTCTTCGATGGTCAGACGCGGCGTTTGGATATTTCCCATCACGCGCGCCGTGCGTCCGAGTTCGAGTCTTTCACCGGCAACAATGTCGCCGTTGACCGTGCCGTTGATAATCGCGGCGGCAACCATTATGTCGGCATCAACCTGTCCCGACGAACCGACTAAAAGTGTTCCGGTTTCAGATGTAACCGTTCCGGTCAGATGACCGTCAACGCGCAGCATCGCCTGAAAATTAGTTTCCCCTATCAACTTTGTTCCGTAACCGACAAAACCGCTCAAACGACCTTCTTTAATATCTCGCGCCATCGTTTCGCTTTCGCTCATCGCCCGATTCGAGTTGTTCGATGCTGTTTCGCTCCGATGTTGATTGGTCGGAATAGATGTCTGTTCCTGATATTTTTGTGTGTCGTTTGCCTGTTCCGGTTTGGAACTTCTTCCCATTCTAATCATTTAGTATTTAAACCTCCGCTGCTAAATTTTTGTAGATTTATTTATTTTTTTTGACTGAAGAATAGATTTTAGGGGAAACCTAAATAAAAGCGAATTTTGAATAAAATTACTATATTTATCTTTTTATTTTCAGATGTAATGTTTCAGTCAGCATAATAATAGATGACTTTTCGGGCGTGTGTCTAGTTTTAATTCAAAGTTTACGTTTAATGCAGGATTTGTAAATTTGTGCCGTGCGTGTCAAACTTTTTTATTTGGAGATATAAGAAATTGTTTGTAGAAAGTAAAACGAAAACGAAATTGCTCAAAAAGATGGGCGAAGCGATCCGCGATTTTTCGATGATCGAAGAAGGCGACAAGATAATGGTTTGTCTTTCGGGCGGCAAAGACAGCTATACGATGCTCGATCTTTTGCTTGACGTGCAGAAACGTGCGCCGGTCAAATTTGAAATTCTGGCTGTCAATTTAGACCAGAAACAGCCGGATTTTCCCGAAGAAATTTTGCCTGATTATCTGAAAAATCTCGGCGTAGATTATCGCATCGTCGAAGAAGACACATATTCGGTCGTGACGAAACATATTCCCGAAGGCAAGACGTTTTGCTCGCTGTGTTCGAGGCTCAGACGCGGAATTTTATATACGACCGCCATCGAAGAAAAATGCACGAAAGTCGCGCTCGGTCATCACGCCGACGATGTGATAAATACTTTTCTGCTGAATTTTTTCTTCGTCGGACAATTAAAAGCGATGCCGCCGATTTTGCGTTCCGATGACGGGAAAAATACGGTTATTCGTCCGCTCGCATACTGTCACGAAAAAGACATCGTAAAATTTGCCGCCGAAAAACAGTTTCCGATCATTCCGTGCAATCTTTGCGGTTCGCAGCCGAATCTGAAACGCGCCCGCGTAAAGAGATTGATTAACGAACTCGAAAAAGAGATTCCTTTTATTCGCAACTCGATGATGACGGCTTTGTCTAATGTTACGGGTTCGCATCTGCTCGACACGCAGCTTTACGATTTTAAGAATTTCGCGCCGATCATCAAACAGATCGCGCCCGGACACGGCAGCGTCGAAAAGGAACTGGACGAAATTTTCGATCACTCGGAAAATCATCTGTCATTCGGCGCAAGTAAATTGCCTGTTATCGAAACGCTTATAAATTAAATTCAAATTATTTACATAGAAAAACCGATGGCGTGAGTTGTTAAGTTCACGCCACCGGTTTTTATGCTTTTAATTTCGAGACTAGCTTTTCTTCTTACCGGATTTCTGCGGTTTGAAATTCTGAGTTTTCAGATAATCAACCGTCTGTTGGACGCTTTCCTTTAATTTGTGATTTGCCGGCGCGACTTCGGTAAATTTTTGCAGATTATTGATCGCTTCCTGCATCATCGCATCGTTGACGCTTCCGTCGGAATTATATCCGGCATTTGCCTGACTTAATCCGAGACCGGCAAGCGCGTCCGCATTAGTCGGCGATTTTACCAACACTTTTTTGTATTCGATAATCGCGTTTTGCGAATCGCCGTTGATGCGGTAAACATCGCCGAGGAAAACTTCGGCTTCGGTTTTCTTGACGGCATCGGTTTCAAACGCCAGATATTCGCCGAGCAGAGTCGTGATTAGCGGCAATTTTGCCGGATCAACTTTTTCGGTTTGAATCATATATTTGACTACATTTCTTACGCCGTTTAATGTCTGCTGTTTATTCGTATCGTAATTTTGCTTGTTGGTAATTTCCGTCGCCGGAGCATTTTTCAATATCATCCACGAACTGTTATACGCTTCAAGCGAATCGGCAAAATCTTTTGTAACTTTAGCGTAGTTCTGAGCCTTTGCCGTCGCATCGGTCATTTTTACGGCTATATTATATGTATCAACACCGCGACTGCTCAAAGAAATAGCTTTGTTGTTTAATAAACTCGGTGCGCTGCCGATAAATGTCGGATTCGCCTGAATTCCTTTGTCATATTCGGCAATTGCAACATCATAGTTTTTGCTGTCAAAAGCCGCATTTCCGGCTTTCATCGAATCTTGAATAGTTGACGTTTCCGACTCCACCTTTTTCTTTTTCACTTCGTATTCAGCTTCCAATTTAGCGCGTTCTTCCTGAGCTTTTTTCTGGTCGGCAGTTACTTCGGTCTTTCCCGAACCGACATTTGCAGTCGGCGGCGGCGGACCTGATGTTAAAGCCGTTCTGACTTCTTCTTCGGTTAGTTTTTTGCCGTCACCCGGCGAAACGGTGATGACTAATTTATCAACTCCGGCTTTGATATTCGGCTGATAAGTCGGTGAAATACCGCTTCCGCTGACCGAAAAAACAAATGTCGCGCCGAGCGGTAATCCGGCAAAACTGAATTCGCCTTTTTTGTTAGTTTTAGACGACGGCAATTTGCCTTTAATATCGGTGCGGTAAACTTCAACCGCCGCACCTTGAACAGGTTCGGTCGTGCCGTCCGCTTTTTTCATTTCGACTCTTCCGCTGACCGGCGCGGTTTGTGCAAAAGCGGCAATGCTTGCGGCTAAAATTAAAGCAAGCATCAGTAAACAGGTAAAATAATTTTTACGAAACATTTCTCTCCTCCAAAATTGTTATAACAGATGTGTCAAAACCGCCTGCTTTGATGTGTCGGGCAGTTAAATAGTTGTTAATGATTTACCGATTCTAACTCAATTCAGGCGAAACTTTGAAGTCTGAAATGCACAAAAGCGAAAAAAATTTCCTGCTCTTCAATTAAACGGAAATCGAAGCTGTGCTATGCTTTCATTTTTCAAAAATCATTTTATGGGCGATAGAATTTACAATTTCAGCGCGGGACCGGCGGTTTTGCCGCTTCCGGTTTTGGAAAAGGCGCGGAATGAATTGCTTTCATTAAACGGAAGCGGGATGAGCGTGATGGAGATCAGTCATCGCTCGAAACATTTCGCGCCGATTCTCGAAGGTGCGGAAACAGGTCTGCGCGAACTTTTAAATGTTCCCGAAAACTACAAAATTCTCTTTTTACAAGGCGGCGCGACGTTGCAGTTTTCGATGATTCCGATGAACTTTCTGCGAAAAGATGAAACCGCCGATTTTGTCGTGACGGGCGCGTGGGGAAAAAAAGCCGTTAAGGAAGCGAAAAAATGCGGCACGGCGAACGTGATTTTTTCGACCGAAACAGAAGGCTTTAGAAGTATTCCGGCGCAGGAAAATCTGAATTTTTCACAAAACGCAAAATATGTTCATTACACATCGAATGAAACGATTGACGGCGTGGAATTTAAATACGATCTCGACGGCAAAGGCATTCCGGTCGTCTGCGATGCGTCGTCAAATATTTTATCCAAACCTTTCGACATCGAAAAATACGCGCTGATCTACGCCGGAGCGCAGAAAAACATCGGACCTTCGGGCGTAACGGTCGTCATTATCCGCGACGATCTCTTGGAGCAAATTCCCGGCGATCAGCAGACGCTTTTAAATTACAAATTGATTGCCGAAAACGATTCGATGCTCAATACACCGAATACTTGGGGAATTTACTTGATTGATCTCGTCTGCCGATGGCTCAAAGAAAAAGGCGGCGTTTCGGCGATGGCGAAATTAAATGAAGAAAAAGCGAAAATTCTTTATGACGCGATTGACCAGAGCGACGGATTTTACCGCGGACACGCCGAAAAAGCGGCGCGTTCACTGATGAATGTGACATTTCGCCTGCCGTCGAAAGAACTCGAAAAAGCGTTTGTCGAAGAATCAACTAAAAATGATTTGGACGGTTTGAAAGGTCACAGAAGCGTCGGCGGCATTCGCGCTTCGATCTATAATGCTTTTCCGCGAGAAGGCGTTGAAGCGTTGGTCGAATTTATGAAAGATTTTTCGCAGCGAAACGGTTAAATTTTTTCTTCTCACCGCGAAGTTTCTGCGCCGCGCTCAAATCTGTAATTCCTTCATCGTGCATCTGCACCAAAAAATTGCAGAAAACATTTGCCGTCGCCAGTGCGTCATCAGCCGCGCGGTGACGGTTTTTTATGTATATCGAATAATATTCGGCGACCGTGTGCAGACGATGATTTTCCAGATCGGGCAAGAGTTTTCTCGAAAGATGAACGGTGCAGAGATGCGGATTTCCGATGCGGTAATTTTCAAACATTCTGCCGATTTCGTGATTCAAAAAACGCATATCGAAATGCGCGTTGTGCGCGACCAAGACCGATTCGCCGATAAAATCCAGAAAGTTTTTGGCGACATCGCAAAAACGCGGCGCATCTCTGACCATTCGATCCGAGATTCCGGTCAGTTGCGTGATAAACGGCGGAATCGGCGTTTCGGGATTCACCAAAGTTTGAAATTCTTCCGCAACTACGCCGTTTTTGATTTTATACGCGCCGATTTCCGTGATACGGCACGGCGGAGTTTTCGCGCCGGTCGTTTCTAAATCGAAGACGACAAAATCGGTTTCGAGCAGATTTTTTTGCGCGAAATCTTTCTCGATAAGTTCGAGAAAATCTTCATCCAAGACGAGACGCGAATCCTTTTCCGTTAAATCGGCAACCAACAATTTCGCCAGTTCCGGTTCGGGTTTGCGAATTTTCATCACATAATCCACAACCTTAACGGCAGGCGCGCGACCGCCGTTTGAACGCAGAAGTTCTATCGTTTCCGTGATTAGCAAAGCGTCTGAAATTAAGTTACGATACGGTGACATCTGATTTTTATTTTAGCGGTAAATACGAAAACCGCAAATCAATTTAATAAAACGGATGAGTTTTACGTTGATGAAAGAAGAAAATATTAAAGTAGTCGAAAGTTATATCGAAGCGATTGGAAGGAAAGATTTGACGTTTGAAATGCTCGCCGAAGACGTTTATTTTGAAGACCCGATGACGGAAAGAAATCAGGGCGCGGAAAATCTGCGGGCGTTTCTAAAAGGTTTTTTGACGACCATCGAAAGCGTGAAAATTATCGAACATATCTGCGAAAATGATACGGTCGTTACTCATTGGGAAGTTGACGGCATTTTCGGCATAATTCCGATTTTGGAAAAATTTCGCGTCAAAGACGGGAAAATAACGGAAGCCATCGCCTTTTTCGATTCGCGTCCGGTTATCGGAAGTTGACGGAAAGTTTGCAGAAAGTTACAGATAGTTGCAAAGTTAAAATCCACGAATTTATCAATATTCAATCAACTTTCCGCAAACTTTTTAAAGAAAAGAGATGAATTCAGATCAAATTTTAGAACAATTCAAAAATTCCGACGCATTGCTCGAAGGTCATTTTATACTTTCGAGCGGTTTGCATAGTCCGAAATATTTGCAATGCGCGCTTGCCTTGCAATATCCGAATGATGCGGCAAAATTCGCCCGCGCGATTGCCGGAAAACTCGCCGCCGAACGATTCGACACGGTTGCATCGCCGGCAATCGGCGGTTTGATAATCGGCTACGAAACGGCGAAAGCGTTAAATGTGCGTTTTATCTGGACGGAAAGACAGGACGGCGTAATGACTCTGCGGCGCGGTTTTTCGGTCAATCGAGGCGAACGCATTTTAGTCGTCGAAGATGTCATTACAACCGGCGGTTCGACGCGCGAATGTATCGAAGCACTTGAAAAACACGGCGCAAAAGTCGCGGCGGCGGCTTCGATCATTGACCGTTCAAACGGTAAAGCCGATGTCGGCGTAACGCGCATTGCGCTCGCCACTCTGGAAGTTCCGAGCTACACGCCCGAAGATTGCCCGATGTGTCATCGCGGCATCGAAGCCGTCAAACCGGGAAGCCGGAAATAATGGCAAACGGTAAATTAAAGAAAGTATTCTGAAAGATAATACTTATAATTTTGCTTTGAAAATTGTCAAACTTCATCAGATTATTGCGAATAAAAAAATAATTTGTAACGTCGAAATAAACTCCGCGTTCTGAAACTTTGATTGGGATAAACATTGAAGAAGCGAATGAATCTCAATCAAAACAAGATTTTATCCGTAAACTGTCCATCTCTCAAAAAGCATCATTTGAAATATATTATTGGATAAGATTTTGCGGAACAGTAGTTTTCGACTGAAAAATCAGCCGATTCGCTTTTAGCAGATTGCGAAGAAATTCAGAAACTCATTAAGACTTCAATTAAAACCGCCGAGACAAAACTGCAAAAATAATTTACCATTTACCACTTACCATTTACCATTTAAGTGATGAACTATAAACTTTTAATTCAGTATGACGGCACGGATTTTCACGGCTGGCAGGTTCAGGGAAGCGAGCGCACCGTGCAGGGCGAATTGCAGCGAGTTTTGTCTTTAATAGAAGGAACGGATGTTTCGGTCGCGGGTTCGGGAAGAACGGACGCGGGCGTTCACGCCGAAGGTCAGACGGCGAGTTTTAAGTTAAATAAGTCATTTACTCCCGAAAAACTTCGCGGCGCAATTAACGGAAATCTCTGGCGCGATGTGCGCGTTTTAACGGTCGAAAAAATGCCCGACGATTTTCACGCACGATTTTCCGCGAAGGGAAAAACTTATGTTTACCGAATTATAAATGCACCGATAATGTCGCCTTTTTGGGTGCGTTACGCGCATCACGAACCGCGCCCGCTCGAAGTTTCAAAAATGCGTGAAGCGGCGCGTTTTTTCCTCGGCGAACACGATTGGACGGCGTTTTCGTCAGCTAATTCCGACAGCGAAAACAAAGTCCGCACAATCAGCGAATTTTCCGTCGAATCGAATTGGGATTCGCGTTCAACTTCTTCGATGATCGAATTTCGCATCACGGGAAACGGTTTTCTGCGGTATATGGTGCGTTCGCTCGCCGGAACACTTCTGGAAGTCGGGCGCGGCGAAAAAGATTTTGATACAATTCAGACGGCAATCATCAGCGGCGACCGAAGTTTAGCCGGAATCACCGCGCCCGCGCACGGCTTGACTTTGATGAAAGTTTATTACGAATGAGAACTGATTTTCAAAAAATTATCGAATCGCCTGTGGCGGCGTATCAGGAAGGTTTGCAGTTTTTTATGGGCGAAGGAATTTTAAATGAAACTTTGCGGCGCGTGGCGAAGGACTTGGAAAATCGCGGCATCGAATACAGCGTCATCGGCGCGGTCGCGCTCAATAATCACGGCTATCGAAGGTTTACCGAAGACATTGATCTGCTGTTGTCAAAAGAAGGTTTGGAAAAATTTCAAAACGAACTTGTCGGCTTAGGTTATCGTCCGGCGTTTGAAGGCGCGAAGAAAAAGTTTCGCACAACCGAGGAAAATGTCACCGTCGAAATAATCACGAGCGGCGAATTTCCCGGCGACGGCAAACCGAAACCCGTTCAATTTCCCGAACCGTCGGAAAATCAGATAGAAATTGACGGCGTAAAAACTTTGACTTTGGAAAAACTGATCGAACTCAAACTCGCATCGGGAATGACCGCGCCGCATCGTCTGAAAGATTTGGCTGATGTGCAGGAACTCGTTAAGATAAAAAAACTGACTGCCGGTTTTGCCGAAAAATTAAACCCGTTTGTGCGCGAAAAATTTCTGGAATTGCAAAAGGCGGTCGAAGATTCGGAATGAAAATTTATCACATCGTTACGCCCGAAGTTTGGGAACACTTTAAAACTGAAGATTTGTATTACGCGGAAAGTCTAAAGACCGAAGGTTTTATTCATTGCAGTTTTGCCGATCAACTCGAAGGCGTTTTGGAGAGATATTACAGCGGTGCGGAAAAGGTTTTGATTCTGGAAATCGAGCCGGAAAAACTGACTGCCGAATTGATAAACGAACCTTCGACAAACGATGAAATTTATCCGCATATTTACGGGAAAATAAACCGCGAGGCAATTGTTGGTATTGAAGAAAAGAATATTTAACCACAGATTTTCACAGATAGACACAGATTTATTTTTTTGATTTTATTCGTGTCCATCCGTGTCAATCTGTGGTTAAATAATTTTTTGAAATGTACGAAAATTTCGCCAAAATTATCAAACCGCATTCCGACGAAGCCGAACTGATCGCCGAGATTGATTTTGCGCGTCTGCCCGAACATATTGCGGTGATTATGGACGGCAACGGGCGTTGGGCGAAGGCTCGCGGCAAAGCACGGATTTTCGGGCATCGGGAAGGCGCGGAATCGGTGCGTTCGATTCTCGATACTTGTGCGCGTTTGCAAATCAAAGCCGTCACGCTTTACGCTTTTTCGACCGAAAATTGGAAACGTCCCGAAGACGAAGTAAAGGGTTTGATGCAGATGCTCAAACTTTATCTGAAAAAGGAACTCAAAACCGTTCATAAAAACAATATCCGTTTTCAGGCAATCGGAAACATCTCAGGTTTGAGCGCGGATTTGCAAAAACAGATCGCTTCGGCGATGGAATACACCGCAAAAAATAGCGGCACGATCTTAAGCGTCGCGCTCAACTACGGCGGACGCGCCGAGATCACCGAAGCCGCCAAAAAAGCCGCCAAAAAGATTTTGCAAAACGGCGGATCAATTGACGATTTGAGCGAAAAAGATGTTGCAGAAAATCTTTACACGAACGGTTTGCCCGAAGTTGATTTGCTGATTCGCACGAGCGGCGAGTTTCGTATTTCAAATTTTCTTTTATGGCAATTGGCTTACAGCGAAATCTATGTTACGCCGACGCTTTTTCCAGATTTTCGCCGCGCGGAAATTTTCAAAGCGATTCTCGATTTCCAAAAACGCGAACGACGTTTCGGCGGCATCGAAACAAAATAAACGAGCCGGTTGATAAAAACGCGAACGTCATAATTTTTTGTCAAACGACTTGAATGTCTTAAAAAATCCAAACAAAAATTTGTAAAAATTTAAAGAATCGGGTTATTTTAAATCCGAATATGAAAAATCAGCAAAATCGCCGCGAGTTTTTAAAAATTATCGGCGCAAGTTCCGTCGGAATTGCGCTTTCATCGAATAATGTTTTCGCTCAAAACCGCAAGAAAAGCTGCGTTATAATCGGCGCGGGATTTTCCGGTCTTGCCGCCGCTTATAAATTGAAAAATGCGGGTTGGAACGTGACGATTTTGGAAGCGCGGGATAGAATCGGCGGTCGCGTTTTTTCGCAGACGATGCCGCAGAACGGAAATCTCGTGTTTGAACTCGGCGCGGAATGGGTCGGCGAAAGCCACGAACGGCTTAAAGCACTTTGCGCGGATTTTAAAATCCCTTTGCAAAAGCATCAATTCGACGATTATCTTTTGCGCGACGGGAAAGTTTCGCGTCCCGGCGCGTGGGGATTTTCCGAACAGGCGAAAATTGCGTTTGAAAAAGTAAAGGCAAACTATGGAAAACTGACCGTTTTACAGCAAAGAAATCTGGATAAACTGGATTGGTGGAATTATCTCGAAAAGATCGGATTTATGCCGCAGGATTTACTTATTCGGGATTTGATGGACAGCACGGATTTCGGCGAGTCAATCCGGCACGTTTCGGCTTTCGGTGCGCTTGCCGAATACGCCGAATCGAGTCCGAAAAACGAAATGGATTACAAAATGACGGGCGGAAATTCGCGTCTCGCGGAAGAATTTGCCAAACGCATCGGCACGGAAAACATTAAAATAAATACGCTCGTTACTGAAATAAATCAGACGAAAAACGGCATCGTCACCGTCAAAACCGAAACCGATTCTTACAAAGCCGATACCGTCATCTGCACCGCGCCGACTAATTCGCTGGTCAAAATAAAATTTAATCCGCCGCTGCCGAACGCTCAGCGCGAAGCCGCCGAAGAATTGAGTTATGCGCGCATCTGCAAAAATTCCGTTTTATATGAAAATCGTTTCTGGAAAGACGAAAATTTCTCGATGGTTTCCGATGTCACTTCGCATTATTATTTTCACAGCACGCAGAATCAGAAAGGCAAAGAAGGAATTTTAACGAGTTACGCAATCGGCGAAAAAGCAGACGTTTTGGCTTCACAAAATGACGCGAGAAGAATGAAAATCATCACGAACGATCTGATTGATTTCGACAAAGACGCGCCTGATCTAGCAAAAGGAATCGTGTCGTATGCGTGGCAGCGCGACAAATACACCGACGGCGCATACGCGCTTTATCGTCCCGGACAATGGTTCGGTATTCGCCCGATTTTGCAGCGTCCGCACGGAAAAGTTTTGTTTGCCGGTGAACATTTAGCAGATTGGCAGGGTTTTATGGAAGGCGCAATCGAAACCGGCGAAACCGCCGCGCAGATTTTGATTAGGTAATGTCTGCCCGCGAATCAGCGCGAATAGACTCGAATCAAAACTATAAAAATCAAAATCTCTTTATTCGCGCTGATTCGCGGACAAATCTTCTTTTATTTTCGACCGAAAATCTTTTCATAACTGTTTTGAAACAATGTGCGCGAATTTTTGTTTGTCCGTAAAACTATTATTACTGACCGCTTAAAATTTCCTGCACACGCCCGACTTGTCCGTCGGTTAAACGAACTTTTATTCCGTGCGGATGAAAATTGGAATTGGTCAATAAATCTTTGACAGTTCCGACGGTGCGCTTTCCGGTGCGCTGATCCTGTTTTAAAACAATCGAAACTTTCACTCCGGCGCGGATATTTTTTCTTTCACGATGCGGCATAATTTTTATTTTTTGCCCGCGAATCGGCGCGAATATAAGAAAAAGAAATTAATTATTTGATTTTTCTTCCTTCTTTTATTCGCGTCATTTCGCGCCAATTCGCGGGCAAATATTCTTCAAATTTTTTCAATCAAAACAATTGTAATCTTTTCTGCTGAGTTTCTTCCAATTTACAAAGAAATTCGTCTCTCGAAATTTCTTTCGCGCCGAGAACTTCAAAATGCGGTGTCATTACCTGAATATCAATCCACGTCGCGCCGCGCGTTTCGAGATGTTCGATGAGATGAAGCAGAGCAAATTTTGAAGCGTTTGAACGCAGATGAAACATACTTTCGCCGCCGAACACGCCGCCCGAATCAACGCCGTAAAGCCCGCCGACGAGTTCCGCGCCATTCCAAACTTCGATGCTGTGCGCGTCGCCGTTTTCGTGTAATCTCGTATATGATTCGATGAAATTTTCGGTAATCCAAGTTCCGGCTTCGTGATTTCTTTTTGCGTTCGCGCAATGTTCGACGACTGTTTGAAACGCCCGATCAATCGAAAAAGTAAAATTTGTTTTTTGAAATTCCTTACGAAGACTTTTCGGAATATGCAGTTCTGCAAATTCTAAAATCGCGCGGCGTTCGGGACAAAACCACGGCAGCGGAAGTCCTGTAATATGCCACGGGAAAATTCCGCTGCGATATGCTTTTTGCAGATTTTCGACCGACATTTCGCCGCCGAACGAGATAATGTCGCTCGCGTGATAATAATAATCGCCGAACAAAACCCATTCGGCAAATTCGTGTGTGCGCGGATTCGGAAAATTTATCGAAGACATTTCAAAAAAATCTATTCTACGAAAATATCAAATTAAACAGGGAAATTAAACGGAAAACTAAAGATACTCGATAAAACATATTTTACGAGCGTTTGTTGAAAGATATTTTACTTCGGGATATAAATGTATAAAACGAATCGAAAGATTTTTGAGAAATCCGGCGATAAATTATTATGAAGCAATATCAAGATTATTTGAAATATATTTTGGAAAACGGCGTGCGAAAAGAAGACCGCACGGGAGTCGGCACGATCAGCGTTTTCGGCTATCAGATGCGCTTTGATCTGCAAGACGGTTTTCCGGCTGTGACAACTAAAAAACTCCATTTTCGTTCGATCATTCACGAACTTTTATGGTTTTTAAAAGGCGACACGAACATCAAATATTTAAATGAAAACGGCGTGAGCATCTGGGACGAATGGGCAAATGAAAGCGGCGATTTAGGTCCGGTTTACGGCAAACAATGGGTCGCGTGGGAAGCCGAAGACGGTCGCGTTATCAATCAAATCGCCGAATTGGTCGAAGAGATAAAACGCAATCCCGATTCGCGCCGCCTGATCGTTTCGGCGTGGAATGTCGGCGAATTAAAAGAAATGGCTCTGATGCCGTGTCACGCTCTGTTTCAATTTTACGTCGCCGATGGGAAACTGTCGTGCCAGCTTTATCAAAGATCGGTTGACAGTTTTATCGGCTTGCCATACAACATCGCGTCGTATTCGATTTTAACGCAGATGATCGCGCAGCAGTGCGATTTGGAAGCCGGCGATTTCGTCTGGACGGGCGGCGATTGTCATATTTATCTTAATCATCTCGAACAGGTCAAACTCCAACTGACACGCGAGACTTATCCTTTGCCGCAACTTGTCATCAAACGCAAACCCGAAACCATTTTCGATTACAAATACGAAGATTTCGAGATCGTAAATTACAAATCGCATCCGCATATTGCCGCCGCTATCGCCGTATAGAATTAAAAATAATACGGCTTGCATATAACTCAATTAACCAAAAACGCATCGGTTATTAACGAAAATAATTTTTTTTTCTCGTGAAGACAAGCGAAAAAAAGTAAATTCTTGATTGCTTGTTCTCCTGTCATTACAGTTGTTTTCAGCCACACAGGACACTATTTTCAGGAAATTAAATTAATACCGGAAAACAGTAAACAAAAACACTTTACGCAGTCTTTTAAGGAGAAATATCTTATAAGTGATTTAGCTAATTCTTATTGATTGGTAAAACCTATCTTGCAACGACTTTACTATTGGTAAGTCGGCACTATTGTTTATCAATGAATAAAGTAAAAAATAAAACACTAAATACACCGTATAAGTAATCTTTTTACAAAAAAGTTAAAAAATAGTGAAAATACACTAAAAATAACTTGCAATAATTGGTAAAACCAATTACGATATGTCAGCTATCAAAAAACAATTCATATAACAGGTTAATAAGTGAGGAGAAAAATGAGAAAAAGTAAAATCCGTTACTACGTTTTTTTAGGAATACTAGCCGTAACTCTAATCGGCTTAGTTAATGTTTTCGGTCAGGAATTTCGCGGAACAATAAACGGAACCGTGACCGATCCGAACGGTGCCGCAGTTGCCGGCGCGACAGTCGTCGTAAAAAATGTTGAAACTAATGTTTCACAAACCGTAACGACCAACGATCAAGGTTCATATACGGTTCCGTTTTTGTTGCCCGGAAAATACAGCGTTTCCGTCACTAATGAAGGTTTTAAAACCGCAACGCAGGAAAATATCACATTAAATGTTGACGACCGTCTGACCGTAGATGCCAAACTGGAAATCGGTTCGACTACGGAAGTAAATATCACCGCTGATACGGAATTGATCGAAAGAGGTTCGGTCACTTTGGGAACAGTGGTCAGCAATCGTCAGATTGAAGAATTGCCGTTAGCCGAAGGCGCACCATACACACTGGCAACACAGGCTCCGGGCATTAATTATACCGGCGATCCGAACTTTCAGGGACCGACGGCTAATGGAAATCTTGCCGGATTTAGAACAAACGGTGCGGCGGGAAATCAGATCAATCTCGACGGCTCGCCCAATCTCGCGTATAGCGGACAAGTTGCTTTTACGCCGCCGTCGGATGCCGTTCAGGAATTTAAGGTGCAAACCAACAGTTTCGACGCGCAAAACGGTTTTACCGCCGGCTCGACGGTCAATGTTGCGCTGAAAAGCGGCACGAATAAACTGCACGGCTCGGCGTATCTTTTTGACCGCGCTAAAAGCAGAACCGCCAACAATTTTTTTAACAATCGGGCGGGACGTGAACGCCCTGACAGAAAGTATGACCGATATGGAGTTATATTAAACGGACCTGTTTACATACCGCGTATATATGACGGAAAAGACAAAACATTTTTTCTCTTTTCATATGAAAGACAAAAAGATAATGTCGCACAACCGACAACTTATTCAGTGCCGACACTGGCAATGCGAAACGGTGATTTTTCGGAATTGGGTTCGACACTCATTTATGATCCGGCAACGGCATTTATGGGAAACAGCACCTGCGGGACGACCGGCACTTTAAATACGGTTTGTCGTAAACCGTTTGCGGGAAACATTATTCCGCAAAATCGTATCTACGCTCCGTCGATGGCTTTTCTAAAACTGTTTCCGACTCCGAATCTGCCGGGAACTACGAACAATTTTATTACCGATCAAAATCTCGTTCGTCCTTATAGATCGTATCTGGCTAAAATTGATCATAATTTTAATTCCAATAATCGGATCAGCGGCAAGTATTATCACAGCCGCAACACCGAAGATCGCTATAATCTAACCGGCGATCCTGATTCGGTTTTTCGCGGCTTTGAAAATCGTAGAAATAATGGTGGAAATTTAGATTATACCTCGACGCTTTCTTCAAGTTTGATTTTGGATGCTCGCAGCAGTTACAGTCAGTTTAAGTTAAAAAGATACCAACAAGATCAGCCGACGGTAGCCGATCTCGGATTTACCGGAATTCCTTCTTCTCGGCAGGACAGTGTTTTTCCGCGCTTCGACTTTAGAAATTATCTGACTGTGGGCGCACAGCGTTCCGATTATAATAACGGACAGGAAAGACCTTTTAACATATTTTCGTTTCAGCCGACGGTCACACAGATTTTCGGACAGCACACATTAAAATACGGCTACGATTATCGTCATTTGCGTGAGCAATTTGATTCGGACGGATATACATCGGGAAGATTTTTGTTTGACGGAACTTACACGGCTCAGGCATCGAATTCGAGTTCGACGCTTCGTAATGCGGCGGGACTCGATATTGCGGCGTTTCTTTTAGGTATTCCGACAGCCAGCAGTTCGGGAAGTATTATTGATAATCCGACGGCTTATGATGCGGCTTCAAATTATCACGCCTTTTTTGTTCAGGATGATTTTCGCGTGACGCGCAAGCTGACCTTAAATCTCGGTCTGCGTTATGAAATCGAATCGGGTGTGACGGAAAGTCAAGGCAGAATCGTAACAGGTTTTGATCGGACGGTTGCCAGCCCGATTCAGGCGGCGGCACTTGCCAATTATAATGCGAAAGTTCCGGTAGGCGTTCCGATTTCGACGTTTCAAAATCTTTCAGGCGGTTTGACTTTTGCTGATGGCAGTAATGATCCTAATCAGCAAACCGACAAGAATAATTTTCAGCCGCGTATCGGTGTTTCCTATGCTTTAAATGACAAAACCGTTCTTCGCGGCGGTTTCGGGATTTTTACGTCACCGTTTCAGATTCAGGCGATTTATCAACCGGGATTTTCGACTCCGACAGTATTTACTCCGACGACAAATAACGGACTAACTTTTGCCGCAACACTGGCAAATCCTTTTCCGGGCGGCATTATTCCTTCGCCGGGTGCGGCTCAGGGACTTTTAACATTTACCGGACGAGATTTAACATCGGCTAATGCGGTTGGACCGTCTTCTGTAATTCTTTCCAATGACAGACAAAATGCTAAATATACTCGCTTTGTCGTGGGTATTCAGCGCGAACTTCCATATAAAATCGGTGTTGATGCAACATACATTTATTCACGAGGCAGTGATTTAGCGGTCAGCCGCGAATTGAATTTTATACCGCGAGATCAGTTGAATGACTTTACCGGAGTGACAGACGGCACTGCTATTTTGGCGGCGATAACCGCACGTAATACTTATCTGAATGCAAGTGTTGACAATCCTTTGCGCGGCTTGATTCCCGATGGCGGAACTTTTAATTCAAACACCATTCAGCGTCGGCGTTTATTGACTGCATTTCCTCAGTTCGGAAACGTCGCTGTAACGGAATATAACGGAAAGAGCGATTTTCAGTCGTTTCAATTTCAGGTCGTCAAACGGTTTACGACCGGCTTGTCGCTTAATGCTTCTTACACGCACTCGCGCGAACACGATAAAACACGTTACTTGAATCCGCAGGATACGGAATTAACTGACAGCATTTCGGTTAATGAACGACCGAATCGAATTACGTTTTCGAGCATTTATGAATTACCTTTTGGACGAAAACGACAATTTGGTAAAGAATGGCATCCGTTAGTTGACGCGTTTCTCGGCGGTTGGCAGATTCAAGGCGTTTATGAACGTCAAAGCGGTGAACCATTGCAATTCGGCAACGTCTATTACAACGGCGATCCGACACAATTGAAGAGCAAACTCGGTCAAAAAGACGATCAGGGACGACGTTACGGAGTTGATGTTGCGGCTTTCGATACAAGCGGATTTTTCATTAACGGTGCGGCTCCGGGTTATGCAAATAATTTTACGAGCAGTTCGACAAACACTCTGCGTAATTTCCCTTACACACTCGATAATTTGCGGGCGCAAAGATTCTTAAAATTTGATGTCGGCATTTCAAAAAATTTCCGTATTCGTGAAAAAATGAAATTCCAGATCAGAGTCGAAGCGATCAATCTGCTTAATACTCCGTATTTCATCGCACCGATTGTTGATCCGACAAATGGCAGTTTCGGCTTTACGACTGCGCCGACGCGTCAACCGCCGAGAGACATCCAGATTGGCGGCAGATTTACCTTCTAATTATTTCAAACAAAATGCGCCGTTTCGTTTTTAACTAACAAGAGACGGCGCATTACCTTCGATTAAAGGGATGAAACTTTTTTTACTTATAACTTTAATAACGTGTTTCGGTCTTACAGAAATTCAAGCCGGAACACGTTATTTTTTTGACGGTAAGGCTCATCTAACTGTTGCCGTTGACGGAACGGGCGATGTTAAAACCGTTTCGGAAGCAATTGCGAAAGTTCCCGAAAATAATAAAACGCGCTTTACGATTTACATCAAAAAAGGCGTTTACAACGAGCAGATTCGCATCCCCGCGAGCAAACCTTTTATCACATTTATCGGCGAATCCGCCGAAACGACCAAATTAAGTTTCGATATAAATAATAAACGCGCCGGAACGACTTCCGCCGCGTATGCCGTTTATATCGGCGGACACGATTTTCACGCGGAAAATCTGACGTTTGAAAATTCTTTCGATTATCGGGCAAATATCAAAAATGGCGGGACGCAAGCCGTTGCGGTTTTGACCGAAGCCGATAGATTGATTTTTAAAAATTGTAAATTTATCGGTTGGCAGGACACGCTTTACGCGAAAAACGGGCGGCAGTATTTTGAGAATTGCTATATCGAAGGTCACGTTGATTTCATTTTCGGACAGGCGGCGGCGGTTTTCGATAATTGCGAAATTCATTCAAAAGCCGACGGCTACATTGCCGCACCGATGCGTTTTGCGGCGGATGAAACTTCGGGTTTTGTTTTTATAAATTCAAAATTAACGGGCGCAAATACCGACAAAGGCGTTTTTCTCGGTCGTCCGTGGCGACCTTTCGGACGAACGGTTTTTCTCAATACAAAAATGGACGCACACATTCGCGCCGAAGGCTGGAACAATTGGGGAAATGCCGAAAACGAGAAAACCGCGTATTTCGCCGAATACAATTCGAGCGGCGCGGGTGCGAAAACGAACGAGCGCGTCAAATGGATTCATCAGCTTTCAAAGGAAGAAGCGAAACAGTTTGAAACTGAAAATTTTCTCAAAGGCAAAGACGGCTGGAATCTGAAAACGGCTGACGACAAATGGCTTGAAAATACGAAACCCGATTGGCAGCCCGTCGCGTGGAAAGATGTTTTGAAACAAGAACCTTTGTGGTATCAAACCGACGCGGCGGCGCGGATTGCCGATCAGGTTTTGCTCTATCAAAAGGAACACGGCGGTTGGGAAAAAAATATCGATATGGCGGCGATGCTTTCCGAAGCCGAGAAAAAAAACATTTCTGCCGAAATGCACGAAGGCGAAACGATTGACAACGATGCGACTTACACGCAAATTCGTTTTCTCGGCAAAGTAATCACCGCAAGTCTTCTGAAACAAACGCCGCCGAATAATTTCCCGAAATATAAAGAAGCGTTCAATAAAGGTTTGGATTATCTTTTCGCCGCGCAATACGCGAACGGCGGTTATCCGCAATTTTTTCCGCTCAAAAAAGGTTATTACACGCACATCACTTTCAACGACGACGCGATGATCGGCGTTTTGAAACTCCTGCGCGAAATCGCCAAAAAGAAGGAAGATTTCGAGTTTGTTGACGAAGTGAGACGTGCCAAAGCCGAAAGCGCGGTTGCGAAAGCGTTGCCGCTGATTTTGAAATTACAGGTGGAAATTAACGGCAAAAAAACCGTCTGGGCGGCGCAGTATGACGAACAAACTTTAAAACCGGCAGCAGCCAGAAAATTCGAGCCGATTTCACTAACGGCAGGCGAAAGTGTCGGAATCATACGTTTTTTGATGTATGACAGCAAACCCGATCAAGCGACGATTGATGCCGTCGAAGCGGCGATAAATTGGTATCGCGCCAATCAAATTTCAGGCATTCGATGGGAACGAAAGAACGGTGAAAATTCCGTCGTCAAAGATAAAAACGCACCGCCGATTTGGGCGCGTTTTTACGAGATCGAAACGATGAAGCCGATTTTCATCGGGCGCGATTCGGTAATTCATTACGACGTTTCGCAAATCGAAGCCGAACGCCGCAACGGTTACGCTTGGTATTCAAACGAGCCGAACGAACTTTTGGAAAAAGATTATCCGAAGTGGAAAGCAAAAATTATGAAGGCTAAATAATCTAGCCGCTCACAAACAGTCAAAAAATTAAAGAATAATCAGAGGAAAATTTTAACAATGAAAAAGTTTAAAGCCGGAGTATTAGTTTCTCTCGTTTTTGGTTTACTCACAATTTCCGCGCTAATGATAAATTTTATCGTTCAGGCAGCGACCGTCGTTGACGACACATTTGCAGACGGCGAAAGCGTTACGCAGAATTTGCCGAACAATTCTTTACAAATTTTTAAGTCCCGTTCGGCGACCGTGCGAAATACGACGGTCGGTAATGCAGAATTCGATTTGACTGCTACCGGAACGAGTTCGGACGCACTTTGGGCGCATTTTACCAATTCCGGTTCGCCCGTTACTTTGCAGGTCGGTGACAGCGTAAATTTTGCCGGAACTTTTACCTTAACGGGATTTGTCGGCGGCGGACAAGATTTGCGTTTCGGTTTGCTCGATTCCAAAGGAACTCGCACGACGGCTGATTTGACGGGCGGACAAAACAGTTCGGCTTTCGGTGATGACACCGGATATGCGGCACAATTTTATGCCAGCGGCACAGGAAATCCTTTTGTTCTTTATCGCCGCGACGTGACGAATCCGCCGACGACCAATATTTTTAATTCCTTTTCAAATGCCGGATTTACCACGCTGCCGGGAACGGGCGCGAACGCCAGACAATCTCTAACGAGCGGAACGCCATACACTTTTTCATACACGGTAACGAGAAATACGGATACGGAAACACAGATTACGATTTCCGTAACAGGCGGCACTCTTTCCAATTTGAATTACACGGCAATCGAAACGAGCGCGAATCCTTATAACACGTTCGATTGGTTTTCATTTCGTTTCGGCGGCAACAGTTTCGCGCAAAAATGGACTCTGCATCGCCTGAAAGTTGATTTTAATCCCGCCGCACCGGTGATTACGACACAGCCTGCGCCGCCTTCGCAGACGGTCGCTGTCGGCTCGAATGTGCAGTATTCGGTTGCCGCTTCGGGCAGTAATCTTTCTTATCAATGGCTCAAAGACGGGAATCCGATCACGGGAAATCCGACGGCGACGACCGCGAATTTTCAAATTACAAATGCTCAGACGACCGATTCCGGTGTTTACACGGTAAAAGTCAGCAATGACGGCGGAAGCGTTACGAGCGATGCTGTAAGTTTAACTGTTACGTCAGGTCCGACCGATCCCGCGCCGGTTATAACTCAACAGCCGCAGGATACGACGGCGGTTATCGGCAGTTCGACGAGTTTGTCGGTTACGGCGGTCGGCTCGAATCTGACTTATCAATGGTTTAAGAACGGCGTTTTAATCGGCGGCGCGACAAATTCGACGCTGACTTTTACGAACGCTCAATTAAGCGATACGGGCGATTACACGGTTAATGTTTCAAACAGCGGCGGAACTGTTTCGAGTAATCCGGCGCATCTGACTGTCGTTTCGGCAATCGGCGTGATCGGTTTGGATCCGGCAAATAATTCGATAGGTATCTGCACCGACAAACCTCTGAGCATTACATTTAACCAAACGCCGCAAGTCGGAACGAGCGGACGAATCCGTGTTTACGAATCGAACGGAACGCTGGTTGACACGATTGATATGTCGGTTTCGCCGCAGACGAAAACCATCGGCGGCGTTTCAGCGTTCAGATATTATCCGATCATTGTCGAAGGCAATACGGCGCATATCTATTTGCATAATCAGCTTGCTTACAACAAAACTTACTATGTGACAATCGAACCCGGAGTTTTGACCGATGCGGCAAACGCGCCGTTCGTCGGTTTTTCCGATCCGAACACTTTCAGATTTACAACCAAATCATCCGCGCCGACTGCCGGAACGAATGTCTTAACGGTCAATGCCGACGGAACGGGCGATTTCTGCACGATTCAGGGCGCGATTGATTTCGTTCCCGCGAACAATTCACAGCGCGTTGTAATTAATGTCAAAAACGGAACTTACACGGAAATAATTTATATTCCGTCGAACAAGCCGTTGATTACGGTCAAAGGCGAAACACGCGCCGGAACGATTCAGCAATACGCCAATAACAACAATCTAAACGGCGCGATTTCCGGCAATTATCGAACGAGTTTCGGCGTTGATGCGGCGGATTTCAATATCGAAAACATTACGCTGCACAACACTACTCCGCAAGGCGGTTCGCAAGCCGAAGCACTTCGCACGAACGGTTTACGCGCCGTCATCAACAGCGTTAATCTTTTGAGTTTTCAGGATACACTTTTGACGCAAAAATCGGCGTTCGTCAACAACAGCTATATCGAAGGCGATGTTGATTTTATGTGGGGCAACGGCGCGACTTATTTCAAAAATACGGAACTCAAAATGCTCCGCGAAAATCTCGGTTATTACACGCAGATTCGCAATAATTCGACGACACCGGGAAATGTCTATGTCAATTGCCGTCTGACCAAAGCCGCAGGCGTGACGAACGGCAGTTATCTCGGACGAATTGACCCGGACGATTTTCCGTATAGTCAGGTCGTATTTATTGATTCGCAGATGGATTCGCACATCAGACCGGAAGGTTGGCTTTTCAACAGTCCGACAAATCCGGTTGATGCGGCAAATTATCCGAACATCCGCTATTGGGAATATCACACGACGGATTTGAGCGGAAATCCGGTTGATTGTTCACAGCGTCATCCGATCTCGCGCAACGATTGTCATAATCCTCTGACGCAGACGGAAGTGGATTTTTATCGTAATCCGGCAAATATCGTCGGTTTTACGCCGCAGGAAACTCAGACGGCGATTGTTTCGATCACGAATTTGAATCAGGTGTATGACGGCACACCGAAACCCGTCACAGTTACTACCGATCCGGCAGATTTGCCGGTGACAGTAACTTATAACGGAAGCACGACCGTGCCGACAAATGCCGGAACTTATACGGTTGTTGCCACTGTCAACGATCCGACCTATCAAGGCTCAGCGACCGCTACGCTGACAATTGCAAAAGCGGCGGCAACCGTTACGCTTTCCAATCTGACTCAAAATTATGACGGCACACCGAAACCGGCGACGGTTATGACAAATCCGGCAGGTTTGAGTTATTCGATAACATATAACGGTTCGTCAACCGTTCCGACGGCAATCGGAAATTATACGGTTGTCGTAACGATCACCGATCCGAACTATACGGGAAGTGCGACCGGAATCTTGAACATCAAATCAACCGTCAAAGCATTTCCGACCGCTGAAGGCGCGGGCGCATACTCGGTCGGCGGACGCGGCGGCGATGTCTATCACGTTACGAATCTAAACGACAGCGGCGCGGGAAGTTTGCGAAACGGAATTACGTCTGCGACCGGCGCACGGACTATCGTCTTCGATCTTTCGGGAACGATTTATCTGAATTCGGATTTACGAATCAACAAGCCGTTTATTACTATCGCCGGACAAACTGCACCGGGTGACGGGATCACGGTTGCCGGAAGAACGGTAATGGTTGATTCGACACAGCACGTTATCGTGCGTTTTATGCGTTTTCGCGGCGGCGACATCAATTGTCCCGCGATGCAGGGAGATTCTTTTTGGGTTGATAAATCGAAAGATGTCATCGTTGACCACGTTTCATCTTCGTGGAGTATTGACGAGACATTATCCGTTACCGAATCGGACAGAGTTAGCGTCCAGTGGTCGTTTATCACCGAAAGTTTGAATAATTCGTGCCATTACAACGACGCGGGAACGGCTTTCGAGCGGCACGGTTACGGCGCGTTGATTCGTTACGGCAACGGACGAATCTCGTATCATCACAATCTTTTCGCACATCATTTCAACCGCAATCCGCGCGTCGGCGACAACATTACGCTCGATTTCGTCAATAACGTAATTTATAATTGGGGAACTGATGCGAGCTACAGCGGCGCAGCGAGCGAAGGCATCACGAAGGTCAATTATGTCGGCAATTATTTAGTCGCCGGACCCAACACGCCGTCTGCCAAACGCGCCCGCGCTTTTAACGGCGGAAGCATCAATACTTATATTTATCAGACAGGAAATATTATTGACAGCAATGTCAACGGCATTCACGATGGAACGGATACCGGTTGGGCGATGTTTGTTAATAGCTACACGCAGCAAAATGCGCCGCTCAATTTCAGAGAGAATTTGAAATCGAGCGGTGAAGTCGGTGCGCCCGGTTTATTGCCCGATTTCGATGTCAGCGCGACCGAGACGGCTTATAAGATGGTCTTGCAATTAGGCGGAAGTTCGCATTTCCGCGATGCTGTTGACGTGCGAATTTTCAATGAAGTCCGAAATGAAACCGGATTTTTTATAAATTCTCAAAATGATGTAGGAGGTTATCCGTTCTTAAATTCAATGCCTGCACCGCTTGACACCGATCAGGACGGTTTGCCGGATTCTTGGGAAAACGCCAATGGTTTGAATCCGAATGATCCGAAAGATGCAGGTCAAATCTCGGCTAACGGTTACACCAATCTCGAAAATTATTTGAATAGTAACGTATTTTCTCCGACGGCGGCGGACGTTTCGTTAAACGGAAGAGTATTGACGGCAAACGGTCGCGGAGTTTTTAACGCCGCACTAACATTGATTAATTCTGCGACGGGCGAAGTTAGGACCGCACGCACTAACCCGTTCGGATATTATCGTTTTGAAGATGTTTCTGCCGGCGAAACTTATATTGTAACGGTTAAAAGCAAAACCTATTCATTTTCCAACGCTTCAAAAGTTATCAGCATCAGTGAAAACGTAGGCGATCTAAACTTTACGGCGACGAGATAAAATTTATGAACAATCGGCGAGAATTTCTACAACTTTTACTGGCGGGCGCGGCAACGAGTCTGGTTTTGCCGCGAATAAATTTCGGTCAAACGAATCCGTCAAATGCTTGGGAAACCGAATATAAGCAAATTTTGGCGCGAATCGTGCCGCCGAAATTTAAGAATAAAGATTACAAAATCACCAAATTCGGTGCGAAATCGGACGGTAAAACTCTGGCGACCGATGCGATTAGAAAGGCGATTGACGAATGTTCGAAAAAAGGCGGCGGCAGAGTTGTCGTTCCCGCCGGAACATTTTTGACGGGCGCGGTTCATTTGAAATCGAATGTAAATCTTTACATTTCAAAAGGTGCGACGCTGAAATTTTCGATGAATCCGCAGGATTATCTGCCGATTGTTCACACGCGTTGGGAAGGAATGGAATTGATGCACCTCTCGCCGTTCATTTACGCTTACGAACAGGAAAACATCGCGGTTACAGGCGACGGAACGCTTGACGGACAAGGCAAATCTTTTTTCTGGAAATGGCACGGAAATCCGCGCTACGGCGGAAATCCCGATGTTTTGAGTCAAAAAGAAGCGCGGGCGCGGCTTTATAAAATGATGGACGAAAATGTTCCGCTCGAACAGCGCATTTTCGGCGGCGAAAAAGATTATCTGCGTCCGCAGTTTATTCAGCCTTACAAATGCAAAAATGTCTTGATCGAAGGCGTGACGATTGTTGATTCGCCGATGTGGGAAATTCATCCGGTTTTGTGTGAAAACGTGACGGTCAGAAAAGTTCACATTAATTCGCACGGACCGAACAACGACGGCTGCGATCCCGAATCCTGCAAAGACGTTTTGATCGAAGACTGCTATTTCGACACGGGTGACGACTGCATTGCGATAAAATCCGGCAGAAACAACGACGGGCGCAGAATAAACGTGCCGACCGAAAACGTCATCGTGCGCGGCTGTGAAATGAAAGACGGACACGGCGGAATCACCGTCGGCAGCGAAATTTCCGGCGGCGTTCGCAATGTTTTCGGCGAAAACTGCATTATGGATTCGCCGAATCTCGATCACGCTCTGCGCGTCAAAAACAACGCTTCGCGCGGCGGTCTTTTGGAGAATTTTTACTTTAGAAATATAACAATCGGACAGGTCGCGCACGCGATCATCACGATTGATTTCAATTACGAAGAAGGCGCGAAAGGAAAATTCAAACCTGTGATGCGAAATTTTACGGCGGAAAATATCAAAAGCGGCAAAAGCGAATTCGTGATGGACGCGCAGGGTTTTGAAAATGCACCGATTGAAAATATCAAGATCAAAAATTCGACTTTTGAAAACGTCAAGAACGGAATAATCGCGGATAATCTGAAAAATGCAAAACTGGAAAATGTCCGCATCAACGGGAAATTGGTCAAAGACATCAGCGAAGTCGCCGCGAAAGTCGTGCCGACGAAAAAGAGTTGATATTTGGGAATGAAAAGAAATGTAACCACAGATTGACACAGATAAACACAGATGTTTTTTTGATAATATGGAAAATATGATTGCAAAAATCTTTTCTTATCCGTGTTCATCCGCGTTAATCTGCGGCTAAAATTTCTTAGATTTTTTTCGCGTATTTTCGCGTTTATTCGCGGGCAATAAAAAAATGAAATTCTGCATTTTTACAACTCTGTTTTTAATGATGACCATCAACATTTCTGCCCGAAAATCACCGATCGCAATTTATCTGGCAGGTGATTCGACGATGGCTGAAAAAGCTGACAACAAACGTCCCGAAACGGGTTGGGGCGAAAAATTACAGCAGTATTTCGACGTAAAAAAAGTTAAAATTGACAATCGCGCATTAAACGGCAGAAGCACGAAAAGTTTTATCAGCGAAGGTCGCTGGAAGGAAATTGCTGATAACTTGAAAAAAGGCGATTATGTTTTTATCGAATTCGGACACAACGACGAAAAACTCGACAAACCCGGAGTCGGCGCGTCGGCGAATGGTGAATATCGTGATAACTTAATTCTTTTTGTCAAAGAAGTTCGCGCGAAAAAAGCGTTTCCCGTTTTGCTCACGCCGGTGATGCGCCGGAAGTTTGACGCGGACGGAAATTTTGTTGACACGCACGGCGAATATCCCGATGCGGTGCGTAAAGTCGCCGCCGAATTGAAAGTTTCGCTGATTGATATGCACCGCGCGAGCGAAAAGGTTTTGATAGATTTGGGTGCGGAAAAGTCACGTTCGCTGTTTTTGCAGTTAAAGGCAGGCGAGAATCCGAATTACCCGAAAGGCGTTGAAGACAACACGCATTTTAATCCGCAGGGCGCAGAAATTATGGCAAAACTTGCGGTCGAAGCGATTAAAACGCAGAAAATCGGTTTGCGGAAATATTTGATAAAACAAAAATGAAACCACAGATAAACACAGATGCACACAGATTTTAAGAAATAAATTAAAATGACTTTATCCTGTTTTCATCCGTGTAAATCTGTGGCTAAAAATTCTTATGAAAAGTTTATTTTTTATATTCGTCTTATTCATCTCAACTGCGTTTTCCGTGTTCGCCCAAACACCGATGTTGTCCGAACAAATGGCGGACACGGCGATGAATCGCGTTTATGCCGATTCGCCGAACGGCGCGGGAATTCCGCCGAAATGGGTTTACGATTTCGGGACGGAACTCGAAGGAATGAAAAATCTCTGGTTTGCGACCGGCGATAAAAAGTATTTCGATTTTATCAAAAAAGGCGTTGATACTTTTGTCCAATCTGACGGTTCGATCAAAACTTACAAAGTTGAAGATTACAATATTGACCAAGTAAAAACAGGCGATGCAGTGCTTTTGGTTTATCGCGTAACGGGCGATTTAAAGTATAAAAAAGCGGCGGACTTAATTCGTTCACAGTTAAAAGATCATCCGCGCACGAACGAAGGCGGATTCTGGCACAAGAAAATTTACCCGTATCAAATGTGGCTCGACGGACTTTATATGGGCGAACCGTTTTACGCCGAATATGCCGCGACGTTTAACGAACAGCAGGATTTCGACGACATTGCCAAACAATTTATCTGGATGGAAAAAAACGTCCGCGATGCGAAAACCGGACTGCTTTATCACGCGTGGGACGAATCGAAAAAAATGGCTTGGGCGGACAAAACGACCGGAAGAGCTTCGCAATTTTGGGGACGCGCGATGGGTTGGTATGCGATGGCACTCGTTGATGTGCTTGATTATTTCCCGAAAGATCATCCGAAACGCGCCGAACTCGTCAACATTTTAAACCGCGAAATGACCGCGCTCGAAAAAGTGCAGGACAAAAAATCCGGCACTTGGTGGCTGATTCTCGATAAACCGAACGAAAAGGGAAACTATCTCGAAGCGTCGGCTTCAGCAATGTTCGTTTACGCGCTGGCGAAAGGCGTACGAATGGGATATTTGCCCGAAAAATTTAGAAAAACTGCCGATAAAGGTTGGGCGGGAATTCAGAAGGAATTTATTTCGACCGCGAACGGCGGCAAAATCACGCTCGAAAAAACTATCGGCGGTGCGGGACTTGGCGGAAATCCGTATCGGGCGGCTGATTATAATTATTATGTGAATGAAAAAGTCGTTCAGAACGACCCGAAAGGAATCGGCGCGTATATTCTTGCCGCGACCGAAATTGAACTCGCAATGCGCCCGCAAATCGGCAGAGGAAAAACTATTTTGCTCGATGATTTTTTCAATCACGAAACGAAAAAAGATGCGAACGGTCAAATGATCGCGTGGCATTATAAATGGGACGAAATGGCGAACGGCGGCTATTCTTTGTGGGGCAAAATCTTTGAATCTTACGGCGCGAATCTCGACACTTTACGCGCCGCACCGACTGCCGCAAACTTAAAAAACGCCAGCGTTTACATCATCGTTGACCCGGACACGGAAAAAGAAAACGACAAACCGAATTACGTCGAAGCCGAACGCATCGCCGCGATCAAAGAATACGTCAAAAACGGCGGCGTTCTCGCGCTTTTGAGCAATGATTTCGGCAACGCCGAGTTCGATCATTTCAATAATTTAGCGCGTGAATTCGGCATCGAATTTAACAAAGACAATAAAAATCTCGTCAAAAACGACCAATTCGAGCAAGGAAAAGTTATCGTTCCGGCGGGCAATGAAATTTTCAAAACCGCAAGTAAACTGTACTTGAAAGAAATCTCGTCGCTCAAACTTTCCGGCAATACGAAATCCGTTTTGGACTGGAACGGCGATAAAATTATGGCGGTTTCCAAATACGGCAAAGGAATGGTTTACGCGCTCGGCGATCCGTGGATTTATAACGAATATGTTGACGGCAGAAAACTTCCTGCCGATTTTCAAAATTTTCAGGGCGCACAGGATTTGAGCGTCTGGCTTTTGAAACAGGCGAAGAAATAAAACTAATTTAACCGCAGATAAACGCGGATGGATGCTGATTTTTCTGAAAATTTGCTCAACAAACCATCTGCGTTCATCTGCGGTTAAAAAATTAAAACTATGAAAAAATATATTTTCGGAACGATAATTTTAACTTTTGCATTGACGATTATTTCGTTCGCTCAGACGCGCGAGCCTTCCAAACCGATTCGTGATTATGTTGTCAAAACAAAACAGCAGGTTTCCGACATCGAAAAAGCTCTCGGAAAAGAAAATAAAGTAATTGATCTGGTCGGCGGCGCGGGAATGCAGACGCGCGTGGCGATTCAGCACGACGAGAAAAAAGATTCGGCGACGGCGGAAGTTCACGACGCTTCGGATGATGTTTTTTATGTTCTCGAAGGCTCGGCGGAATTAACGCTCGGCGGCAGTCTGGAAAATCCGCGCGAAGCGACACCCGGCGAATGGAAAAGCGAAAAAATCATCGGCGGAAAAACTTTTACGATTAAAAAAGGCGATCTGATAATGGTTCCGCGCGGCACACCGCATCAGCGCGTTAATTCAAAAGGCAGGACATTTTCGCTGATTTTAATCAAGATTTTTGCCGAGCCGTTAAAACCGGCAAAGTAAGGTTCTTTTGAACTTAACTGATTGAAAAAAGTCTAAAGCGTTTGTTTTTTCGACAAAAACGGGAGTGTAAGATAATATAAATGCTGTTTGAAAGAGTAAATCGTAAAAGCAGAGAGCAAATCGTGTCGAACAACAAAACAGACATTTTCAAAACGATTGAATCGGAAAAAAACGGCACGACCGCCGAAGAAGTCGTGACGCGTCTCCGTGAAATGATTCAGCGCGGCGAGATTTCGGCGGGTGATAAATTGCCGCCGGAACGCGATCTGGCGAAACTTTTAGGCGTATCGCGCCCGACACTTCGCGCCGGAATCCGTTCGCTGACGACGGTCGGCATTTTGCAGTCGCGGCAGGGCGCGGGAACATTTGTTACCGTAGCCGGAGATTCACCGACACTAGACGGAAATCCTTTGCGGATGATGGCGGCTCTGCACGGTTTTACGTCGGACGAAATGTTTGAAGCGCGTCTTTCGCTGGAGATGAGCGTCGCCGCTCTCGCCGCCGAGCGCGTCAGCAGCGAACAGATGACGCAGATGGCGGAAGAAGTTGGCGGAATGTATGCTTCGATTGATGAACCGGAACAATATCTCGTTCACGATATGCGTTTTCACCAGATCGTCGCCGCCGCTTCGGGAAATCGAATTTTGACTTCGCTGATGAATATGGTCGCCAAAATTCTTTTTGAAACGCGCAGTAAAACCGTTCATCGCGCACTCGATCTGAAAGATTCCGCCGAACAGCACCGCGAAATTTACCGCGCAATTCGCGCCCGAAGCGCCGAAGAAGCGCGTCAATCAATGCGCCATCACTTACTCGAAACTCAAAAAGCGCAAAGATTGGAAGAAGCCGAAACCGCCGCGAGAAATAAAAAGCAAAATCGTAATTAACAAATTTGACCGCGAAAGAATGCGAAAATATCTTATCCGCAGATAATGTATATGCTTGATTTTTAAGGTTGCCTGTTTAATCTTTCTGTAAACTTCTGGTCTATCTGAAAAAAAAGTTGACGTTTAAATTTTCTTAAAATCTTCGCGGCAAAAACATCTATGAAATATGCGCTGATAATTTTTATTATCGCTTTATTTTTGTGTATAACGAACGATTTACAGGCGCAAAATCAAGGCGATAAAACCAACGTATCAAAAGTTTGGGTGGCAGACAACGGAGACGGGACGTATCGAAATCCGGTATTGCACGCCGATTATTCCGATCCTGATGCGATTCGTGTCGGGGATGATTTTTATCTGACGGCTTCGAGTTTTAACGCCGCGCCCGGACTTCCGATTTTGCATTCTAAAGATTTGGTTAATTGGAGTTTGATAAATTACGTTTTCGCCAAACAGAGACCCGAAAGCACTTTTGAAAAACCGAATCACGGCGGCGGCGTTTGGGCGGCTTCGATTCGTTATCACGACGGCGAGTATTATATTTTTTATCCCGATCCCGATTTCGGGATTTATATGACGAAAACGACCGATCCGGCGGGAAATTGGTCAGAGCCGGTTTTGGTAAAATCCGGCAAAGGCTGGATTGATCCGTGTCCTTTGTGGGATGATGACGGAAATGCTTATCTCGTGTCGGCTTTTGCCGGAAGCCGCGCCGGAATCAAAACGATTTTGATAATTTCAAAAATGAGTGCGGACGGGACGAAACTGCTTGATGACGGTGTTCTCGTTTTTGACGGACACGACGCTCATTCGACCGTCGAAGGTCCGAAGTTTTATAAGCGCAACGGTTTTTATTACATTTTTGCACCTGCCGGCGGCGTTTCGACAGGTTGGCAACTTGTTCTGCGCTCGAAAAATATTTACGGACCTTACAAAGAAAAAATCGTTCTCGCGCAAGGCAAAACAAACATCAACGGACCGCATCAGGGCGCGTGGGTTTCGACGCAGACGGGCGAAGACTGGTTTCTGCATTTTCAGGACAAAGGCGCATACGGACGCGTCGTGCATCTTCAGCCGATGACGTGGAAAGATGATTTTCCCGTCATCGGAAACGATGCGGACGGCGACGGCACGGGCGAGCCTGTTTTAAAATACAAAAAGCCGAATGTCGGCGCAATTTTCCCGTTTGAAACGCCGCCGGATTCGGATGAATTTAATGATTTCAAACTCGGTTTGCAATGGCAATGGCACGCGAATCCGAATGCGGAATGGGCGTTTATGTTTCCGTCGAAAGGAGTTTTAAGAATGAATTCCGTGCAAATTTCCGACGGATTTAAAAATCTTTGGGATGTGCCGAATTTATTGTTACAAAAATTTCCGGCGGAAGAATTTACCGCAACGGCAAAGGTAAATCTCAGTATGCGTTTTGAAGGCGAAAAATTCGGATTTCTGATAATGGGACTCGATTATTCTTACATCGGCGTAACGAATAAAAACGGCAAACTTTTTATTTCCCGATCAACCGCGAAAGATGCCGACAAAGGAAATTCGGAAACAGAAACCGCACCGCTCGAATTAAAAAACGAAGAATTTTATCTGCGCGTAAAAGTTAAACAAAATGCGATGTGCGATTTTTATTTCAGCGCGGACGGCAGAGATTTTCAGAAAATCGGCGAAACATTCAAAGCGCGTGAAGGCAAATGGATCGGCGCGAAAGTCGGTCTGTTTTTTACGCGCCCGGCGAAATTTAACGACGCGGGAACGGCTGATATTGATTGGTTTAGATTTGAAAAATAAGTTTTGATAAAAATTTACAAAAAATTATTCTTCAAATTGATTTAAAGTTATGAATCGAAAAAAATATACGAGTAGATTTTTGTTTATCTCAATTATTCTGTCGGTGTTTTTCGCAGTATCTTGTGTTCAAGCACCTGAGCAAAATTCCGGCGGAAACTCTACACGGAACAAATCCGGCAAAATCAGAATCGGTTTTCTGATGGATTCCTTACAGCAGGAACGGTGGCAGAAAGACCGCGATATTTTTATCAAACACGCGGAAGATTTAGGCGCGGAAGTTCTGCTTCAAACCGCCGACGGCAAAGACGAAGTTCAGCTTAAACAAGCCGAAAGCCTTTTGACGCAAGGCGTTGACGTTCTCGTTTTAGTTCCGCACAATGCCGAAGTCGCCGGACAGATCGTTGATATGGCAAAACGTCAAAACATTCCGATAATTTCTTATGATCGTCTCGTAAAAAACAGCGAACCTGATTTATATATTTCATTTGACAACGAAAAAGTCGGCGAATTGCAGGCAAAATATCTGGTCGAAAAAGCTCCGAAGGGAAATTACGTCTTAATCGGCGGCGCACCGACCGACAATAATGCGAAACTTCTGCGCGAAGGTCAGATGAAAATTTTGCAGCCGTTTGTTGACAGAGGAGACATCAAAATCGTCGCCGATCAATGGGCGCGTGAATGGCTGGCGGACGAAGCTCTCAAACACGCGGAAAACGCGCTGACGATGAATAATAACAACGTCACGGCAATCGTCACGTCAAATGACGGCACGGCGGGCGGCGCGATTCAGGCTTTGAATGCACAGAAATTGAGCGGCAAAGTTTTAATTTCCGGACAAGATGCCGAAATCGCCGCCTTGCAGAGAGTTATCGCCGGAACGCAGACAATGACCGTTTACAAACCCGTTTCTAAACTCGGTGTAAAAGCCGCCGAAGTCGCTGTTGCGCTGGCGAAAAAAGAAAAAATTCCGACAGATCGAACGGTCAACAATGGCAAAATTGATGTGCCGTCAATTCTGATCGAACCGATTTCAATTGACAAAACTAATGTGGATGAAGTTATCAAAGACGGTTTTCATAAACGCGAAGACGTTTACAAAAACGCTCCAACGGAACAAAAATAAAACTCTGTGAAATCTTCGTGTTCTCTGTGTTGAAAAAATTTTTTCAACACAGAGAACACGAAGATTTCACAGAGAAAAAAATAGAATAAAATTAAAAAATGGCGACAACATTTCAACAGCATATCGTTCAGGAAAGCACGATGTTTTCCGGCTCATCGGTCGAACTGCAATGGCTTTTATCGGCGATGATCTTGGCAAGTAAATTGATTACGGCGCAGGTTCGCCGCGCCGGTTTGAGCGACATTTTAGGTTCGGCAAACGAAACGAATATACAGGGTGAAACTCAGCAGAAACTCGACGTTTTCGCGGACAAAACCTTGATAAATTGTTTTTCGAGCCGCGCCAGCGTCGGCGTTCTCGCGTCGGAAGAAAACGAACATCCGATCATCGTCAGCACTTCGCCCGAAGCACAATACGCCATCGTTTTCGATCCGCTCGACGGTTCTTCGAACATTGATGTCGCGGTAACAATCGGCACGACGTTTTCGATTTTTCCGCGACCGGAAACCGGCGATGTCAGCGATCCGTTAAACTGGATTTTGCAGCCGGGAAGAAAACAGATCGCCGCCGGATATGTCGTTTACGGTTCCTCGACGATTCTCGTTTACAGCGTCGGCGGCGGCGTTCACGGTTTTACGCTCGATCCGTCAATCGGCACATTTATTCTGACGCACGAAAATATTAGAATGCCCGCACAAGGCGATTATTATTCTTTTAATGAGGCGTATATTGATTTATTTCCCAAAAAATACGTCGAATTTGCTGAACATATCAAGTCGGGAAATTTGGGAAAATTTTATTCGTCGCGTTTTATCGGCACGATGGTCGCCGATTTTCACCGAACGCTTCTGCGCGGCGGAATTTTTATTTATCCCGAAACTCAAAATTATCCGAAAGGCAGATTGCGGCTTCTATATGAAGCAAACCCGATTGCTTTTCTAGCCGAACAAGCCGGCGGCTCGGCTTCAAACGGCGAACAACCGATTTTAGATGTCGTCCCGACCGAACTTCATCAACGAACTCCGCTGGTCGTCGGCGGCAAAGTCGAAATGGAAGCGTTTGAAAAATGCTGTTTGTAAAAATACTGACAATATCAAAGCAATAAAATCTTTTATTATTCAAAACCAAACCAATTAACATCAACCGATTTCACATCTTACGAATGAAAAATCAGCAGGGCGTTAAAAATCGAAGCCGTCATACAAAAATCATCTCCGACACGAATCGCATCAGGATCGGAATAATCGGCGTGCAATACCGGATTTCGATACGTCCCGTCTCCGTTGTCCGCAACCCAAACTTTTGAAATGTTTTGAGTTTGAGCAGAAATATTAAGTAATAAAAAGGGAAAGATAAATAGTGAAAAAAAGATAGAATTTTTTTATTTATTTTCGTTGAGTTCAAAATTATGTTGGTTTTGTTAATAGTAACCACTAAGTTTCACATACCTTTTTGAGCGTTTTTTAACTCCATAAGGTTTGCCGCTTTGATGAGACATTGCCAAAACTGTTTGGGAACTTCAAATGAATCAGAAAATTTTTCCAACTCATTGAGTGCCAATTCCAATTCATTGTGTTCTAAATACTCGACGAATTCACTATCGTTAATTTCTTCAGCCAAACTATTATTAACATGTAAAAATCCTCGTGCTTCAACCAACAATTTTATAATCTCGTCCCAAATATGCTGATATTTGTTCATTGAAAATCTCATAAACTATTCACAATCTCCAAATATTTCCGCGCTTTTTCAGCAACAATTTCCAACTTTCCTTCTCGCATCGCTTTAAAATCAACCAAATCCGTGCCGACACCGACGGCGATTGCTCCGGCGTTGAAAAAATCGGCGATGGTGTCGAGCGAAACGCCGCCGGTCGGCATCATTTCAATGTGCGGGAACAGAGTTTTCAAAGTTTTCAGATATTTTGCGCCGCCCATTACGTCGCACGGGAAAATTTTGACGCAATCCGCGCCCGCGTTGTGCGCCGCTAAAACTTCGGTCAGCGTGATCGTTCCCGGCATTATCGTCACATTTTTTTCGCGGCAGAATTTGACGGTTTCCGCGTCGAAAGCCGGACTGACGATGAATTTCGCACCCGCTTCGATACATTTTTCAGCGTTCAATTTATCCAAAACCGTTCCCGCGCCGATCAAAATTTCAGCGTTCGATTCGTTTAATTCGGCAATCAATTCGACGGCATTCGGCACGGTCATCGTAATTTCAAAAACCTTGATGCCGCATTTCGATAAAATTTCAACGGCTTTTCGCGCCTCGTCCGTTGAGTTCGTGCGAATCACCGGAACGAGTTTTTCGCGTTTGATAGTTTCTAATACTTTAGCTTTTTCCATTTCGTTATTTTATCTGAAAATATATGTTAGCTGAATGCCGATTTGGTTAGTTGAAAGAAAAATTTGCGTTCTTTGCATAAAACTCCGCGTCTTTTGCGTTAGAAAAATCTTAATCGCAAAAGACGCAGAGAGAAAACGCAGAGAACGCAAAGGAAAACAAAAAATCCGTTTATATGTGGACTGAAAACATCATCAAACTTCGCCGAGATCGACTGGTTCGAGTTTCGGCACGAGCAGGTGCATTATTAAAAGCGCGGTCAAATAAGCAGAACCTGCAATGATGAAAACCGAATAATAAGAATGCGTGTATTCGAGAATCAAACCGACCGTCGAAGCGATAATCATTCCGCCGATTGAGCCAGCCATTCCGCCGATGCCGACGACCGAACCGACCGCTTGTTTCGGAAACATATCCGACGCAAAAGTGAAAATATTTGCCGACCAACCTTGATGCGCCGCCGCCGCGATGCCGATGATGATGACCGAAACCCAGAGATTATCCGTGACCGCCGCGTAAAAAACCGGAACGACGAGTAGCGCGCAGATCAGCATTGCCGTTTTGCGTCCGGCGTTGACCGACCAGCCGCGTTTAATCAGAGTTGAAGAAAGCCAACCGCCGCCGATTGAACCGAAATCGGCGATGACGTAAATGACGATCAAAGGCAGACCCAACTGCAAAATATTCAAACCGAATTTCGTATTCAAAAATTTCGGCAGCCAGAAAAGATAAACCCACCAAATCGGATCGGTCAGGAATTTTCCGATGGCGAAAGCCCACGTTTGTTTATGCGGAAGAAGCCGCGCCCAAGCGATTTTCGGCAGCAGCGGTTCGTTGTCTGATTGAATATAAGCGAGTTCGGCTTTCGACAGTTTCGGATGTTCTTCCGGTTTACGATAAACCGCAAGCCAGAAGCCAAGCCAGATGAAACCGAGTAAACCTGTGGCGATAAAAGCCCATTCCCAACCGTAATTAACGGCGATGAACGGAACCGTCAAAGGCGCGAGAATCGCGCCGACGTTTGAACCCGAATTAAAAATTCCCGTCGCAAAAGCGCGTTCTTTTTTCGGAAACCATTCGGCGACGGTTTTAATCGAAGCGGGAAAATTTCCGGCTTCGCCCAAACCGAGAGCGAAACGCGCCGCGCCGAAACCGAACGCCGAACGCGCCAAACTGTGTCCCATCGAAGCGACCGACCAGAAAACCATTGCAAATGAAAAACCTTTGCGCGTTCCGAATCTGTCCATCAAACCGCCGACGACGAGCAAGCCAATCGCATACGCCGCCTGAAAAGCCGTGTTGACGAAACCGTATTCGGCTTCGTTCCAACCGATCTGCGCTTTAAAAGCGTCGTCGGTCGCCAAAATTCCTAGAACTTGGCGGTCAATGTAATTAATGGTAGTTGCAAAAAATAAAAGAGCGCAGATTACCCAACGATATTTTCCGATTTTCCCGGAAATTCCTTCGTCCGTTAATGCCGTGACAGCAGTATCGAATGCGCTCGTCCCGACTCCAATCGGAGCGGAAATTCCCGCTTCCGACTGCACTTTTTCAGCTTCTCTGGATGTTTCGTTCATCGTTTACCTCACATTAAATTTTATTTGCAAAAATTCGACTTGATAAAATTGCCGAATAATCTTTGAGGAGATTTACGCTTTTTTATAAACTTAAAATATCCGGCGAAAAATACTCTTTCCCGTTAAATTCGACAGAAATCTGCGGGAAATCCGGTGTTGCCGTAATGATTTCGATCTCATTATTTATCAAAAGTGCGGTTTCTTCGGATTTTGTTCCCGTGATCGAAGGATTAAAGGCAAATGCCTGATTCGGGAAAACGGTTTCCGCCGATTTCGGATGAATTATCCAATCGCGCGTTTTGTAACCTGCTGCGCCGCCCTGATGATGTTTGTTTATTTCGTCGGCAAAACCTTTTTCAGCATAAGCGTCAGCCGCAATTTCGTAAAGTTTCGCGCCGCTTTTTCCGCTTTTTGTTTCCGATAAAATTTTAGCGAAAACATAGGCGCAAGCGTCGGTTCTGTGCTGTAAATCTTCGGGAATCGCGCCGATACAGACGATGCGCGAGAGACTTGCGATCAAGCCTTCGCGTTTGGCGCAGGCGACGATTAAGAGAACTTTTTTCCAGATATTTTTTGTCGGAATCGGATGACGGAAATTTTTAATTCTTTCATCGGCGGCAACCAAAGTCACAATTGAATCAATATTAAATTTCGCCAGTTCGTTTTGCGTTTTTCGGGCGATTTCAAATTCGGTTTCGCCGGGATTAAAAGTTTTAAGGGCATTTCCGAGCGCGTTTCCCGCATCTTTTCCTAGTTGTCTAAACCGTGTGATTTCTTCGGGAGTTAATTCAAAAAGACAGCGCGAAATCAAGTTTTCCACAGATTCGATTTGCTTGTGGAAAAATAAATCCGATGCGATTGACTGATCTGTTTCCAAAAGTGATTTCGCTTTTTCAAAAATCAAATCGGGATTATATTTTTCTTCCTGCCAGGGAAATTCGACAGGTTCAAAATCCGCGCTCGAAATTTCTTCCGCCAAAAATCGAGGCGTTTCGATATTATTTGCAAGGACGAATTTTTTGCCGTCGCGCCGGACAAAGAGATAACACGCGCCGCTTTCCGCGCTGAGATTTATCGCGTTCGATTTCCCGCCCGAAAGCCACGCAAAATTTGCCTGAGAATTAAGTAAAACGCCGCCGAGTTTTTCGGCGTTCAGCATTTTAACCAATCGTTCGGTTTTAATTTCTATTTCGTTCGTCACAAAAAATTTATTTGTCCGCGAAACACACAAAAATAGTTAGAAATAACTGAAGGAAATCTTTATCATTTTAGAGTTTAATTTGCAGACAAACTCTTACTGATTAACGCCGCTTGCCAGAAAACCGCCGTCAACGACGAGAACTTCGCCGGTGACGAAACTCGCCGCTTCCGAGGCGAGAAAAACTGCCGCGCCGGCGAGTTCTTCGACCTGTCCGAAACGTCCCATCGGCGTTCGCATCTGAAATTCTTTTCCGCGGTCGCTCGATTCCAAAAGTTCGCGGTTGAGATCGGTTTTGAAAACTCCCGGCGCGATGGCATTGACGCAAACGCCGTCTTTCGCCCATTCGATGGCGAGCGATTTCGTTAAACTTGCGACCGCCGCTTTCGATGCCGAATAAGCGGCGACTTCAAACAGCGAAACGAAGGTCGAAAGCGAAGCGATATTAATTATTCTGCCGTAATTTTGCGCGATCATCTGTCGTCCGAAAATCTGACACGCACGCAATGTTCCCGTCAAATTGGTTTCCAGTATAGCCGTCCAGTCTTCTTCTGCAAAATCGAGCGTCGGAGCGCGTTTCGTCCGTCCGGCGGAATTGACCAAAATATCAACTCTGCCGAATTTTTCGACACATTCTGCTAAAAGATTTTCCAAAGAATCGCGGTCTGAAACATCCGATGTGATCCGCAATGTTCTGCGTCCGAATTTCTCGATTTCTGTTGCCGTTTCTTCGACCTGTTCGGTGCGGCGCGAACTGCATACGACATCTGCGCCTGCTTCCGCCAAGCCGTGCGCGATGGCTCGTCCGATGCCCGATGTGCCGCCGATCACGACGGCAACTTTATTTTCCAAATTCAGTTTTGAAAAGCCCATAAGAAATAATTATAGCTAAAAAACAAAAGGTATTACCATTAAAGAAAAGTTTTGATAGTTTGTCTCACTAGAGACATATTTGTCAAGTCTTCCAAATCTCATTATAAATTCCATAATTTCTATAATTAGTGTATATTTAATGATATATTTACTCGCTGTTATAATAAAAAAGCATTTCAAAGTTGATTTTAATTGGTCTAACCAATTAAAATGTTTTTTCAACACTTACAGGAGATAAGATCAAAAGTGCAGAAATCAGACGCAAAAGTTAATTCACGCCGCATAGTCAATCAAAATGTTTGGCTCACCGATGACAGCCGACAATATTCGGTTAATCCGCAAAAGTTGAACTATGAAATTTTGCAATCGGAACAAGCCGTCGGACAGGCGATGTTCGGCGAACTCGTTTCTTATGCGGGCGAAAAAAAAGGCGACATCGTAATAGTTTTGCTCGGCGGTCGCGGCGCACAGGCGATGTATAAAATCATCAGTAAAAAATCGCAGACTGCGGAAATTGACGAACTGCTCGGTCGTCTGCACGTTTTTACGCAGGACGCTCTCGCACCGATGCGGATGAACAACGGTCTGAGTTTCGTGCGCGATTTCGAGCGTCTTTTAGGCGAAAATTTTTTTGCAAAAATCAAAAGTTTCACGCCGATGAAAACGGAAACCGCCGACCTCGAAGGTGAATTGATAAAATATCTCGAGAAATTGGACGAACTCGGCGGCATAGATATTTTCTTTCTCGGTTTCGGTCCCGAAGCCGAAGCCGCTTCGCATCTGTGTTATATTAAGCCGGATTCGGGCGCGAATTTTGATGACGTTGCGGGAATTATTCCGATCTCGTCGAGCATTCTCGAACATCACATCAACAAATTCAAAGTCGGCGGAAGCGACATTTCATCAGCCGATGAAAATGAATGCCGCAACGCGACGAGTATTTTAACTTTAGGTCCGAAAGCGATTCTGAGCGCGAAAAAAATCGTCCAGTCAATTGTTGACGCTTCGACCGCACAGGGAAAGATTCCGAGTTTTAAGCGTTTAACCGAAACCGAATTGTCCGGCGATAAAGACGAACTTACGAGACAATGTGACGAAAATCCGGGTTTGTGGATTCGTCTGCACGCGAATGTAAAATCTTTTATCTTGCCCGATTTATTGGATTAATAGATAACTGAAACGGTAAATGAATTTGAAGTAGGCTTTTTATATTTTAGAAAAAGTTTCGCTGTAAAATAGATATGCAAGAGACTGATACGCAATCATCGGAACCGATCAACGATTACGCGATTATCGTGAACGCGGAAGATAATGTGGCGGTTGTTAAAACCGAAACGAAAGAAAATTTGTCCGTGATTCTTCCGAATCGGACGACCGTGACGATAAGGGAAAAAGTTCCGCCCGGACATCGTTTTGCGACTCGTAATATTGCCAAAGGCGAATTTGTCCGTCAATACGGTCAGCCGATTGGCACATCGCTCGGCATTGAATCCGGCGACTGGATCACACACACAAATATGACCGACGAGGTTCCGGTCGTCAGAAATCTGCCGGAAAACCTTCACACACCCGCGCCGGATTATTTTCTGCCGGAAGAAACCGAAACTTTTATGGGTTTTCGCCGACCGGACGGTCGCGTCGGTACGCGAAATTTTATTTTGATCGTGCCGACTTCGATGTGCGCGAGTCACGAGGCTTTGCAGATTTCGATGATGTCGGAATTTCTGCATTACAAGCGCGAAAAATTTCCGAATATTGACGGCGTAGTTGCCATTCCGCATAACAAAGGCTGCGGCTGTCAGGACGGCTCGAATCTCGACATAATGTTGCGTGTGTTATCAAATTACGCCGATCATCCGAATGTCGGCGGCGTGATTTTGATGGATTTGGGCTGCGAGAAAACAAATCTGGCAAAGGTCGAAAAATATCTGCTCAAGCGCGAACTGAATTTTAACAAACCCGTCGCCAAAATCGGCATTCAGGAAATCGGCGGAACGCAGGCGGCAATCGAAAAAGGTTTGGAAGAAGTCAAAAAAATGCTGCCGCTCGTTAATGAAAACGAGCGTGTGAAAGTTCCGCTGAGCGAATTGGTTTTGGGCGTAAAATGCGGTTCATCGGACGGTTTTTCCGGCATTTCGGCAAATCCCGCGCTCGGCAACTCGGCTGATAAATTGGTTCGTTCGGGCGGAACGGTTCTGATTACGGAAATTCCCGAATTTTGCGGTGCGGAACATATTCTGGCAAATCGGGCAAAAGATGCCGAAACGGGACGCAAAATCTATCGCCTGATTGATTGGTATAAAGAATACGCTTCGAAATTCGGCGGAGTTCTAAATAACAATCCGTCGCCGGGAAATATTGCGGGCGGACTTTTAAATATCACGATTAAAAGTCTGGGCGCGATGGCGAAAGCCGGAACGACGCGCGTCGAAGGCACGATTGAATACGGCGAAACACCAAAAAACCGCGGATTAAATATTATGCAGGGACCGGGTTACGATCAGGAATCAACGCCCGCACTCGTCGCTGCCGGAGCAACCGTCGTCGTTTTTACGACCGGCAACGGAACAACCATCGGAAATGCGATTGCGCCGGTTATCAAACTTTCTTCAAACAATCGAATTTTCGAGAAAATGAAAAACGATATTGATATTTCCGCCGGCAATATTATCGAAGGCACGGAAAGTATCGAACAGGTCGGCGAACGTCTTTTTGAACATATTCGGCAAGTTGCCGGCGGCGAAATTTCGGTAAGAGCCGAAGAAAACAAACATCGTGAGTTTCAGTTTTGGGCAGAACAGACTGTTTCGTTGTAAAATCTTTTTTCGAGTTTAAGATTTTACTAATTTATATGGACGAAAATTCTGTTTATCAATCGGAACTGTTAAGGGAAATCGCGGAAACGCCGACACCTGCTAAAAAAAGCAACCAACTTTTGCGCCTGATTCGGGCGGCACAGCCGATTTCGCGCACGGAAATCGCGGCTCGGCTCGGCGTTGACAAAAGCACCGTGACGGAAAACGTCAAACCGCTTTTGGCGAGCGGCGTTTTGCGTGAAGAGACTTTGCAGGGAACAGGTCAGGGAAGAAAACCGCGTGTGTTATCTTTTTTATCCGACCGCGATTATTTTGTCGGCGTAAATCTCGGCGTTCGTCATACGCAGGTCGGTTTGACGAATCTAAACGGCGATGTTTTGGAAGAAGCGGAATTTGCCACACCGACCGATTCGAAAGAAGCCTTAAGCGTTACGCGGCGCGAGATTGAAAATTTAATCGGCAAACAATCGGGCGATCAGTCTCTGCGCGTAATCGGTGTCAGCGTTCCGGGTTTAACCGATGTTTTGCGGCGCAAAATCGTCTATGCGCCTAATTTGAATTGGCAAAATATCGATGTCGCCGAAGCCTTTAATTTTGACGATTCGATCAAGGTCGTAGTTGAAAATGATTCGACCGCCGCGGCGATGTATGAAGCGCGTTTAAAAATTCAGGATTCGAGCGACGGTTTGATGACTAATTTCATTCTCGTCCGTTCGGGAACGGGAATCGGAGTCGGAATGGTTATCGGCAGCGAAGTTTATCGCGGTTCGGGAATCGGGCGCGGCGTTGCCGGAGAATTCGGACATATGACGATTGTCGCAGGCGGCAAACATTGTGTCTGCGGAAATCGCGGCTGTTGGGAAAAATATGCGTCCGCCGCCTCCGCCGCATCGCTTTACACGGGCGACCGACCGCTCAGACCCGGCGATACGATGCCGCGTTTTGTCGAGATCGTTTCCAAGGCGGAAAACGGCGAGATTCGCGCCCAGCGAACGCTCGAAAAAATCGGTGATTATCTCGGCATCGGCATTGCAAATGTGATAATGGGAGTCGGTATCCCGCGCGTTATCATCAGCGGTCGTCTGGTTTACGGCTGGAATTTCATCAAAGAGCCGCTGATCGAAGCGATTGAACGAAGCATTATCGGCAAAACCGAAGGTTGGTCAATCGAACGCGGCGAACCGGCAGGTGCGGCAATCGGCGGCGCGCTCGAAGTCGCGGTTGAAGAATATCTGACGCACGGAATAGTAATTTGAATCGGTGAGCTAAAAAATTAATTTGAGGTTTAGTTAAAAATACTTTGGCGGAAATTAATTGACAAAATAATTTTCGATTTGTATTTTTTGATTTCGGATTGATATTCTCTGTCTAAGTGCTGAAAATAAGAGACAAAAAAAATTGCCAATGGGATTTCGTCGCGCTCGGCGAAGTGATGATTCGTTTCGACCCGGAAAACGACCGCATTCATAATGCTCGTTCGTTTAAGGTTTACGAAGGCGGCGGCGAATATAATGTAGCGCGAAATCTGAGCAAGGTTTTTCGCCGGAAAACGGCAATTTTAACTGCGCTCGCCAAAAATCAGATCGGCGAACTGGTCGAAGATTTGATCTGGCAGGGCGGCGTTGACTCAAGTGAAATCATCTGGCGCGAAACCGACGGCATCAGCCGCAAAACGCGCAACGGAATGTATTTTATCGAACGCGGTTTCGGTTTGCGCGCGCCGGTCGGCTGTTCTGATCGCGGAAATACGGCAGTTTCACAACTCGAAAAAAACGATTTCGATTGGCAGCAAATCTTCGTTGAAAAAGGCGCACACTGGTTTCACACGGGCGGAATTTTCGCCGGACTTTCCGAAACTACGCCCGAAGTCGCGCTCGAAGCGATGAAAGCGGCAAAAGAATCGGGCGCAATCGTTTCCTATGATTTAAATTATCGCGCCTCGCTCTGGCAGGAACGCGGCGGCATCGAAGCGGCAAACGCGCTGAATCACGAACTTTTGGAATACGCCGATGTCGTTTTCGGTGTAGAAAATTTCAATTCTGATTTGAACGAATACTCGGAAGAAAAATTTAAAACTGCTTCAAAAAATGTGTTTGAAAAATTCCCGAATCTGCAAATTGCCGCGACGACTCTGCGCCACGTCGAATCAGCCGCTTCGCACAGTTTAAGCGCGGTTTGTTCAGACGGAGACGAAATTTTCAAAGCGTCGGAACTGAAAAATATTTCGGTTCTCGACCGCGTCGGGAGCGGCGACGCATTTGCGGCGGGATTTATTTACGGACTTTTAGATCAAAAAGATTTTATAACTTCAATGAATTACGGCGTGGCAAATTCCGCTCTGACTCTGGCGACGCTCGGCGATTCGTCGGCGGCAACTTTGCCGGAAGTCGAAAAACTCAGCGGCGACGGCAAAATCAATCTTTTTCGTTAAACACAAGTTCAAAATTCAAACTTCAGTTTGCCAAAACCGTTTGCAAAAGCGTGACGGTTTTTCTCTGCGCGACAAAAAGTGACACGAAATAATCAAAGCTAAAATCAAAAAAAAACATAGAATCTATCACAACATTTTCCGCCGCGCCGTGCGGGCGTTAGCAAATTAAATGTTGAACTCTGAACGCGATCTGCAAACTTTTTCTCTTAATAAAAAATAAAAAGGCTTATACATTTTTTGTCCGGCGACCGGAGGTTTCGGCTCGACTATATGTTTTGCCTGAAAAATATTTTGGGAAATTATCAAACTGCGAAATCATCAAACCGCCGCCCGCCGAAAACGCTTCCGATCATTTTCCGCTTTCGTGTCATCTTGATTTGCCGGGAAACGATTAGCAAAACTTCGATTGATTTGTCATAATTTTAAAAAGCATCTTTGCCCGCGAAATACGCGGAAATGCGCGGAAAATATTTGAAGGATTTTGCCCGCGAATAAATGCGAATAGACGCGAAATGTTTTTGCTTTTAACAATTGTTGAAAATTTTTCTTGAAGATTCGTGCCGATTGGTGCAGATTCGCGGGCAATAAAATCTTAAAAATTATGCAGCCGTTAGCCGATAAAATCAGACCGATGACTTTGAACGAATTCGTCGGGCAGAAACATCTCGTCGGGAAAAACAAACCTTTGCGTCTTGCCGTCGAGCAGGGACATATTTTTTCGTTCGTTTTGTGGGGAACGCCGGGAACGGGAAAAACGACGCTCGCGCGGATTTACGCCGACGCGATCAAAGCGGACTTTTACGAACTTTCGGCGGTTTCCGCCGGAAAAGACGACATCAGAAAAATCGTCGGTAAACTGCGCGAAGAAAATCGTCCGCGTGTTTTATTTCTCGACGAAATTCACCGTTTTAATAAAGCGCAGCAGGATTTTCTGCTGCCGTTCGTCGAATCCGGCGAACTCGTTCTGATCGGCGCGACGACGGAAAATCCGAGTTTTGAAGTTATTCCCGCGCTGCTTTCGCGTCTGCGCGTTTTTGTTTTGCAGGAACATTCGGCGGAAGATATGGCGGAAATAATTGACCGCACCGGATTTGAACTCGACGCGGAAGCGAAAAACTGGATGATCGAAATGGCAAACGGCGACGCGCGTCAGGCGATCACGATGCTTTCGAATACGGCGCAGCTCTACGAAAAAATCACGGTCGAAACACTCAAAGAAACTTTGCAGTCGAAATTTTTGCGCTATGACAAAAAAGGCGAAGAACATTACACCGTCATCAGCGCGTTTATCAAATCAATGCGCGCCAGTCAGCCGGATGCGGCAATGTATTATCTGGCGCGAATGGTCGAAGCGGGCGAAGACCCGAAATTTATTGCGCGGCGAATGGTAATCTTCGCGTCCGAAGACATCGGCTTGGCACAACCGACCGCGCTCGTCGTCGCCAACGCGGTTTTTCGCGCGGTCGAAACTATCGGACTTCCCGAAGCCGGAATAAATCTCGCGCACGGCGTGGCGTATCTGTCGAATTGTGCGAAAGACCGTTCGGCGTATGACGCATACAAATCCGCGCTCGACGACGCAAAAAAACACGGAAATCTTCCAGTTCCGATAAATCTTAGAAACGCGCCGACAAAATTGATGAAAGATTTAAATTACGGCGCAGGTTACGAACTTTACTCAAAGGAAAGTTTTCTGCCGGAAAAACTCAAAAACAAAAAATATCTGAAACCGAAGAAAAGTTAAATTGTTTAATAAAATTGCTTCAAATTAATTAAAATAATTCTCCTGTCCATTATATCTTCGCGCCAAAAATTCATTGCTTTCAAACGAGGATTTATGTATAAATTAAATCCTGTTTTGCCGTGAGACAAAAATAAACTTTCTCTTCAAAAATTAAATATGAAATCAATTCAAATCATTTAACAAATATGAATCCAATAGAACAAAAATCAACAGTTTCCGAAGCCGTGCAAAAGCATAAAGAATTTCTTTTTCCGGCGGTCGCCACTTATTACGAAGAACCCGTCGCACTCGTCAAAGGCGAAGGTGAATATGTCTGGGACGAGAACGGGAATAAATATCTCGACTGTTTTGGCGGCGTTTTGACGGTCAGCGTCGGACACGCGAATCCGAAAATCAATGCGGCGGTGATCGAACAAATCAATAAAATCTCCCATACTTCCGGGCTTTATGTAAATCCGTTGCAGTCGGATTTTGCCGCGAAATTGGCGGAGATCGCGCCGGGAGATTTGAAGAAATCTTTCTTTACTTCGAGCGGCACGGAAGCCGACGATACGGCGATTTTGGCGGCGAAATTGGCGACGGGCAGACAGGAAATCGTCGTTTTGCGGCACAGTTATTCGGGCAGAAGCGCGACGGCACTCTCGGCAGTCGGTCAGGCTTCGTGGCGACCCATCGGAGCGCAGGTTGCGGGAATGGTTCACGCCGCCGCACCGTATTGTTACCGCTGTCCGTTCAAATTGGAATATCCGTCGTGCGGCGTGGCGTGTGCGACCGATATAGAAAATATTATTCAAACCACGACGACCGGCGAGATCGCAGCGTTTATGGCTGAACCGATTCTCGGAGTCGGCGGTTTCATCGTGCCGCCGAAGGAATATTTCGAGATCGCTTACGGAATCGCCAGAAATTACGGCGGATTGTGTATTGCCGACGAAGTGCAGACAGGTTGGGGCAGAACGGGCGAAAAATGGTTCGGCATCGAACAATGGAACGTCGCGCCCGACATTATGACTTCGGCAAAAGGAATGGGCAACGGTGCGCCAATCGGCTGGACGATTGCGACCGCCGCAGTCGCTGACAAATTTCCCGGAATCACATTTGCGACATTCGGCGGAAATCCCGTTTCGATGACCGCAGGTTTAGCCGTTATCAAAATGATCGAAGAAGACGATTTGCGAACGAATGCAAAAGTCGTCGGCGATTATCTGCGCGAAAAACTCGAAGAATTGCAGTCGAAATACGACATCATCGGCGACGTGCGCGGAATGGGTTTGATGCAGGCGGTCGAATTGGTTATTGACCGCCAAACAAAACAACCGCATCCGCAAGCCGTTCTCAAAATATTTGAAGAAACAAAAAGACAAGGCGTTCTGATCGGCAAAGGCGGACTTTACGGCAATGTTATTAGGACAGGAATGATGCTCAATTCGACGAAGGATAATGTTGACGAATTAATTGCGGCTTTGGATAAAGGTTTTGCAGTAGTTTAATTACACCGAAAAACTTCAAGTGAAGATCAATCGGAAAGTATAGAATGAAAACCGGAAGTTCTACACTTTCCGATTTTAAATTTTTCTCTTGTTTCGGAAAAAAATATGAAAAATCCCTGGTTTAAACTAAAGCCTCCCGAAGATAGTTCACCGTTTTGGTGGTTTCGTTGGGTTCCGACAGTCGTGTTTTCGGTTTTGATTCTTTATTTTCTCTACGTCGTCGGCAGTGTTGCGCTCGTTCCGGTTTTGACTTCGTTCGCGCTCGCTTTTCTGCTTAATCCGATTGTACAGATTGGCGAAAGGCGCGGACTGTCGCGGACGTTTTCGGCAGTCGTCGCCATTCTGCTCGTGGCACTCGTGATAACGGCGTTTATAGCGTATGTGATTCCCGATCTGTGGTCGGAGACGACGAAAGCGGGCGGCGCGATTGCCGAAAAGTTTACGCCGGAAAACGCGCAGCGGCAACGATTTTTTCTGAAACGATATTCGCCCGCGCTCGAAAAAGTAGCGGGCGACAAGATCGAGAAATTTTTAAGCGATCCGGTCGCTTTTTACAACGAAAATCTTTCGACCGCGACGACCGTTGACGAATCGGGCAACGTCAAAGCAACCGGCGGCGGCGGTTCATTTATTTTGGAAATTCTCAGCACCGGCTTTGACTTGTTTCTCGTGCCGTTTTTTGTTTTTTATCTGCTGATAGATTTTCAAAGATGGCGCGAGGCTTTAGAGAGATTGATTCCGCCCAGATTCCGCGATCCGTTCAGATTGCTGTTTGACGAATCGGGACGAATTTTGGAATCTTATGTGCGCGGACAGCTTTTTATCGGTTCGGTAATGGCGGTCTGCTACGCGGTCGGCTTTTATTTTCTCGGCGTTCCGGCGTGGGCAGGCATCGCTTTGATCGCCGGATTACTGAACGCCGTGCCGTATGTCGGGACGCTCAGCGGCATCGTTCTCGCATGCGGATTTACGTTTGCCGAAGGCGGAAGTTGGGGACATATCGCCGCGATTTTGGGCATTTTTGCCGCCGTGCAGAGTCTCGAAGGTTATTATCTAACGCCGCGAATTATGGGCGACCGCCTTAATCTGCATCCGATGGCGGTTTTCTTAGGCTTGCTCGTCGGCGGAAAATTATTCGGTCTGCTCGGCATCATTTTAGCTATTCCGGCAATCGCCATTGCTAAAGTATTTTTCAAATTCCTGCGCGAACTTTATCAGGATTCTTACTTTTATCATTCCGGCGATGTGCATCCGGCAGACGCGCCGAGCGAGAAAATCGAAGACCGCATCGCCGAAGCCGCCGAAACCGTTCTCGCCGAACAACAGCAAAAAGATGTTGATGAAGCGGAGAAAAAAGAACAAAACGCGCCTGAAGCAATGCCGTCAATAATCGAAAGACCGGCTGAATTAACCTGATAAAACACAAAAATTTACTTGTCGCAATAATCCCTTTCTAAACAGGAGAACAATGAAAACACTAATCAAAAACGGACGAATCGTGACGGCGGTTGACGATTATCGCGCGGATATTTTAATCGAAGACGAGCAGATTTCCGTGATCGGAAAAACGCTTGAGATGGAAGCCGATAAAGTCATTGACGCTTCAAATAAATTGGTGATTCCGGGCGGGATTGATCCGCATACGCATATGGAATTGCCGTTTGGCGGGACGCAAAGCTCGGACGATTTTTTTACCGGAACGCGGGCGGCGGCGTTTGGCGGGACGACGACGATTATTGATTTCGCGGTGCAGAACAAAGGCGAATCAATGTTGCTCGGCGCGGACAAATGGCACGAAAAGGCGCAGGGCAAAGCCGTGATTGATTACGGTTTTCATCTGATTACAACCGATTTTGAAGATCAAAACAAACCGGAAATGTTCAAGTTGATGGACGAAGGCATCACGTCTTTCAAATTATTTATGGCTTATCCGGGCGTGTTTTTGTCGGACGACGCGACGATTTACCGCGCAATGTCAGCCGCCGGAGAACGCGGCGGTTTGGTTTGTATGCACGCCGAAAACGGGATTGTCATCAACGAAATTATCAAAAAGTTTTTGGCGGAAGGCAGAACCGCGCCTAAATATCACGCTCTGACGCGCCCGACCATCGCCGAAGCCGAAGGTGTGCATCGCGCCATCGCGCTCGCGGAAATGGCGGAAACGCCCGTTTATATCGTGCATTTAAGCTGCACCGACGCGCTCAACCAAGTCCGCCAAGCGCGTGATCGAGGCATTCCCGCGTTTGCCGAAACCTGTCCGCAATATCTTTTTCTTTCGATTGACGATTACGGCGAAGATTTTGAAGGCGCGAAATATGTGATGACACCGCCGCTTCGTGAACGTCATAATCACGACGAACTCTGGAAAGGTTTGAAAATGGACGATTTGCAAATCATCGCCACCGACCATTGCCCGTTTTGTATGAAAGACCAAAAAGAATTGGGACGCGACGATTTTTCAAAAATTCCGAACGGCGCACCGGGCGTAGAATATCGAATGGAACTCATCTACAACGGCGGAGTCGTCGAAAACCGGATTTCGTTAAACCGCTTCGTCGAACTGACTTCGACCGCCGCCGCGAAAATGTTCGGAATGTTCCCGAAAAAAGGCACAATCGCCGTCGGTTCGGATGCCGACATCGTGATCTTCGATACCGAAAAAGAACACACATTCGGCGTTGAACACGAACATATGAATGTAGATTATTCGGCTTACGAAGGCAAAAAAATCAAAGGCAAAGTCGAAACCGTTTTATCACGCGGCAGAGTTGTTATCGAAAACGGCGAATGTCTGGTCGAAAAAGGCAGCGGTCAATTTATCAAACGTGGCGAATGCGTGAAGATTTGAGGAATAAATGACAACATTTTGATTTAGAGAGTTATGGTTTATCGAAGTGATCCGACGGAAGAAAAAGTTAAATGTAATTTCTGTAATGGCAGAACCACTAATAAAGCAGGATTTGTAAAAAGCAAAAACAAGAAAGTTCAGCGTTATTATTGCCGCGATTGTCAGAGGTTTTTCCGACTCGGTGCGATTTATCGGGAAGCAAAAAAACCTTATGCGTCGAAGTTGGATATTTTGCCGAGCAAAAAATGCTTAATTGCAGAACTTAAAGAAATCGCTAAAACGCTTGGTAAAACCCCGACCACAAAAGACATCAGACTTTTATCGAAAGAAAAAAAGTGTCATACATTGGAGAATTATTACGCCATTTTCGGCAGTTACATCGAAGCCGTCAAAACTGCCGGATTAAAACAACATTACAAACAAGAATTTGATAAAGAAAGACTTCTCTCCGAATTACGAAAACTCGGAAAAATCTTTAATCGTCCGGTTTTTGAACGCGATGTCAAAACAGCCCGCAGAAAAGGTTTGGTTTCGCCTCCGAATCATTTTGCTAAAGCGTTCGGTTCGGTTTCGCTGGCTATCGAAAAGTCAGGAATTAATAAAAAATATATGTATGACGATTTCAATTATCTTCCAAGAAAAGATGGAGAATATTTGCCCAGAGCAAAACAATATTCGCGTGAAGATTTGATAAAGCATCTGAGAAGAATCGAACATAGATTAGGTCGCATTCCGCGCCATAAAGATATCAAAGAGAATTACATAAAGGACGTAAGACCATCATTAAAAGCCTATATTAATGAGTTTGGAACAATCATTAAAGCCAGAAAAGCAGCACACATCTTGAATAAACCGTGGCAAAAATTTACTAAAACAGAACTCACCGAACAACTTAAAAATTTAGGAAAAAAACTCGGAAGAAAACCGACTGATCGTGATATTGTTCGTGCCTGTGCTGAAGGCGAGACGGCAAGTGTTCAAGTATTTGCAAATAATTTCGGGAGTTTACTAAAAGCCTACGAAGCGGCAGATTTTGAAGTCTTAAAGCCGAAAGAATATACCAACCAAGAAATTATTAAAAGGCTAAGAAAACTGCGTCAAAAACTCGGAAAAAGAATCGGTTGGAACGATTTGAAACGAGCCAGCAAAGAAGGCTGGTGTCCTTCACCGAATACGGTTTATCTGCGAATAGGAAATATTGATAAAATCGAGGAAATTTTGGGCAGTAGAGAATAGGTTTAATAAAAATAACGAATAATCCTTTAAAAAATGACAATATTTTCAGACAAAACGCTTTCCCAAAGACTCGAACGCACCGAAGCGCGGGTCAGTGCCGATCTAATCGAATCGAGAAAGATTTTGTTTCCCGAAATCGGCGCACAATGGATCGAAGTTGCGGGAACTTATGCGATGTTTGACGGCGCGGAATCGCCGCTGACGCAGACTTTCGGGCTTGGGCTTTTTGATGAAATCGGCGTTAAGGAACTGGACGAGATCGAAGCGTTTTTCAGGAAACATAATGCGCCGGTTTTGCACGAAGTTTCGCCGTTGGCTGATGCGTCGTTGCTCGTTTTGCTCAATGAACGCGGTTATCAGCCGATTGAATTGACGAATATAATGTTTCGCTCGCTTGAATTGGAAGATGAAATAAATCTGCCGACAAATCAGAATATCAGCACACGAATCATCGGTAAAAACGAGATTGATATTTTTGCGAAAACGTCGGCGAAAGTGTGGAGCGCGGAAATGCCGGATTATGCGGATTTTATGATTGATCTTTGCCACGTCAGCGCAAACAGCAAAAGCGCGTCGTCGTTTATCGCCGAACTCGATGATGTGCCGATTGCGACCGGAACTTTGCTGATTTGCGAAGATGTCGCGGAACTCGGCGGCGCAAGCACGATTGTCGAATTTCGCAATCTCGGCGCGCAAAATGCTCTGCTCGCGGCGCGTCTGAATTACGCTCGTGAACGCGACTGCAAGACCGCAACAATGGGCGCATTGCCCGGAAGTCAATCGCAGAGAAACGCCGAAAAAAACGGTTTTCGCATCGCTTACACGCGGACGAAATGGCGTTTGAAAAATTGAATTGGATAATTTAAAGAAAACGAGAAGAAAATCAATTTAATCGAAACCTTTATTTATAGTTTGAGTTTACAAATCAAATTATGGATTTTGTTTTGATTGTAATATCCTTAAAGATTCGGCGTTGAATGATTCAAAGTTGATTAAACAAAAAATTGTCTGCTGATTATGACCGATTTTACAGAGAAACTGAGTAAACTTTCACCGAACGAACGCAAAATTTTGCAAAGTCTTTCGTTGTTTTGGGAGCAGATAACGGCGCAGGAATTTCAAAAACTGCTGCGCGTTCTCGATATTAAAACGTCCGAAGGCAAAATTTTCTCAGTGCAATACGTTTCGCTTTTGCGTAATTCGCTGATTCATAAAGGTTTGCTTCACAACACGAGCGAGTATTGGGGAAACGGTTTTCAAATCGAAGGCGACGAATTAAAAGAATTTTTCACGCGCGAAGCATCTCGGGAAGATTGGTTTGGCGAAACGGTTGAAAAGATTCAGTTGAATTTTAATTTGAGTGAATTTTCGAGTTGGCATCAAAACGGCGAACGCTTTAAGTCAAGACTTTTACGCGATTATCGTCTGAGCATTTACCGGCAGGAAAAACTGAAAGTCATCACGCTTTTTGAATTGATAAAAGAAAAAAATCTGGACGACGAGGCAAGCGAAATTCTGTTTCGCATTTTTTCAAATCCTTTGCAGACGGAATTGCTCGCCAAATTTGACCGGAGATTTCAAACGCAGATTCTGCTCGGTTTTTTTGTTGATGCGATAGAAAACGGCGGAAAAACGGACGAACTTTGGAGTTTTGTCCGCGAAAACGGAATCGAAGACGACGTTTTTCAGAGCTTTGCAATCTTGGAATCGATCTTTAAAGGTAATTTTTCCGAAGCGAAAAAACTGATCGGCACACCGAAAAATCTGCACGAACTTTCGTCGGCAATGCTCATCGCCGTTTTGGAAAAAGATTACGAAACAGCTGCCGTTTTCGGTGACGAAGCAGTCAAATTCTGGCGCAGATGGTTTAGCAAAAAGAAAGGTTTTCCGGCGGATTGGCAAATGTTTTTTTACGGTTTGTCGCTCTTTAAGACCAACGAAGCTAAATTTCTTTTATTTGCCGAAGAATTTGCCGGTTACGCCTTAAAAAATAATCCCGACTTTACCGTTCATCGCGCGATCAGTGCGTTTGCCGATTTTCTCAAAAACAAAGACGACCTCGCGCAAATAGCCGCGTCGCAGATGAATTCCGACATATTTCTCGACAGATTTATCCGCATCGTTTTGACTGCGCTCGTGCCTTCGCTGAATTTGCCGAATTACGTCAGAGATTTTGAAAAAAAATCGCGCGAACTCGGTTTCAGATGGCTCGAACTCGAAGCCGCCAATCTGATTTCAGTTAGAGGAAAGTCAAATCTCGAAGCTAAGAAAACGAGCGAAAATCTGCAAAAAGAACTCGGAATCAAGCCGGTCGGAAACATCGTGCCGAAGCTCGAAGATTGGGAACGCGCACTGAATACTCTGCTCGTCGTTGCCGGAAAAGTTCAAGGTAAAAACGATGTCAAAAATGCCGCGATCAATGAAACTCGCGTCGCGTGGCTTTTAAAGTTCGAGAGCCGGGAACTTCAGCCGGTCGAGCAAAAATTCGGCAAAAAAGGCTGGACGGACGGACGCAATATCGCGCTTAAACGATTGTATGAACGCGATGTCAAAAATCTGACCGAACAGGACGGTTTCGTCGTCAAAACCGCGATGAAAAGATATTCCGATTACTCATATTACGGCAGTTACGAATATGATTTCGATTGGGAAAAATCTCTGTCCGCGCTCGTCGGTCATCCGTTTTTGTTTCTCTCTAAAAATCCGTCCGTGAATGTTCAACTGATTTCGGGCGAACCTTCGTTGATAATTCGGGAAACAGACGACAATCTCGAACTTTCGTTCGACACGCGCATTTCCGGCGAAGGCGTGATCGTCGAAAAGGAAACCGAAACGCGCTATAAAATCATCGAAATTTCCAAAGATCACGTTGAAATTGCCGGTTCGCTCAAGGAAAATCGGCTGAAAATTCCCGCTCAAGGTCGTGAAAAATTATTGAAAGCGATTCAGCCGCTTTCGACGAAAATTTCGATTCAGAGCGATCTCGAAGAACATTTTGAAAATCTGCCGCTCGTCGAAGCCGAAAACCGTATTCACGCGCTGATTACGCCGAACGGCGAAGGTTTTCATCTCGAATTTTTCGTTAAACCTTTCGGCACTGTTCCGCCGTATTTCAAACCCGGAAAAGGCATTGAATCGGTAATTGCCGATGTCGAAGGCGTACGAACCAGAACGAAACGCGATTTGAAAAGCGAACGGAAATTACTTGATGAGATCGAAGATTCGTGTCCGTTTCTGGCGGAATTTGAAAGCCAGAATTACGAATGGGAATTGAACGACGCGGAAGAATGTTTGACGGCGATGACCGAAATGGAAACGCCGCGCATCGAAGGCAAACTCATCGTCGAATGGACGAAAGGACAAAAATTAAAATTGCTCGGTAACATCAATTTCGACAATTTTTCGCTCATCGTCAAAGGCAAAAATAATTGGTTCGAGGTCGAAGGAAATGCAAAAGTCAATGAAAATCTGATTCTCTCGATGCAGGAATTGACCGGACTTTTAACGGAAAATACCAAAAATTTTATCGAACTTTCCGACGGACAATTTATCGCCATCACGGAAAAACTTCGGAAACATCTACAATCTTTGAGCGCGGTAATGGACGACAAAAATCGTCTGCATAATCTGCGTTCGGGAATTTTGGAAGAACTCTCAGATGAACTTGAAAATTTTAAAGCCGATAAAGCGTGGAAAGATCATCTGGCGCGAATAAAAGCGGCGCAAAAATTCGTTCCCGAACTTCCCGCGACTTTTGAAGCCGATCTTCGCCCGTATCAGATCGAAGGCTACGAATGGCTTTCGCGCCTTGCAAATTGGGGCGTTGGTGCGTGTCTGGCGGACGATATGGGTTTGGGAAAAACTTTGATGGCGTTGGCTCTGCTGGTCGAACGCGCTGAAAAAGGTGCGGCGTTGGTTGTTGCGCCGGTCAGCGTTTGCCGTAATTGGTTGAAGGAAGCACAGCGTTTTGCGCCGACTTTGAATTTTCAGATTTTCGGTGCGGGCGACAGAAAAACAGCGGTCGAATCTCTGGAAAAATACGATGTTCTGGTGACGAGTTACAATCTTTTGCAGACGGAAGAAGAACTTTTTACAAACCGGAATTTTGCGACCATTGTTCTCGACGAAGCGCAGGCTGTCAAAAATCGCAACACGAAACGCTCGAAAACCGTGATGAATCTGCAAAGCGATTTTCGCTTGATTACGACCGGCACACCGATTGAAAATCATCTCGGCGAACTTTGGAATCTGTTCAATTTTATCAATCCCGGATTGTTGGGAAAACACGAATTTTTTACTGAAAAGTTTGCTTTGCCGATCGAGAAAAACAATGATGAAAATGCGCGGAAAACTCTGCAAAAACTAATCAAACCTTTTACACTTCGCCGCCGCAAAAATCAGGTTTTGGACGATCTGCCGGAAAAAACCGAGATCGTTTTGACGGTCGAAATGTCCGACGAAGAACGCGCTTTTTACGAAGCGATTCGCCGCGAAGCGTTGGAAAAAATCGAAGCGACCGACGGCGCGGCAAAAGACAAACGCTTTCGTATTTTAGCCGAGCTGACAAAGTTGAGATTGGCGTGCTGTCATCCGCAACTCGTCAAAGAAAATGTGCCGATCAGCAGCAGCAAACTCGAACTTTTCGGCGAAACTTTGGAAGAATTGCTTGATAACAAGCACAAAGCGTTGGTCTTTAGTCAATTCGTCAAACATCTCAAAATCGTCAGAGATTACTTGGACAAAAAGGGAATTTCCTATCAATATCTCGACGGCAGCACACCGCCGAATGTGCGTCAGGAACGCATTGACGAATTTCAGCGCGGCGACGGCGATGTCTTTTTAATCAGTTTGAAAGCGGGCGGAACAGGCTTGAATCTAACCGCCGCCGATTACGTTATTCATCTCGATCCGTGGTGGAATCCGGCGGTCGAAGATCAGGCGACCGACCGTGTTCACCGCATCGGACAACAGCGTCCCGTGACCGTATATCGTTTAGTTACAGAAAATACGGTCGAAGAAAAAATCCTCAAACTCCACGAAACCAAACGCGATCTGGCTGACAGTCTGCTCGACGGAACGGATTCGAGCGGCAAACTTTCAGCCGATGATTTACTTGCTTTGATTAGTGAAATCTAGGAAATGATTATTCACGAAAGACATCGAAGGAAGCACGAAGTAAGAGAAAAAAACTTTAATAAGTAAGAAACAAATTTTTGAGTTTATTTTTTGGTTTGAATGAAATCTTTTTCTATGAAAATTTCTTTCAGTTTGAGATTTTAATTTATCTTTTCTTAACTTCGTGTTATCTTCGTGTCCTTCGTGGATCAAAAAAATATGAAAAATGATTTTGTCGAATTAACCGAAGACGTTTCCGCGTCGCCGCTTTGGAATCACGATCTTGCGCCGACGACTATTAAAGAGCGAACGTGGTCAACGTGGAACATCGCCGCGCTGTGGATCGGGATGAGCGTCGTGATTACAACTTATACGCTCGCGGGCGGATTTATCGAAGCCGGAATGAATTGGTGGCAGGCGATGTTGACGATTCTTTTGGGCAACACGATTGTGCTGATTCCGATGGTTTTAAACGCACACGCCGGGACGAAATACGGCGTTTCATTTCCGGTTCTGGCGCGGGCTTCGTTCGGAACAAAGGGCGCAAATATTCCGGCGATTCTTCGCGCGATTGTTGCTTGCGGTTGGTTCGGAATTCAAACCTGGATTGGCGGAACGGCGATTGACGCGCTTTTGACGGCGGTTTGGTCTGGCTGGGCGAATTTCGATTCGGTGATCGGCGGAAATCCGATTCACACTTGGATTTCGTTTTTTCTGTTTTGGATAATTCAGGTCGTCATTATTTTGAAAGGAATCGAGGGAATTAAATTTCTCGAATCTTACGCCGCGCCGTTGTTGCTCTTGGGCGGAATCGCGCTTTTAGTTTGGGCTTCGAGTAATGCGGGCGGACTCGGAACGGTTTTGTCGAATTCTTCTGCGCTTCAAAAACAGACCAACGATTTTTGGACGATCTTTCCCGGCGCATTGACGGCTTCGGTCGGTTATTGGGCGACGCTTTCGTTGAATATTCCCGATTTTACGCGCTACGCCAAATCGCAAAAATCGCAGATGCTCGGACAAGCGTTAGGATTACCTTTGACGATGACGGCGTTCGCATTTATCGGCGTTGCCGTAACTTCGGCGACGGTTTTAATTTACGGTGAAGCGATTGCCGATCCGGTGAAATTGATTCAAAAATTCGACAGTTCGATTGTAATTTTGTTTGCGATGCTCGTGATTTTCATCGCGCAACTGACGACAAATATGGCGGCGAATGTCGTTTCGCCGTCGAACGATTTTTCAAATCTTAATCCGAAGCGAATCTCTTACATTACGGGCGGTTTGATTACCGCAGTCATCGGAATTTTGATGATGCCGTGGCAATTGATGTCTTCGATGGGCGCGTATATTTTTACGTGGCTGATCGGCTATTCCGGCTTGATGGGCGCAATCGGCGGGATTATGATTTGTGATTATTTTGTTTTGCGCGGAAAAAAATTAGAACTCACGGAATTGTTCAAAACGAACGGGATTTATTCATATTCAAACGGTTTCAATTGGCGGGCTATTGTCGCTTTAATTGTTGCTATCGCGCCGGTTGTTCCGGGGTTTTTACGCGCCGCGACGACTCCGGGCGGACAGGTTGCAAATCCGAATTTCTTTGATACGCTTTATGTTTATGCGTGGTTTGTAACTTTTGCGATTGGGTTTGGGGTATATTTGATTTTGATGAAAGTCTCTCAGCCGGAAGAGTTTTTTGCCACAGATAAACGCGGATAAACGCGGATTTTTTAAAATGAATACTAAAAAAACTCGGCAAATTGATTTTCAGGACATTTTGCTTCTCGCAAAAGAAGCGGCTATCGGCGGCGCAGAAATTCATCATAAAGGCTTTAAAAAAGATGTTTCCGCACAAACGAAAACTTCCGAATTGGATTTGGTTTGTGAAATTGACGTTGAAACCGAAAAGGTAATTGTAAAACGCATTCTTGAAAAACGCCCGAATGATACGATTATTGGCGAAGAAGGCAATAATCAACACGGAAACAGCGGAGTTTGTTGGATTATTGATCCGCTTGACGGAACTGTAAATTATCTGCATCGTTATCCGGCTTTTGGGATTTCGGTCGGAGTTGAGGTTGATAATGTCGGCGTTGTTGGCGTTGTTTATGACACTTATCATCAACAGGTTTATTCGGGACTTGTTGATGATAAAGCGATGTGTGACGAGGAAAAGATTTCGGTGTCGGATTGTGATTCTCTGCAAAATGCACTTATCGCTACGGGTTTTCTGCCGAATCGTGAAATCCGCGTTCGTCAGGGGAAAATTTTGACGGAAATTCTTCCGAATGTTTTGGATATTCGCCGCAGCGGTTCGCCGATTATTGATTTGTGCCGCGTTGCGTCGGGCGTGATTGACGGGTTTTATGAGTTCGGGTTAAAAAAATGGGACATCGCCGCCGGAAGTGTTATTGCTCAAGCGGCTGGTGCTAAAGTAACGGTTTTGCCGTTTGAAAATGAGGCGAATTCTTTGATCGTAGCTTCCGCGCCGATTATTCACGAAGAATTTATTGAATTGGTCTTAAATGCACGAAGAACAATAGTTCCATAAAGAAACAAATAGTAAAATAAAATTGATTTATGAAATACGAGAAAATTAAAAATTATTACAACGGCAATTTCCAAGAAAGCATTTCGACGGAAAGTTTAGATGTCGTTTCGCCGCTTGACGGGAATTTGTTGTCGCAAGTTCCGATGTCAACAAATGACGAATTAAACGCGGCGGTTGAATCGGCGAAAAATGCGTTTGAATCGTGGAGCAAAATGCCGATCAAAGAGCGCGTTCAGGTGTTTTTTCGGTATCGTTATTTGCTCGAAAGAGATTTGGATGAGCTGACGCATTTGGTTTCCGAAGAAAACGGGAAAACTTATGATGAAGCGAAAGCGGAAGTCGAAAAATCTATCGAATTAACTGAGTTTGCGTGTTCGATGCCGCAACTTGTTTCGGGTGAGATTTTGGAAGTTTCACGCGGCGTTGAATGTCGGACGGAGCATTTTCCTTTGGGCGTGGTCGCATCAATCGTGCCGTTTAATTTTCCGCTGATGGTGCCGAATTGGACGATGCCGAACGCGCTCGTTTTAGGCAATACGATGGTGATGAAACCTTCGGAATCGGTTCCGCTTTCGGTCGTCAAAATGGCGGAACTTTTGAAAGAAGCGGGACTGCCCGACGGCGTTTTTAATGTCATTAACGGCGGCAAGGAAATCGTCGAAGGTTTGTGCGCGCACAAAGACATCGAAGCCGTCAGTTTTGTCGGCTCGACCAAAGTTGCGAAGCTCGTCTATCAGCAATCAACGCATAATCTGAAACGCTGTATCGCGCTCGGCGGCGCGAAAAATCACCTGTTCGTGTTGCCCGACGCGAATCCGCAGATGACGGCGGCGAATGTTACTGCGTCAATGTCGGGCTGTGCCGGACAGCGTTGTATGGCGGCTTCGGCGATGTTGGCGATTGGCGATGTTGATCCGATAATTTCGCAGATTTGCGACGAATCGCGCAAAATAATTCCGGGCAAAAATCTCGGCGCGGTGATTTCCAAAGCGGCGAAAGAGCGTATCGAAAATTATATTTCCGAAGCCGAATCACAAGGCGCGAAAATTCTCGTTGACGGCAGAAACGCAGTCGTCGAAGGCAAAGAAAACGGCACATACGTTGGCGCGACCGTGATTGATTATGTCACGCCCGAAATGAGTGTCGCAACGGAAGAAATTTTCGGTCCCGTGATCTCGATTATGCGAACGAAAAATCTCGACGAAGCCTTAAAGATCGAAAACGCTAATCCATACGGCAACGCCGCTTCGGTTTTCACGCAATCGGGCGGCGCGGCGCGTTATGTGATGGAACACGCCTCCGCCGGAATGATCGGTGTCAACATCGGCGTTCCCGTCCCGCGCGAACCGTTTTCCTTCGGCGGCTGGAACGATTCGAGATTCGGCGCAAACGACATCACGGGCAAAAGTTCGATTGAATTTTGGACGAAATTAAAGAAAACGACGACCAAATGGAACGCGGAAGCCGGAGTAAATTGGATGAGTTAGAGGAAAAATCTAAGATGAAAAGTAAATGCTTTATATTTCTGCTCGTTTCGTTTTTCTTACCGGTGTTTTCGGCTTTTTCACAAAATACTTCTGAGGGTAAAGCCGCCGATTATTTTAACGCGCAGATTTCTGATGCCGATAAATTGAAAGTTTTCAACAATTTATGGGAAACGGTCAATCGTTTCTATTTCGATAAAACTTTTAACGGGAATGATTGGAACAAGTTGCGGGAAATCTATCGCCCCCGAATTTTAAGCGCGAAAAACAAAGTCGAACTGAGACAAATTCTAAATCAGATAATCGGAGAGTTGGATACTTCTCATTTAAAAGTCAGTTTTGAAATAAATATGAGCGGCAAGACGCTGAAGGAGATTTTCGGTGAGAATTTTGATTATAAAAATAATATCATCGCGTTTGGTTATGGATTTGAAACGGCGAAATTTGACACTCAAACTGTAGTCACGAAAGTTGAGAAAAAGTCCAGTGCCGAAAACTCAGGCGTAAAAGTCGGCTGGATTCAAAAGTCCTGTAAGTTTTCTCCGATCACCAAAGAGGTCGGCGATTCTTTGATTTTTAACGAGAATGCAAACTGCATTTTTTCGACCGAACTTGACGAAGAACAGACAATTATTTTGAATCAGAATTGGTTTTTGTCTCCTGTTTCAAAGACGCGGCGGGAAAGTAAAATTATTGCCGAAAATGTGTTGTATCTCAAATTCCGAGAGTTTGATAAAGGATCGGGAAAATGGTTTAACCAACAAATTTCGGCTAATTCAAACGCCCGAACAATCATTATTGATTTGCGTGACAATTTCGGCGGACTTCGTGATGAAATGAGAGATTGTCTGTCAGGATTTTTTCCTCCCAAAACAGTTGTCGGCGAATTTATCGAGCGTAATTCGGAAGAAAAAAACTTTGCGGTCGGCTCGGAAAATTACTATAAAAAAGATGTGATAGTTTTGATTAACGGAAACAGTTACAGCGGCGCGGAAATATTCGCGGCGGCAATTCAAGACTTAAAGCGCGGCAAAATCATTGGACAAACTTCGGGCGGTGAAGTTTTAAACAGCGTCTCAAAAGGAATTTCCAACGGATTCAATTTACTGATCGCCATCCGCGATTACAAAACAATCAAAGGCAAGCGACTCGAAAAAGTCGGTGTCAAACCCGATCTCGAAATACCTTTTTCAATCGTAGATTTTCGCAAAAATCACGACATTATTTTAGAAAAGACTTTAGAATTATTTAAATAAATTTAAAGTCTCGGAAAAAATTAGAGAGAAAAGAAAACAATGACCAAATGAACGCCGAAGCTGGCATAAATTGGATGAGTTAGGAAATTAGCCACGAACAAACACGAAAGGAACACGAAAAAGAATTTTTTGACACAGATGCACACAAATAAAGAAGGATTCAAGAAAGATAAGACAAAAAGATCAAAAATTGATTTTATCCGGTTTTCATCCGATTTCATCCGTGTGCATCTGTGGTAAAATTTCTTCTCTTTTTCGTGTCCTTTTCGTGTCTGTTCGTGGCAAAATAAAATTAATGGAAGATTTCAAAGAACAATGTCGGCGACAGTTGAAACGGACGCTTGCACAGCGTTTGAAATACGGATTTTTTCGGCAGTATAAACCTGTTTTGGATGATGCGCCCGCGCGGACTTTTGAGACGATGAAAGAATACCGCGAATGGGCGGACGAAAATTTGCCGCGTTATTTGGGTTATAAAATCGCCGAGGAAAAATGACAAATCGCGGTTACTTTCAGTTACAGCAAGCCGTCGAGGTTGCCGAAACATTTGCCAAATATGAAGTAGAATTTATGTTTATCGGCAAGAGTGGCGCGATTCTTCTCGGTTATCCTTCAACTGATCAAAATGTTGAATTGTTTCCGAAAAAAGATGCGGCGAACGGCGAACGAATCGTCAAGGCTTTGCGCGAATTAGATTTTGAAGTTAACGATGAAATCGCTGGGAAAATCGTCAAAGGTGTTGATTTTATTCAGCTAAAAACGGGACCGTTTGACTTGGATTTGGTTTTCGCGCCGGACGGAATCGAAAGTTTTGACGAAGCGAAAAAACGAATGTTGATAATCGAAAATTTCCCCGTCGCCAATATCCGCGACATCGTCGCCAGCAAAAAGGCTTCGGGTAGAGAAAAAGATTTACTCGATTTGCCATTGTTAGAAGATTTTCAAGAAGAATTTGAAAAAAGTCGTCGCGGAGAACCGAAAACGGCGTATGAAATCGCGTTGGAAAAATTGAAAGAAAAGAATGATTTTATGAAAACAAAAATCAAAATCGCCGCCATTTTTACATTTTCGCTATTCACGCTTTGCTTCTTTTTGCCGAAAGCGGAGATGCAGACGAAACAGGTTGAAACTGCCGGACAGCATTTCAAAAACATCAAGGTTTTGAACGACATGCCCGCCGATCAGCTCGGCAAAGTAATGAATCTGATGTCCACGTCGCTCGGCGTGAACTGCAATTATTGTCATATCGGCGAAGATTTCGCCAAAGACGGCAAACAGGAAAAGGAAACCGCCCGCGAAATGATTACGATGACACTTAATTTGAACAAAAATAGTTTCGGCGGACGAACGGAAATTTCCTGCAACACCTGTCATCAAGGTCACACACATCCGCAGTCGGCGATTAATTTTGACGCGCCCGTGCCTGAACCTCGTCCGAAACAGCCGGATGTGAAACCGACGATTGACGCGATTTTGGCGAAATACGAAACGGCGGTCGGCGGCAAAGCGGCGTTAGCGAAAATCATTTCGCGGACAATCACGGCAAGCCGCGTCGAGCCTGACGGCAAAACGATGGAAGCGGAAGAAATTCTGCAAAAAGGCGATAAAACTTTGACGACGACGACTTATAATTCTAAAGAAAAAGGAAATTACGTCGTGGTCGAAAGCTACGACGGCACGAGTGTCTGGAAGACCGGCAACAAGGAATCAATCGCGCTCAAAGCCGACGAAATGGAGCAAATCAAACGTAACGCGCAAATTTTCACTTACGCCGATTTGAAGATCGTTTATCCGAAAATGGATTATCGCTTTACCGACAAAATAGGCGGGCGCGAAGTTTATCTGGTTTTAGCAACAACCGCCGACAACCAGCGCGAACGACTTTATTTCGATTCGCAAACCGGATTTCTCGTCCGCCGCGTTGCATCGTCGCCGACCGTTCTCGGAGCGTTTCAATATCAAACCGATTACGCCGATTACAAAGACTTCGGCGGCGTGAAAATCCCGACGACGATTCGCTATAATGTGCCGAACATCGCTTGGACGCGCAAAATTACGGACGTAAAAATCAACGCTCCCGTTGATGATGCGAAATTCAGTTCGGGAAAATAATTTTCAGTCTCAGTTAAGTGCGGATTTTTATGAGAAAGATTTTGTCTGTTTTGCCTGATATTGAGTCATTAAAAAAACTTTCTCAATCATTGGCAATGTTAGACGCGATATTGTCGCCTGATTGGGAATACAGATATTATTCGTTTAACTCGAAATGGAGTGAAAATGAAATGATGGCTTCAATGCGAGACGGTTCGGGCGATGACTATTTTATATTTTTTAATTCGCAAGGATCAATTATCAAAGGTTTTGCTCACGAGTCTTCGATGAGTCCATTTGTAAATGAACCAATCAAAGTTTGGAAAGGAATTTTGGAAAAAGTTCCAGTTGAGTTTAAAGATTTTCTGTCTGAACCGGCATTTTCTTTAGAAAGCACAACCTTTTGTATTTGGCGAAGATTTGCAGATTCAAATTGGCAAATCGGTGAAATAGTCTATCCTGAAGAAAATAATCCTGACGGAATGGACGAATTGTTGGCAATTTTGGATGGTAATCCTTTAACATACAAAAAATGGGTTGAATATTATTTCGGCAAAGAAATTTCTCTCTCATCAGTAGAAAATATTTATCAACACGAACCGCTAACAAATGAAATATTAAAAGGTTTGAACGAAAATATTTCAATCGAAGATTTGGAAGAAGATATTGAAGAAATTGGTTATTAGCGAAATCCGCGTTCGTTCGCGGCTAAAAATTAAAAGGAAAAAACTATGTCAAGAATAATTAAATGCGGATTGATTCAGGCGCATAACGTCGCGCCGACGGATGCGCCGATTGCAGAAATTAAACGGGCAAATAATGAAAATCAGATGAAGTTTGTTGAAGATGCGGCGAAGCAGGGCGTGCAGATGCTTTGTTTTCAGGAGATTTTCAACACGCCTTATTTTTGCGCCGAACAGCAGACGCGTTGGTATGATGCGGTCGAAAAAGTTCCTGACGGCGCAACCGTGCAGATGATGCAGTCGGTGGCGAAGGAATACGGAATGGTTTTGATCGTGCCGGTTTACGAGGAAGAAATTTCGGGCGTTTATTACAACACGGCGGCGGTGATTGATGCCGACGGGAAATATTTGGGCAAATATCGCAAGACGCATATTCCGCACGTTAATCCGGGATTTTGGGAAAAATTTTATTTTCGTCCGGGAAATCTCGGTTATCCGTGTTTCGATACGGCGTTTGCGCGAATCGGCGTTTACATCTGCTACGACCGCCATTTTCCCGAAGGCGCGCGCTGTCTTGGGCTTAACGGCGCGGAAATTATCTTTAATCCGTCGGCAACCGTCGCCGGACTTTCGGAATATCTCTGGAAACTCGAACAGCCCGCGCACGCCGTCGCCAACGGTTATTTCGTCGGCGCGATCAACCGCGTCGGCACGGAAGCACCTTGGAACATCGGCGAATTCTACGGACAAAGCTATTTCTGCGATCCGCGCGGACAAATGCTCGCCGTCGGCACACGCGATCAGGACGAACTAATCGTCGCCGATTTGAATATGGACACAATCCGCGAAGTTCGCAATACCTGGCAATTTTACCGCGACCGACGACCTGACGCTTACGGCGCAATCGTCGCGGATTAAAGAAATTTTAGCCGCAGATGAACGCGGATAAACGCGGATTTATGAGTGAAGAAATTAAAAAACATCCGTTGAATGTTAAAGACAAATATTATGTTGATTATGATACTTGTCTGAATCATTGTTGTTTCGATATTGCTCTGAATAATTTCAAAATGGATGAAGATTGTATCGCTTACATTTTCAAACAGCCTGAAACAACTGAAGAGGAAGAACGATGTTTGGAATCAAAGATGTGCTGTCCTGTTGAAGCAATATACGGTGATGGCGACGAATAATTGAAAATGCAATTTGAATGGAATCCCGAAAAAGCTGAGTTAAGTCTCAAAAAACACGATGTTGATTTTTTCGAAGCGGAAACGGTTTTCGGTGATCCGTTGGCGAAGATTTTTGATGACGAAGAACATTCGATTGATGAAAAGCGTGAAATCATCGTCGGACATTCAAACAAAAATCGGCTTCTAATTGTGAGTTTTACCGAAAGAGAAAATAATATGGTGAGAATTATCAGCGCGAGAATAACGACTCCGAAGGAAAGGAGAGATTACGAAAATGCAAAATAAAAACAAAGAATTATCGCACGAATATGATTTGGATTATGCGAAAGCAAAACCGAATCGTTTTGCCGAGAAATATCAGCAAATGCAACGAACGGTTGTGTTGGATTCCGACATCGCAGACAAATTTCCGAGTGCCGAATCGGTCAATGAAGCATTACGATTTTTAGTGCGCGTGACGCAGGAAAATCGGGAATCTTTACAAAATAAATAAAAATGCAGAAACGCGAAAAATATTCGTCAGGTGCGAAATGGGAAAAGATTGTCGGCTATTCGCGGTCGGTTCGTGTTGGCGATAGAATTTATGTCACGGGAAGTACGGCGACCGATGAAAACGGCGAAATCGTCGGTGTCGGCGACGCTTACGCGCAGACGGTTCAGGTGATTAAAAATATCGAAAAGGCTTTACAGGCTTTAGGCGCGACGCTCGAAAATGTCGTGCGGACGCGAATGTTCGTCACCGATATTTCGCGCTGGGAAGAATATGGACGCGCACACGGCGAATTTTTCGGCGAAATCTTGCCCGCGACGACGATGATTGAAATTTCAAAGTTGATCGACCCGCAAATGCTGATTGAGATCGAAGCTGATGCGGAATTTTAGTAGAAATTTAGTTGCAGATAAACACGGATAAAAACTGATGAAAGAAGATTAATTTTATCCCGCTTTTATCTTCTTAAATCTGTGTGCATCTGTGTTAAAAAGTCTTTAGTATCTAATAAAAATTATGCCTGAACTTGAACACGAACAAATCGAACAAAATTTCGCTGAAATCAATCCGCCTTTGTCGAAAGCCGAAGCAGTTTTCGAAGCAAATCGGTGTTTGTATTGCTACGATGCGCCGTGTATGCACGCTTGTCCGACGCATATTGATGTGCCTTCGTTTATCAAAAAGATTGCGAGCGGAAATCTTCTCGGTTCGGCGCGGGTGATTTTCGACGCGAATCCGATTGGCGCGTCGTGCGCGAGAGTTTGTCCGGTCGAAGTTTTGTGCGAAGGCGCGTGCGTCGAGAAAACTTTGATGGATAAACCGATTGAGATCGGGCGACTGCAACGATATGCGACTGATTACGCTGAACACAGCGGCAGACAAATTTTCCAAAAAGGCGCGGCGAACGGCAAACGGATTGCGGTTGTCGGTTCGGGTCCGGCGGGTTTGTCGTGCGCGACTTATCTGGCGCGTTTGGGTTACGATGTAACGATTTACGAGCGCAAATCGCTCGCGGGCGGACTTGACACTTACGGGATGGCGGAATATAAAATGTCGCAAAAGGTTTCGCTGTCGGAAGTCGAAAACGTCGAAAACATCGGTGTAAATTTTCAACTGAATACGAATATCGTCGGCGAAGAAGAAATGACAACCGGACAAATCAACGTCAGATTTTCGAGCATTCTGGAAAATTATGACGCGGTTTTTCTCGCCGTCGGACTCGGCGCAACGAATCGTTTAAACATTATGGATGAAATTTTGCCGAACGTGATTGACGCGCTCGATTTTATCGAACGAATCAAAACGCGCGATTGGAAATCAGTTCCGCTCGGCAAAACCGTCGCCGTCATCGGCGCGGGCAACACGGCGATTGATGCCGTCACGCAGGCGAAACGAATGGGCGCGGAAAAAGTCGTGATGGTTTATCGCCGCACCGAAAAAGATATTTCGGCTTATCAATACGAATACGAACTGGCAAAACGCGACGGCGTGGAATTCGTCTGGCAAGCCGCGCCGATTGCCATTTTGGAAAATGAAAACGGTTCGGCTCTAACTCTGCGCTGTGAAAAAACCGACGGCTCGAATCAACTTTTTGAAATTCCCTGCGATCTCATCATTCGCGCCATCGGACAACAAAAACAAATTTCGTTTTTCAAGGAAATTGCGAATATCGAAATTGACGAAAAAGGACGCGTCCGCGTCAACGAACTGATGCAAACATCGAATCCGATCATCTTCGCGGGCGGCGATTGTGTCAACGGCGGCGCGGAAGCGGTTGACGCTTCGCAAATGGGCAAACTCGCCGCACAAGGCATTCACGAAAGTTTGTTTGGCGAAAAAATTGAATTTGCGGGCGCAAAAGTTGCGCCGATCAAAAAAATTCCGGCGCATTAAATTTAGCTGTGGTTTGAGATCTTTGACTTTGTGGTGTTATTTATCAAACGCTGAAAAACACAGGCGTTTTCCATTGGATTTCCATAGTAATTTTTTCTTTCAAACTGCATTTTGAAATTATTCTTTTGATAAAAGTTGATCGCGTTTTGGTTCGATTTCCTTACTTCGAGCCATATTTCCGAAATATTTTTTCGTTCGAGTTCGTGTAAAACTTCGTCAAAAATCATCTGTCCGATGCCGCAATGTTGAAACGAATTGCGAACGGCGATATTGAGAATTTCCGAAGAGTTGAACTTGATTACCGAATCCGTTTCACCGTTTGCGCCGACGAGAAGCCGCACGAGCGCGAAACCGATGATTTTTTGATCTGCCGTTTGCGCGATTTTGAAAATTGAATTTTCTCTTTCGAGTTCGCCGAGATAATCGTTTTTCGACCAAACGCTCAAATCGCATTCAGTTTGGATGTCCAAAATCTCATCGGCATATTGCGCGTCGAAACCGAGAATTACTGTGTTTTCCGAATTAGCTTTTTGCATAAAGTTATTTACGGATTCCATTCTAACGGAAAACCGCTTCTTAAACTCGCATCTTTCGCCGAGTATTTTTGTTCGGTAAATTTCTTTGAGATGTATAGATATGTCAGTATAATTGAAAACGGAATTTGAATGGGACGAAAATAAAAATGTCGAAAATATCAAAAATTACGGCATCAGTTTTGAGAAAGCCGTCAAAGTATTTGATGACTTTGGAGATTCCATTCGAAGATGTCGAACACTGCGCCGGATTATGGAAAACGATTCGCGGGAAACGGCGAGCATCGAAAACGATATTTTGAACAACGAAGAATTTTTGCGGGCTTTGAAGGAAAAATTAGCGACAGTTTAGAAGAAAATATTTATGCAAAAATACTCGGTAAATCAACAATTAATAGAAATAGTTCTCGCTTTGGTAAAGTCGGGAGAAATTGCGATTCCTGAAATCCAACGTCCGTTTGTTTGGGACAGTTCAAAGGTGCGGGATTTGATGGACAGTTTGTATCAAGGTTATCCGGTCGGTTATGTGATTACTTGGCAAAATCCCGATGTTCGATTGAGAGATGGCGGTTTGAGTTTAGGAAAGAAAATTTTAATTGACGGTCAGCAGAGAATCACAGCACTGACAGCCGCAGTTTTGGGAAAATACGTCATTGATAAAACCTACAAACGAATAAAAATCAAAATTGCCTTCAATCCTTTGGGCGAAAAATTTGAAGTTCAAAATCCGGCTATTTTGAAAGACAAAACTTGGCTTCCCGATATTTCGGAAGCCCTCAACGGCTCAATCGGAATAATAAAACTCGTCAGAAATTATCTTCAGGCAAACCCGGAAGCGGATGAAAACCAAGTTGAAACGGCATTCTCAAATTTGGTGAATATACCAAAAAAACAAATCGGACTTATCGAGCTAAATCACGATTTGGATATTGAAACCGTCACGGAAATTTTTATCCGCATCAATTCAAAAGGCGTTGTTCTAAGTCAAGCCGATTTTGCGATGAGCAAGATTGCGACAAATACGGAATACAAAGGAAACGAATTAAGAAAAGCGATTGATTATTTTTGCCATTTAGCAAAAGCTCCCGAATTTTATCAACACATTGTTGACAATGATAAGGAATTTGCGGCGACTGACTTTTTTCAAAAAATACGATGGCTGAAAACCGAAAACGAAGATTTATATGACCCGGAATATACGGATTTGATTCGTGTTGCCTTCACTTCACAATTTAATCGCGGGAAAATATCAGACTTGGTAAGTTTGCTTTCGGGACGAAATTTTGAAACCCGGACATTTGAGGATTCGATAGCCGAAGAATCATTTGCAAAGCTGAAAATCGGCGTGAACAATTTCATAAACGAAACTAACTTCAAACAGTTTCTGATGATTATTAAATCCGCAGGCTTTATTTCATCAAAATTAATTCGTTCTCAAAACACCTTAAATTTCGCCTACATTCTTTATTTGAAACTTAAAGAAGTAGGAGTTAATAAAGTTCAAATCGAAAGTTATGTTGCACGTTGGTTCGTTTATTCGATTTTGACAGGAAGATACTCAGGTTCGTCCGAATCGTTTTTTGATTTCGATATTAAACAAATCGCCGAAAAGCCTTTTGACGAATACTTGAAAGAAAAAGAGGAAGCCGAATTATCCGATGCTTTTTGGAACGCCGCTTTGCCTCAGAGCCTCGATACTTCGGTTGCCAGCAGTCCTTATTTTAATGTCTTTTTAGCTTCGCAAGTCAAAGCTAACGACAAAGGCTTTTTGTCTAAAAATGTTTTAGTCAGCGATTTAGTTTCGATTAAAGGCGATGTTCATCATTTATTTCCCAAAGATTATTTAAAGAAAAACGGCTTGGACAGAGGAAAATATAATCAAATCGCCAACTATGTCTATATGCAATCCGAAATAAATATCAAAGTCGGCAACAAACCGCCAAACGATTACTTTAAATTGATAAATACTCAAATAAACGAAAACAATCGACAGTTAAGCGGAATTTCAACTGAGCAAGAAGTTTTAGAAAATCTGAAGATGAATTGTGTTCCGGTTGAAATAATGCAAATGAGTTTTGACAAATATTCCGATTTTTTAATTCAAAGACGAAAACTAATGGCGAATAAAATTAAAGACTATTACTTTTCATTGTGAAAAATTATGGCGGATTTAAGTATAAATTTCGCGGACATCAAATCGCCGAATCCGTTTGAGTTAAAGAGGTAAAAATAATGGGTTACAGTAAATTTAGAAAAATTCAAGATGTGGTCGAGAGATTCAATCTCGATATGCGTTTGCAGAAACTTTTTCAGGAAGTCGAGCCTGTTAATCCGAGCGATTGGTTGCTGGAAACGCTTTCGGTGGCGGAAATTTTGCCGCTGACAAATGAAAAATCTAAGGCTGAAAGAATTATTTCTCCGATACTAACGGAGGTTGCGAAGGTTTATGCGGAGAAAGTCAGCTTTTTTTCGGGCGAACAAATAAACATCAAGCCGGAAGACGATTTATCGGGCGAATGTGATTTCTTTTTTGCGCTTCAGCCGCCGAAGCTTTATATTGATGCGCCGATTATTTCTTTGACGGAAGCGAAAGATGAAGATATGGATTGGGGAATCGCTCAATGTGCCGCGCAAATGCTTGGCGCAAAATACTTTAATGAAGAAAAAAATAAAAATATTCCCGTTATTTTCGGTTGCGTAACAACCGGAACGGGCTGGCAGTTTTTGAAATTTGAAAACGATATTTATTACGTTGACACCAAAATTTATACCGATTTGAAGGAAATTTTAGGCGTTTGGCATCACGTTATCAATCTATTTTTGTAAGAGAAAACTATGGCAGATTTAAATATAAATTTCGCGGGCATCAAATCGCCGAATCCGTTTTGGTTGGCGAGCGCACCGCCGACGAATATGGGTTCGATGATTGAACGGGCGTTTGATGCGGGTTGGGGCGGCGCGGTTTGGAAAACTTTGGGCGAGCCGATTGTTAATGTTTCGTCAAGGTTGGCGGCGATTGATAACGGCGCGTTGCGGATGATCGGGCTGAATAATATCGAACTGATTACGGATCGTTCTCTGGAGATAAATCTCAAGGAAATGTATGAGTGCAAAAAGAAATATCCGAATCACGCGGTCATCGCTTCGTTGATGGTCGAATCCAAAAAAGAAGCGTGGCAGGAGATTACCAAACGCACGCAGGACACGGGCTGCGACGGTTTTGAACTGAATTTCGGCTGTCCGCACGGAATGTCGGAGCGCGGAATGGGCGCGGCGATGGGGCAAGTTCCCGAATATACTTGTATGGTTACGGAATGGGTGAAGGAAGTTTCAAATCTGCCTGTAATTGTTAAATTAACTCCTAATGTTACTCATATCGTTCCGCCGGGACGTGCGGCGCAGAAAGGCGGCGCGGACGCGGTTTCGTTGATAAATACGATAAATTCGGTGATCGGCGTGGACATTGACACGATGATTCCGTATCCGAACGTCAACGGAATGGCGGCGCACGGCGGTTATTGCGGCACGGCGGTCAAACCGATTGCGCTCAATATGGTTTCGGAACTGGCGCGTGATGGCGAATTTAATATTCCGATTTCGGGCATCGGCGGAATAAATACCTGGCGCGATGCGGTTGAGTTTTTACTTTTGGGTGCGGGAAATGTTCAGGTTTGCACGGCGGTTATGCACTACGGTTATCGAATCGTCGAAGATATGATTGACGGTTTGAATAATTATTTGGACGAAAAAGGTTTCGCGTCGGTCAATGACATCATCGGCAAATCCGTCGAGCGTGTGACCGATTGGGGAAATCTCGATCTTAATTACAAAGTCGTGGCGCGTGTCAATAATGAGCATTGTATAAAATGCAATTTGTGCTATGTCGCCTGCGAAGACGGCGCACACCAGTGTTTTGATTTTGACGAGAATAAATTTCCCGTCGTTGACGAACCGGAATGTGTCGGCTGTAATCTGTGCGCGTTAGTTTGCCCAAGTCCGGGAGCAATCTCGATGGTCAGATTGGACGACGGAAGCAATCCGCAAAGCTGGAAACAGCGAACGAGCAGTTAAAATTAATTTTAAACCGCAAATAAACGCAGATGGACGCGGATAAGAAATCTAAAAAATTGTTTGAAAAAATCCACTTAAAATTTGCGTTTATCCGTGTTCATCTGCGTTTAAATAATTTCTTTCTAAAATTCCAAGACTCGAATCGTTCAATTCAAACTCGCATAAACCTTCTGCAAAAACTCGTCAATTTTATTGTTTTCGATCCAACGTGCGACAATCAGAAGTTCGTTTTTGCGGTCAATGTAAACGATGTTCGTTCCGTTTCCTAAGAATGCAATCGTGTCGGCGGGCGCGTTCGGGTAAAGTTTTTTGTCCGTGTTGAGGAAAAAATTCATAAATCCGTAAGTCGGCTGTGCAGTTGTCGGCGTAGTTGCGAGTTTTAGAAATTCGGTTGAAATAATTTGTTTGTCTTTCCATTTTCCGTTTCGCAAAGTAAGCAGTCCGAAACGCGCCAAGTCTCTTGCCGAAATAAACATTCCGCCGCCCCAATGTCCGCCGCCGCTGACCGACTGCATAATCTGCCCGTCAATGACGACAAAGGAATTTTCATAACCGAACCAACGCCAAGTTTGCGATGCGCCGATCTCGTCCATAATGTTTTCCTTTAAAATCTGCGGCAGAGGTTTGCGCCACACATTGAGCGCGGCGAGCGCGAGGGCGTTGACGCGCACATCGTTGTATTCGTAAACTGCGCCGGGTTCGTTGCGCTGACGATCAAGCCACAAATTCGCATCTTTGTCGGGACGATCCGCCCAATCGGGCTTGCCCCAGAGCGTGCCTTCCCAATCGCTGGTTTGCCGAAGCATCGAATCCCAAGTGATTTTTTTATTATGTTCGGTTTCAAAAAGCGGAATGAATTTCGATTTGCCGAAATTGTCCGCGTTATCGAATCTTTCGAGCGGATTGTATGCAAGAATCGGAGCCATTTCTTTGTCAACGGGCGCGTTTAAATCTCTGATAATTTTTTTATCGTAGGCTAAACCGATAACTGCCGAGATAAAACTTTTTGTCACCGAATGCGTCATATCAACGCGCAGCGGTTCGCCCCATTCGGCGATGATGTAGCCGTTTTTGATAACGATTCCGGTCATCGCGCCGCGCGTTTTCTGCACACCGACCGCTTCCCCGAAAGGTTCGCGCCCGAAACTTTGCGTCTGCGCGAGTTCCATATCGCGCGGTGCTTTCGCTTCGCTTTGAATCGCAAAATCAATTGCCGCTTTTAATTTTTCTGCGTCAAAACCCGTTTGCAACGGTGTTCTTTTTTCCCAATCTTCGCCCGCGTTCGGAAAATAAATTTGCTTTTGAGCGAAAATATCTGCCGCCAAAAGCACTGCGAAAATTTGAAGCGAAATTAATGTTTTTAGAAACCTTTTGTGTTGGTTAATCATAGCCAATTTTTTTCCTCGCATAGTTTGGTAAAATCTTTCTTTAATTGATCAGAATCAAAATCGGTTAATTTCTTCACAACAGGTAAATCTAAAGATCGCAGCAAACTTTGACATACAAGTTTCATTTGCGTTGCTTGATCTCCATTTTTGAATTGCTCACTATCAATTTTTAAGCGAAAATACAATTTTTTATCATTCTTGCGATAGTCTTCGCTTTCTTGATGATACCCTGCTATGCCTTGTGGGAGCAGTATTCCAATATAAACCCATTTTTCAACACTCTGACCATAATCATTCTCAGAAAGAGTTTGATTGAAAGTGTTTTCAATGGTTTTACTAACCTTAAAGTATGGTTCGACATAAGTTCCCGATAGTTCTGCTGACATCCATAATTTCATATTATTTTTCCTGAACAGTCAGGGTTGGCATTTTAATAATCAGTATTTTTCGATTTAGGTTAGAATATATTTCATATCCAATCAAAATTAAGGAGCAAGAATGAAAATTATTATCGCGGCAATTTGTATGCTGACGGCATTTCAGATTTTTTCTTTCGGACAAAAAAGGGAAATCTCGACGCGCGAGATGGATCGCGTAAACTGGATGGAATTTAAGGAGTTTGTGCCGTCGAAAATAAATACTGTTTTGCTTCCGACCGGAACGCTCGAACCGCACGGCGTGATAAATAACGGTGCGGACAACACCGCGCCGTTTGCGATGGCAAAAACTATTTCAAAGCGCACGAATGCGTTGATCGCGCCGGCGCTGCCTTACGGAATTACGGGTTCGATGGAAGCATATCCGGGCGCGTTTCAGATTACGGAAGCGGCGTATCGCCCGTTCGTCAAACAAATTCTCGAAGGTCTGGCGAAAAACGGTTTTAAGAATATCATCATTTTAAACGGTCACGGCGGCGGACAAACTGCCGTTTTAAATTCGGTCGCGGCAGAAGTTGCGGCGGAGAAAAAAGTGCGAACACTTGTTATAAATTGGTGGTCGTTTGCGTCCGACGAAACGAAGGAAGTTTTCGGCGAAGACGGCGGACACGCCGGATTAAATGAAACGGCTTTTATACAGGCGATTGATCCGACGCTCGTTCATAAGGAAAAATACACCGGCGAAGAAATGACGACCGCTTATCCGACGGCGGGAACTTGGTCGGCTGTGCCGTTTCCGTCGTCAATCGGGCTTTATCAGAAAAATCAGGGTTATCCGAAATTCGATCAGAAAAAAGCCGATGAATACTATAAAAAAGTCACCGACAAAGTTGCCGATCTCGTCAATGAAATAGTCAAAAAATGGGATTTGGCAGGACTTTAAAGGCGAAAAGATTCGCGCCGTCTTTTATGCAAAATTAGCCGAAATTAGCTTGAATAATTTAGCTTGCTACTTGAAAAAAAAATCGTATTAAAGACCGCAATCTTTAATACGATTTTAAAGGTAGTTCGACGCTCCGAAAAGATTTTGTGTTCTATTTTCCGTTATCTTTACGGCGATTGTAATTTCGCAGATCGGTTCGGTAATTTTCGACAATATCGAGAATGAATTGAATATCTTTATCTTCCATATTCGGATAGCGATTGTAAGTTTCGGCGAGCGTTTGATTTAAAAATCTTTCGGCTTCGGTCGGTTTACCGCTTTTGAATGATTTACTCATTTTGTCGAGCGAATCGGCGAGTTCGGCAATCGTATAATTTTTCGATACTTCTTCGTCAACCAACATTTCCGTTTTGCTTTTACTGGAAGAATTTAAGATTACTTCCTGAATATCTTCGACCGTTCGCTGTTTTTTGACATCGAAATATGAAAGTCTGACTTTAACCGAATTGAAATTTTTATTCGCATTATTGGCGCGGAAACGAACGATGATCGCCTGTGTGACACCGTTATTCATATTTTCGAGATTCATCGAAAAATCGTTTCTCGAAAAGCGCGGATCATAGCCGTAAATTTTTTCGACTTTTAAATTCGGATCAACTTCGACATCGAGTTTGACGTTTTTCGCTACCGACGAAAGCAAACTTTGAACTTCGGTGACAAAAACTTTATCAATGTCTTTGTAATCGGAAACGAAATGATAAAGTCCGCGTCCCGATTTGGCGAGCGTTCGCAAAAGATCGTTGTTTAATTCCAAACCGACACCGATAGTCGAAAGATCAACGCCTTGTCCGTTGTATTCGGAAGAATTGGCGGCGATTGATTTCGGATCGGTCGTGCCGACATTGGCGATGCCGTCGGTCAAAAGAATCACGCGATTGGTTGCATCTTTTTGAAAATTCTTTCGCGCTTCGCGGTAGCCGAGCATCAGACCGTCGTTCAGATTTGTCGAGCCGTCCGGCTGAATTGATTCGATAGCGCGGCGAATCGCGTCGCCGTTTCCGATCGAACGCGCCGGAAATAAAACTTCCGCTTTCGTATCAAAAACGACGATGGAAACGATGTCGTCCGAACGCAGTTTGTCGAGCATCGTTCGCAGAGATTCTTTGACGCGCGGCATCTTGTCGCCATCCGCCATCGAACCGCTTTTATCAATCACGAGCGCGAGATTGAGCGGTCGCATATTCGTTCGTTCATTAACGCTCGGCGTTGTAAAACCGATCTGCAAAACGGCTTCGCGCTGACTGTTTGAAATCTCGTCGTTTCCCCAACGAACGTCCATTGCTACGCTTTGTCCGGCTTTCGGCAAAGGCAGACGATGACGATGATAATTAACAAATTCTTCGACCGCGACTTCATCCGGCGGCGTGAAATTTACCGAATTATTTGAATAATTATTTGATCGTGAACTCGTCGCCGGATTGTTCGGCGACGCAATCGCCCGACTGCGCGAAACCGAAGCCGAAGACAAACTTTCCTGCGCCGACACTCCCGCGCCGAAACACAAAACCAAGCCGACAAAAGCCAAAGCAAAATACGACAAACCAAATGCTTTCATAAACTATCTCCTTAAATAAGCTAAAAATGTTTGATGATCCGGGAAGAGTCAACAAAAAATCCTGTAAGAACCTTTGTCTCTTAAAGATTCGACAAGATTTAATATAGTTGCATTCGGCAAATAAAAAAAATTCGTGAAATCAAAATGTAAATTTTGATTTGGAAAAACTAACAACCAAACTGCTTGAAAATAATAACTGATAGAGACAACTTATCGGCAACTGTGTTATCAATTGTTCCTTATCAAATATCAGAGATTCCGGCGATTTTTTATCTCGAACTATTTCGTGTTTTAAAAATTATCATTTGCCTTTTTTCTTTCGCATTTATCGGTGTCGGCAACTTTTTCATTGCTTCGTCCGCCTTGATCGACGGCGATCCCGCGTACGCGAAAATTTCTCCATTTGCTCGTAGTCAGGCATTTTTGCGCCGGAATCGGCAAAGTGAATACAAACAATAAGCCAAATGCGCCGATAAGAATGAATTTCAGAAAAAATTCGATTATAATTTCCTTCACAAAATTTTCAAACGAAATTTAATCCGACCACGGCGCGGGTTTGCGAATCCACGAATGATTTTTCAATTCTTCGAGCAAATTTTCCGGCAATTTTCCCGCGTCGCTCGCCGCGATATTTGATTCGACGTGATTGATCTTTCGCATTCCGGGAATGATCGTCGAAACATTATCATTGCTCAAAATAAATCGCAAAGCTATTTCGGCAAGCGTCGAATTTTCCGGCACTATTTTCTTTAATTCGTCAGCGCGTTCGACCGACGGAATCAAATTTTCGGGCGTGAAATAACCTTTGCGCCAATCGCCTTCGGGAAAAGTCGTCTCTTTCGTCAAAGTTCCGGTCAAAGTTCCTTCGTCAAACGGCACACGGGCAATGACGGCGACATCCATTTCCGCGCAGGCGGGAAAAAGTTCGTCTTTCGGGTTTTGATCGAAAATGTTATAAATCACCTGCACCGAATCAATTTTGCCCGAACGGACGGCTTTCACGCCGTTCCAAGGCTCCCAGCGATTGATCGAAATTCCGCAGGCGGAAATTAATCCTTCGCGTTTTAATTTATCCAACATATCCGACCAACCGTTTTCGTTCGTCCAGTCGTCGTTCCAGGTGTGAATTTGCAGCAGATCGAACTTTTCGAGTCCGGCGTTTTTCAAAGATTTATGCAGAAATTCTTCGATGTGTTCGGGCGGATAACAATCTTCGAGAGAATATTCCGGCAAAGTCGGATATTTCATATTTTTCGGCGGAATTTTCGTCGCCGTGTAAAGTTTTTTATCGGGATTATTTTTGATTAATTTTCCTAAAAGATTTTCGCTGCGACCGTTTCCGTAAACATACGCCGTGTCGAAAAAATTGCATCCGAGATCAACCGCTCGTTGCAAAGATTTCAATGATTCTTCGTCATCCGAGCCTGACCAACCGCCCATTCCCCACATTCCGTAACCGATTTCGCTGACTTGCCAATTGGTTCGTCCGAATTTTCTGTATTGCATAATAATTTCTCCTGATAAAAATTAAATGATAGCGCAAAACCAATGTTTGCCGCAGATTACGCCGAAGCCGCTGATTAAAAAAATCCTATTAAATCCGCGTTATCCGCGTTAATCCGCGGCTAAATGTTCTTAAAATTTTCCACTCAATTATTTAATAATTTCAATTTTTCAGGGGCGCGTAAATTTCCGCTTCGACGATTCCCAAAATTGTTTTGCCGCCTTTATTCGCCGCTGATTGTGGGTCGGGTGTGCCGCCGATTTCGACGATGTTGCCGAAAGCATCGCGGTTTGAAGCGTCGCCCGTCAATTCGATTTTTACCGATTTTCCGCGCGTCGGCGAGAAACTGAATGTTACATAACCCAAACTTCTTGCCGTGTTTCCCGTGAAAACGACTTTTTCATCAACCGAAATTTTAAGCGGATAACTCTGAGTGCGCCAGCCGACGAGCTTTAAAACTACTTGATTGATATTCACTTCGTTTGCAAAATCGTATTTTATCCACGCCAAACCCTGTTTGCCGTCGCTCGTCCAATCGGTCGTTTCGTTGTCGTCGAAACTCGATTTCGCTTTGTCCGAATTTGAACCGCTCGAAACATTCGCAATTTCAATCGGCTGACGAATCATTTTGTAAGATTCGCCCGCCGGAGTTGCGCCGCGCGATAAGTTGACAGGCAAATTTTCCGATGGAATTACGAGAGACAAACCGTTTGATTCGGCGAATGGTTTTGAATCAAGTTCGATTTCGGCGGATTTCAAATTTTCCGATTCGGCTTTCAAAACGATTTTTCCGGCTTTCGTTGTCGAACGAAGCAACACGCGATTTACGCCGTTTTCGACCGGCAAAGTTTCCGACAAAATGTGATTTCCCTCACCTTGCGCGATGCCGCCGCGCCATTCGGCTTCGCCGGAAAGCGTGAAATTTATTTGGTTTAGCGCAATCGGATTGCGGTTCCCGTTCTTGTCCACGACTTCGACATCAACGAGCGCGATGTCCGCGCCGTTTGCCGTAAAACCGTTCGGCGAAACTCTTGAAGTTAAGCGAATCGCAACTGGCGCACCCGCCGTTTTCTTTGAATCTTCGGTAATATTTTTGCCGTTCAAATCATAACCGAAGGCTTTTAATTCGCCGTTTTTCCATTCGATATTTTTGAATGTGAAAAGAAATCGAGAGCTTTGATCGCCGAATCCGAGCGATTTCCCGTTCAAGAAAAGTTCGACTTTTTCCGCTGATGAGACGACATAAATATTTTTCTTCACGCCTTCTTTATAATTCCAATGACCGACAATGTGCGTTCGCGGATTTTCGACGTTTACCCAACCGTCCCACATCACCTGATTGGCGAAAAATCCGTCTTTCGGCAGACGCACGGCATCAACTTCGCCCGAACGCCGATAATTTTCCGCGCCGCGATGATGCGTGTTGGAATCGGAAAAAACGATGTTCACGCCGCCCGCGTTGACTCGTCTCCCTGTTCCCGGACGCGCTTCGTAATAATCGAACCAGCGCACGACATCTTCGACGGCGAACGAATCCTGATTGCGATTGTAAACGCTCGCGTCGGCGTTCTTATAAAGCGGTCCGTCGCCGTCTTTGTGAAACGGCGGCGAAAATTCGTCCCAGTATTTTCGCAAGTTTTCGTCACGCGAATATTCCATCGCCCACATCGGAAATTTCGCCGATTTGTTGATGTAAAGCATCTCGCCGCCGTATTCCGTAACCTTTGAATCGAGCATCTCACGCGAACCCGAAGCGCGTCCGCCGAATTTATCAAACTTGTCGCGCAGAGCTTTCATTTCCGCCTGATGCGCGTCCGAAACGCCTTTGTTTCCCGATTCGTAAAATACGATTGACGGATTATTTCGATTGTAAATTATCGAATCGCGCATCACTTCGAGCCGCTGCTGCCAACGCCGACCGTCAACATCTTTCTCCGAATCGCCCGCCGGCATCGCTTCCAAAAGCCCGACGCGATCACAAGATTCGACATCTTGTTTCCAGGGCGTAACGTGCATCCATCGCACGAGATTCGCATTCGATTCGACCATCATTCCGTTGGAAAAATCCGACAGCCACGCGGGAACGGCATTTCCCAAAGCAACCCATTCATTTGTCGTTCGCTGCGCGTAACCTTTTAACTGTAAAGTGCGGTCGTTCAACTTAAACATCCCGTTCGCAAATTCCGTCTTGCGAAATCCGGTGCGCGTTTTAACCGTATCAGACGCTTTGCCGTCAACTTTCAAAGTCGTTTCAACATCGTAAAGAAATCCGTATCCCCAACTCCAAAATTCGATATTTTTGACGATTGCCGAAGCGGAAATATTGCGCGTTTCATTTGGTGAAAGCGTATATTTTTCGCCGCCGAATTTTTTAATCGTTTTGCCGCGCAAATCTTTCAAAACCACTTCGTAAACAAAAGTTTTCGCCGCCGGAAATTCGTTTTTCACTTGGGCTTCGGCAGTGATTTTGGCAGTTTTGTTTTTGATGTCGAAATCGCCCGCGTAAACGTAATTTCCAATAGTTCCGAGATTCGTGTAAAGCGGCAGTGTTTGATAAAGTTTGTCCGCGACGTGCAGATAGACGTTTTTATTGATGCCGCCGTAATTGGCGTAAAAATTCCGGTCGTTCCACTGAAACGCCGAATTTGTCGCCTTTTCTTTGTAATCCCAACTGTTATCAATCCGAACCGCGATGACGTTTTCGCCCGCTTTCAAATCGTTGGAAATATCGAATCCGAAAGCGTTAATTCCGTTTTCGTGTCGTCCGATAAATTTCCCGTTCAAATAAAATTCGCCCGCCATTCGGATGCCTTCAAATTCGAGAAAGATTTTTTTGTCTTTCGCGTTTTCGGGCAATTTAAAATGCTTGCGATACCACGCTATTCCGGTCGAAAGTTCGGCGATGTCTTTCCGAAAAGCGTCGTCTTCGTTCCAAGCGTGCGGCGTTGTAATATTTTTCCAATTCGCATCGTCGAAATCCGTTTTCTCCGCGCTCTTCGCATCGCCGACGAAAAGTTTCCAATCGGAATTAAAATTGTATTTAACGCGCGGACTTTTTCCTGTAAAATCTGCGCCGTAAATATTTATTGTTAAGAGAAAAACGATTAAAAAAAGTGTTGTTTTGGACATTTTAATTTAACTTCCCAAAGGTTTCGCCATAGGCGCGGTCGGGCTTGAAGGAACGGCAAAAGTTTCAAGTGAATCGGGCTTTGACGGATCGAATTTCGGCAGTTTTATCAGGTATTTTGCAATCGGCAAATTGTTATCTTTAATTCCTTCGACAATCATTTTTGCCAGTTCATAACTTCCGTATTTGCTGTGATGAGTTCCGTCGCCGTCCTTAAAAGCAACGGCGGATTTTTCCTTGCCGAGTGCTTCGTAAAACGGTTTGCTCATCGCTGTCAAATCAATCAGCGCAACCTTTTCTTCCTTTGCCGCTTGCCGAACCGCTTCGGGATAATCGCCGTGCGAATCGGTGATTTTGCCGTTTTCATCGAAAGTTCTGCGATGCATCGGCGTAACCAAAACCGGAACGCCGCCTTTTGCGCGAATTTCCGTAACATATTTTTTCAGACTCGCTTTATAAGTCGTCGTCGCGCCCACGCCTTCGCCTTTTTCCTTTTCGTCGTTATGTCCGTATTGGATCAAAACGTAATCGCCTTTCTGCAATACGCTCAATACTTTATCAAGTCGTTTCGCGCCGAGCGAACTTCGCAGAGATTCGCCCGATTCGGCGTGATTCGCCACCGCAATTTCGGGTTTGAAAAAGCGCGTCAGCATTTGTCCCCAACTCGAATACGGTTCGCCCGGTTGATCGCAAACCGTCGAATCGCCGAGCAGAAAAATGGTTGGCACATTTACTTTTTCAATGACAATCGAATCAATCGTCGGGCGCGAATTGTTAAATTCCAGAGTTAATTTATCGTCCCACGCCCACGCTTCCGAAGTTTTTTCGCGGTCTTTCAATTTCACTTCGCCGCCCGGAAAGTTTGGCGTTCTGACATTAACGATAAAACTTTCAGTCGCAAATTTTCCTTTTGCCGTTTCAACTTTTTCAATCATCAAACGCCGCAATTCGGCTTTGACGGTCGTCACGGTCGAATCGTTTTTGTCGCCGAAAGTGATTGTCACTTTATAATTTCCTTCAGAAACTTTTGCCGAAAAATAAAACGGTTTGTTGCTCGCACAAAATCCGGTCGAAAGTTTGCCGTCTTTGTCCGAACATTCAACTTCCGCACCGGTTTCAAAGCCGTAACCTTTTTCTTTCGAGTAAACGTCGCCCGATTTGACTTGCATAAAATTTTTCGCCATTTTGCCCGAACCGAACGCGAATTTCAGAGCGTTTTGAGCATTCGCCGTCAGCGATAAAAACGAAAAACAAATAAGCAAATTTAAAAACAAACTCGCCGGTTTTTTGATAAACATAAATTTTTCACTTTGCTGAAACGCTGATTTCAGCCGATTTTAAATTGTCGGAAAATGCCTTGATCTTCATCTTTCCGCTTTTGCCCTTGACCGAACGCACGATAACTAACGCCATTCCGTTGAATGCTTTGCGCGAAGTTGACTGGAACGACGAAAGATCGGTCGCATCGCCGTTGTCCGTTGCCGCGATTTCGCCTGCGCCTTCGATTTCAAAGCGAATCAGATTTTTCGTGCGCGGAACCATCAAACCATTTTTGTCGGTGATTTTGACGGTGATAAATGACAAATCCGCGCCGTCATTTTTGATGTTTGCGCGGTCGGCGTTCATTGAAATTTGCGTCGGCGAATCAGTTGTTTTGACAACATCCTGCGCCCATAATTTACCGTTTTTATACGCGACGACTTTCAGTTCGCCGGGTTGATAAACAACGTCGTCCCAGCGAAAACGATATTGAAATTCGCCGCGTTTTTTGCGTCCCAAAGATTTGCCATTCAAGAAAAGTTCGGCTTCGTCGCCCGAAGTGTAAACGTGAACGGGCGTGATCTGCCCGATTCTTTCCGCCCAATTCCAATGCGGCAAAATATGCGCCATCGGCAAATCGGGTCGCCAACGCGCCTGATAAATATAAAATCTGTCCTTTTTGAAACCGCACAAATCAACGATTCCGAAATACGAACTACGCGAAATTAATTGAATATCGCCGTTTTTCGCCAGTTCATCAGCTAACTGTTGTTTCAAAATGGGATCGGTCAGATTCGGCAGCGTTTTCGCTTTCCCGTCATATGGAGTCGGCTCGCCGAGATAATCAAAACCTGTCCAAACAAATTCGCCCGCGACGAACGGATTTTTGTCTTGTCCTTCAAATTCCGCGTCCGGCGTGGTCGCCCAACGCGGCGCGTAAAGATCGTAAGAACTCATCTGAAAATCCTGCAAACCTTTGCTTTTATCTTCGACGACGGGAAAAAAATATTCGCCGCGCGAACTGATCGTTGAAGCCGATTCGCTCGAAAAAAGCGGAATTGCGGGATTGGTCTGATGAAATTTCGCGTATTCCATCGGCTTGTAGTTGTAGCCGAAAACGTCAACCGTTTTTTGAAAACCGTTATAGCCCGAACGCGTGTCGTTTGCTCCGGCGGTTGTCGGGCGCGTCGGGTCTTCTTCGTACGCGATTTGGTGAAGTGCAAGCGAAATTTGATGACCTTCGGGCGAACCCTGTTCCCAAATTTCGTTGCCGGTTGACCACAAAATCACCGACGGGTGATTGCGGTCGCGGCGAATCTGCGAACGCCAATCCTTTTCGTGCCAGTCTTTAAATACTTTGTTGTAACCGTTCTTCCTTTTCGCCTTCGCCCATTCGTCAAACGCTTCGTCCATCACGACAAAACCCATTTTGTCAGCGAGTTCCAAAAGTTCCGGCGCAGGCGGATTGTGCGAAGTGCGAATCGCGTTCACTCCCATTTCCTTCAAAATTTCAAGCTGGCGTTCGAGCGCGCGATAATTCAATGCCGAACCCAACGCGCCGAGATCGTGATGATCGCAAACGCCTTTCAAATAAAGGTGTTCGCCATTTAAAAAGAAACCTTTTTCCGCGTCGAATTTGGTCGAACGAATGCCGAACGGAGTTTCGTAAACGTCAACGACTTTGCCGTTTTGCTCGATTTCTGTCACCGCGACATAACGATTCGGCGCGTCGAGATTCCACAATTTCGGCTTTGAAATTTTCAGAACACTTTCCGAAATTTGACTCGCATTCGCCGCCAGATTCAAACTCGATTTTTCAGAAACGACAACAGCTTTTTTGCCTTTCACGTCGTTCGCGCCGAGTTCGTAAACGGAAGTTTTAAACGAAATTTTCGCTTCACTTTTCGCATCGTTTTGAACCGTCGTTTTAACATTAACAGTTGCCGAATTCTGAGAGATTTCCGGCGTGGTAATGTAATTTCCCCAATGCGCGACGTGAGTTTTCGCGGTTTTCACCAGCCAGACGTTGCGGTAAATTCCCGCGCCCGGATACCAGCGCGAAGATTCCGGCAGATTTTCGAGCCGCACGGACAAAACATTTTCTCCGCCGAAATTTAAATACGGCGTTAGATCAAGCCGAAACGACGAATAACCGTAAGTCCAGCCGCCGACAAATTTGCCGTTGAGCCAAATCGCCGGATAACTCATCGCGCCGTCGAAATCGAGAAAAATTTGCTTATCTTTGTCTGAATTTGCAACCGTAAAATGTTTGCGATACCAACCGACTCCGGCATACGGACGTTTGCCCGTTTCGCCCGGAAGTTCGCGGATAAAATCGCCTTCAATCGCCCAATCGTGCGGCAGATCGAGTTTGCGCCATGACAAATCGTTAAAATTCTGGCGCGTGTAAGCGACATTTTCGCCGACGTTTCCTGCGGGACGTTGAGGTTTTGCCGCATCCGAAGTCAGCACGAATTCATTTCCCGTCGCGCGAGTCCAATCGTTAAGTTTTTCATAACTCAAAACGCCTTCCGCGCCCGCCGGATCATCTTTTTGAAAAAGCCAGTTTTCGTTAAACGACGAGCGTTCACGCGAAAGATTTTTCGTTTGCGCTTCGGCATTAAACGACACGGCGCAGATAAAAAAAGCCGTAATCAAAATGTGCGAAAATAATTTTTTTGTCATTTCACCTCGATTAAATTGAAACCCAATTTTTGAAATTATCAGAGAATAATTTCTTCACGTCGCGCTCGATTTCCTGTTTTGTCATCGCACGTCCGTCGTCGAGCAAGCCTTTGTATGAATCGAAAAGCGCGTCGGAAATTACACGGCGCGAATGTTTCCACTTGTAAATCAACTGGTCTAAAATCCGCGCGTCCGAATGCTGCGCGATAAAACTCGTTCCCAAAAGTTCTAATCTTTCGCGCGTGATTTCGTCAATAATCGAAGGATTATTGACGAACCACCAACAGCCGAACGGCATTAAATTTTTGAATTTACGGGCGACGACGCAAAGTTCGTGCTGATTTTCGCGCGAAAGAAATGTAGAAAGAATTTTCACGTCCGCGTTTTCCTCGCAGATTTTCGACAAAACCGAAACGTCTGCGCGACCTACGCCGTCGCCCGCTAATTTTAACGCCGGATTAACCTGTCGGCGCACACCGATCATCAGCGAAAGCGAAACGTCGTGCTGCTTGCAAATCGGGAAAATCACTTCTTTGAAAAGTTTTCCGCGCGTCGAATCTTCGGGATACGCAAAATCATCGGGCAGGGAAACGCCGAGATAAAGCGGTTTCATTTTTGTGATCCAATCGTCTAAAAAACGCCGCGTTTCTTTGATCGTTTGCTCGCTCAAATCTTCCGAAACCGCATAATTTTGTTTTTGCATCAGCGGCACGGCTTTCGTCCAACCGTTTAATAAACGGTCTAAACGCAAAGCCGCGTGAAAACGCGAATCAATTTTTTCATCGCCGTTCCAAACCTTTATTTCGGCTTCATCGAGCGGGTCATTGGTCATCACGACATCGCTGACATTGGAGATGCTTAAAACTTTGCCGATAAAATCTTCCGCTTTTCGAGAGCGAAAAAACTGACGCGCTTCGCTCAAATCAGCGGCGCAAACGTCCAAATTGAAAGCGTTTAACACCGCAATCACGCCGCGTGTCGCTTCGGAAAGCGGAGTATTTTCAATAAAAAGTTTTTGCCAGATCAAATCCGCCCGAACGCTTTTCTCCATCCTGAAAAAATCTGCGGTCGTAACATCCGAAAAGCGAAAAAATTCGGCGATAAGATAATGATAATTGAGCAGTTCATCAATCCCGTATAAGTTTAAATCGCCGAATTGCGACGGAAAAAGATGCGTGTGTAAATCGAAAACGGGCGTTTGCGCGATTGTTTGTTCAATCGTCTCGCGCAGTTCTTCAAGATTTGAAATTTCTTGTTTCATTTTTATAAATTAATTGCTGAATCCTGTCTCCGGCGGCGCAAAATAACTCGTTTTCATTTCGCCCGCGCTCAAAACGATTTTGTCTAAAACAACGCCTGTGTCAACTGCAAAAATCTTTAAAACGTGCGAGCCTTTTTCCAGTTTAACTTTTGTTTTTCCAACAGTCGTGTGGCTTAAAATATTCTGCACCCATTTCGGCGAAGAAACTTCCGTTTCTTTATCAACAGAAATAATTTGCGGCTTTTCGTCATCAATCGCAAAAGCAAAGCGCAATCCATTTCCCGCGATTAAAGGTTGAGTCGGAATCAAGAAATAACTTGCCTCAAACTCCGCTGAATCAGAAACATAAATCTTATATTCGAGGCTCGGCGAATCATTTGAAAAATCGCTAAAAGTTTTTGCCGCTTGCGGAAAGACCGAAACCGAATCGCCGGTTTTTCCTAAACCTTTAATAATTTGCCACGCGAAATTATTTTTATCGTTTTTGCCGCTAAAATGTTCGGCTTCAATTGAAATTATTCCGTTTGATTCCTCAAAATCTTGGCTGAAATTCCGCGTTTTTGCCGCTGAAACTTTTCCGCGCTTGCCGGAATTTTCGACGAATTCAGTTTCATTATTTAACATTTGAAAATCCGCTAATGAAATGTTCGGCGGCGCACTTCTCATACTCGTCCATTGTCCGGCGTTCATTTCAGGCGACATTATAAAACGCCATTTCCCGCCTTGTAATTGCTCGTTGAAATATTTCGTTTCGCGTTCGATTTCGGCATTTGCCGCAATTGATTTTCGCGCCCAGATGATCGCGTTCGCACGATTTTTCTGTTTGTAATTCTCGGCAAGTTCGGCGGCAAAAAATCTTTCATTTGCTAAAGTTGCGGAGCGAACCGGATACAAAACCAACTCGTAAAACGCATCTTTTTTGAGCGGCGCAATTTTAGCGTAAATCGCTTCGGCTCTTTTGCGTAAATCCGCGTATTCTTCCAACCGCGCAAGCGTTTCAGGTTCGGTTAAATCGCTTTTCTTCGGCGTTTCCGTCGGCAGAAACCATTGCAGATGTTCGGGCTTGCGCTGAAATCCGAGACGATAATATTTATCCATTATCGCGGCGATCTCGTTTGAATCTTTCGCCCCGAATTCGCGTTTTGCCCAGGTTTGTAAAAACTGATCTTGATTTTCGACGTTCCATTTCTTCGCGTCGTAAGCCATCTGCATAAAAAATTCGATGCCGATTTCCGCCGGTTTCAAGTCGCCGACATTCAGAATCCAAAACTGGCGCATTCCGTTTTCATAAGCCTTCGACATTTCCTCGAAAATTTGCGCGGGCGGCGTGGTTTCGAGCCACAAATACGACAGCGGGCGACCGAGATAGGAAATGTGATAATAAACGCCGAAACCGCCTTTGCGCCTTTGTTCTTCGGCATTTGGAAACTGGCGAATGTAGCCGAAATTATCGTCGGGAAAAACGATTGTTACATCGTCTGAAACTTTCAAACCGGCGCGATAATCTGCTAAAACTTCTTTATACGGGCAAAAGATTTGCGGAATTTCTTCGACGTTTTCATTAACGTATTTGCCTAAAAGATTTCTCTGCGTTTGAATGATTTTTTCCAAAACGGGAATGCGTTCGGCTTGATTTTTCGTTCCCTGAATCGGGCTGTCGTGAATGCCGCGCATTCCGAGCGTATAGATATTTTCGTATTTGCCGTTGGTTTTAAGTCTTTCTTCCCAGTAATTTACAACGCCTTTTTCGTTAGTGACGAAATTATATTTTTCCTTGTCATCTTTCCATTCGCCGACGTTATTTCTGAGCATCGGTTCAGCGTGCGAACTGCCCATCACAATCGCGTAATCGTCAGCAACTTTGGCATTTTCGGGAATTTCGTTGAAAGGTTTTGTCACTTCGTGCATCGCCGACCAGCAAGTGTTTGCCTTTAAACGCAATAAAAGTTCAAAAATTTTCGCGTAAGTTTTCGGTCCGATATTTCCCGTTTCCGGCTCAAAAGTTTCCGCCGCCCACGGATTTAATCCCCAATCTTCGTCGTTCAGAAAAATGCCGCGATATTTGACGGAAGGCGCGTTTGAAACGAAATTAGTTTTTGCAATTATTAAATTTCCGCGTTTTTCGGGCGCGACATCCGCCCACCAAATCCACGGTGAAACACCGATTTGCTGCGACATTTCATAAACGCCGAACGCCGTTCCGCGACGATCCGAACCGATGATGACCAGCGCGTTTTCAACATTCGGAAACGGATTTTCAATCGTTTCGATTTGAAATGTTTCGCGCTTGTTTCCGAATTTTGAAACGTCTAATTTTTTGTCGGCAATCAATTTTTCGATTAAAGAATTTTTGCCCAAAGTGCCGATAATAACGACGTTTTTGGGGAGATTTCCGTCTGAAAAATTGACGTTCGGTTTGATGTCGGAAACAAGTTCGACATCTTTTGCCAAATCATTTGCCGCAATTTCGACGACTTTGAAATCATTTTTTGAAATGAAAATTTCAGCCGTTCGTTTTTGGTAAACAAGTGGGAAATCATTTTTTTGAAATTTGTTTTTGACCGAAATTTCCTGCGCGAAAACGGCAGAAACAAACAGACAAAGAAACAGATTGGCGCAAAGAAAATTTCTAAACAATTTCTGCGTCTCTGCGTCTCTGCGGTTTAATTTCTTTCGGTTCATCAATTTTTCTTTTTCAACTTTTTATCGTCCGCGTTCGTACTTTCGTCAATGTCGGTCGAAGCTGATTTGACACGTTTGTATTCCAAATCTTTGGTATCTTTCGGCAATTTTGCGCCTTCGTAAATGATTGCAAGTTCAGCGATAGCGGTCGTTTTATCATTGCCAAAACCCGACAAAGAAGTAAATTTCAGATATTTCGCATTAACCGTTTTGCCAAACAAAATCTTTTGCAGATCGAATGTTGAAACGAGTTCTCCGCGCTTGATTTCCGTCCAAGTTTTTCCGTCATCGCTGATTGAAATCGAATATTCCCGAACGTCGCCTTCGTGATCGCGGTGATTTTGTCGCGGCATTAGAACAAGTCCTGAAAACGGAATTTTGTTTGGAAAATAAACCGAAAACTCCTGATTTTTTCGTTCGCTTTTTTGATCGCCTGCCAGCCACAAAGTGTTCGGATCGCCGTCAAGAGCCAAAACTTGCTCTTTAACATCAGTCAATGCTCCAAGCCGAAGCATTATTCGCGTCGGGAACAAAATCTCGCGGAAAATTGCCGGAGAAATTGAAATTTGCGGATTAAATTTTTCGCTTGCCATATAATTTAAAATTGACTTTCTCAATTGTCGTGCAACAATTCTTTCGTCCAGGTCATTTTCCAAATCAGCGCTCGAAACCAGCAGTTTTCCTTTCCCAATTTTCGCTTCAAAAATCATTCCGAGTTTATAATTGCGATTCCAATCGTCAACCGGCTGAACAATTGGCTGTAAACTTTTTGGCAACTTATCGAGATTTATCGCCCGCGAATTTTTGATAATTTCCGTCCATTGCCAATCGTTGAAATCTTCAGTCGGAAACTCCGACAAAGCCGCGTGTTTTTTATCAATCCACAGTCCGAGCATTCTGCCCCACGCCGGATTCATCAGGCGATTCCAGAAAACCGGAACCGTATCGAGCGGCGGCGAAGTCCAATCGAGATCGGCTTTGCGAGGCATATACAAAACCTTTGCGCCCGCCTTTAATTTTGCTTCGGCTTCGTCCCACGAATGCGTGATGAAAATATTTTTCGGTTCGCTTTCGGCAGTTTTCGACGGATAAACCCAGAAATTCCAGTCGTTTTCAAACGCGGTATTTTTGATTCCGACGACGAGTTTTAATTGTTGAGCGTTTTCACCTTTTTGAAGTTTTGATAAATCGGCAGAAACTTTTCCGAGCGGAATATTTTTGCCGATGGGAATGTCAGAACCGTCTGCCGTAGCGGACGGTTGAAGTGTATTTTTTGAATAATTTACGTTTTTAATTTGCGACGTTAAACCATCCGCTACCGCAGATGGTTCTGACATGTTTCCGCTTTGTAAAATTTTTCCGCCCGTATCAACAATTTTCCAGTAAACTTCGGCGTTTTTAATCGGGTTTTCGCCGAAATGTGCGATTTCTACATCAACATCAAACTTTTCGTCCGCCGAAAATGTGCGTTTGTAAAGTCTGGCGAGCGGAACGGTTTCGCTGTTGAATCGTTTGAATTCTTTGGCGGTTGCGTACCCTTTTTCTTCCCAAAAAGTGTCGAGAAGTCCGACAAGTGCTGTGCCTTGACCAATGTAATCGTGCAAATCCAAAAGCTGGAATCCATACATTTTTGGCGTTCGCAAGTTGGCTTCTATTTCTTCTTTGTAGCAATTTAACTGATATTTCCCCGAAGCGTACGCGAAATCTTTGTCTTTTGGCAGCAAACCGCTTTTCTGCATCGAATCGCGGAAAATCTCGTAATTTCCGGGTTGTAGATAACCCGTAAACTTTTTAATGACATCGTAATCGGGATACGAAACCCATTGACCGAGTTCGTGCGAGAGAACGGGAATGTCAATATCTTCCAAAGATTTTCCATAATCTTTGCCGAACCAAGCCGAATTTCCGCGCAGAGGTTTTGCGCCGATTCTCTGCATCACGAGAAAATCTGTGCCTTTATCTAACTCAGGAACTTCCTTTTCCGTGTGTCCCGTGCCGTTGTCGTAAAGTCTGCGCGGATCAACCACGCGGTAATGTGCCATCCATTTGTCAAACGCTTCTTTCCAGCGTCCTTTCGGTTCGTTGCTCGGACTTAAAAGCAGAAACGACGGATGATTTCCGTAAGCGCGAATCATCGTATCGGTTTCCGCGTAAAGCATTTTCTCCATTGGAGTTCCAGGCGAAACGGCGTTCCACATTCCGGGTTCAGGTTGGAGATAAATGCCGATTTCGTCCGCCGCCTGAAAAGCGGCTTCGGGTGGACAGAACGAATGAAAACGAATGTGATTGATGCCCCAATCTTTGTTGATTTGAAAGATTTTTTTCCAATAAGCGACATCGGTCGGCGGATAACCCGTCAAAGGAAAATCGCCGCCGTGATGTGTTCCGCGCAGATAAATCGTGCGACCGTTTAATTTAAATTCGTTTTTGTCGGTCGAAATTTCGGCGAAACCGAAGCTTATTTGTTTTGAATCATCGACATTTTCGCCTTTTAATTGCAGATTAATTTTGTATAAATTCGGATGAAATTCGTTCCATTCCTGCGCGTTCGTAAAATCTAATTTTATTTCCGTCGCTCCGCTTTTTTCAGCCCACGAAACTGGAAAATCTTTGCCGTTTGCCGTGATTGTTCCGCTGCCAGATTTGTTGGTGTTGTTGCCGATTTTTATTTTGACGGCTGCAGTCTTATTCGTTAAACCATCCGCTACCGCAGATGGTTCTGACTTGGTATAAACTTGCGCGTCGTCAATCCAAATATTGCTTGTCGCGCGAAGTTCGATTTTGCCGATGATTCCGTTCCAGCTTTGCCCGAGCGAATCGGAAACAGAATGCGCGTCCGGGCGATAATCCATCAGCATTCGATTGTCCACGCGAATTGAAATTTTGTGTTTTCCGACGCTCAAATTGCCGAGATCATATTCGTGTTCGGCGACGAGACTCAGATTCTCGCCGATTTTTTGGTCGTCAATCCAAACTGTCGAACTCCAATGCGGACGCTCCAAAAATAAAGCAACGCGCTTACCGCTCCAATTTTCGGGGATTTCGATTTCCTTCTGATACCAAGCCGCGCCGAGATAATGTTTCGTCGGCTGCGACAGAAACGGAACTTTGACGTTTCCCGTTTCAGCATATTTTTTGTAATCTTCGCGCAGAAACCAATTTTTATCATAGAGCGACAAAACCCAAGGCGTGTCTTTTGAAATGTCGTTGCCGTAGTTTTGCGACTGCAAAATTCCCGGCAAATTTATTTGGTCGGACAAATAGCGCGTAAACCACTTTTCATTAATTCCGGCATCTTTCCGGTCAAGAGAAAATTGCCATTTGCCCGACAAATCAATCGTTTCAGCCGCATTTGCCGCACTCCAATTGATAAAGAGAAGCAAAAACGGCAAACCGAAAAGCATCAAAAAATTCGTTCTTTTTATTTTTCGCATCGAAATTAACTCGAAAAAACTTTTAAGAATTAAAGTTGTGCCGCCGAACAATTTTAGGCTTTCAGATGAAAATCCGGTAAAAATATTTGCAATTTGACGGCAGATGATATAGAAAACTGAATACCGACCGCTTAAATTGGTTTGTCCAATTAATAAAACATTTTCGGGCTTGTCAAAAAAGATATTTATTTGGTATCTTCAAACTACCAAGCACGGTTAAGCGGTTTACTGAACCATCAATTTAACAGATTCGGACGAAAATTCAAAGAGAAAAAAATCATTTCCAATATGAAAAATCCGTTTAGTAAATCACCGTCTTGAAAATTTATAAAAAGGAATTATCAAACAATTTTTATGAGCGAGCAACAGCAGCAGAAATCGAAATACAAGCACGTTAAATATCTCTGGAATGAAGCGGAACTCGAAGGAATGGATGGCGTTGACCGTCTCGTTTATCGCTCAAATCGTTTGGGCGATGATTTGACTTTGACGAATACGGGCGGCGGAAATACTTCGTCGAAACTGCCTGAAAGCGATCCTTTGACGGGCGAAGAAGTTGAAGTTTTATGGCTCAAAGGTTCGGGCGGCGATTTGCGGACGGCGAAGCGCGACGGTTTCGCGTCTCTGTATCTCAACAAAGTGCGCGATATGCGTTCGATTTACGAAAACGCCGAAGAAAACGGACCGAAAACGCCGATTGAAGACGCGATGTATCCAATGTATTCGCACGCCGTTTACAATCTGAATCCGCGCGCGTGTTCGATTGACACGCCGCTGCACACTCTCGTGCCGCACAGACACGTTGACCATCTGCACCCGAATTCGGTGATTGCGATTGCCGCGTCGGTCAATCAGGAAAGACTGACGAAGGAAATCTACGGCGACGATGTGATTTACATTCCGTGGCAGCGTCCGGGTTTTGACATCGGTTTGAAAATAGAAGAATTAATCAAGGAAAATCCAAACGCGAAAGGAATTCTGCTCGGTCATCACGGAATGAGTTCGTGGGACAACGACGACAAAACCTGCTACGAAACCGCGCTCGAAATCATTGACCGCGCCGCCGAATATATCGAATCGAAAGACAAAGGCGAAGACACTTTCGGCGGGCAAAAATACGCCGCGCTCGACGACGCGACGCGCCAGAAAATGCAGACGGAAATTATCCCGTTTATTCGCGGACAAATTTCGATTTACAAGCGATTTGTCGGCACGGTGCAGGACGATTTCAAAATGCTGCGTTTCGTTAATTCCAATAATGCGCCGCGACTCGCTGAACTCGGAACTTCGTGTCCCGACCATTTTCTGCGAACGAAAATCAAACCGCTGTTCGTCAATTGGAATCCCGAAACCGGCGACATCGAATCATTAAAAACCGCGATTTCGGAAGGTTTGGTTCAATACCGCAAAGATTACGAAGATTATTATAATCGCTGCAAACACGCCGATTCACCCGCGATGCGCGACCCGAATCCGACCGTCGTTTTGATTCCCGGACTTGGAATGGTCGCGTGGGGCAAAAACAAATCCGAATCGCGCGTAACGGGCGAATTTTACAACTGCGCCATCGAAGTGATGCGCGGCGCAGAGGCGATGGACGAATACGAAGCGATGGATCAGCAGGAAGCGTTCGACATCGAATACTGGCTGTTGGAAGAAGCGAAACTCAAGCGAATGCCGCCAGAAAAAGAATTGGACAGACAAATCCACGTCATTATCGGCGCGGGCGCGGGAATCGGCAGAGAAACCGCGCATCGCCTCGTCAAAGAAGGCGCGCACATCGTCTGCGTTGATTTGAACGAAGCGGCGGCGCAGGAAACGGCTGACGAAATCATCGCAAAATACGGCGCGGGAATCGGCGTTTCGGGAACCGGAATTTCCAATTGCGGTGTAGCAATCGGCTTGGGCTGTGATATGACGAACCGCGAATCGGTCGCCGAAATGTTTGAAAAAACGATTTTGGCTTACGGCGGAATTGATTCGGTAATCGTCACGGCGGGCGTTTTCGTTGCGCCGGACAAAAGCGGTAGAGTCGAAGATTCCAAATGGGATTTCACCTTCGGCATCAACGTCAAAGGCGCGTATATCGTCGCCGACGAAGCGTATAAAATCTTCAAAAAGCAAGGTTTGACGGGAAATATTATTTTGACGACCAGCGCAAATGCGGTCGTGGCGAAAAAAGGAAGCCTTGCGTATGACACTTCAAAAGCCGCCGCAAATCATCTGACGCGCGAGTTAGCAATCGAATTTTCGCCGCTCGTCCGCGTCAACGCCGTCGCTCCGGCAACGGTTGTTAAAGGCAGCACGATGTTCCCGCGCGACCGCGTAATTGCGAGTTTGACGAAATACGATATTCCGTTTGAAGAGTCGGAAGAATCGGAAGCGTTAACCGAAAAATTGTCGAACTTTTACGCCAAACGCAGTCTGACGCAAACGCCGATCGAACCATCCGACCAAGCCGAAGCGATCTTTTTGCTCGTCTCGAAACGCCTCGGCAAAACGACCGGACATATTATTCCGGTTGACGGCGGTTTGGCAGACGGATTTATGCGGTAAGTATTTAATTGATAGTGGACAATTGATAATTGATAATAAAAAACCAAATTATTATCAATTATTAACTATCAGTTATCCTTTGTTTTGTGGAGAAAATTTATGTCAGAAAATTTCACAATCGCCGACGATTTTATCGCCGAACAAAACGATAAAAAATCGGACGAACTGAATGAAGATTACGAATATCTCGGCAAAAAACTCAATCGCCGAAATGTAAATATCGAAAATTTAGTCGAAAGAGCGCGGGCGTTTCAGGTTGCCGTTCCGTCTTGGGGAGTTGGCACGGGCGGGACGCGTTTTGCGCGTTTTCCGGGAACAGGCGAACCGCGCGGTATTTTTGAAAAACTCGAAGACTGCGCGACGATAAATAGTTTAGTGCGTTCGACTTCCGCCGTTTCTCTGCATATTCCGTGGGACAAACCGGAAAGCGTTGACGAACTTATTTCTTTTGCAAAGTCGAGAAATCTGACGTTCGACGCGATGAATTCCAACACGTTTCAAGACCAGATCGAACAGCATCATTCTTACAAATACGGTTCGCTTTCGCATTCCGATCCGAACGTGCGAAAACAGGCAATCGAACATAATCTCGAATGTATCGAACTTGGTAAACAGTTTGGTTCAAAGGCTTTAACGGTTTGGGTCGGCGACGGCAGCAACTTTGCCGGACAGACGAATTTTCGCGCCGCGCTCGAATGTTATCTCGAAGCGATGCGCGAAATTTACGAAGCGATTCCCGACGATTGGCGGCTTTTTATCGAACATAAAATGTTTGAACCGGCGTTTTATTCGACTGTCATCGCCGATTGGGGAACGAATTATTACGCCGCGCGCGAACTCGGCGAAAAGGCTTTTTGTCTCGTTGATCTCGGTCATCACGCCCCGAACGTCAACATCGAACAGATCGTTGCGCGCCTGATTCAGTTCGGAAAACTCGGCGGTTTTCATTTTAACGACAGCAAATACGGCGACGACGACCTCGACGCAGGTTCGGTCAAACCGTTCCAATTATTTTTGATTTTCAATGAACTTGTTGACGCGGAAATCAATAATCTGCCGAATTTCGCGCCCGCGTATATGCTCGACCAATCGCACAACGTCACCGATCCGATTGAATCGCTGATGATGAGCGCATCCGAAGTCACACGCGCATATATTCAGGCAAGCATCGTTGACCGCGAAAAACTCGAAGAAGCGCAAAGAAAAGGCGACGCGATCACTGCGCTTTCGACATTAAAATCCGCTTTTACAACCGACGTTTCGCCGATTTTAGCGGCGGCACGAGAAAAAAACGGCGGCGCAATCGACCCGATTGCCGTTTACCGCGCGAGCAATTATCGGGAAATAAAAGCCAAAGAACGTCCGGCACAAGTCGGCATCTCGGCAGGAATAGTTTGAGCAGTTATCAGTAAACAGTTATCAGTTATCAATTTTACTGCTGGCTTTCAACTGATAACTGTTTACTGATAACTGATGACTGAATTATTTATTGCAGTAGATTTGGGCGCGGGAAGCGGGCGCGTTTTTATTTGCGAATTCGGCGCGACATTTTCGCTCGAAGAAGTTCATCGTTTTACATATCCGCCGCGCGAAATTGACGGTCATCTGCGTTGGGATTTTCAGTTGATCTTTGAAGAAATTAAATTCGGTTTGAAAAAAGCGGGCGAAATTTCTGCGAAATCAAACAAGAAAATTTACAGCATCGGCGTTGATTCGTGGGCGGTTGATTACGGATTTCTGGACGAAAACGGAAATTTAATCGCTGATCCGATTTGCTACCGCGATGCGCGGACAAACGGCGCGATGGAAAAAATTTTCAGCGAAATTTCACATAGGGAGATTTTTGAAAAAACGGGCATTCAGTTTTTGAATTTCAACACGATCTTTCAACTTTTTTGCGAAGGCGAAAATTTGGAAAAAGCCGATAAATTTTTGCTTTTGCCAGATTTGATAAATTATTTTCTGACCGAAAAAATTTTCAGCGAATATACTAATACGACAACGACGCAATTAGTTGATGCGGAAACGAAAAATTGGGATTTTGCACTGATCGAAAAACTAAAATTTCCGAAAAATGTATTCACCGAAATCATTCCGGCGGGAACGAATCTCGGATTTTTGAAAACTGCAATTGCTGCCGAAACAGGACTCGAAAAAGTGCGCGTCAACGCCGTTGCAACGCACGACACGGCGAGCGCGGTGATCGGCGCACCGCTCGAAAAAAACGATGCGTATATTTCTTCGGGAACTTGGTCGCTCGTCGGTGTTGAGATTGGTAAACCGCTGATAAATGAACAAGTTGCGCGGCACAATTTTACGAACGAAGGCGGCGCATTTTCGACGATCAAATTTTTGAAAAACGTGATGGGTTTGTGGATTTTCGAATCGTGCCGCAAAGAATGGGAAAAGCTCGGCGTAAAAACCGATTACGACACTCTGCTCGAAGAAGTCGCGCAGACGGAAGATTTTTGCGGCTTTATTTTCCCGGACGACGAACGATTTTTGAATCCTGATTCGATGCTCGAAGCTATTGAATCGCAGTTGAAGGAAACGGGACAAAAGATTTACAAAAATCCTGTTTTCATAACAAAAATTATTCTCGATTCTCTCGCGTTTCGTTACGCTTCAGTTTTGAAAACTGTTGAAAAGTTAAACGGTAAAAAAATCGCGGGCGTGCAAATTGTCGGTGGCGGCGGACGAAACAATTACTTAAATCAGATGACCGCCAACGCTTGTAGCAAACAAATCAAAACCGGATTAACCGAAGCAACCGTAACGGGAAACGCGCTTGTGCAGGCGATTTCCGCCGGAAGATTTGCCGATCTTAAGGAAGCGAGAAATTACGTTGCGGAAAATGTCGAACTTAAAAATTTCGCGCCGCAAAATTCGGAAAAATTAAACGAAGCGCGAATAAATTATCGCATCATTGAAAACAAATTTGTCGCTCAAAACAGCGGCAAATCGGTTTAGTGTAAACTAAGGAAATTGCCTTTGAAAAAGTGGAAAAGTCTGAAAAGTGAAAACAATTTTTGACCGGCAGCATCAATAATTTTTTTCACTTTTGCACTATTTCACTTTTTCATTTTCCAAAAAATTGAAAGTCGCACTTTTTATAACTTGTCTCGTTGACCAGCTTTGCCCGAATGTCGGCGTGGCAGCGGTCAAAGTTTTGCGACGCGCAGGCTGCGAAATTGTTTTCGACGAACGGCAGACGTGCTGCGGTCAGCCTGCATTTAACACGGGTTATCGTAAAGAAGCGCGAAAATTTGCTGAACGATTTATCGAGATTTTTGAAGAATCGAACGCGGAATTTATTGTTTCTCCGTCAGGTTCTTGCACGGCGATGGTCAAACATTTTCACGAGCTTTTCCCCGACGATAAAAATTGGCGCGAAAGATGCGAAAAAATCGCCGCGAAAACTTATGAATTCAGTTATTTTCTCGTCAACGTCTTGAAAATTGAAAACGTCGGCGCAGAATTTTCTGGCAAATTAACGTGGCACGACGCGTGTCACGGTCTGCGTGATCTGAATATTAAAAACGAGCCGCGCGAACTTTTGAAAAATGTCAAAAATGCGGAATTCGTCGAACTCGAAAACGCCGATGTCTGCTGCGGTTTCGGCGGAACTTTTGCGGTCAAATACCCGGAAATCTCGGCGGCGATTTTGGACAATAAAATCGAAGCAATCGAAGCGAGCGGCGCGGATTTCGTGACATCTTGCGACGCAAGCTGCCTGATGCAAATCGGCGGCAGACTTGCGCGGATCAATTCAAAAGTAAAGCCTTTGCACATCGCGGAAATTTTGGCTTCGCAGGAGTAAAGTTTAAAAGTGAAAATGTTTAAAAGTGAAAAGGTAGAGTCTGCAAAAATGAACAAAACTTTTTTCCTTTTTCACATTTGCCCTTTTTCCCTTTAATTTATGAATCAACTAACTTCTGAAAATTTCGACCAAAACGCGCGTATCGCTTTGAGAGACACGACGCTTCGCGGTGCGCTGAAAAATTTGTCGAAAACCATCGGCGGACGGCGAACGGCAGCGATATCGACGGTTGAAAATTGGGAAGAACTTCGGGAAAAAGCACGTTCGGTTAAAGAAGAAACACTTTTGCATTTAGATAAATATCTCGAACAATTTGCGGAAAACGCCGAAAAATCAGGCGTGGAAATTCATTGGGCGCGGGACGGAAAAGAAGCGACGCAGATTATTTTGGATTTGATTAAATCCAAAAACGCGAAAATGGTCGTCAAATCGAAAAGTATGGCGACCGAAGAAATTCATTTGAATGGTGCGCTTGAAGCCGAAGGAATCGAACCGGTCGAAACCGATCTCGGCGAATATATTATTCAAATCGCCGGCGAAACGCCGTCGCACATTGTCGTTCCGGCGATTCACAAAACGAAACAGCAAATCGCCGATCTTTTCGTCGAAAAACTCGGCATCGAACCGACCGAAGATATTGCTGTTTTGACAAAAACGGCGCGAAACATTTTGCGTACGAAATTTGCCGAAGCGGAAATCGGAATCAGCGGCGTAAATTTCGGTGTGGCGGAAACGGGAACGATCTTAATTCTTGAAAATGAAGGAAATATTCGCCTGACAACAAGTTTGCCGAAAACGCACATCGCGCTGATGGGAATTGAAAAAATCGTTCCGAATTTTACTGATTTAGACGTTTTTTTGAAACTGCTTCCGCGTTCGGGAACGGGACAACATCTGACGACTTATCAGTCGTTGATTACAGGAACGAAACGCCGAAAAACCGACGAAGGACCGGAAGAAATTCACATCGTTTTGATGGACAACGGACGTTCGAAAATGCTCGCGCATCCGGTGACGCGGCAATCGCTGGCGTGTATTCGTTGTGGCGCGTGTCTGAATGCGTGTCCTGTTTACGGCGCGGTCGGCGGACACGCTTACGGCGCGGTTTATCCGGGACCGATCGGCGCGGTAATTACGCCGCAACTTTTGGGAATTGAAAAGACGAAACAACTGCCGTATGCGTCGAGTTTGTGCGGCGCGTGCCGCGAAGTTTGCCCCGTAAAAATTGACATTCCCGAACTGCTTTTGCATCTCCGCGCAGAAATTACTGATGGCGAAGCGAACGGCAAAAAGACGGAAATTCCGACAAAAGGAAAATTTGCCGAACGCTTTGCTTTCAGCCTTTATTCAAAAGCGTGGGCAAACGCCGGAACTTACAAACTCGGCACGAAAACCGCCAGATTTTTTCAAAAGTTTTTAGCCAAAGACGGTAAGATCGGCGAAGTTTCCAGCTTGATGAAACAACTCGCGCCGCCTTTGGGAAATTGGTCGGAATTTCGAGACGCGCCGACAATTGCGCCGAAAAGTTTTCGTGATATTTGGAAAGAAGAATTAGCCGCGAACAAACACGAAAAAAGGAAAATTAACCACAGATGAACACAGATAAACACAGATTGAGATTAATGGATAGTGGAAAATGGAAAATGGATAATCTTTTATTAATTATCAGTTATCCGTTATCAATTGTTCATTTTATCCGTGTTGATCTGTGAAAATCTGTGGCTAAATTGTCTTAAAGTTTTCGCGCCTTTTCGCGTTTATTCGCGGGCAAAAACTAAATGAAAACTGCCGAAGCAAAATCCGCAATTCTCGATTCGATTCGCCGAAATCTGGCGACGAGTTTGCCATTTGATGAAGTTCACCGCGAACATCAGGCTCATCAGAAAATTGCCGAAAATCTGCCGATTTTATTTGTTGAAGATGCGAACAAAAATCTAGCGGAAATTTTTCAGAAAAACTTAAAAGAAATCGGCGCAAATTGTGAAATTGTTGAAAATAACTCGCAGGCAACTTCGCTGATTGAAAAAATAATCGCGGAAAAACAGGCGAAACGAATCGCTGTTTCAGATTCTGAATTAGTTGCAGAAATTACAAACAATTTGAAAACCGAAGCGGAAGTTTTGAGAAACGCAAACAAAGAAGTTTTGTTTGAAACAGATATTGGAATTACGGGCGCACAGTTTGGGATTGCCGAAACCGGAACGCTTGTAATTGAATCGGATAAAGAATTTAATCGCCTGACTTCGCTTGTTCCGCCAATCCATATTTGCATTATGGAAACAACAAAAATGTTTGAAACTTTAGGGGAAGTTTTGAGTGAATTACAAAAAGATTTGAGCCGTTCGATCACGTTTACCACGGGACAATCGCGCACGTCAGACATCGAACTGACGCTCGCACTCGGCGTTCACGGTCCAGACGAATTATTTGTGATTTTGATTGATGAAAAGTAAATGAGCATTCTCTTAAAAGCCGAAAATATTACAAAATCTTACGCCGGTGTGCAGGCGTTGAAGACTGCTTCGTTTGAATTGCGAGCCGGAGAAATTCACGCGCTGATCGGCGAGAACGGTGCAGGAAAATCTACGTTTATCAAAATTTTGACAGGCGCGGTCGAAGCGGATTCGGGGAAGTTGGAAATCGAAAGAACGCTCGTGAAAGAGAATTCACCGACGTTTGCAAAATCGCTCGGCGTAGCGGTGATTTATCAGCAGCCTGCGCTTTTTCCCGAACTTTCGGTGGCGGAAAACATAGCTTTCGGCGTGGAGAAAAAAGGTATTTTCGGGCGCGTTGATTGGAAATTGCGGCGCGACAAGGCGCAAAAATTGTTGGATGAGGTCGGCGCGAATATTGATGTCGAAACCGAAGCGGGAAATCTTTCAATGCCGCAGCAGCAACTCGTCGAAATCGCTCGCGCACTCGGCGCAAATGCGAAAATTTTGATCCTTGATGAGCCAACCGCTTCACTTTCCGAAGAAGATGCGAACAATCTTTTTCGCGTGATTCGCGGTCTGAAAGCGAAAGGTGTCGGGATGATTTATATTTCGCATCGTCTCGAAGAATTGCCCGTAATTGCTGATCGCGTGACGGTTTTGCGCGACGGAAACACGATTGATACACGCGAAATGCGTGATGTCAGCCGCGAAGAATTAATCAAACTAATGGTCGGACGCGAACTTTCGCAGGTCTTTCCGAAAAAGGAAATTACACTGGGCGAAGTCGTTTTGGAGATGAAAAATCTCGGTTACGCGAAAGCCGGAGTTAAAAATATAAATTTATCGGTTCGAGCAGGTGAAATCGTTGGCATTGCAGGACTTGTCGGCGCGGGCAGAACGGAGTTCGCGCGAGTCGTTTTCGGTCTTGATGAAGCCGGTAAAGGAGAAATTTTGCTGAATGGAAAATCAATTCACAACACACATCCGCAAGATGCGATTCGCCATAAAATTGCATATTTGCCCGAAGACAGGCGCAAACACGGCGTGATTCTGGATTTGCCGATCAGTTCAAATATTACACTTTCCAGCTTGAAAATTCTTTCCAGCAGATTCGGGCTTAATTTTGCGAAAGAAAGAGAGTTAGCGGCGGAATATACAAGACGTTTGGGCGTGAAAACGCCTTCGATTCACGATTCGGTTGCGACGCTTTCAGGTGGAAATCAGCAAAAAGTCGCGCTCAGTCGATGGCTGATTACAAAGCCGGAAGTTTTGATTCTCGATGAACCGACGCAGGGAATTGATGTCGGTGCAAAATCGGAAATTCATACGTTGATGACCGAACTCGCCGAAGAAGGCGTGGCAATTTTGATGATTTCGTCGGAACTGCCCGAAATTATCGGAATGAGCGACCGCATCGCAGTGATGAACAACGGCACAATCGTCGAGATTTTGGACAGAAAAGACGCAACGCAACAGAAAGTGTTATCAATCGCGCTCGGACATAAAAACGGCAACGGAAAACATTAGAGACGAACAAACACGAAAAGGACACGAAAAAAGAAAAGGATATTTAGCCGCAGATGAGCGCGGATAAACACAAATTAAGACACATAGATAATTGAAAATGGATAATAATGTGAAAAATTATCAATTGTCCACTATCAATTATCAATTTTCCCGGTGTTTGTTCGTGGCAAAAAATTAAATGAACTTTAATCGTTACAAAAGAGAAATTTCGGTGGCAATTGCATACATTGTTTTGCTTTTGGTTGTCGGAATTGCCGCGCCTTCGTTTTTCGGGGCGGGAAATCTCAGCGATTTGTTTGTCAATAACGCGCCGATTTTGTTGGTTGCGATTGGAATGACGCTCGTGATTTTAATCGGCGAGATTGATATTTCGGTCGGTTCGCAGTTCGCGGTGGCGAGCGTGGCGGCAGGATTTTTGGCGAAAACGGGAATGCCGATTCCATTTTTGTTTGTGGCTCTACTCGTCATCGGCGGTTTGATGGGTGCGTTGAACGGCTTGCTGATCGGCTGGTTTCGATTGCCTTCGATTATTGTAACTTTGGCGATGCTCGTGGCGTGGCGCGACGGTTTGCGCTGGACGACCGAAGGCGCGTGGGTGCAAAATTTGCCTGATAATTTTCAATGGTTCGGACTCGGACAAAACTTCGGACAAATTTTAATCGTCGCAATTCCGCTCGTGATCTTCGCGCTTTTCGCGTGGATTCTGCGGAATTTGAACATCGGACGCTCGATTTACGCGGTCGGTTCGGACGCAGAAGCGGCGCGACTTGCCGGAATAAAACCGGACAATGTGATTTTCGGCGTGTTTGTCGTGATGGGCGCACTCGTCGGGTTAGCTGCGTTGCTCAACGCGGTCAGATTCAATTCGATTCCTTCAAACGCGGGTATCGGTTTGGAATTAAAAGCTGTCGCGGCAGTCGTAGTCGGCGGCGCGGCAATCACCGGCGGACGTGGAACTTTGCTCGGAACATTAATCGGTGTCGCGCTTTTGGGAACAATCGTCACGGCTTTGACATTTCTCGGAATCAATCCGTTTTGGGAAAAAGCGATTCAAGGTTTGATAATTTTAGCCGCGCTCGTGAGCGATGTTTTCTTGGTGAAATTGGAAAAGAAGAAAATAAATTAGCCACGAACAAACACGAAAAAGACACGAAAAAAGAGGAGAAATTTAACCACAGATGAACACAGACACACACAGATTTTCAGGAAAGGATAAGAAGATATTTATAGATTTATCTTTTGTATTTATCTGCCTTTCTCCGTGTTTATCTGTGTGTGTCTGTGGCTAAACATTCCTTTCTTCTTCGTGAAATTCCGTGTATGTTCGCGGCAAAAAATAAATAATGCAGGAAACGATTCGACAACCAAATTTAGAGACTGAACAGCCATTTATTGAGCGGTATTTTCCGAATAATGAATGGGTTTTGCTCGTCGTTTTGCTCGTTGAAATCATTTTGTTCAGCGTCATCGGAAATAATTTTTTGACTGCCGGAAACAGTTTTGAAATTACGAGATTGGCGGTTGAAATCGGGTTGCTCGCGCTCGTGATGACACCGATTATTATCACGGGCGGCATTGATTTGTCGGTCGGTTCGATGATGGGTTTGTCGGCGGTCGTGATGGGCGCGTTGTGGCGCGACGCGCATTTGCCGCTGCCGCTAGCGATTTTTTTGACGCTGATCGTCGGCGTGTTGGGCGGAACGCTTAACGCTTTGATTATCACGAAGTTACGGTTTCCGCCGCTCATCGTCACCTTAGGAACATTTTCGCTGTTTCGCGGAATGGCGGAAGGTTTGACGCGCGGGATTGAAAATTATTCGGGTTTTCCGAGCGAATTTTTATTCTTGGGTCAAGGCTACGTTTTCGGTGTGATTCCGGCGCAGCTTTTTGTTTTGATTGCGGTCGGTTTCGGCGTTTATCTGATGCTTCAGCGGACGGCTTACGGGCGCAGTCTTTACGCTATCGGCTTTTCGCAGGAAGGTGCGCGGTACGCCGGGATTCGCGTGCGGCGCAGCTTAAATATCATTTATATTTTGTCGGGTTTGATTTCGAGTCTCGCGGCGGTAATTTACGTCGCGCATCTCGGACAGGCGAAATCCGATGCCGGAACGGGTTACGAATTGATGGCGATTACGGCGGTCGTCCTTGGCGGCGCGTCAATTTTCGGCGGGCGCGGGACGATTTTGGGGACGGTTTTAGGTCTGTTTGCCATCGTCGTTTTGCAGAACGGTCTGCGCCTGAGCGGACAGCCGGCGGAACTTGCCGGAATTTTGACGGGTGTTTTATTGATTGCGACGATTTTGCTCGACCGCCTTTCGCGGCAGACTTCGGCGAAACCGCGTCGGGAAATTATCGAAGGAGAAGAAGAAGTGAGAAATTCACAAGTTGGAGTTTTAAGCGCGGTGATTTTGCTCGGTGCAGTAATTGTCGCCGGGACGAACTGGATGCTCGTGCGTTCGATTCGGGACAATAATTCGCCGATCAATTCGAGCGTGAACACGCAGAATCAAACGGCAAACGCGCCGATCAGCGGCAAAAAAGCGGTGATTGCGATGATGCCGAAAGCGAAGGGCGATCCGTATTTTATCTCGTGCAAAAAAGGCGCGGACGAAGCGGCGAAAGAACTCGGCGCGGAGCTTTTGTGGGACGGTCCGACCGATCTCGATCCGGCGAAACAGAACGAAGTCGTCGAAGCGTGGATTACGCGCGGCGTTGACGCGATTGCCGTTTCGGTTGAAAACAAGGAAGCGATTTCCACCGTTTTGAAAAAGGCGAAAGACAAAGGTATTAAGGTCGTAACGTGGGACGCGGACGCGGAAAAAGATGCGCGAAATTTGTTTATCAATCAGGCGACACCGCAGGGAATCGGCGAAACTCTGATGGACGAAGCGGCGCGTGTGATGGGCAATAAAGGCGAATTTGCGATTGTTACTGCATCACTCAGCGCGGCGAATCAAAACGAATGGATCAAATTTATCAAAGCGCGTCTGGCGGAAAAATATCCCGACATCAAACTCGTGGCGACTCAGCCATCGGACGGCGACCGCGACCGCGCGTTTTCAGAAACGCAGAACATTTTAAAGGTTCATCCGAATGTCAAACTAATTATGGGAATCGCCGCGCCCGCCGTTCCGGGAATCGCCGAAGCCGTCAAACAATCGGGCAAAACCGATGTCAAAGTTTCCGGTTTGAGTCTGCCGAATATGTGCAAGCCGTATATCAAAGAAGGAATTATTGACCACATTGTTTTATGGAACACGACCGATCTCGGCTATCTGACGGTTTTGGCTTCAAATGCGCTCGTCAATGAAAGTTTGAAACAGGGCGATTCGCAGTTTGATGCCGGACACTTAGGGAAAATCGAAGTTGTCGGTGATGAAGTGCGGCTCGGCAAACCGTTTGTATTCAATAAGGAAAACATTGACAAATTCGATTTCTAATTTGATGCTTTGATGTTTTTTTTATAAACATCAAAACATCAAAAATTGTATAATTCGTTTATTATGAGAACTACAATTACGATAGACGACGACATTGCAATTCGCTTAATCGAACTGCAAAAAAGCAAGGGAATCAGTTTCAAAAAAGCGGTCAACACACTGCTAAGAAAAGGTTTATCGGCTGAAGAAAAACCGCCGAAAGTTAAGCCATTTAAAATCGAAGCCCACGATTTTGGAAAGCCTTTAATTGAAGTTAATTTTGATAAAACCAGCGAAGTTATGGATAAACTCGATGAATTGGAAGGTGTTTATGATCGTTACAGACGTTAGTATTTTGATTTACGCCCACGATGTCAACTATATTCATCACGATAAAATCCGAAATTGGCTTGAGGAAAAACTCAATTCAACGGAAACACTGTATTTGAATTGGCAGGCAATTTCAGGATTTTTGCGAATTACGACCCATCAGAAACTTTTCAAAATTCCGATGGCTGCTGAAAAAGCAAGAGAAAAAATCAATCAATGGCTGTCGCGTCCGAATGTTTCGATTTTGGTCGAAACCGAAAAACATTGGGCAATTTTTGAACGGCTTTTGGTCGAAACGAAGATTGTCGGACCAAAAACTATAGACGCGCATTTGGCGGCTCTAGCAATTGAACACGGCGTTGTTTTAGCCACGACCGACCGTGATTTCGGCGCATTTAAAGGACTTAGATTATTAAACCCGTTAGACTTATAAAATTTTTCGGAGAAAACAAAACGAATGAAACTTGAACGACGTGAATTTTTGAAAACTTCCTTTTTGGCGGGTGCGGCGGCGATGATTGCGCCGAAATCCGTTTTTTCGCAAGTTGCGGAATCGAAGATCGAGATTTTGATTAACGAGCCGATTGCCCAAATTAACAAAGACCTTTACAGCCATTTTGTCGAACATCTCGGCGCGGTCGTTTATGACGGAATTTGGGTTGGCGAAAAGTCGAAAATCAGAAATTACAAAGGCGTTCGTGCCGATTTGGTTGATAATTTAAAGAAACTGAATCCGGGCGTGATTCGTTATCCGGGCGGTTGTTTTGCCGACCAATATGACTGGCGCGACGGCGTTGGCGAACGCTCGAAACGCCCGACGCGTGTTAATTTTTGGGCGGACACGAAATATAAAACGACGAAAAATTATGAAGATTTGGAAGGCGGACCGCAGAAATACGAGTCGAATAATTTCGGCACGGACGAATTTGTCGCGTTCTGCAAATCGGTCGGCGCGGAAGCGTATTTGGCGGCAAATGTCCGCTCGCGCGACGTAACTGTTTTTATGGAATGGCTCGATTACTGCAATTCGCCCGCGAACACCACAACGTGGTCGAAGGAACGCGCGAAAAACGGTTTTGCTCAACCGCACAAGGTTCAGTATTGGGGAGTCGGCAACGAATCTTGGGGTTGCGGCGGCGATTTTCAGCCGGAAGAATACGCCGAAGAATTTCGCAAATTCACGGCTTGGCTGCCGACTTACGGCGTGCCTTTAAAGCTCATCGGTTCGGGTCCGAACGGCGGCGATATTAATTGGACGCGCAAGTTTTTCGAGAATTTGGCGCAGAAAGGCGGACGGCAAATCCAGAAACTTTACGGTTGGGGATTGCATTATTACGCTGGTTCGACCGGACAGCAAATCGCCAATCAATTCACCGAAAACGAATGGTATGATTTGCTCGAACGCTCGAACCGGATGGAAACTTTGGTCGAAGATCACTGGCAGATTATGGGCGAATACGACCGCGAACGCCGCGTCAAACTCGCCGTTGACGAATGGGGCGCGTGGCACAAACAGGACGCGGACGTTCCCGCCGGTTATCTCTACGCCTACGCCGGAACTTTGCGCGACGCGCTGATTTCGGGAATAAATCTCGATATTTTCCAACGCCACGCCGACAAAGTAATTATGTCGAATCCGGCGCAGTTGATTAACACGATCCATTCGCTGTTTCACGCGGCGGAAGATAAATTCGTGATGACACCGAATTATCACGTTTTCGAGATGTATATGCCGCACGCTAATGCAACTGCGGTGAGAACGGAATTCATTTCGCCGCGCGTTAATTTCACGCGCACCGACAGCCAGAAAAAGGAAACCAACATTTCATTTTGGGGATTAAACGGCTCGGCTTCGATCAACGGTAAAACCGTGACTTTAACCGCCGTCAATCCCGACGTGAAAAACACGCGCGAAACGGAAATCAATTTGGAAGGCGCGAAAATCGTTTCGGCAAGTGCGAGAGTTTTGTCTGACAAAGATATTCACGCGCGAAACAGTTTTGAAAATCCGAACGCGCTCGTGCCGAGAAATGAAAATGTCACAGTCAGCGCAGACGGAAAATTAGTTTACAAATTCGCGCCCGCTTCGGTTACGCGGCTTACTTTGCAGATTGCTTAATTTGTTTGAAACCGCAGATTTACGCGGATAAAGTCAGAACCGCCTGCGGTAGCGGGTGGTTTGAGTTAAGGTTTTCGGTAGTTAAGATTAAACCATTCGCTACCGCAAATGGTTCTGACATCTTTATAAAAATTATCTGTGTTCTTCTGCGGTTAGAAAAATCTATTGAAATGTTATGAAAATATTTTTACAAAGTTTGTTTTTCATGTTTATCGGCGCGGTTTCAATTTTCGCGCAAACTACTGCGCCTTCGCCGGGAACGATTGAAGCGGAAAAAATTCGCGCCGACCGCGCCGAATCAAGGTTTAATAATTACGCGAATTTCGGTCGCTACAAAGACGCGAACGCCAAAACTGCCGCGCCGACGAAAGACGAAAAGCGCGTCGTGTTTATGGGCGATTCGATCACCGACGGCTGGAAATTGAACGAATATTTTCCGAATCAGCCGTTCGTCAATCGCGGCATCAGCGGACAGACGACTTCGCAAATGCTTCTGCGGTTTCGTCCCGATGTAATTGATCTGAAACCGAAAGTCGTCGTGATTTTGGCGGGAACAAACGACATTTCATTTAATACCGGACCGATTACCATCGAGCAAATCGAAGGCAACATAATTTCAATGGTTGAACTCGCCCGCGCCAACAACATCAACGTCGTATTGTCTTCGATTTTGCCGGTTTCCGATTACAACAAAAACAAAGCGGGCGAACCGATTGTGCGAACCGTTCAGCGGCAGCCCGCGCAGATTTTGGAACTCAATCGCTGGATGAAAAATTACGCGGCGCAGAATAATTTGGTTTACTTGGATTATTTTCCGGCGACGGCTGACGACAAAGGTTTTCTCAAGGCTGACATTGCGAACGACGGATTGCATCCGAACGCGAAAGGCTACGAAATTATGAAACCGCTCGCCGAAAATGCGATCAAAATCGCTTTGAAAAAGAAAACGAAAAGTTATAAAGAAAAGAAATTTTAGCCACAGATTCACACAGATAATCACAGATATTTAAGAGATTTGAAATGGTAAAACCCTAGCCTGAAAATTTGATTTTATCTATTTTAATTTGATTTTATTGTGAGAATCTGTGGCTAAAAAATTCTACGTTATTGAAAAAATCAATGAAGATAAAAATTATTAGTTTAATAGTTTTGATGTTGGCAAATTCCGCATCGTTTGTTTTCGCGCAGAAGTTGCCGGCGACCGATGCGACAATACCGCTTCACGCGATGCAGCCGGATTATCCGATTCCTTACGGGATTCCGAAAACCGAAGACGTAACGGCGATTTTGAATCGTATTTTCAGCTATTTGGACGCGGTTACGCCCATCGGTTTCGTCAACGAAAAAACGAATCAGCCGCTGACGGATTTGTCCAAACTCGATGCGAACACGATTTTGGCTCGCGGCGATTTTCGCATCGTTTCCTATGAATGGGGCGTAACTTACGCCGGAATGCTCGCCGCCTCTGATGCGACAAGCGACAAAAAATTTCGTGATTACACGGAAAAGCGTCTGAATTTTATCGCTGATTCGGCGGTGGCGATTAAAAAATCCGGCGGAAATTATTCGGATTTTGAAACGAAAATGCCGCTCAGAAATCTGGTTGCGCCGCGTGCGCTCGATGATGTCGGCGCGATGACCGCCGCGATGATTAAAGCGAAACGCGCCGGAAGCACGGCAAATCTTCAGCCGATAATTGAAACGGCGATTGACCATATTATGACGAAACAGTTTCGCTTGAAAGACGGAACTTTAGCGCGAAATCGCCCGCAAAATTCAACCCTCTGGCTCGACGATATGTTTATGGGCGTTCCCGCGCTCGCGCAGATGGGAAAATTGACGGGCGATAAAAAATATTTCGACGAAGCGATCAGACAAGTAATTTCGTTCGACAAAAAAATGTTCAATCGTGAGAAGAATATTTTTATGCACGGCTGGGTCGAATCAATGTCGGAACATCCCGAATTTCATTGGGCGCGGGCAAACGGCTGGGCGTTTATGACCGAGGTCGAGCTGCTCGACGTTCTGCCCGAAAATCATCCGAACCGCGCCGCGATTTTGGATTTATTAAAACGCCACGCCAAAGGTTTGGCTTCGTATCAGTCGGGAACGGGTTTCTGGCATCAGCTTTTAGACCGCGAAGATTCATATTTAGAAACTTCGGCGACGGCGATTTACACTTACGCCTACGCCAAAGCGATAACGCGCGGCTGGCTCGGCGCGAAAGAATATGCGCCGATGACTTTGCTCGCGTGGAACGCGGTTTCGACCAAAGTCAACGGACGCGGACAAGTCGAAGGAACGTGCGTTGGAACGGGAATGGCGTTCGATCCGGCATTTTATTACTACCGCCCGACAAGTGCGTATGCCGCGCACGGTTACGGTCCGGTTTTACTCGCGGGCGCGGAAGTTTTGAACCTTTTGAAAAACAATAAATTTGAAATAAACGACAGTTCCGTGCAGGTTTTAGATAAATGATTCGCAAAGCGTTTTTGATGAAAGTCGAGCCGGACGCGCACGAAGAATACGAGCGTCGGCATTGTCCGATTTGGGCGGAACTCGAAACTGTTTTAAAGAATTACGGCGTTTCAAATTATTCGATTTTTCTTGAAAAAGAAACGAGTCAGCTTTTCGGTTACGCGGAAATCGAATCGGAAGATTTATGGCGAAATATTGCCGAAACCGAAGAGTGTCAAAGATGGTGGAAATTTATGAGAGACGTGATGCCGACGAACGCGGATAACAGTCCGATTTCGATTGAACTCAAGGAAGTTTTTCATCTCGACTAAAGGGAAATTATGACAAAGAAATTCATCGCATTATTTTTGATTTTAACTTTCTATAATATCGCATTTGCTGCCAAAATTGACGATTTGCAGAAAAATTTTCAAACTCCACCGAACGACGCGCGGATTATGATGCGTTGGTGGTGGTTCGGTCCGTCGGTGACAAAAGCGGAACTTGAACGCGAATTGAAAACGATGCGCGACGGCGGAATCGGCGGCGTGGAAGTTCAGCCGGTTTATCCGCTTTTGCCTGACGATGAAAAAAACGGAATCAAAAATCTGCCGTATTTGTCGGACGAATTTCTCGATATGCTGCGCTTTACGGCTGACAAAACCAAAGAACTCGGAATGCGTTTCGATCTCACTTTAGGCAGCGGCTGGTCGTTCGGCGGCGCGAAAACGCCGATCACCGAAGCCGCCGGACAACTGCGCGTCGAGCGCGTGAAAATTGACGCGAATACGAAGCGCGTTCCAATTCCTTCGATGATTCCGGCGGAAAAACTGCTCGCAATTTTCGCCGCCAAACCGAACGCCGCGAACATCGGCGATATGAGCGAATTAACTGATATTCACGACGATAATGTTTGGCTTCAGGGAAATTTGGAAAACGGCGCGGAAGTTTTATTTTTCATCGGCGGTAAATCGGGAATGCAGGTCAAACGTCCGGCGGTCGGCGCGGAAGGTTATGTTTTAAATCATCTGGATAAACCTTCGGTCGAAGGTTATCTGCAAAAAACGGGTGACAGATTATTCAGCGCATTTGATAAAAACAATCGCCCGTATTCGGTTTTTTCCGACAGTCTCGAAGTTTACAATCAGGATTGGACGGACGATCTTTTGGGCGAATTTCAAAAGCGGCGCGGTTACGATTTGAAACCGTATTTGCCCGCGCTCGTGATGGACATCGGCGAAAAAACCGCCGACATTCGCTACGATTGGGGCAGAACTTTAACCGAACTTTTTAACGATAATTTTGCGAAAACGGCGACCGCGTGGGCGCATAAAAACGGAACTTTGTTTCGTTCGCAAAACTACGGAATTCCGCCCGCCGCAATTTCTTCGAGCGCATTTACCGACATTTCCGACGGCGAAGGCGCGCAATGGCACGTCGTCCGCGCGGCGCGTTGGGCTTCGTCGGCAAATCATATTTACGGCAAGAATATCACTTCGTCGGAAACTTGGACGTGGCTGCATTCGCCGGTTTTTCGCGCCACGCCGCTCGATATGAAAGCCGAAGCCGACATTCACTTTTTGCAAGGGATCAATCAATTGATCGGTCACGGCTGGGCTTACACGCCGCCGCAGGTCGAATATCCGGGCTGGCGATTTTACGCCGCCGGAATTTATGACGAGAAAAATCCGTGGTGGATCGTAATGCCGGATCTGGCGAAATATCTGCAACGAATGTCTTGGCTGATGCGGCAGGGCGAACAGCAAAATGATGTCGCATTATATCTCCCGAACGCCGACGCTTACGCGCATTTTTCCGCCGGAAAAGTTCATTTGATTGACGCGGAAAGGGAATTAGTCGGCGAAAAACTGCTGCCCGCGCTGTTTGAAAGCGGTTACAATTTGAACTTTTTCGATGATGAAATGCTGAAAACTGTCGGCAAGGTTGAAAAGGAAAATTTAGTTCTCGGCGCGAGCAAACACAAAGCCGTCGTTTTGCCCGGAATCGAAAGAATGCCGATTGAATCCGTGAGAAAATTAGATGAATTTGTCAAAGCGGGCGGCGTTGTCATTGCGACGCGAAAACTGCCGTCAATCGTTCCGGGAATGAACGCGACAGACGCGGAACAAACAGAATTAAAATCAACAATTGCGAAACTTTTCGACGGCAAAAATCCGAAAGTAAAATTTGTGCAGGCAGACGAAGAAGTCGGAAATGCTCTGAAGCAAATTTTAACGCCTGACGCGGCAATTGCGGGCGACGCGGAAAACTTCGGTTTCGTTCATCGCCAGACCGAAGATGCCGACATTTACTTTGTCGCCAACACTTCAAACGTCAAAAAATCGGTCGAAATTTCGTTTAGAAACAGAGGCAAAAACGCCGAAATCTGGAACGCGATGGACGGAAAATCAACGGCGGCGAAAATCAAATCGTGGAATAAGGATGTGACGAATATTCCTTTGGAATTTGAGCCGTATCAATCGCACGTTGTCGTTTTCTCGAATAAAAAAGTCAATATTGTGACGGACAAAAAAGAGGTTTCGGAAACTATTGATTTAAATGAAAATTGGAATGTGAAAATCGGCGAAAATGCGCCCGTTTTGATGAACAAACTCCTTTCTTGGTCGGACGACGAAGCGACGAAATATTTTTCGGGAACGGCAACTTATGAAAAATCGGTAAAGATTGCGGCGAATCAACTGAAAAATTTAATGAAACTTGATTTCGGCGAACCTGTTTCGCTAAAATTTGAAGTCCAGAAAAACGGAATGGCTACATATCTCGACGCGCCGATCAAGGAAGCGGCGGTGGTTTATATCAACGACAAACGTGCCGGTTCGGTTTGGTGTCCGCCGTATTCGCTGGACGTTTCTTCATTTCTGCAAGCGGGCGAAAATAAAATAAAAATCGTCGTCGGCAACACTGCTCTAAATTATATGGCGGGACGAAAACTGCCCGATTACAAACTGCTGAATCTGCGCTACGGCGAGCGTTTTCAACCGCAGGAGATGGAGAAAATTCAGGTCTTGCCGTCCGGTTTGACCGGAAATATTCGCCTGATTTCAATGAAATAATTTCGAGCAAATTCTTTGTAAAGATCAAAGCAAAAATCTCCGCATTTATGTCAAATACGGAGATTTTTGCTTTAGAGATTAGTCGGTTTCTACAATTATTTCTGCATATTTACAACAAATTGCGGCACGGATTTGATACTTTTTCCTTTGTCGGAAAAGTATTTTTTCAAATTCGGCTTCTTTAATGCGCGAAGTCCGGCGACGACTTTTCGAGCATTTAGAAATGCGCCTGCCGGAGTCGAATGTGTGCGTTTATCGGCGAATAAAGTTTCGACTTTTTCCTGTCCGAGTTTTTCAAATTCGAGTGCAACAGATTCGTTTAAATTGATATAAGCTGCGCCGCTTTCTTTCGCCGCATTTGCCGTCCATTTGACGAAAGTTTCGCTTTCTTTGCGAACGATCTTGCCGTTTTCCCAATCTTTGTGCGGAACCATCGAACAAAAAATCACGGTCGCGCCTTTCGCCCGCGCGTCGTCGCCGTATTTCCGCATATACCAGCCGAAGGTGTGAACCGTTTCTTTCGAGCCGTTTAATTTTGTAACTTCCGCCGTTTCTTCGCCTTCGCCGTGCAAAGACGGACGTTCTTTCGCCGCCGGATCGTCATATTTCCCGACATCGTTATGTCCGAATTGAACTATGATAAAATCGCCTTTTTTAAGTTCGGCTAAAACTTTTTCCCAGCGACCTTCGTTTTGAAACGTGCGCGAACTGCGTCCGCCGATGGCGCGGTTGACGACATTGACTTTCTTCGGATCGAAAAACTGTCCGAGTTCCTGTCCCCAACCGCGCAGCGGCGCGTTACTGTTCAAAGTCGAATCGCCGACGATAAAAAGCGTCGGCAGTTTCGGATTAATCGCAGTTTCGATTTTTTGTTTTGAATCGTCAATAATCGGTCTCGCGTCATCTTTTGTCTGTGCATTTGATGAAATCAGCAGACAAACAGCAAACGCGAAACCGATGGCGATTTTTGTAAAAAAATTACGCATTTTATCTTTTTGCTTTGGCGATTTCAACTGCATAAATCTCTATCGGTCCGAGCATATTCGAGCGAAAAACCAGCCATTTTCCGTCCGGCGTAAGCGTTCCGTTCGGTTCTAAACTATAATCGTGTTTCGCCAGATTTACCAATTTTTCCGAAACGAATTTTCCGTTCTTTGGCGTAAATTTATACATCCATTGTCCGTTGTCGCCTTTTGCCACACTGTTCGGTCCGCCGCCGTCGCCCGAATAAAATGTGCCGTCCGGCGAGACGTTGTAATGCACCGACCATTCGTTTTTATTTAAGCTGAATTTATCAGTTTTGCCGGTTTTTATATCGTAACGGGCGAGCCAGAATTGAACGCTTTTCGGCGTTTGCAGATCATAATAAATATATTTTCCCTGTTTGCCGAAAAATTCGTGTCCGGCAATTTCCATATCCATCGTGCGCTTGTGAATTTGTGTCAACTGACTGCCGTCCGTGCGAATCGTCCAAATACGGTCAACTTTGTGCCAAGGTCCTTCGTGACAAAACATCATCAGAGTCGGATCGGTCGGCGAAAATTGGACGTGATTAAGCCAGTCGGTCGCCGGATGAAAAGTTTTCACTTCGCCCGATTTTATATTGACCGTGTAAAGTGCCATCGGAATTTTTGCCGCCAGACGGCGTTCCATCATATCGCCTTTTCCCGCGTATTCGTCTCCGCCGCGCTGCGGTGCTTTCGGATCGGAATTTTTCTCATCGGTCGGCGGCGCGGGACGCGGAGCTTCGCGCCGCGGCGCGTCAACGGTTGTCATACTTCCGCCCAAAAGCGTTTCATCGGCGTTGACCGCAAAACCAGAACCCGTGCGGAGTTTGGCATTTTTGACGATTTCGCGCGTCGCTTTCGTATCAACGTCGGTTTCATAAACCGAGTCGCCCTTTATATAAAAAACCTTGCGCGTTTTTTTGCCGACAATGACCATTCCGGTTCTTCCTTCGACGATTTGTTCGATCTTTTTGGTTTTGAAATTATATGTCGAAAGTCCTTCGCGGATCGAAAAGATAAGTTTGTCGCCGTTTGCCGTGTATGCGTTCTGGTGAAAATAGAAAGTCGAACTTCCCGGTTCATCCGAGATGCGGATGATTTTATGTCCGGTGTCGGGATCAATCCATTCGCGGGGCAGTTCATTAACGGTTTGCGCCTGAATTATCAAAGCTGAAGATAAAAATAATAAACTTACTATTAAACGAATTTTCATTATGTCGAACTCCTTGAAAAAAAATCGCAGTTATCAGTTTTCAGCCGACAACTGCGATTTTTGAATTAACAGTCGCGCCTTATTGTAAGGTCGCTAAAAAATTAAAAGAATATACGAACTCCGAATTGAATATAACGACCGCTGGCGGGCGCATATAAAGTTCCGAAGCCTGTATTATATGCCTGACGCAGACGATAGAGTTTCAAGCCTTGAAGCGATGTAATATCAAAGCTGTTAGGATTGGTTGTTGCAAATCCTTCGGGAACGCGAACGCTGAAAAAGTCGAGCGGTAACGCACCGATGTTTTGACCGGGAGCGACTGGTAAACGAGTAGGATCAAACAAAGCATTGACTTGCGCCAGCGTTGCGGTTTTGCCCGGATTTGCCGCGAGCCACGCATTAAGTTCGTTTTGCGTCACTAATGCTTCATTCGGAACACCGCCGAATGTATTGCCGGAACCGGCAGGTGCTAAACGGAAGACAGGATGATTAAATGCATTCAGCAAATCCATTCGGAAATTGACTCTTCGTTTACCTTCGTTACCGATAAACGGCAGAGTGAAAGACTTTTGCAACGAAAAATCAAAGTATTGCTGAATCGGTCCTCTGATGTCTTCGAGCGTACGCGAAGCATTACCGAGCGAACCTTTCGGCGGGCGAATAAATGCCGCCGGATTAACATAAGGTTCGCACGCTCCACCAATCGCACACTTGTCCGAATAAAGCGGATTTTTCAAAGGTACGCCGTCAACACGGTCGAGTCTGATCGAATAGTTTGCGCCGCCGAGACGATTATTGGTAATAATCGGGACAAACGGCGTGCCGCCCTGAAGTCTGAAAATGCCCGACATACTCCAACCGCTAACTAAAGTCTGAACGGTCGAACCTGATTTTTTGAAGAACAATCCGCGTTTTCCGAACGGTAAATCCCAGATAAAAGTCGTGCTGAAATTATGCGTGATGTCATAAGTCGAAACGGATTTGTCGGTGCTGCGCGGTGCGCCGTAATAAACATTGCCCGGTGTGCTGACGACATTGCCCGAAAGTGTGCGCGTATCCGGCGAAGCATCGGACGCATTATCAATTGATTTACTGAAAGTATAATTTGAAGTAAAACTCAAACCATTAGTCAAACGACGCTGAATTTTTATATATCCGGCATTATAACGGCTGTCGCCTGAAGAATCGCCGAATTGATTTAAGGCGGCGAAACCGAAATAAGGAGTCACGAGACTGCTGCGCGGAACCGAAATTGTCGCACCTAACGAATTTTTTCGCCCCAGAGGATCGACAACGGTCGTGTCGACATTGATATTATTGGCTTCGAGTTGTTCAGCCAAAGCAACATTAACCGGATTTATATTCCGCAACGGCGTGTAAAGATGAGTTCCTTTACTGCCGACATAGGCAACTTCGACTATCGTATTTTTGAACGCCTCGAATTGCAGAGACAAATTCCAGTTTTGAATATACGGAATTGATCCCGAACCTTCACCCGCGTAGGCAAATCCGGGAACGCCTAAACTGTTTAGTGTAATCAAACCGTTGGAATCAATACCGAGTGTCTGGTCAAGCGGCGGAGCGGAAACAAACGGTGTGTTGCCCGAAAGTCGAACCGGCTGTGTCGAATCCAAAGTTCCGCCGACCGTCGAACCGGCTGCCACCGTGCTGACGGTTTGAAATCCGCCGAAGTCGGGATTCGGCAGACGATTGTTGCCGGTAATCGGTAAATGCGAAATCCCGTAACCACCGCGAATTACCGCGCTTCTTTTTTCTGCAAAACCGAACATTTTCGGACTCCAGGCAAAGCCGAATCGCGGCTCGAAGTCCATATAATCAACTTCTGTCAGATAACGCGAACGTCCGCCGCGATTAGCGAATGCGAAAATCGGCACTTGCGCGGTCGTCGGAACATAATCCGGTATAGCCGATGTTGTCGGAACGCCCAAACCTGTTGCAGTTGCGCGGCGTTGCATGTCGGTTAAAGTAACGGTCTGCGCCAAATCCGGGCGAAATACGCCCTGCAAATCATTTTTTTCCGTGCGCGGTAGTTGTAGCGAATAACGCAGTCCGAGATTGACGGTCAGATTCGGTTTGACTTTCCAGTCGTTTTGAATAAAAGCGGCTCCGCCCAACCATTTATAGTTGTAATTTAATAATAACGGGCGAACATCTACACTGTTCGGCACACCTAAAACCAAACTGGCGAAAGGACTTCCGCCGTTGCCAGTTCCGGTGCTGCGATTGTTGCTGGTGTTGAGCGTACGAAAATTATATCTTCCGCCGGAAGCGGCGAAAAACGGGACGACGTTAAGCCGCGCATCGCTCAGATCAACTCCGAATTTCCACGTCTTATTGCCGCGCGTCCAATAAAGAATGTCGTTGATGTTGAATCGTTCTTCGACGTTGTAGTTATTGGTCGAACCGGATGAGCCGATGCTGGCGAAAGCGTTATAACCGTCGGCACTCGTGTTGAATAAAGGAATTCCGCCGTTGGTCAAACTCGGCAATCCCAATTCGGTGGCGAGATTTCTGCCGCCGTTAATCGAAAACTCCGGCGCGAAATCTTCACTAAAAGTTCCGCGCGTATAGTTTAAGCGTAAATTATTAACTATGTTAGGCGAGAAAATATGTTCGTCGCCGAGTAGATATTGTTTGGCATCGCTGAAAACGCCCGTGCTTCCGTTAACATCACTGCCGAAATTTCGCACGCCGATTGCGGGCGTGAGCGTCGTGCGGAAATTTATTTTATTATTTTTGGAAATATTGTGGTCAAGACGCAATGTGTAGCGGGTTTCATTCTGCGTGACCTGACGATTAACGACATAGTTGGAAATCGCGCCGTTATCGAGAAAATAATCTCCGCCCATCGGCAGAAAACCCAGAACTTTTTGTGAAATCGGGTCAACAAATGACTGCGGTATAACATTCAGCGCATCGTTTGGAGTAAAACTTAGGTTTGCATTCGTGTAACAGTAATTTTGCACAACTCCATTTAAAACATAACGATTAGGACCGTTTGCCGCATAACCGAATTGACAGTACTGGAAAGTATTTCCGCCTGAATTTGCCGGTAGAACAATAGGAATCAAACGACCGTTCGCATCTTGCGTAAATTGTTGATAAATCCCCGACTGTCCGGTCGAAACCAGATTAAACTGCTGCGCCACCGCATTCGGAACCCAACCGTTTGCCGTGCGCGTCAAGCCTCGAAAGTCGCCCGCGCGTTCAGCCGCCGTCGGTAAAAGCGTCGAAACGGTAATAAAATCCTGCCGCCAACGCGGTTCATACGCGAAAAAGAAAAATGTTTTGTCGCGCCCGTCATATACGGTCGGTCCGCCTTCGCCGAATCGCGGCAAATAAACCGGACCGCCGATTGAAAACGAGCCTTGCGTATAACGCAGATTGTTCGGCGTGCGCGGCGTTGTGCCGATACGATACGGGCGTGCGTTAAATTCGGGATTTCGGTGATAGAGCAATAAAGTTCCGGTAAAACGGTTTGTTCCTGATTTGGTCGTAATGTTGATAACGCCGCCGCCGGTCGAACCGAATTCGGCGGAATAAGCCGATGTCTGGACGGTAAATTCCTGAACCGTTTCCGGCGTAAAACTGACAACCGAACGCGCGATGCCGACACCCGTGTTATTAACTCCGTCCGCCAATAAACTCGTGCTTCCCGAACGTCCGCCGTTGACATTGAGATTAAATCCGGGAACGGGTTGTCCTGATGTTACTTCGGCATCTTCGCTTCCGGCATCGCCCGATACGTTCGGAACCGTTACCGCCAAATCCAAAACGCTGCGATTGATTATGGGAAGTTCCTGAAGCTGACGTTCCGTAATGGTTTGTCCCGTCGTTCCCGATTCGGTGTTAATCAAAGCCGCTTCCGCTTCGACCGTTACCTGTTCGGTAATATTTCCAGCTTCCATACGGACATTGACAGATTGCGTTGTGGCTGTGTCAACTTTAACCGAATCAACAATTGCGGTTTTGAAATTATCGGCTTCAACCTTGATCGTATATTCGACCGGTTCGAGAGAATTTGCCGAATACGCGCCGCCTTCCGATGTGGTCAAAGTCAGAGACTGATTAGTCCCGATATTTGTAATAACAACTTTTGCGCCGGGAATAGCGTCACCGGAATTATCCGTGACCGTTCCGCTGATTCCGCCTTTGTTTGTTTGCCCGAAGACTGCCAAACTCAAAAGCAAAATACCTAACAATGCTTGAGTTAACTTCATATTTTTTTCTCTCCTAATTTTGATTAACTTTTTACAATTTTTTATTTGAGTATGTAAATCGGAAAAATGTTCGGGATAACTATTTTCAATTTACTTAATTTAATTTAATAAAATCCGATTTTACACACTCGGATTTTATTCCCAATTGCCTGTGTTGCCATTATGATTCTCTAATTAATGATGGCTCTGAAAATAGACTCCTTCACCCAAAAATATCCCTGTATATTTTTAAATCTTCCGTTAATTATTCGGTTAACCGCTTAAACGTCTAAACTTGATAAATTTTTTGAAAGCCTTTATTTAAGAAACAAACCTATCAAAACAAACTTTTTTTAATATCAAATATAATTCTGTAACTTAAAAATAGAGTATTTATGTCTTTTACCGAGTATTGGACTTACCAATTTAGTAGCAAACATCTGTGAAAAAAAACATCTCAAAAATACAACTTGCCAACGGTAAATCGCTTAACTATAATAACAGCAGTAAAATTGTAAAATTAGACAAAATGCAAATTGGTAACATAACTTGATTGAATAAGACAGATTGGTAAATTATCACCTTTTTTTTACTTTGTCCAGATACAAATTACCAATTTGCGTAATTTCGTCGGATCGCTTTTGATTTTTGATAATTTAGAGGTAATTTTTTTTGGTGTAGTTTGTAAAATGAAACTGCAAATCGGATTATAATAAATTTGCTCTTTCAAGTTTAATGTTTGCAGGGATAAATTTTATGAGAATAAAGGATGTAGCCAAAGAAGCCGGAGTATCTACCGCAACTGTCTCTCACGTTATCAACGAAACCAAATTCGTTACTGATGACACGCGCCGCAAAGTCGAAAATGCGATCAGAAAACTCAACTATTATCCGAATGCTTACGCTCGTTCGCTCGCATCGGGACGCAGCAATCTGATCGGCTTGCTGATTTCGGATATTACCAATCCTTTTTTTCCCGAACTTGTTAAAAGTATAGAAACTACCGCTTTTGAACGCGGTTATAACGTAATTCTTTTTAACACCAACTACGATGCGGAACGCGCCGCCGATTATGTCAGGCGTTTGATCGAATTAAAGGTTGCCGGAGTTGTCCTAATGACTGCCGAACTCGAGCCGAGCTTGATTACCGAGTTGAAAAATAAGAAAGTTCACGCCGTTTTTAATGATCTCGGCGAAGTCAGCGAAAATATGAGCAATATTGTTTTGGATTATTCGAGCGGTATCAAAGAAGCCGTTCGTCATCTGATTTCTCTCGGACACGAGAGAATCGCACATATTTCCGGTTCAAGTCGAATTTCTTCGGGCAGAATCCGCCGTGATTCTTTTATTTTTTCGATGCAAAAATTTCTGCCCGGAGCAAACAGTTCTTTGGTTTTCGAGGGCAATTTTCGTTTTGAAAGCGGACGAATGGCGGCATCGGAAATTTTGCGTTCGGCTGAATTTCCGACTGCCGTCGTTGCCGCCAACGATATGATGGCACTCGGCGCGATGGCTGAATTTAAAGCCGCCGGACTCAAAATACCGGAAGATATTTCGATTGTCGGATTTGATGATATTGCATTTGCTTCACTAAGTGAACCGGCATTAACGACGGTTTGTTCGCCGCGCACGGAAATCGGTCGCCGCGCAATCGAAGCACTGATGACGACAATCGAAAAAAAGGAATCACAAGGTGTAGAAATCAAAATTCCTACGCATTTGATAATTAGAAATTCGACCGCGCCGCCGCGTCAGGCAAACGGAAATAAACAGCTGATCGAAAATTTGACTTATGAAAGACTTTAATCTGAACACATTAAAAATCGTTTCTCTCCTTTTTTTATTGACCTCTGTAATTTCGGCGCAGTCGAAATATTTCAAAAATTGGGAAAAGGGAACGTCGCCGCAGGAAGTCGGTAAAAAAGTTGCGGAAAATTGGCTGACGCGCAGTTTTGAATACGAAAGCGGCAAGCGTGAATTTGTCATCTATCCCGAAATTTGCGTCTGGTATGGAGCGTTGACGGTTGCCGAAGAAACAAAAGATAAAAGTCTGAATACGAAATTAGTCCAAAAATTTGATCGGTTTTTGACGACTGACGGCGCAAAACATATTAATCCGGCGGCGCACGTTGATTACAGGGTTTTCGGTGTTATTCCGTTTGAAATTTATCTGGAAAACAGAGGTAAAAATTATCTTTCCATCGGACAAAATCTGGCTGATAAACAATGGGAAAAAACGACCTCCGACGGTATCACGGCGGAAGCTCGTTACTGGATTGACGATATGTATATGATTACGGCTGTGCAGACGCAGGCGTTTCGCGCGACGAAAGACAAAAAATATCTCGACCGCGCGGCGACGACCGCCGCCGCTTATTTAGAAAAACTTCAACAGCCGAACGGACTTTTCTTTCACGCCGACGATTCGGCATATTATTGGGGACGCGGAAACGGTTGGTTTGCCGCAGGAATGGCGGAACTTTTAAGCGATCTGCCGAAGAATCATCCGAAACGCGCCGAGATTATGAAAAGTTTTCAAAAAATGATGGCATCGCTTTTAAAGTATCAAACCGAAAACGGTCTGTGGCGGCAATTGGTTGATAAACCAGAATCTTGGGAAGAAACTTCCGGCTCGGCGATGTTCGCATTCGGAATGGTAACGGGCGTAAAAAAAGGTTGGCTCGATGCGAAAACTTATGGTTCGGCAGCGCGCAAAGCGTGGCTCGCGCTCGTCAAACATCTCGACGAAAACGGAAATCTGAAAGATGTCTGCGTCGGCACGAACAAAGGTTTTTCGGTTCAGTATTATCTCGACCGCGAACGGGAAACGGGAAATCTGCACGGTCAGGCACCAATGCTTTGGACGGCGACTGCTTTGATGCGTTAATTATTATTTTCAGACGATTTTTGAATTTAAATAACTTAAAGGATTGGTAAAACCAATTTAACTTGTGATTAGTTCAATTAGTCTGCTATATTCAAGTTACAAATTTCAAACTTTAGAAAACTGAGAATCGGGTTTAAAAAAACCTAAACTTAAACAGATTAGAAGGTTAAACGCTTTCCTTAATCATAGAGTTAATAATCTGAATCTTTTTGTAAATTAAAAAATAATCGAAAAAGGATCGTCTTAAAATAAAGTGAAAATGAAAAAAAGATTACTGTATATTGGGCTTTTATTACTTTGTTTGATGATTGTTGAGACAAAAGCACAAAATGCGCCGATCATTTTGTGGGAAAAAGGCGCACCGAACGCACTCGGCAAAGAGGCAGATGACGTTCCAACTATTACGCTTTTTCCCGCGCCGAAGGAAACAGCGACCGGCGCGGCGATTTTGGTTCTTCCGGGCGGCGGATATTTTCATCTTTCGGAGACAAAAGAAGGCAGTGATGTTGCAAAATGGCTTAATTCATTGGGCATTTCCGCATTCGTCTTAAAATACCGTCTCGGTCCGAAATACAATCAGCCTAATCAATTGCTCGATGCGGCGCGCGCTGTGCGGACGATTCGCGCCCGCGCCAAAGAATGGAATCTGGACGAAAAGCGCATCGGCATTTTAGGTTTTTCCGCCGGCGGTCATCTCGCTTCGACGCTTTCGACGCATTTCGATGCGGGAAAAACCGACGCGAAAGATACGATTGAAAAAATGAGTTCACGTCCCGATTTGCAGATTTTGATTTACCCTGTAATTACGATGGGCGAATTTACGCACGGCGGCTCGAAGAAAAATCTTTTGGGCGAAAATCCGACTGCTGAATTAATTCAAAAATACTCGAACGAGTTACAAGTTACAAAAGAAACGCCGCCCGCATTTTTGGCGCACGCGATGACGGATACGTCTGTTCCGGTAGAAAATTCTCTGCAATATGTCGCTGCGCTTCGGAAAACCGGCGTTCCGTTTGAAATTCATATTTACGAACAAGGTCCGCACGGATTCGGACTCGCACCGACCAATTCTTACCTGGCGAGTTGGTCGGAAAGATGCGCCGATTGGCTCGGTCTGCACGGATTTACAAAAGCACGAACGATGGGAAACAAATAATTTTCGCGCGAAAAGCGATTTGTAATTTTTATGAAAAATTTCAACAAAAAACCGGCGTTTATTTTATTTATCGCGCTTTTTTCGCAATTGATTTTGCCGTCCGCTTTTGCTCAAAAATCAACAAACACAGCCAAAAAATATAATGTTCTTTTCATCATTTCCGACGATTTGCGCCCCGAAACCGGAAGTTACGGCAACGCGGTAATTAAAACGCCGAACATTGACCGTATTGCAAAACGCGGAACACAATTCAATCGCGCTTACGCACAATATCCGTTGTGCAATCCGTCGCGTTCATCGCTTTTGACCGGACGTTACCCGACGCAGACGAAAATTTACGGCAACAACGATTATTTCCGCAAAACATTTCCCGATTGGGTAACTCTGCCGCAGTATTTTAAAAATAACGGTTATGCGACCTTGCGAAGCGGCAAGATTTTTCACGGCGGAATTGACGACGAAGTTTCGTGGACGGAAGGCGGCGAACCGACCGATCCGGCAATTACCGAACGCGGAAAAACTCCGAATGTTCAGCCGCCGCGAAAAAGCTCCGAAGAAGACCCTGACAACGAAGAATCTGCGCCCGCACAGCAAAACAAAAAAGCTTCGAACTCCGACAGAATCGTCATTCTAAAAGGCGACGGCGAAACACACGACGATTACAAAGCGGCGACACGCGCGATAAATATGATGGAAAAACACAAAAACGAACCGTTTTTCCTCGCCGTCGGTTTCGTCAAACCGCACAGTCCGCCGACCGCGCCGCAAAAATTTTTCGATCTCTACGATGTAAACAAAATTAATTTACCGGTTGATTTCGCTGTTCGCCCGAAAGCACCGCAAGGTTTTCCCGAAGTCTCAATTCCGGCGCGAAACACAGACCTTTTCATCGGACGCGACGCTTCGCCCGAACAGGCAAAAGAAATGACTCGCGCTTATTACGCTTCGACGAGTTTTATGGACGCGCAGGTCGGCAGAGTTCTCGACGCGCTCGAAAAAAACAATTTGCAGGACAACACGATCATCGTTTTCTGGGGCGATCACGGCTATCATCTCGGCGAAAAAGGTAAATGGTCAAAAGCGTATTCGCTGTTTGAAATCGGCTTGCGCGTTCCTTTTATCATCGCCGTTCCGCGCAGTAAAACGCAGCGAAGCGAACGCCTTGTCGAGTCGCTCGCTCTCTACAAAACACTCGCCGAACTCTGTGATTTGCCGAAGCCGCCGAAAAATATCGAAGGCAGAAGTCTCACGCCTTTGCTCGAAAACCCGAAAGCAAAATGGGATTTCCCGGCATTCAGCGTGATGGAAAATCACGGCGTTTTCGGCGAATCGGTGCGCTACAAAAACTGGCATTATGCCGAATATGAAAACGGTAAACTCGGCGCGATGCTGTTTGACATCGAACGCGATCCGTACGAACTGAAAAATCTCGCCGGTGACAAAAAATACGCGAAAATCGTCAGCGAAATGAAGAAACTTTTAAAGCAGATACCGAATGATTAAATGGAATTTTAATGATGAAAAAAAATTACAACGTAGTTTTATTTTTAGCTGTTTTGCAGTTTTTCATTTCTGCTTTAAATGCACAAAACGCGCAGAAAAAAATCCAGTCTTTCGATAAGGATTTGCCCGCGTGGACAAAGAAAACCGGCGCACGAAAAGAGCCGAAAGCGAAAAAGATTTTTTCGGCAAACACTTACGGTGCAAAATCAGGCGGAACATTTGATTCGACCAAAGCGATTCAAAAGGCGATTGATGAAGCGACCAAAAAAGGCGGAACGGTAACATTTGAAAAAGGCGTTTATTCGACCGGCGCATTGTTTGTTAAAAGTAATGTGCATTTAAGAGTTGACGAAGGCGTAACGCTGCTTGCAAGTCACGATGAAAGTCTTTATCCGCGCAAACCGACGCGCATTGCGGGAATTGAAATGACTTGGCTGTCGGCGATGATTAATATCGAAAATGCAACAAACGTCAAGATTTCCGGCTTGGGCGTGATTGACGGCAACGGCAAAAAATGGTGGGACAAATATTGGGATTTGCGAAAAGTTTACGAGCCGAAAGGTTTGCGTTGGGCTTCGGATTATGACGCGGAACGTGTGCGGCTTTTACTCATTGAAAATTCAAAAGACGTAACAGTCGAAAACGTCAGTTTGAAGCGTTCGGGATTTTGGACGGTGCAGGTTTTATATTCGGAATCTGTGACGGTTGACGGCGTGAAAATTTCCGACAACGGCGGTCCAAGCACCGATGGCGTGGACATTGATTCGTCGCGTTACGTTCTGATTCAAAACACGGATATTGACAACAACGACGACGATATTTGTCTGAAAGCCGGACGCGATTTTGACGGTTTGCGCGTAGGTCGTCCGACCGAATATGTTTTTATCCGCGATAATTTAATTCGTCGCGGCGGCGGCGTTATCGCGTTCGGTTCGGAAACTTCGGGCGGCATTCGCCACGTCGTCGCGCTCAACAACAAAGCAATCGGCACGAAAGAAGGCGTGCGATTTAAGTCCGCAAAAACACGCGGTGGTTATGTCGCAGACGTTCTCGTGCGCGGTCTGAAAATGGACGGCGTGATTTTGCCGTTTACATTTACTTTGAATTGGAATCCGAGTTATTCATATTCCTCGATTCCCGAAGGAATGAAAGACATTCCGGCGCATTGGATCGTGATGAACACTCCCGTTTTGCCCGTCGAACGCGGATTTTGCCGATTTGAAAATATTCGCATCGAAAACGTCGAAGTCATCAACGCCAATCGCATTTTCACGGCGGAAGGTTTGTCCGCAAAACTGATCGAAAATGTCGTATTTTCAAATATTACAGCTGAAGGTAAAACGGCGGGAACAATTCAATACGCGGAAAATTGGCGAATGGAAAACGTGAAAATCAAAACCGATTCGGGCGAAAACGTCAAAGTTTCAGACAGCAAAAACGTCGAAAAACCTCAATCGGAGAAGAAATAAAATTATGAAAAAATTATTTTCGGTCTTCATATTCTTTGCGTTTGTTCATATTTTGATCGGCGCAGCTTTCGCGCAAAATCAACAAAATTTTTACAACGTCAAAACATTCGGCGCACGAGGCGACGGGAAAATTTTGGACACGAACGCGATCAATAAAACAATCGAAACGGCGGCGAAAAACGGCGGCGGAACGGTTTTTTTTCCGGCGGGAAATTACTTGAGTTTTTCGATTCATCTGCAAAGCAACATCACGATCTATCTCGACAACGGCGCGACGCTTCTCGCGGCTGATCCTGCAACTGACAAAGGAAAATATGATTCTTTCGAGCCGAATGAATTCGATATGTATCAGGATTTCGGACATTCGCACTGGAAAAATTCTTTGATGTGGGGAATCGGCATCGAAAATTTTGCTATCATCGGGCAGGGAAAAATTGACGGCAAAGGTTTATCGAAACGCAGTCCCGGACCGAACAAGCCGCGCACCGAAGGCGAAACTCCGGCGAGTATGAAAGGCAATGTCTCGCCGCTCGGCGAAACGTCGCCGCTGTCGGAAATGGAAGGTTTGGGAACGAAGGCGATTGCTTTGAAACTCAGCAGAAACATTACTTTAAGAGATTTCACGATTTTTCGCGGCGGACATTTCGCGCTGCTGGCGACGGGCGTTGATAACCTGACGATTGATAATTTGAAGGTTGACACGAACCGTGACGGCTTCGATATTGATTCGTGCCGCAACGTGCGGATTTCAAATTCGTCGGTCAATTCGCCGAACGACGACGCGATTGTTTTGAAAAGCAGTTACGCGCTCGGTTCCAATCGCGCGACCGAAAACGTGACGATCACGAATTCGCAGGTTTCGGGTTTCGATCTCGGAACTTTTCTCGACGGAACTTTTCAGACGACGCAGGAATTTGCGCCCGACAAAGACCGTCCGACCGGACGCTTGAAATTCGGCACGGAATCGAACGGCGGTTTTAAAAATATCACGATTTCAAATATCAATTTCGTGCATTGTCGCGGACTCGCGCTCGAAACGGTTGACGGCGGAAATATCGAAGACATTTCGATCACCAATCTCACGATGCGCGACATTCTAACCGCGCCGATTTTTATTCGTCTCGGCAAACGTCAACGCGCACCTGCCGGAACGCCGCTGGCGAAAATCAAGCGCGTGATAATTGATAACGTCGTGGTTTCCGACGCGCATTCCGAATACGCTTCGATCATCGCCGGACTCGCCGAAAGCGCAATTGAAGACGTGCATTTATCAAACATCAGAATTCATTACAAAGGAGGTGGCACGAAAGAAGACGCAATGCGCGAAGTGCCGGAAAACGAAAAAAATTATCCCGAACCTTCGATGTTCGGCGTTTTGCCCGTTTACGGTTTTTATATTCGTCACGCTCGCGGAATTTCGTTTGATAACGTCGAAGTTTCCTACGAAAACGCCGAAGCGCGTCCGGCTTTTATGCTCGACGATGTGAAAGGCGCGGAGTTTTTTCGCACGAACGCACAGCTTTCCGGCGGCGCGAAAATGTTTGTTTTGCAAAATGTTTCCGACCTTAAAGTTTTTCAAAGCCGAAATGTTGACGACGCGAAAATCGAACGCGCCGAGAAGAAAGAATTTTAGGAGAAATTGTCCACAGGTGAAGAAATGGATAATTGATAGTGAATAACGGATAGTATTAGGGAAAAATTCACTTTTCACTTTATCTGTTGATACAAAATTTAGCTTTATGAATTTAAAACCGCGAAAATATTTCCTGACATTGCTGATTGTTCTGCTGAATTTGCTTCTGCCTTTTACCTTTTTTGTTTCAGCGCAAAAGCATAATGGGAAACAAAAACCGAACATAATTTTGGTTTACGCGGACGATCTCGGTTACGGCGATCTCGGAAGTTACGGGCAGAAATTCATCAAAACTCCGAACATTGATAAATTGGCGAAAAGCGGCATAAAGTTTACGAATTTTTACGCGAGTGCGCCGGTTTGCGCGCCTTCGCGGGCGAGTTTGATGACGGCGAAACATCAGGGTCACGCAACGATTCGCGGCAATAATAACGATCAAGGCGAGCGTGTTCCCCTTAGAAAAGAAGACGCGACGATTGCCGAAGTTTTGAAAACCGCCGGATACAAAACCGGAATTATCGGCAAATGGGGTTTGGGCGAACCGGAAACGTCGGGCGTTCCGAACAAAAAAGGCTTCGATTATTTTTTCGGCTATTTAAATCAAAACAAAGCGCATAATTATTTTCCCGAATATCTCTGGCGCAACACGGAAAAAATCGAACTCGGCGAAAAAGTTTATTCGCACGATCTGTTTGAAAAAGAAACTTACGATTTTATCGAACGCGAAAGCAAAAATCCGTTTTTTCTTTATCTCGCATACACTTTGCCGCACGCGAATAACGAACTCGGACGCGCAACCGGAAACGGAATGGAAATTTCGTCCGACGCGCCTTATACGAATGAGAATTGGTCGCCGCCGCAGAAAAATTACGCGGCGATGGTTTCGCGGCTTGATTCGGATGTCGGCAGGATTTTAGAACTTTTGGAAAAGTTAAAAATTGACGAAAAAACGATTGTCATTTTCACGAGCGACAACGGACCGCAGGACGTAACCGAAGGCGGCTACGATCAAACGCTTTTTCAGAGCAGCGGCGGACTTCGCGGCATCAAACGCGAACTTTACGAAGGCGGCATCCGCGAACCGCTGATCGTTTCCTGGAAAAATAAAATCGCGCCGAATCAGACAAGCGAACAGATTTGGGCGCAGTATGACTTTCTGCCGACTTTCGCCGACATTGCGGGCGCGAAAACGCCGAAAAATACTGACGGAATTTCGATGCGTGACGCGCTCTTCGGTAAACAAAAATCACAACACGAATTTTTATACTGGGAATTTTACGAAGGCAGTTTCGCGCAAGCTGTGCGTATGAAAAATTGGAAAGCCGTCCGTCACGGATTCGGCGGAAAAATCGAACTTTTCGATTTGTCGAAAGACGAAAAAGAGACGGAAAATGTCGCCTCGAAAAATCCGAAAATCGTCAATCAAATAAGCGAAATTATGCAGCGCGAACACATCGAGTCTGAGAATTGGAAAGACAAAAAAGTAGAAAAAGATAAGTCTCGATAATTCGGAAAAATCACACACGTTTTTTTAGGTAGAAATAAAATTTATTCCAAAGATTATGAGTCGTATTTATTTTAGAAATTTATTGTTTTGTGTTTTTTGTATCGCGCTGATTTCCGTCTTTTCTGCGGTTAAAACAAACGCGAAGTTTTTGCCGCAGATACGAATTACAAATTTATTCGATACCGATTGGCTCTTTCTCAGAGGTGAAGCGGAAAATGCAAAGAACGCTAATTTTGATGATTCAGGTTGGCGAAAACTAGATGTTCCGCACGACTGGAGCATCGAAGGCGCGTTTGATGCAAACAATAAAACAGGCGGCGCGGGCGGTTTTTTGCCGTCGGGCATTTCGTGGTATCGCAAACATTTTGCGGTTGCGGAAAAAGACAAAAATAAACGCGTTTTCGTCGAATTCGACGGCGTGATGGGCATCAGCGATGTTTGGATCAACGGCTTTCATTTGGGCAATCGTCCGAGCGGCTATATCAGTTTTTCATACGATCTGACCGATCACATTAATTTCGGAAAAGATAATGTCATCGCCGTTCGCGCCGACACGTCCGCGCAACCCGCGTCGCGCTGGTACACGGGCGCAGGAATTTATCGCCACGTTCGATTAATTGAAACTGACACAACGCATTTTGCTGAAAACAGCGTTTTTGTTTCCACTCCGCAAATCAACGAAAATCAAGCGACCGTAAAAGTTTCCGGTGAAATTGTAAACCAATCAAACTCCGCGCAAACCGTTTCGATGCAGGTTGATTTGATTGATCCGAACGGGAAAATCGTCGCTTCCGAAGAAAACAAATCGGTCAGCGTCGCGCCGAACCGGACGACGATTTTTAATTTAGATTTAAACATTAAAAATCCGCAGTTGTGGCAAGTTGAAAAAGGCGTTTTGTATCAAGCCGTTGCGCGCATTCGTGCAAATAAAAAAACGCTTGATGACGAAACGATTTCGTTCGGAATCCGTGAATCTCATTTTGACGCGAATACGGGATTTTGGCTCAACGGGAAAAATTTCAAAATCTTCGGCGCGTGTCTGCACCACGACGGAAGTGCGTTCGGCGCGGCGGTTCCGCTGGCGGTTTGGGAACATCGCTTGAACGAACTGAGAAAACTCGGCGTGAATGCGATTCGCACGGCGCATAATCCGCCCGCGCCGGAGTTTTTGGATTTGGCTGATCGAATGGGATTTCTCGTGATGGACGAAATGTTCGATCAATGGACGGTGGCGAAAAATCCATACGATTATCATTTGTATTTTAATGAATGGTCGAAGCGCGATCTGCGCGACACCGTTCGCCGCGACCGCAATCATCCGAGCGTGATTATTTGGAGCGCGGGAAACGAAATTCACGACACGCCGAACGCCGAATTAGCCAAAGGAATTCTGCACGGATTAGTTGATGAATTTCACAAAAACGATCCGACTCGTCCGGTCACGCAAGCGTTATTTCGCCCGAACGTCAGCCACGATTACGACAACGGTTTGGCTGATATTCTCGATGTCGTCGGGCAAAATTACCGCGAAAAAGAAATCCTCGCGGCGCATAAACAAAAGCCTTCGCGCAAGATTTTAGGAACGGAAAACACGAACGATTTGGCGCAATGGCTGGCGATGCGCGACAATCCAGAATATGCGGGACAATTTATCTGGGTCGGTATTGACTATCTCGGCGAGACGCAGAAATTTCCGAATTACGCATTCGGCAAAGGCTGGCTCGACCGCACGGCAACGCCGCGCCCGATTGCGTTTCAGCGGCAGAGTTGGTGGACGACGAAACCGATGGTTTACATCACGCGTCGCGTCGCGCCTGCTGAAAAATCCGCAACTGATCCGGGATACGAAATCGCCGAACAAAAAAGAACGCAGACTTTATTTTCAGATTGGACTCCGCGCAATTTAGAAAAACACGAAGAAAACATCGAAATTTACAGCAATTGCGAAATAGTTGAATTATTTTTAAACGGCAAATCTCTCGGCGAAAAACCGAAACCGGAAAATGATTCGGCGCGAAATTGGAATGTCGGATTTGAAACCGGAACAATCAAAGCCGTCGGCAAAAACGGCGGAAAAATCGTCGCCGAATATGAACTGAAAACTGCCGGAAAACCTGCGAAAATTTTACTGTCGGCTGATAAAAGTAATTTTTCAAACGATTGGAACGATGTCGTTTTTGTTAAAGCCGAAGTCGTTGATGCAAACGGCGTGATCGTTCCGAACGCGGACAACTTACTTGATTTTAATGCGAGCGGCGCAGGTTCAATCGTCGCTGTTGACAGCGGCGACAATACCGACACCGCAAAATTTCAGGACACGAAGCGGAAGACTTTTCAGGGAATCGTTTTCGCTTATTTAAAGGCGAATAAAAACAATGGCAAAATTGTGGTCTCGGCTCAATCAGGGAACTTGAAAAGCAATTCAATTACGCTGAATGTAAAATAATATTCAATTTATGAAACTCAAAATCGTAATTTCATTGGCAATAATTCATTTGTCTTCAACATTTGTTTTCGCAGACGTTCGGCTGCCTGACGTAATCGGCAATTCGATGGTTTTGCAGCAAAAGCAGAAAGTGCCGATTTGGGGATTTGCCGAAGTCGGTGAAACCGTAAAAGTGAGTTTCGGAAAACAAAAATTAACCGTTGTCACCGATGAAAAAGGAAAATGGCGCGTTGATCTGAAACCTTTGAAAGCCGACTTTAAGCCGCAGATTTTGACGATTGAAGGCAAAAATAAAATTGAACTCGAAGATATTTTAGTCGGCGAAGTCTGGCTGGTTTCAGGTCAGTCGAATATGCAGCGTCTTTTGCGCGAAACGGCGAACGGCAACGAAGTTCAATCGAAAGCAAATTATCCGAATATCAGACTTTTTAACGCGAGCCGCGAAGTTGCTTTTAAAAAGAAACAGGGAAAATTGGGAGAATGGCAACCGACAACGCCGGAATCAGTCAAAGAATTTTCCGCCGCAGGTTTTTATTTCGGCGTAGAAATGGAAAGGGAATTGAAAGTTCCGATTGGTTTAATCAATTCGAGTTACGGCGGTTCGCAAGCCGAAGCGTGGACTCCGGTTTCATATTTGACGGCAAATCCTGATTTAAAAGCGACGGTCGAGCGCACGAAAATCTGGGACGAAGAACGTCCGCGCGTGAAGATCGAATATGCGGCGGCGATTGCGAAATGGCGCGAGGAATCTGACAAACAAAAAGCGGCGGGCGCGAAACCTTCGCCTTCGCCCGGAGTTCCAGACGCGCTGAGAGATTATCGCGTCGCGTCTTCGATTTACGACGGAATGATCGAACCGCTGATGCCTTTTGCGATCAAAGGCGCGATCTGGTATCAGGGCGAATCGAACGAAGCGCGAGCCGAACAATACAATATTTTACTGCCCGTAATGATTAAATCGTGGCGCGAGAATTGGGGCGAAGGCAATTTCCCGTTCGGTATCGTGCAACTTCCGAATTATCGTAAACCTAACGGCGAACCCGAAGATGCGGCGTGGAGTTTTATCCGTGAAGCGCAGCGCAAAACTACTGTAAATGATGCAAACGCCGGATTAATTGTCACGATTGACATCGGCGAGGCGAACGATATTCATCCGAAAAATAAACTCGATGTCGGAAAGCGTATGGCGACTTGGGCTTTGAAAAATGTTTACGGCAGAAAAATCAGCGATTCGCCCGAATTTCAAAAAATGGAAATTAAAGCGGACAAAATTATTTTGACTTTTGCAGATGTCGGAATCGGTTTAAAAATAAAAGACGGCGATAAATTGGACGAATTTGCGATTGCCGGCGCGGACAAAAAGTTCGTTTGGGCGAACGCGAAAATCGTCGGGAAAAATAAAGTCGAAGTTTCATCGCCCGACGTGAAAAATCCGCAAGCGGTTCGTTACGCTTTTAACAGCAATCCGCGACATCCGAATTTAACGAATGATTCCGGCTTGCCCGCCTCGCCGTTTCGCACGGACAATTGGCTCGATCCGACTTCGGGCAAAAAATAAAAATCTAACCAGCAGAAAGGCTTGCAGAAGATTTATCTCCTTATAAATAAAAGTTCTAATAATGTAAATCAAGAGTAAAAATAAATGTTTGAATAAAGCGAATTTTATTCTGTAACTTTATGAAAAATCTGCAACCTCCGTGTTGCTAAATTCGGTAAACAAAACAGTAATAAAGATTTGCATATAGTGTGCGCTTTAGTCTGAAGATTTTCTCCGCTTGATTTACATTAACGATTGCAGTTCGGATTTTGAAATCTTTAAACTGAAATTAAAAGATGAATTCAAACTTTTAATAATTTAAGACAGCTAGACGCGATTATCGGAAATTCTGAAATCCTAAGTTAAAATAGCTTTCGGGGATGACATATAAAAGTATTGTCGGTTATATTTAGCTAACATTATACGCATTACTGAAAATTCAAAAACCAAATTTATTTCGAGAGAATGATAAAATCTTTCGTTGCGGCGGATATTTTGACAGAAATCCAAACTTCGAGCGGAAGATAAAGAAAACGAACAATGCCAAACATTTAACAGTGTCTGTTTATGCGTGAAATTGGTTTGATGATAATTAAAGACGATTACAAAAAATGAAAATTCTTCGTGAAATAATTTCACCTTTAATCGCCGTCATCGCGGCTTTTATTGTCGGCGGCATAATTATTTTATTAATTAAGGACAATCCGTTTGAAACTTACCGGATTTTGCTGGCAAATTCGTTCGGTTCGGTCAAAGACATCGGCTGGACTTTGTTTTATGCAACGCCTTTGATATTTACGGGTTTGTCGGTCGCGGTCGCGTTTCGGTGCGGACTTTTCAACATCGGCGCGGAAGGTCAGCTTTACACGGCATCATTTGCGACGGCGTGGGTCGGCATTTTGTTCGGCGGAACGGTCGTGGACATTTTCGGCAAACAGGAAGACTGGTCGGTGGCGAGTTTGCCGGCGTTTCTGCTCGTGCCTTTGTGCATTTTGACGGCGATGCTTGTCGGCGGAATCTGGGGCGCGATTCCGGGAATTTTGCGGGCGAAATTCGGCTCGTCGGAAGTTATCAATACGATTATGCTGAATTTTATCGGCATCGCGCTCGTCAGTTATTTTACGCAGTATCATTATAAAGTTCCGGGCGACGCTATCTTGGAAACCGCGCCAATCGGCAAAGCCGCGTATATTCCGCAGTTTCACGAATATTTTTCGTTTATTCCGAAAGACGTGCCGCTCAACTTTTCGTTTCTGATCGCAATTTTGATGTGCATTCTCGTTTATGTTTTCTTATGGAAAACAAAATGGGGCTACGAACTTCGGGCGGTCGGACAAAACGCTTCGGCGGCGGAATACGGCGGAATTTCGCCGCAAAAACAGATCATTATCGCAATGACGCTTTCGGGCGCACTCGCCGGAATGGTGGCGATTAACGAAGTTTTAGGTTCGCGTCACTTATATTATGACGGCTTTTCGGCAGAACTCGGATTTCTGGGAATTGCAGTCGCGCTTCTCGGCAGAAATCATCCGCTCGGCGTATTCGTCGCGGCGATATTTTTCGCGGTTTTAATGCGCGGCGAGATTTTCGTTGATGCTTTTACGCGTTATGTTTCCAAAGACATCGGTTTGATCTTACAGGCGATTGCGATTTTGTTTGTGGCTTGTCTGCAAAAATATTCTAAAAAATAATTTTATGTCAGAGATTTTAAGTTTAACTTTAATATTTTCGGCGATTCGTCTGGCAACGCCTTTGATTTTCGCGGCTCTCGGCGGAATGTTTTCCGAGCGTTCGGGAATTATCAATATCGCGCTCGAAGGCTTGATGCTCGCCGGCGCGTTTACGGCGGCGGTGATGACTTACGAATTGAATAACCCGTATCTCGGTTTATTGTGCGGAATGGTTGCGGGCGGCGTTCTGGCTTTGGTTTATGCGATTTCGGTCATTAAATTTGAAGCGAATCAGGTTGTTGCAGGAACGGCGATAAATTTTCTGATGCTCGGTCTGCCGCAATTAATCAGCGGCGCGGTTTACGATTCGTCGGGTTCGACACCGCAGATCGCCAAACAATTTCTCTTGCCGGAATATTTCAACCGCATTTCGATTGCTTCGATTTTTGCGTTTCTGCTCGTGCCGCTTTGCTGGTATATTTTGTATAAAACGCCGTTCGGTCTGCGTCTGCGTGCGGTCGGCGAAAATCCGGCGGCGGCTGATGCGGCGGGCATCAAAGTCATCGGTTTGCGCTACGTTGCGGTGATTTTATCGGGAATTTTAGCGGCGGCGGGCGGCGCGTATCTGTCAATCGGACAATCTTCGCTGTTTACACGCGGAATGACCGCCGGACGCGGATTTATCGCGCTTGCCGCGCTTATCTTGGCAAAATGGAAACCTGTTCCGGTTTTATTTGCGTGTCTTTTCTTCGGTTTTACGGAGGCTTTGACGATTCCGTTGTCAAATTACAAATTAGCTTCGGGCGAAAATATTCCGGTGCAGTTTGTTCAGATAATTCCTTATGTCTTAACAATTATTGTTCTCGCCGGATTTATCGGTCTGTCGCGTGCGCCGAAGGCTCTGGGAATTCCATACAGTAAGGAAAACTGAGATTATTTGAAAGATGAGAAATTATATTTTTATTTCAGTCTTAGTTATTTTCGCAACTGTTTTGTCGGGTTGTGATAAATCGGCAACAAATACAGCGCAAAATTCAAATGCCGGTCAAAAAGTCGAAGAAAAATCTTCTTCGGCAGAAGGGAAAACAACCGAAAATAATTTAAATGCAGTTGATGTTAGTGAAACTGAAAAAACGATTGCAAATGTGCAAATTTCGGCAACGCCCGACAAAGAGCAGCGCGAAAAAGCGATTGATAAATATATTGCCGGCGCAGCGAAAGTTTCCGACGCAGACGAATATAAAGAAGCGCGAAAAATAATTGACGGCGATCTCGACGGCGACGGTGACGAAGATGCGGCGGTGCAGTTTACGATTGAAGGAATGGGCGGCGGAAATAATTACGGTTTTTATCTCGCGGTTTTCAGAAACGAAAACGGAAAATTTACAGCAGTTACAGATGAAGTTATCGGCGGAAAATTAAACCGTGACATTACTTTTACAAAAATCGAAAACGGCAAACTGTTTTTCGATACGAAAGCCTACGCCAAAGACGACGGCGCGTGTTGTCCGAGTCTTGCGGGAAAAACTTCATACATTTTGGACGGCAAAAAACTGGTCGAGAAAAGCGTAAAATAAAATTCGATTTGTTATTTCACGCTTTTTCGCGGCAAAAAATTATTTACTGTTTCTGTTTCAACGTCAGTATTGGATAACAATTTTGCCCGCGAAAGACACGAAAAGCACGAAAATTAAAGCCTTTTTGGTCGGTTCGCAAACGGCTTTTTTTCGCTTATTTTATTTGTTTTACGGGCAAATATTCTTTTCTTCGACTTTTCGTTTTCTTATTCAAAACTGACGTTAGTTTAGTTTTTCGGTGCGGTGTAACCTTCACGCGCCTGAACGGTCGTGCCGTTTGCCACGCCTTTTAATTCGATTTTTATCTTGCGATATGTGCCGTCGCGCTTTTCGTTAGAAGGATAATAACCCAGAGAATATTTCGTGCCGATTTCATCCGCGACCTTTTTAAATGCACTTTGCGCTTCGCTCAAATCGGCGGCGAAAACTTTCCCGCCGGAATTTTTCGCCATCGAATTCATTTCCGCGTCCGCCAAACCGTAAAGTCTTTTGCTGATGTCGAGACGCTCGAAATCTCCGAGCTGGCAAAAATCCGAAACTCTCTCGCCGTTCGATTTGCCGTAGAAAGTTTTGTAATAACGGCGAATCTGTGCGCCGGAAAAACGCATCGCACCCTGACAATCGCCCAACAGATTTTCCTCGAAAAAATCGCGCGTGTTGACCTGTATAAAATACGAAACGATTCCGCTTTCGGAAAATTTTTCGCTCGCTTCGGAAAAATCCGTCGCACTTGTCGAATCAACGCCGTCAGTCAGCGCGACGAGCGCGCGTCTGCCTTGAAATTCCGATTGCGGTTTGTCATTGAAAATCTTTTCGGAGATTTGTAAAAGCGCGTCGTAATACGGCGTTCCGTTGCTTGTTTTGACTTCGGCAAGAGCGTTTTTGAGTTTTGCGCGGTCGTCGGTCAAATAGCTTGAAATTTCCGGTTCGGCAAACGAGCGATTGTTTTCGACGACGGATTTAAAGGAAATAATCGCCACGCGGTCGCCCGGTCTGAGCGATGCGATAAAATTTGCCGCCGCACGTCGGATAAGCGCGAGATCGGAGCGCGTCGAACCGGAAGTATCTAAAAGAAGCGCGACTTCAAAAGGCGCGGCGGTCGTCAAAAAATCCGACACTTCCTGTTTTTTTCCGTCTTCGTAAATCGTGAAATTATCCTGCTTCAAATTCAGAATCGGTTTGCCGCTTTTATCAGTCACGACAATCGGAACTTCGACAAACTGAGTTTCGACTGTAATTTCTTCTTCCGTTTCGGACTTGATTTGAGCGTGAACCGGAACGAAAATCAGCAAAATAAGAGCGAGCATCAAAATAAAACTTTTATAACGCATTTTTAATTCAAGCCTCTCGATCATTTTTTTTATATTAACAGATAAAATTCTATCTTTAGAAGAAAAATCTGAAAAATGATTTTTGTAACTAATGTTTAACCTGTTATTCCTACATTTCCGAAAAATCCTGTGATACTATTTGTTAAACCTGTCTGGTTTAGAGAGAAAATTGTCCTGTTATTGCCCGTTAATAAGGATGCTTTATAGGCTTTGTTGTCTTGTGTTTCACGATTCATAATCGCGGATAATACAGGAAATAATATAATTTTTTGAAGGAGAATGTGATGGAAAAAATTAAAACGGAAAGAATCACGATAGCTTTGTGTCTGGCGGTGATTTTGACTATTAGTGCGGGTTATCTCGCAAGTTCCGGCGTTAAAGCCAATAGCACGGCACAAACATTACCGTTCAGTCAAAACTGGACGAATACGAATTTGATTACAGCGGATGATGATTGGAGCGGCGTTCCCGGTATAATCGGTTATCGTGGTGATGATGCAGCGACGACTGCAGCAAATAGAGACCCTCGAACATTAGTTACCGATTTATCACAAGTGGTTGACGTAAATGCAAATCGCGCCGATCCCGATACTTTTACTACAGGCGGAGTTACCGAATTTGACGGAATAGCAAACCCGGTAGTTGCTTTGCAAGGATCGGGAACTTCAGACACGCCGCATCTGGTTTTGTATCTTAACACAACCGGATTCAATACCATTAATCTGACTTGTAATGTGCGCGATATTGACGGTTCGGCGGATGACGCGGCACAGCAGTTTAATGTTCAATATCGCATCGGCGGAACGGGCGATTATACGAATGTCACGGGCGGTTATTTTGCCGATGTTACGACGGGCGGCACAGCGACGCAGGTGACACCCGTAAATCTTACTTTGCCCGCAGATACAAATAACGCGGCATTAGTTGAAATCAGATTGATGACGACGAATGCCGCCGGAAGTGATGAATGGATCGGCATTGACGACATCAGCGTAACGGGAATCAGCATCGGCGGCGGAACACCGACACCGACACCGACTGTTACGCCGTCACCAACTGTTACTCCGACACCGACCGTGACACCGACACCTGTGCCGACGGCAACGCCGGATTCTAATGTTGATTTTAACGGTGACGGAAAATCCGATTATGTCGTTACCAGAACGAACAACGGTTTGACCGAATGGTTTGTCAATTTCGGAACAAATATGACTGCCGGAGTTCAGTGGGGCATTCCGACGGACGTGAGAGTTCCCGCCGATTACGACGGCGACGGCAAAGACGATTTCGCCGTTTGGCGGCAATTTGCCAGCGGACAACCGTCCGGCAACGCTTATTTCTACATTCTCCAAAGCGCGACAAATACGGCTCGCATCGAAGATTTCGGACAGATGGGAGATGATCCGAAAGTCGTCGGTGATTATGACGGCGACGGCAAAGACGACATCGCCGTTTACCGACAAAGTGCGGGCGGACAAAATTATTTCTACTATCGCGGAACTTTGAATAATCCGAACAACAATATCACTTATGTGCCTTGGGGTTCAGGCACTTCCGTTCGTCCTAACTACGGTGATTACGACGGTGACGGCAAAGCCGATTTCTGCGTCTATAATCAAAACGGCGTGTTTTCGTTGTTGCAGTCAACTGCCGGAATCGAATACGCTTATTGGGGAATCGGCGCGACGGAAACGCTTGCGCCGGGAGATTTTGACGGCGACGGCAAATACGATTTCTGCGTCGTCAGAAACGAAGGCGGACAATTAAAATGGTATGTTCTCGAAAGAGACGGCGGCGGCACGGGCGCGTCACCGATATTCTGGGGAACGACGGGAGACATCGTTACGCCGGGCGATTATAACGGCGACGGCAAACAGGACTTTTCCGTCTGGCGACCGTCAAACGGAGTTTTCTACGTTCTGACTTCCGGTTCGCCTTCGACATCCAGCGGATTCCAATGGGGAATTTCCACCGATGTTCCGACGGCAAACTGGTATGTCCATACCGGAACATCAAACTAAGTTTGATAACCGAAAAACTTAAAAAGGCTGGAAATTCAACACGAATTTCCAGCCTTTTTCAATTCTGCATATCCGTTAAACGATCAATTTCATCTTCCGATTTCAAACGGCGGTATTGGCGTTCGAGTTCGTCAAAAGATTCGCTGAAACCGGTGATTGTCGTTTGAACATTAAAAACTTCCGCCTCGTGCGCCAATTCTTCGGAATCGAACATTTTAACGGTTTCTTCAAACGGCGAAATGTCGCGCAGAGCAAGTGCGGATTGATTCGCAATTTGAACATTCACTTTCAAAACTTCAAGTATAGAAACTGCAATTTACGCATTTCGTGAGCATAAGGATTTTTCGCGTGATAATTTTCCCACAAATACTGAAATTTTGAAACAGCTTTTTCCAATCGGCGCGAGTTGGTCTAAAATTAAACTAATCGAAAATCCGAAATCTAAAATACGAAATTTAAAGATGCACATCACAAAAATCGAACTCGAAGACATTAAATCTCATCAATCCGCCGTATTTGAATTTTCGCGCGGCACGACCGCCATTACAGGCGAAAACGGCGCGGGAAAAACGACTCTGATCGAAGCCGTCGCGTGGACTTTGTTCGATCTGCTTGATTATAAAAAAGACGATTTCGTCCGGCGCGGCGCGAAAAAAGGTTCGGTCAATGTAACCTTTGAAAGCGGTCTGGACGAACGCGAATATAGAGTTTACCGCGATACGGGAACGAGTTATTACGTTTACGATCCGCATCTGAAAATGCGAATCGCCGATAAAAAAGATGAAGTCCAGCGTTTTTTGTGGCAGCATCTCGGCGTTGAACCCGGAACTGATCTCGAAGCACTTTTCCGCCGCGCCATCGGCGTTCCGCAGGGAACTTTTACGGCGATTTTTCTCGAAACGCCGACCGAGAGAAAAAAGGCTTTCGACAAACTTTTAAAGGTCGAAGAATATCGTCAAGGTGCGGAAAAACTCCGCGAAACCGCCAGTTTTATCAAAAACAAATTAGTCGAAACCGGAAACAAGATCGCTTTTGCCGAAGGTAAACTCGCCGATTACGAACGTATCGAAAACGACTTTAAATTTTTTTCCGAACAAACCGAAAACTTTAATAAATCACTTGCCGAAACTGAAAAAGAAGTCAGCGAAAAATCAATATCGGTCAAACAATTTGACGAAACCGAAACGAAGGTCAACGAATTAAAAACCGTTTTCGACAAATTAAACAACGAACAGACAAAAGCCGAAATTATTCTTGCTCAAAAAGAAGCCGAAAAGAAACAATCCGAAAATGCGGCGGCAAAAATCAAAACAGTCGAAAACGATTACAAAACGCATCTCGAAGCACTCGGAAAAATAAAGGAACTCGAACGCGAACGCGGCGAGCGCGAGAAATTAAACACGCAGATCACGAAAGTCGAAGGCGCGATTTCAAACGTCAAAGCCGATCAAAAACGCTTTGCCGAAGATTTGAAAAAGGTTCAGGACGCACACGCCGAAATCGAAAATCTAAAACCGAAAATCATCGAACAGGCAAATCTTGAAAAGATTTCGGACAAACTGAAAAACGATCTGGCGAGCGCGAACGCCGTCGAAAATCAGATTGCCGGTCTCGGCAAAAAAATGGACAATCTGCGAGAAAAATACAAGACGAATCAACAGCAAATAAAAGACGCGGAAACGAAAACGAAAGACGCAGGCGATTTTGAAAACCTGAGCAAACGCGATGTCGAGATCACGCGGGAAATCGCACGGCTTCGCGCCAAATTAGAATCCGACGAAAAATTTCAGAGCGAAATAAAAAACGGTCTGTGTCCGATTTTGTCGGAAAAATGTCTTAACTTAAAACCCGGACAGACGCTCGAAAGTTTCGTTTCGGGACAATTCGGCGAAATTAAATCGCGGATTTCCGTTTTTGAGAGTGAGCAGAAAACCGTTTCCGTCTCGCTAAGGAATTCCCGCGAAGCCGGAAAGTTCTTAGCGCAGCTCGAAACCTTAAAATCGCGCGAAAAGGAAATCGGCGACGAAGGCAAAGGCTACAAAACCGAAAAGGAAAATCTCGAAAAACAACTCGAAAATCTGCCGAAATTGAAAACCGAAATTAACGAAACTGAAACGAAATTGAAAACTCTCGATAATCCGAAAGCGCGCACCAAACATCTCGAAACGGAAGCCGCCCGCGAAATCGTCATCAGAACGAAAATCACCGATACGGAAAGTAATTACGAACGGCTCGAAAGTGAAAGAAGATTGACGGTGGAAAAACTCGAAAGTTACAAAGATTTGGACGCGAATTGGACGGAATTTACAGGCAAACGCGACGCGACGGCAAACGCGCACCGTGAATTTTTAGTCAATGAAAATCTCGCCAAACTTTTGCCCGAAAAACAGTTGCAGTTAAAAACGGCAACCGAAGAAATCGAAAAATTAAAAGCCGATCTATCAAAAGCCGAAAACGATTTCACGGAAGCGAACAAAACTTACGACCGCGAAAAGCATACGCTCGAACGCGCCGCTTTAAATGATGCGGAAAAGCGTTTCGCGGAGACAAAAGCGAATCTCGAAAACGCCAAACGCCGCGCTGACGAACTCAAAACTGCACTCGAAACTTTGCGGGCGATTCGGCTCGAAATGCAGTTTGAATTTAAGGAAAAAGAACGGCTCGAAAAAGTTTTCGAGGCGACCGATTTTATCCGCGAAACTTTGAAAAAATCCGCGCCGCTCGTCGCGCGAAATTACGTCTATCACGTTTCACTCGAAGCCAATCAGATGTTCCGCGAGATTTCCGGCAACGCCGAACGCACGCTCAAATGGACGGAAGATTACGGCATCGTTCTCGAAGAATTCGGACACGAACGACCGTTTATAAATCTGTCCGGCGGCGAACAAATGGCGGCGGCTTTGTCGGTCAGACTCGCGCTTTTAAAACAATTGTCCGACATCCGCCTCGCGTTTTTCGACGAACCGACGACCAATATGGACGCGGCGCGGCGCGAACGTCTCGCCGAACAAATTTCGCACATCACCGAACGCCAAACCTTCGATCAGCTTTTCGTCATCTCGCACGACGACACGTTTGAAAGCTATGCGGACAATGTGATTTCAGTCGGAGGAAATGCGAATGAGTAAATTTTTTAGAAGTAAAATTTTTATATTCGGATTCTTTGTCGGTCTTGCGATTTTCTTTTTAACAACAAATTATTTTGACAAAAAGACAGACCAATCTGTTTTGATTGTGAACAAAAGTTTGGTTTTCCTTTTTATTATTTAGAAACAGGCGGACAAGCATTTTCTGAACGGTATATTTTATCTGGGTTAATTGGCAATGTCTTAATTGTTTTGATTTGTAGTTTTCTAATTGGTTTAATTTTCAAATTTGTTTGGTCAAAAATCACGGCGCGAAAATTGAAATAATAAAAGAAAATTTAGAAAAAAAATCGCGTTAATTCTCGAACTCGAAAAATTGAAAGCGGTGTAGAGAAAAGCATTTTGGAAAAGATTGGAAATGATCCGTTTTCCAGTATCAATTTTCCATTGACATTCAAAAAAACGAAATTGAATTTACTGTAAATTTAATGGATAGTGGAAAATTGATAATGGATAATTCGGTATTTCGGATTTTTAGTTTTAATGAAAAATACTATTTTTAACAAAGCCTTTGTCGTCGGTTTCATAATGGCTTTTGTCACGTTTATATTTTTTAATTTTCTGACGTTTTTCGTTTACGCCGATACGCGGATGCGGAACAGAATCGGGAACGGCGGTTTTCCGTTTACGATGTATGAATGGGGCGGCGAACCGTTTATTAAAAGAGTTTTATGGAATGGAGTCGGTTACGATTTTTTGGTCGGGATCATTTACAGCAGTCTGGTCGGAATGTTTTTCGGCTATCTCTGGTGGCGCGATTTAAATAAAGAAGACGAAGGCGTTTTGGTCAAATATAAAGTTTATGAAGGAAGTAACAATCGTTTGTGACGGCTCGTCTTTGGGAAACGGCAAGGGAAATCCGCGTGCGGCGGCGGTTGCCGTTTTAGGTTATAAAGGTTACTGGCGCGCGTTCGGCGAATATCTCGGAAGTGCGACGAATCAGCAGGCGGAAATCGCGGCGGCGCGCATCGGTTTGGAACAATTGCGCGAGCCTTGCAAAGTTCGCCTTCTGAGTGATTCGCGCTACGTCGTCGAAACGATGACGGGAAATTTTCGCAAGAAAACGAATCACGATTGGTGGGCGAAATTAGATAAAGCAGCGCAGAAACACACGATCAAATGGGAATGGGTCAAAGGTCACGCCGGACACGAAGTTCAGGAAGTCGCCGATTCGATGGCGCGGACGATGGCGGAATTGGGAAGAGTTGACGAAACACTTTTAGAAGAAGCCGTCGCCGAACTCGGAGTTTTGGAAATTTAACCGCAGAGTCGCGGAGACGCGGAGTTTTTAAGAATAAATTTTAACAAAAGATAAAAACTTTAAAGTTTTCTCTGCGTCTCCGCGACTCTGCGGTGAAAAATAATTTTATGAATTTTGATGAATATCAGGACGCGGCAAATGTGACCGCGATCTATCCGAATCGTTTGAACAATCTCGAATATCCGACGCTCGGACTCGCGGGCGAAGCGGGCGAAGTTGCAAACATCGTGAAAAAAATCCAACGCGATTTCGGCGGCGAAATTACGGATGAAACACGCGCGAAATTAAAAGACGAACTGGGCGATGTTCTCTGGTATATTTCCGCCTGCGCCGATGAGTTGGGTTTAACTTTACAGGAAATAGCGGAATTTAACGTCGGGAAATTGGCGAAAAGACACGGGAAACAACAGTAAATGCTAAATTGTAAATGGTCAATTGAAAATTTTCTTTAACTTACAATTAACCATTTACAATTCTTCATTTGTCATTTATTTCAAAAACCATCTTTTAGCAACTGTATCGGTTTTGAAAAAATCGAGCAATAAATTAGTAATTTTATTACGCGCACCGGTTGCCGGATGAGTGCCGTCGGCTTGAAAATCCGAGCATTCATAAAATAAACCGTCGTTTCTTACTGTTAGTCCGTCCGCCCAGATATAAGCTCCCCACGAAAGCCACGGTGCTTTCACTTCGCCTTTCCGCGAATCATAATTAAGTTCGGGATCGCCGTTTATCTGATCTTCGATCAGCCATTTGTCGGCAAATCCGGTTTGATACGACACGGGTTCGCCGCGTGTCGCCTGTGAATCGGCATAACCGCCGTAAGAACGACTGGAAAGAAAAATCATCTGCGTATTCGGATATTTCTGTTTGATGATTCGCGCGATGGATGCGAGTTCGGATTTGAGGCGCAAAGCATCTTCGGGAAATGTCGAAAGCGGCACATCGTCGGCTTCTTTGAGCCAGACAGCCTGAACTTGTGCGCCGGTGACATTCGCCTGTGTCAACTGCTGCTCGACGTATTGCCAATATTGCTGTGCGGTCTGTGTCGAAAGATCGGAAATTTTATCAGCCGACATTCCGCCTTCCGCTCCGTTAACGATTTTGAGTTTATCGTTTTTCATCGGATCGGCATTTGCTAATGGAATGAAAACGGAAGATTCCTGCTTCGTGTTCGACATTCCGACAGTCAGCAGAACGATTGTCCCGTTCGGATTTAAGTTGCCATTAGAATCACGCGGACGCACGAAACGGTCTAAATAAATTCCGTCATTTTCGTGTGCCGCCGGACGCGTGTTGCTTCCCGAGGGATACAGACCTCCTTGAAAACCTTGATAAGTTCCCATACCTAATTGAGTTAGCGGAATTAATCCGGTAGAAGTGTTACTGCAATTTGCGGCTTGCGCGGGCAATCCGGAAAATAATACAGCGAGAGTGAAAACTAAAACCCGATGAATCAGGCTAAAACGTGATTTTTTCATATATTTAATCTCCTTAAGGTTTTTCTGCGATAAGCATACCGACAAAAATAGTTTGATATTTTTAACCTTCGAAACACCGCCATTGCTGACGGCAACAAATGTTTGTGAAGCGTTTTTAATAAACTCAAAATAGATTTGAATAGTTAAATAAATGCTCACGCAATATATGCCGTCAATTTGACGGCGTTCCGTTAATTAAATGTATTTTTTAGGGTAGCTTGTAAATTTAGACGCATCGGAATCCGAATTAGCCGAAAATTTTATTTTGCGGTAAATTATTTGATAAATGTTAAAAGTCGGTCTGACAGGTTCGATTGCGGTCGGGAAATCTTTTGTTCTCGAAATTTTACGCGAACTCGGCGCGTTTACACTCGATGCCGATCTGACGGCGCGAGAAGTCGTCGCGCCGGAAACCAAGGGTTTAAAATTGATTGTCAAACATTTCGGCGAAGAAATTTTGCAGCCGAACGGCGAACTCGACCGAATAAAACTAGGCGCGATTGTTTTCGCGGACGAAGCCAAGCGGCAACTTCTCAACTCAATCGTGCATCCGATAGTTCACGAAACACAAAGTATCTGGCTGGCGGAGCGCGAAAGCGAAAATCGGAACGCAATTGCCGTCATTGATGCGGCATTAATGATCGAATCAGGCGGCTGGGAAAGATTTCACAAACTAATTGTCGTTTTTTGCGAACCTGCGTTACAATTGGAAAGGCTGATGTCGCGCAATAACCTCAGTCAAATCGAAGCAATTAAACGAATAAACTCACAAATGCCGCAGGATGAAAAGAAAAAATATGCGGATTTTTTGATTGATACTTCGGACGGTTTTGCAGATACGCGGCGGCAGACGGCGGAAATTTACGAGCAATTAAAACTTTTAATAGAGGAAAAATGAATTTACGGATAAAGACAAATAAAAACGGATCAAAAATCGAAAAAAAATCCGGCTCTATCTGTGTTTATCTATGGATAATTATTTTTTCATTCTTTTTGATTTCTTGCAGTGAACTCGAAAAACCGAGAACCGAACCGTTTTACGCCGACGCAAAACCACCTGCGAAGAAAGAATTTCGTTGGAGCAACGGTAAAACTCCGAAATCGTTCGATCCCGCGCTTGCTTCCGCGCCGCCCGAAACAGATGTTGTCCGCGCTATTTTTGAAGGTTTGACCGATACCGAATCCAAAACTTTAAAAGCTGTTCCCGCAGTGTCGGAAAAATGGGATTCTTCCGATGATTTCAGAATTTGGACGTTTTATTTGAGAAAGGATGCGAAATGGTCAAACGGCGAAAATGTCAAAGCCGAAGATTTCGTCCGTTCGTGGAAACGTCTGGCGGAAATGAGCGAAAAAGTTTCACATTATAAACTACTGACAAATATCGTCGGAATGCAGAAACCGGAAATCGAAGTCAAAACTGCAACGACCGAAAACCGGGAAATTGACAGAGTTTCCAGACAAGCCGACGATCAAAGTTTGCCTTCTATTAAGAAAATAGAACCGAACGCTACTTCGCTAAAACTTCCGGCAAATTCCAAAATAGCCGAAAATAGAGAGATAAAAAACGAAAAGCCGAAAAAAGCCGAACCGAAATTCGGTGTCGAAGCGATTGACGAATTTACTTTGAAAGTTTCTTTGATTAAACCCGACGAAGAACTTCCCGCGTTGATCGCTAATCCGATATTTCGTCCGATCTACGGCGACGGAAAATACTTTGAAGGTGAAAATCTAAAATCCGATATTATTACAAACGGCGCGTTTCGCATTTTCTCGGTCGGTTCGGACGGCATTACGCTCGACCGGTCGGAATACTACTGGAACAAAAAATCGGTCGAACTCGAAAGAGTGCGTTTCGTCCCGCAGGAATCGGCGGAAAAAGCTCTGGAAGCGTATCGCGCCGGTGAACTCGATGCCGTGACGAATGCGGATTTCGAGCCGCTTGCCTTGAAATTGCTTACGCCGTTTGACGATTTCCGGCAAACTACACACGGCGCGGTAAACTTCTACGAGTTCAATCTGCAAAAACCGCCGTTTAGCGATGCGTATGTCCGCGAAGCAATGGCGATCTCAATCGAGCGTGAACAAATCACCGAAGATGAATTGGCAGGCGCGAGCAAACCGGCTCTCAGTTTTCTGCCGTTTGATAAAGAATCGAAACTCACGCAAAATACGGAAAAAGCGAAAAAACTTTTAGCCGATGCCGGATTTCCCGAAGGAAGAAATTTTCCGACCGTTCAACTCGTCGTCAACCGCAATAATATTCAGCAGAAAATCGCCAATTCGGTGGCGAAAATGTGGAAAGATAACTTAAATATAAAAACCGATGTCATCGTTAAAGAAACCGAAGAAATGGATGAAGCGAAGAAAACGAACGACTTCGATCTGATCCGGCGCAATGCTGTTTTGCCGACAACCGATGAAACGGCGAATATGCTGGCGATTTTTCCGCCGAAAAAAGAAGTTAAAGAAAAAGCCGACGCGAAAAAACCGAAAACTGAAGAGAAAATCAAGCCGGAAACTTCTCAGACGGGAAAAAATCTATTGGAAATTCCGACCTTCGATACGCTTGTTAGAGAAGACACCGAAAAAACGGTTTTAGTCGAGCATCTGGAAGAAACGAGCGAAGCGATTTTGACCGAAGATCAGGCGATCATCGAACTTCCGGCGATTCCGCTTTATTTTCCGACTTCATATTCATTGGTCAAACCGTATATTCTCGGATTTGAAATGAATTCTCTCGATGCGCCGTCGCTCAAAAGCGTCAGAATTGACGTTAACTGGCAGCCGCAAAAATCAAGAGGCGAATCGTAAGTTCTAAGACGGCTTTTTACAATGAATTTTTGAAAATATCCGACAATAAATAGACGAGCGCGGGAAACTCTTTCTTGCAGGTCTGCGTAAAAACGTGGTAAGTTTAACGCTAATTTAATGTTTTTCAGTCTCTTCCCGGCTTTTTTTGAGCCTTCAATTTTGCATACAATAAGAATATAAGGAGCGTAAAATTATGGCGCGTATCAGTTTTAAGCAATTTCGGACGATTTTTGCTCTAATAATTTTGTCTTCATTTTTAATCAGTTGTTCGACCAAAGCAACGAGTCGCTATTTCGGAGAAACCGTTGCGCCGAGCGATAATACTTTACGATATATTTCCGGCAGTGAAATCGAATCGCTCGACGGAGCAATTACGAACAGTCAGGTTGACGCGCGAATTTTGACGGCTTTGTATGACGGTCTGGTCGAATATCATCCGAAAACGATGGAACCGATTCCCGGACTCGCCGAAACGTGGGAAGTCGGCGGCGACGGCACGGAATATCTTTTTCATCTGCGAAAAAACGGAAAGTTTTCCAACGGCGATCCGATCACCGCAAATGATTTCGTTTACACCTTTCGTCGAGGTTTTTCCCCCGAAGTCGCTTCGCGCAATGCTTCGCTCGGTTATTACATCAAATATTCCGAAGCCTATAATGCCGGACAATCTTTTGTAAAAGATGCGAACGGACAATTTTTGCTGAAAAAAGATTTTAGCGAAGATGCCGCGCCGACAACGACCGCCCAAACTGCTCCGAAACCGCCCGAAAATACTGCGACTGAAACAGAGTTTGAGAAATTTCTCAATTCACCGGAACGTCTGACCGTGCCGACCGACGAAAAAGACCGCGCCAAATTGACGGAAGGCGACGAGAAACTGAAAAAAGCTCTCGAAGGCAAAGAATTTGTGCCGGTCAAAGCCGAAGACATCGGCGTTGAAGCCGTAGATGATTACACTTTGCGAATTAAGCTCTATCAGCCTGCGCCGTATTTCCTCGGTTTGCTCGCGCATCAGTTTTTCCGCGTAATTCCGCAGAAAGTCGTCGAAAAATACGGCAATAACTGGACTCGTCCCGAAAATATCGTCACCAGCGGTTCGTATAAACTTCTCGAACATCGTCCCTACGACAAATTGATCGTCGTTAAGGACGACAATAATTGGGACGCGGCGAATGTCAAAGTTGATCGCATCGAATTTTATCCGCTTGATGAACAGACGACGATGATGAATCTTTACAAAGCCGGAAGCGTGGACGCGCTTTATAATCACACAGTTCCGGCGGCGTGGAATGAAGTGATCCGTCAATACAAGGACGAATATCTGCTGCATCCCGAAGTGGCGACCGAGTTTTACGTCATCAACGTCAAGAAACCGCCGATGGATAATCTCAAAATCCGTCAGGCATTTGCGTTGGCGATTGACCGCGAAGCACTCGCCAAATTCCGCAAAACTCTCAAACCTTTGGTTGATATGACACCCGAAGGAATTTTTCCAAAATACGAACAAGCGCGAACCAAGATTTACACGGAGGAATTGGCAAAACAGGGAAGTTCGCTCGATGAATGGAAAGCGCGGATTTTCAACGCGGAAAAAGCGCGAAAATTATTAACCGAAGCCGGTTTTCCCGTCCAACAGAACGGCGGCGGTTTTAGCTGTCCGACATTTCCGGCGGACAAAGTTTCTATCACATACAACACGGCGGAATCGAACAAATCCGTCGCCGAATTTGTCCAAGCGCAGTGGAAACAAAATCTGGGAATCGAAGTTTCGCTGAACAATATGGAATTTCGCACGTTTCTGCCATTGCTCAACAAAGTTGATTACTCAGGTTTTGCCCGGCGCGGTTGGGTCGGCGATTATATGGACCCTTATACGTTTTTGGGACTTTATTATTCAAAGAAAAATGAAGGCGGAACAGGTTGGTGGGATCCGAAATACGACAAGATGCTCGATGATGCAAACAATACGGTTGATACACAAAAAAGATTTGAAAAACTCGCGCAAGCCGAATTTTATATTTCGCAGCAGCAAATCGTTATTCCGCTCGGAACTGCCGGAACGAGTTGGATGAAAAAGCCTTACGTCAAAGGATTGTATCCGAATCCGGGAACGCTTCATCCTTGGAAATTTGTTTATATCGAAAGAGATAAGAACAAATGGGACAAGGACGTTGACAATATTATGAAGGAAAACGATCCGGTAATCGAGAAAGAACTAAAACAGTTGACCGCCGCGCAGGACGCATACGAGAAATCGAAAACCTCGCCGGAACAAGAAGATAAAACCAAAACCGCAAAATCCGAATAACCGAGAGGGAAAAATGTTAAGTTTCATCATTCGCAGATTATTAATCATCATTCCGATGGCGTTGCTCGTCATCACGGTAACGTGGGCGTTGATTCGCCTCGCTCCCGGAAACTTTTACGACAGCGACAAACCTTTGCCCGCCGCGGTTAAAGCCAACATTGAAAAAAAATACGGACTCAACAAACCCTGGTATGAACAATACTGGCTGATGATAAGTAATGTTGCTCGCGGCGATTTTGGCGAATCGCTGAAATATCAGGGGCAAACCGTCAATGAAATTATCTGGCGGCATTTGCCGTATTCGGCGGTAATCGGAGTTTTGGCTTACATTCTGGCGTTAATCATCGGTTTGACTGCGGGAATAATCGCCGCGCTCAAACAAAATTCGGCGTTCGATTACGGTTCGATGGCGTTGGCGATGCTCGGTCTGTCCGTGCCGAACTTCGTGCTGGGACCGATTTTAGTATTGTTTTTCGCGCTCGGCTGGCACTTTTTGCCGCCTGCGCGTTGGGGCGGAATATCGGCGATAATTTTGCCGGTTATTACGCTTTCAGCAATTTACGCCGCTTATATTGCTCGTCTGACTCGTGCCGGAATGCTCGAAGTTCTGCGTTCCGATTACATCCGCACGGCGCGGGCGAAAGGTTTGGACGAAAAGACGGTTTTGCTCAAACACGCTTTTCGCGGCGGCATTATTCCGGTCGTTTCCTTTACAGGTCCCGCGCTCGCTGCGTTGCTTGCGGGAACGGTCGTCATCGAGAGAGTTTTTGCGATTCCCGGACTCGGAAATATTTTTATTCAGGCAAATCTCAACCGCGACGAGCCGCTCGTTCTCGGCATCGTCGCTTTTGTTTCGATTCTGATTATGATTTTTAATCTGATCGTTGATATTTCCTACGGATTTTTAGATCCGCGCATTCGCTACGAGTAAGTTTTATGACGACAGTTGCCGAACTCGAAAAAGAAATGACGACGATATTCAAGCCTTTGCCGCGAAGGTTTAGCGTCAGTGAATTTCAAAAAATGACCGAAGCCGGAATTTTGCCGGAAGTCAGCGGTTTGGAAATCGTGGACGGATATTTGATTGAAAAAATGAGTATCGGAAGCAAACACGACGGCACAGTTAAAAAATTGAACAGGAATTTAGGACTATTGCTTGGGACGGAAATAATAATTTCTGTGCAAGATCCGATTCATCTCGATGAATTTAACGAACCCGAACCGGACATCGCACTGCTCAAACCGCGCGAAGATTTTTATGCGGAAAGTCATCCGACGGCGGCAGATGTTTTGTTGCTTATCGAAGTTTCCGATTCGACGCTCGAATACGACCGCGAAATAAAAAAAACGCTCTACGCCGAAGCCGGCATCGGTGAATTTTGGATCATCAACTTGCGCGAAAACACTCTGGAATTTTACACTGCGCCGAAAAACGGCAGTTATCGTTTAGTACGGATTTTGGAAACAGGTGAGACGGTCGAATCGAATGCGGTCGAAAAATTAAGGCTGAAGATTGATGAAATTATAGGTTCATAAAAGTTATGGCAGAAAATACACAAGAAGTTGTAAAGGGAACATCGCTCTGGAGAGATGCGTGGAAGCGGCTTTTGAAGAATAAATTAGCCGTTTTCGGCTTGTATGTGCTGGTGTTTATGCTGATCGCCGTCATTTTCGGACCGTATATCATCTATTGGACGACCGGTTTGACAGCGGAAATGATTCCGTCAGACGGCGATTTGATTAAATCGTTTCCGCCGCTTCAAAACCCCGACGGCTCGTTTTCGTTGACGCATCTGATGGGAACGGACGAAGCCGGACGCGATATGCTCGCCAGAGTTTTGCAGGGCGGGAGAATTTCGCTGATGGTCGGCATTATTTCGACGATTGTTTCGCTGGTTGTCGGCGTGAGTTACGGCGCGATTGCGGGATTTTTCGGCGGCAGAACCGACAATATTATGATGCGAATCGTGGACGTGATTTATTCGATTCCGTATATTCTGATCGTCATCGTTTTGCTGTCGGTTTTCGGAAAACAGAACACGCCGGAATGGATACAAAATCTTTCCGAAACAATCGGCGGCGCGGGAAATCAAGGTCTGAGTCAGATTTTTCTGCTCTTTCTCGCGCTCGGACTGGTTTCGTGGCTGACGATGGCGCGCGTCGTGCGCGGACAGGTTTTGAGTCTGAAAAATCAGGAATTTGTTACAGCAGCGCGGGCGACCGGCGTTTCTTCTTTAGGAATTATTTTCAAACATATCGTGCCGAACACGCTCGGACCGGTTATCGTTTACGCGACTCTGACCGTGCCTTCGGTGATGTTGACCGAAGCCTTTTTATCGTTTTTAGGCTTAGGTGTGCAGGCTCCGTATGCTTCGTGGGGAAGTTTGGCATCGGACGGAATTAAAAACATTGCAATTTACCCGTGGCAACTGATTTTTCCGGGCGTAACGATGGCTTTGACTCTGTTTTCATTAAACTTTTTGGGTGACGGCATTCGTGACGCGCTCGATCCGCAGACGCGAAAATTTTAGGAGAGAAAAATGCAGAAAGGCTGTTTTTTGACTTTAGCTGTTTTGGTATGCGGTTTATTTTCAATTACAGTTGATGCACAAAGCAAGAGAAAACAATCTGATCCGAGTTATAAAATTGCAAAAGAAGGAATCGGTGTCGAAGGCATCGCCGTCGGCAAATCCGACAAAAAAGATGTCGAAAAGAAATTCGGCAAAAATTACAGATGGATAAAAAACGGCAACTATTCTTTCCAGATGACATATAAAAACGGTTTGTCATTTTACCTTTGTCAGACCGACAAAAAACAGGAAATCTTTGACATCGAAATGCGCGCGCCTTACAAAATCAAGACTTCCAAAGGAATTATTTTGCGCGAAAGCACTCTGGAAAATGTCGAGAAAATTTACGGCAAAGCGAAAAAAGGCTTACGCTATCGCGGAATCGAGTTTTATTACACGAAAATTCGCGGCAAAAATATCGTGACGGTTATAGATGTTGTCGAAAATTCCGGTTTGCGGCAATGCGAAGAAAATAAATAAAAATGATTACGGCGGAAGTTACAATCTCAGCGGAAAATCTACGCAATCTCAAACATCCAATGCAGTATATAGGCATTGATTGGAACATTTACGAGCAAATTTCCGAAGAACTCGGCGAATCGAATTCGCTTCATCTTTTTTATGACAAAGGTTCTCTTACGATTATGCCTGTCACAGAAATTCACGAACTTTTAACGAGTTTGTTACACAATTTTATAACCTTTGCCGGAATGAATTTGAAATTGAACGTCATTCCGACGGGTAAAGCGACTCTGCGATCCCAAAGGTTAAAATACGGCATCGAACCCGATCTGTCATTTTTCGTTAGTAAAGCCGACATTCATCAAACTAAAGATTATATTCCGACCGAAATCGAACTCGCGCCGGACATCATTTGCGAAATTGATGTTTATCATCCGTCGGACGATAAATTTGAAATCTACTCCGAGTTCGGCATTTCGGAATTTTGGCAATACGGCAAAGACAAGTTGAAAATTTTTAAATTGGGCGAAAACGGAAAATATCACGAAATAGAAAAAAGCGAAGAACTTCCGGTTTTAACGGGCGGGATTTTAACAGAATACTTAAAACGCGGACAAATTGAACAGCAATTCAAAGTTTTATCGGATTTTCAAAAATGGCTACAAGAAAATAAATGAGCGAAACAAACGGAAAAATTCTAACGGTTAATGATTTAAAGACTTACTTTCAAACTGAAGACGGCGTGGTCAAAGCGGTTGACGGAATTACGTTTACTTTGGAAAAAGGCGAAACTTTGGGAATAGTCGGCGAATCGGGCAGCGGAAAGAGCGTGACGAATCTTTCGATTATGCGGCTGATTCCGCAACCGCCGGGAAAAATTGTCGGCGGCGATATAATTTTCGACGGCGTTGACGTGCTTGCGCTTTCGATGGAAGAAGTCAGAAAGATTCGCGGCAAGCGCATTGCGATGATCTTTCAAGACCCGATGACATCGCTCAATCCGTTTTTGAAAATTTCCACGCAGTTGATGGAAATCACGCAGCTTCATCTCGGCTACAACAGAAAACAGGCTTATAATCACGCGATCAAAATGCTGAGAACGGTCGGTATTCCCGACGCGGAAAACCGCATTGACAGTTATCCGCACGAATTTTCCGGCGGAATGCGCCAGCGCGTGATGATTGCGATGGCTCTGTCGTGCGAACCCGAACTTTTAATCGCCGACGAACCGACGACCGCGCTCGATGTGACGATTCAGGCGCAGATTCTCGAACTGATAAAAAATCTCAAAACGGAATTCGGCACGAGCGTTATTTTAATTACGCACGATCTCGGAGTCGTCGCGGGAATGACGGACAAAATTATCGTGATGTATGCCGGAAAGGTTTTCGAGCAGGCTCCGACCGGCGAACTTTTTGCGACATCGGCAAATCCATACACGAAAGGACTTCTGCGAAGCGTTCCCGATCCGGCGCACGAAACCGGCGTAGAACTCTACCAGATTCCCGGACTCCCGCCCGATGTCGCGCATTTGCCGCCGGGTTGTCCGTTTGCCGAACGCTGCGAACGCGCCGAAGACATTTGCCACCGCGATTATCCGCCGTTTGTCCGAATCAATGAAAATCATTTTTCGCTGTGCCATTTCGCCGAAGAAGTTTACGCGGAATCCGTAGCAAAAAACACAAGGGAAGGTTAAAATTGAAAAAATATATTTACATAATCTCCGTCATATCGCTTTTAGTTTCTTTCGGCTGTCGTTCTTCGACGGAAACGGCAAATACGACCGTAAACGCGGATGCAAATTTGCCGGCTAATCAAACCGTCAAAACCGAACCGCAGATAGATGTCAACGCGCCTTTTGTGCCGAGCGAAAATCCGAAAGATGATATTTTGGCTTCGACAAAAAGACTTCAAGCGTCCGATTTATGGTCGGCAACACTCGTCAATGAGGCGATGCCGGAAATGAAAACCGAACTGGAATACGTTAAACCCGACCGCTACCGGATTAAGAATTCGTTGAGCGAAGTTATTGTCATCGGCAGTAACGCTTATGCCAAACAGAACGGAAAATGGCAAAAGTTACCCGAAGATATCGGCGCACAAATCGAGGAAATGAAGAAAATGTTTGACGGTGAAGGTATGTCGGCAATCAAGGAAGTTCAAAAATCAGGCGGCGGAAATGTCGGCGGCAAAGAGGCAACTGTTTATAAATACAGCATTGAAATGGGTGAAAAAACAGTTAAAAATTCTACGAATATATGGATTGCAGACGACAGCGGACTGCCGCTCAAAATCATCGTCGAAACCGAAAACGGCGGCAAGAAACAGAAGGTGACGACAAATTACGATTATGCTAAATCAGTCAAGATCGAAGCACCGGAAATCAAGTAAGCAAAACGCGGAAAAGAGAATCTATGACAGAAGACGTAAAAATGCCCGACGATAATAAAAACAACGGCGACGGCGGACGCAAGGACGAGGTTTTGCTTTCCCTGCAAAACTTAAAGGTTTATTACAAAGTCGGCGGCGGATTATTCAAACAGACGAAATTCGTCAAAGCCGTTGACGGCGTAAATCTCGACATCAAAAAAGGCGAAACGCTCGGACTCGTCGGCGAATCCGGCTGCGGAAAATCAACGCTCGGCAAAGCGATTCTCAGATTGACCGAACCGACCGGCGGACAAGTTTTTTACAACGGGAAAGATTTGGCGCGTGCTTCGACAAGCGAAATGCGGGAACAGCGGAAAAATTTGCAGATGATTTTCCAAGACCCGTATGCGTCACTCAATCCGCGTATGACGGTCGGCACAATTATCGGCGAACCGATTCGCACATTCGGTCTGGCAAAAGGCGGAAACGTCAGCGAAATGGTGCAGAGTTTGATGGAAACCGTCGGATTGTCGCGCCGTTTCGTCAAACGCTATCCGCACGAATTTTCCGGCGGACAACGCCAACGAATCGGCATCGCCCGCGCTTTGGCGGTTGATCCCGAATTTATCGTCGCCGACGAACCGATTTCCGCGCTCGATGTTTCGATTCAGGCGCAGATTATGAATTTGATGGAAGAACTTCAGAAGAAAAAAAATCTGACGTATCTGTTCATCTCGCACGATCTGCGCGCCGTTCGTCATTTATCCGACCGAGTTGCCGTAATGTATCTCGGCAGAATCGTCGAACTCGCCGACGGCAAAGAAGTTTATGCCGAACCTTTAATGCCTTATACGAAAGCTCTGATTTCCGCCGTTCCCGTTCCTGATCCCGAAATCGAAGCCAAACGGACGCGCATCATTTTAACGGGCGATGTTCCGTCGCCGATCAATCCGCCGAAAGGCTGTCATTTTCATACGCGCTGTCCGTATGCGATTGCCGAATGTAAAACGATCGTGCCGAAACTGGTTGAAATAAAACCGAAACATTTCGCCGCCTGTATTCGCATCAGTCCCGAACATCCGCACATCGAAGAAAATGTCGAAAGAGGACTTAACGTAATTTCAAATGAAGGAAATGAAAGATAAATAAAACGTCAAATGAAATAAAAGATGGTGGAAATGTCGTGTGTCATTTCGCCATCTTTTATTTTATTGTGGACACGCAATTGCAGGAAAAACTACTGCACATTTTTGGCAAATCCGTTGTATTTGCTTATCTCGACTCCATAATTACTATTTTATTTGTTCTGCTGTAAATACTTTCGATATTGAAATATACAGACTTAAAAATCATTTGTATTAAGATATAAAATAATGCTTGAAGAATACCTGAATCAATTTTTCCAACACCTGAAATACGAACGCCGCGTCAGCGAACATACTCTGCGAAATTATCTGTCCGATCTCGGACAATTCCGCGAACATCTTTTTTCGATTGATAAACGCTCGGACATTCCGGTTTCGGAAATTGACCATCTGACGATCCGCGAATGGATGGCGAATCTGCACGCCGATAATAAAAAGAAAACTTCGATTGCACGAAAACTCGCTTCCTTGAGAACCTTTTTTCAATTTCTCGTGCGCGAAGGCGTTTTGGAAAACAATCCGGCAAAGCTCGTCGCCACGCCGAAGATCGAGCGGAAACTTCCCATTCATCTTTCGATGGAAAACGCCGTGCGGTTTATCGAAACGCCGGATTTGAATACGGATTTGGGAAAACGCGACCGTGCGATTTTGGAATTTCTCTACGCGACCGGAATGCGCGTCGGCGAACTCGTCGGATTAAATTTGAAAGATATTGATTTCCGCGAAAAACTCGTGCGCGTCACGGGCAAAAGAAAAAAGCAGAGAATTTTGCCGTTCGGCGAACCCGCGCTTCAATCTTTAATGTATTATCTGAACGAAACGCGCCCAACTTTTTTAAATAATTGTCCGCCCGCCGAACGCGACGAACAAGCCGTTTTTCTTAATTATCAAGGCACGAGAATTACCACTCGTTCGGTCGGTCGAATGGTTGATAAATACATCAAACTCTGCACTGAAATAAACCGCGACATCTCGCCGCACAGTCTGCGTCACACATTTGCCACGCATCTTTTAGACAGCGGCGCGGATTTGCGCGACATACAGGAACTGCTCGGACACGCGCGGCTTTCGACGACGCAGATTTACACGCAGGTTTCGATGGAAAAGTTAATCGAAGTTTACGACCGCGCGCATCCGAAAGCGTAAAGTGTCGCAATGTCCGGGATTTCTGCTAAACTATTTTTTTATAATTTCCCTGATAATAAACGAGCGGATTTCCTTCGTTGATGTGCGCTTGTTCGATCTCGCCGATGAAAACCGTGTGATCGCCGGCGACGAAATGTTGGACGAGACGGCATTCTAAATTTACAAGCGCGTTTTTTAGAACCGGAATTCCTTCCAAACCTTCGTGATGAATAATGTTTAAGAATTTGTCGGGAATCTGCGAGGCAAATTGATTGGAGTGCGCCGCCTGTTCTTCGCTTAAAATATTAACGACAAATCTCCGGCTTTCGTGAAATGCGCGATGACTTCCCGCGTCGTTGTCAACACAAACTAAAATGAGCGGCGGTTTGAGCGAAACGCTGCTGAACGCGCTGACCGTGATGCCGTGCGGTTTTCCGTCTCTGTCTTTTAAGGTGACGACCGTTACGCCGCTGGCGAAGCGCGAAAGTGCGCGGCGAAATTCTTCATTGTTAATTGTCATAATTCTTAGAAAAATTAAAACAAATGAATTTGATAAAATCAATTTCGATGTTTTTGTTTATCTGAAAACAAACTGTTAATTTGATTTTATGCTGCAAAAAATTTTTGAAGATGTAACCCGAAAAGTTGATGATGCGCTCGACAAATTGATTCCGTCCGAAGAAGCGCAACCCGCAAAATTGTATAAAGCGATTCGGCAAAAAATTTTTGAAGATGTAACAGCCTTTTTGCGGGCGGAAAACGCTTTCGTCCCGCGCTCGTTTTCGCCGCCGGAAAAGTTTTCAAAGCACCGGAAGAAAAACTTTTTCGCACCGCGTCGGCAATCGAGATGATTCATACATATTCGCTGATTCACGACGATCTGCCTGCGATGGACGATGACGATCTGCGGCGCGGTCGCCCGACGTGTCATAAAAAATTCGGCGAAGCGACGGCGATTTTAGCCGGAGATGCTTTGCAGAGTTTGGCTTTTCAAGCGATTGCGACGGATGAAACTTTATCAGAGAAAACGAGAATAAAATTGATTGCGGAAATTTCAAATGCCGCCGCGAAAATGGTTGACGGACAACAACTCGATCTCGACGCGGAAGGCAAAAAAATCTCGGTCAAAGGTTTAGAAACGATTCACCGTAACAAAACCGGCGCGATGATCTGCGTTTCGGCTCGTGCCGGCGCGATTATCGGCGAAGCGACGGAAAACGATTTAACTGCAATTACAAATTATGCGGCAAATTTGGGTTTGCTTTTTCAAATTACAGATGATCTTTTGGACATCACGCAGACGACCGAAATTTTAGGCAAAACCGCCGGAAAGGATTTAACGGCTGAAAAAGCGACATATCCCGCGCTTTACGGAATCGTGGAAACGAAAAATCTGGCGACGGAAATATATGAAAAATCGTGTGGCGAATTGAAAAAGATACGACAAAACACCGATATTTTACGCGAACTCGTAGATTTTATTCTACATCGTCAAACTTAGAAATTTCGTTTGAGAACAATTTCCTGTTAAAATCTTTGCGAACAAGCATTGGCAAAAAAGCGTAACAGGAGACAAGAAAATGCCAAAAAAATTTGATACGAATCCATTAGATCCGCAATTTCCCGAACGCGCACGACAAGCGGCGGCGGCAACGGCGCGTCAGAAACAAAACGCTGAGACTAATAAACTTCCTGATTATACGCAGGAAGAAGCTCCGACGCGCACTTTTGATGAATCGGATTTTAACGCGTATTCATCTCCTTTCGGCGAAGCGCAGCCGATGAATACTTACAAAAACGCGCGTCTGAAAACCGAAACTCCGAAAGATCGCAAAGTTGCGAAAGTCGGGCTGCCGGAAAATATTTTGATTGCACTGCCGTATCTGCCTTTTCATATCGGTCTGATTGCCGGAGTTTTAGAACTTTTATTTGTTCCGAAGAGCGAAACCAAAGTGCGTTTTCACGCGGCGCAGGGATTGGCGGCGCAGATCGGAATTTTGATCGTCACCACAATCTTGGGAGTCGTCGGAAATTTCCCCAATTTGGGTTTTGCACATTTGGGAAGCTGGATTTTTCAACTCGTTGCAACGGTTATGCTGATCGTTTTCGCCATCAAATCATTTCAGGGAAAACCCGTCCATATCGAATCGGTTGATAACTTGACCGAATGGCTCGAAGAAAAAGTTAAACTGCAAAAATAAAAAGGAGAAGTTTGGTAAATGTTTTGTTCGATTTGCGGAAAACAAACAAACGAAAATCTGAATTTTTGCAATAATTGCGGTGCGCGGCTCGATTTGAAAACGGAAGAATTTCAAGATCGTTCGTTCGCTCTGAATTCAGTTACCGTTACCGGAATTGTCGCAATGTTCGGTTTATTCGGTTTCGTTTTTTTGACGATAAAATTACTTGAAAAGAATCTCGATGCGGGTTCGGTTTTTATGATTCTCGCGCTTTATACGATGGCGGTTTTCGGTAATTGTTTTTTGATATTCAGACAGACACCGGATCGCTCGCTCAAATCTCACGGCAAGAAAAAAAACGGGCAGGAAAACGCGCCGAAAAACTTATCCGCAGAAAACATCGCACAGCTTAATCCGTCATTTCAAACGCCGGTTCCGAGCGTTACGGAAAATACGACGCGAACATTAAACGAAGTTTTGATAGAGAGAAAATGATTCTTCGCGTCTCGTTTTTTTACTTGAGATTTTGAGATTTTGAAATTTTTAATCTTGATTCATAAAGACAAAAAACATAGCAATAATTTCGATTATAAAAATTGTTTCCGCAAAAGTTTTTAATGAGGTAAAATCTTATAATGTCATCGCTCGCGTGGTTAATCGTTATTTTCGTCGGACTCTGTTTTCTGGTGGTTTTGGTCTATGTGCTGGTTGTTCGCGCGTTTTATTGGGGCGACAAAAAAGAACCGCCGAATAAATAAAATTTTCGACGGTTGATGCGTTCTCCGAATCGGAAAACCGTTTGGTTTGTAAAAGAAAAAGAAGCAACTTGATTTTTCAAACTGCTTCTTTTTCTTATTTTTTCTTGGCTGTTTTCTTCGCCGGAGCTTTAGCCTTCGGAACGGCTTTTTGGGGAGCGGCTTTTTTCGCCGCCGGTTTTGCTGTTGCTGCTTTCGCCGCCGGTTTCGCCGCTGATTTTTTCATCGGAGCGGCTTTTTTTGCCGGAGCTTTCGCTGCCGGTTTTGCTGCCGTTTTCACCGTTGATTTTGTTGGCGATTTAGGTGCAGGTTTCGCCGCCGGTTTTGCGGCAGGTTTCGCCGCAGTCTTTGCTGCCGCAGTTTTCGCCGGTGCTTTTACAGCAGTTTTTGCCGCTACTTTTGCCGGAGCTTTTGCTAACGGTTTAACTGCGGCTTTTGCCGGAGTTTTTTTAGTAGTTGCCGCCGGTTTTTTCGCGGTTGCTGTAGTTGTTTTTTTTGCTGTTGTTTTCTTGTCTTCTTTTTTTGTTGCCATAATTTTCCTTTTTTATAGAAATAAAAAAAAACTATATTTCGCATAAACTTTAACATAAATTTAAAATAAAAAGATACAATTTTTTTTTACAAAATTATTTTTTGTATAAAAATAATTATTTTTATTTCCAGATTGTGTAGAATTTTTTATCGGAGAAAAAAACAATGAATACCGACATCATAATAATCGGAGCAGGACCGACCGGGCTTGCTCTCGCGTGTCAACTCGTCAGATACGGGATTGATTTTGTAATTATAGATAAAAAAGAAACGACCACACCGCATTCGAAAGCCATCGGCGTACAGGCGCGAACGCTCGAAATTTACGAGCAAATCGGCATCGCGCAAGATTTGATTTCAAAAGGAGCGATTGCCGAAAAAGCGCGGCTCGTCGAATCGGGCGATGTGCGCGGCGAAATTGATCTATCCGACATCGGCGAAGGAATAAGTCCGTATCCGTATCTTTTAATTGTCGAACAAAGCAAGCACGAAGAAATTCTTTACGACTTTTTAAAAGCGAACGGAAAAGATGTTTTGTGGAATACCGAACTCGAAAATTTTTCGCAGGATGAAAACGTCGTAACGGCAAATATCAAAAATAAAGACGGCGCAGCACAAACAATCGAAGCGAAATTTCTCGTCGGTTGTGACGGCGCGAAAAGCGTCGTGCGGCACACGCTCGGAATGAATTTTGAAGGCAGCACATTTGAAAGATTGTTTTACGTTGCCGATACGCAGATCAAGTGGAAATTCCCGCACGATTCGCTATACATTTGTCTGGCGGAAAATACGATCACGGCATTTTTTCCGATGCTCGGCGAAAATCGTTTTCGCATTGTCGGTACGTTTCCCGAAGACGAAACGCGGCGCGAAGGCGAAATTCTCTACGAGGAAATCGAAAAACAAATTATCGAAGATACCGATCTCGAACTCGAAATTGACGATGTAAATTGGTTTTCGGTTTACAGAGTTCATTCGCGCCGCGTCAATAAATTTTCGGAAGGCAGATGTTTTCTCGCCGGAGATTCGGCGCATATTCACACGCCCGCCGGAGCGCAGGGAATGAATACGGGAATCGGCGACGGCTATAATCTGGCGTGGAAATTGGCTTTCGTTTTGCGCGGCAAAGCGAACGAGAAAATCCTTGAAACTTATAACGAAGAACGAATTGAAAACGCGAAACATCTACTCAAAACGACCGACAGAGTTTTCGATTTCGGTGCGAGTGACGAATGGTTCGTTTCGTTTTTCCGCACGAAAATTTTCCCGTATATCGCCAATTTCGCGCTTAACTTCGACGCGGTGAAAAAGTTCATTTTTCCGCTTATTTCGCAAGTCGGAATCAATTACCGCAAAAGTCGTCTGAGCGTTCACGAAGAAAACTTTAAAGTCCGCGCAGGCGACCGGATGCCGTATTTTACGGTTGACGGCGCAAGTATCTACGAAAAATTAAAATCGCCGACATTTCATCTGATTACTTTTTCCGACGGTCAGACGGAAACGGTTTCCGAAAGCGAAACTTTGAAAGATTCGTTTTACGATTACCATTCGTTTCCGCTTTATCCGCACGTTGCAGAATTTTTCGGCTGCAAAAATTCGTTTTCGGTCTTGCTTCGTCCAGATAATTATATTGCGATGATTACGGAAGAAAATTCATTGGAGAAAATAAACGAATATCTGCACACGCGATAATGATTTATTTGCTGTTAATGATTTTTTTCAATTGTTCTGCCAGTTCGACATTTTTGTCTAAGAGAATTAAATATTGTTCGTATGCGGCTCGATTATTGCCGAGTTTGTAAAGACAAAAACCTAGTTGATAATGCGAATCCGCATCGTCGAGTTTTATCTTTGAAGCATTACGAAAATTAACTGCGGCGGAAGAGTAATTTCCCAGAGCCTCATAAGCTAAACCGAGATTGTAAAATGCTTCAAAGGAATTTGAATCTCCGTTTGTCACCTGTTTGAGAGTGGAAATTGCTTGCGCGAAATTTTCCAATTTCAAATAATTCATTCCGATGAAAATTTTCGTCGCCGAATTATTTTCGTCAATTAACAAGGATTGTTTGAGATATTCGAGCGAATCGGCGTAATTATTCTGCTTGTATAAAACGTCACCGAGTTCATTGAGAAATATAACATTTTCGGGTTGGAGACGAACTGCGATCCGAAGTTTCTGTTCGGCGGCGGAAAAATTATTTTTTTCGTTTTTCAAATTCATCGCCTGTCTGTAAAGTTCATTTGCATAAGTATTGCGCGTTCCGTCCGTCATTTGTGCAATATCTTCATCGGTAACGTAATCATTCGGAAAATTTACATCGCCATTAAAAGTTTCGCTTCTGTCATTTTTCGTCCTTGAATCGGAAGAATCGTTTTTGCTGTCCGAACCGGAACGCGGTCTTTCGATCATAGTTGCTCGCGGTGAAATTACTTCGCTGAAAATAATACCGATAAACGGCATTACGAATGTAATCAAAAGCAGAGCGAGAACGGCAAACGAATTCGAGCCGACGACATCAATATCGCTTTCCGCCTGAACTAAATCCCGCGCGATCTTTTCCGATGTGCCGACGATATTTTGCTGACGCTGACGAACCGCAAGCGAACCCGAACGCAGCGAAGCTAATAGAAATTCGATTTCTTTTTCCATCGTGCGACGTTTTTCCGTGATCGTTTGCGTTAAAAAATTCTTTTCATTTTCCAGTTTTTTGTCATAATTTACGCGGTAATTTTTCTCAAAATTTTCGCGCCACTTTAAAAGATCTTGTTTTGCTTCGTCGTGAAGAATGAAAACACTTGCAAGATTTTTTTCATTCAAATCCGCCGCTGTTTTGATGCCTTGACCTTCGAGCGCATTTATTTGGGATTCTTCAAAACCGGCAATTCTCGCATTAGATAATTTGTAATTATTGCTAAAAACCTCAAATGAACGGGCGCGATGTTTCTCGTTCACCGCTTTTAATTCCTGAACGCTTTCTCTTTGCAAATCCTGATAATCGGATATTCTGATTTTGATCTTCGACAAATCTTCCGTTATTTTTTTCGGCGCAACTGCCTTGTTCCAATCGTTTTCGAGTTGTTCCCAAGCCTGTTGCGCCGAAGTCAGACGGTCGTTGATTTCGCCGCGCAGATTTTTGTCGAGATTGTTTAGGATAACGATAAAACCAGCCATCAAGAGAAAACCGATAAAACACGAAATGCCGACACCGAATGTTGCCATCAAAATCGCCAAGATAACAAAATGTGCGCCGACAACGATAACTTGATTTGTTTTGTTGGCTTTATATGTCTGAACTATCTGCGGCGACGGCATCGGCAAAATTTCAGGTTTCGGCGGTTTGGCGGGCAGATCGGTCGAGATGCCGAGATTGGAGATCAGATTTTCGATGGTGAAAATATTAAAAGGTTCTTCGCCGTTCGCATTTTTCGCCGACGAGATAAACGGGAAAAGCATCACGCCCGTTTTCGATTCGATCTCGCACCACGGACACGTCGCCAGAGCGTTGAAATAATGATGTCCGGGATGAAAATTGCATTGTTCGAGATTGTCCGACAAATCTTCCAACGCTTCGATCCATTCGCGCGGTTCGGGACGATCTTTATTTTCGCTCGAAAAAGCACGTTCAAACAGCACGGAAGTTCGCGGCGAAACCTGCGATAGAGAAAGCGTTCCGGGCGGTTGTTTGACGCGCTTTAATTCCGCCGTTTCGCCGTATGCGAAACGATGTTCGGCGATGCAGTCTTCGAGCGATTTGTCTTCTGTACCGAGATAATTTCCCGAAAACGGATGTCTGCCCAAAAATAAAAGCTGAAAAATAATGACGGCGAGACCGAAATTATCGTGATTGGCTTCGCGTTCGATTTCGCCGAGATCGGCTTTTTGCAGTTCGGGCGCGAGGTGCGTCGCCACGCCGACATCACAGCGGTAACGCATCTTGTCGGTCTTGATGCTGTAACTGTCGCAGTCAATCAATTTTACCGTTCCGTCGGCGAGAACGACGCAGTTGCCGTGATTGACATCGCCCATAATGTGATCGTTTTTGTGCAGCGAATAAAACGAACGCGCGACGTTTGCCGCCGTGTGAACAAGAAAATGCCACGTCGCTTCGGGAAAATAAACGCGGCGGCTCTTTAGCGAATAAAGTTCGTGAATTTCTTTGGCGCGAACATTCGGCATCAGAAAACCGACGACTTTTCCATTCGGTTGATCGTGCAGAACATCAATCACCCAAGCCGCGATTTTAGAAAGTTTCTCGTCTTTGTTCTGCGCCATCCAGCGAAGTTTTTCCGCTTTTTCTTCATCAATCGGTTCGTGATAAATCTTGGCGACAACGCTTAAATCTTCACACGCGAAAACCGTCCCTTCACCGCCGCGACCGAGTTGTTCGCCGAGAATGTAAGGTTGATTTTGGCTGTCGTAAAATGTGAGCATAAATCTAAAAGAAATTAACCATAGATAAACGCAAAGGGACACAGATAATACTTTAAATTTGAAGAATAATTCTCAAAATTTACATATCCAAAAAATCTGTGTTTATCTGTGTTCATCTGTGGTTAATTAAATGTTTTTCGCGCAATTGCTTACGCACGGGTTTCTGCCTCGTAACGCGATGCTAAAATTATCGTTTTATCGTCGTCCGTTTTTTCGTTTAATTTCGGCGACGCGAGAAAATTTTCGAGTTTTTCATTCAAACCGTTTGCCGGATTTCCGTTTCTCAGAGGCGCGATCATCGGCATTAAAAACGGTTCGTGCGGTTTATTTTGTTGATAATCAACGGCGACTGCGAAAATACCGTCGGAAAATAGAATAATGTCTTCGACCTGTTCTTCGATACGCACGAAACGCAGACTGCTCGCAGCCGTTTCGTCGGTTAAAAATTCCGTCGTGTTGACGTATTCGCTTTCCGTCGGTTTGATGCCGAACACATAACTTTCGGGTTTTCCATCGGCAGAAAAAACCGCGCCGCCGTCACCGACCTGATAAAAAACCGTCACATTTTTGCCGACAATCGCGCCGACCAAAGTCGAAGCAAAATCACGCATTTCTTTCTTTTCATCTTTGGCGATTTCCTTGATTTTCATCTGAAAAAACTGAATCCAGAGTTTGCCGAAATCTTCATTTAGACAAGCGACCGAAGCATTTCGCGTGTTCAAGAAATCGGCGATCTGCGAGACAAAAGTCTCACACGCGATTTCCGCCCCGATCTGTCCGTGCGAAGTGCTGCCCGCGCCGTCAGCGACGACTGCGACGAAAACTTCACCGTCATTTTCAGTTTCAATCGTGCGGCACAAAAGTCTGTCCTGACAGACGGTTTCCTGATTGATATGCGCCTGACCGATCACCGATGCGTTTGCGTAACGCCAATCATTCATAAGATAAAAAGTCGATAACGGATAATGGATAATTGATGAAAAACAAGTTTTCTTTATTATCAATTATCCGTTATCAATTATCCGTTAATATTAAACGTCCGCCCAGCCGTAGGGTTTGTAATCGGGAATCTGCACCGTGTCGCCCGGATTCGAGCGCGAAACATTTTTGAGCGAAGCCGACAGCCAGAGAAAAAATTCTTTGAATCGAACACCGCTCAGTTTCATCGGTTCGCGGACTGTCAGTTGCTGCAAAACTTCAAAATTTGCGTTGTGAACGCCGAGCGCGAAAAACGAAAATGATTTACTTTCCTCGCCGGCGCGAATTATTTGCGGCAGATGCGACCATTGATCGGTCGGTTCGCCGTCGGTCATCAAAAAAATCCACGGGCGAAAAAGTTTGATTCCGTTCGTTCGCAAAATCTCTTTGCGTTTTTTCAAAAGTCCCAATCCGCGTTCGACAGCTGCGCCGAGCGGCGTATCGCCGGCGGCTTGCATCTGCGGCGGCGTGAAAGAATCGGCGGTCGCAAAATCCTGCAACACTCTGACCGGACCGAATGTGACAACGGCGATCTCGACGCGTTTCATACTCAAAGAATCCTGAAAAAGTTCCTGCCGAAACATTTGCAGACCGCGATTGAGTTCGCTGATTGATTCGCCTTCCATCGAACCGGAAGTATCCAAAAGCAAGACGCACGGACAGCGCGGTTCTGGGTTTTCGGCAAATTCCGCCGCCGCAAACGGCTCTTGTTCATCGTAATTATATGTGTGGTCGTTCATAATTTTTCTTCTGCTTAATGATAAATCCAGAATATTCTAAAAGGCAATGTTTTTATTTAAAAAACAAAATATTAAGTAATCATTTGAAATGATTACGACCAAATGGCGGAAATGCGACTGTCAGAAAGCGTATTAACAGTTGAACCTTAAATCGCTTCCTTAATTTATCCGATAAGAGAAATTAAACGATTATGTAAGAGAAGTTAAATGATTCTGAACAAACATTTCGTAGGAAATCTGATGCGCCGGTAGTGTGTTAACTGTAAATAACTTAACAAAACCGAATTTAACTACTATAATCAAAAGCATTGATTTTACTTAACCAAAATCAATTTGATAAATCTTAGAAAAACTAAGAAAAACAATAATTTATGGTCGAAAAACTTACCGTCATTTTTTTTATTATTTTATTTCTTCTGCTCGGCGCGTATTTGATGCTTTTGCCCTGGAATATTTTTTACGGTGTCAGCAATTGGGAGCAAAATTATCTTCTGGTTTATGTCGCTCAAAAAACGGATTTGCCGATACTTCAAAAAGCGGTTTCATCTAATTGGGTGCGCGGCGCAGTTACCGGACTCGGAGTTCTAAATATTATCATCGCCTTCTGGGAAATAGCTCATTTCGATCAGAGCGTTAAAATGCTTCGGGGAAACGATTTTAAGATCGAAGAAAAAAAACAAATTACTGTCGCCAAACCGGAAAATAATCCAGTTGATTAAACCGATCATTTATCTCATCACGGAAGGAAAACTGACCGCCGAAAATTTTAACGCGGATAAAAAACGAGTTTTGGAAATAATCGAATCAGCCGTCGAAAATAGAATCTCTCTCATTCAAATCCGCGAAAAAAAACTCTCAGCCAAACTTCTTTTTCGATTAACAATCGAAGCCGCACAAATAACTAGAAATTCTCAAACAAAACTGCTCGTCAACGACCGCGCCGATATTGCTCTGACAGCAAATGCCGACGGCGTTCATCTGACGGAAACATCCGTCTCAGCCGAAATAATAAGAAAAAATTTTCCTGAAAATTTTATCATCGGAGTTTCGACGCACTCGATTGAAAAGGCAAAAAATGCAAAAACGCAAAATGCGGATTTTATAACTTTCAGCCCGATTTTCGATTCGCCCGGAAAATCCGCGCCGACAGGATCGGAAAACTTAAAGACTGTTTGCGAACAACTAAACCCGTTTCCCGTCATCGCTCTCGGCGGAATTGACGAGACGAACTACAAGTCGGTTTTAGAAACAGGCGCGAACGGATTTGCCGCCATAAGGTCTTTGAACAATAAGCAAAATTTGAAATTAATCAGAAGGGAAATTCTGAAAATGAAAACATAATATCGTGTTCATTTTTCATTTCGGGTTAAAATGTTCTGATGACAAAAGTAGTTTTGACAATTGCCGGACTCGATCCGTCAGGCGGAGCAGGAATCATCGCCGACATAAAAACATTTTCCGCTTTCGGTTGTTTTGCGACCGCCGCCGTATCTTCGGTAACATTTCAAAATACGGTCGGCGTGTTCGGCGCGAACCATTTATCGGCGGAAAATGTTCGTCGCCAAGTCGAGCCGATTCTCGAAGATTTTCAAGTTTCCGCTGTAAAAACAGGGATGCTTCCGACCCGAGACATTATCGAAGAAGTCGCCCGATTGGTTTCGGAAAACAATTTAACCGATTTTGTAGTTGATCCGGTCGTTCGCTCGACATCGGGTTTCGATTTGATTGACGATGAGGCTTTAAAGGCTTTAATCGAAAAATTATTTCCTCTGTCCGATCTGATAACACCGAATATTCCGGAAGCGGAAAGAATCGCCGGTATAAAAATAAAATCGTCAGGTGATGTAGAAAACGCCGCGAGAAAAATGCGTGAATTAGGTGCAAAAAACGTGCTGATTAAAGGCGGACATCTTTTTGACGATAATATATATGCAAAAACAGATATAAATGGTCTGAGTAATGAAATAAACAACTTAGAGGAAAACAAACAAGCCGTTGACCGACTTTGGATTAATGAAGAATTACATATCTGGAGTAACGAATATATCAAAACGAGTTCGACACACGGAACCGGATGTACACTTTCGGCGGCAATTGCGGCAAATCTGGCTTTGGGAAAATCTTTGGTCGAAGCCGTCGGCATCTCCAAGAAATTTGTAACCGAAGCGATAAGAACTTCTCCCGATTTAGGAAAAGGCAATTCGCCTGTAAATCATTTACTGGAGGTTTTGAAGTTAAATCGGATTACTGAGCCGGAGTAAAAATGCTCGGTGATTGATATGTTACGCCGAACGTCAAACCGGTGCGCGGACTGAACTTCGTCAAGCCGAAAATCGCCGCAGTGTCGAATTTTAATCCCGACGCTTTGATCTGTGTGCCGACGCGAAATTGACCGATGCTTTCCGTTCCGAGAGGCGTATCGCCGCTTCTCGTGCTGACGCGACCGTTTACTTCGCTGACGAGATTGACGCGGTCATTGACGCGATAAATTCCGGCGATACCGTAAAGCAGAACATCGTTTTGCGAAAACCGTTCGAGCGGCGCGGTCATAATTCCCAATCCGATATTTCCGAAAAGATTGACTCGCGGCACATTTGCGCTGTTGCGACTGCCGAATTTTTTCTGCGCGAGAATTTTGCCGAAAACATTTATCTGATTCGTTCCGACTCCGCGAGCCTGATTCGTATTCGGCAATTGAAATCCGAATTTGAATCCGAGCGCGGGAAGTTTCTCGGATTCGTTACGAAGTTTTATTTTCGTTGAAAGTATAAAATCGCCGACATCATTGGTCGAATTGCCGACTACGTTAAGCGGAATCGGTGAAGGATCGGTTGCCGAATTGATAGCGACAAAATTTTGCACTACGCCTTCGACCTGAAATTCTACATTTTTGGAAAAACCGACGGTGATGCGAATGTCTCCGACGCTGGTTTGGTCGCCTTTTAATCCCGATAAAGGATATTTTACATTTTGCAAAAAATCTACGCCCGCCGAAATTCTGACTGCTCCTTCCGGTGTCGTGTCAACATCTTCCGTCAAAAGCGGACGTTGTTGACCGAAAGCCAAAACCGCTGTAGATGTAAGCAAAATCAGTATAAACAAAAGGCGTTTCATATCAGTAAGATTTTGCCATTAAATAAGCGGTTTTGTAAATCATCTAACCGAATTTCAAAAATTCTTTCGGTCAGATATGTTAAAACAAATGATTTTTTAGAATTGAATTTGGAGAATTTACTTATAATCGTCAAAAACGTAGCGAAAATCTAACAGTCTTCATTTTGTCTCTATAATTTAATAAACATTTGAATTTTTTAGTTTTTGATGATTGCGACGATAGCTTTGGCAATATCCAAACGCGTAACGCCATTATTCGGGTTAAATTTATTTCCATCCAGATTAAGCCAGCCTTTTTGCAATGCGATTGCTGCATAACCGCGATATGCTGACGGAATCGAAGCCGCATCCGTCACCGTTAAAGGCAAAGTCGAAGTCGAAGCCAAACTGTCGAGATTATTCGCTTTGACGAGTGCGACGGCGGTAACGAGTTTCGTCGCCGGAGCAAAGGCATCAAATCTTCCGTCATTTGTCGAATCTAAAATTAATTTACCGCCGGGACTTAACTGCACACTTTCGACTGAAGTGCGCGCCAACATATCTCTGACATCCGAATAAACAGGATTCGGCGCGATATATTGTGGAACAAGACCGCTTCGAACCAGAGTTTCCGCCAGATCGCTTCTCGAAATAACAAGATGATATTTATATCGGCTGCTTGTAACGGGCAACATTAAAAATCTTCGCAGACTTTCTAAAACTATTGATTGATCTTCGACTGATAAGTAAGATACATCTCTTAATTCACTATATTCGACCTGTGTGATTTCAACTGCACCCGTATAATTTTGCTGAGTTCCATTTCCTAAAGTATGACTAACATTTGATTGCAAGACTCCGGCTGATGGATTGTTAAGAGTAACTTTTTCACGATGACCGTTAAGAACCGGAAGATTAACATAATTCGATTCTCCCGATAAATTTCCGTTCGAGTAAATTTTTAATCCGAGATCGTTCGGACTTAAAATTCCTCCCCAACCGATGTTGATATTTGCCTGAACCGTATTTTGAGGAATCGAAATTTCATTGACGGCGAATGAACCGGGATTTACCGCGCCGTTGAAAATCTGACTGGTCGTAGTTTTAAATGTTACGGCATTTTGGTCGAAAGCAGTGCGAAAAAGTCCCATCGTGATTGCCGGATTTGCCGCTTCTAAAACTGCCGCGTAGGTGTTGAGCATTCCCGCGCCGACTTCGTGTGCATAATTTGACGGCAGAGGAGTTGCCGAACGCTGTAAAATATCTTTGATTTCGAGAGGTAATAAATTCGGGTTTGTTTCGAGCATTAAAGCGATTGCTCCGGCAACTTGCGGCGCAGTAAAAGACGTTCCGCTTGCCGTCGTATAAAAAGGAATTTCCGCCGGTGTCAATCTCTGTGTGTCCGCGCCTCCGGCAACTCCGAGAATACTGATCTGCGAGGCGGCTGAACGAAGACTAACGACACTTACGCCCGGCGCGACCAGCGAAGGAGAAAATTGTTTCGAGCCGAATACTCCGCGTGATGAAAATTCCGCAAGTTTGCGGTTTTCATCTGTTGCGCCGACGCTGACAACCCACGGCGCAGCTGAATATGGATTTAACGTGCCGTTTCCCGAACCTGTATTTCCGGCTGAAAAGACAACACTGATGCCGCGATCAGTTATCATCCGTGTAGAGATATTTACGGGATCGTTGTAATCGAAAACCGTGTCGGCTGAAAAACTACAATTGACGACTTTGACATTATAATTCGCACCTTTTTCCAAAATATAATCAAAGCCCGAAAGAATATGAGTTAAATTAAGATCGCCCGCGCTCAAACCCAAAATATTTGCGCCGGGCGCAACGCCGCTGTATTTTCCGCCGGAACTTATTCCGCTTGCCGCAATTACGCCCGCGACAAACGTGCCGTGTCCGTTTGCCGGATCGGTATTTGTCATATTTTCGACCGGACTCGGATTGATAAAACCGACCGCCGCGCTCTGCGTATCAACCAGACGAACATTCTGCACGACTTTGCCCGCCAAATCGCTGTGAGCTGCATTTATGCCCGTGTCCAAAACTGCGACTGTAATATTTCGACCGGAAACAGGCATTCCCGCATTTTTCTGTTGCAGATTTTGATCAACAGCGACTTTTTGGATTCGGGTGGTTTTGAAAAACGGGTCAATATTCAATTCCAAAGTGCGATTGCCGTAAATCGAGCGCACACTCGAAAGTTGCGAAACGGCAATCAGTTTGTCCCGCGTCGTTGTAACCGAAATCATCGGCAGAACTTTGAATTTCGTGCCGCCTGAAATTCCGATTGTTTGCAGATTTGCCAAGTCGGTTTCGGTCGGATATTGATGGAAGACGATTACTGCATTGATGTTGCTGTCGTCCGCCGCTTCATTAAGTTTCAGAGCCAGTTCGGGATCAATGCTTTGCAGACCGACATTTGAATTTTGATTTTCGCCGTCCGCGCCGGTGAATCTGTAACCGTCAACTCCTGTGAATCGCGCTGCGTCAATGCCGGTCATCAAGACATCCGCACCCGTAAAACGCGCACCGTTCGCTCCGGTGATTGAAAAATTCTGCGGCGAGACGATGTTGAAAACAATGCCGTCGGAATTATATCCGACAATCGAATCCGCTCCTGTGAACCTAACGACATCCGCACCGGTAAAACGCGCTCCGTCAACCTTATTAAATTCTACATCCGCGCCTGTAAAACGTGCGCCGTCAATTCCTGTAAATCTTGCGGCTTCTGTTTTCGTTACAAAAATTCCCGACGGCTTTACGACCGAAATAGAATCAACCTGATAAGTTTTTCCATCCGCACCCGTGAATCTATAACCATCCGCGCCGGTAAAACGCATTCCGTCCGCGCCGGTAAAACGCATTGTATCCGCGCCGGTAAATCTCGCCGTGTTAGTGCCTGTAAAAGCCGAACCGTCTGCGCCGGTAAAACGCGCTCCGTCAACACCTGTAAATCTTGTTCCATCTGCGCCCGTAAATCTCATCCCGTTCGTATCCGCGCCGAACAAACCGTCCGCACCCGTAAAACGCATTCCGTCCAAACCGACAAATTCAACTCCGTCCGCGCCTGTAAAACGCGCACCGTTAGATTTTGTAATTATGACTCCTGCTGAAACAGCATTGAAAGAAAAGCCGATAAGAAGAAGTAAACAAAGGATTTTTTTCACGTTTTTGGTCATTCAATTGTCTTTTGTAAAATGTTTTAAAGAAATACAGTAACGGGGTAAACGTGCAATGTATTGATACATTTTCTTAGAAGGGTTGACATATTATTACTTGACGCAAACTTCTTTTGCAAATGATATACCCTAAATTTTTACCATCTTTTTTACCATATTATTGCTAAATACACTTACCGCAATTTCAAATTTTTATAGTAACGAAAGTAAAAACTTTACTCTCTCTATCCTATATATGTGCGGTTGAGAAAAACTTGAGGCGCGAAGCGAATTTTTCAGAAAAATTTGGAAATAGGATGTGAATTCAAGTTTTCCTCAAGTCGCAGCAGGTAGATTTGTAAGTGTTATGGCAATGACTTTCTCTTTGCACGAAAATTTCGATCTGGGCAGTGCAGACAGTCCGTTTGAAATTTCTCCCTCGTCCAATTACAGTCGTTCATTTCAAAAAAGTGACGATATTCATTTATTTACCGAAAAAATGGCAATTCCGGTTTTTGAAAATTATATCGTTCGTCCGCGTCTGGATAACCTTTTAGAAAAAACGCTTAAACAATTCGGTGCGACTTTGATAACCGGACGGACAGGAACGGGTAAAACTGCTTTAGCCTCCGATTTTTCCGGGAAATATGATGGTGCGGGTTGGTTTTCCGTCGAATCGGCGGATATTGATTGGAATGTTTTTTTCAGGTATTTTGTAGAAAGTTTTAGCCGGATTTTAAGTAAAAAACAGATAAAGAATATTCTTTTGGAAATTAAAAAATCAGGACCGAATACCGTCGCGCCGTGTGTCGAAACTTTGCTTTCACAGGTCGCATTATATTCAAAAGAAACACCTTATTTGATCGTCATTGACGAGATTCACAATGTTTTCGATGCCGAATGGTTTCCCGAATTTTTTACGACGCTTTTATATTCGCTGACAAATAATATACAATTGGTAATACTTTCGCGGAGCAATCCGCCTCTTCCGCTCTGGCGGCTTAGGTCAAAACAGATTTTAGGTGTGATTGACGAAAAACTTTTAGCTTTCACAACTTCAGAAACGGAAGGTTTATTTAAAAAATTCAGACTGCCGAAAACCAAAGCATTGATGGCATTTGGAAAAACATTCGGCAGGATTTCGCGCTTAAAGGAATTTATCGGTAAAATCCAGCGGTAAATTCCTTTACAATATCGGTATGGCGAAAGGTTAGACGAGATTTATATAGACGGGGGTTATTATAAATCTTAAAAACTTTTTGCCATACCGATTTTTATTTGAAAATCGGTATGTTATTTCAATTCGCAAATTTTTTTCGGTTGTGAAATAATTTCTCAAAAAAACGTCCCGCGCTGTTTTTATAATGTCCAGACCGAATTTTTTCTTGCGAACAAAATTATTGCCGCCGCGTGCCGTCAGCGAAATGCTGCCTCGTCTGCGCCTGACGAGCCGTTTGCAGGAAAATCTAAATTCGCCGATTACGATGATCGCGGCAGATGCCGGATGCGGAAAAACCACTCTGATTTCTGATTTTGTTCGCAATTCTTCACGCGAATCGGTTTGGTATCAACTCGATTATACCGATGCCGATCCGTTTGTTTTTCTCGGCTATATTGTTCACGGCATCAGAAATTTTGCTCCCGAATTCGGCGAAACGGTTCTGCCGTATATCGAAAAAGCGACCGACGAATTTTTGCGTTTTCCCGAACGTGCCGTTGATCTGCTATTAAACGAAATTCTCGAAAATATCGAACAGCCGTTTATTCTCGTCCTCGACGATTATCATCACATCGGACGCGAAACGGTCGTGCATAAATTGGTTGATCGTCTTCTGCAATATTCTTCGGAAATAATTCACTTGATAATCACGACGCGCGATCTGCCGCCGCTCGCCATTATGCGCCGCCGGACGCAATCACGCGCACTCGTTATCACACGCGAAGATTTGCTTTTTACAGACGACGAGATGCGCGAACTTTTTCGACAAACTCTGAATGTCGAACTAAAAGACGACGAAATCGCCGAATATCGTAAACGCACCGACGGTTGGATCACGGCTTTGCAGCTCGTCAGGCAAGTTGCCGAACAAGAAATCTACGCGCATTCCGATTCGTTTAAATTAAATCTGGGCGACATTCTGCATCAATCGGAAAAAGATATTTTCGATTATTTCGCTGAGGAAGTTTTTTCGCACGAAACGGAAGAAACGCAGAATCTTTTATTGTATCTTTCGTTGCTCGAATCTTTGCCGCTCGATGTTTGCAGTCGGCTTTTTCCAGATATGCGTTGTGCGGCTGTTTTGCCGGAACTCGTGCAGAAGAATATTTTTTTAACGGTTGCGGGCGAAAACAAAGCGGAAGAAGTTTACCGTCTGCATCCGCTTTTCAGAGATTTTTTGCAGCGTCGTCTGCGTTCCGCAATCGGACGCGCCGGATTGGAAACCGAGCGTAACCGAATTGCCGATCATTTTTTTGCCGAAAATCAATGGGACAAGGCTTTGCCTTTTCTTTTGCAGGCGGAAAATTATAAAAAGGCAACGGAAATTATTGCCGAAAAAGGCGGCGAATGGCTCGAAAGCGGTGCGATCACGACGCTCGATAATTTTATTTCGGAAATTCCGAACGACATTTTAGAAAAATTTCCGCGTGCGTTTTTGCATCAGGCTGAAATTGCGCGTCTGCGCGGCGAAATCGAAAAATCTTCCTCCGTTCTAAATCGGGCGATGAAACTTTTTGCCGCCGGAAAAGACAAAATCGGCGAAGCCGAAGCACTTCACAGTCTGGCAAGTCTCGCGCGGCGCAAAGGCGAAGTCGAAACCGCGCTCGAATATCTGGAAAAAGCTGAAAAATTAGTTTCTGAAGATTCGGAAACTTTTTTGAAATGCGCCAACACGCGCGGACTTTGTTTTGTCGGGCAGGGAAATTGGACACTTGCCGAAACGCAGTTTCGCCGCGCTCTGGAACTTGCCGAGGAAAAAGGAAACGAGCATTACATTCGCCTCGTAATGCACAATCTCGCTTTGCCCGCCGGATTTCGCGGCGATTTCGGCGAAGCTCTACGTTGGTTCAAACGTATTTTCACCGACGAAAAAAGTGAAACCGTGCCGCAGGAATCAATCGGACATTTAAATGTCGCGCGGCTGCATTTGTTTCGCGGAGAACTCGACGAAGCGGAAAAACATCTCGAACGCTCGCTCGAAATTTGCCAGATTTTTAACTTAAAGGCTCTGCGCGGCGAGATTTTCGAGGCTTACGGAAATCTTTACCGCGAAAAAAGCGATTATCCGCACGCGACCGAATTTTACGAACGCGCTGCCCGCGCTTACGAAGACGCGGGCGTGAATACCGTCAACCGCGATCTGGACGAAGAACGCGCCAAGTTTTTTCTGTTGCGCGGCGACGCGGTAAAGGCTCGCGGACTTTTAGAGAATCTTTTGAGCGAACGCGAAAAAACGAATAACGAATTCGGCATCAAAACCGTTAAATTAAATCTCAACCGCGCCAAACTCGCGCACAACGAAACTGAAAATTTAGCCAAGGAAACCGAAAAACTGATCGAGTTTTTTCACGATCAAAATCTGAATTATGACGAAGCTGTTTCTTCGATGCTTCTCGCCGCAACTCATTTTGCCGCTGACAAACGCAAGGAAATATTTGCGCCTTTGCAGAGAGCTTTGGATTTGTCGGCGCGTTTTGATTACGAATACTGGTTACGCGGCGAAGTTCAAAGCAATCCGAAATTTTTTGCGGACGAAGAAGTCAGCGAAAAACTGCCGCTCGATCTGCGCGAATTATTGAAGAGTAAAGAGTTACGATCTGAAAGTAAAGACTCGAAAATTCAACTCGCAACTCACAACCTGCAATCCGCCACTCTCGTTACGGATTTGACACTCAGAACATTCGGCTTTGTCGAGATTTTCCGTGACGAATCGAAACCTTTTGCGCCCGACGCTTGGACGACGAAACGCGCCCGCGACATTTTTATTTACATTGCAACGAGCAAACACCGCCGCGTTGATAAAGACATTCTGATTGATGCTTTCTGGTTGGAAGACGATCTAAAAACGATTGAAAAGAATTTTCACCCGACGATTTCGCACATTCGCAAGGCACTTAATTCGCGCCAGTCATTCAAACAAAATTTTCTCGTTTTCCGCGACGGCGCGTATCAACTTAATCCCGAACTCGACTATTCGATTGACACCGAAGAATTTGAAAACGCGATTGCCGAAGCCGAAAAAGCGAAAAAAGAAAAACACACGGGAAATTTCAAAGCAAATCTCGAAAAAGCTCACGCGCTCTATCGCGGCGAATATATGGCGGGCGTTTACGACGATTGGGCGGAAGAACGCCGACCTTTTTACGCGGAACAATTTGCGCGTGTGCTGAATGCGCTCGCCAAAATCGCCGTTGGTGAAAAGAAATGGTCGAACGCGCTGAAACTTTCAAGTGAAATTTTGGAAATAAACCCGTATCGTGAAGACGCGCATCGGCTGTTGATGAAAGTTTTCGCCGCGCAGGGAAAACGCTCGGCGGTCGTCGAACAATTTGAAACTTTGCAAACACTTCTCAAATCCGAACTCGGCGTAACGCCCGCGCCGGAAACCCGCAAACTTTTGCAGGAATTAACGAAATAAATTTAAAAATCAGAATGTCAAAAAGCTGTCTGTATCGCCGTCGAGATATGAAAATTTGCCAAAATCCGGTCAAATATCGTGATTTTTCGCTTATTTTGCATTAGATTATTTTCAATAAATCGAGACGGAAAACTTTAATCTCAAGTTTGCCTCAAGTCTCGAATTGCCGCGCTCAAGAATTTCTCAAACTCATTTATATATTCTAGCTCCGGATTTCGACGGAAACATAATTTTGAAACAGGAGTGAGGATAAAACGGTGAGAAACAATTCAAATAATTTATATCGCGGATTTTTAAGTTTGGTTTTTGCGCTCGTCTTGACGATTGTTTTAACGGTTCAGTTGCAGGCGGCGAATCTTAGCCCGAAACTGCGGAATCAATTGACGAGCATTGCCGACAATGCGGGAGTCGGAATGGTGATCGTATCGTTTAATACGACGAACGGTCTGCACGAATCGCATCTGAACATTCTTCGCGCGGTCGGCATCACGGGCGGACAGACATTTCCGACGCTCGGAATGGTCGCCCAGCCGATGACCGCCGGACAGGTTCGCGCTTTACAAAATAATCCGAATATCAAATCACTCTGGTCAAACGATAAATTAATCTATTATATGAGTCAGGCGCGCGTTTTGACCGGCGTTGACCGTCTTCGCGCCGATAATCAAATGACTTTCCGCAACGGCGGAATGCCTGTTTCCGGCGAAGGAAATTTTTCGGTTCTCGTTATTGATTCGGGAATTGACGCGACACACGCCGATCTGCCGTTCGGAACGAAAGTCGTCCAGAATGTTCATCCGGTGGTTGCTGCCGGAACTCTGGAAGGTTTTACGCCGAATGTGACGCTTGAAAATGTTCCCGACACGGATCAGAGCGTCGGTCACGGAACGCACTGCGCCGGAATCATCGGCGGTTTAGGAACTCGTTCGGGCGGAACTTACGCCGGTGTTGCGCCCGGTTCAAAAATTATCGGCGCAGGTTTGGGCGCGGGACTTTTCGTTCTCAACGCCATCGGCGCGTGGGAATGGGCTTTGGTCAATCAATACCGCTACAATATCCGCATCGTTTCAAATTCATACGGCACGAGCGGCGCATACGATCCTGAAGCTCCGATAACTATTGCGAGTAAAATGGCTTACGAACGCAATATGGCGATTTTCTTCGCGGGCGGAAACGACGGACCGACCAAAGATACTTACAATCCGTATGCAAAAGCTCCGTGGGTGATCGGTGTCGCCGCCGGAACGAAAGAAGGAACGCTCGCCGATTTTTCATCTCGCGGAACGTCGAAAGCCGAAAGATTAGGCAATGATAATCCGCTCGACGATTTCGACGCACCGACGATCACTGCGCCGGGAACGGGACGCGCTTTCGAATCGAACGCCGGACGTTTTTCATCCGCCATCGTTTCGACACGCGCAATTTCAAATTTGACCGCCAACGGTTTGACCGACGATGCCGAACTTCCGGTCGGAATGATTCCTTTTTACACACAGATTTCGGGAACTTCGATGGCGACACCGTTTGCCGCCGGTGTTGCGGCTCTGATGCTCGATGCCGATCCGAGTTTATCGCCCGACGACATTAGAAAAATTATGGTTGAAACGGCAAGCAAAATGCCGGGTTACAGCGATTATGAAGTCGGCGGCGGTTACATTAATGCTTATGCTGCGGTTGACAAAGTTTTCAACCGCGCAAAAGTTTATCGTAATCTCCAAGATATTGGTTTTAATGCTGTTTTCAATGAAGAACGCCCAGCCGAACAAAATTTTCATATTGATTTCAATCCGGCGATTTCAGGCGCGACTTCGACAAATGCAACGACTTTCAATGTTTCGGCAGAGATGAATGTTCTCGATGTTATTGCGACGGTTGATACGGAAGCCGATGAGGATACAGGCAATCTGGTCGGAATTCGTCTGACTGCGCCGGACGGAAAGGGATATTCGACGGCGATTGATTTTCCGGTAATCGGTTCGGATAAACGCCAAATCGTCGTCAATAATCCGCAAGCCGGAACGTGGACTCTGGAAGTCAAAGGCGCGAAAGGCTTAAGTGCCGCGCAGCAGGTTTCTTCGCCGACGCAGTTAGCACTGCCCGGTCCGGTTGACGGTAAAGTAACACAGATCAAATATATCTTGCCGAACATTCCCGACATTAACGGACATCCGAAACAATCGGCAATCGAAGCCGCGCTTAAAAGCCGACTGATTGATATTTTAGGAGATGGATTATTTCATCCTGATGAAGTCGTTACGCGAAAAGATTTAGGTCGTCTGCTCATTCGCAATACCGAAGTTCGTCAGACGGTCGGCGATACGCCGAAATTTACCGATGTTTCAGGTTGGATGTTGACTATCGCCGAAGCCGTTACCGCCAATGGTTCGACAAATCGCGATTACGATTTCATTTCGACCGGAATGATGAGCTATACGGGAACGTCATTTAACCCGAACGGAACGGTAAACCGCTTGGATTTGACAGTGGCTTTGGTCAAGGCACTCGGACACGACGCGGAAGCTAAAAGCAAAGCTAACACGGTCGTAACTTCCGGCGGCATCGTGCTGACCGATAACGCTCAAATTCCGGCTGCGTTGCGTGGTTACGTTCAGGTTGCCATTGACAGAGGTTTGTTTGAATCGTTTCCGGCACAGGTTGTTCAAGTTTCTCCCGGACAATTTCAAGCTCTTCCGGGACCGCGTTTCGAACCGAACACTACCGTCAAACGCGCGACATTGGCTGAAAAATTCAACAGTTACAATATCTTGTTTACAACCGGCGGATAATTCAAAAGATGAAAGTCGCGGCAGAACGAGTAGAAATAAAATTTACTGCCGCCGTTGTTGAAAAAAGTTTCGTCCGTAGGGGTAACGGGCGAATATAAGGGCGCGAAAGTGTATTGAAGGGTTCACTTTCGCGCCCGATTTTTATTTTATTCTTCGTTTATTTTCTCTAACCTCAAGTTAGCCTCAAGTCTTGAAATCCATACATCAAGTCTTTCTCAAGTGCCGCATTTTATATTTGAACCATAAACAGATTTACATACATTACAGCAGGAGAGCATAAACAAATGAAATGCGAAAACGAGGCGAACCCGATAACGAAATTAACATCAGTCCTTTTAGTTTGGGCGATACTTTTAACGGTTTTATTTTTCCCATATCACCAAGCAAAAGCAGCGGTCGGCAGTGCAAATGATTTGACGGCACTTTATAAACGTCCCGCGCCGAATTACGATCTGAATTTGACAAGCGGTATGCAGGCAGTTAGACAGGCGACGGGCGAACAGCTTAATGCTTTAGCAGGACTCAAAGCCGCGACGAATTCGCCGAATATGACGGTTCGTTGGAACGATTTCGGCGGTTCGCCCGATGTCATTTACGATTTCGCTTCGCCGACCGTCGGCGGAACGCCGGAAGAAGCCGGACGCGCTTTTATTTCAAACAACGCCGCTCTTTTCGGAGTTTCAGACGTTAATTCTCTTCGCGTTTTCAGTCAGAAAGACGCTCTCGGCGGTCATTTGATTCGTTTTCAACAGACTTTTAATGATATTCCGGTCAAAGACGGCGGAATCGGCTTGGTGATGAACGCTAATAATCAAGTGATTATGGCTTCCGGTCCTTTTTTCAGAAACATTAACGTCAATACCGAACCGACCTTGAATGTCGAACAGGCAAAAGCCGCTGCCGCCGCCGATTTGAATCAATTTACGGTAAATCTTCCGAGCCACATAATGAACCTTTTGCAACCCGGTTTGGATAATCTCGCACAGCAAGTTGCACCGATTGCCAATCTCGAACCGCAGTTAGGAATTTATCCGACGGCTGACGGTTATCGCTTAATTTATAAAGTTGCGAAATTTTCAACCAATCCGTTCGGTCTGTATATGATCTCGGTTAACGCGCACACGGGCGAAGTCGTAGCGAGAAAAGATTTCGTCAATTTTCAAACCGCGCCGGGACAGGAAACAGCCGACATCTACCCGAAATATCCGACGATCACCGACGAATTAAAAGATCAGGGAATTATCAGCAATTGCGGCGGAACGCCGTGCGGACAGGAAAGAGTTCAACTTCGCGGATTTGACGCTTCAAATCGTGTGAGCGGTTTGAACGGAACTTTGACCGGAACGCACGCTCTCGTCAATAACGCTCTCGCTACGAAACAGCCGTTCGGTCAAGCGGCTCTCGGAACGTGGCATTTCCGTCAGGATAATCCGACCGCCCTTGAAGCACGCACAAATGAAATTGACCAATTTGCCGAACCTGCCGAACATCAGGACGAGATTAATGCTTTCTTTTTCGTCACATATTTGGTCGAATATGTTGATTATCTACATATCGGCGGCGATCCGACGGGTGTCGGCAGTCAGGGAAGTTTTCCCGACGAATACCCGAACAAAACGAATCCGCTTCCGGCGACCGTCCACATTCCGAATATCTATTTAGCTTTAGATGCGGCAGACGGTTCGATTCCGACTCCGGGCGATCCTGATTTGACACAAAAAGTTTTAGGTTTAGACAATGCTTTTGCTTTGAATTTAACAAGTATTATCGAAGGTATTACAGCAACAAAATCGCCGGTCGTCGTCAACCCGACATCTTACGGTCACGGTTATTATTTCAACGATTTGGCTTTGGAAGGAACAGTTCCGTATCACGAAGGAATGCACGCGATCACTTCGCCGATTGCCGGACTCGAAGGCGAACCCGAAGGCGGCGCGTTAAACGAAGGTCAAGCCGATATGTGGGCGTTCACGATTACGGATAATGCGTCGCTCGGCGATTACGTCGTCAACGCTTACAAATATCGCCAACGCTACCGCGATCTGAACCGCGATCCCGACTCGGTTGCTTACATCCGCAGCGCACGTTCGACTCTGAAATACGGCGACATCGGAACTCTGCTCGACCGGACAACCGGCGCACCGATGTTTGAAGAACATTATGACGGCGAAATCTATATGTCAACGATGTGGGACATCCGCGAAACATTCAATCGGATGTATCCGCAAACGACCGGATTCAGACGACCGCAGCCGAAAGACGGCGCGGCGCAGAAAGTTATCACCAAGGGAACGAACATTTTTGAACGCGACTTTTTAGGTTCGATGTATGTTCTCGGCACGACCGCGCCGGACACGATGGTCAAAGCGCGTGACGCGATGATCGTCGCCGACCAGATGCTTTATTCGACTGACACGACCGACGCGGACGCGCCCGGAAAACACCGCGCGATGATCGAACAGATTTTCGCCGCTAAAGAACTCGGCATCAACGCCGTCGAAGTAACGGGCGGAAAAGCAACCATCTCGACGCAGGTTTCTTACTTTGCCGGAGAACAACGCGCACCGCAAGTTCCTTCAAATGTTCAGGTGACACCGGCTTCGGCTCGTTCAAACCGCATTTCTTGGAATTCGGTTTCGGGCGCAGTTGCTTATGAAGTTTTGAAGCGAAAAAACGTAAACGCGAACAAACGCGAACAAAACGGCAGACGCGAATTTAACGACGGTGATTCTTCGACGACAGGCTTTCGCCACGCGGCATTCGTTGACGGAAACCAACTTTCTTATGAAGATAGAGGCGCGATTCACGAAGTTTTTGCTCCCGAAGGTTTGAGCAATCTGTTCGACGGCGAATATGTTGTCCGCGCTATCGGCGTTAATTCGACAGGTCAGGTCGGTTTCTCGAATCTTTCGGGCGCGGCAAGTGCGACGGTTGCCAAACAGGATTTGACTTCGCAGGTTGATGCGGCAATTTCCAACATCAGTTTTGCGGGCGGAATGACGACATTTGACAACAAATTAACCAACGCACGCGGTGCATTTTCGGTTGATTCGACGATTTATAGTCCGCTCGAATTCCAGATCGTCAGCATCTCGAATCCGACCGTCACGGTTAAAAACGCCGATGCCGGCGGAAACACGTTCGTTTATAATCAAGCACTCGCGTTAGGCGCGACATCAGCGGCAAAACCTATCCAATTTAATAATCCGATGACGCAGTTGTTTACTTTCGACGCGAAAATTTTCGGCAACGCTTTTGCAGGTTCGACAACCGGAACAGGTTCGCAAACCGGCGACGGTTCATCGAATCCGCCCGCGCCGGTAACTTATTCATTCTTTAACGAATCGAAAACAGGAACACTCGTGTTCGGCGATCCTTCGGGAACATCCGGCACGAGCGCAACTTGGGGCGATCCGGCATTCAAAGGAATTACTTGGGACGACATTCCGGTCACGACCAAATCCGACGCGCTCTATTTGCAGGCAAACTTGAGTTCGATAGCCGCTGTTGATATGGACTTTGAACTCAGAACGCAGGACGGACAGATTCTGGCGGAATCAGCCGGAGCGACCGCCGCCGAGCAGGTTTCATCTTCGGTTCAGCCGAATATGACCTATATTCTGCGCGTCAAAGGTTTCGCTCACGGTCCGGCGGATTACACGATTGCCGTTAAACAATTTCTGCCGAACGCTTCGCCGAATGCCAACGACGGAACAAGCGGTTCGACAACCGGCACGAGCGGAATCGCTTCAAAAATGGCTCGCTTTACGGTAAATCCTCTGACCAAAAAAGTAACTTTTCAACTTCTCAAATAAATCGGCACAGATCGGGCATTAAAAAAGAATCGAAACTAAACAGTTTCGATTCTTTTTCTACTATTCGATTCTTTTTTTACTAAACGTCATCTTCTCACACTTCGTTTTTCCGAGTTAAATTTATTTTATAAAAAAGGAAATCGCATATAATTTGCAGACGCAATTCCAGATTTAAAGATCGGAAAAACGCGACCGTGTGACCGCGTTTTTCAATCTTTCGATACACCGATTCTGCGCGCACCGTTTCCTTCATTTACTTTTTCGGCACAATCACGGGCAGATTTTTTGCCGCGAACATTTTATTAAATTCCGCGACATCATTTGTTTTAATTTGCGCGAAAAGAGCGATTTGCGCGTCAATCCGCGTCGTCAAATCGTTGTAAACTATATACGATTGAGCCGTCGGCGCATAATCCGCGCTGTCCACACTCGACGAAAGCGCGGCGATTTTATTGTTTAATTTGATCGGAAAATTAAGCGCGTCCTGTCCGCTTTTAATTTTCGTCTGAATCAATTCTTCTTCGATTGCCGACAGTTTTTTCGATATTTCGGCGGCTTTGTCCGTCAAATCTTTTTGTTCGGGTTTTAGTTTCGCCGTCGTATCTTCCAACTGTTTTTTCAGGTCGCGGATTTCCAAAATCGTTTCGTGCGTTTGCGAGAGTTTCGTCCGCGTATTTGACAGGAAATCGAATTGTTTCTGAAATTCCTCCTGCGTCGTTGCCAGACGCGGATCGGCTTTGAGCGTGAAATTTTCCGTGCCGACGAGTTTTCCGTCAACGGTTAATCTGACCTGATAATTTCCCGGCACGATGCGCGGTCCGGCGATGCTTCCGCCCCAGAGAATCAAACCGGGAAGCGTCGTTGCGTTCGGCAGACGATAATTCCAGACAAATTCGTTCAGACCTTTTTCTAACGATGCGGAAGGTTCGCCGCCGCCGCGTCGTCCGCCGGATTGTTGCGGCGCACCGTCTTCCTTGTCGGGTTTGCCGCTAAATTTACGAATTGATTTTCCGCCCGCGTCGAAAAATTCTATCGAGATTTCCTGTTTCGGCTTTTCTCTTAAATAATAATGAATGACCGCGCCGCTCGGCGGATTTGCTCCGAAAGTTGCATCGGGCGCAGGTTGTCCGCCGCCGAATCCGGGCGTGCGATATGCCGTTTCCGGTTTAAATAAAAGCGCGTCCGATTTTTGCGCGTCGGCTAATTGATACAGCAAATTAAGATCGTCCAAAACATAAAACGAACGTCCCTGCGTAGCGACGACGAGATCTCCCATTTCTTTATGAATCGCTAAATCCGTAATCGGTACAATCGGCAGATTCAGACGAAGCGATTGCCAATTTTCGCCGTCATCGGTCGAATAATACATTCCGGTTTCCGTTCCGGCGTAGAGGAAATTTTTGCGGTTCGGGTCTTGTCTGACGACGCGCGCAAAAGCATCATTCGCAATTCCCGAAACGATTTTTTTCCACGTTTTACCATAATCGTTCGTCTTATAAATATACGGCTTGAAGTCGTCGAGTTTGTAAGCGGTCGCGGCGAAATAAGCCGTTCCCGCATCGGTCGGCGACGCTTCGATGGAATTGATCTGGATAAATTCGGGCAAACCTTTCGGCGTGACGTTTTCCCAGTTTTTTCCGTTGTCGCGCGTGACGTGAACGAGTCCGTCATCGCTTCCCGTCCAAATTAATCCCTGCGTGATCGGCGATTCGGCGACGGTGAAAATCGTGTCGTAATACTCGACGCTCGTATTGTCTTTGGAAATCGGTCCGCCGGTCGAAATCTGCTTCGATTTGTCGTTGCGCGTCAGATCGGGCGACAATGCTTCCCAACTTTGTCCTTCGTCAAACGAACGAAACAAGATATTTGCCGCCGCGTAAAGCGCGTATTTGCCATTTGTTTTATGCGGCGAAAAAAGAATCGGGAAATTCCATTGAAAACGATATTTCATTCCTTCCGCGCCCGAACCCATCGGATTGTCGGGATAGACATTAACGTCGCGCAGTTGTTTCGATTTGTGATCGTAGCGCGTTAAAAGTCCGTCGTAACTTCCCGCAAAAATGATGTCGGAATTTTCCGGGTGCGGCGCGATCCAACCGGATTCGCCGCCGCCGATGTCATACCAATGCGTTTCGTTAATGCCGAAATCCGCCGTCCGCGACGGAATTTTTACCGTCGAATTGTCCTGTTGTGCGCCGTAAATATTGTATGGAAAATCGTTATCCAGCGCGACACGATAAAATTGCGCGGTCGGCTGATCTTCTTCCGTCCAGTTTTTTCCGCCGTCTGTCGAAACATTTGCGCCGCCGTCGTTGCCTTCGATCATTCGCTGATTATCGTTTGCCGCGATCCACAGATCGTGATTGTCGCCGTGCTGAGTTCCGATGGTCGAGAAAGTACGTCCGCCGTCAATTGATTTGTGAAACTGGACATTTAAAACATAAACCGTATCAACATTTTGCGTATCGGCGTAAACGCGGAAATAATACCACGGACGTTGCGTTAAACGCGGATCATTGCTGACGCGCTGCCAGTTTTCGCCCGCGTCGTCCGAGCGGAAAAGTCCGCCGTCTTTCGCCTCGACCATCGCCCAAATCCTGTTTGAATCGAGCGGTGAAACGGTGATTCCGATCTTGCCGAGAACGCCCGACGGCAAACCTTTACTGCGCGTGATTTCAATCCAAGAATCGCCGCCGTCTTCGGATTTGAAAATTCCCGAACCCGCGCCGCCCGAATCGAAACCCCACGGCGAACGACTGATCTGCCAAAAACTCGCGTAAATCACGTTCGGATTTTGCGGATCGAAAACCAGATCGTTGGCACCTGTTTTGTTGTCACGAAATAGAATTTTCTTCCAAGATTTTCCGCCGTCCATCGTGCGAAAAACGCCGCGTTCTTCATTTTGTCCGAACAGATGCCCGATTGCTGCGACGTATGCAATATCGGGATTTTTCGGGTGAATGCGAATCCGCGAAATATGACGCGAGTCGCCGAGACCGATAAATTTCCAACTTTTTCCGCCGTCATTCGAACGATAAACGCCGTCGCCGTGCGAAACATTTCCGCGCACGGTTTCTTCGCCCATTCCGACATAGACGACGTTCGGATCGGATTCGCTGACGGCAATCGCGCCGACCGAACCGGTTTTAAAATATTTGTCGGAAACCGGCGACCAATTATTTCCGCCGTCGTTCGTTTTCCAAACGCCGCCGCCGGTCGCGCCGAAATAATAAGTTTTCGGATCGGAATTAACTCCGGCAACCGCGCCGACGCGACCGCCGCGAAACGGTCCGACGAGGCGATACTGCAAAAGTCTCAAAGGGTCTTCCTGCTTGCCGATTGGAGCGGTTTTCGGCGACGGCGAAACCTGCGGCGACGGCGCAAATTGCGGCAAAGGCGACGGAGTTTGCGCTTGTAAAATGACGGAAAACAAAAGCGGTAACATTAAGCACGAAAATACTTTGAAATTTCGCGCAAAAATACGGAACGATTTGGACATATTCAGATTTTTCCCTTTGATAAAGATTTGCGAACAGCTTTTTTTATAAGATTCTAATGGAATAAGAATTTGGGCGCAATGTTTTCAACTATACATTATGAAACATACAAATCCGCTAAATATTTTTCAAAAATTTTACAGACCGATATTTCGGGAAGATTTAAAAATCTTCCCGAAATATTAAACAAAATCTCGTATAATATACGGTTTTGCTTCAAACAATTCTCAAAATGCTCTCGATTGCAACAAATTTATAACTCGTAAAAAGAATTATGGAAATTTAAAATTTTCGAGATATTTTTTAATCAATGATTATTCGAGCCGGTAAATTTTATAAAATCGGCGCAGTAAAAATGTTCAAAGCTCGGATTTTATCAAACTTCTTATTTCAGACGACCATATTGCGCGCAATCACTTGTTTGTAAAAATCCGCACTCAATTTCGGTGTCCGTTTTTGTGTTTTGTAGTCAACGTAATGCAGACCGAAACGATTCGTGTAGCCGTCCGCCCACTCGAAATTATCCATCAGACTCCAGCAGAAATAACCTTTAACAGGAACGCCGTCGTTCGTCGCGCGCTGGAGATGCGAGAGATAATTTCTGAGATACATCACGCGGTCGGTGTCGTAAACTTTGCCGTCCTCAGCCGGAATGTCGGACGATGAACAACCATTTTCGGTGATGTAAATTTCCTTTGCGCCCCAAATTTTATTGACGTGATGCGGTCCCCAATACAACGCTTCCGGTCCGATGTTGAGCCACGACGAAAGCATATGCGGATACGACGAAGGATTCGGCACGACCGCAAAACCCTGCTCTGAACCGTCGGCGCGAACGTAGGTCGGCGTGTAGATATTGATGCCGACGAAATCGAGCGGCGACGAGATCGTTTTCATGTCTGCGGCGGTAAATTTCGGCGCGTCTTTGCCCGCATTTTCAAGATACAAATCAGTATATTTGCCTTCCTGAATGACGGTGATATACTGCGCGTTGAGTTGGCGCGTCGCTTCTTCGGCGGCTTTGATGTGTTCGGCGGTTTCGATCACGGGACAGCAAATCGCCATATTTTCCGCAAGTCCGATTTTCGTTCCGGCTTTCGCTTTGGCGCGAATCGCCTGCACAGCGAGACCGTGACCGAGAACGGCGTGATGACGGGTTTGATTAAATCTTGCAGCTGGAAGTTTTAATCCGGGAGCGTGAATTCCGATGCGATAACCGAGTTCGACAAACGCGCCGAATTCGTTGATCGTAAAAAAATGTTTGACGCGATCCGACAATTTTTCCGCCGCGTAACCCGCGTAATCGGCAAATGCTTCCGAAGTTTCGCGCGATTCCCAACCGCCGTATTTGTCCTGCAAAACCTGCGGCAAATCCCAGTGATAAAGCGTCGCAAACGGCGTGATTCCGTTTTTCAAAAGTTCATCAACCAGCTTGTTATAAAAATCCAAACCTTTCGGATTCGCCGCGCCCGTGCCGTCTGGAAAAACTCTCGACCACGCAATCGAAAAACGATAACTTTTCACGCCGAGATTTTTCATCAACTGGATGTCTTCCTTGTAGCGATGATAATGATCGTCGGCAATATCGCCCGTCGCGCCTTCGACGGTTTTCCCCGGCGTTTTTGAAAATGTGTCCCAAATCGTCGGACTGCGCCCGTCTTCATTGACCGCGCCTTCGACCTGATACGAAGCCGTCGCGCTGCCCCACAAAAATCCTTCGGGAAATTTCCGCCCCGAATTTTGCGGAACATTTTTTTCTTCATTTGCCGTTTTGTCCGCACTCAACGCCGGAATTGCAGTTGCACCGACAGCGGCAGTTCCGATAATTTTGGCAAAATCACGCCGTGAAACTTTCATCAATTATTCTCCTTTTCGATTGTTTGATTTAGAATTGCTTTTGATGAATTTTCGTTCATAAAAAACAATTTGTAAAGATGCGAACAATGCAAGCACTGTGTGTACGCTGTGGATTTCATCATAGTATTATTAATTTTTAATGGGAATAATTAACTTATGACAAGTTTTCAAAAATCCGCACTGGAAAGAGTGAATTATTTTTATTGTTCTTTCAAATTTTGCTTTTTAATTTGTATTTTATGTTTGAGTGTTTCTGCTCAAAGCAATCAAAAAGAACAAATCAAAAATATAGATGATTATGTGAAAGAAATTGACACTTTTATCGGCAAAAATGAGTCGCCGCATCTTGTATTTGCGGATGTTTCTCAAAGCGGTAAATCAAAATGGCAAAAGTTTGGTTCGGAAAAAGCTTTAGAAAAATTTCGTGAAACAATTGAGATATATACAATTTCTTACAATTGGCAAAAAAACGGGGAAATAATAGCGTCTAATTTTACGCTTTTCAGCGCATCCGGTGATTGGGTCAAATATGTCAATTTATATTTTCGTGAGGATGGAACAATTTCTAAAGCGGAAGCACAACTCAACACTTTTTACGGAAATTTTAGTTTGATACAAAGTACTTATTTCAATCAAAATGGAACTATAATAAAAAACTCATCACAGTATCTTGATCTGGAAACTAAAAAACCGAAAAAGCCAACTGAGGATGATATTCTTAATAACGGAGACACAATCAAAAATCTCTATTACAAAAAAACATCTGATTTGCCTTATAATCATTTACTCCACAAAAATAAATAGTTTCAATTTATGCATTATCATTTAATCGGAATATGCGGAACGGCGATGGCTTCTCTTGCCGGAATGCTTCAGGCGCGCGGACATAAGGTTACGGGTTCTGACAGACAAGTTTATCCGCCGATGTCAACGCAGTTGGAAGAATTGGGAATTGAAATTCTCAATGATTACAAAGCGGAAAATGCCGACATCGGCGCGGACTGTGTGATCGTCGGGAATGCGATTTCGCGCGGGAATGCGGAACTTGAAGAAGTTTTGAACCGCAAACTTTTGTATCGTTCGCAGGCGGAAGTCGTCAAAGTTGAATTTATTCGCGGGAAACGAAGTTTGGTTGTCGCGGGAACGCACGGCAAAACGACGACGACGAGTATTGCGGCTTGGGTTGCGGAATGCGGCGGGCTTGATCCGAGTTTTCTCGTCGGTGGAATCGTGCAGAATTTCGGCGCGTCTTTTCGCGTGACGGACAGCGATTTTTTCGTCATCGAAGGCGACGAATACGACACGGCGTATTTCGATAAAAAGCCGAAATTTATGCACTATCTGCCCGAAACGGCGATTGTCAACAATGTCGAATTCGACCACGCCGATATTTACCGCGATCTCGAAGCAATCAAGTTCGAATTTTCGCGTCTGATGAATCTCGTGCCGTCAAACGGACATTTGATCGTCGGGATTGATTCGCCGGTTGCAAGGGAAGTTTTGGAAGAAATGCGTCCGAAACTGCATACGAATATCGAAACTTTCGGCACGTCGGAAGATGCGAAATGGCAGGCGCGTTACATAGATTTTTCGGGCGATAAAACGAAATTTACGGTTTTTAAAAACGGCAAAAACTGGAGCGAATTCGAGACGAATCTGATCGGCGAATTTAATGTGCGAAATTGTTTGGCGGTTATCATTGCGGCTGATGCGTGGGGAATTTCTAAAACTAAAATTCAGCAAGCGTTTGCGACATTCAAATCGGTCAAACGCCGCGTCGAGATTCGCGGCATTGAACGCGGCGTGACCGTAATTGACGATTTTGCTCATCATCCGACAGCGGTCGAAGAAACTTTGAAAGCGTTGAAAACCAAATATGAAGGAAAACGTCTGATCGCGGTTTTCGAGCCGCGTTCGTGGTCGTCGCGGCTGGCGGTTTTTCAGGAAAAATACGAAAAAGCCTTTGCTTATGCCGATTATGTGATTATCGCCGGAGTTTATAACACTTCAAAAGCGAGCGAACTCGGCAAGGTTTTGGACACGAACGAACTTGTCGAACAGATCAGATTGCAGGGCAAACCGTCTTTTAGTTTCCCCGATGCCGACGCAATCGTCGAACATCTCGCGCCAGAACTCAAAGAAGGTGATGTCGTCGCAATTATGTCGAACGGCGGTTTCGGCGGTATTCACGAAAAGATTCTAAATACTTTGAAAACGCAAAAGTAAAAGACCTGAAAAAGATAAAAACGCAGAGATTTTTAACCGTTAAGAAATTATCTCGTTTTTACATTTGCAGTTTTTCAATTTTCTCTTGCCTAAAAAGATGAAAATGTGCATAATCACAAAACAGTTTTGCTCTCAGAGTTTTCTCGTTAGATTACGTCCGTTCAAAAAGTAAAAGGCGACATTTGGTTCGGTAGAGAGAGTTGGTATTTGGTTCTTGCAAGAAAGAAGGTCGGGCTTTGTCGTCGTGAAAATTTGGTTAAAGCAAAACTTACTTTCCGGTTTTCCCGCCTGTCTAAATCTCTTCAAAAATTTTAGGAAAATCAAAAATGAGTAAAAAATTATACGTTGGAAACCTGTCGTTTCGTGTAACGGACGACGATCTTTTTGAACATTTTTCGCAGATGGGAACGGTCGAATCGGCTAACATCGTTATGGATCGTGAAACGAATCGTTCGCGCGGCTTCGGATTTGTCGAAATGACAAACGAAGACGAAGCGGACAATGCGATCAACGAATATAACGGTCAGGAATATGACGGTCGTAATCTCGTCGTTAATGAAGCGCGTCCGCGTGAAAACGGCGGCGGCGGCGGCGGTCGTGGCGGACGCGGTAGCAGCGGCGGCGGTTATGGCGGCGGCGGACATCGCGGCAGCGGCGGCGGTTATGGCGGCGGTTCGCGTTGGTAATTTCTAAAGAGAAAAAATAGAAAAGATTAAAAGGTTGAAAGTTTTTTGTTTTCCGAAAAGAATCAAATTACTTTTAACCTTTTTCGTTGTTAGACCTTTTCACTGAGTTTTGCCGTCGAAATTTGCGAGCGCGATAACGATTGAATCAATAGCCGATGTTCGGTTATTTGTGCCGGAAACTCCGTTGACCAGAATCGAAAGAACAAATTTCTCGCCTGATGCGGTGGTTAAATAACCTGAAAGTGCAGAAACCTGATCTATTGTTCCGGTTTTGCCGCGTATATTATTTTCGGCTCGTGTGCCTTTGAAACGGTTTCGCAATGTTCCGTCAATTCCGCCGATGGTCAGAGAGTTTTGCCAGATCGCCGCATTCGGACTTTGCTTCGCCATATATGTATAAAGCTGAACCGCCGCCGAAGGCGTAATTAAATTGTGGCGCGAAAGTCCCGAACCGTCGTATTGAATAATCGCGTCGTCAGCGATGCCGATTTGCCGCAGAAAACTTTTGACGACGGCAATGCCGCGCTCCGCGCTCGAAAGATTCGGATTGCTTTTATCTCCGATTTGTTCGCCCAAAGTCCAGAGAATAGTTTCCGTGTAGAGATTTTGGCTCGGTTTTAGAGTTTTTGCCGCGACGACACTAAACGGAACGGATTCGAGTCTGGCAATTTCAACCGGCGCAATCATTGCCGTTACTTCCGGCTTTTCACTTTTGACCAGATTTCTGCCCGTGACGATAATTCCTTTTTGCAAAAGTTTTTGGCGAAGAAGTTCGACGAAAAGTTCGGACGGGTGAGAAATCGCAATTGCGCCCGTGTAACCGCCGTCATTATTCGGCATCGAGCCGTAAACTTCTAAAACATTTTGATCCAGTTTTTTGACGACGCGAATGTCGCGCTTTGCTCCCGAAGCGGACGTAACGCAGCGATTGACGATTTTGTAGATTGTGTTGGCAGGCTGAATTTGCACGAAACACGGCGAATTTTGTGCGCCCGGTTTGATGCTCAGATCAACCGAATTGTCATTGAGCGGCAAAGCCGAAACTTCCGCGCCGTAATACCATTGCAGATCGTCCCATTCCCAACCGGACGGAATCGCGCTGCCCGAAAAAAATGTCTCGTCGCCGATCAGGTTTCCTTCGATACGTTTCACGCCGGCTTGCGCGATACGATTCGCTAATTCGTCAACTCCTTTATAATAATCACCGTCATAAAACGCAGTCGAAACGGAAATGTCGCCGCGTCCGTAAACGGTCATATCGCCTTTGATCGTGCCGTTTGCGTCCGGCAAATTATTTGCCAAAACGCTCGTCATAAATCGAAAATTCGGAGTCAGTTTTTCCATCGCCGTCGCTACGGTAAAACTTTTCATATTCGAGGCGGGCATAAAATATTTTTCCGCATCTTGTTCAAAAATCGTTTTTCCAGTGTCGAGCGAAACGATCTTTAAGCCGACACTTCCGCGTTTTAATTCGGGACGAAATAAAACCTGTCGAATCTTCGCCTGTAAATCAAACACGGTTTGCTGTGCGGCGGCAGGAGTCGGCGTTGCCAGCGGTGTCGGACTCGGAAAAGGTGTTGCCGTCGGTGTCGGAGTCGGCGTTTGTTTCGGAGTCGGCGTTGCCGTGATAACGCGGTTTCTTTTGACGACCTGCGCCGAACTCGCGCCGCCGAAATTAAAACCCAAACTGACCGCCGTCAAAGCCAGAATTAAAGCGACTTTCGTTTGTTTGATTTTCATTGCTTTTTATTTTCACGAAAAAGCCGCCAACGCGCAATTTCGATTTGAAAAAAAAAGGCTGTTAGAACGCTAACAGCCCGAACGATACGGAGGAAAAAAATTCTATTTCAAAAGAAGTTATTTTTTGCCGACCAAAACATCTATATCGCTCTGCGGAACAAGCAGATCGAGCGAAACTTCCGTGCCGCTGCGTGTCAGATTGGCGTTTTCCAGCATTCGTGCGTAAACCTGTTTGTCCGCGCTTTTGTTGCCGCCAAGAAACATTTTGCCGAGTGATTTCAGCGCATCAATCGTGTCATAAAGATTGGTCGCGTCATTTTCCTTCAATGTTTTTGCCATTACGAAAAGATTTGTTTTTCCGTCAGCGATGTCGAGCGAACCGGAAAATCGATTGATCGAGTCAATCGTTTTGCCGAGTTCGTCATTGTCTATCGGCAAGAGTGCGCCCAGACCTTTCGGCATTTTTCCGCCGAAATTTATTACGGCGTTCGGATTCTTACTTGCCAAACCGAGAACTTCCGCGCTGACACGCGATTTATCGTCGGCAAATGCTTCGCGCAGACGCGCCGCCGTGCCGAAGGCGAGCGTATTGTTATCGTAAGCGGTAACGGCGATTTCGTTAGAAACGCTTTTCAGCATTTTGTCCGTTATTTTACCGAAAAACGAATTGTCCGGCTGCGGTTTATTTTGCGCGGCGATTTCGTTGATCTTAAAAATATAAACAGTTCGGCTGCCGATTTTTTCTTCGGTGTATCTGCCTTTCGAGACGAGTTTCGCCGCCGTGATTAGCTGCGTCGAATTAAAACTGCCGCGAGCGAGAATAAACGGTTCGATTTCGGTTTTGTCACCGGAGATTTGCGCCGTTTTCGCGCCGATAGCAACTTGCTCGAATTGTCGCGCGTCAATTCCGATTTTGCCTTTGATGCCTTCTATATGCGCGTTGATTTTATCGAGCATTTCCTGATTAGCCGATAAAACCTGCGGCAGAGCCGTATTAAAAGTTTTCTGCGCGTCAAATGTCACGACAATATCTGAACTCGGTAAAAAAGCGGCGAGTTCATTGGCATTTTTAGCCGACGTTTTTTCATTGGACAAAAACGCGAACGCTCCGAAAATAAATGCCGCCGTTAAAAAAGTAAAAATTTTAAACTTCATTAGAAAATCCTCTATCCGATAAATTTCTCAGCAAATAAAATACACTTTTACAGATGTCGTTTGTGATACGAAAAGTTGGCTTATAAGTTTGAAGGAAATTAACTGCCGCTAAATGTCTTTAATTACTTCAAACTCGAAACTCAGTTCTTTTCCGCGAAAAATAAAACTCAAATAATGTTCCCAAAATTTTCGCATAAAACGAAATGACGGTGCTTTTTGATCCAGATTTACAAAAAACTCGATTCCCAGAGCGCGCCACAGATTTGCGAGCGAAACGTAAGTTTTTACGGGTTTTAATTTTATATCGGTATAAAAATCGAAATTTTGACGGTCGGGAATAAATTGATTGAATGAGTAACAATTGAAATGATTTTTGTGCGTCGGATCGGTCGCCCAATCGGGATTCGTATAATGCGGCGTAAGGAGTTTGATATGTCCGCCGTTTTTCGTGATGCGGTAAAGTTCTTCGACAAATTTCATCACGTCGGGAATATGTTCGATGGCGTGACGCGAGACGACGAGATCGAATTCGTCATCGGCAAACGGATACGGAACTTTGCCGAGATCGTGAATCACGTCCGCTTTCGTGCGCGGATTATTGTCCAAACCGATTGCGCCTTCGTATTTATTCGTGCCGCAGCCGACATCGAGAATTTTGGTCATAAAATATTAAGAAAATTAAACAGCGAAAAATACCAAATGACGCGAAAAAAGAACAAGTAAATTTCGCGCTTTTCGCAGTTTAAATACTTATCTGTAACTTTCAAGCATTTCGGTGCGCTTCTGCATTTTTTCTACTTCGTCCAGACGTTTGTTGTCGTAAATCGAATTTTCCCACGAGCCATACATCGCGTTCGGCAAAACGATATATTTTGCGCCGAATAAATTTTTGTCTTTTTCGACTTCGGCAAAGCGTTCGGCGACATTTTTATTTTCAAAGTTTTCTGCAAAATCATTTAAATTATCACCGATCAGCAAAACGATGCGATTTTTCTGTAAAATCATCCGGCGGCGCGGCTCTTTCGTTGATTTGTCCGTTTGCAGCATTACGGTTTCATCGGAAACATCGGGAAAACCGACATTTTTCAGATTTTCCATCGTCGCCTGTTTCTGAATTTCAGAGCGGTTGGAAACATAGAAAACGCGCACGCCTTTTTGACTCGCATATCTTAGAAATTCGACCGCGCCGGGAATCGGTTTTGCCGAACGCCGTTCTCCCCACTCGATCCACGTCGGCAAATTAAAAGGCAGACGGTTTTTCACGAGATAAGCCTGATGCGGTGAATTGTCCAAAACCGTTTCATCAATGTCAACGACGACGGCGCGAGTTTTTTGGCGTTCATCTTTTGAAAGTTTTTTCAGATTCTTTTTATCGAAATCTTCGTCCAAACGCATTTTCGCCAGACTAAAAGCCTGAAAAGCAAGTGCGCGATATTCTCCGGCGTGTTGCTGATAAAGAATTGCCGCGACCTGATATTCATTGTCGGCAGTTTCCGGCGCAGTTTGTGCGCTTTGTTGAGCAATCGAAACGGTGACGAAATATGTCGAAACAATGCTCGAAAACGCGATTGCAAATGTCAGTAAATATTTTTTCATATTCATATATTCATCTTTCGGAAACTTGAACAAATTGCTTAGACGCATTATAAACGCTTTATGCCCGAAAAAAATAAGCGCGAAGCCGAAAAAAAAGAAATATCTCGAGAAATAACCGAAGAGGAAAAAGATAACTGGAGCGAGGAGCAAAAAAATCGCCGTTATTATTATGACGACGCGCACGGTTATGAGATTTACAAACCTGACGAAACTGACGAAACTTAAAACGGTTCCGCCGATTCGCTGATTCCGCAACGCGGACAGACGAGAACTCTCTGCGATGCGTCGAGCCATTTTGCCAACGCACGATTTGAAAAAACGGGCGTTTTGCTTTCCGCTTCGCCTTCACGCATCAGGCGTGAACGATTTTCAGATAACTCGTTTTGATCCGACTCTCGTTCGCAATGTTTGCAAATCCAGCCGAAACCTTCATTGTAAAAATCATTTAGTTCGATTTTTTTCATAAAAATAAACCGCAGATTTTTACGAAAATAAATTTTTCATAAAAATCTGCGGTCAAAATAAAACTGAATTTTAATATCTGCGCGGCGATGCGCCTTGCGGCGATTGCGGCAAATTAATAAGTTTCAGCGCGACATTCTGACGTTTGCCGTCGCGGAAAATTTCCAGCTGAACAGTATCGTTAATCTGTTTTTTATCGAGAAATTTGTAAAGATCGTCAATCGAATTCATCGTCATACCGTCGAGCGAAGTGATGATGTCGCCGAGAATGATTTCGCCTCGATTATCCTGCTGAAGTCCGCGCAAACCTGCTCTTTGCGCCGCACTTCCCGGCAAAACTCCGCGCACCAAAAGACCGTTTTCAACCGGCAGACCGACTCCTTGTTTTATTAACTGATTAACGTCGGCGAGGCTCGCGCCGAGTTTCGGACGGCGAACTTCGCCGTATTGAATAAGTTGCGGAACGACGCGCTTGGCGATGCTGACCGGAATCGCAAAACCGACACCGACCGAACCACCGGCGGGCGATAAAATCTGCGAATTGATGCCGATCATTTTGCCGAATTTATCTAAAAGCGGTCCGCCGGAATTTCCCGGATTGATCGAAGCGTCGGTTTGAATCGCGCCTTCGATCGGGCGATTGTTTCGCGCACGAATCGGACGCTGTAAACCCGAAATCACGCCCGTCGTTAAAGTTCTGTCCAAACCGAACGGATTTCCGATTGCCAAAACTTTTTGACCGACAACCAATTTTTCGGAATCACCGAGCGGAATTGTCGTTAAATTTTCCGCCGGAACTTCGATCTTGATGACCGCTAAATCCGTGTCGGGATCGCCGCCGATAACTTTTGCCGGATAAATTTTGTCGCCGCCGAGACTGACGGTTAATTTCTGCGCTCCTTCGATAACGTGATAATTTGTCAAAATATGACCTTGATTATCAATTACCGAACCCGAACCCGAACCGCTTTCGCGCTCCATTTCCTGCCCGTAATAATCTTCCATCACGGAAGTCGAAGTAATAAATGCCACGCCGGGCGAATATGTGCGGTAAACATCAATACTGTTTTGCTCGTCGCTGACGGTCGAAGGATCGGCGACGTTTGCCGGAGTTTCTTCCGCCGATGCGATATTCGCCGCATCTTTTAACTGCCAGTTCGTTTTGCTGAAATTGGTCAGACAAGCGACCGTCCCGACCGCGATCAGCGCGGAAGCAAATGCTAAAAGTAAAAGCTGTCTTGCCGATAATTGATATATTGCTTTTTTTGTCATTATTAATTTATAACCTCTGAATAAAAACTTTATTCTTTGATGCGGGATTTTCAAAATCGCGTTGTGCATTAGATTACGACAAAAAAATGCTTCCTGTTTCAATCGGAAAAACAGGAAGCGCAAAGTTAAACTTAAAATCGGGGACTTTAAGTTTATAAAATCAAAGCAAATGCCGAGTTTGTCAAGAGCGAAACATTATCGAAAAAATTCTCTGAAATAAACCCGAAGGCGGAAAGTCCGGTAACAAAATGAACGCCCATCAAACTAATATACGCAGTCAGAGCCAAAATCAAACCCATCTTTGCCAAACGTCTGTCGCTCCAATTCCATAAGACAAATGCGGTCAGCAAACCGATACCTAACTTGACTGCCAAAAACGGCGCGTCGCCCATATCCAAAAGGCTTGCCATCAAACCGTTGCCTTCGGTAGCAAAACCGTTTCTAACCCAATAGATAGTTAAAACGGCATCAAAAAAATTGAGCGAAAAAAGAAGAATTATCGGGCGAAGCAGATACATAAATTTAAACACAAATCTACTGCAAAAAGATGTTAAACAACTCTCTTTAAGCGATTTACCCCCGGAGTTATTATAAACCGGGGGCAATCTCAAGAGAGATACGAAATGTAATTGTTGTTTAGACTATACGCCTAATAGACTCGTATTTCAAGAAAATGTAAAAAATAGTTTCGGCTGGAAAAATGTTTAAAATAAATTGGAGATTATCCTCATTTACATCGAGATAATCTCCAACAAAAAACCGCTGATTTTATAATTTGAAAATTGTTACAGAATTTAACTTTTTTTATTAAATTTCGTGAAAATACTTTATTTTTAACTCGTGATTTTTATCCTTGGGTGAATTTTCCCAGATAATAAGGCAGCATTTTTCGCCACCAAACCCAGTCGTGAGCAACATCGTGTCCCCAAACGTCGAGCCAGTGCGGAATTCCTTTGGAATGAAGCATTTCCGAAAATTCACGGCTTTTGTGCGGAGCTTCAAATGCGCCTTGTCCGGTCGAGATGACGATTGCGTCGGCATTTTGCAGGCGCGGCAGATGATAATCGTCGTTCATATTTTTCAGATACATCATCGGATTATTGAAATAGACGTTATCGTCGAAATAACTTTCCAGATAACTGTAAATGTCGTAACTTCCGCTCATCGCAATCGTGCCGCGAAAATTGTCGGAATGTTTGAAATAAGTATTTGCCGCGAGCAATGCGCCGAGCGATGCGCCGGTCGTCAGAGGTTTTGCATCTTGTCCGCATTCGTTGCGAATGAGCGGCAAAACTTCTTCCATAGTATATTTGTCATAACGCGACAGCATTTCGACTTTCCACGCCGGATGCGATTCACGATTGAGCAGCGAGTACTTGTTGACCGAATTGATCGAATACGCGCGAATCAGCCCGTTATCAATAAAATCTTTGATCGAATCAATCAGATGAAAACGCTCGTATTCCAGATAATCCGCCGCCGCTGTCGGAAACATTAACAGCGGAAAACCCGCGTGTCCGTATGCCACGAGCGGCATTTCCATATTCAGATTTTGACTAAACCACGATGTCGTATCACGTCGCATAACTTAAATTCAGACTCCAATATAAAGATATAAAATAAAACTTTTTTGATTAAGTGAGAGGTTAAAAGAAACAATTACGAATTACAAATGGAAGTCAAAGATTTGTAATTCGTAATTTATAATAAAATTTATTTGCTGACAGTTATTTCTCGTGTCGTCGAGTTATAACCGCCGTTATCAAAGACTTTTCCGTCTTTGTCAACCAATTCCAATTTAACGGAATGTTTGCCGTTTGCCCAACCTGTCAGCCAGATCGGCGACCATTTTTCGATCATTTTCGGTTCATTGCCGTCAACCGAATAACGAACTTTGTATTCGCCGCCGTCGCCGGAAAGTTTGGCGTTTGAAAGCCAGAAATCAATCATAATATTTTCGGCATCCGCGCCCTTGTATTCGCCTTTCGGTCGGCTGTAAGTCAAAAGCGGTTTTGTCTTATCAATCGCTCCGGCGGTCGAAGTCTGCATATCTTTGCCTTCGGGCGTTGCCGCCGCGTTCGCATTTGAATTGGCGTTTGCCATCGTTTGATTGGCGTTGGTCGTCGTCGGTTTGTTGCCGTCCGCGCCGCCGTTTTTGACGGTAAATTTGACCATCTGAAACGCGTTGTCGTTTTTGTAGCTTTCGTGCCACGGGCGCGACGGGAAAACTCTCAAAGTATGTTCGCCGTCAGCAACATTTCGCAGTTCAAATTCGCTGTCCAAATTGTAAAACGCTTCGTAAGGCTGATTATCCAAAATGACGTGAATGTGATTTCCCATTCCGGTCGTCATATCTTTCATCGGTTTATAGCCTTTCAAATCTCCGCTCAAATTTAGTTTTACTTTGACGGTCGAAGAACTAACCGTCGCGCCGGCTTTCGGTTCGACAAAGTTTAGCGTCGGTTTCGCTTCGTCCTGTTCGCCGCGTTCCTTCATCATATCGGCGATTTTTTGCGGTCGCGGAACTTCCGACAAGTTCTGCGTCGTCGTAACATTCGCATTCGTATTCATCGAATTCGTGTTTGAATTACTGGTTGAAACCGTATTTGCTGCCGGCGGTTGACACGCGGCAAACAAAGCAATTGCAGTTAAAATTATTAATAAGTTAAAAAGTCTCACAAAAAAATCTCCTTTGATCTAAATATTTAATCTAAAAATTTACTGTGGAAGACACGTTCAGAGTTCAAACTTAAGTTTGAACTCTGAACGTGTTTTTCTGAAACTGTTTCAAAATCGAAAACATCGGCAATATTTCTAATGATTTTGTCCTCGATTTCCGCTAAAGAAATTTCGTGTCCCAAAATCTGTTCCATCGAAGCGACCGGTTCGCCGTCACAGGCGATTATCCAATCGTAAAAGCTCAAATCCGTATTTACATTGAGTGCAAAACCGTGCGTCGTCACCCAGCGTTTCAAATGAATGCCGATTGCCGCGAGTTTTCCTTCTTTTGTATGAACGCCCGTAAAATTGTCCATTTTGAAAGCATCAATATCGAAATTATTCATCGTGCGGATCAAAACTTCTTCGAGATCGCGGACATATTTGTGAACGTCTTCGCGCTCCGGCGACAGATTGAAAACCGGATAACCGACGATCTGTCCGATGCCGTGATACGTTACTTTTCCGCCGCGATTCGTCTCGTAAACATCTGCGCCGAGATATTGCAAAGCGTCTTCGGTTGCCAAAACTCCTGCGTTTTTCGCGCTTCGTCCTAAAGTATATGTATGCGGATGTTCTAAAAGTAAAAGATAATCTTTCTCGCGCCGCGTAATTACTTCGGTTTCCAGAGATTTCTGCAAATCGAGTCCGTCGGCATAAGCAACCCGTCCGAGTCTTTTTACTTCCAATTGTCTTTCCCGCATCTTCTGATATGATAAAATTTTACGATCAAAATTACTAATTCGGCAATCCGGTTGAGAGAAATGATGAACAAAAATTTATTGAAATTTGCAGTTTTTGCTACGTTTATTTTAAGTTTTAGTTTTTCGGCTGACGCACAGCGAAAAACGACGAGAAGAACGACGACCAAACCGAAAGTCTTAACCGAATCAACCGTCGGCAAAACCGATCTGAAAGACGGCGCGGAAAAAGTTTCGGTTCAGATCAAAAATACGACGAAGTTTCTATATCTTTTGGGCAGCGTCGCTAACGGCATCGAGACGATTGACAAAGACGCGCGCACCGGAAAAGTTTCGCGTGATATTCAGGACAAAAACACGCAATTTAAAAGAGACGTTTTGCAAAGTATTCGCAACCTTCGCGCCGGAATGATCGCGCTCGAAGTTGATTTTCGCACCAAACCGCAACTGCAAAAATATTTGCCGAATATACAGGGAATTTCCGATATGAGCGGACGCGCCGAAGATTTGGCAACCGGCGGTGAATTTGTCGAATCGGGCAAAATGCTTTTGCTGGTAGTTGAAAAACTTTCCGACACCTTGGCGGCTTTACCTTAAACGGCTGAGATACTGTGTTGAAAGTCAAGCCGCTTTCGCCGTCCAATTCGGATCGAACGGTTTTCCTGTCTTTAGCACTCCGTAAGCCAGGTGAATCAATTTCCGCATCGCCGCCCCGATCACCGCCATTTTGCATTTACCCCGCTCACGCATTCCCGCTGCCCATCGCTCGAAGAAATCGCTGCATCGCAGAGCCGTCATTGCCGGAAAGTAAAGTGCTTTGCGAAGGCGGGCATTGCCGATCTTTGACAACATCGTGCGTCCGCGCACACTGCTTCCCGAACGTCGTTCGCGCGGCACGAGTCCGGCATAGGCGGCAACTTGCCGCGCACTCGTGTATTGTTCGATATTCGGGATTTCAGCTAATAACAAAGCGGCGGTCGTCTGTCCGATGCCGGGAATCGAAGCGAGCAAACTGCTCTGCTCTTTCAAATCGGGATGACTGCCGATATGTTCCCGAATCAGCAATTCGGTTTGTTTGATTTCTTCGAGCAGATACGCAATATGCGATTCGAGAGAGCTTTTCACCGGATCAACCGTGATGCCGGACGATAGCCGGTTTTCTTCGGCGACGCGCATCTCGATCAAAGATTCGAGACGGCGCACTAAGGCTTGCAGCTCGCGCATCTCGGAAGCGGGCGGACTCCACGCCAAAGGCTTTTGCGCCGGACAAAACCGGGCGATCAATTCGGCATCCGTTTTGTCGGTTTTCGTGCGCGTCAAACAACCGGCGGCAAAGGCTTTGACCGCCGCCGGATTAACGATGCTGACCATCACTCCGGCATCAGAGAGAAATAGAGCTAAGGCTTCGCCGTAAGTTCCGGTCGCTTCCAGGCAGACGTGCAAACTGCCGATTTGATGTGAATCGAGCCGCGCCGCCAACTTCTCGAACCCGTTTCGATTATTATCAAATACCTTGTGTTTAGCTTTCCCGTTTTCTTTGATCGAACAGGCATCGAACTTCAACTTGGCAATATCAACACCAAGCACGGAAACAGATACATTCATCTCGTAAAACTCCTTTGGATTGATTGAACTTGCGGCGCACGATCAAGCTTGTAGATGCAAGTTCTGCTAAAAAAAGCGGCTTCGGATACTGTTCGACCTCTCTGCACAGCAAGAAAACAGGCAGCGGGAGCAATATCTGACGGACTGACTTTTGTAACAGTCATATCTCAACCTCGTCTTCACCGCCGCCCCTTAATAAAGGTCAAAGTTTGCAGCTTTGATCCTCTTCTGTCAACATACAATCTCAACCGTTGGGTGCTTCCGTGTTTTCCTAGCCGGCGCGAAAATGTTGTTTGACAAAATCCGTCCGATGTAATTACAATGTGCTTATGAGAACTCGCATTGTAAAAATCGGAAACTCTCTTGGCGTTCGTATTCCGAAAGTCTTGCTTGAGCAAAGTCGGCTGGCGGAAGAAGTCGAAATTGAAGCCTTTGACCGCCAAATTGTGATTCGCGCGGCGCGCGAACCGCGAGAAGATTGGGACACTGCTTTTCAAGCAATGGCGCAAAACGGCGATGATAAATTGCTTGACGCGGAAGAAACACATCACTTGAGTAGTTGGGACGAAACAGAATGGCAATGGTAAAGCGATTTGAAGTTTATCTTGTTAGACTTGACCCAACACTCGGCAGCGAAATTCAAAAGACGCGACCTTGCACGGTAGTTTCGCCCGACCAGATGAATCGCTATATTCAAACCGTTATCGTTGCGCCGATGACGACGAAAGGCAAAAAGTATCCGACCAGAGTTGAGTGTGCGTTCGACGGCAAGCAAGGTCAAGTTGTGCTGGGCCAAGTTCGCACCGTTGACAAAACGCGACTTGTTAAAAAGTTAGGTAAGCTAGACGATGAAACGCAGAAAGAAGTTTTGCGTGTGTTAGCGGAAATGTTCGCTAAATAATACCGCACCCAACAAATAAAATAAAGCCACCGCCTCTGGCGGTGGTAATTTTACTTGTTATATGCGTTGTTATTATTACGAAAAATCTTGAATAGTTACTGCTTGTTTTGCGCTCAGAAAATCTCATTTTAAGTCTAACGGTCTATTTCCATACTCACCCAGAAACCAATAGTATTTTTCGATTACTTTGCCGTTTCTATCAAATGCCAATTCCCATTGCTGGTAAAATGAGCGGTAAGAGAATATCTCCGAGCAATCTCCAACATAATTTTTGTTGGAGTCGTAAATGGGAAAACTACAACTTCTTTTCTCTGAAGCATTTCCCATTAGACCGATAACCATCTGCTTTGACTGCCCTATTTCAAGCTGTGAAAATCCTCGTTCATATTGTTCGCTTCGGACAATATAGAATCCAATTAAAGCCGATACAATAACTATTGCGGAAATTACCAATATCACGATTTTATGAGTCTTCGCCATAAAAATTTCCACTTTGAGTTAATTGCTCGTTAATTTCAGCCACGAAGCATATAACTTTGTATTCAACCGACTTTCGGTATTGTTATACCGAATTTTTATACATCTTTTTCAGCCATAAAGTCAATTTTTTACTTGATTTTATCGGAACTTTGTTTTATTTTCTCGCTACTGAAAAAAATTCGTGTGAATAAATTCAGAGGAATTATCGAAATTTATGTCAAAACTGCTTGATGATGTTCGCTCTGTAATGCGTGTTCGGCATTATAGCTATGGAAACCGAAAAGACCTACATCTATTGGATTCGCCGATACATTTTCTTTCATAAAATTACACATCCGGCGGAGATGGGAGCGGCACAGGTCGAGGCGTTTCTGACTCATCCGGCAGTTGAAAAATCAGTGTCGGCTTCGACGCAGAATCAGGCACTTCACGCTTTGCTGTTTCTTTATAAAGAGGTTTTAAAGGTAGATTTGCCGTGGCTCAAAGAATTTAAGACCGCGAAAAAATCAAGCCGCGTTCCGGTTGTGCTGACGAAGGAAGAAGTAAAAACAATTCTTAACTGTTTGAGCGGCACGAATTGGCTGATTGCAAATTTGCTGTATGGTTCGGGATTGCGGTTGATTAAGGCTTTGCGTCTGCGCGTGAAAGATTTGGATTTTGGATTTCGGCAGGTTATCGTCAGAGACGGCAAAGGCGGCAAAGATCGTTTTACGATTCTTCCGACAAAGTTGATCGAGCCTTTGCAGAAGCAGTTGGAGTTTGCGCGAAAACTGCACGAACAGGATTTAAAGCTCGGAATCGGACGAGTCGAGATGCCGTTCGCGCTGGCAAGAAAATATCCGAGTGCTGAAAGAGAGTGGATTTGGCAGTATGTTTTCCCTTCAAAAAGTTTGAGCAAAAATCCGCGCACCGGAGTGACCGGACGACATCACGTTTCGCCCGCAAGTCTGCAAAAACTATTTAAGGAAGTAATGAGAAAAAGCCGGATTTCCAAAATGCCAGTCCGCACACGCTTCGCCACTCATTTGCAACCCATCTTTTACATGATGGCTACGACATCCGCACGATTCAGGAATTACTCGGACACAAGGAATCGACAACGACAATGATTTACACTCACGTTTTAAATCAACATCGGTTAGGCGTGAGAAGTCCGGCTGATGTTTAATTTTTTAGACGAATATTAAGAAATAAGATGATTTACGCTACTTTCAATCATTTCACGAATTTGTCGTAAATTTTCTTCCGAATCGGCTTCAAAACGCAAAACCAAAATCGCCTGTGTGTTTGAAGCGCGAACCAAACCCCAACCGTTTTCAAAAATAATTCTCGCGCCGTCAATCGTGATGACTTCATTGGTTTTTGAAAATTCGTCGGCGATTTTTTGGACTATTTTGAATTTTTGTTCTTCCGTGCATTCGACGCGGAGTTCGGGCGTGGAAAATGTTTCGGGCAAATCTGCAAGCAGTTCGGATAATTTTTTATCGGTTTTTGAAAGTATTTCCAAAACTCTCGCGCCCGCGTAAGTTGCGTCGTCAAAACCGTAAAATCTGTCGGCGAAAAAAATATGTCCGCTCATTTCTCCGGCGAGCGCGGCATTTGTTTCTTTCATTTTCGCTTTAATGATCGAATGTCCGGCTTTCCACATAATCGCTTTTCCGCCGCGCGCTTTAATGTCGTCGAACAGGTTTTGCGAGCATTTTACTTCGGCGATGATCGTCGCGCCTTCGTGTTCTTTCAAGATTTCGCGGGCGAGTAAAACCGTTAATTCGTCGCCCCAGATAATGCGACCGTTTTCGTCAATCAAACCGATTCGGTCGCCGTCGCCGTCGAATGCGATTCCCAAATCGGCTTTCGATTCTTTAACGGCTTTGATACAATCCTGCAAATTTTCCGTGACGGTCGGATCGGGATGATGATTCGGAAAATCGCTGTCCGGTTCGGTGAAAAGTTCGACCATTTCAATACCGAGTTTTTCGTAAACCGGCACAGCCGTCACGCCGCCCATTCCGTTTCCGCCGTCAATCACGGCTTTTAGTTTGCGCGTGCCGAAATCTATTTTCGATAAAATATCTTTTTCGTAATCGGCTAAAACTTCGATCTTTTCGCTCGTTCCAACGCCTTTTGCAAATTCGCCGGAAAATGCGATTTCCTTTATTTCCTGAATCTGCAAACCGAAAAGCGTTTGTTTACCGAGACAAATCTTGAAACCGTTATGATCCGGCGGGTTGTGCGAGCCGGTAATCATCACGCCGCCGTCAACGTCTTTCGTGTAAACCGCGTGATACAAAACCGGAGTCGGAACTCTGCCGATTAAAACCGCGTCACAGCCCGATTCGTTAAAACCTTCGATCAAAAGTTTTTCAAAAACAGGCGAACTGATTCGCGCATCATAACCGATGGCGATGCGTTTCGCGCCGTTTTTATTGAAAAAAGTGCCGATTGCTTTTCCCAAAATCCCTACAGTTTTCTCGGTCAAATCACGCCCGACAATTCCGCGAATGTCATATTCTCTGAAAATATTCGGATTCATTTATGTAAAGATTTTCGCAGACAGGCGGCAATCACGCAAAGTTAAAAATAATGAATAAAGGCTAACGTCTAATGGTCAATCAAATAATCATATTATTGATTAGCCGTTATTTATTACCCGTTAAGAAAACATTTTTGTTATAATGAGTATTTAGTTTTGGCAACCGCAACTTTGTCCGAACGCATCGAAAACAGCGTAATTAAGTTACAAAATCAAATTACACAATCTTATGAAAAATTTATTTCGTTTTGCCGGATTTTCAGCATTAATCTTTACTTTCGTTTTCTCGGTCGCCGCACAAGTTGATGACGGACCTATTAAAACTTTTGAAGTCCGACTGCCCGTGACGGTCAAAGACAAAAAGAAAAATCTCGTTTCGGGTTTAACCAAAAACGATTTTATCGTTTTGGAAGACGGCGTGGCGCAGGAAGTTACGTTTTTTACAACCGAAAAATCCAATCCTCCGATTTATGTCGGCGTGTTGATGGACACATCGGCTTCGACGAAAGGCAAACTCGGATTTTCCAAAGAAGCGGCGATGAATTTTATCTACACCGTTATCCAACAGCGCAAAGACAAAGCCGCTTTTATGACTTTCGATCACGAAGTTGATCTCAGACAGGATTTTACAGATAAACAGGATTTACTTAAAAAAGCGGTCGAAAATGTCAAAAAAGTCGGTTCACAAACTTCGCTTTACGATGCGATCTGGAAGTTTTCCGATGAAAAAATGCGAACTGCTCCGGGCAGACGAGTAATCGTTTTGATTACCGACGGCGACGACACTTTCAGCCGCGCTTCAATCGAAGACGCGATTGATATTGCACAAAGAACGGAAACGACCATTTTCGGTATTTCGACCAAAGAAGGTTTTCTCGGAGTCGTTCCCGGTGTCGAAGTCGGAACGGTCAAGGACAAAGGCGATAAATATTTGACCAGACTTTGCGAAGAAACCGGCGGCGAAGCGTTTTTTACAGGCGATATGCTCGCGCTCGAAAGGTCTCTGAAAAAAGTTTCCGATGAACTTTCGTCGCAATATATCATTACTTATCGTCCGGCAAATCAGGAATACAACGGCAAAAAACGCAAAGTCGAAGTACGTTTTAAGGACGCGGGAAAAGAAGGAAAATTAAAGATTCGCAGCAAAGACAGTTATCGGGCGGTCAGAGATAATTTACAGTAAGCGAAATGCGGATATTCGCAGAAACAGGTAATCAATTATGAAGAATTTGAAAGGTAAATTATTAATTTTAGCAATCGGAGTTTTATTAGTCGTCGGCTTTTTTCTATCGGTTGATTCGACGGACGCGCAGACACAAAATCCGCCTGCGATGAAAACGCCGCCGCCGCTCGCCACACCGACTCCGATTGTTGACGATGAAGAAATCGTCATTGATACGGAAGTCGTAAATGTTTTATTTACCGCGCAAGACAAAAACCGCCGACTTTTGACCGGTCTGAAACAAACAGACATCAAACTCATCGAAAACGGTCAGCCGCAGGAAATTACATATTTTGCCCGACAGGTTGACCTGCCTTTGAGTTTGGCGATTTTGATTGATACGAGCGCGTCACAGGAACGCACTCTGCCCGAAGAAAAAGAAGCGGCGAAATCTTTTCTCGATTCGGTCGTTCGTCCGACCAAAGACGAAGTGGCAATCGTTTCATTTACAGGCGAAACGACGCTCGAACAGGGAATGACGAACAATATTTCGCGTCTGCGCCGCGCCGTCGATCGCGTTCAATTCGTGCCGCCTTCGGGTTATGTCGGCGGCGGTATTTTAGTCGGCGGAACGCCGCCGATTTCGGGAAGTAATCAGGCAACACAAGGTTCGACCGCGATTTGGGACGCGATTTGGGTAACGGGCGAAGAAGTTCTCGGACCGTCGCCGGACAAAACGCGCCGCGCGATTGTATTGCTGACCGACGGCATAAACACCTACGGTTTGAAAAAACTGGAAGATGCCGTTCAGTCGTCTATAAAGGCGGAAGCGGTTATTTACGCTATCGGAATCGGCGACAATTATCTGGAAGGCGTAAATGAAGGCGCGTTGAGAAAAATCAGCGAAAAAACGGGCGGTCGTGCATTTTTTCCGCGTGACGAACGCCAATTGCGCGATGCCTTTAGTCAGATTCAAATCGAAATGCGTTCACAGTATTTAGTCGCTTACGAACCGACCAATCAAACCCGCGACGGCTCGTATCGGACAATTGCCGTCGAGGTCGTAAATCCGGCTTTGCAAAAGGAAAAAGTAAGACTGACACATCGTGAAGGTTATTTTGCCAAAACGAAAAAATAGTTTTCGTTTGAAGTGCAAACGGCTCGCTTGCAACATCGTGTGAGCAACGCGAAAACGACGTAATTAAAATTCAACTCGAATTTTAATTACGTCGTTTAGTTTTTATCAACCGCTGACAATCGAACCGCTTGCGATCCGATCTTTCTATCTTTTGACGGGAGTAATTTTCAAATCTAATTTTTCCGCGCCGCGCATCACGACGATTTCATATTCTTCATCCGGTTTCATTTCACCTAAAACAAAGACGTAATCCGAAATATTTTTAACGTCGCGTCCGGCAAGTTTGACGATCTTGTCGCCCGCTTTGATTCCGGCTTTTGCCGCCGGAGAATCGTCGCGTACGCCGTCTAATTTTAATCCCGAATTATCCCCGTCCGAATAACTCGGCACAGTTCCGAGCGAAACATTAAATCCGCGCCGACCTTCGCCCATCGAAGAAGATTTGGCGACCGTGTAAGTCGGGCGTTTCGGATTTGCGTCAATCGTTTTAACGATCTCGGCGACGAAACTCGTGATTTTCATCAAGCCGTCGTAATTGATTTTATCGCTTGTGTCCGAAGGTTTGTGATAATCCGAATGCGTTCCGGTAAAGAAAAACAAAACCGGAATTTGTTTGCCGTAAAACGATGAATGATCCGAAGGTCCGAAACCGTCTTCGTTTAATTGAAGATTAAAGAACGGAGTTTTAATTGAAGAATTAACTGTGATTGAACTTGCCTGAGCTTCCATTGGAATAGTTGGCTTTGGCAAATTTTCCGGTTTTACATTTATTGAAGAATTCAGTTGTGAATTTATATATTCAACCTTACTCTTCCACTCGCTCGCCGTGCCGATTCCGCCGACGGTTAATTTGTTTTCGTTCAAACGTCCGACCATATCCATATTTATCATCGCCACGGTTTTAGCGAGCGGGAAAACCGGATTGTTGACGTAATATTTCGAGCCGAGCAAGCCTTCTTCTTCGCCGCCGAATGCGATGAAAATCAGAGTTCGTTTATTATCTTTCGATTTCGCGTATTGCCGCGCGAGTTCGAGCATCGCGGAAACGCCCGAAGCGTTGTCATCCGCGCCGTGATGAATTTCCGTCGAATTGACCGCGAGACTTCCCGCGCCGCCGTGACCTAAATGGTCGTAATGCGCGCCGATAACAATCGCTTCATTTTTCAAAGTCGCATCTCTGCCTTCGAGAATGCCGATGACGTTGTAGCCGTCGGTTTGTTTTTTGACGATATTGATATTTATCGTCGCATTTGATTTTGGAAGATTTGCAAATTTTACCTGCGCGTTTTCCGGTTTTTCGGAAAACCATTTTTCAATTTGAGATAATTCTTTCTCGTCTTTTGCGCCGAGCAGATTTGCGCCCGTTTTTTGCGAAATAATTATGACGGGAATCGAAGTTTCGCCGAGCGTTTGATCGAAATTTAACTGCGCCGATTTTTCATCTTTTAAATTGGTTTCATCCGCAATTATCAGAATACTTTTCGCGCCTTTTTCCTGCGCGATTTTCGCTTTGGCGTGAAGGTTGAAACGCGCAAACGGCGAACGCGGATTTCCGCCGTCGGGCGCACCGTTAAAAACGACAACGATTTTATTTTTTACATCCAGATTTGCATAATCGTCGTAATTTGCTTCGCTCGCCGTAATGCCGAATCCGGCGAAAACTATTTCGGAATTTTCTAATTTAGCATTCGGCGAAAATCCGTAAGGCATCCAATCTTCGCGCAGTTTTAAGTTTGAATTATTGATCGAAAAAAAATTTCCGTCGCCCGTTTCGATGCCGGAAATGTAAGGAAAACTTTGCAGATAATTTCCCGTCGCTTTGCCTTTTTGATTTGTTAAATTTATCCCGGTTTTGAGTTTGAAATTAGCAAAAGTATTGGCGACATAACCGGCAGCACTCGTTGCGCCGCGTTCGCCCGTTCTGCGTCCTTCGAGTTGATCGGAAGCGAGATACGAAACGTGCGTCCGCAGATTTTTTTCCACGTCGGACTGTTTCTGCGCTGAAACGCTGACGACGAGCGAAAGTAAAAACAGGAAACTGATAAATTGTTTTTTCATAAGATTTTATCCACGAAGTTTTCACGAAGTAAACACGAAGAAGAACAAAGATAAAAACTTCGTGAAAACTTCGTGTTGCTTTGTGGATTATATTGTTTTACTCAACCCAATCGGCGATAAAAACATTCGTATCGCCTTGTTTGGCGGCGTTTCTGTTCGAGGCGAAAACGAGTTTTCTGCCGTCGGGCGAAAACATCGGGAAACCGTCAAACGATTCGTTAAAAGTTATTCTTTGCAGATTCGTGCCGTCAATGTTTATCATCGCCAGATCGAAATTACGTTTGCGTTCGTCGGTCGCAAAATAATTTGTGCAGAAAATTATTCGTTTTCCGTCGGGCGTGAAAAACGGCGCAAAACTCGCGGCGTTTAATTTTGTCACCTGTTTTTTATTCGAGCCGTCGGCATTCATCGTCCAAACTTCAAATGTGATCGGCACGATCAAGTGTTCCTTCAAAAATTCCTTGTCGCGCTGAACCGATTTTTCGTCCGCCGGATGCGAGCCGCGATAGACGATCATTTTATTGTCGGGTGAGAAAAACGCGCCGCCGTCGTAACCCGGCTCAAAGGTCAGACGTTTAACTTTTTTTCCGTTCGTGTCCATCGAATAAAGTTCGAGATCGCCGTCGCGTTCCGATGTGAAAATAATTTTTTTGCCGTCGGGCGAAATGGTCGCTTCGGCATCGTATCCGGGCGAATTTGTCAATTTTTTAATATCTTTTCCGTCCGGCGTTGCCGTATAAATGTCGTAATCGGGATAAATCGCCCAGACATAACCTTTTGAAAAATCGGGATTTGGCGGGCAATCCTTCGCGCCGCCGTGTGTCGAGGCGTAGAGAACTTTTTTTCCGCCTTTGAAAAAATACGAACAGGTCGTGCGACCTTCGCCGTTCGAGACGCGATGAACATTCGTGCCGTCAATGTTCATCATAAAAATCTGATCGCATTGCAGATCGTCGCGTTTCGATTGAAAAATCAGTTTTTTGCCGTCAAAGGAAAAATATGCTTCGGCATTTTCGCCGCCGAAAGTCAGTTGTTTGATATTTTTAAGATGTTTTTCTCCTTCGACGCTCAAATCATTTGATTGCGCGAAAGTGGAAAAAGTGAATGTTAAGAGCAGTATTAAAAGGACTGAAAGTTTCATAGTTTCTTTGTGTTTATTGGTTTTTGCAATAATAACATTATCTGCTCTTTAATGAATAATCGCGTAAAATTAGAAAAATTTATAGAAAAGATTAAAAGATTGAATCAGCATTTTTGATGTAAATTTTCAAAGATCATTTTAAATTTTATTTATGCAAGTTTTCTTAAAAACGGAAAATCCTGTGCTATATTATCCGCGAAGAACCCGTTCACACACAATTTTATTACAGCGTCGCGCGCCTCGAACTGAAAAAATCTCATTTCGCACAAAACATCGCGCGGTTTATCGTCAAAAATTTCCGGCGACCTGTCGGCAGCGGTGCGCGTCCCGATGAAATACGCAATTATACTATTGTGATGCTTTTCAGCGACGATAAAGGCATCGAATGGATTGACCGAACCGTCACCGGACGCATTCGGAAACTTCCCGGTTTTGACGGCATTACCAAAATCACGGACAAAATCGCGCAGATCGGTTTGAACACCGAAACAGAATTACAATTTCAACAGGCATTAATTTGAAGAAAACAATTTTGCCCGCCAAATACGCGAAATATACTAAAGTTAAATGTTTGCAAAGGTATTCGGAGGATAAAAGCATAATTTAAAAGAAAATTTTTACTTTTGATTGATTGATATATTTAGCTTTCGTTAGCTTTATTATCGCGGGAAAAATAATCATTAAATCTTCCTGTAAATCTCAACGCCGTCTTTTAGTTCGACGGCGATTTTATTTTCCGCTTCGGCATAATCGAGATGCGCGATCGATTCGGAAATCGCCAAAAATCTGTGAACGTCGCGGTTAATCGCATCTGGAAAGAGTTTCTGCGCGATGTCGAAAGCCGTTTCACCCGATTTTGAAACTAAAGAAATGACGTTTTTCTGGCGTTCGTCAATTGACCTTACATAACGATTGAAAATTTCCTCGAAATCCGTGATCGGTTCGCCGTGTCCGCTGTATAAAAGCGTCGGCGAAAATTCCCGGATTTTCGCCAGCGAAACCAGATATTCGGCTAACGATTTAAATCTTTGTTCGGGATTTATCGGGTCGGGCGACACGACCGGATTCGGCGTGATGCGTTTTAGAACGCAGTCGCCGCAGATCAGTGTTCGATTGGCTTCGCGGATAAACGAACAACTTCCGGGCGTATGTCCGGGCGTGTGCAAAACCTTTAAAGTTCCGCTCGAAAATTCGATTTCCTGTTCGTCTTTTAATTCCTTGAAATCGCTGTCCGAAAGCGCGTCTGTGAGAAGCGAAATTTCCGCATACATCATCTGCATTTCGGCAAAAATATTTTCGGGAACTCCGGCGCGAAACATTATTTTGCGATTTTCTTCACGCGCGAGACGACCGAAAAGATGTCCGGTTTCCCAATCGTGAACGTAGATTTCCGCATTTTTCGCTTGATCTCGTATTTGCTTTGCCAGACCGCAGTGATCTTCGTGCGCGTGAGTTAAAATAATTCTTTCAATATCTGAAAATTCAACGCCGTTTCGTCTTAATTTTTCGCGCAGGGTTTCGAGTGCTTCCGGCGTTTTCGGTCCGCAGTCAATTAACGTCAGAGGCTTGTCTTTGATTAGATAAACATTGACATCGCCGATATAAAACGGTGTCGGAATCGAAAGCGGAATGATTTTCATAAAATAAAAAAGGTCGCCGAATTTTCTCAACGACCTTTTACGATAAATGATATTAGTTGGATAGTAAAATCTATTACTAACAGCTAAAACTACACCAGCGATAACAGTTAAATGCTCTTCGATAACAAGAGTCCTGTTCCGCACCCGGCGGCAGACTGTCACACTCAAGTTCCTGTCCTTCGCAGTAGCTACAGCATGGCGCCGCTCCCGCCGCATTTGAACCGAAATCTGTAAAGACCACGAAACTCAAACCGAAAACCATAACTGCCAACAAAACGAATTTGCGGCTTAATTTAACTATATTCTGCATTTTTTTACTCCTTATTATTTGGGGCTAGTTTTTGGGAATTGGCAAATGTGAAACGATTTGTGAAAAAAAGCTTGCCTGACTGAAGTCCACAAATTTCGCGTTTTAACCCTTATTTGAAAGTGAATTTAAACGATCGAGAACCTTTTGCTGTTCGTCTTCGGTCAATTTCCCAAACCACGTTTCTTCGACCTGTCCGTTATTATCAATCAATAACATCGTCGGTGTGCCGCTGACTCCAAATGCCGGTGGGTCGGCTTGGTAAAGTTGATCTATTCGAAGCTGATTGGAATCGAGATAATTTTTGGCGGTCTGCGTATCTTGCGGAAAAATAGCGGAAATTTTGACTGCCGGATTAAGGGAAATTTCCTGCGTCAATTTTTGATAAAACGGCATACTTTCTGAACAAAAATGACAATCTTTTGACAGAATTAAAAGTAGCGTATGATTATTCGAAGCCCAATTGATCTTTTCAAAATTGATCTTTTTACCGACGAAAACAGTATCTTTCGGACTATTTTTTGCCGAATCGGTAAACAGAAACTTTTTGACCAGAACGATTCCCAGTATTAAAGCAACTAAGATAATGGCAATGTTTGTGAAAACTTCAATTTTTTTTACAAGGTTATTATTCATCGGGATACCTCATTTAGTAGGAATAAATTGAATTAAAGTAAAGTCATAATACAATTTTACAAAAGCCGAAGTCAATGCGAAATTTTGTATAATCTCTGAAATAACAGATGATTAAATGATAAAATGAAACAAACAAATAAGATAAAAAAAATTCTCATTGTCGGCGCAGGTCCGGCGGGCGTGAGTTTGGCGATTCGTCTGGCGCGAAATGATTTTGAAGTCGTTTTGATCGAGCGCGAAAAATTTCCGCGCCATAAACTCTGCGGCGAATTTATTTCGCCGGAATGTCTCGTGCATTTTAAGCACTTAGGCGTTTACGATGAAATGTTGGCAGTTGGCGGCGACCGAATTTCGGAGACGGTTTTTTACTCTCAAAAAGGAAAGAGCGTGTCCGTGCCGAGCAAATGGTTTGGCGGCGATTTGCAGGGCGCACTCAGTATCAGCCGCGCCGAAATGGATTTTTGTTTGTTGGAAAAAGCAAAATCGCTCGGCGTAAAGGTTTCGGAAGAAACTCAGGTAATCGGACTTTTGATCGAAGACGAAAAAGTTTCCGGCGTGAAGGTTCGTCTTGAAAACAGAGAAATAAAAGAAATCACGGCTGATCTGACGATTGACGCGACCGGACGCGCGAATGTTTTAGGTAAATTATTTGAGAAATTTAAAAAAGGAGAAGAGGAAAACAAGAAACATAAAAATTTCAAATTTCAAATTTCAAAGTTCAAAAATAAACTTCAAACTTCAAAACTCAAAAAACAAAACTCGAAACTGGTCGGTTTTAAAACTCATCTGAAAAATGCGCGAATGGAAAAAGGCGTGTGCGAAATTTATTTTTTTCGCGGCGGTTACGGCGGTTTGAGTTTTGTCGAAAATAATCTGGCAAATCATTGTTTTCTCATAAAATCGGAAATCGTCAAAGAATTTGTTGGTAATACCAATAAAATTGTCGAAAAAGTAATTTTTGAAAACAGCCGCGCCCGCGAAACGATGCGCGATGCCGAACCTGTTTTCGATTGGCTGGCGGTTTCGGTCGAAGGTTTCGGTGTGAAGAATCCGACTCCGGCTGAAAATCTTTTAACGGTCGGCGATGCGGCGGCGTTTATCGATCCTTTTACCGGAAGCGGAATGCTGATGGCACTCGAAAGCGCGGAAATACTGGCGCAAAGTATTAGCGAAAACAAAATTTTATTTACGGAAATCGCCCGAAAATATGCTGCGGCGCATCACGAAAAATTTCGCCGCAGATTATTCATTTGCGATATTATGAGGCGTGCCGCATTTGCCCCGAAACTGGCTGATCGGCTGATTTCATTTTTGAGTTTGAGCCGTAAAACAACCGGACTTTTGACACGCGCGACACGAACGCAAAACTTTTGATTTGTTTGTTATAAAGCGATGCCGAAAAAATTCATAAAAATATCAAAAAGGAAATCCGTCATTTTATTCAAAAACAGATTTATTTACTTGCCTTATTGATGTTTTTGCGATAAAAACATCAAAGTTATCAAATCTGAAAATCTGTCGGTCAACAATTAAAAAATTAAAATCGGACGCGATAAATCCGATATTATATTCGTGAATTAAATGCTGAAGTTTCCCCCTTTAAATCGGCAGACGTTTATTTAGCGGAACAACCGGCAAATCTCAAACAAGTTTTATAAAAATCTAGGAGAATATCTAATGAAAGCAATTTCTTTGAAACTTTCCGCCGCGATGGGAAAATGTTTTTTATCGGCGGCAGTTATGTTTTTAAGCATCAGCGCGGCTTTTGCCCAAGCACAATCGAACGCTGCCGATTTGAGCGGTTCGGTTGTTGATCCGAGCGATGCCATCGTTCCCGGCGCAACCGTAACGGCGAAAAATATCGCTACCGGAATTTCACGCACAACTACGGTCGGCGATTCCGGGACATTTCAATTTATCGGTTTGCCGCCCGGCGAATACGAAATCACTACCGAATCTCCGACTTTTAAAAAAACCGTTATTTCGCCGGTTAAATTAACGGTCGGACAAAGTGCCGAACTGAAAATTCAACTGGAAATCGGCGGCAATGACATCGTAGTCAATATTTCGGGAAGCGATGTCGAACTCGTCGAAACGACGAAATCGAGCGTTTCCAATACGATTGACCAAACGCGAATCGAAAATCTGCCGATCAATGAACGCAGCGCGACCGGATTTGCTCTGACGCTCTCGACCGTCGGACGCGATAACGGTCGTCCGGTCGGACCTGCGCCGACTTCCGGTTTGAACATCGGCGGACAGCGCGGACGCTCGACGCTCGTGCAGGTTGACGGCGCGGACTTCACGGATAATTCGGTCAATGCGGCGCGTTCGACCGTTTCACAGGAAGCCGTTCAGGAATATCAGATCACGACCAATTCTTACTTGCCGGAATTCGGACGTGCGACGGGCGGCATCGTCAACGTCGTGACGAAAAGCGGCGGCAATCAGTTTAGCGGAAATGTTTTCGGATTTATTCGTCATAAAAGCATCCAATCACGCAACGCCTTTGCGCCGATCATTGACAACGATCCGAGCAAAAAACCGCCTTACACGCGCGTTCAATACGGCTTTACTCTCGGCGGTCCGGTCATCAAAGACAGATCGTTTTTCTTCTTTTCATTTGAACAGCGACGACGACAGGAATCGGGATTTTTCACCGGCGATATTGTCGGCGGCGCAACTTCGAGCATTACAATCGGCGCGCCGTTTTTACCTGTTTCACAAACTTTTACAAATCTGACACCCGCACAGGTTTCATTTATTCAGGCAAATCTGGCGACTAATCCGAGTTCCGCCGTCGCTTATGCTTATTTTTCGTCCGTCGGCAGTCAGACTGCGCTCAACGGTTCGAGTTCGCTGGTTAATTTTCTGCCGGGAATCGGTATCGCACAAGGCTCGGTTGTCGGTCAACGATTTCTTTTATCGGGTGCGCCCGTTCCTTTGACGAGAAATGCTAACGGGCAATTTGTCGCATTTCGTCCGTTATCACAACTGGCGCGAATTTTCCCGATTTCCGAAGGAACAACTTACAATTCATTAAGATATGACCACTTGATTACCGAAGGTCAGCAGATGACAATGCGCGCCGGTTATAATCCGAGCCGTATTTCCGGTATTCAGGACGAATCGCAAAATCAAACGCTCGGTCAAAACGATTATTCGCGCACGGGAATTCAGGATTTGCAGGACACTTCCTTTTCGGCATCGCTGGCGAGCGTTTTGCCGCGAAATATGATTAACGAGGCGTATTTCAGTTTCGGAAAACGCGATGCTTCTTTCGATTCGCAGGTTCCGAGCGTCGCGCATCAGATCGCCGGAACGGGATTTATCGGTTCAAACCCGTTTTCGCCGGTTGACCGCACCGAAACGCGATTTCAGCTGCGCGATAATCTGACGATTCCGACCGGAAATCACATCTTCAAATTCGGCGGTGATTTTAACTGGATTAACGTCAATGCCAAATTTGAATTGAACTTTCCCGGATTATTTAATTTCGGTCAGCAGTCTGCCAGTTCCTTTGTGCCGAATGTACTTTTTAAGCCTGATCCTACTCCGACAAATCCCAATCCCGTAGCGATTTCGGTCGCCTGCGATTCTGCGATAATTCCGGTCACGTCGAGATGTCCGGCTCTGACACCGATTCAAACTTACGGACTCGGTTTTCCGAGCGTCTTTATTCAGGGTTTCGGTAATCCGAACAGCCAGATCAGAAATCGCCCGATTGCATTTTTTGCACAGGACACATGGAAAGTTTTCAAAAATTTTACGCTTAATTACGGCGTTCGATACGACATCGAGCTAACCGAAGAATTTGCACCGACACCGTTTACCGATCCGCTAACCGGAATTACGCTTTCGGCGGCTGATGTTCAGGTCGCGCAGGATGCTCTTAATATTACGCAGGGTTTTCCGCGTGATAAAAACAACATCGCGCCGCGTCTCGGTTTTGCCTGGGATATATTCGGCAAAGGCAAAACGGTCGTGCGCGGCGCAATCGGAATGTATTACGATCATCCGCTTCTGGCGGTCGCCTTCAACTCGGACATCGCCGACGGTTCGCAGCAGCAGCAGTCAACGCTTCTGCCTTTCGGCGGTCCTTCGCCGACGGCTCTTTTTAATGCTTTTCAGGTTTTTCAGGGAACGGTAATTCCCGGCGTAACGCCCGGTGTCGCTCCGAGCGCGAGATATTTGAACGGTTTCCAGCGTTTCGACTCAAGCACGTTTACCGGATTCGGTCCGATTTTACCGTTTACGCTAAATGTGGCAAAAGATTTCCAGTATCCGTATGCGATTCAGGGAAATTTCGCGGTCGAGCATCAATTCGGCAAAGACACGGCACTTTCGGCAACTTTTATTACGGTCAACAGCCGTCATCTGGCACATCCGCAGGATGTGAATAATGTTCAGTCGAATTTGTTGATCGAAAATTTTCGGCGTTTTACCGCAAATAATCCAGTTGCTTGCGGTGGACCTTGTCCGGCAAGCGGACGCGCACCTACAAGTCTTGCTGAAGCTGCATTTTTTACTATACCGAATGTGAGCAGTCCATTATACACAGTCCTCGTTCAAAGCGATCCGAAGAATCCGCAGTTTGCTAGTCAAACAGGTGCGTTAGTTGCCAGAAATAACACCACTGGTGCGATAATTATAAATCCAATTGCGGCTGACTTTTTTCGTCTTCTTGGTCCGAACTATTTCTTTATTCAAGCTGCCAATTCCGCATTTAACAAGGCGGCATTTGATTCTTTCTTAAGCGGCAGTCTCAGAACGCCCGGTCCAATCAATCCGTATGCCGATGTCAACGCGCAGTTGTCGGACGGCAATTCGTCATACAATGCTTTGAGTCTCGAATTAAAACGTCGTTTCTCGACCAATGTTCAGTTTTTGGCTTCTTACACTTGGTCGCATTCGATTGATGATTCGTCGGATTTACAGACGCTTTTGAAACCGCAGGACAACACGAATTTCCGCGCCGAACGCTCGGATTCATTGTTCGACCAACGGCATCGTTTCGTTTTTTCGGGAGTTATCTCATCGCCCGACAGGTGGCGTTCGACCGGCGGATTTCAGAAATTCCTTTCCGGTTTTACCGTTTCGCCGATCATCGAATTCGCTTCGGGTCGTCCGTTTAATATTCTCGCGGTCGGCGATGCCAACGGCGATTTCCAAAGCACGAACGAGCGTCCGAGCGTTTTATCCGACGGAACTCTATGCGCCAATCTAGTAGATTGTCCGTCAGGCGTTTCGAGTTTTCCGGCAAGCGGAAATCTCGGACGCAATCTGGGAATTACGCATAATTATTTTTCGGTTGATATGCGTCTGACGAAAAAAATTCGGATGGGCGAACGAGTCAGTCTCGATTTGATCGCCGAAGGATTTAATCTTTTTAATCGTTTTAACGAAGCGGCGGCAAATCCTTTTTATCAGGTTGTCAATACTTTCGGCGAACGCAAAGGCGGCAAGTATTACAGTCAGCCGACTTCAGCCTTTGATCCGCGACAATTTCAATTCGGATTCAAACTAAACTTCTAAAAAAAACAGTTTGAATGTATTTAAAAGGCTGTCCGGCTTCGGCTGGGACAGCCTTTTTTGCTAATCTAAAAAAAGTTTTTCAATGCTTTCATTAACCGAAAAGATCAAGCAAAAAGCCGTCGAAATCGGCTTTCATAAGATCGGTATTGTTCGCGCCGAATCTTTGCCCGAAGAAAGCGAACGTCTCAGAGACTGGCTCGAAAAAGATTTTCAGGGCGAAATGCTCTGGATGCAACGCGAACCGGAAAAACGCTCTGATCCGCAGATTCTTTTTCCCGTCGCAAAATCAATCGTCGTCGTTGCGCTTAATTATTTTACGCCGCACGAACACGAGGAAAATCACGAAAAAGGAAAAATCTCGCGCTATGCGTGGGGCGACGATTACCACGATGTTATCAAAGAAAAACTGCGCGAACTTTTAGCTTTTATAAAATCGGAAAAACCGGACGCGGAAGCTAAAATCTGCGTTGACACCGCGCCGATTATGGATAAAGCGTGGGCGGTTCGCGCCGGAATCGGCTGGCTCGGAAAACATTCCAACGTGATTTCAAAAGAATACGGCTCGTGGATTTTTCTCGGCGAGATTCTGCTTGATTTCGAACTCGAATATGAAACCGAAATTATCGCCGATCATTGCGGCACTTGCACGGCGTGTCTCGATGCGTGTCCGACCGGCGCGATTGTCGCGCCTTATTTAGTTGATTCACGCGCCTGTCTGTCTTATGCTACAATCGAATTGCGCTCACCGGAACTAACGACGGAAATTACGGAAAACTTAAACGGCTGGCTTTACGGCTGTGATATTTGTCAGGATGTTTGCCCTTGGAATCGCTTTGAAAAACCGACCGATGAAACGAGATTCGAGCCGCGACCGGGAAATATTTCGCCTGATCTGAACGAGATTTTAAATCTCACGCCGGAAAAATACGCGGAGAGATTTCGCCGCAGTGCAATTAAACGCACAAAGCTCGGCGGCTTAAAGCGTAATGCAGAAGCACTTTTGAAAGATAAAAATTGAAAAATTTATAAGGTGAAATGATAACAAATTATTATCGAAATATATTGATTTTAATCGCCGCTTTCGGTTTTTTGACATTCGCTTTGACAGGTCAAAAAAGCGATGCTCAAACGAAAACGGCTGTCAAAAAAACACCGACTCCGGCAAAACAAAAATCAACGCCGAAACCGACTCCGGCAACAACGAAACAAAAAACGACACCGACACCGAAATTAGCGACAAAAACAACGACAAAAACGCCGCCTAAAACTTCCGTTAAGGGAAATGCGAACGCGACCAAATCAAAACCTGCACAAAAAAAACAGGTCATCGTCAAGGTTACTTCGGCGCGCATCAGACAGGAAGCCGACCTGCAATCGGAAACTCTGCAATACGCGGAACTCGGCGCGGTTTTTGCGGTATTGGATGAAGACAAAGATTGGCTGAATATCGAAATATCGGACGATAAAAACGGTTGGATTTCAAAAACGATTGTCGAAAACTTTTCGTTATCCGATAAAAATAAAATTTATCAGTCAATCACCGATAAATATCTCGACAAAAACAATCTGGATTTCATCACGGCGGCAAATGTTTTTTATTTTCTTAAAAAAGCGAATGATGAGATAAATTCCGGCGAACTCGAGTTTAAGCGTTTTAGGATTCTCGACACGGTTCTGCGGCTGATCCCGGCAAGTAGAATGGATGAAAATCCGTATAAGAATTTTACAACCAAAAACGCCGCCGAAATCGTTTACAGCGAACCTGCCGGACAGTGGTTTGTCAATGCAAAATTGCTCTGGGAACTTCACGCAAACAATAAAAATAAACCGATTGGCGAAGAAATCGCGTGGCGAGCGGCGCAGACTTCGCTTCCCGGCGAATGCGAAGGTTATATAAACTGTTATTTATACAAACTCCGCGTGACGGACGGCGAATACTTAAATTTTTATCCGGCTGGCAAACACAGCCGCGATGCTCTTTTGAATATCACGAATTTTCTCGAACCGATCAATCAGGATGCCGGACAAAAATCCGTCTATACAGGACCTTATGACATTTCCGACCGCGCCGAAATGAACAAAAGTCTAGCCGAACTGCGAACAATCGTTTCTAAAACGCCGTATGTCGAAAAGCAAAAAACGATCAATCAAATTAATCATATCGCCGAAGAATTCAGATAAGAAAAAATTCATCGGAGATTAATAAGTATTTTCAAAAAATCATTCAAAACTCTATAAAAACGAATAATCCGTGTTTATCGGCGGCTGAAGTTCTCTCTCGCCGAACTGTCACGACTTTCCAATTGCCGTTCAAAAATCTACAATTAAAATATGTTGACAGATTCATACGGCAGACAAATCAAAGATTTACGCATCAGTCTGACCGACCGCTGTAATTTTCGCTGTTTCTATTGTTTGCCGAACGGTGAGCCGCCGCTTGCCAGAAAAGACACGATTCTCACATTTGAAGAAATAGAACGAGTGAGCGAAATTTTCGTCTCACTCGGAATCGAAAAAATACGTCTGACCGGCGGCGAACCGATGTTGCGGCGAAACATCGAAGTTTTGGTTGAAAAACTGGCGCGATTAAAAATTCAAAAGCCAAAGTCCGAAGACCAAAGTCCGACAAGTTCTCAAATTTCAAATCTGAAATATAAAATTCTCGGTCAAGAACCTCGAACCTCGAACCTCGAAAATCGAAAATTACTTGATCTTGCTTTGACGACCAACGGTTTTGCCATCGCTGAAAAAGCCGCAATATTAAAGAAAAACGGTTTGGATCGCGTGACGATTTCGCTCGATTCGTTAAATAAGGAAAAGTTTCAGAAAATCACCGGCGTTGATAAACTGGACGAAGTTTTAGCTGCTGTCGAAGCGTCACAAAACGCCGGACTTACGCCGGTTAAAATAAATTCCGTCGTCGTGCGCGGCTGGAACGAAGATGAAATCGTTGATTTTGCAAGGTTTGCCCGTGAAAAAAACATTTCGATGCGTTATATCGAATTTATGCCGCTCGATTCCGGTCACGACTGGAGCAAAGATTCGGTCGTTTCGGGAAGAGAAATTTACGCGAAAATCAACGAAGTTTTCCCGCTCGGATTAAAGGAAAAATCGCGCGGCGCGGAAACCGCCTGGAAATACGAATTTGCCGACGGCGCAAAGGGCGAGATCGGCATTATCGCGCCGGTGACGGAAATGTTCTGCGGCGCGTGTTCGCGGATTCGGCTGACGGCTGACGGACAGATTCGCACTTGTCTTTTTTCCGTCAAAGAACATAATCTGCGCGACGTTCTGCGAAGCGGCGCAAATCGCGCGGAAATCGTCCGATTTATCAAGTCGGTCGTGATGCAGAAAGAGCCGCGCCACACGATCAACGATAAAAATTTCGCGCCCGCGTCGCGTTCGATGAGTTTTATCGGTGGTTAATTTTCTCTTCATCGAAGATTTGCCTCTGGATTTTTTCAATCCGCGCAGCATTATCGTTTTTATCGGGATTTTGCAGGGCGCGATCTTTGCCGCGCTTCTTCTCATACGCTTTTTCAGACAAAAAAAAAGGCTGATTTCTGGCTCGCCGCGCTTTTGCTTCTGCTTTGTTCGAGCTTGATTACGCCGCTGATCGGTTTTGCCAATGTTTACGACCGCAATCAATGGCTGACGTTTTTTCCGTTCGGCATCGCTTACGGTTACGGCGTTTGCATCCGGTTTTACGTTTTAAATCTGACCGATTCGACGCGCCGATTTACCAAAAAAGATTTACTTTTTTTTATTCCGCCGGCGATTTATCTGATCTTTCGTTTTTATCTTTTCGCACAGCCTCTGGAATTTAAAAGCCGGTTTAGCGATGATTATTACGCGCCGTATGTCGCGCCATTTATCTTCGTCACCGAATTTGTCTGGAACGTCACGCTCGCTTATTTTCTCATCAAACATTACAAAAAATATCGCTTGTGGCTCGATGAAAATTATTCGGACACGGAAAAAATAAAATTCAAATGGCTCAAAAATTTTCTGTATCTTTTCGCCTTCGTTTTAATTGTCGAAGCGGTTTTCGATTTTACGGGCGGTTTTATTTTCCGGCTTTCTTACATCCAGTATTTTTATTTTGAAACGGTTCTCGCGCTGATGACATATTATCTGGCGATTGCCGGTTATCTAGCGTTCGCGGACGATTGAACTGAAATTTACCGAAGCGAAAAGCGTCGAGATCGAAGAACGCAAAAATTTGCTCTCAGACGGCGAACTCGAAAAACTGAAAATCAAACTGCAAAATCTGATGCTCGCGGAAAAACCGCATCTCGAACCGAATCTGACGCTCAACGATCTGGCAAAAAATCTGGGCGTAAATTCGGCTGTTTTGTCATACGCGATCAACAACGGTTTCGGGAAAAATTTTAACGATTTCATCAACGAGTTTCGCATCGCCGAAGTCAAACGAAAACTTACGGATGAAGACGCGAAAAATGCGACTTTGCTTGCCGTCGCTTTCGCGTGCGGTTTTAATTCCAAAGCGACACTTAACCGCGCGTTCAAAAAATTTACGGGCATCTCGCCGAAGGAATTTCAGGATTCGGCGGCGAACTGAAAATTATTTCGTAGAAATTTCGCGCTCGTCGGTTTCAAATCCGAATTTTTAAGTTTCAAATCTTCAGAATGTCGTCTCAAATTACGATTTGAGGCGATTTTTATTGGCTGAAAATCTAATCTTGCAGAAGATTTTACGCACAATAATTTTATGAGGATTTTAATGAAAAAAATTATAACGACAATTTTTTTGGCTTGTTTTTGTTTCGCGCTGTGCTGCTCGATTTGAAAAACACGCTTCCTGACAGTCGCTTTTCCGGGTGTGTTTTTGATAAACTTTCGTTAATGAATTTTAAGGAATTAAGCGAAGACCTTTCGATTGCCGGTTACGAATTTTACCGTCGCGGATGGGTGATGGGAACAAGCGGAAATTTCAGCGCGAAAGTGTCGGAAAATCCTCTGCAAGTCTGTATCACGGCGAGCGGCAACGACAAAGGCGCACTCGACGAAACGCATTTTCTCGAAATTGACGATAATGCCGACGTTTTGCAGGGTTTCGGTTCGCCGTCGGCGGAAACGATGCTCCATCTGACGATTTATCGTCTGTTTGAAAACGTCGGCTCGGTTTTGCACACACACTCGGTTTGGGGAACGATTTTGTCCGATGTTTTTTACGAAAACGGCGCAATCGAAATCGAGGGCTACGAGATGCTCAAAGGTTTGAGCGGCGTGAAAACGCACGAACACAAAGAATTGATCCCGATCATCGAAAATTCGCAGGATTACGTCGCGCTTTCGCACGTCATCGAAAACGTCATCAGGGAAAATCCGAACGCGCACGGCGTCTATCTGCGCCGTCACGGACTTTATACTTGGGGCGAATCGGTCGCAGAAACCCGGCGGCATATAGAAATTTTCGAGTTTTTATTTGAAGTTTTGGGAAGAAGTTTAAAAAGATGAAACGCGAAGCGTGGCTCGACGGCAGACTCGAAGATCTTTCAGCGGTTAAAATGCCCGCCGCACACGCGCTCGCGCAATCAAAATACGAACTTGAAAACGCGAACATTTTAAGCACGGAAGAAATGTTAAAACGACCGCACAACATTTCTTCCGCCGCATTTCATCTGCGTCACATTGCCGGAAGTATTGACAGGCTTTTGACTTATACGCGCGGCGAAAATCTGAACGTAAAACAGTTTGATTTTTTGAAAACGGAAACATCTGAAAGTTCTGATTTGAATTTTGAAGAATTGAAAAACAGCGCGGTTAAAGCGATTGACGACGCACTCGAATTTTTGAAAAATATTTCGGAAAAAGATTTGTTAGAAGCGCGTTTTGTCGGGCGCGAAAAGTTAGAAACCAATGTATTCGGACTTCTTTTTCATATCGCCGAACACACGGTGCGGCACGTCGGGCAATTTGTCACGACGGCGAAAATCGTGAAAAATAAATAGTATTATGGCAATTGTAACAATTCCAGATAGAAATTTAACGCTGACCGATGCGGATGAGATCAAAAATTATCTCGCATCAATTGATATTGATTACGAGCGTTGGGAAAACGTCAAAAAAGTTTCGCCCGACGCTTCTCCAGATGAGATTTTGAGCGCGTATGCGGACGAGATCGAAAAGATGAAGCTGAAAGGCGGTTATCGAACGGCTGACGTAATTGACATCAAAAACGACACGCCGAATCTCGAACCGATGCTCGAAAAATTTCGTCCCGAACATCTGCACGACGAAGACGAAGTTCGTTTTATCGTCAAAGGCTGCGGCATTTTCCACATCGCGCCGGAAAACAACGGCGAAGTAACCGCTGTTAAAATGACGGCAGGCGATATGATCCGCGTTCCGCGCGGCACGAAACATTGGTTTGATCTCGACGAAACGCGCACCGTCCGCGCGATCAGACTTTTTCAGGACATAACCGGCTGGACACCGCATTATACGGAAAGCGGTTTGGAGAAAAAATATTAAAATTTTATCCACAGAGGACACAGAGAAAAAGAGGAAACGCAAAAAAAGTTAGTTTTAATTCTCAGTGTCTTCTGTGCGTTCTGTGGCAAAAAAATGAAAGTTATTCTGCTCGACATCGAAGGTACGACAACGCCGATTGATTTTGTTCACAAGACGCTTTTTCCGTATGCGAAAAAAAAGATCGGCGAATATGTCGCGGAAAATTTCGGCGACATAAAAACGGAGATCGCACAATTAAAAAACGAATATAAGGAAGATTTTTCAAATCAGCTTTACGGCAGGAATTTCAGCGAAAACTTGCCCGAAACGATTGCCGAATATTTGAAATTTCTCATCGAAACCGACCGCAAATCAACGCCTTTAAAAACTTTGCAGGGAAAAATCTGGCAACGAGGTTACGAATCCGGCGAACTGGAAAGCGTGATGTTTGCAGATATTCCGACGGCATTTGAAAAATGGAAATCTGAAAATAAAATGATTGCAATTTATTCATCGGGCAGCATTTTGGCGCAAAAACTGATTTTTAAATATTCAAATTTCGGCGATCTGACAAATTATATTTCAGATTATTTCGACACGAATACCGGACACAAACGCGAAGCGGAAAGTTATGTGAAAATCGCTCACGCGCTGAACCATCCGCCGAAACGTCTGGCATTCGTTTCCGATATTTCCGCCGAACTCGACGCGGCAAAAAATGCCGGTTACGAAACTTTTCTTTCAATCAGAAAGGGAAATGCGCCGGTGCAAAATCAAACGAAACATCGCGCGATTCATAGTTTCGATGAAATCCTGTAAAATGGAATAAATTTTTGAAAATGGGAATTAATAAGTTTATGAGTGAAAATAATTTGGAAACGGCAACGCTTGGCGGCGGTTGCTTTTGGTGTACGGAAGCGGTTTTTGATAATGTGCAGGGCGTAAAAGATGTCGTTTCGGGTTACGCCGGCGGACATAAGGAAAATCCGACATATCAGGAAGTGTGTTCGGAAACGACCGGACACGCCGAAGTCGTGCAGGTAAAATTCGATCCCGAAGAAATTTCTTACAAAGAGATTCTGGAAATATTTTTCGGCACACACGACCCGACGACGTTGAATCGGCAGGGAAATGATGTCGGCAGTTCGTATCGTTCGGCGGTTTTCTATCATTCGCCCGAACAGAAAGAAACGGCGCGGGAAGTCATCAAAGAATTGACCGACGAAGATGTTTTCGGCAAACCGATTGTGACGGAAATTACGGGATTTACAAACTTTTATCCGGCGGAAGATTATCATCAAAATTATTTTGAAAATAATCCGAATCAACCGTATTGCGCCGCCGTCGTTGCGCCGAAAGTCGGAAAATTCCGGCAGAAATTCTCAGATCGTTTGAAAAATTAAAAAGATTTACATTGATAAAATAGAAAAAGCCTGATCTTATTTGAAAAAGGCTTTTTTCTATTTAAGTTTTACCAAACGACATCGGGCGGATTATCGGGAATCGGTTCGGGCGGTCCGGGAAACGGCTCCGGTTCGGGATTCGGTTCGGGGATCGGATCATTGCCCGGAAAAGGATCGAGCGGATTCGGCGGCGGTTCGGGAATCTGCGGCGATGTCGGTTCGACAAACGGATTAGGTTCGTTTTGAGCTGAAATACTTTCGTTATTCATATTATTTCTCCATAAAAATTATAAAAGTTTTCTGACGGCGCGACGCACGATGTCAGCCGTCAAACCGTAAACTAGATGCGACGAAAGTCCGTAAGCGTGTGTTGACATCGGAATTTCGGTCGGCGGTTCGGAAAGTCCGAGCGCAGGCACGGCAACTTCATCCGCACCGATAAAGAGTGCCGTGCCGAACGGCAAACCGTAACCGACTGATGAAGCCGGAATAAGTTCGCTCGCCGCGCCGTAAAGTGCGCCGACAGTTGTCCCGAAAACATAGTGAACGGCATTTCCGGCTTGTTCTTTTTCGCTCTTTTTCAATTTGTGATCGAAAACCTTTTCGCTGATCGCTTTCGCCGTTTTGACCGTTGCATTGTCGCCTTCTTCTTTTTGCTTTTGCTTTTTCTCATCGTTTGCCGATTTGCCGATTTGCGTAACTATGTTTTGATACTGCGTCATTACAATCGTAGCGACAAGTCCACCGATCAAACCTGCCGCTAGACCTTTTATTACATCTCCGTTTTCTTTTTCTTTCATAATTATTTCCTTTTTTTGACAGTGTTTATAAATAAAGTTGCGGAAAAAAAGAAGGACAAAATTGCTCCGTCCTTCTTTTTAAATTCAAACAAAATTATTTCATTTTGTCGTTAATCGCCTTGATGGATTCGTAATGCGATTTGATAACCGGCGCATATTTTGCTGCAAATGCTTTGACATCGGCATCTTTCGCATCGTCTGCTTGATCCTGAAATGCCTCCAAATCTTCATCGTGATCGTCAACCATTAATTTGACATATTCTTTATCAAATTCCGCGCCGGAAAGTTTTGAGAGCCGGTCAACGGTTTCCTTCATTCCGCCGGACATTTCAGCCGGAAGTTCGATTTTTTTCTTCGCTGCCAAAGCCTTGAGTTCTTCACCTGCTTTGCCGTGATCTACGACCATTCGTTGACCGAAGGCTTTAACTTCGGGAGCGGCGGCTTTCGTCGCGGCGAGTTTGCCGAGCGCGACTTCCATCATTCCGCCTTGTGCGGCTTCGGTCATAAATTTTTCGCCGTTACTCGAAACATCGCTGTTCATATTCGACATATTTGAATTCATCATATTTGAATTCATCATATTTGAATTCATCGTATTTGAATTCATCATATTTGAATTCATCATCCGATTCGAGTTCATATTCGAGTTCGTCGCATTGCCCGGACAACCCGCCAATAATAAAGCGGAAACGCCGAGCGCGGCTGTTAGTGTGATTGATTTATACATATTTCTTCTTCTCCTCAACTGTTTCTAAAAAACAAAACGGTTTTTGCGTGTAACATTTTAATTCAAAGCCGTTTTATTTTTTAGTTAAACGCAAAAATAATGCCAAGTCTTGTTTATTTTTTCTTTGCCCGCAGAAAAGAAATTTTTTATGATAATTTTACAAACTATGAAGATGTTAAATTGGGGATTGATCGGCGCGGGAGATATTGCGCGAAAAAGAATTGCGCCGGCTTTACGCGATTTGCCGAATTGTAATTTAGTCGCCGTCAGTCGAAATCGTGCCGAACTTGCCGAAGATTTTGCGCGTGAGTTCGGCGCGAAAAAATGGTTTGCCGATTGGCGCAAACTCGTTGCAGACGAAGAAATCGAAACCGTCTATATCGCCACGCCCGTTTTTCTGCACAAAGAACAAACTATCGCGGCGGCTGAAAACGGCAAACACATTTTGTGCGAAAAACCGATGGCGTTAAATGCAAAAGACTGCGCTGAAATGATCGCCGTCTGCGGCGCAAATAACGTCAAACTCGGCATTGCCTATTATCGCCGATTTTATCCTGTAATCTGGCGAATAAAAGAAATTATCGCGTCGGGTGAGATCGGAAAACCTGTCATCGCTCAGATAAATGCTTTCGAGTATTTCAATCCGGCAAAAGAACATCCGCGTTTCTGGCTTTTGCAAAAGGAAAAATCCGGCGGCGGTCCGATGATGGATTTCGGCTGTCATCGTCTGGAAATTTTAAGCTATTTATTCGGCAAAATTTCCGGTGTCGAAGCATTTATCGGAAATGCGGCTTTCGAGCGCGAAACCGAAGATACGGCAACTGCGATTTTGCAATTTCAAAACGGATTACAGGCAAATATTACAGTAACGCACGCCGCTTTCGAGCCGCAGGACACGCTCGAAATCTTCGGCACACTCGGCACGATTCGCGTTCCGGTTTTAAATGAATCGAAACTCGAAATAAAAACTTCAAAACGCGAACGAACCGAAAATCATCCGAATCACGAAAACGTCCACGCGCCTTTAATCGAAGAATTTACAAACGCCGTTTTGGAAAACCGCAAACCGCGCGTCGCGGGCGAAACGGGAAAATTGATCGCGGAATTGGAAGATGTAATTTATAAGCGACCGTAAATTTTTCGCCCGTTTATAAATCGGCGCGTTCGGAAAGTTCGAGCCAGCGTTCCGTATCTATTTCGAGTCGGTCTTTCGAGTTTTGCTGTTCGGTGAAAAGTTCGTTTAATTTGTAAGAATCGGTTGCATATTCGATCAAACCTTTTTCGATTTCGAGCAGACGATTTTCGGTGTCGGCAATTTGCGTTTCGAGCATTTCAAACTCGCGTTTTTCTTTAAAGGAAAGTTTTTTCGGCGCGTCGGTTTGCGGTTTAGAGTTTTGAGTTTCCTGCTTTTGTTCTTTTTCTGCCGAAAGAATTACCGCCTCTTTTTCTTCGGCTTTTTCGCGCTCCGTGATTTCGAGATAGGCGGAATAATCGCCGGGAAATTCACGGATTTTTCCCGCGTCTTCAAATTTGAAAACCGTGTCAATCGTGCGGTCGAGAAAATATCGGTCGTGGCTGACGACGATCAACGCGCCGGGAAAATCATCTAAATACTCTTCCAATGCAATCAATGTCGGAATATCGAGATCATTGGTCGGTTCGTCGAGAAAGAGAACATTCGGCTCGTCCATCAAAATTTTCAGAAGATAAAGTCTGCGCCGTTCGCCGCCGGAAAGATTGCCGATGACGGCGTATTGCGCGGCGGGCGGAAACAGAAATTTGTCGAGCATCTGCGAAGCAGTGATCTGATCGCCGGCGGCGGTCGTGACATATTCCGCCGTTTCCTTGATGTAATCGATGACGCGCCGATCTTCATTTAATGCGCGACTTTCCTGATCGTAATAACCGATGTGAACGGTTTGCCCGATCTCGATTTCGCCCGAATCTGATTTGACGCGATCAGTGATTATTTCCAAAAGCGTCGTTTTGCCCGAACCGTTTTTGCCGATAATTCCGATGCGGTCGTCGCGTTTTAAAATGTAGGAAAAATCGTCAATTAATTTACGTTCGCCGTAAGATTTTGAAATGTTTTCAATTTCGATAGTTTTCGTTCCCAGACGTTTCGCGCCGATGGCGATGTCAATTTCGGATTTCGCTTTTTCTTTCGGCTGCGCCATCAGATCGTAAGCGGCGTTGATACGGTGTTTCGATTTTCGCGTCCGCGCTTTCGCGCCGCGCCTGAGCCACGCGAGTTCTTTTTTGATAAGTTGCTCGCGCTTATGTCCTTCGGTCGCGCGAAGCGTTTCCTGTTCTTCTTTTTTCTCCAGATAATACGCATAATTTCCCGCGAAAACCTGAACTCCGCCGCGATCAATTTCAAAAATCCGATTCGTTACTCGGTCGAGAAAATATCGGTCGTGCGTTACCAAAAGCAACGCGCCCGTGTATCTTCTCAAGTAATCTTCAAGCCATTCGATTGTGTCGGCATCGAGATGATTCGTCGGTTCGTCCAAGATCAAAATGTCGGGTTTGAAAATCAATTCGTGAGCGAGCGCGACACGCTTTCTTTGTCCGCCCGAAAGCGTTTTCATTTGTGCGGAAGTTTCCGTAATTCCGAGTCTGGTTAAAACATTTCGCGCGTTGGTCTCGATTTCCCAACCGCCGGAAATTTCGAGTTCGTGCTGTAAGTTTGAAACTTCTTCGAGTTTTTCATCAGTATAATTTACGGCTAATTCGTGACACGCATTTTCATAATCCCGAATCGTTTTCATCACGCCTTCGCTCGCGGCAAAGATCGTTTCGAGAACAGTTTTTTCATCGTCAAACTGCGGATTTTGCGATAAAAATGCCAGAGTTTTTCCGTTTGTTCGCGTGATTTTTCCCGTGTCGGGCGATTCCGTTCCGGCGACGACCTTTAAAAAAGTGCTTTTGCCCGAACCGTTTGCACCGATGATTCCGATCTTGTCCGTCTCTTCAAAACTGAGAATGACATTTTCAAAAAGCGGCTTGATACCGTAATTTTTGCTGACATTTTCCAGCGAAATAATATTCATAAAAGACCGGTTACAACTTTACTGAATTAAACCGGCATCGCCAAATCGCGCCTTTGAAAATCCGATAAAATCACGGAGTTTCACAAAATGCTGTTTTTAAGAGCAGAGAAGTTATACAATTATAAAAATTTTTGAAAAGTAAAATTAAACATACAACCTGTAAATGAGAATCAAACCCGAAAGTAAATATCGCCAACAAAAAGGCTTTTTCTCCGCAAACTGTGTGAAGTATTTCTGACGATCTGCGAACTCCGCGTAAATCTCGGTAAACTCCGTGTTTATTTGATTTGATAACACGGAGTTGACTGAGGATTTCACAAAGTTGACAGAGAAAAAATGCTTTTGTTTGCAAGACTTTTTTCTACTCTTGATTCACATTATTGACATAAATATGAAAAAAATATCGTTTGCTTTAGTTATTTTCGCCTTGTTTTCTCTGAATTGTTTTGCCGAATCATCGTTTGTAAAAGTCAAAAACCACCGTTTTTTTATCGGCGAAAAACCTTATTATTTTATCGGTACAAATTATTGGTATGGAACGCTTTTGGGTTTGGAAAAAGATAAAAAACGCGGCATTGAAAGGCTTCGTAAAGAACTCGATTTCTTAAAAGAAAACGGCGTGACTAATCTGAGAATTATGGCTGGCGCAGAAGGTTCGGGTTTGATTAACGGCGTAAATCGCGTCGGTCCGCCGCTTCAGCCCGCGCAGGGAAAATTTAACATCGAAACGCTTGACGGCTTGGATATAATTCTCGCTGAAATGAACAAACGGGATTTGAAAGCAATCATTCTTTTTAGCAATAATTGGGAATGGAGCGGAGGTTTTCAGCAATATTTGATCTGGAATAAACTCGTGCCGAAAGATCAGGAAACGAGAAAATTGACTTGGGACGAACAGCGCGATATTGTCAGCCGATTTTACGGCTGCGAACCGTGCAAAACGGCTTATAACCAACAGGTTGATTTAGTAATAAACCGCACGAATAAAGTCACGAAAAAGAAATACACTGACGATCCGGCAATAATGGCGTGGGAACTCGCCAACGAACCGCGTCCGATGCGACCTTATGCTGAAGAAAATTATAAAAAATGGATTGCGGATGTTTCCGGGATGATAAAATCGAAAGATAAAAATCATCTCGTGACGCTCGGACACGAAGGTTTTATGGGAACGGAAAATATGAATCTGTTTGAGGAAATTCACGCTGATAAAAATGTGGATTACGTTACAATTCATATCTGGGCGAAAAATTGGGGTTGGTTCAACGATGATAAAGTCGCCGAAGGTTTTTCAAATGTCATTGAAAAAGCGACCTCTTATCTCGACGAACATCTCGTCGTTGCCGAAAAACTGGATAAACCGCTGGTCATCGAAGAATTCGGTCTGCCGCGTAACGCACAATCGTTTGAAATTAATTCTTCGACATCGCTTAGAGATGAATATTACGGGAAAGTATTTGCGCGTGTTGCCGACAGCGCGAGTAAAAGCGGCGTTTTGGCAGGTGCGAATTTTTGGGCGTTCGGCGGCACGGCGCGTCCGACAAAAGGACAAATCTTCTGGAAAAAAGGTGACGATTATATGGGCGATCCGCCGATGGAAGAACAAGGTCTGAACACGGTTTTTGACAGCGATAAGCTGACTTGGAGCGTTATCAGCAAATACTCGAAAATGCTTCGATAAAACGAGAAACCGCAAATTGAAAAAAGGAAAGTGTTTTACTTTACAGTTGACACTTTCCTTTTTCGTTTTTCTACCGAAGTATTTATTTTACGCCCAAAACTTCGATAATAAAAATCAGCGTTGCATCGGGCGGAATCACGCCGCCCGCGCCGCCCGCGCCGTAGCCGATTGCAGGCGGAATAATCAATGTCGCGTGATCGCCGATGTGCAGATGCTGAAGACCTTCGTCCCAGCCTTTAATGACCATTCCTGCGCCGACCGGAAATGAAAACGGTTCGTTTCGCGTGACCGAGCTGTCAAACATCGCGCCGTTTGTTAAAAGTCCCGTATAATTGACAATGACATTATCACCCGCTTTGACCGCCGCGCCTTCGCCTTTTTTCGTAATGATATATGTCAAACCCGATTCGGTCGTGACTGCATTGTTGTTTATCTTTTCCATTTTGATTGTTTTGATCGTTTTTCTATTAACGCCGCGGTTTGTTTTGGTTTTACGGCTAATTTTTCTAATGACTTTAGCTTTAGTTGTCTTGTGCTTTTTTCTCGGATTACTTTTTGTCTGACCGAATGCCGACGAAAACGTAATTGTAAATAATACAAAAAGTGTAAAAACTGAATTCTTCATACTTGTCTAATAAAAATGTAATTTCAGCTTTTCTATATTGCCCTTAAATTGATAAAACAAGCAAGATAGATGACAATAAATCTTTCCCGGCTTTATTACGATTGTAAGTTTCGGTTTTTATCTATCAAATCTGTAGATCGTAATATTTGTAATGAATAAAGATGACGGAAATGCGATGACTAATCATAAAACCTTTGTATTATCTGATTTTTATGAAAAAATTCTGGAAAAATCTCCACATATTGCCCTCACCCGACGGATAATATTAAAGCAAGGCTGGAACTCTACTTCATATCAGATCATAAATCCGGGAATCAAACGCTGGTTTTCAGAGTCCGGTGAAGCGGTTATCGGTTACGTTAGCGGCAATCGCCGTTGTATCGTTGCCGGTGCGCCGGTTTGTGCATCGGATAAGTTAAGAAAAATTACCGACGATTTTGAAAATTATGCCGCGCAAAATAATGAACGTGTTTGCTATTTTTGTGCCGAAGAGCGTTTTGAATCCATTTATGACGCTTCCGCCGATCACTCAAAATTTCTTCTCGGAGCGCAGCCCGTTTGGAAACCGGCAAACTGGTCGGAAATCGTAAAAAAACATAAATCTTTAAGAGCGCAACTCAACCGGGCGCGAAATAAAGGCGTAAATGTCGCGGAATGGACAATCGAAAAAGCGCACGACAATCCGTTGCTCGTCGAGTGTCTGCACGAATGGCTCGGCTCGAAAGGTTTGCCGCCATTAGCTTTTCTCGTTGAACCCGACACGCTCTCGCGCCTGTTCGACCGCCGTATTTTTGTTGCCGAATGTGATGAAAAAGTCGTCGGCTTTCTTCTTTTGTCTCCCGTCGTGCAGCGCAACGGTTGGCTTTTTGAACAATTTATTCATCGTCCGGGAATTGCGCCGAACGGAACTGTCGAATTAATGATTGACACGGCGATGCGAACGCTTGCCGCCGACGGCTATGATTACGCGACTCTCGGACTCGCGCCGCTGTCGAAACGCGCAAATATCAAACCGTTTCAAAATCCTCTATGGCTGCGTTTTTTGCTCGCGTGGTTGCGAAAGCACGGGCAGAGATTTTACAATTTTGACGGACTCGACGCTTTCAAGGCGAAACTCCAACCCGAAAAATGGGAACCCGTTTTTGCCGTCGCCAACGAACCTCGCATCTCGCCGCGAACGCTTTACGCCATCGCTTCGGCTTTTAGCGGAAACGCGCCGATCCGTTTATTTGTCGGCGGTTTAAGTCGCGCAATCGTTACTGAAATTAAATGGCTCAAACAAAAAGTCGAAAGAAAATTTCGTAAAACCTGAACTTCCTTTCGACCTTTTATCTTACGTTAAACTAACTGTTTATTAACTTTTATCGCGCAAAAGTTTGGCTAAATCCAGATAAAGTTGCGGCGCGGTAATCAAATCCTGAAAAGTTTCAAGTCGTCGCGGAGTCGCTTTTGAAACCTTCGTGTTTTTCAGCGGCGGAGCGGAATTTTTCGCCGTTACCGCTTCGACGATTCGCGGCGTATTTCTGATTAATGCGGCAACCTTTTTTTTGTCGAACTTAAAGGTCAGCGAAGCCTGAAATGCCTTGAATGAATTAAACAGATCGTAAAAAATATCTTTGCCGACCTGATAACCTGCGATTTCAAAAGTATCGTCGAGATTAGCGTCTTTTGCCGCATCGGTCTGATCCGGTTTTAATAATTCTTCGACATTATTTTTGAAAAATCCGAGCGACATCGTAACGTCATTCGTTACGCCGCCTGCTTCGTCATAATTTACCGAGCCGTAAAGATTAACGTCACCTAAAAACTTCGTGAAAATCGAACTTCCCGGAATGTCCGAGCCGGAATTTTTTTCAGTCAGTTTAGCCGATTCCGTGGCGATTTTTTTTGCTACATTAGAATTGAGAGCAAATGCAAAAAGAGAATTTTGCGCCGAACCGAGCATTTCCGCCGCTTTCGGATTTTTATAATTTGCATCACGATTTAAAACGCCGGTGATCGTTTTTTCAAATCCGATAATCATCGTTTTATCGTCCGTAAATCCGACGGCGATCTTCGGGTTTTTCTTTTTCGGTTCACTTTTTTCCGGCAAAAGTTTTTCATCGCTCGTTACGGGTTCGTCGAGTTTGTCCAGATCAAAAACGAGCATTCTTTTGCCGTTGATATTTTGCTCGCTTTGAGATTGTTTAAGACTCTCGTAAAAAGTTTTGGTGTTTGCTTTAACCGGCGCGGTCGTTTCGATAGTTTCAATCTCGACGGTTTCGGTTCTGTCTAACGAATCGAGTTTTAATTCCAGATCATCGTTTAATAAGTTGATGTTCTCGGCAATCGAATTTAATTCGGTCGTTCTCTTTATTTTGGTCGCGGGCAGATTGCCGATTGATTCGATGATTTTGTCCAATTCTGCATTTAACACAACGGATGTGCCGCCGTTTGTATTTTCCTGTTCCGTTTCGGTCGAAGTTTCCAAAAGATTGAAAAACATCTCGATTCTTTTGGCATTTTCGTTTTTCTTTTTATAAGCCGGATAAATATCTTTCGATTCCTTTAAAATAGCGGCGAGTTTCGCGCTTTTTTGCGGATCGTCAACGGTTACGGCGTTCCAGCGATTAAGGATTTTGATCGTCATCTCGCGCACATTTTTCGTGTCCGTATCGGCTTTTAAAATGCTCATAGACTTATTGATCGTTTCGGTCAATGTTACATTTTTCGATTTTATATCGCCGACCGCCGCCGCACTCGTCGTTGTTTTCGGCAGAGCGTTCAGCGTTTTGTTTATTTCTTGTATTTTAGTTAATGCGGACTGAAAATTAGCGGTCGTTTCGGCTTGTTTTTCAGGCGTTGCGGCGACAAATTTGAAATCGCGGAACTGTCTGAACTCCTCGATATATTTGCGCGAAGGTGCTTGTTCGTCTTTGAATGCCGTTATGACATCAATTCTTTTGCTCCACTTATCAATCAGGTTTCCGTTCGGATTTTCCGTGCGGATAATTGCCGCAAATTCCGAATCTTCAAATAAATCCTGCGATTCTCCGGCAGGTAATTTAACGCCGGCGGCAAATTGGCGTATTTCATACGGATTTATTCCGATCTGATTTTCGACCGTTTTCAAAAGATTTTTCAAGTGTTCGATTTTTACCGCATCCTGTCCCAAAAGACTCGGCGCGGCGATGTTGAGAGTGCGATTGATGTCCATCGTAACCACGATGTCGGAATCGGGAAGCATCGTCACCAGATCGAGCATTTCGGTATTTCCGGCGGCGATCTGACGCGAAGCGAAAAACGACGATTGCGATAACAGAAGCGTCGCAATCAACAATGTAAAAGTCAATTTTTTTAGCATATATTTTTTTAGAATTTAGATTCCAAAGACGACAGAGCAATTTATAACACGAAACCGAAAATTTTTAACAGTTAAAATGATTTATTTTGGGCGCGTTCGGCAAATTTTCCGTCGGGAAAATAAATTAAAAAAAGAATCGGTTGTTTATTTTGGAAAATAAACAACCGATTCTACGAATTGCACTAAATTTTATATCTTTAAGCAACGGCTAATTCTTTATATTTTTTCTTTTCCGTATCGGAAAAAATTCTGTTGCGACCTTCGTTTTTCGCTTTGTAAAGTAAAATGTCCGTCCGGTCGAGAAGGCTGATAATTTGCGCGTCCGTGCCGGAAATTTCGGTGATGCCGAAACTCGCCGTCACTTTTATCGTATTTTCCGCAAACTTTATCTCCGATTCTTCGGCGGCGGCGCGAATATATTCGGCAATTGTCTTTGCTCCTTCGATGTTCGTATGCGGCAGTAAAATGCCGAATTCCTCGCCGCCCAAACGTCCGAACGTATCGGTTACGCGCAGTATTTTGCGGCAGACATCGGCGATTGAAACCAAAACCGAGTCGCCCACCGCGTGTCCGTAAAGATCATTGACGCGCTTGAAAAAATCTATGTCGAACATTATTAAGCTGAGCGGATGACGAAAGCGTCTGGCGCGTTGAATTTCGCCTTCGCCGATTTCCAGAAAACTTCGACGGTTGCTGATTCCGGTCAAAAAATCGGTCGTCGCCAGTTTTTCCAGTTCTTCCTGCGTCTGTTTTAATTCGTTGTGCATTCGGCTGGTGTTCAGGTTGATGTAATTAAACGTCCGGACGATCTCGAACAAAATATAAAGTATAAAAAACAACGGCTGAATGCCGTCCGCTCTGTAAAACTCTTGCCGGTCGCCGGTATAAAACGTAATGACCGAGCGCGAAAACATCACGAGCGCGAAAACGATATATGTAACGGCAGTAAAATTATAGGAAAATTGCGCCTTTTGTGACGAATTTTTAGCGAATAACAATCCGCATAAAAGGCTTATAACGCCGACCAAAAAGGATGTAAAAACGATTTGTAAAACTACATTGGCATTATCGAAAAACTTGAAATAGACGAGTCCGGCAAATTGCAGAACGAAAAAGGCGGAACTGAAAAGCCGGCTGTGTTCGAGATCGAGAAAACGACGATTTCCTTCATAACCGATCAAAACCGCGCCGAAAGTCAGCGAAGTTCCGAGCAAATCCGTCCACGCGCTGTCAAATCCGAGCAGAAGAACGCCGACGGCGACGGCGATGTTGGAAATTACCCATAATCCGAAACCCGCGTAAGTCTTCTGCATCAGACGGACGAAAATTATTACAAATGTCAGAAAAGCGGTAACTGACACGAGAACCAGAGACAAAGTTTGTAAATCCAGATGAAATGGCGACATAAAAGAGAAATAAAAAACGTCTATACCGGAGATGAACGCGACCGTTTTGAAAATTTTAGAGGAGATGAAAAAAACTTATACGGCGGATCGGTTAAATTTTTTGGGCTTTATTTGGGACAAATCGGAGTCGAAGGAAAACTCGAAAACAATTGTATCGGATTTGCAGTTAATTTTGACAACTTTTTTGATTGATTTATTTCAAAAAAAGCGAAGTTTGAAAATCCGAAATCCGACAACCGAATCTTTGATATTATTGTCGTTCGGAAGTGTCGGTTGCTTTATTTTAATTTGATGAATGAAAAATAAAATTGGTGTAAAATCAGATTCGATGTGAAAAATATGTCTGCAACCTTAGAAAGAACGATTCCGAAAACCGAAGTCTATCAAAACGGACAAGTCTTTAATGCCGGACTCATCAGCGTCAAAGAGTATAACGAAATGATCGGACACGGAATTCTGACAATACAAGTTAAGGTTGAACTATTAAACGGAATAATAATTGAAAAAATACCGAAAGGCATAAAACACGCCGCTATTAATGATTTGGTTGCCAAAATTTTCAGAGAGAAAGTAGGAAATCGGGCAATCATTCGCAATCGGAATCCGGTAGTTTTAGACGATTATTCCGAACCCGAACCCGACATCGTTTTAGCCAAACCGCCGCGTGAAATTTATTTGGAAAGACATCCGATTCCCGAAGATATTCTGCTGATTATCGAAATTTCCGACACGACTCTCGGACGCGACCGCGTAACCGAAAGTCCGGCTTACGCTAAAGCCGGAATCCGGCAATATCTTGTCTTAAATTTGCAAAACGAAACCATCGAAGACCTCCGCGAACCAAGCGAAGACGGCTACCAATTCAAACGCACTTTACGAAAAGGCGATTCGTTAAATCTCGTTGCATTTCCCGAAGTTGAAATCAAAATTGATGATTTGTTTTGAGCGAAATTATCTTGTCTTTTGGCTTACAACGCTGTGCCTTTTCAGAAGTTAGAATACTTGATTACGGCTTGAAATACAGACAATGAAAATTTAATAATTAAATTTAAGTCTTTCTATTAAATTTATTAAGCCTCTTCAAAATTGCGGAAGCATCAACTCCATTTGGAATAATTGGATTATCACCTTCTTTAATTGCTACAATATCAGGATTATTTTCCTCAATTTGCCAAGCAGGAGTAAAAAATATCTCTTTCTTAATAATTCCTAAATCCCAGCTAATTTTGGGTTCTGAATTTGTGTCCACAAAATGCACAGGTAATATTTTATACATTTTTAGCCTTTCGTAACGCCTGCGGAACATATCTAAATTCTCGGTATTTGCTGCTTCCATATAATTTATTCTGGAAATCATAGTGAAATATCTACTTTTAGAGTTATCTTTTAAAGTTTTAGTGCTACTGCCAATCAAAACTCTATAATGTGATGGGAAATTCTTGTTTACTCCTGTAATTACTGATATACGAATTTCATCATTTTCATCCGTATTTCCCAGCTTTTTGCGCCAACTTCTAAAAATAGTATTGGCAGTATCAATATTTTTGAATCCCATACCTAGAATAGGAATTTCATTCAGGTTAGAAGAAACTATATACAAAGTTCCTGACCAATCAGCTTTATCCCATAACTTTATGTCTATTAAGGACTGTGTTTTTATGTCAGTATGTTTTAGTTTTTCAAAATTAAACAAATCTTCTGGTGGTTCTCCGGTTCCATATTCTAATTCTGAGGTTTTTGCTCCATTTTCTTTGCTAATAGTTTTCTCTATTCCATGATTCCAAGGAGAATTAATTTTTAAAGGAAATTTTTCCGTTAAGTCTTCTGGTTTCCAATCTGATAGTTTGAATTTAGGTGATTTGCCTAAAATATTTTCTATAGGAATTTCTACTTCTGAAAAACTCAAAGCACGTCCTAAGCCTAGTTCGTCTTTTATCAGTTCTTCAACAAATAAATTAATATCTCCGATAATTACCATTTCCGAGCCAATTTCGATGATAAAATTTCGTAACCATTCATGAAATCTTGATCTCTCATCTTTAGTTTTTCCGAATATATTTGAACCACATCTTATTTCCAACAAAGGTTCATCATCAGATTCAACCGTTTGGTAATTCAAAGTTCCATTGGCTAAATTTGAAGAAATTATTTTGATTTTGAATTCAGAATTATGTGGAAAGACGTGCTTATCCATACAAGTTGCTAGAAATGATTCTAAAGCACCTAAAAGCGTTTCCGCAAAATATAGAGTTTCAAGTTCGTTAGGTGTTTCAATTGATATTTCGCATCCTAAAATTACCGATTTCAAAGTAATTTTCTGTTTTCTGTGGAATTCAGGTTGTTCAGGCAACTGAGAACTTGCCGGTTGATTAAACCATTCATGAAAATAGTCTTTAACAGATTCAAAACTTTCAGTATCTGGAATTGCATTTTCTTTACGCAAGTATTCTTCGTAACCAAGCGCGTATAGCAATGCCATCCAAGAGTAATTTAAACCTTGAATATCCAAAACTGTTGGTAAAAAATACAACCACTTTAATTCCCAAAAATCTGTTTTTAAGATCAGTATTGCTAGAATGCTGTCTATTGAATTAATCTCTTCTAAGAATTTTTCTTTTCCTTCTTCGTCATCAAGAAGAACATGACTCGCAATAACTTTAGCCGAATCCAACCATTCCAATACGCACGGAACTCTACCAAGTTGAAGTTCAATCCAAACAATTCTCCGAAGATATACAAGCGTAATCGGAAGGACATCTCCATCTTCTATATATTCAGACATTGCCTGATTTGCTGCCGCTATGAAATTTGCTCTAGCTGCCCAAAGAAGCCCGACTGACAAATAGGCAAAGCCACATCCTGCAATAGCTTCTGCAAATTCGGAACGATTCTCACGTTTTGCTAAATGCTGTTGAGAACGTCCAAGCAATTTTATTGCATCATAATTTTTATCTCCGCGCAGTTTTTGATAACCACGTTTTAATAATGTTCTTCCAACTTCCGCCTCGCTAGTTCTTCTTTGCTTAATATCTACAATCAACTCAAACAAATCGTCAAATTCTTCATTATCGCTAATGAAATCTCCCATTTCCATAATGATTTTAGTTATGGTTTCTACAGGATAAGATATTAAACCATCTACTTCTTTTAAGATTAATTTGAGTTCCTTGAATTGTTGACTTTGAAGTGCAGGATTACCACGATGATTAAATAAATTCATTAGAACAAGTTCTGTTCTTGCCCATAAGGAACTACTTGGTCTAGTTTCATCATCAGCTAACCTTTCAAATTCTGTTTTTAGTGTGTTAGTTCGTTTTTCAATTTTCGCTTTTTCTTTACCAAGTTGTCCTCTTTCTACCGTCGGTATTAAAAGAGTCCATAGGTTATGAAGTTTCTCTATTTCCGTCATTTGCCCGCTTTGAATAGCTAAATCTTCAACCTCATCATATAAAAAATTTAATTCATCAAAATCGTCATACCACCAAAAAACTGTCCACGCCTTGTTATAAATCACACGAAGCAGTTGTTGAGGATGATTTACTTGTTTAGCTATTCTTTCTGCCCGTGCAAAAAGTCCATCAACCTCAGTTCGAGGACGTTCTAATCCACGAGCTATCAAAGCAATTTCCAAGCAATCTTCAACTAGCTGATACCTAACTCCTTCATAACGGTCTATATCATTTACTTGCTTTTCAAGTTGTTGTAATTCTTCCTCACGAGCAGAGTCTTGTCCGCCTTTTTTGCTTTGAAGTTTTGATTCAAAGCCACTAATTTTTAAGGTTTCAATAGCTAATTCAAGTCTGTCATGTTCAAAAATACATTCCCTTAACCAACTGCGATCTAAAATTCTCACGTCTATTGAGTGTTTTTTAGTTAATTCTTCTTCAAGTTGAGTTCTTGTGCTTGCTTTAATGAATTGATTGGTAATGAAATAAATCAACTTATAATCTCGTTGAGTGTTTACGATATTTTCGACATCAGATTTTACTTTCCCTTTCCATTCTTTCTTTGCACTAAAAGCAAAAGCCCAACGTTCTTTTCCTGCTAAATCAGGAATCCCTTGATACCATCGGGACGAAATTTCTTCCGCAACTGGATATGTTTCTGTATCTACTTTTCCATCACCGCCGCCTGTTGGTCCTGTTTGTGGAACTAAATTTGGACAAAGCTCCTTTTCTGCAAGTTTGCGAGCAAAATGTTCAAAATCATACTCTTGTTTTCTACTCGTTAAAGTGTCTAAATGATATTCAAATGTTGCTTCAGGCAATATTATTTCTTCAGTTTTCTCAGAATCCGAAAATAAATAAGGTCTTCTCGCTCGCATAAATTCTGAGGGACGAAAATTATGATTTGGTGTTTCTAATTGTTGTTCACTTAAATTAATTTTAGCCATAGGTGAAAGTTCATCAATATAGAATAAGTTTCCTTAACATTATCTCATTTATTTTCGCATTTTTACCTGCAAATTGATAAAATACACAAATAAGTTTTCAGCGGAGCAAAAGGCTGAGAGTTGTTCCAGAGCGGAGCATTACGCTAAAAACCTGATACAGATAATTCTGACGTAGGGAGAAAAACAATGAGTGAAAATATAGAAATAAAAGAAAAAACGAGCGATCAGGTGAAATTGCCTGCTTCGCGGAAGATTTACGTCGAAACGAACGGTTCGACCGTCAATTTTACTAAAAATAATTTGAAAGTGCCGTTTCGGGAAATATCGCTGTCGCCGTCGCGGAATATGAACGACGAGATCGAGGAAAATGCGCCGGTTCGGGTTTATGACACGAGCGGTGTTTGGACTGATCCTAATTTGAAATGCGATGTGCGCGAAGGTTTGCCGCAGTTGCGGAGAGATTGGATTTTGGGGCGCGGCGATGTCGAGGAATATGTCGGGCGCGAGATTTTGCCGCAGGATAACGGTTATTTGACCAAAGGCGCGGAAGATGTGGCGAAGGTTAAAGATAACGGCAAACTCGAAGAATTTCCGGGTTTGAAACGTGCGCCGCTGCGGGCGAAGGCGGGCAAAAATGTTTCGCAGATGTATTATGCACGGCAAGGAATTATCACGCCGGAAATGGAATATGTGGCGATTCGTGAGAATTTGGGGCGGCAGATCGCGTTTGAAACTTTGGCGAATGGACGCGAAAACGAGCGCGATTCGCTTTATCATCAACACACGGGCGAATCGTTCGGCGCGGCTTTGCCGAAGTTTGTTACGCCGGAATTCGTCCGCGATGAAGTCGCTCGTGGGCGGGCGATTATTCCGAATAACATCAATCATCCTGAATCCGAACCGATGGCAATCGGGCGCAATTTTCTCGTGAAAATCAATGCCAATATCGGAAATTCGGCGATTGCCTCAAGCATCGAAGAAGAAGTCGAAAAGATGCGCTGGTCAACTCTTTGGGGCGCGGACACGGTGATGGATTTGTCAACGGGCAAAAATATACACGCCACGCGCGAATGGATTTTGCGAAATTCGCCCGTGCCGATTGGGACTGTGCCGATTTATCAGGCACTCGAAAAAGTGAACGGCAAAGCCGAAGATTTGACGTGGGAAATTTACCGCGACACTTTGATCGAACAAGCCGAACAAGGCGTTGATTATTTTACGATTCACGCGGGCGTTCGTCTGCCGTATATTCCGATGACGGCGAAACGGACGACCGGAATCGTCTCGCGCGGCGGTTCGATTATGGCGAAATGGTGTCTCGCGCATCACGAGGAAAGTTTTCTTTACACGCGCTTTCGTGAGATTTGCGAGATTATGCAGACGTATGACGTTTCGTTCTCACTCGGCGACGGTCTGCGTCCGGGTTCGATTGCCGACGCGAATGACGAGGCGCAATTTGCCGAACTCGACACGCTCGGCGAATTGACAAAAATCGCGTGGGAATTCGATGTGCAGACGATGATCGAAGGTCCCGGTCATGTTCCGATGCACCTCATCAAAGAGAATATGGACAAGCAGCTCGAAGTCTGCGGCGAAGCTCCGTTTTACACGCTCGGACCTTTAACGACGGACATCGCACCGGGTTATGACCACATCACGTCGGGAATCGGCGCGGCGATGATCGGCTGGTTCGGCTGCGCGATGCTCTGCTACGTCACGCCGAAGGAACATCTCGGTCTGCCGAACAAAAAAGATGTCAAAGAAGGCGTGATAACTTACAAACTCGCGGCGCACGCGGCGGATTTGGCAAAAGGACATCCGGCGGCGCAAATCCGCGACAACGCACTCTCGAAAGCGCGTTTTGAATTCCGCTGGGAAGACCAGTTCAATCTCGCCTTAGACCCGGAAGTCGCCCGCGAATACCACGACGAAACGCTTCCCGCCGAGGGCGCAAAACTCGCCCATTTCTGCTCGATGTGCGGTCCGCATTTCTGCTCAATGAAAATTACGCAGGAAGTCCGCGAATACGCCGCGCAGGAAAACATCGAAACCGAAAAAGCCTTAGCCGTCGGAATGGCGGAAAAGTCGAAAGAGTTTTTAGAAACAGGTGCGGAAATCTATCAGGGAAACAAACCCGAAGGCGAACACGATCATCATTAAAGGTAATTAAACCGATATGAGTTATTACGAAAAAATTAGAGAATTGACCAAAGAAGTTCCGATTACTTTGGTGGAATTTACTTTGCCACGAGATTTGGCTAGAACTCCAACGCAAGCATCCTCGAATTTCATTACCAATAAAGAGCAGGGCGATTGGGCTGAAAATCTAATCACGCGAGCAATTAACGAAACGTCCAAAAACTTTGTGGCGGTAAAATACGGCAAGTCAGACGATAGAGTTGCCGGGGATGAAGGTTTTGATGGTTTCTATCAAGAATTTCAAGCTGAACTTGATACCATTGGGAAAAGACCTGATTTACTGATTTTTAAGCGAGAAGATTTTGATGAAAATCTAGGTCTTGATATTAGCCAAATTCCACATCACGAAATAACTGAATATGTAAAAAGAGCAATTGCAGGAATTGAAGTTAGGTCAAGTGCGTTTTTAATTGACCGATACGAAATGGCAATGCAAGCTAGAACAACAAAATTTGCTCAAATTGCACTTCAAACCAAAGAAGTTATACTTTCCGAATTTTTAGACGTTTTAGAACATCCTTCAAGACAAATTTACATAGAAGTTTTGCACGGCATTACAGAGAAAACTCTTTCTGTAACTGATTTTCGAGTTCCGAGTTGGAGTTCGACTGAGCGATTAATTGAAGTAAAAAACTTATTTAGAAAGCTAAAATATGCAATAAAAGAAATTCAGAAAAGAGATTATCTTTCAATTACGCCGAAGGTTGAAGACATCAAAGTTGTCTATAAATGGATTGAAACTTTTAACGTCCCTCATTTTTACTTCCAAGTTTTCTTCGATAAAGTTTATGGAATTGCTTTTGAACAAATACTGGAAATTATTTCTAATGCTGATAATGAGGGTGTGATTTTCTCAGTTGAAATTGATACCAAAAATCAAAACAAAACCACAATTAAAATTAACTCAAAAGTTGGAACTCCAATTGCTTCAAAGGTCGTCGAACCTGAACACAAGAGTGTCAGAAAAGAGATGGATAGAGGACGTTTGCTGTTTTATGTAACTTTCAAAGGCGGAACTGCCGTTTTAGATGTGGATAATTTGCGGAATATTTTAGGAATTGGAAAGGCGGAATTCTAATGCAAACATTGGTAAGAGAACAAATTGCAGATGATTCTTTGGAAGTCGAATACTCCAAATTCACTTCAATAGAACATCGTAAAAAATTTGCCCAGTTTTTTACGCCGATGCCGATTGCCAATTTAATGGCTAAATGGATTTTGGGAAATGTTGATTTGAGAACAGTTCTTGAACCTGCCTTTGGACTCGGAATTTTTTCGAGAGCGATTCTTTCAAACAAGAAAAATGTAAATATCAAAGGTTTTGAAGTTGATTTCAAGATTTACGAAGAAGCGAAAACTTCTTTTTTGAGTAAGCCGAATGTTTCGATTCTTTTAGAGGATTATTTATTCAATGATTGGGAAAATAAATATGATGGAATAATCTGCAATCCGCCGTATTTCAAATTTCACGATTACGATAATAAAGTTTTTATTAAAGAAATCGAATCTAAACTAAACTGCAAACTCACGGGATTTACGAACCTTTATGCCTTATTTCTTTTAAAGTCTATTTTCCAACTCAATAAAAATGGACGTGCCGCATACATTGTGCCATCGGAATTTCTCAATTCAGATTATGGCAAATTGGTAAAATCTTACCTCATCAAAAGCAAAACCTTACGTCATATTGTTGTGATTGATTTTGAGGAGAATGTTTTTGACGATGCTTTGACAACGGCTTCTATTATTTTTTGTGCAAATGATAATCAAGCCGAAAAAGTTCAATTCAGCAATGTTCATTCAATCGGCGATTTAGAAAAAATCGAGCAATTAATTTCAGATTATCCAAGTTTTGCCAAATCAAGCAAGGCGATTAATTTTTCCGAATTAAACCCGGAAATTAAATGGCGTGCGTATTATCAAGAACAAAATTCAACGAAATTCAAAAATCTTGTTCCATTCACAAATTTTGGAAAAGTAGTTCGTGGAATTGCCACCGGAGCAAATGAATATTTTGTTTTTAACAAATCAAAAGCTGATGATTTTTCAATTTCCAAAAATTATTTGCTTCCGTGTATCTGTAGAGCGGTTGACATCAAAAAATCATTTTTTACACGCGAAGATTTTCAAGTTTTGAACGAAAATGATCGTGATGTCTTTTTATTAAATGCTGTTGGCGAACTAAATACAGACATCGAAAAATATCTAAAAAAAGGCGTTGACGCAGGGATAAACGAAAAATATTTAACCTCAAAGCGTTCGCCTTGGTATTCTTTGGAAAACAGACCGCCTTCGCCAATTTGGGTTTCCGTGTTTAATCGAAACGGATTGAAATTTATACGCAATGAAGCCAATATCGCAAATCTAACGAATTTTCATTGTGTTTATCCAACTCAAACAAATCTTTTCTCAAGTTTCGATTTTGATCTCTTGTTTGCCTACTTATTAACTGATGTTGCTAAACAAGTTTTTGACGACAACAGACGTGAGTATGGAAACGGCTTAAAAAAGTTTGAGCCAAATGATATTAACAAAGCCCAAATGCTCAACTTAGAAATATTTGATGAAAAAACTAAGCAAAAAATTTTAGAGCTTTACGGACTTTACAGAAATTCTGTTATTGCTGAAAATCCAAATGAGAAATTTGTCAATCAGATAAATGATATATTTCTCAAATATTTTATATAAAAGGAATCTTTGCAGACTATGATTTGCGGTCGAGATGACAGAAAGGGTTAAAGGATCATCATTAAAAATTAGTGTCGAGTGTGGAAAAATATGAATTGCCGTCTGCTTTAGCTGACGGATTTTTGATGGAAAGAGATTCGGCTTGAGCCAAATAAAAAGAAGAAAATCCTTATTGCTTCAGCACAAATTCGGCTAAAGCAATAAGGATTTTCAATTTTATAAATTCGGCTAAAGCCTGCGAATGTTGGGATTAGCTTTTCGTCAGCTAAAGCAGAACCTTCCAATTCGTAGAATAAATACTGTTGACTTTGGAATGTTTTACGGGCAATGTATTGGGTGGACAATGTGCGTCCAAATTATATTAAAGGAAGTTTGAATTATGATTACAACCAAAGAAAATCGGGAGACTCGTTTTAGTATTCGGGCGACGGCGAAGCAGAAAGAATTGATTGCCCGCGTTGCCTTGCGGAGCAATAAAACGATCAGCGAATTTGTCTTGGAAAATGCTATCGAAGCCGCCGAAGCGTTGGAAATGGATAATGCCAATTTTGCGATCAGCCGTGAAAAATATGAACAATTTTTGGCGGCTTTGGATGAAAAGCCGAAATCAATTCCCGCACTCCGCAAACTTTTTTCGGAAGATATTTGATGGAAACAAAGCCTTTAGACAAACTCCAAGACCGCAATTCATTTGATTGTGAAGTCGAGCCTTTGAACGACTATTTGAAAAAGTATGCCTTGCAAAATCAGAAAAAGGATGCGGCGCGGACTTACGTTATTGCGAACGAAGAAAATCAAATAATCGGTTATTACACATTGGTTTTCGGCTCGGTTTCGATTGCAGAAACTACGCCCGAAATTTCGGCAGGTTTGGGCAAATATCCGATTCCGATAATTTTGCCGGCGCGTCTGGCGATTGATAAAAACGAAAAGGGTAAAGGTTTGGGCAAAGCATTGATGAAAGACGCTTTGCTTCGGGCGGTTCGCGCTTCGGAAATCGCCGGTTTGCGGGCATTTCTCGTCCACGCCAAAGACGAACCAGCGAAAGCATTTTACGAAAAACTCGGCTTCGAGCCTTCACCGCATAACGAGTTTCATTTGTTTTTGAAAATGTCCGATATTCGCGCATCTTTGGCTGATGATAAGTAACTTTGGCGAAAGCGGTTTGAGCAGAATGTCCGCGAATTTGCTAAAGAACAAAACGTCGAAGCCGAAAAAGCCTTAGTCGTCGGAATGGCGGAAAAGGCGAAGGAATTTGTTGCGACGGGAAGCGAAATTTATCACGGGAATGTGCCTGATGGGGCGAAAGAGCATTAGAGGTCTTGGGATTTTGAGTGGTTAAAGTGTAATACCGAGCAATGTTTGGAGTTCCCGCCGACCTTTTGCCGTCAAGTTTAATTCTCTGGAAAATTGGACTTTTGTAAACCATTTTCTGTGCAGCATTTTGTCTAAAAATGCTGCTCCGATTTGTCCCGCAAGATGTGGACAGCGTTCGCTCCAATCGAGGCATTGGCGGGTTAAAGGACGGCGATTATTTGTGAAATCAGCTTGAAAAATCTCTAACTGAGCAAACCAATTCCATCCGGTTTCGGTAACGCCGTAAGCCATTTCGGTTTTGTTGATAAACTCTTTTTCCTCCAATCCGTCAATAAGTTTTACAGCCACAAATCCAGCCAGATGGTCATAACACGTTCGGCAAAATTTTACACCGCTGAAAACATTTGCCGTTTTGGTTTCAATTAACGAATTTTTATCCGCCAGATTTGCTAATGATTCAACGACATACGCGACTTCGGAGTTTGCGAAAGAGTAGTATCTGTGTCGTCCCTGAATTTCAACCTTGACGATCTTTGCTTCGAGCAGTTTAGCTAAATGATTGCTCGCCGAAGTCGCCGAAATATCAGCCGTAACCGCCAACTCCGTTGCCGTGTAAGCCCGCCCGTCAAGCAGATTCCAAAGCATTTTGGCTCGTGTCGGCTCACAAATTAAACCCGCAGTTGAAACAAAATTTTCTTCTACATTCATAGTTCAGTTTCAGATGAAGCGTGTCTGAAATCATTATGTTATCGTTGCTGAATGGAAAAGTCAAAAACGATGATTGCAGTGATATTTGAAGTGATTCCGGCAGAGGGAAAACGGGACGAATATCTCGACCTTGCCGCAAGTTTGAAACCCGAATTAAGCAAAATCGAAGGTTTTATTTCGATTGAAAGATTCCAGAGTCTGACCAATCCCAGAAAGATATTATCGCTTTCTTTTTGGAAAGATGAGTCGAGCATTGCCGAATGGCGAAACCTTGAACCACATCGGACGGCTCAAAAAGAAGGCAGACGCTCAATTTTTGAAGATTACAGGTTAAGAATCGCGGAAGTCAGCCGCGACTACGGAATGAATGAACGCGAGCAAGCACCAGACGACAGCAAAGAGATTCATCAATAAAGATATGAAAGATTTAGAGATTATTCTGGAAAACAAAATCGGCACGCTGGCACTTCTAGGCGAAACATTGGGCAAAAACAAAATCAGTCTCGAAGGCGGCGGAGTTTTTGAAAACGGCGCATTTTCAACCGCCCATTTTTTGGTTGAAGAACCGGAACGGGCGAAAGAAGTTCTGGGCGAAGTCGGCATCAAGGGTGTAAAAATCAACGACGTAATCATTCAAAAGCTGCGGCAGGATGTTCCCGGACAGTTGGGAATGTTTTGTCGAAAACTCGCGGATGCCGGTATAAATATCAAAACCCAATACAGTGATCATTCAAATCAACTAATTGTCGTCGTTGACAATCACGAAAAAGCCAAAGAAGTTTCGTTAGAGTGGATGAAAGAATGGTGGTAAAATACCTTAGAAGCTGTTTGAAAACTCAATTTGGTTTTAATCGGCGAAGCATCAAACGCATCATGGCGATTTGAATCATCGTTTCGCTCGTCTTGGTGAATCGCTCGTAATCTTTCGACAAGCGGCGATGATTATTGAGCCACGCAAATGTTCGCTCAACAACCCAACGGCGCGGCAACACGACGAATCCTTTGATGTCGTCAGAGCGCAAAACCACTTCCAAACAATAGCGAAAACGTGCCTTAACCCACTCGATCACCTGTCCGCGATAACCGCCGTCAACCCAAATCTTTCGCAATTTCTTGCGATGGACACCGAATGTGCGAAGCAGTTTTTTCAATCCGTCGCGGTCCTGGACACACGCGGTCGTGACGACCAAAGCAATCATCAAACCCATTGTATCAACCAGAATATGGCGTTTGCGTCCCATTATCTTCTTGCCCGCATCAAAACCGCGCGAAGAAGGCACGGCGGTTGTTTTAACTGATTGTGAATCGAGCGAACCTGCCGTCGGATGTTTGTGCCGTCCTTTTTTTTCTCGCAACCGGGAGCGCAGAGTTTCGTGAATTCGATACCACGTCCCGTCTTTCCGCCACTTTTGAAAATACCCGTAAACCGAACGCCAATGCGGATAATCGTTCGGAATAAACCGCCATTGACAACCCGTAAAGAGCAAGTAATAAATGGCATTGACCACTTCCCGGAAATCAACTTCACGCGGTCTGCCGGTTGGTTTTGGTTGTGGAAACATTTCTTTGATATGATTCCATTGACTATCAGTTAAATCAGTCGGATATTTTTTCACAAAAATAATTTTCCAAAACTGACTATCTGATAGTCAAATCATCCTTTATTTCGAGTTTTCAAACAGCTTCTTAGTTTTCATCCATTTCTGCTCGATGAAAATCACCCAAGATGTCCGCGAATACGCGAAAGAACAAAACGTCGAAGCCGAAAAGGCATTACCTGTCTGAATGGCGGAAAAGGCTGCGGAGTTTAAGACAACGGGAAGTGAGATTTATCACGGCAATTTGCCGGAAAACGGACACGAACGCCATTGATTTATGACTAAATTATTTTACTTAGCCGCGATTTTATTTTTATTTGTTAATTGTCAAATATTTGCTCAGAGCAGCGATGTTTTGCGGCAGCGAATACAGCAGATTGTCTCTGCTAAAAAAGCGACAGTCGGAGTTTCGATTGTCGGCGATAACGGAAAAGACGTGGTTTCGATAAACGGCGAAAAACATTTTCCGATGCAGAGTGTTTTTAAGTTTCATATCGGATTAGCGATGCTGTCTGAAATTGATCAGGGTAAGTTTTCGCTTGACCAGAAAATTAAAATCGAGAAAAAAGACGTTTTGCTTGATCTTTACAGTCCGATCAAAGACAAATATCCCGACGGAACAACGCTGACGATTGCGGAAATTTTAGAATATACGGTTTCAAACAGCGATAACGTCGGGTGCGAAGTTTTGCTGCGATTGCTTGGAGGAACTCAAACGGTTGAAAATTACTTTGTAAAAAATAAGTTCAAGGATGTTGCCGTCAAATTTAATGAAGAACAGCAGCAGACGAATTGGAATTTACAGTTTCAAAATTGGACGACTCCAAAAGCCGCCAATGAAGTTTTGGAAGCCTTTTATGACAACAGTAGAAAACTGCTTTCTCCCGAAAGCTACGACTTTATTTGGAAGATAATGCGGGAAACCGAAACAGGTAAAAACAGATTGAAAGGACAACTGCCCGAAAATACCGTTGTCGCCCACAAAACAGGGACTTCGGGAGTAAATAAACTCACCGGAGTAACTGCCGCAGTCAACGATATTGGAATAGTATTTTTACCAAACGGGCAGCATTTTTTCATTAGTGTTCTCATCACCGATTCAAAAGAAAACGCCGAAACAAACGAAAAAATAATCGCCGATATTGCCAAAACAGCTTGGGATTATTTTACGACAAAAATATAATAAACTGTCATTAACACTGGTTCGGCAAAATCGGGGACACAGTTATAAACTTAATATTGGGAAGACGCAAATGAACATCATTTAATCAATTTTGGCGGCTTGGGTTTGGCATTAATTTACGAGTTGAAATATGCCAAACTATAAATTTTAATCATTTGAAACTATGCTTGAATTAAACGAAAAAATCTCTAAATTTATTGGACATCATCTCGTCTTTTTTGCTGACGAAGGGCTTTCGATGAGCGATGCGAATACGGTCGCGGGCAAGGCGGGCGATGTTGCCGATTCGGTGTCGCGGCTTTTGAATCAGACGGGCAGTTACATCAAAACTACCGAACTTGACGGCAAGAAAGTGATTTTGGTTGCGCCGAAAAAGATCGAAAATCTGGTTGAAGTCTGTCAAAAAGACGGTCAGCTTTACGGTTTGAAGGCGTATTTGATAGAAGCGATTAAGGCGAAAAACGCGATTGTTGATTATCTCAAAACTGTTGATGTGAAAGAGTTTAGCGAAGCGGGTGAAAAATTTAACGAGTTTGATAAAGAGGAAGATGTCTATCCCGAAAAAGAAGTTTTGACGGAAAACAGTGTTCTGCAAACTTGGAATCTGGAAGAACGTGCGGAGTATTATCTGCTCGAAGCGCAGGTCGCGCATCTGGGCAAAAAAGTTCATCCGAACGGCGTTTTGGACAAGCTCGCGCAGGAAAGTTTTGAAGGCGTTCGCTACGAGCGCGAGGAACTGAATTCGGGGCAAGGCGGCACGAAAACGCACATCGCGGAAGTCGCCTCGGTTTATACGCCGACCGAAGCGCAGGAAGCGTTTTACGCTCTGCACGATGCGCGACGGACGCTCGAAAAGAAGCTGAATTTTTTGAAAGCGCGTCTGCAAAATGAACTGAACGCGCAGCAGATCGAAGCCGAAAAAGATTTTCAAATGCGGCTCAATGATTACAACGAATTGCAGAAAAAGAAGCGTGACACCGACGAAACTCTACGCGGCACACTTCAAACCAGACGATTAAAACTCGTCAAGGAAGCATCGGACTTGAAGATTCTCCTGCCGAAAACGCTCAAAGAAATTTACGACTTTGTTGTGGATTTCAACGGTGTTTTGGTGTGAGTTTTCTTCGAGCGGTTGGAATAGCTTTCGGGAATCGTGTCCAAACCAATCTAATTGGAAAAACGCATGTCGAAAGACACAAACAATATCGGGGAAACCGTAAATTTAAGTGGAATGTTTTGCGGGTTCGAGTCCCGCCCTTTCGCTCAAATTTGTCTTTGTCTTTGTCTTGGTTCACGGTTTTCCGTCCTGGTCTTGGTCTTGGTCTTTCGGCTTCGGCTTTTCGGACGCGACAAACGAAATGCGACAAGAGTTTCGCTGAGAAATTGGACCACGAAAACTCCGGTTTTCCGCGTCCGAAATCGAAGCCAAACTTTTTCCAGCCGTCAAATTATTTCAATCTCGTAAACAATTTATCTTGAACAAAAGAAATTAGAAAAATCCTTTTACGCTATATGCAAACTTTTGCCTTTCGTCGAGCGTATAAAGATATTCTCAAACGATGAATCGGAATTTAGTTTTGGAGACTAAATAAATAGCTTATAATTTTGACTTCGGCACAAAATCTTATCTGATGACAAATAAAATCTATATGTTTGACGCAGACGGCGTTGTAATTCTAAGTCAAATGTTTAGTTATAAATATGCGAAAGAATTTAGTATAAATACTGCCGAATTAGATGATTTCTTCAAGACCGATTTTCAGGATTGTTTAGTTGGAAAAGCCGATTTGAAAATTACGATAAAACCTTGGCTTGAAAAATGGAACTGGTCGAAATCAGTTGATGAATTTCTGGATTATTGGTTTAGAGCCGAACATAATATAAATGCCGACTTGATCGAAAATATCAGGGAATTTCGGGGAAACGAGATAAAATGTGTTTTAGCGACAAATCAGGAAAAATACAGACTCGAATATATGAAAAAAGAAATGGATTTCGAGTCGGTTTTTGATAAAATATATTCTTCAAATCTTATCGGTTTTAAAAAACCGGATGTTCGGTATTACCGTTATATAATCGATGATTTGAACGAAAATCCAGGCGATATAATATTTTACGACGACCGACTGGAAAATATCGAAACTGCCAAATTATTAGGCATCAATTCATATTTATATAACAGGGACACAAAGTTAATAACAAAAAACAACGAAAAGTTTTCAGGTTAAAACATAAGAGGAAATGATTGAGTAACGCCGCTCACGAATATACGAAGAGAATTGACCGGGTTATTGATTATCTGCGGGGCAATCTTGGTAAGTCTCTAAAGCTCAAAGATTTAGCGAAAATCGCGTGTTTTTCGGAATATCATTTTCACCGCATTTTCGGAGCGATGACCGGCGAAACTTTAAATGATTTTACGAATCGTCTGCGACTGGAAAAAGCGGCACGTCTTTTAACGAAAACCCGGCAAAGCGCGACGGAAATAGCTTTGGAATGCGGATTTTCCTCATCCGCTGCTTTTTCGAGATCGTTTCGTCAGGCATTCGACACGTCTCCCAGCCGATACCGAAAGTCGGAAAAATTTGAAAACAGCAAGATTTGCAAAGAATTATTTCTAAAAGACGAGTATATTCTTCCTTTGACCGAGGAAGAGAAAAAAGCCTCTTTTCCCGTGGAAATCAGGAAATTTCCCGCCCGCAATGCCGCTTATATTCGAGTTTCTAATTCTTTTGAAGGCGACGCGGTTCTCAGAGCATTTGAAAAAATGATCGAGTGGCTGAAGGCGGAAAACATTTACGACCAAGGAACTCTGTTCGGAATGTCAATTGACGATCCGGCGGTTACGCCGAAACATCTCTATCGTTATGAAGTATGTTTCGCGTCGGACGTTCCGTTTAACCGTGCGGACGGGATTTCCAAAATGAGCATTCCGGCGAAAACATACGGCGTAACGCGGGTGAGCGGCGACATCAGATTGGTGGCGACGGCTTGGGATTATCTGTTTCGCGGCTGGCTCGTCAAAAGCAATTATGAACCGGATCACGCACCGGCATTGGAGATTTTTTTGAATAAGGAAAAAGCCTTGGACTGGAGACACTTCGATCTGGAATTGGCTTTTCCGATTAAGAAAATGAAAAAAGTTTAGGAGACAATTATGGCAAAAATAACAGGTATCGGCGGCGTTTTTTTTAAGTGCCGGGACCCGAAATCAGTAAACGAATGGTATAAAACTCATCTCGGAATGGACGCTGGAGTTTACGGCGCAAATTTCGAGTGGCGCGATGCCGAAAACGCAGACAAAACAGGTTCGACGGCGTGGAATACGTTTCCCGAAAATACACAATACTTTGAACCTTCGACGAAAGACTTTATGATTAATTACAGAGTTGACGATTTAGAAACTCTCGTCGGGCAACTGACAAAAGAAGGCGTAACGATTGTAGATAAAATCGAAACTTATGATTACGGTAAATTCATTCACATTGTTGACATCGAAGGAAACAAAATTCAACTTTGGGAACCGACCGACAGTGAATAAGAAAATTTCAAGGTGACAAATCCGAAAGCGGTTGCGAACTTCATTTATTTTATCCAAATTTAAATTTAATAGAGGCGGGAAATTTCCGTCTTTTTCTTTTTGGAAACTTTAGCCGCAAACTCCGCGTTATATTTTTTCTGTCCTAAAACGGACAAATAGTATTTATGAAAATAACAAATAGAAACTTTATAATCTCGGCACTATTTATAATTCTTTTAACGGTTAATTTGATTTCGGCAAATGCACAGACGGGTAAAAAAATTTCAGCCGAAGCTGAAACTTATCTGACATACACGCTCGGTATTATGGAGAAAAACGCGTTGCTTAAAAAAGAAGTCAATTGGCTGGAAGTGCGCCGAAAGACATTTGAAAAAGCGTCGAACGCGCAGGAGACGATTGACACTTGGGACGCAATTCGGTTTGCGCTGAGTTTAATCGGCGATCAACACAGTTTTTTACAGTTGACCGAAGAACTGACGAATAATGAAAACGTGCGGCGAAACTTAACGAAACAGGAAGTTTCAAAGGCGAAAAGGGATTTTTTGTCGCCGTATATTTCTCGCAGAAAACCCGAAGGTTTTGTTCATAAATTGAAAGACTGCGTGGTCGGGCAAATCGTCGTGCCGCTTTATTCGCCGCAGAAAGGCGATGATTTTGCGACTACGCTGAATAAATTTATTGCGGAAACAGATAAGCGGAAAGTTTGCGGCTGGATCGTTGATCTGCGCGGCAATACGGGCGGAAATGTCTTTCCGATGCTCGCCGGAATCGGCGCATTGTTAGACGAAGGCAATGTTAGTTACGCGCTCGATGCCGATGGCGGCAAAACATTTTTCTTTTATAAAAACGGTCAATCGGGCTTAATCGAACCCGGCGGCAAGGAAACAGTCGTTACGAAAATCGAAGGCGCAGCTTATAAAACCAGACGAAAATTACCCGTCGCCGTTTTGATTGACAAAGGCACGGCGAGTTCCGGCGAAGGTGTCGCAATTGCTTTTCGCGGCAGACGAAACACGCGCTTTTTCGGCGTTCACACCTACGGCGTTTCGACTTCAAACGAAGGTTTTCCGCTCAGCGACGGCGCGAATATCGTCTTGACGACCGGCGTTGACGTTGATAAAAACGGCATCAAGTATTTTTCGGGAATCGAACCTGACGAAGTATTTCAAAGCGAGAAAGAACCCCTTAGTTACGACAATGATCCGCTCATTAAACTCGCGCTCAATTGGTTCGGAAATCAAAATACAAATAAGCGTAAATAATTAAATCAATGGATTAAAGATCAGCGAAATTTGCCGATTATAACTTTTATTAAAGAAATACGCCCGCGAAACACAAGAAAAAAAACTAAAAATTAAGACAAAAACCTTTGATTATTTCACCATTTTTCGTGACTTTCGCGTGTTTCGCGGAAAAATAATCCGTGTTTTACAAACGTCAACTCGGATTAGTTAAATGAAATTTGCCGATAATCAAAATGTTATTTGATAACGACACTCTGCGTTTTCGTTTCACCGCAGATACCGCAACCGTCGTCAACTCCGGCAGTAATCGTGTAAGTTCCGGGCGAAACGCCTGATAAATCCCAAACTACCTTTGCGCCTTTTCCAACGATTTTTCCGCCCGAAATCGCGTAGTTATATACTAAAGGATCGTTTTCAGGATCGCTCGCCGCAGTTATTATGGAAATTTCTCTTCTGTTGCTGTCAAAACAACTTTTGCGGTCGCAGGCGATTATTATTTCGGTTGCGCTCAAAATCAGTTCGTCCACTTTCGGCGGATGGTTTGTGCAAACTGGAATGTTGCTGTTTCGTAATTCCGAATCGTCCGACCAGCTTTCACTTGTATAAAATTCTTTTCCGATTTTGTTGTTACAAACTAGCGGATAACTGTTAAGAGGCGGAAAAAGAAAAATTGTTTCGACCTTGTTTTCGTCAACTTCAAATGCAATGCCTGAAGTTTTATTGCGGTAAATAAACTGATCTTCTATATCGAATTTTGTTTCTTTTTGAAAAATCGAATAATCGAATTCGATTTTTTCGAGCTTGATCGGTTTTTCGAGAGAAATTTTTATGAATTTAACTTTTCCTTCGGCAACATTCCATCTTTCATCATTGTCCTCGTCGGCACATTCGCCCGTCGTGTAAGAAATTTTGATTTCAGCATTTTTAGTAGAGAAATATTCTGCGTCGTCATCATCAGATTCAAAGTTCTTCAAGAGTTTTTTAACATCTTTGCGCGTTGATTCGAGCATTTTAATATGTTGCGCTTTATCAAATTCGGGAATCCGCGATTGAGCAAAAACGGAAACGCACATTGCCGAAAAGAGAAACAGGGAAGTGATTATATTTTTCATATTTATCTCACTAAATCTTTTGAAATCCAACTAAAATAATCTTCCATAAATCTTCGCACATCACGGATCATATCTTCAACATTTTTTTCGGTAAATTCATCCCAGTTTCCGTGTGCGGTTTTGTTTCTTAAATCTGCTAAATGAGTAATTTTCTTTTGCACGAGTTATGTATAAATTCCGGCTTTGGCGAGTTCGACATTCATAGGATCAATCGTTGCTTTGGCAGGTAAAGCGATTGAATTTCTATCGCAAAGTTTTCTTAAACCGTCTTCTAAAACACAACCCGCAATCACGGCGGCTGGTTGATAATATCCTTTTTTGAAAAGTTCTTCGGCTTGTTCGAGAAACTCGTCGAAAACTTCTGCTTCAATTAAAGTGCGTGTGTTGAAAAGATAACCGTTTTCGTAATCATCTTTTGCTGCCCTTATAACAGCAACAGAATTTTTCACTATTCTTATAGAACTATAATCTGAAAAAACTTCTAGCATTTTGAAATGTTGACTATTAACACCAAAAACACGTTCAATTATATTCAAACAATTGACTCTCCATTGAACAGAAAGTTCGGACTGAACCAAATTACTCCCCATTCTTGTTCCTCCTGAAGTATTTATAACTTCTTCACCTTTTGATATAAGTTCAGAAAGCCGTTGTAAGATTTTTTTATCAATAGACATATAAGAAATTTAAGAGTTGACTTTCATTAACCCTCAAAACCGCGAGAAATGCTTCCTGCGGGATTTCTACACGACCGACCTTTAATTAATTTTATCGTCTTCGTCAGGTTCGGTTTTTGGAACTTTGCTTAAGGCTTGCAAAAATTTTTCACGGCTTCCGCGCTTTGCTCTTTCTTTGAGATATTCAACTGTTGTCCAAGCCGATGCTTTTTCGGCGATTGCCGATGAAACGAATTGGTCAACCGTGATGCCTTCTTTTTCAGAAAGTTCGCGGACTTGTTTTAGTAAAGATTCGGGAACAGCTACGTTTTCGATAACACTCATTTTATTTCTCCTATAACCTGTAAAAATTCGCTCGGTTTAATCGCTTTGATGCCGAATTTTTCAGCTTCGGCAAAATCTTTTGTGTTGAATGTTACGATGTAATCACAATCGCTTTCCACCGCTAATTCTAAAACGAAATCATCTTTCGGATCGCGCAACGTCGGTCGCCAGAGATAAAAAATCTTGCGTAAATTGGCATTTTGACACAAGAAATCGAGAATGTTATCAGTTTCCTGATCGGTTAAATTCGGGTTGAGTTCGGGACGTTTCAAAACGTCTTCGTATTCCAAAATGAGTGCGACGGAAAGATTTATCCGAAAGCGCGAATCTTCAATCAGAGATAAAAGCCGAAAAGATGCACCGAATTGTGAACGCACAGCAGAAAGCAAAACATTCGTGTCCAAAATAATTTGATAGCTTTTAACTTTCATTAACTCTCAAAACCGCGAGAAATGCTTCCTGCGGGATTTCTACTCTGCCGACTTTTTTCATTCGTTTTTTGCCTTCTTTTTGTTTTTCGAGCAGTTTTCTTTTTCTGGAAATGTCACCGCCGTAGCATTTGGCGGTGACGTTTTTGCCCATTGCTTTGACGGTTTCGCGGGCGATTATTTTACTGCCGATTGCCGCCTGAATCGGGACTTCGAACATCTGGCGCGGAATCAATTCCTTCATTTTGGCGGCGATCAGTTTGCCTTTGGCTTCGGCGGTGGTACGGTGCAAAACGAGTGAAAGAGCATCAACCGGCTCGCCGGAGACGAGAACGTCGAGTTTGACGAGATTGCTTTCCTTGTAATCGGAAAAATGATAATCGAGCGACGCGTAACCTTTGGAAACAGATTTCAGACGGTCGTAAAAATCCAGAACGATTTCGTTGAGCGGCAATTCGTAAACGAGCATCACGCGATTCGAGGTGACGAATTCAAACTTTTTCTGCACGCCGCGTTTTTCTTCCAAAAGCGGCAAAATTCCGCCGAGATACGCATCGTTGGTCAAAATCGTCGCTTCGATAAACGGTTCTTCGATTTTATCAATGCGTCCCGTGTCGGGCATTTTCGACGGCGAATCGACTTCGGTGACAACGCCGTTTGTGGTTGTCACGCGGTAACGAACGCCGGGCGCGGTCGTGATGAGATCGAGATTAAATTCGCGCTCCAGACGTTCCTGAATAATTTCCATATGCAGAAGTCCGAGAAATCCGCAGCGGAAACCGAATCCGAGCGCAGTCGAACTTTCGGGTTCGTAAAAGAAAGAAGCGTCGTTCAGACGAAGTTTATCCATCGCGTCGCGCAGGTCTTCATACTGCGCCGAATCGGTCGGATAAAGTCCGGCGAAAACCATCGGTTTGACTTCCTGAAAACCGGGAAACGGCGTGTCAACCGGACGCGCCGATTCGGTGATCGTATCGCCGATCTGCACGTCGGCGACGGTTTTGATCGAAGCGGTCAGAAAGCCGACTTCGCCGACGCTCAATTCATTGATCGGTGTCGGTCGCGGACGATTTACGCCGAGCGTTTCGACGAGATAATCGCGTCCGGTGTTGAAAAATTTGATCTTCGTGCCTTTTTTGATCGTGCCTTCGATGATGCGGAACAGAACGATCACGCCGCGATAACTGTCATACCAACTGTCGAAAATCAGAGCTTTGAGCGGTGCATTTTGATCGCCTTTCGGCGCAGGAATTTTAGCAATAATTTGTTCTAAAACTTCGTCAACACCGAGTCCGGTTTTCGCGCTCGTCAGAGCCGCGTCGCTCGTGTCCAGACCGATGATGTTTTCGATCTGTTCTTTAATCCGGTCGGGTTCGGCGGACGGCAGATCAATTTTGTTGAGAACGGGCAAAAGTTCGAGATCATTTTCGATTGCCAGATAAGTGTTGGCGAGCGTCTGCGCTTCAACGCCTTGTGAAGCGTCAACGACTAAAAGTGCGCCTTCACACGCCGAAAGACTTCTCGAAACTTCATATGAGAAATCAACGTGTCCGGGCGTGTCAATTAAATTTAAAACATATTGCTGACCGTCTTTCGCCGTATAATCGAGCCGAACTGCGTGTGATTTGATCGTAATTCCGCGCTCGCGTTCCAAATCCATATTATCCAAAAGCTGCGCTTCCATATCGCGGTCGGCAACCGCGCCGGTCAATTGCAAAATGCGGTCGGCAAGCGTTGATTTGCCGTGGTCAATATGGGCGATGATCGAAAAATTTCTGATGTTTTCAGGATTCATAAAAAATGCTTTGTAAAATAATGCTCAAATAAAAACTTCTATATTCAAATAAACAATCAATAAATACAATAACAAAACGCGGAATTTTACGCATTTCGACTGGAACGCAAGCGGTTTGCTGGCAGAACTTATTCAAAGCGTTAAGTCTAAATTAAATGTTCTGCGGCGGATCGCCAAATTATTAGGCAGAAGCGGAACGAAGATCGGACGCGGCAAAGTGCGCTCGATGCGGGAAGAAAACTTGAGAGCGATTTGATGCAGACGATTTAAGCGGAAAACGACCGATTCGAAAGTCAATACTGCCGCGCCGAATTTGTTGACAGATGTGCATAATCAATAATGTGTGCCGACGAAAATAATCATTGGCGACATTACCGATATTCGTTTTCGGAGCAGAAAGTTTCGTTATTTATCAGTAATAGAGTGAGACAACTACTTTCTTGCCGACATTATATTACCGGTTTTACCGGGTTTCGCGGCAGTTTCGCGCCTTTGAGATTATCAAATTCCTTATTATCTGCGCGGCACGTCTTCGCCGATTGTCCAGACGACGACCGAACTCGAAAGTCCTAAACCGGAAAGTCGTCCAGCCATCATCACCATTGATTCGCCTTCTTCGACCGCGCCGTTTTCAAGCAGAGTTTTTTCGCCGGCTTTTAACATTTTTTCGGTCGAGTCTGGAAATTTCCGGTAAAACGGATGAACGCCCCAGATCAATGCAAGTTGATTTTTTGCGTCTTTGGAAGTCGTCAGCGCAAATGTCTGCAAGCCCGAGCGAAACGCCGAAAGCCTTCGCGCCATCAATCCCGATTCGGTGAACACGGCGATTTTGTTGGTTTGCTTTTCTTTGGCGCAATACGCGGCGGCTTTGCAAAGTGCCTGCGAAGTTCTGCCCGATTCTTCCTGCGAAAATTTGATCGGTTTTCTGAGTTGCGAAGCCTTCAAAGTTTCCGCCGAATCGATTATTTTCGCCATCGTGCGAACGGCTTGGACGGGAAATTTTCCGGCGGCGGTTTCGGCGGAAAGCATCACCGCGTCGCTTCCGTCCCAGACGGCGTTGGCGACATCGGATGCTTCGGCGCGTGTCGGGCGCGGATTGTCAATCATTGATTGCAGCATCTGCGTCGCCGTGATGACGAATTTGTCGTTGGCAATCGCGCCCGCGATAATGCGTTTCTGATAGACGGGAACTAATTCGACGCTCGTTTCCACGCCGAGATCACCGCGTGCGACCATCAAACCGTCGGTCGCTTTGATGATTTCGTCCAAATTCGTAATCGCTTCGGCTTTTTCGATTTTCGCCACGAGCAGAGCGCGACCGAATTTACGTTTATTTAAACTCTTAATGATGTTTTTGACTTCCGTGCAGTCTTCGGCTTTTCGCACAAACGACAGCGCGATGTAATCGGCATCCTGCGCCATCGCAAAATCGAGATCAACGCGGTCTTTGTCCGTCAGAGACGGAATCGGAAGCGGCGTATTCGGCAGATTAATTCCTTTACTTTCATACAAAAGTCCGCCGGAAATGATGCGGCAGACGACATCTTTACCGTTTATTTCCTCGACTTTTAATTCGAGTGCGCCGTCATCGAGCAGGATCGGTGCGCCGACCTGCACAACTTCGGGAAGTTCGGTAAATGTCGTCGAAACTTCTGTGTCATTGCCGATAATATCGCGCGTCGTCAAAGTAAAAAGCGCATCGGTTTCAAGATGAACGGGCTTTTTTTCTTCGAGCGAACGCGTGCGGATTTTCGGTCCCGAAAGATCAACCAAAATCGCCAGCGGCGTATTTAATTTTTCCGCCGCATCACGCGCCGCTTTGATCGTCGCGGCGTGTTCATCCTGCGTGCCGTGCGACATATTTATCCTGACGGCATTAACGCCGGCTTGGATCAGTTGTTCGATTTTTTCCTGTGTGTTTGAAGAAGGTCCGAGTGTTGCTAAAATTTTGGCTCGTCGCATAGTTTGATTCTAAATGTTTCGTGTAAAAAAAAGATGTTACATCTTATTAAATAAACTTTCCAATCATTGAAAGGTTTTTTATTTGCCCGCAGAAAACGCGGAATGGTGCGAAAAAGTTAAAAAAAATTTTAAGAAATTTGCCCGCGAATAACACGAATCGGCGCGAATAATAAAGAAAACAAAAAAACTTTTTAATTATTCGTGTTCATTCGTGTTATTCGTGGGCAAAATCTTTTTTAATTTTCTGCGTTTTTCTGCGGGTAAATTACTCTTTAAAAATTTTACTTCTCAAATCTACGGTTTCGATTTCGCCGATCAAAATTCTGCCTTCTTTCGGCAAAGCGTTGTCGGCGTAAAGTTTCCAGCGAAGTTCGAGATTGCGCGCTTCCGTTTTTGAAAAATCTTCACGAAAGGGAATTTTCCAATTCATAGACATACTTCGCAAAAGCGGAAAACTCGACTTGAAATTTTCGTCGCCGAATTCCTGATTGAGATTAAAAAGCCGCTGCCGATAATATTTTCCGCCGTCGGTCAGGCTCATTTTATTTTTTATTTCTCTCAAAATAACGGTTGGCGCGTCCAACAGACACGCGACATATTGAGCAAACGCCGAACCTTGATTTCGCGCTTTGACCGTCAAACTCCAACCGTTTTCATCAGTTATCTCGATCAAAAAACTCAAGATAATATCCGGCGTTTGTTCGCGGAAAATCACGTCGCGGACTTCGTAATCTTCCATCGGCACACTCTGGAAATTAAAGCGTTTGTAATAACGATTATCCGATGCCTGATGCGCCGTGTTGCTCTGCGGAATTTCGATGATGTAAGCCGTGTGCGTTTCGCCCGAACTCAGATTGACCGAATAAATGACGATGCCGTCAATGCGCGGACGAATCGCATTGATGATCTGTTCGACCCATTCGCGCGGAAATTCGTTTCGATTAACGGGCGTGATTTTTTCGGGCAAATGTCGCCGGTTTTCAGCGGAAAATTCGGAAATGCCGTAGATCAAAGTTCCGCCCGCCGAATTTGCCATCGCCGAAACATCTTTCGTCATTTCCTTTTTTTTGTATTCGCTTCGGTCGAGTGCTTCGGCGGCTTTATATTCGAGCGTGAGAGATTCTTCGATTCCGCTCGTGATGAAATTTTTAAGTTTTGCTTCCGTCCAAGTTTTCGGCATTGAGATTTATTTTAACTTTACTTTTAGAAAATTTATAAACGGCGGCTGTTTTTGATTTAAATAATTTTGTAACCAAAAACAATCGTCGTTAATCCAAATTAAGGTTCGTGTCAGGCTTAATAGAAGTATTTGTTGCGTTGGTTTTCACAACTACCGTTCCGGCAATAAAATCGTGAAGCGCACGTTTTGTATCGGAAGAAAGACAGACAATGATGTCAAAAATACCCCAAATACCGTATAAGAAATAAGCGGAAGTAGTTGCGATTTTGAGAAATTCACTTCCGCTTGTGTCATTGGACGGATTCATTCCTGAAATCAAAGTGGATGCAGTTATAAAAAGCGGAAGCATTTGCGGCAGATTTCTGATTACGGCTTGAATAAATGTGATTGGACGTTCGGAAACGTCCAAAACTTTTACTTTCATCGCCATTTTGCCAAGCGTTTGACCGTAAAAATTGTGCATTAAAATTGTATAAATTAATGGAACGGAACTTATTATAACATTAAGCACAAACATAGCTTTTAACGAACCGCCGACATTTGCAAAAAGAGCCGCCAGGAAAGTAAGAGGAAGCATAATCAGAAAATCAATTATTAAAGCCAAAAAACGAGAGCCGATTGTTTGATATTTTTCCATGATTTTTATTTCAGTTCCTTGAGTTTCTTTAAATAGTTTCGCACGGTTGCGACAAATGTCGAATGCGACCATGTGAGCGGTGAAACCGAAACGGATTCGCCCGTCGTCGGGTGAACCTGTTCGGCTAAAACGCCGGACGGCAGAGCGTTTTTGACCGTCCATTCTAAAATCTCGATGACACCTTTGAGATGCGCTTTTTTCTTGGCGACGGCGATACGATAATCAGCGAGCCAGAGTGTGCAGATAAACCACGCATTTCCGGTGACATCTTCGGAAACGCGCATATAACCGTCATTTTCAAACCGCGCAATGCCGCCTATCTTGCCTTTTACCCAGAGATGTTTTTCGATTGCCCGCATCGTGTTTTTGACCATTTCATCGTCAATATCGAAAACACCGAAATAAAAAATTCCGAACATCGAAGCGTCAATGCCAGCATCAGCTTCGTAATAATCGTCGCCGTGAAATTGTATCGAACGCAGAAACCGCCCGCGCTCGCGGCTGTAAAGATGTTCGCGCATCGCCGTCGTATATTCGTCAGCGGCGGTTTCATAAATCTCAACACGGTCGGTTTCAGCAAAAAGGCGTGCGAAATTTGCCGCCGCGCGAAGTCCGCCGATGACCGATGCGACCGTGAATGTGTGAATCCCGCGCCGGTCTTCCCAGAGATTCCAACTCGGAAACGGCAGATTCAAATCTTCGTGACGAAAACCGACCATAAAATCCGCGCATTTGACGATCAGATTTCGATAAAGTTTGTGAACGAATTCGATGTCACGGTATTTGTCGTAATGTTCCCACAAAGCCCAGATGACGAGCGAAGTTTCGTCTTCCTGAATCGGCACGAGCTGTTTTTTTCCGTTAACGTCCCACGCCGCGTGCCAACCGGACGCGACCGTTCCGTCTGAATTATATTTCTGCAGAAAATAACCGTCTTTGTGCGCGATTTTATTGCAGAAATCAAAGAACGGGCGCGTCAGTGCCGGATAACCCGCGAGGTCTAAAGCGTTGGCGACAAACGCGCCGTCGCGTGTCCAGAGATAACTGTAATGGTCGGTTGCGCGTTCGGTGACATCCGAATCGTTTGCCGCCAAAATCGCGCCGTCGTTATCGGTCTGTGTTCGGACAATCAAAAGCGAACGCTTATATTGCTCGACGATTTCCGGCGACAAATCGGCAAAATCAACGTCGTTTTTATTAACCCACGCGCGCCAGTAATTTTCCGTGTAAGCCAAGTATTCCGCCGGCGTTTGATTGATGACGGACAGATTTAACTTCATCGCTTCTTCGTGCGATGTTGCGGCGGCAATCCAGTAATAAAATTCGTATTCGCCGTTTGCGTCGAGCAAAAAATTTATTTGAATCGTCGAATCAACCGAGCCTTCCGTGATTGCGCCGCCGGTTTTCAAACTGCCGTCTTCCGCATCGCGCCAAGTTCCGTCTTGATCGCGGAACGCCTTGCGTCCGGTCGAAAAAGCGTCGAAATGCGGCGCGGTATTGATCAAAAAATATCTGTGCTTTTTGTAATGAATCAGCGCGAAACTTTCGGGATCGTAAAACGCCGTGTCGCCGACCTTGTTTTCATAAATCCGAAAATCGTGATGCAGAAAAACGCGAATTTCGCGCTCTTTATCGATCAGATTTGAAACACGAACGCGGCGCAGAAATATATTTTCGTGACTCGCCACCGTGTCGTTTGAAACGATTTCAATGCCCAAAGTTTCATTGGTCAATTTAACATTCGTGACCAGAGTTTCAGAAACATAGCAAAGTTCGCGCGTCCAATCGCCCGAAAAAACCCACGAAAATTCGCCGTCCGCCCAAACGCCGAATCGAAACGGATAACCTTCCGAATGATTTTCCTGCCCGACGTGCGGAAAATAAACGTCGCGAATCTGATATTTATCGTCAAATGTTACCAGCAAAGAACCGTTGCCAACGGGAATATCTCTCATAAATTATTAAAGCGGATTAAATAGCGAAGGTTTTATTTGAACATTTCTGCCATTCAGGACTTTTAAGACTTCCTCGTATTTTATTTTTGGATCAATTTCGAGAAAGGATTCATTTCCGTCAAAATGCTTGATTTCCAAAATATTAAATTCCTGTTCATTAAAGTTAATTTTTCCGATACTGCAACTTTGAATATCTTTGTATTTTAAGTTAAATCCACCTTCTGCGGAAATAACGAAAATATCTTTTTCGCGCAGAGGAATCTCCGGGTTTGAAGATGTTTTTCCCAACACCTGCAAAAGCCAGATGAAAGTGACGCAAACAACGATCAAGGCAATAACGCCTAACATTTCAGGATCGAAGAACGAATAATCTGATCTTGGAGAAATCCAGCGAAGAAATGAAAAAACAAGAAATGTTCCGAACACCCATTTCCAGATAAATTTTCCGAAAATCGTAAAATAATCTTTTGCAGTTAATTGAGAAAAAACATGTTTTTCGGCAAAGCGAGGTTCTTTCCATTTTAGTAAGACTCTGTTTCCAAACATAAATTTTAGCTAAAAAAATAATCTCCCGAAATGACTTCTAATTTCGGCATTTCTCGTTTGATAATTTCAAAATCGTCAACATCCATCGTGACGACAAAACCGCTATTTTTCACGGCAAGTCGAGCAATCAGAGCGTCATTTTGCAGAGTTTTGAGTTTTGTAACGGGCGCGATTTTGTTGATGTAAAGTCGGCGGATTGATTTAGCGGTTTCCCACCAATCATTGTTTGTCGGAGTCAAAAGCCGTTCGTTTTTAGTGAGAAGTTTACGCCACTGTTCGTATTTTTTGAGTGTTGATTCATCAATGCTCGTGGCGGTCAGTTCATATAAAACGATTGACGGCATCAGAGAAAATACGATGTCTTTTTCGATTTGTTTTTTGTAAGGCGAAAAAATAGATGTGTCAAAAATTGGGCTTTTTGCCATATTTTTCTTCTTCGAGCTGCAATGCCTCCATCGCTTCGCGCGTTGCCTCCATTAATTCTTTTAATTCGGGCGAGATTTTTTCCGGCAATTTGAAATCACGCGCACGCGGCAGATGTGTGTAATCGCGTGAGCCGTTTTTACTTTCGGATTTGTTCTTTCCGTTTTTCATTTTCAGGAAAATAATAACACAAATTCAATTTATCTATAAAACTTTTCCCCAATCAATTTCTAATTTCTCTCTGTCCCAATTTGCTAATTTCGCGCCGGCTTCGTAAGTCGTCTGCATAAAATCTAAAATCGTTTGATCGGGATTTTCCGAGTTGCGAACGTCTTCGTATTTCAGGAAAAATTCGCTCATTTCTTTGGAATAAAATGCCGCGTCGGGTTTGACTTTTTGTTCGCCGAAATCTTCCGGTTCAGGCGCGGCGTAGGCGTAAAAAGCCGGTTCGCCGAAACCGTTTCCCGTCCAGAAACCGTGGCTGATGACTTCCTGATCGTAGGCGATGCGCGTGATCTTATCGGCGTTTTCGCGCGGCGGCGCATCTTTGCCGTTAAAGCGTGTGACGGCGAGATCGAAACTTCCCCAGAAAAAATGAACGGGCGAACATTTGCCCGAAAAACGTGCGCGAAATTCTTTGAAAACGCGGTCAATGCTCGTCAAAACGCGGAAGAATTTTTCGACTGCGGCTTTGTCGTAAGATTTATGCTCGCGGTCTTCAGCAAACGGGATCGGCTTTTCGAGTTCGTCGGGAATTGCTTTGATTTTTACTTCGATGCCGATTTCCTTCAATTTGCCGAACAGTTTTTCGTAAAAATCGGCGACCGTCATCGGTTCTAAACCGAACGAAAAACCGTCGTTAAAATTTGTCTGCACGATGAGTTTGTGACTTAAAAAATCGAAATCAATCGTAAAAGATTTGTCTTCATACGGCATCGCCGAAGTCGTCAGACCGCGCGGCGTAACATAGAGCGGAACATTCCACCATTGATTTGTCAGAGGCGTTTGCACCAAGCGGATTTTCCCGACGATCTGCGTCCACAGATGAACCGTGTCGTTCGTTTCCTGCCAATCTGTCAGAGGCAGCGGCGGATAATTTGCGTTTTCTTTATTCATCGGATTATTGAAATGTTCAGGAATTAAAAAGCAATGATATTTTTAATGTTTGTGCGTTTGGATTTTCTTGTTTTATTTAGCGTTATTGAGCGATTCGATCACCGCCATTTCCATTTTATTTTTGACATTTGCATCGTAGCCGATAAATTTTTCGACGAGTTTTCCGTCGCGGTTGAAAATAAATGTCTGCGGAATCGCGCTGTCATTTTGCAAAAGAATATTTTGCAGATCGTCCTGCGGAAACGCGAGCGGATAATTGAATTTCAGTTTTTCGACAAAGGCGGGAACTTTCGGCTTGTCTTCGTCGCCGCCGACGTGCAGACCGATGATCCGCAAATCCTGATTTTCATTTTGCAGTTTGACGAGATCGGGAATTTCTTCGAGACACGGCGGACAATATGTCGCCCAAAAATCTAAAACGACAACTTTGCCTTTCAGATCGCCCATTTTTTGAGTGTCACCGACGGCGAGCGTCTGTCCGTCGAATATCTGCCAACCGAGACTTTCGACATTTGCCAGCGGCGGCATCGGCACATTCGTCTGCGGAATATTATTGATCGAAACGGGTTTGTTTGACACCGAAACCGGCACGGCGGCGGGACGACACGCCGAAACAATTAAAAAGGCAAAAGTGAAAAGTAAAAAAGTTTTCATTAATGATAAATGTTCTTCAATGGTAAATGGTAAATGGTAAATAGTAAATACAAATTGAAACATTCAAATCAGATAATTAATTTTTTCCAAAACAACTGACAAAAGCTAATCGCCATTTACCATTTACCATTTACCATTTACCATTAGAAAAAGTGAGTTTTTATCCTGAAAAAGTCAGCGAACGATTTTATGCGCCGAAGCGAAATGGAAAAACCGAAAGAACAAATGCGGTCGGCACGGGCGCGAGTTTTATCTGCGGCACGTTTATCAGATTTTTTCTGGAAATCGATTCGGAAACAAAAAAAATCAATGACGCAAAATATAAATCGAACGGCTGCGGTTTTACCATTGCGGCGGCGGAAGTTTTGGCTGAAAAAATTAACGGAAAGAAACTCACCGAACTTCACGGACTTGAAAACGATGAACTGAAAATTGAAATCGAAAATGAACTGGAAAAATTTCCCGCTGCCAGAAATCATTGCGCCGAAATTTGTTTTGACGCGCTTCACGCGGCGTTAAGTGATTTTCGCTCATCACAGATCGAAGAATTTACGGGCGAGAAAGTCTTGATTTGCACTTGTTTCGGCGTATCGGAAACCGAGATTGAAAGCGTTATCGAAACAAATCGAATCGAATCGGTCGAAGAAGTTACGGATATTTGCAGCGCGGGCGGCGGTTGCGGTTCGTGCCGGATGCTGATTCAGGAATTGATTGACGTTTACCAAATGGAAAATTTTTAATGCGGATTTTTGTTTGATTTTGACGAAAAGGTTTGTGCTATAATTTGAAACTTGTAAACGCATCAGTTGCGAAAATTATTTTAAGGAGTTTTTTATCACGAGGATTTGATCTGAAATCCTAAATCTTAAATCCCGAATCTAAAAATGGACGATCCTGCCGGTAGTTTCTTACTTTTTTTTCAAGACGCAACTCACGCCGCTGCCTCACTGACATTGAGCGAAGCGGTTTTCGATTTTTTATTTATTTTTGTCATCGTCGGACTCAACGCTTTTTTCGTCGCGTCGGAATTTGCGCTCGTTTCCGTGCGCCGGACGCGCGTCGAAGCGCGTGCCGAAGAAGGCAACGGCGGCGCGAAAGCCGCACTGCGTCTGCTCGATAATCCGACGAGATTTATCTCCGCCGTTCAACTCGGCGTAACGCTCGCATCGCTCGCGCTCGGTTGGGTCGGTGAACCGACGATTGCCAGAATTTTAGAACCTTTTGCCGAACGCATTGCGACCGAAGGCACTGCCGGATACATTGCACACATCGTTGCAATCGTTATTTCATTCAGCATCGTAACATTTTTTCATGTCGTTTTGGGCGAACTCGTGCCGAAGATGTTCGCGCTCGAAAAATCCGAAACCTTTGCGCTGTTTGCGGCGCGTCCGCTCGAAATTTTCGCCAAAGTTTTTTCGCCGATTCTCTGGGTTTTAAACAAAGCGGGCGGCGCACTCGGCAAACTTTTAGGTCTGACTTCTTCGCTCGATCACGCTTCGATCTATACGGAAGAAGAAATTCGCCAACTCGTCAAACTTTCGCAGGAAAGCGGACATTTGAACGAAGAAGAACGCCGTTTGATAAATCAGGTTTTTGAATTTTCCGAGACGACCGTTCGTGAAGCGATGATTCCGCGCACGGAAATCGTGGCAATTCCGGCAAGTTCGACGCTCGATCAGATCGCCAAAGCATTCCGCGAACACGGTTATTCGCGTCTGCCGGTTTACGGCGATTCGCTCGACGATATGCGGGGCGTTTTGCACGGCAAAGACGTAATGCAGTATCTGCTCGTCAAACCGCGAATGTTCAAACTTGACAGAGTTTTGAAAAAACCGTATTACGTCGTTGACACGGCGCGTCTCGAAGACGTTTTGCGCCAGATGCAGAACGAAAAATTTCACTTCGGTTTCGTCGTTGACGAACACGGCGGCATCGAAGGAATTATCACGCTCGAAGACCTTTTGGAAGAAATCGTCGGCGATATTTCCGACGAACACGACGAAGACGAGAGCGACCAAATTTATGAGCAAACCGACGGCAGTTTCATTCTCGACGGCGGTTTAGCCATTAGAGATGTTAATAAAAGACTCGATTTGAATCTGCCTGTTTCCGAAAGTTACACGACCGTCGCCGGATTTTTGATGAGCGAATCCGGTGAAATTTTAAACGAAGGCGAAAGCGTAAAATTTAACGGACACATTTTTCATATCCAAGAAGTTGACCGCCGCCGGATTATCAAAGTGAGAATGGAAAACTCCGCGAATAAAACGGTAGAAAATAATAATTCGGATTATTAATGGCTGAAATCGGAATCATCGGATTCGGACAATTCGGACAATTTATGGCGCGTCATCTCGCGCCTTTTTTTAATGTGTCCGTCTATGACAATGCCGATCTTAAAATCGAAGCTGAAAAAATCAGCGTAAATTGGACTGATTTTGAAAATACGGCAAATAAGGAAATCGTCGTATTCGCTATTCCGCTCGGCGCGTTTGAAACGGTTTTGCGCCGCGCCGCACCGTTTTTACAGGAAAGCGCGATGTGTTTCGATGTCTGTTCGGTAAAAGTAAAACCGCTCGAAATGATGCGCGAAATTTTGCCGGAAAAGATTGAAATCATCGGCACTCATCCGCTGTTCGGACCGCAGAGCGGACGCGAAGGAATCGAAAATCTTCGTATCGCATTTTGTCCGGTGCGAACTGAAAACAGCGGCAAAATTAAAACTTTTTTTTCTGAAGATTTAAAGCTCGAAGTTCTGGAAAAATCGCCTGAAGAACACGACCGCGAAATGGCGCACGTTCAGGCTCTGACGCATTTTGTCGCCCGCGCGCTCGACGAACTGCATATCGCAAATTCCGATCTGGCAACTGTTTCTTATGAAGAATTGATGCGCGCCGCGCGGCTCGTCAGCGAAGATTCGTGGGAACTTTTCCGAACAATTCAGACGGGAAATTCGTTTGCTGAAAATAAGCGCAGAGTTTTTATCGAGAAATTAATTGAAATCGAAAATCGTCTTAAAAATTAGTTTTTCAAATTATAATTTTTCAGCAATAATCAAAATCAAATTTTTTTATGAGCCGTCTAAATAAAGATTTTACGGAGCAAAATATCTGGGTTTCTCCGCTTGCCATCGGCGCGTATTTCGCTGTTTTCAAACTTCTCCTGCATTTTATTTTTAACTCGAATTACGGGTTTTTCCGCGACGAACTTTATTTCATCGCGTGCGGCGAACATCTCGCGTTCGGCTATCCCGATCACGCGCCGCTCGCGCCGTTTCTGGCAAAAGTTACACGCACATTGTTCGGCGATTCGCTTTTCGCTCTACGTTTTTTTCCGGCAGTCGCGGGCGCATTCAAAATTTTTCTGACGGCTGTTTTGGTTAAAGAATTGGGCGGCAAAAGATTCGCAGCTTTTCTCGCGTGTTTATGTGTTTTATGTGCGCCGATTTTTCTGGCGATTGACGATCTTTTTTCGATGAATCCGCTCGAACCCGTTTTCTGGATGCTCTGCGTTTATTTCGCCGTCAAAGCGATTAAGGAAAGTATGAATGATGAGCGCGGAACGATTGATTCGGAGGAAGATCCGAACGTCACCGAAACTAAACATTTATCATTCATCGTTCATCATTCATCAACATACTGGTTGCCGTTCGGACTTTTCGCCGGAATCGGTTTGATGAATAAGCATTCGATGCTGTTTTTCGGTTTTGCAATCGTCGCCGGTTTACTTTTAACTTCGGCACGAAAAGTTTTTTTTGGCAAATATTTCTGGCTCGGCGGCTTGATCGCATTTCTGATTTTTTTGCCGAATATCATCTGGCAATTTCAGAATGATTTTGCCACGCTCGAACTTCTTAGAAACGTGCAGACGACCGGAAAAAACGTCGAAATGTCGCCGGTTCAGTTTTTTGTTTCGCAGATTACGGGAATGAATCCGTCTGCACTTCCGGTTTGGCTCGCAGGAATCTGGTTTTTTCTCGGCGATAAAAACGGCAAAAGATTTCGCTTTCTCGGCATTTGTTATCTCGTTCTGCTCGCGCTGATGATTTATCTGAAAGCGAAAGATTATTATCTCGCGCCTATCTACCCGATGCTTTTCGCCGCCGGCGCGGTTTTCTTTGAACAATTAATAGAAAAAATTCGCGCTTTGAGTTTTATAAAATACGTTTTGCCGATTTTGATTTTCGTGCCGATGATTTTTATTGCGCCCGTCGTGATGCCGATTTTGCCGATTGAAACTTTGATAAATTACCAAGAAACAATCGGTTTTACGCCGCCGAAATCCGAAGTTTCGCAAGATGCGCCGGTTCAGCAGATTTTCTCCGACCAATTCGGATGGCAGGAATTAGCCGAAAAAACTGCCGGAGTTTATAACTCTCTGCCACCCGACGAGCGCGAAAAAGCCGGAATCTTCGCTTCTAATTACGGAGAAGCGGGCGCGATAGATTTTTACGGCGCGAAATATAATCTGCCGAAATCAATCAGTCCGCACCAGAGTTATTTTCTTTGGGGATCGCGCGAATACACGGGCGAAATTCTAATTCTGCTCGGTGCGTCAAAAGAAAATGCGGAAAAATACTGTCAATCGGTCGAAGAAAAAACGGAAATAAATCATCCGCTTTCGCCGAGTTACGAAAAATATAAAATTATCGTCTGCCGCAAAACGAAAAAATCTCTGCCGGAAATCTGGCAAAGTTTGAAGTTTTGGAACTGAATCGGCACGATCAAAAGAAATTTTTCCGCGAATAGAAGCAGGAATGCGCGAATAAAATCAGAAAACAGACCGATAACTTTTACCGGCTTTTTATTTTTTTGCGTTTGATTCGTGTCTGAAAATTATTTCCCGATTTCTTCTTTTAGAGCGCGTTTGAGAATTTTACCTGTACCGCCGATGGGAAGTTGTTCGCGGAATTCGACTTGGCGCGGATATTTGTAGTTGGCAAACTGCGTTTTGCACCAATTGATAAACTCTTCTTCCGTTAGATTCGCGGTTTGTTTTTTGACGACGAAGGCTTTTACTTCTTCGCCCATTTTGTCGTCGGCAACGGCGATCACGGCAACGAGCGAAACCGCCGGATGCGTCATAATTACTTCTTCGAGTTCGCGCGGATAGATGTTGTAACCGCCGCGCAAGATCATATCTTTTTTGCGGTCAACAATTGCGAGATAACCTTCATCATCGAAAACGCCGACATCGCCCGTGTGAAACCAACCGTTTTTAAATGCTTCGGCAGTTTCTTTCGGGCGTTTATAATAACCCTTCATCACGTTCGAGCCGCGAATGACAATCTCGCCGCGTTCGCCCGTTTCGACATTTTCGTCGTTTTCGTCAACGAGTTTGATTTCCACGCCGAAAATCGGCAGACCGACCGTGCCGGGTTTTGATGGTCGCTGAAATTGATTAAAAGCGGCGAGCGGCGAAGTTTCCGACAAACCGTAACCTTCTAAAACGCGCACGTCGAAAGTTTTTTCAAAATTTTTCATAACTTCGACCGGCATCGGTGCGCCGCCGGAAGATACGACCATTAGATTTTCGGCAATCGGCGCGGTGTCGAAATTATTTTCCTCGACGTATTTCAGCAAAGCCCAATACATCGTCGGCACGCCCGTCCAAAAATTAACGCGCTCTTTGACCATTGCTTCAAGCGTCATTTTCGGATCGAAACGCGGAAGCAAAACGACGCGATTGCCGCCGTAAAGATTGGTGTTCATCTGACAGGTTTGTCCCGTCGTGTGAAACAGCGGCAAAGTTATCAGACAGGTTTTTTGTTCGCCGTCCGTGAAATCCTGCATTTGTATATGAATTGCGTAAGTCGTCGCAACATTCGTCATCAGATTAAGATGCGTCAGTTCCGCGCCTTTCGGTTGTCCGGTCGTTCCCGAAGTGTAAAGAATCGCGCAGGTATCGTCCGGCGCAGTCGAAACGGTTTCAAAAATTACGGATTTATCTTTGGTAATTTCGGTCAGAGTTTTCGAGTTTTCAAACGGTGCGGACGCATTCGGATCGAGCGTCATTACAACTAGATTTTTACACGTTTCAACCTGATCGAAACCTTTTTTAACGATTTCGGCAAGCGGCAATTCGTCGGTGCCTTCAAAAACAAAAACGGCTTTCGCGTCCGAATCTCTCAAATGATAAGCGATTTCGCGTTCCTTAAATAAAATATTGAGCGGCACGACCGCCGCGCCTGCTTTCATTATTGCGTAATAAACGATTGGAAAAAACGGCAGATTCGGACAAGCAAGCGCAACTTTGTCGCCGCGTCCGATGCCAATCTCGACAAGCGCGTGTGCCGCCTTGTTTGAAAGTTCGTTTAACTTTTTGAACGTCAGACGTTTTTCGTGACAGACAATCGCTTCGCGGTCAGGTGTCAGCCGCGCGTGATGTTCGATGATCGAAGCCAGATTCAGGACAGTTGCGCCGTGTTGCATATATATTCGTGAACTCCGAAAATTTACGCGAAGAAGTTCGCGTATTTTATGAAATCTTTTTTTCTTGCCGTGAGCGGATTAAAAACAGTCTAGCCGGATATTATTAAAATTAACACAGTAAATTTTTGTCATCAAACGGCAAATGTTAAACTGATAAGGTCGAAAAAATTAAAAAATAATGAGTCATAAAACAATCGGACATAATTTCATTGATTTGGATTTTCATAAAATTTCATCTGACGAGCAAGTAAAAAAAACGAACGAATTTTATGAAATGCTCAATCGTCGTCGAACGGTGCGCGATTTTTCGTCTGAAGATTTTCCGTTCGAGATCATCGAAAACGCGATTCTTACAGCCGGAACTGCACCGTCCGGCGCACATATGCAGCCGTGGCGATTTGTCGTCGTCAAAGATAAAGAAGTAAAAAGCAAAATCCGCGAAGCCGCAGAAAAGGAAGAATTTGAAAGCTATAATAAGCGAATGAGCGACAAATGGCTGAAAAGGCTCGCGCCTTTGGGAACGGATGAACATAAACCTTTTCTCGAAATCGCGCCGTATTTAATCATCGTTTTTCGCATCAATTCCGTGACCGAAGACGGCGAAACCGAGCCGACTTATTACTCGCAGGAATCGGTCGGCATCGCCGTCGGACTGCTTCTCGCCGCACTTCACAACGCCGGACTTGCGACTCTGACGCACACGCCTTCGCCGATGAAATTTTTGCAGGAAATCTTACAGCGACCGAAAAACGAAGTTCCATTTGTTTTAATTCCGGTCGGTTTTCCGGCGGACAATGCAAAAGTTCCGAACATCGAGCGCAAATCGCTTGAAGACATAATGCAAGTCATATAAATTCAAAAGACTTTTCCAGATATAGTCGTAAAATTGTTATAACGCCGCGAAATACAATATTTGTATCAGTTGACTGCTCTAGCATTGCAAAAGTTTGTTAATCAAAGCAACGAAAAGTAAAAATACGAGCATCTAAAATTTGCTTCTGAGAATTGACATCAAAACTGTAATTTAAAGAAGTTGTTATTTGGACTAATAGATGCCTTGATTGCCAACCTCCTCGGCAATCAGGGCTTTTTTATTTCAAGTTCCATAAAAAAAGTTTCGCCGTAAGGATTTTGATAATAAGGTGCGATTTCATAAAAGCCGTAAGCGTGATAAAGCTCAACGGCTTTTGCCATTTTCGACGGGAATGTATCGAGCCGCATTTTTTCGTAACCGATTTCTTTTGCTCCGGCAATCAATTTTTCGATCAAACTGTTTCCGATGCCGAGACCGCGAAAATCTTCACGGACAAATAATCTTTTCATCTCGCAGATTTCTTCTTGGAGATTTCTGAGAGCGATACATCCGGCAAGTTTTTTATCAGAGAATGCTAAAAAAAGTCTGCCGTCCGGCGGCGTATATTTACCCGGAAGTCCGGCGACTTCTTCATCAAAGTTTTGAAAACACAGTTTCAAACCGAACCAGTCTTCATATTCACGAAAAAGCGTCCGCGTCTGTTCGATATGATCGGGAGTTTTCGCTTGAATAATTTCAATCATTTTGGTCTTGCGTCAATAATTTTTCGTTATCCGTTCTAATTGACGGATTTTACATAAATATAAAGCCGGAATAAATATCGGACAAGTAATCAGAAAAAATAAATGCTTTTATTTTTGATCTTTCAAATAGAAGCATTTTAAAAATCGAACAATGCTCATATTTATTTTTTAGACGAGTAACTTTAACATTTATGACAGGTTGATGTTCGATTCCGTCCGGCTATGGAAAGCCACAGCGATGACACGAGAAGAACTGCAATTCCGGCGTATATCAACAGACTCGAATCAAGCCAAAATTTACCGCTGTAAATAAAAAGCAAGGCGATTAAACCAAGAAAGAAAGGCAAGTATTTTCCGCTTCGTCGTGTTTGCCAAAAAAGTAAAACAATAGTCAGTGCAGAGAAAAAAAGCATCGCCGGCACAATCCAAACGCCGTATTGCAAAGGCGAAACTCCGAAAACTCCGAAAATACTCAGATAAGCGGCTAGACACAGCGGACATTTCGGAAGCAGTGCGGCAATGATTGCCGGCGTAATACTAAAATTCAAATAAGGAAAAATTTTCGCTTTCGCGCTGTTGAAATAGTTGTTTTCAGCATTTGTTATTCGCGCATTTACTTTCATTAAACGCCTCTCTGGTTTTGATTATGCCGCCTTTGCCAAAACATTTTGTCGCGCCAGCGTTGCTCCGTCGAGTAATGTTTTCGATGCTGTTTTTTATAGACGGAAAATTCGGTTTCGATAAATTTTGCATAACGGGCGATTGCCGCCGGATCGCATTTGACGAGTAAATCCGCAATTGCGTAAGAAGCGAAAATAGCGGAACGAAGTGCTTTTGTAATTCCTTTCGATGACAACGGATCGAAGGCGGAAGCGGCATCACCGACCGCCAACCAGCCGTTTTGACAAGCCGGAATTGTAAGAGCCGTATTGACTGAACGGGTTATATGCTCGCCGTCCGGAACGCCGCCGCCGATATTTTTCGGTATCAGATTCATTTGAGAAAATAATTTCATCCAGATTTCCTTGTTATTCAGAGATAAATCTGCGGCAATGTCTGCGTCAGTCAGACAGGAAATAACGCGCTTTTTTCCCGCCCGCGCCGAATACCACCAACCGTCGGCAAACGATTCGATCAAAGTTTCGGACGCGGATTGTTCGTCCAATGTAAAAAAACGCGAAAAACTTACCAAGCGATCACAAGTCCGAATCATCGCGCCTGTTTTTCTGGCAAAAAAGGCGCGTCTGCCGGTTGCGTCCACGATAAAGCGAACGCCTGTTTCCGAATTATCGGAAAGTTTGACAAACCATCCGGTTTCAGTTTGCTCAAAACTTACAAGGCTTTTATTAAATAAAATTTTCGCGCCTGATCGTGCCGCCTGGGCGAGCAAAAATGCGTCGAAATTTTTCCGGTCAAGATGCCAACCTGCGCCGTGCGTCGAAAAAATACCGTGATTTTCTCTCAAACTCGCTTCGCCCCAAGCTGCCAGCATATTGTAAACGGTCGAATGATTTTCTCTTTCAAAATCGCCCCAAACGCCGAGATGCTCAAGCAGGTTTTTCGCTAAAGCCGGCAAAACTTCACCGATTCGCGGTTTTTCAAAAAGCGAAGCCTCGATTAAAAGTATCGAAAGATCAGGCGCGTGTTTTTTTAGCGCGAGTGCGGTCGCACTGCCCGCCGGACCGCCGCCGAGAATTAAAACATCGTAATCTAAAATATCAACCTCTCTAATCGGCGCGGACAGCATAAAATGATGCGACGACTCCGGCGGGCGAGGTGCCGCCGCCGGAAGACGAATGCGGAATAGTTCGCGTTACCGAACCGACAATCGCGGCAGTCTGCAAAGTCGAATCGCTGTTTGCCCAAACCGGAACAAGCCAAGCGATATAGTCGTAAATCCATTCTTCGCCGCCGACCAAACCTTTACCCTGAAAACGAACTTGCATCGGAAAACCGTAAGTGCGCGAACCGTGCAGATTGAGCGACCAACCGGGACCGCCGATTGTTCCGGTTAAAAGTTCCATTTCATTTTCTTCGATAACGATTGTGCCTCTGCCGAATTCGAGATCGTTGAAATCGGTAGTAACGTCCGCGTTATTTAAAAGACTGCGATATGTCCAACTTCCGACAAACGGATTAGTATTCATTTTTCTTCCTCCTGATTTCGTTCGATGCTGATGTATTTGTAATCCGGCGACGGCGTATCCAAATCTTTTTCTTTCAGATAAGGATTCCGCACGACAAAACCGAGTTTCGACCATTCCGTAACCATTTTCAGATCGCCCATATTCGATTGCGGAACGCCGCGCGACCAATCGAACATCTGATAATTCGGCGATTTGTCGGTATTGAAACCGACGACCTCGAAAACCTGCAACGGACGATGCGCCGTCCACCAGAGCGTGTCCCAAACCTGTTGTTCGAGTTGCGCCCAAGTGTCGTTTTCGCTGTCCGGTTCGATGGCGTTCCAGTTTTCATAAGTAATATCAATCGGCTGCGAAGTGCATTCGTTATAATCGGACTGCCACGGCAGAGCCATCTGTTTGGTCAGATCGCCGGGCTGTAAACCGATGCCGAAATCGCTTTTCTGACTTAAACTCGCATCCGAATAAGAAACGTAATCAATCGGATTAATGCTGGTTTTACTGGCTTGCGCCGCTGTCAGAGTGAAATTGTAAAAATCGGGATCGGATTTAATCCGGTAAGGTTCTTTGTAGATTGACGGGTTGCGGATGATCCAGCCGATTTCGCCGCCCGGACAAAATGCGCCGCCGAGAACATTAGACAAAACGCCTTTATCCAAATCGCGTCCGGTCTTATTCGTCCGATTTTTATAAGGTTCATACGGATCAATATCTTTTACCCAACCTTCGCTTTTTTCGTTGTAAAATTTGCCTTCCGCCCATTGCCGCAGAATATAAAGCTGATAATCGGTCAGCCGCAGAAATTTCGACGGTGAAAGATTGCTGATCGGATTGTCTCCCGCAAGTAGCGGCATCAAAGGCAGATTGAAAATTCGGCTGTTCGGACTGCCGCCGGCGCGAAAAATATTTTCTTCGCCTTCCTGCCGCAACAGATCGTAAAGATACTGCCGGAAAATGCCGTAAGGATCGTGCGTTGCTTCTTTTTCGGCTTCGGCAAAAGCGCGAGCGAGCATTTTTCCGGTGCGAAATTCTTTTGAATGCAGATCGAAAGAATCTTCGATGGCAATCGGCGTATCTTTTTTACGAACCTGTTCGGCAGGAATTCGCGCCGCTAAAGAACGAAGCATCAGTTTTTGCGGAACGTCGGCAGATTTTTTTACTTCTTCAAACAAATCGTTGACGATTTTTTCGAGCGCGTCGCTAAAATTTTCTTTCGCTTTGAGATATTCCGCACGGAGTTTTTGATCGGCAGACGAATCTTCCGAGAGATTGTATATTTTCTGCCAACGCCTGAGATATTCCGGCGGATCATTTGTCAGTCCGTTCGCGTCAAACATTTTTTTCGCAAGCGTTTCGACCGAATTTGCAAAGGATGCAATAACTTTTCGCAATTTTTCACGAATCGTTTCGTCGTTCAAAGCGGCGACCAAACCTTCGTTCAAATTTTCTTCGAGACGATTTTTCAGACGTTCGTCAAGAATCGCCAAAGTCGGCTCCATCGCTTCGAGAAAAAGTTCGCCCGACTGATTTTTTTCAGTTATTTTGTCGAGTTTCTTTTTGAGCGAGGTTTTATTTAAGATCGGCGGAACTGATAATTTTTCGGGATCGAAACTTCCGCGTTTCGACTGGTTATGCGGATAATTCGATTGCGAGAGAACATTGGTCAAATATGTCATCTCGTCCGGTCTGAAAAGAATTGTCCAAACATCTCGGTAAAACCACGGCTTGTAGTCGGGATTCCAACCGAGTCTACCTCTTTTCCAGTGCATTAAAGCGGCGGTATCGTTCGGGTCAATTACTTGCGGATCGTTAAAAGTTCCGATCTCGCCGTAGATGTCCGTGCGGTCGGCAAATTCGCGGATGGCGACATCTTCCAACACATCGTCGGCGGTTATCATATCCAAAATTTCCGGCGCGTATCGCGGATAGCCGACCATTACCCAAGCCGGATATTCGACGTCAACGTAGCGAATCCGTTCGACTTCCTTTGAATACATCACGAGCCGCGCCATCACCACGCCGTCCGAAGTATCGTCAAACCAGCCGTCGTTATTAGCATAAGTTTCGATGCGCGGCTGTCCGATGCCGGTTTTGAACGTGCCGGAATTTCCGTGTCCGCCGAGAACGAGCAGTCGTCCGGTATCGTCGGTTTTTATTTCGCCGAGTGTGTCAATCGAATTCGGCACGAGCGGCGGCGGAAAAGTCGGCGCGTAATCGTCATTTACGCGGTCAAAACGCGCCTCGCGGCGGTCGGTGGCGTTGACGATCTGCGGTCCGGGATCAATAATCAGCATTTGCCGCGCTTCGGTATCGGTAACATCGGCGTTGCGGCGCGGATGATCGGCGGAATAACCGTGTTCGCCTTCGGTTTGCTGAAATTCATACCACGACGATTTTTTATTGGCGAGATAAACCTGCCATTGAATATCAACCAGAGTTCCGTGATTGCCGCCGCCTTTGATCTGATCGCCTATGTTTAAAGAACGACCGTTCGGATTTTCTTCATCATAGACGTAAAGCTGAAAACGTGCCGCCTGTCGTTTGATGCGACCTTCTTTGTCCTTGAAAGTTTTGATCGTCGCTTCCGTTTTGCCGTCGCTCGACTTTAACGGATTGCCGTTTTCGTCGCAGGCAATCGGCAGTGCGGCGGGTTTTTCGGGTGAAATATAGAATTCATCGGGACTGTCGCCTAAGCGGGCAATGCCGATGCCGGGATGAATGCGATATACGGGGATATTTGAAATTTCTTCGCTCATTTTTGCCTCTCAAGTTTTTCTAATCCAAAAAGTTTAGGGAAACGCCTTCCAGACGAAGCAGATCGCTGTCTTCGCGGTAATCAACGCCGATCACGACGAGCGTTACCTGAATCGAATCCGCGCCTTTTTCAAATAACTTTTTAGCGCATTTCGTGACGTTTATCCGGTGATTACGCGGCGTGTTGTGATTGCGCGGACGCAGATCATATTCGCGGCGGCGAAGCGGCGGCGTTTCGCAATGTCCGGGACCGCCGTAACACGCGCCGTGTCCGAAAACGGCGAGATAACCGGCGTAATTTTCGTGTTCGATGGAAGTCGTCGCATCCGCGTCCGGTAAATTAAGAAAAACGCGGATAAAACACGAGCGATGAAGCTGCGGGACGCGGTGCAGACGCACTTCGGCTTCACGAAATTCCGTCCGAACTTTTTCATTAACATCAAAAGAAGGCGAAGCAAAACGTCCGACCGGAGTTTCCGTTCCGACCGGCACGACGAACGCGCATTTGACGTATTCGTAGCCGAAGCGGTTCATATCAATCGTATCGCGGATCGTATAACTCCACGGCGTAAGAATCGCGTCCATTTCGACCGGATTGGACTCGGGATGAATCTGCTGCCATTCGCCCCATAGACGGTCAACATTAGTGTGAACGATCCAGAAAATCGGGTCATACGAAGCGGTCAGATTGCTGAACATATCGCCGAATTGCGGCTGACTGTATAAATCTTCGCGCTTGTGAAACTTGCGTCCGGCGACGACGACCGTTTTGTTGCGTTCCTGATCGGCGCGTTCGGCTTTGATATTTTCGGCGGCTGAAACTTTATAATCGGGATTTTCGCCGCCCGTCCAGATGTGCATCGTGTTGTGCGGATTTTGGTCTATAAAACCGAAAGCGTCATTGTAGAGACTGCCGCCGCCGAAATCACGAAATGTCCGCAAACTTAAAAGTTGTTCGATGTCGTCCGCCGTCGGGTAATGATAATGAATAACCTGATTGATCGTTTGACCTCCGAATTGCGAAGAATAACGCAGCGGATACCAAAGCGGATTTGCGTCGAGCAGCGCATCAATAAATCTTTCACGAAATGCGCCTTTGGTATATTCCGCGCCGATCAGTTTTTTTATTTTTGCAAAAAATTCGGTCGGCGTGGCAAAGGGAACTTTTTCGAGTTTTTCGAGTTTTTTAATATCGGCAGACGAAATACCGTGTTTTTGCAAAAAGACGAAAGAGTCTTCCGTCAAAAAAGCCTTGAACGCATCGGGAATAATTTTGCCGGTCGCCGGTTTCGACGGATGATACTGCGGCATCGTCCAATCCCAATAAGGCATCGTCACATCGGGAACGAAATCCTGCATCGCCTGTTCAAATTCGTAGAGATATATGCGATGCCAAGGCAAAAATCTTTCCCAACCGTGCTGGCAGTGATTCTGGTGAATCAACGCCAGATTGTTATAATTTCGACTGTCTTCCGCCCATTTATTCAAATCATACATTTCGCGGAAAGCGCGGCGCACTTTATCAATCTGCGCTTCGTCCATACAGTCAATATTCATTCGCTGTTTGAGTTCGCCGCGCTGAAATTTATATTCGTTCGGCGACACATCGAAAACGGCGTGAATTTTTTCGTCCATCTGCACGACACCGAGAGATTCCGTGACGGATTTTTCATCTTTGGATTTTTTGTAAATCTCGATGGCGAGTTCGTCTTCCGGGCAATCGTCGTCAATCCATTCGGAAATCAGACGAATATCTCGTTCGGCAATCGGTTTCTCGCCCCACGGAAGACGCGGAAAATGCGAACCGTCAAACGGCGTTTCGCCGCGCAAACCTTTGACGAGCGGCGAATTCGATCCGCGAGTTTCGACCGAATCGGACACGTTCGCGCCGCAGCACGAATGCGATGACGGCGGCTTTTCCGGCGCGATCAGGCGGATTCCGTAAAGAGTTGTTTCGATTAGAATTTCACGCGATAATTCCCAGAGTTTCAATCCGCCAAATGCCTTTTCGTTTCCGTCGGCGGATTTGCGTAAAATTTCCCTGACTTTCTCAAAACGGTTTTGAAAATTATTTTTATCAATGGTCATGCTTCATTCCTCCCATTTTCGGCATCGAATCTCCGTCTATAAAACCGCCAATCGGCGCAATGCGGATATTCTGCATCATTCCCTGATCTTCGTGGTCGAGAATGTGACAGTGCAGAACGAAATCACCGATATAACGCTCGTATCTCGTCCGCATAATTATCGTGTAACCTCTGGTCAAACCGGTAAAATCGAGCGCGGGATTTTTAACGAATAAAGTGTCGCGCCAGACACCGATCTGATCGCAATACTGCGTGTCGAGATTTCCTTTGGAATCGTAATCGGTGCATTTACCGTTTTTATCAACGACCGGATCGCCGTAAGGCAATTTGCTTCCTTTTGTCGGCGGTTTGTAAATCTGTATGATCTGAAACGGGTTGACGTGAATGTGAAACGGATGACCGATTGAACCGGAAGTCAGCGTCCATTCGTCAACTCCGCCGAGCCGCAACGTCCGGTCAATGCGATTTGCGTCGTATGAAAAATAATCCAGTTGCGTCGGTTCGGCTTTATTGGCAATCTGAAAAAGCGTCGTCGCCTGTGTCGTATTAATCGTGTCGGAAGCCGCTCTGATGGCGAATGAAAGTTCTTGTTTTCCGGTTAATTCTTTTTTTTCGACATCGGGATGCGGAATAAATTCGGGAATGCGAAATTGTTTCAGATCGTCTAACACTTTTTTCGGCAAATCCTGATTTGCGGCGGCTAATTGTCTGACGATATATTCCTGCGGCGCGTCTTTGAAAGGCGTTCCGCCGCTGACAAAAACCATTGAAAGTAATCTCGTGTCGTTAACATCGGCTGAAGCATTTGCTTTGAGTGAACCGTTGTCTAAAACCGGAGTCGAATTAATACTCGCTTCGGGCGGCGTTGCGTCATCGAGAACACAGTAAATTCCCGGTTGATCGAAAGCCATCAAAACATCACTGCGATAACCGGGTTGTAAGATATTCATTGTTTTGTTTGAAATCTCTTTTCGCGTCAAACCGTCAACGGCAAATTCCGATTGATTGTAATCTCTGCCGTCGCCGACGGCGCAGGCTTCCTGAAGCGCAGACTTTTGCCGGTCAGGTTTTAATGAACGAATCCTAGTTAAAATTCCGTTCATTTCTTCGCGTGTCGTGGCTTTGAAACCGCTGCGGACAACGCGGAAATTGATCGTATCGCGGACACCGCCGTGAATCAGCCGCCAGCGTTCGATCTTTCCGGTTTGCGTTTCGATCATCGGTTGAAGCGAACCGTTAATCATCGTAAATCGTCCCGAAGCTCCCCAAGTTCCGGGACCGAATTGCGCCCCGTATTGTTCGATACCGCCGACTTGTCCGTCGGGACAAATCCACGGTTGCGAACTCGACGAACCTTGCGGAGTCGGCGAAGTGATTATGTTGCCTTTGCTGGACGTATTGCTTTGATCTATACACGCATATTGAATCTGCTCGAACATAAAAATCCGGTCTTCGATTTTTTGTCCGTTTCCGTCTTTTAAGATCGTGTCAATATCGGCAATTCCGTTTAACGGTTTGTCTTTTAACTCACGAAATCCCTCGACGATCAGAGTGCCGACCATTCCGCTCGAAACCTGCAAAGCGGTTGAGCCGTGACGATGCGAGTGATACCAGAATGTTCCCGCCGGATGATCTTTCGGCAGATAATATTCGTAATCGAGCGCGGTTTGCGGCGGCATATCGAGCAGCACATTGTCGCTTTGTCCGGTCGGCGAAACGTGCCAGCCGTGCGTGTGCAGATTAGTGTTATTAAAACAATGCGGAGTGTCCATATCCTGATTGGATTTACAGGTCGGATCATCTGCATCCAGATTATTTTGGAGATTTATTCGTAACAATTGTCCCGGTTTGACGCGCATCGTCGGACCGACGAGTTCGCCGTTATAGTTGCGAAGTTTTACCGTGTCATATTGTCCGCTGGAAGGATTAAAAATTTTATTTACGGCGTATCTTATGTCGAGCGTAAAATTCAGATCGCCGCCTCTCGCCGGATTTATCTGGGATTTTAACTCGGTCGGATTTTTCAGACTGAACTGCTCTAACTGCGTCTGACCGGAAACGACATCGCTTTTTATTCCGGTTAAAACTGCGAGCAGTGCTAAACTTAAACCTGCCAAGATGCGTATCGAAACGTAGGAGATGCGAATCTTGGCAGAGTTTTCATACTGCCTAACGATTAAAGTCGGGGGTTTTTTCATTTTCTTTTCCTCGTAGATTTCTGATTTATTTATCAAATATTATTCCGACCGATGCGACCGGAAATCGTCTTAGAGCAAAGCGCATTTGGCAATCCCGATTTTTGACCGAAAAAAAATTCGTCATAATACGATTTCGCCAAAATAAAACATCTGCCAAAAGTTTCTGTTGCCTAAAGACAGCAGAAAATCCTTTTGAATATTACCGAAAATTTCCAATTCGATTATCGGGATTGAATTTTGAAAAGCTAAACAAATCAGGGAGCGTTGGAAGCAATAAAATCACTCTAAAACAAATTCTCTTACGGGACTCTCCTCGATCCGGTGCAGCCAATCGTAATACGAAGTTCTCTTTAAACAACTATTGTTTTTAGTGAACCAAAACTAGCATAGGTTATAAAAGATGTCAACGAAAACTTTTATCGCTGTCAAAAATATTTTTGTGCGAAGTTTTTTATGAAAATCAGCAGGAAATTAATCGTCGGATTTAGCGTGATCTTAAATTCGGGTTACAATGCGTTCGACTCTGAATTTTTATTCGATTGCTTTAAATTTTATTAACGAAGGAGAATCAACCGATGACTAAAAAAACGAATGCTTTTAATATCACTATTCCGATTTACGAAGGTGTTGATCTAATGGATGTTGCCGCGCCTTTCGAGATGTTTAACTGGATGGGATTTTACTGGAAAACGGAGCGTGATGTAACCGTCAGATTGGTTGCCGAAACGACAAAAATCATAAACACGCGCGATAAACTAAAATTGACACCTGATATTTCCTTCGATCAATGTTACAAAAACGATTTGCGAACTGATCTTTTATGGGTTCCGGGCGGCGGTGTTGATAATTTACGGCAGATGATGAAAAACGCCGTTTATTTGAATTTCATAAAAAAACAAAGCGAAAAAGCCGTCTATATTACATCGGTCTGCGAAGGCGCGATGCTTTTGGCAAGCGCAGGATTGCTCGACGGTTACGAAGCGACAACGCATTGGGCTTTCATTCCGTGTCTGAAAAAATTCTCTAAGATCAAAGTCGCCGAAGGTTTCCCGCGCTACGTCGTTGACCGAAACAGAGTAACAGGCGGCGGAATTTCTTCGGGACTCGACGAAGCCTTAGAATTGATCGCTCTCATCAGCAGTTACGAAATAGCCAAACAAGTGCAGCTCGTCACTCAATATTTTCCGCAACCGCCGCTCAACGGAAGCATCACCGATTCAAGCGCAAAATGCCCGCTCGAGTAGCTTTTGGAAAAGTGAATTATTCTTGCTTTATTTTGTCCGCAAATATCGCAAATCATATTTCGTTGAAAAAACTCACGCCGTCTTTTAATTCGATACCGAAATTTTCGGCGATTGTTTGTCCGACATCGGACAGACTTTGACGAGTGCCGAGATTTACGCCTTGTTTTGAACTCTTGCCGAAAATCAGCAACGGCGCGTATTCGCGCGTGTGATCCGAGCCGGGAAAAGTCGGGTCGTTGCCGTGATCGGCGGTGATGATGAACAGGTCGTCTTCGCCCATCGCGCCCATGATTTCGGGCAGGCGCGTGTCGAAATGTTCCAGGGCTTTGGCGTAGCCTTCGGTGTCGCGGCGGTGTCCGTAGAGCATATCGAAATCTACGAGATTCGAGAAAATCAAACCTTTATTGTCGGCGCGTAAGGCGTTGATCGTCTGGTCAATTGACTGGTCGTTATTTTTCGCGGTCAAATCTTCCGTTACGCCGACCGAGTCGTAGATCGAAGCGATCTTGCCGATACAGACGACATCGAGATTTTTTTCTTTCATCAAGGGCAAAAGATTTTCGTTCGGCGGCGGAACGGCGTAATCGTGTCGGTTTTCGGTGCGTTTGAATGTCTCGGCAGTTTCGCCGACGAACGGACGGGCGATGACGCGACCGATGCGAAACTGTTCGCCGTCGAGCATTTTTCTTGCAATTTCGCAGATTTCGTATTGGCGTTCGATGGGAATTATTTCTTCGTGCGCGGCGATCTGAAAGACCGAATCGGCGGACGTATAGACAATCGGCTTGCCCGTTTTGATATGTTCTTCGCCGAATTGTTTGATGATTTCCGTGCCGCTCGCCGGAATGTTGGCAAGCACACCGGGAACATTCGCTTTGGTTGTAAATTCGTCAATGACCGCCTGTGGAAAACCTTGTGGAAAAGTCGGGAAAGCCTTTTCTAAAATAATGCCCGCCATTTCCCAATGTCCGGTCGTCGTGTCTTTGCCGTTCGATTTTAAAGTGCATTTGCCGTAACTTCCCGTAGGATTTTCAATCGCCGGAAGATGTTCGAGCGGACGAATATTTCCGAGTCCGAGTTTTTGTAAGTTAGGCAGATTTACTTTGCGCGATTTTAAAACATTTCCCAGAGTGTCCGCACCGTCGTCGCCCCATTCCGGCGCGTCGGGCATCGCGCCGATTCCCGCGCTGTCTAAAACCATCAAAACGATTCGTCTGAATTTCGATTTCATAGAAAGATTTTATGTGAAAAAGTGAAAAAGTGAAAAGGTTATTTCGATTATTTTCAGAAAACCTTTTCACTTTTTTGTGACTTTGCAAAAGTATTTATTTCAAAATCGGTAATATTAAAAATCGTTCGGCATTTCAGGAAATCTCGTTCAGCAATTTCTCCAGACCGTTTTTAACATTCGCGCCGAGATGAACGCGCAACGCACGTCTTTCGCGGTCGAGTAAAACCTGAAAATCACCGCGCGCCTGCGCCGCTTTGACGATACCGAACGTGTATTTCTGTTTCGGAACGTCAAAATCTTCCGCATCTTCGCTCGTGATTTGCAGAAAAACGCCGTTATTTGCGCCGCCTTTATAAGCCTGTCCGGTCGAATGCAGAAATCTTGGACCAAAACCGAGACAAGTGGCGACGAGTTTTTCGCTGAAAACTTTTTCGCGGATTTCCTGCGCGAGTTTGATATTTTCCGCGTCGCGTTCGATATATGCGAGCAGCGCGAAATAATCGTTTTCCTGAATATGCGCGAGATGTGCGGCGAGATATTTTTTCAAAGTTTTTTCGCCTTCGATATATTTTTCCAAACTTTCGGCGTATTCTTCGCTCGTAAAAAGTTTGATTTCGCCTTCTTCGTAGATCGGCGTTTCTGCGGGAAGTTCGCCTTTTTCCTCGTATTCTTCGGTCAGTTTTTTCGCTTCGATTTTCGCGGCTTCGACATCGGGCTGATTAAACGGATTGATTTCCATAATCGCGCCGGCGACAGCGGTGGCAAATTCCCAGCGGAAAAATTCCTGTCCGAGATTAAACTTTTCTTCCAAAATTATCTCAACGACCGGCATTCCCGAATCACGCAGCAACGCTACTTTTTCATCTAAAGAATCGTCGCTCGTGTCCTTTAATTTCAGATACGCGAAAATGCGATCTTCCGTGTAATCTTCGGGTTTGGCGATGTCTTCGAGATCAACGGGAATGATTGACTTGCCGAGTTTTCCGGTTGATTCGGCGAGAAGTTGTTCGAGCCACGCGCCCGCGTCGTAAATTTCGGGCGACGTGAAAATCGTCAGTTTGTCGTATCCGTGTGTTTGGCAAACGCCTAAAATTAAACCCAAAACCGCGCCCGGATTTTCCGACGGATTTTCAGTTTTGCAAGCCGCGACCATTTCGCTTGCGTTCGTCAAAAAAGTTTCGACATCCAAACCCATCGCCGCGCTCGCCGCGATGCCGAACGGCGACATCGCCGAATAACGTCCGCCGATTGCCGGATCGCCGAAAAAGATTTTGCGAAAATTATTTTCTTCCGCAACCTTTTGCATTTTTGAATTCGGATCGGTGATTGCGACAAACTGATTTCCGGCATTTTCCGCGCCGACTTTTTGTGAAACGAGATCGAAAAAATACTGGAAAAATGTGTTCGGCTCAAGCGTCGAACCTGATTTTGAAGTGACGATAAAAAGCGTTTTTTCGAGATTCAGTTTATTTTCGAGCGTTTTGATCTGCGCCGGAACGGTCGAATCCAGAATATGAAATTTTTCTTTCCCGAAAGTCTTCGCCAAAACTTCGGGACACAGCGAACTTCCGCCCATTCCGAGCAGCGCGACCGATTCAAAATCTTTCACGTCTTCGGCAAAGGCTTTGTATTCTTCGATCTTGGCGAGTTCCGCCGCAACCGAACCGAGCCAGCCGAGCCATTTCGCCTCGTCGTCATTTGTCCAAACGCTCGCGTCTTTCGACCAGATTTTCGAGATCGTGTTTTGATTTTTCCATTGGTCCAGTTTTACCTGAACTTCCGTTTGCAGATTTTCCGGCAAAGAATATTGATATGAATTCAGCATAAATCTAATGTAACAAACCGTTTCGCAAAAAGAAAAAATTGCAGAGCAAATTTCGGATAGATTTAATATTTTTCGTTCTATACAATCGCAAAATATGGAAAACGAAATTTACTGGCAAGCGGTGAAAAACAACGATGCGCGGTTTAACGGCGCGTTCGTTTACGGCGTAAAGACGACGAAGATTTACTGCAAACCGTCTTGTTCTTCAAGACAGCCGAAACGCGAAAACGTGAAATTTTTCGCGTCTTTTGAAAACGCCGAAGCGAAAGGTTTTCGCGCCTGTCAGCGTTGTCAACCGAAAACGGAAAACGTCAATCCGCAAGCCGAAATCGTGCTTCGCGCCTGCGAAATTCTTGAAACGGAAGAACAGATCACGCTCGAAGATTTGAGTGCGAAATTAAATTTAAGCGCGGCTCACTTGCAAAAAACTTTCAAGGAAATAATCGGAGTTTCGCCGAAAAAATACGCGGAACAAAAACGTCTGGAAAAATTTAAAAACGGACTGAAAAAAGGAAATGAGGTGACGGAAGCGATGTATGAATCGGGTTACGGCTCAAGCAGCCGTTTGTATGAAAATGTCTCGGAAAAACTCGGAATGACTCCGGCGATTTACAAAAAAGGCGGGAAAGATATGAAAATTGAATACGCTGTAACGGATTGCGAACTCGGCAAAATGCTTGTCGCAAGAACTGAGAAAGGAATTTGCTCCGTCAGTTTCGGCGACGATAACGAAACACTTTTCGGAAATTTACAGAAAGAATTTTCAAAAGCCGAAATCGTCGAAAACGATAAAAACCTGAAAGTTTTTGTCGAAGCGATTCTCGCCAATCTCGCCGGAAACAATAAAATTTTAGATTTGCCGCTCGATTTGCAGGCGACCGCTTTTCAGATGCGCGTCTGGGAAGCGTTGCGAAAAATTCCATACGGCGAAACGGTTTCTTACTCTGAAATCGCCGAAAAACTCGGCAACAAAAACGCCGTTCGCGCCGTGGCGACCGCGTGCGCTTCAAATCGCGTCGCGCTCGTCATTCCGTGTCATCGCGTCATCGGAAAAAACAGCGAATTAAGCGGCTATCGTTGGGGTGTTGGGCGCAAAAAAGCGATCTTGGAAAAAGAAAAAAACTAAAACTATTTGTCCGCAAATAATACTAATTTTCACGAATAATTATATAAAATATTTATTAGCGTTTATTCGCGTTATTCGCCGACAAAATCTTTCTTAGTCTTCATTTTTGTAAATTTCTTCGGTAAAATCGGTGAATGGATAATTTGAAAGTCGGACTCGCGCAAATCGCGCCCGTTTGGATGAATCGTCAAAAGACGCTTGAAAAAGCGTTGAAATACGCAACCGATGCGGCAAATCAAAATTGTGAACTCGTGATCTTAGGCGGCGAAGCATTTGTCGGCGGTTATCCGTATTGGCTCGAACTGACGGACGGCGCGAAGTTTAATTCACAAATTCAAAAAGAATTTTTCGCCGAATATTCCAATCAAGCCGTCGTTATCGAACGCGGCGATTTAAATATAATTTGTGATCTGGCGCGTGAAAAACGAATTGCGATTTACATCGGCATTGTCGAAAAACCTGCGACACGCGGCGAAAGTCTTTATTGCGCGTTGGTTTTCATCAACCAAAACGGCGAGATAAAAAGCGTCCAACGCAAACTCGTGCCGACTTACGAAGAACGTCTGGTTTGGGCAAACGGCGATGGCAACGGTCTGCGCGTTCACGATCTAAGCGCGTTTACGGTCGGTGGTTTGAACTGCTGGGAAAACTGGAATCCGCTCGCCCGCGCCGCGCTCTACGGGCAAGGCGAAGATTTTCACATCTGCGTTTTCCCCGGCGGCATTCACAATGTTGACATCACGAAATTCATCGCCAAAGAATCGCGCTCGTTCTGCGCGTCGGTGTGTTCGATAATGCGCCGCGAAGATTTTCCGCAAGATACGATTCATCTCGACAAAATTTTAGAAAACGCGCCCGAAATTCTCTCAAACGGCGGAACGTGCCTCGCCGCACCCGACGGCGAATGGCTCCTCGAACCTTTCGCGGGCGAAGAAAAACTCATCATCGCCGAGATTAACCATCGAAAAGTCCGTGAAGAACGCCAAAACCTCGACATCGCCGGACACTATTCGCGCCCCGATGTTTTGCAGTTAAAAGTAAATCGTGAACGGCAGAAAATCGTAATAGTTGACAGTTAAGACAATCAGCCGAATTGTTGAAAGGCATCTGCACAAAGAATCGTATCGAAATTCAAAAATTGAACGCTCGTTTGCATTCGTGTTTCTGCTTATGTTTTTAACCAACCTAGCAAAATATCTTCCTGCTTATGCAGAGCGTTTTCAGGTTTGGCATTTTTCTCGCGCGTCATCGGGAATTTGAAAAATACGCCGACTTCTTCGAGAACGCCTTTTTCGTTGCGCTGTTTTGCTAAATCCAGACAGCGGGCGATTTCGATGGCTAAAGGTGCGGCGAGGATTGAATCTTTGCAGAGGAAATTTACTTTTAACTGCATCGGTTGTCCGAGAAATCCGGTTAAATCAATGTTATCCCACGCTTCTTTGTTATCTTTGCGCGGACGATAATAGCGGATGTCAACGAGATGATCTTCGACTTTGTAGCCGAGAATGTCTTCTAAAAGCGAGCTTTTCGTTTTGACTTTCGAGGCGAGCGATTCGGCGTTTGATAAAGCTAAACCGTCACGGTTTCCTAAAATATTTGTTGAAAACCAGCCTTCGACTTTTAATGCGCGGGTTTTGAACGCCGGTGCAAGAACGCTTTTAATCATCGTCTGTCCGGTTTTGCCGTCTTTTCCGGCGATTGGAACGCCTTTGTTTTCGGCGAATTCGACGAGCGCGGGAATGTCGGCGGCGACCGACGGCGTGAAATTTCCATAAGGAATTTGTTCGCTGATTGCGGCGTAAGCGTAGAGCATCGCCGGACTTATTTCCTTTGAACTTGCGTCTAAAGCCTTTTCAAAATCGGCGATTGAATTGAAAATCTCGTTGCCTTCGTCGGCGAGTTTTTCGGTCGAAGCGAGATTTATGACGACGACTGCATCACACGATTTTTTGAATTCGCGCAAATCTTTGCAAATTTTTTCAATCGTTTCGCAGTGTGAATCGGTCGCGGCAAATTGATTTTCGCCTTCGATATTTTCGAGAAAACTCTTGTTGCCGACGGCTCGCCAAGGTTTTATTTTTCGCAAATCTTCTTCGACGGCGACGAATTGTTTATGCGTCAAAACGTCGTGTTCTTCCGCCGCCGCCGCGAGATTTTCGCTGTGCAAATCCCAGCCGCCGAAGACGATGTTTTCGTAATTTGCCAAATCTTTTATCAATCCAGCGTTCAAATCCGCGAGCGGCAGACCTTCCGTGCCGATCTTGCCTTTTTTCAAAAGTTCGATTCCGGCAACCATCGTCGTGCCGACCGCGCCGCCTAAACCGATAATTGCAATGCCGAGTTTTCTGTTGTTCATAAAAACTTTGATTTTACAACAAAATCATTTCAGCCACGAACAAACACGAAAAAAGCACAAGAAAAAACAAAAAATCGGGAAGAATTTCCGCCAATCTTTAGTTTGTTAAATAACTCACGATAATTTATATTGTGAACATAAAATTATGACAGTTTGTTTGAATTGCGAAAATCAATTTGAAGGTGCGTTTTGTAATCTCTGCGGGCAAAAAGCGGCGACGCACCGTTTTACGATGCACGAATGGCTGCACGAAATCCCGCACAGTCTTTTTCACATAGACAACGGATTTTTTCACACTTTCAAAGCCTTGATCGTCAGACCCGGAAACGCCGTCCGCGAATATCTCGAAGGCAAACGCAAATTGCTTTTCAGTCCGTTTTTGTATGTGCTGGTTTTGTGCGGCGTGTATGTCGTGATCAGCCATTTTTTCGAGAATCCGGCGGAAGCAACGAAACCGCTCGAACTGGCGAATATGAAGGAAGCGATCAAATCGGTCGAGGAAAATTATTACAAAATAATTGTCGTGGCGATGATCTTGCCGATGACGATTGCGAGTTTTCTGGCGTATTACAAATCGGGTTTTAACTTTGCCGAGAATCTGGTTTTGAATGCGTATCTGGTCGGGCAACTCGTCATCGCGGATTTGATTTTGATTTTAATTGCCGCGACGAGTTTTAACGAAAGTTACCCGATGGTTTTTAAATTCTTTGAGCCGCTCTTGAAATATCCTTACTGGTTTTGGTTTTACTGGCAATTCTTCAAACCGAAAAAATGGTATTGGGGAATTCTGCAATTTGTTATTTCACAAATAATCGTTAGTATTACGCTCTCACTTTTGCTGTTCGGTGCGGTGATCCTTTTGATTAAATTGAAAGGCGGGCATTAAGTTGATCTCGAAACTTTAGCTGACAGATGTTTCGAGATCAACTTTTATATTTTGCCATTTGCCTTGATTAAATCGCAAAACACTCAGTAAGCAACGCGTGAAATGTCCGGCGAGAATTGCCGACCAGATGTGCCAAGGCTGAAGTCCGATTGTTTCACGAATGATGAAACAGATTCCGAGCGGAATGATGACCTGCGAAATGATCGAAATATAAAGCGGACTTTTCGTGTCGCCCGTGCCTTGCAAGCCGCCGGTATAAGTCAGCGCGATGGAAACAAAAATGCCAGAAATACTCAAAAATCTCAAAAGTGAACTGCCGAGTTCGACGACCTGCGGATCTTGCATTCCGAAAATTGATAATAAATACTGCGGGAAAAAGAAATAAATCAATCCGAGAAGTGACGAACCGAGTAAAGCGAATTTGGCGGCGGTGTGAACGGCGGCAGTCGCGCGTTCGGGTTGTTTTGCGCCGAGGTTTTGTCCGGCAATCGCCGAAGTCGCGCCCATCAAACCGACAGACGTAAATGAAACGAGTGAAAATAATTGCGAATAGGCAACCGCAAAAGCCGCTTGTGCCGCCGCGCTTTGGGCGAGCGAACCGATAAACGAGAGCATCAAAACGCCGCCGACATTCATCGCAATTCCCTGAATTCCGGCGGGCAGACCGAATTGAAAAAGTTTGCGAATGACGCTGAAATCCGGCGCGTAACCGCCTTTGCTGTGAATCGAAATGACCCAACCGCCGCTCCATAATTTCCAGATCGAATAAATTCCGATCAATCCCGAAGCCAGACAAGTTCCGATTGCCGAACCTTTGACACCGAATGACGGAATCGGACCTAAGCCGCCGACTAAAATTACCGTAAAAGCTATGTTGAGAACGGTCATCGCAATGCCGAGTTTCATCGGCGTTTTCGCGTCGCCCGCCGAACGCAGTGCGCCGCTCAACATAAAAAACATCATCATTCCGCCGCTGAACAGAAACATTATTCGCAGATAGGGAAGTGCTTCCGCCTGAACTCCCGCTTCGGCGTTGACCAGATTTAGAAGCATCGGCGCGGCAAAATAACCGATTGGCGCGATGACCGCCAACGTAATGAAAATCGCCGTGATAAATGCCTGATAGACCGTGCGATTGACTTTATCAACTTCGCCCGCGCCGGCAAATCTGGCGACCAAAATGCTCATTCCGATAAAGATCGAAGAGATAAAAACGACGACGACGAGAAAAATCTGCCAACTCACGCCGATTGCCGCATTACCTTTAAAACCGACGACATTGCCAACCGTGATATGGTCAACCAAACCCTGCAAACCGCCGAAAACATTCGCCGCCATCGTCGGCGCGGCGAGTTTCCAGACCGCTTTCCCAAGCGAACCTTCGATGATCGAACGGTCGTATTTAGTTTGAGATTTTGAATCCGTCGAATGAATTTCGTCTTTTGCGGTTTCGGATAAAGCCATTCGATTATTTTACCTTTATTTGCCGGAAATAATTAACCGGACAGATTTGTTTTAAGAATTTTTAGCCACAGATTAGCACGGGTAAAGACGAAATCTTTTTTCGATTTTCCGCTTTTTTTTATCCTCCGGGTGAATCTGTGGCTAAAAATTCTTTTCTTGAATGTATTGTCCAACCATTTGTTTTCGACAAAATTAAATCGTGTTTTTTTCAATGGCACAAAGAGCGATTTTTCCGAGCGAATTGACGAAATGATTAAACGTCGCAAAGCGCGTGTCTTTGGTAAAACCTTTTTTATAACGAAAATAAATCTGCTGGGCGATAACGGCGAGTTTGAAAGTGCCGAAAACGTAATAAAAAACGATGTCGGAAACTTTTTTGCCGGATTTTTGTTCATACATTTTGACAAGTTCCGCGCGTGAAATATTTTCCATCAAAACTCGCGGATTAAACGGCATATTCAAAAGTTCCGTGCCGTTTTCTTTTGACATCCAATATGCGAGGCTCGAACCCAAATCCATCAAAGGTTCGCCGATAGTCGTCATTTCCCAATCGAGAACGGCGACGATTTCCGTCAGATTTTCGGGATTCAGCATCACATTGTCGAATTTGTAATCGTTGTGAATCAAAGCCGCGCCGTGCGATTCGGGTAAATTTTCATTCAGCCATTCGATTGCCGTTTCGAGTTCCGAATGTTCGCCGGTTTTCGCGTTAAAATAGCGTTTCGTCCAGCCTGTAACTTGTCTTTCCACATAACCTTCGGGCTTTCCGAGATTTTCCAAACCGATTTTTTTGTAATCGAGCGAATGTAAATTGACCAAATTTTCGATAAATGTTTCGACAACTTTAATTCTGAGAGATTGTGAATTTTCGAGCGTTTCAGTTTGCGCCCTTGCTGACGCGCGGGCTTCTGCCGTCGGCGATTTTCCGCGAATTATCAAACCGCGTCGCCGTTCCATTAAATAAAATTCCGAGCCGATAATGTTTTCATCTGCACAATAAACGAGCGGTTTCGGCGCGGGTTTGTAAACGGCGGAAAGTTTTTCCAAAACATTAAATTCGCGCGACATATCGTGCGCCGATTTGACCTGATTGCCGAACGGCGGACGGCGCAAAACGTATTCTTCGCCGCCGATTTTGACGCAGTAAGTCAGATTTGAACTTCCGCCGGGAAATTGTGAAATTTCGATTTCATCGGTCTTTGAATTAAGATTTTCACGCAGAAATTCTACAAGATTTTCCGTGTTAAATTCTTCGCCTTGTCTGATCGGTTTCGTATCGTTCATAAAGTTTTTCAAGGAAAATTATCAGCAAAAATCCCGCGAAATAAGCAGCAAAATCAAGCCATTCAAAAGTTCTGCCCATTGCAACGGAAAGAATTCGATTATGTTCCAAACCGAGTATTTTGACGTAATCGAAATACTGCAAAGTTTCGATTGTAAAAGCAAAAAGCAAAACTCCGGCGGCGATTTTCAGATGATTTACGTTTAAGAATATCCGCAGAAAACAATAAATCAAGACGACGACGAGCGCGTCGCCGACAAGCGGGCGAACGAATTTGTCATCAATAAAAAGCGCGATTAAAACTTCGGTCACGAAAATAATAATCGCAAGCAGAAAATACTTTTTGCTGAAATGGAAAGTCATCGAAACTGTGTGTTAATCTGTGGTTTCTTCAAACAAAAATATGAACTTCGATTATTCCGAAAAAAGCAAAGAACTGCAAAAACGGCTTTCCGCATTTATGGATGAAAATATTTATCCGAACGAAAGCGCGTATAAAAATGAAATAAATTCCGGCGACCGTTGGCAGCCTTTGCAATTGATCGAAGATTTAAAAGCGAAGGCGAAAACGGAAGGTTTGTGGAATTTGTTTCTGCCCGAAGTTTCCGGTTTGAATAATCTCGAATACGCGCCGCTTGCCGAGATTATGGGCAAGGTTTTCTGGTCGTCGGAAGTTTTCAATTGTTCCGCGCCCGACACGGGAAATATGGAAGTTTTGGAACGCTACGGAACTTCCGAACAAAAAGAACAGTGGTTAAAACTTTTGCTCGACGGTGAAATTCGCTCGTGTTTTTCGATGACCGAACCGGAAGTTGCCTCATCTGACGCGACAAATATTTCTGCATCCATAAATCGAGACGGCGACGAATACGTTCTCAACGGTCGCAAATGGTGGTCAACCGGCGCGGGCGACCGTCGCTGCAAACTCTCGATTTTTATGGGCAAAACCGACGAATCTGCGCCGAAGCATTTACAACAATCAATGATTCTCGTGCCGTTGGACGCGAACGGCGTAAAGGTCGAACGCATTTTAAATGTTTTCGGTTATGACGACGCGCCGAACGGACACGCGGAAATTTCGTTTGAAAATGTTCGTGTGCCGAAAGAGAATTTAATTCTCGGCGAAGGTCGCGGTTTTGAAATCGCGCAGGGACGTTTAGGTCCGGGCAGAGTTCATCATTGTATGCGTTTGATCGGCGTTGCCGAACGTGCGCTCGAATTGATGAAACATCGCGCAAAAAACCGCATCGCATTCGGCAAACCGATTGCCGAACAAGGCGTGATTCGCCAATGGATCGCCGAAGCGCGAAACGAAATCGAAATGGCGCGGCTTTTGGTTTTAAAGTGCGCGTGGATGATGGACGAAGTCGGCAACAAGCAGGCGCGAAAGGAAATTGCGATGATTAAAGCGGTCGTGCCGCCGCTTGTCTTGAAAATAATTGACCGCGCGATTCAGACGCACGGCGGCGCGGGCGTTTGTCAGGACACGCCGCTCGCCGATTTCTGGATCGTCGCCCGAATGCTCCGCATTGCCGATGGTCCCGACGAAGTTCATCTTGAATCAATTGCGAAAATGGAATTAAAATAATCACTTTGTATTAGGAGTTTTTTTATATGAAAGGATGTTTTTACAGGTTGAAAGGATTCTTCGCAAATCGTAATGGATTGGTTTTAGTGTTTGCTAATTTTTTACTGGCAATTTTGGGAATAAGGGATAAAGGATGGAACTTTAGCGGTTTTCATTGGTTTTACGAACCATTGGAAATAAAAATTCTTACACTTATAAACATTCCGGCAATTTTTATTGCTCAGTTTTTTTATGAATTATTTTTTACACGCCCTCAACTAAGTTCATCCTTAATTACAATTTATAATGTTGAAATGATGTTGATAGTTTTGTTTAGTAATCTTCAATGGCTGTTAGTTGGAAGTTTTATAAATTTCCCATTTCAAAAACCGCAGGAAAAAAACAAATGAATATCCGAAAAGCAACTTTGGAAGATGCCGCAGAAGTGGCGGACGTTTATAATTACTATATTCAGCAGACGCATCACACGTTTGAAACCGAACCGCTCGGCGCGGATGAGATGCGGAAACGAATTTCCGAAGTAACGGAAAAATATCCGTTTCTCGTTGCCGAAGAAGACGGGAAGGTTTTCGGTTATGCTTATGCGACACAGTTTAAATTGCGTCAGGCTTACGAATACGCTTCGGAAGTTTCGATCTACGTCAGAAATGCGGCAAAGCAGAAGGGAATCGGCTCACAGCTTTATTTGCAGTTGTTTGAAGAATTGAGCCACACCGATATTCACGCCGTCGTTGCCGGAATTTCTCTGCCGAATGACGCAAGCGTTCGTTTTCACGAAAGATTAGGTTTTGAAAAAGTCGCGCAGTTTAAAGAAGTCGGCTATAAACTCGGTAGATGGATTGATGTCGGTTACTGGGAAAAAATTCTCAAAGTATATGTTTAGAATGTCATTTTGAAAATTTCCCGGATTCAACTTTTCACGGGCGCGAGCCATTTTGCCAGATTTGCAACGTAAGTTTTTATATCGTCCAATTTTTCGGGAGCGTTTTTTATTTCATTTCCTGCCGGTTCTTCGAGAAAACTCGGACAACCTCTTTCCGTGTCCCGGTTATAATCTACCAAATGATGAAAGCTCGATTCGGCGATGCCGCGACCGAGCGTATTGCCGTGGTTGTCTTCGCTGCGTTCAAAGGCGACGATGAGATTGAAATCTCTGCCCGTCGTCCGGCTTTTTCCTACTGCAATAACTCGCGCCGAATCATCATCTTGCGGTTTGCCAACGCCGCCTTCGTGCGGATGCGCGGGAAAATATTCGATTGCCGAACCGTCGTTGCGTTTGAGAAGTTCGTGCGTTTCGCCGATAACTTTTATTTTCTGATAATCGCCGTTTGAGCCGCTGTGATAATTCGGAAAATCGATGTTCGTGGTTATTTCGTCATCGCGCAGATTGCGTTCGGCTTCGGGATCATTTTGTTTCGAGTGAAAATAATGCGCCGCGCCGATGCCGCCGACCGTGCAGAGCGAAGTTCCCATATCCTGATGATCGCGCGTCGTGAAAATTCCTTTCCCCATTTGGCGAAATTTCGTGATCGCTTCGCATTCCGCTTTATTTAAATTTCCTTCCGTGTCGAGCGCGAAAAGCCACAATTCATCAAAATCCGATTCGTCAATTTTGCTCAAAACAGGATCGTTTTCATCTTCGTCTTTTTCCAGATTTCGCGCCGTCACTTCATAAAGCGCATCGCCTTTCTCGTCTTTGAGAGATTCAAGATGTTCCGTCAAAAGAGAAAACCGTCCCGTGTTCCAATCGTCTTCCGCGTATGGAAGAGTAATCTGCAATAAAATTTTTATCATAAATTTAATTTTTGCCGCGAACAAAAACGAACAAAAACGAACAAAGAAATAAGAAATAAGAACCACACATAAACACTCATTTGCACAGATAAAAACTGCTATAAAAACAAATTGATTTTGTCATTTTATATCTTAAAAATCCGTGTTCATCTCTAAATATCCGTGTTTTCATAAAACCTTTCGTGACTTTTCGTGTTTGTTCGTGGCTAATTTTCTTAAACCGCCGGAAGCGTTTCGTAAAACATATCGTCAACGTAGCAATAACCCCAATCTTCACCTTTTTCAAATGATTTGATGATCGGGTGACTGCTCGCGTGAAAATGTTTTGTCGCGTGTTTGTTTTTCGAGTTATCGCAGCAGCCGACGTGACCGCAGATTTCGCACAGACGCAGATGAACCCAAGTGTCACCGATCTTCAGACAATCTTCGCAACCGTCTGCGCTCGGCGTAACTTTTTTAATCTGTTTAAGATGTTCGCAACCGTTCATAAATTTTTTGCTCCCGGTTTAATTTTATTCTACGTTTTGTTTTCCGCGTTTTCAATCGTCTTCAAAAGCGGAACGAATCTTTCGTCAACATAGCAATACGCCCAATTTTCATCCGGCTCTAAAGATGCGATGATCGGATGATCTTCGGCGTGAAAATGCTTTTCGGCGTGATTGTAAACGGACGAATTACAGCAGCCGACGTGACCGCAACTCAGACACAGACGAAGATGAACCCATTTGTAATTATTTTTGACGCATTCTTCACAGCCGTCGGTCGAGTTCGGCGTGTAAATCTTCATTTCGTTCGCGTGTTCACACGGAGTGATCGCGTCGGGAACTTCGCCGTTAATCTCGTCATAATTGGTTTCCAGCCAAACGCCGAACGCCAGAAGCCCGAAAAATGAAAGCATCGTGACGATTGGCGAAAGAAATTGTCCGATAAAAACCAGAGCCAGCGAAACGGCAATTGACGCGATTCGGACATAAAAAAGATTGCAGTTTTCGGCGGCAAGTTTGACGACTGTAATCGCCGCCGCTAAAACAGCGGTGCTGATGCCGAAAAGCAATAGCGTCGGCAGATGGAGATGCGGCTCGAAAGTTTCCTTGAGCGCGTGTTCGACACCGATGCCGAGCGCGATGATGCTCGAAACAATGAAAAAATTTGCGTAGAGATATATAAAACGCGCTGTTGTTTTTTGTGATCTGATCGCGGTGTCTTCGACGAAATCGAAATTTATCCACCAGATCGCCGCCGCCATTGCAAAACCGATTGCCGCAACCGAAATCGTCGAAATACTCCAATCGGTTTGCGAAACGCCGTTCGCCGTAGCGACGACCGCTTCGCCGAGAACGATGATCGTAAAAAGTCCGAATCGTTCGGGAATATGCGATTGGTCGAACGGAATCATCCGAATTTGTCGCGTGTTAAATATCGGCGTGACAAGTTCTATCAAAATGCTTATCGCCCAGATCGCGTAACGAAACGGCGGCGGAACGAAAAGCGATATGAGCCACAAAACGACGGTGGGCGCGAAATCTTTGATGTAGCCGAAACAAAGTTTTCGCGCGACCGGAATGTGATACGCCGAACGCAGATAAAGCAAGATCAAAATCACCCGCACCAAAACGTAACAGACGACAAACGCCGTGTCGCCCGCCGCTGTAAACGCACCGCCGAGTTTTTAAATTGTTTGTTGTTTGTTCTGACATTTTATTTTTCTCCTTTTATTTTTTCCCTCGAAACACGCAAAAGGAAAGAAAAATCAGCCACCGATAAACACGGATGAAATCAGATAAAAACCGATAAATCAGTTTTGATTTTATCTTTCTTAAATCTATGTTTATCTGTGGTCATCTGTGGCTAAATGTTCCCTGAATTTTTCCTGTTTCGCGTTTTTCGCGCACTTTCGCGGGCAAATAAAAATTTATTCCCCTAAGTATTTCTTCAATTCCGTCGCCGACTGTTCAAAAAGCGTGTGAACTTGCGGAAGTTCCGCCAAACCGTTGAGCAAGCCGAAATCGTGAATCATTCCGCTGTAACGAACATTCGTAACTTTCACTCCGGCTTCATCGAGTTTTCTCGCATACGCTTCGCCTTCGTCGCGCAGAACGTCCGATTCGCCCGTAATGACGAGCGCGGGCGGCAAGCCTTTCAATTGTTCGATTGTCGCTTGTAGCGGCGAAGCGTAGATTTCCTTCCGTTTTTCCGGTTCGGGAATATACATGTCATAAAATCCCGAAAGCACGACCAGATCGCGCACCATCCTTTTATGCGTCGGGTAATCTCCCAAAACCCAGCCGCCGCCGTGTATGAAAATAAACACGGGAAGTTTTTCCGTCACGCCTTGCGGTCGGACGATGTTTAATTTGATCTCGAAACCACCGGCGTTAATCGTTTTTTCCGATTCTTCGATTCCCGAATAATTAACGTCAACCGATTTTTGCGCTCCAGCTAAAACGGCTCTTGCATATTCCGGCGACATTTTTTCAAGTTCCGGCGGCGCGGGCGTATTTAATACTTTTAAAAACTCCTTCGTTCTCTGAGAAAGTCGCGGGTCGTTTTCCGGTTCGATATTCTTTTTTGCTTCAGACATTTGTGTACTGCTCATAATTTCTCCTGTTTATTAATTTTTGTTTTCTAAAAATTTTAGAATTTGGAATAGAACTTATTTTGCAGAATTTAGGCAAGCAAAACATCACGCAATAGCGTGTTTTTTAACTAACACTTTCAGGTAATGCGAAGTTAAGTTTTTTGTAATATGTCAGGCGAGGACAAAATTAAATCGTGAGATTTTGAAAGTGATTTTAACCCAAGTTGCTAGTTAAAAAAGGTTTGAAGAAATTACCCGCGAAATACGCAAAATGCGCTAAAAAAATGACAAAACCAATTAAATTTATCTTTTTTTTCGTGTCTTTTCGTGTTTTTCGCGGGCAAAACATCTTAAATTGTTTATAACTAGCAACTTGGGTTATTTTAGAAGAATTTACAATTGGATAATTCCGCGCCGGATGACTTTTAAAAGTTCTTTCGGCGGCATCGTTTTCAGCATATAACCTTTTGCGCCGGCTTTCAGTGCGCGCCCGATTTCGACATCACCTTCAAACATCGTAAAAATAATGACACGCGCCTTCGGGAAATTTTTCAAGATCGAAGTCATCGCGTCAATTCCGCTTCCGTCCGGCAGACGCAGATCCATTAAAGTCACATCCGGCTGAAATTCCTGAAATTTGGCGACCGCTTCACGACCGTTCGAGGCTTCCGCAACCAAGATCATATCCGTCTGACTGCCGATCAGCGCGGCAATTCCTTCGTGCATCAAAGGATGATCGTCAACACTCAAAATGCGAATTTCATCATCGAATTTCATTTATTTAATTCCTTTTTACGCGGATAAAATTTGCTTAAAAAGCCGAACGTCTTTTTTCCGTCGGAAGTTTCAAAGGCGACGTGATTCGGAATTGAAAGCTCGATTTCCGTTCCGTGTTCGGCGCGGTTTGAAATTTTGAAATTTGCGCCGATTTTTTCGGCTCGTTCGCGCATTCCAGAAATTCCCCAATGTCCTTTGCGTCCTGTTTTGATTATTTGCGAATCAATTCCGCGACCGTCGTCCCGAATCGCAATTCTGAAATGTTTCGCGCCGTATTCGGTTTCGACTTCGATTTTATCCGCGTCAGAATGATGAAATGCATTAATTAAAGCCTCGCGGCTGATATGATAAATCTCGTCAGCGATCACCGGACAAAGTTTGCGCGGCAGATTTTTTTCGATAAATCTGAAATCTACTTTTTCTTTCGCATCCAATTCTTTTCTGATCTGCGAAAATTTTCGTTCGAGATTTACAAAATCTTCTGCGTCAAACGCCCGAAGTCCCTGAACGGTGTTGCGTCCTTCTTCGATAACGCGCCCGATAGTTTTTGTAATTTTTTCTAACTGAGGTTTGACCGGAGAATTTTCAGGCAACTGTTCGACTGCAACATTTATTTGCATCGAAACGCCGACAAATCCCTGCAAAAGCGAATCGTGAAGTTCCTGTGCGATGCGCGTTCTTTCGGCAAGTCGTTCTTCAAAACGCACGTTCATTTCGTTTGCCATTTTTTTATATCGAAGGCGCAGAAAGCAACCAGCAAAAACACGGCAAGCAAAACAAGCAAACTTCTAAACCACCACGTTTGCCAATACATCGGCGTTCCGTTGACGATCTTTGCGGCGATCACCGAATCACTTTTTTCCGGTAATTCATTTATCTTGCTTTCGGGAATGAATTCTGGCGTAATGAGCAGTGCGGCATATTCGGTTCCAAGATGCGTGATGTTTGACCATTTTCCGTCGGGTTGGATTTCGGTAAAAGGTTTATCGAAAAACGGCTGAACATACCATTCGCCGCTTTTCGTATAAATAACGATTCGGCAATCGGAACAGGAATTTTTGACAATTCCTTCGACAGACTCAATCCGCACCGTGCCGCCGATCTCAGCCATCGGAATTTTCGTGAACTCGACAGACGGCTCAAGACTCGTTTCAGACGTGTAGCAGCTTGAAAGCAAAAGACAGAATATTATTAAACAGGCATTTTTCATCCGGCGTTTCGATTTTTCCGGGTTTACTCTTTATCAAACGGTTTTGCTCGATGTTGGAATTGTTAAGTTAAATAAACATTTTCACACTTACTGTCCCGATTCTTCGACGACTTCAAATTCGCCGTGCATTTTTTTCAAAGTATCAACGAGCGACGCGCCTAAATCTTCCAAAATTCCTTTCATCTTTTCGTCCGACATTTCTTCGGAATCGCCGTCAAACATCGAACCGACTTTTGCCACGGCGATTTCCGACGGCAGAACATTGACGAGCATAATCGTTAGAACGCCGCGCAGATGCGACAGGCAGCGCAAACCGCCGAACGCTCCCGGCGAAGCCGTCATAATCGCGGCGCATTTGCCTTTGAAAACTTCGACCATTCCGTAATTTTCCGATTTGCGCGAAGCCCAGTCAATCGCGTTTTTGAGTCCGCCGGGAATAGAACCGTTATATTCCGGCGAAGCGATCAGGAAACCGTCGCTTTCGCCCAAAAGTTTTTGAAATGCCAACGCGTTTTCGTCGAAGCCTAACTTTTCGTGTTCGTCGGCGTTGTAGATCGGCATCGGATAATTTTTTAGATCAATAAAAGTCACCTCTGCGCCCCCGCTTTCTTCGCGCCTTCGATTGCCGTTTTGACGACTCTTTTATTGTATGAATTTGTCCGCAGACTGCCGGCAAAAGCCAGAATTTTAGGTTTTTTCGCCATTAAAAACATTTCCCTCTCTTGAATAAAATTTTATAGAAACAGTTTGCCACGCTTTTACAGGAAAGAAAAATTTCCCTCTTGTCGAAGTAAATTCACTACATTATTGTCTTATTGAAATAACGTGCTTATAATCAGCAGAGTCTTTCAAACATTCTAAAAATCTAAGGTGAATAAATGTCGAAAATAAAATTTTTTCTGCCCGCTTTTCTACTGCTTGCATTTCAAATTCAACTTATCAACGCTCAAAATCTCGGTGCGCCGGGCGAACAAAAAGGTAAAGGAATTGTAGTTTTAAAAGCTGCACAGATCATTGACGGCACGGGCGCAGAACCGATCAAAAACGGCGTGATTGTCGTCACGGATAATCGCATTACAGCTATCGGCGCAAACATCAAAATTCCGTCCGGCGCGAAAATAATTGATCTTGGCAATGTGACGCTTCTGCCCGGATTTATTGACGCGCATACGCATATTGTCGGGCGCGTTCTCGGCGATCCCGAAGGACAAAATGCGCTTTTTCGTGATTTCGAATCGTTCGGTGCAATTTTGTCGGTCGGTAATGCTGAACGGACTTTGATGAACGGATTTACGACGATTCGGAATGTCGGTGCGCCGAATTTCGACGACATCGCTCTGCGAAAAGCGATCAACGACGGCTTCGTTAAAGGACCTCGAATTTTGACCGCCGCACATTCGTTCGGTATTACCGGCGGACATTGCGATGAAAACGGTTTCAAACCCGGCGTTGCCGACGGCGATTATAAAACGGGCGTTGCCGACGGCGTTGAACAGGTTCGCGCCGCCGTCCGCTATCAAGTCAAATACGGCGCGGATTTGATAAAAATCTGCGCGACCGGCGGCGTTTTATCCGAAGGCGATGCGGTCGGCACGACACAATATACATACGAAGAAATGAAAGCCGTCGTGGACGAAGCGACGAAACTCGAACGCAAAGTCGCCGCGCACGCACACGGCACGGAAGGCATCAAAATCGCCGTTCGCGCCGGAGTTGCGTCAATCGAACACGGTTCTTTTTTGGACGAAGAAGGTGCGAAAATGATGGCGGAAAAGGGAACTTTTCTCGTGCCGACTTTGATGGCTGGCGAAACAGTCGAACGACTTGCGAAAGACGGAATCTTGAAAAGTCTCCGCGCTGAAAAAGCATTTGCCGCCGCCTCAGCAATGCGAAACGCGATCAAACTTGCCGTCGCCAACAACGTCAAAATCGCATTAGGAACAGACGCGGGCGTGATTCCGCACGGCACGAACGGACACGAATTTACGCTGATGGTCGAGTGGGGCGGAATGTCGCCGATGCAGTCAATCGTCGCCGGAACAATGAGCGGCGCGACTCTGCTCGGCTTGGAAAAAAATGTCGGTTCGCTGACGGTCGGAAAATTCGCCGACATCGTTGCCATTTCCGGCGATCCTTTAAAAGATATTAAACGAATGGAAAAAGCCGTTTTCGTGATGAAAAACGGAATGATTTATAAAAATGAAAAGTGAGAAAACGGAACGCCGACATCAAGGGCGGCAATATCGCCAAACAATCTAAAGAACGTGATTTTTACCGATAAATTTTAAATTCTGAACGCTTTTCAAACTTCAATTGCCGCGCGTGATGACGGCGTTGCGTCCGATTATGATTAAAAATTTTCAAGCCAAACAGCCCAAAATTCACGAAAGCGTTTTTGTCGCCGAAAATGCTGTAATTATCGGCGATGTCGAAATCGGCGCGGATTCGAGCGTCTGGTTCGGCTCGATTTTACGCGGCGATGTCAATTACATACGCATCGGCGAGCGCGTCAATATTCAGGACGGTTCGATCATTCACGTTTCGTCAAAAACTCATCCGACCGTTTTGGAAAACGAAATCACGCTCGGTCATCGCGTAACTTTACACGGCTGTTATATCGAATCGAATTGTCTGATCGGCATCGGCGCAATCGTGATGGACGGCGCGCGAATCGGCAGAAATTCGCTGGTTGCCGCCGGTTCGCTCGTCACGCCGAACACGCGGATTCCCGAAAATTCTTTAGTTATGGGAAGTCCGGCGAAAGTGAAAAGGAAATTATCCTCGGACGAAATCAAAGATTTAGAAAAATTCTGGCGAAATTACGTCGAATACAGCCGAATTTACTTGAATGATGAAATCCGTGAAAAATAATGCCGAATAACAATTGCCGGAACTATTTCCGTCTCGAATCTGTGCTGATAATTATTAATTTTAAGAAAACCGACTTGGAAAGTTTTGTAATTCACTGACATCTTTCACGGGCAAAAATATTTAAGTTATAATATAAAAAAACGGAAAAGGAGAAAAATATGTCAGAAACAAAACCGTCCAGAGGACATCTCGAAAAACGCCGCGACGAAATTAATGCGCGTCTAAACGAAGTCAACAAAGACGAGCGCATCGAACTCGATAACGATATGGAAGAACAATCAATCCAGATGGAACAGCACGAAGTCTCCGTCACGATGGAAGAAAATCTGCGAAAGGAATTAGCCGACATCGAAGACAAATTGGCGGCGATGGACGAAAATTAGTAAACATTTTCAGTTTGAATGTTTTGTCTGAAAAACTGCTTTTTCTAGAGCAGTTTTTCTTTTAAATGAGCGGCGAATTTGAGCGGATTTTCAAAAAAGTTTCGGCTCATTACGTCGTATTTTTTCATCGCGGAAAAAACATTTTCCCAACCTGCATTTTCGGCAATTTCAAAACATTGGTGAGCGTTGCGAATGCGCTCGTCCGTGTCGCTGAAATTCTTAAACCAAAACAATTTAAAGCGCGGAAAATATTTGAAACGAACAAACGGTTTCATCACCAGACGTTTTAAAACCGGACAATCGAACTTGGCAATTTCTTCTTTGACCTTCGGCGCGACGGTCGTTTCCTGTTCCCATTGCAGAGTCGTCTGAAAAAGTTCCCGACGCGTTGGCAGATCGGTCTGATTTTTCGTCTGCGCCGCACGGTGAATCTGCCGGAGCGCGCCGAGCAGTTCGGGCGTTAAAATTTTTTCCGATTCTTTTTCTTCGCCGAATTTTTTGGTGAAATAATAATTGGAATATGTATCAATAAAAACCGAGCGATTTGCGGTTTTAAAACCGTCGGCAAACATCTGTAAAAGTCCGTGACGATATTTCATTTCCTGCGGATCGTAAAAGTATCGGTAGGAAATCAGATTGCCGAGCGTTCCCGTTGTTTCAAAAAAACGAAAACCCCAGAGTGCGCCGTGTGTGGCGATTTCGGCAAAACCGTGATTGCCGTGTGAATCGAGAAAAATCTCGTGCAAAAAAGCGGCACGTTGCGGAATGTCGGACGGTTCGCCCGCCAGAACAGTCGCTTCGCGCCGCAATTGCTGATATTCGTTTTCTAAATTCATAAAAGTTTTTTTATAGCGAATTTTGAAAATCAAAATATCAGTTTTTTTGTTTTTACACAAATATTTTACTTGTTTTCAGCATCGCGCAGATCGAGTTTTTGAAATACGGATTGCGCCGGATACCAGAAATTTGCGATCCAGAACCATTGAAGAAGTCCGATGACGAAAAGAAAAATCGTGTTCAGATAGATTCCCGAATCGGAAAAAGTGCCGATTTCCAGATAATAATCCGCCGCCGCCGCAACCGGAACGAAAAACAGACTGCACGGCAGAGAGAGAATAAACATCAGCACATCAAGCGCGAAAACCGAATTTTTTAGAGTTTGTGATTCGAAACCGAGCCACATAAAAAGCATTAAAATCATCGCCAATACGCCGATTGTCAGCCAAAAATATTTCAAGTTGAATTTTGTATTCATTCTTTTACCTCCTAAAAGTTTTCCGTTTGTTTAGACACCGCCGGATTTTATTTGTTCCAGAAAATTTTCACCGATAATGATTTAAGAAATTCCGTGAGTTTGAAAAGAGAGAATTTTCCGGCGATTTTCAATGTAAAAGAATACAAATACGATTTTCAAATATCAAAATTTTTTATTTCGGACGTTTTCAATCCGGCATCAATTATTTGGCAATGCGGCTGATCGTAAATGTTGCGACATAACCGTTTCTATTGATGCGAATGTTTTCTTTCGGCGCGGGCGTTAATGCAGACAATTCGATTTTGTAACCTTTAAACTCCGCACTTTTTTCTCCTCTGTCGGTATTCAGTTCAAAGGTTTCTCTCGATCTTCCTTTGCCGATTTCGACCTTGATCCTGGCATTTCCCGACCAGACACATCTCGCATTTTCGGGACAGCGCGAATCTTCGACGAGCGATACGAATTTAACGGTCAGATTGCTCCGCGAAAGATTTTTTTGCCGGTGAATCCGAACTTTCTGCTGCTGATTTGTTTGTGCCTGTGCAGAAAGCAAACCGCCGAAAGCGAGTGTTAAAATAATTGATAGAATAAGTTTGATTTTCATAATAATTTCTCCTTCAAGGCGCATCTGGAATTTTTCTCCCGACAGACGCATTTTAAGAATGATCGAAGAGACCTGAAGTTGCAAAATCAATTGTTTTTGCAAATTAACTTGACGCTTAAAGCATTCTATTTAATAATCTTTGCGGAAAAATAAAAAATGAAAGACGCATCTGAAAAAAACGTAGATTACGGGATAAAATATTTTGAAACTTTCGCGTCAGATATTTTCGAATCGTCCACCGCACAACTTTATCACTTTAAAACTTTTATCGGAGCGCACGAAATCGAAGTCGAATTCGGCGATGCGGTTTATTTTTTCAGCGACGATTTGCAGACGGCGTTCGTTAGGCGCGGAAAATGCACCATCGAATCGAAACATTGTGCGACTGTCGTTCGCGGATATATGCCGCCGGATGCTTCGTGTTCATTATTTGGAACGACCGTTTTGCCGTATATCAACGGCTGTTCGACAAAACAGATTTTTCCGCCGATTCGCGCCGGCGATCCGACTTTGCAATATCTCTATATGCCGCCGCACAGCCGCGAACAGGAACATCATATTCATTCGACCGTGCGCGTCGTTTTAGTGTTAAAAGGTCGCGGCAAAAGCGTCGTCGGTCTGGAAAATTCTGTTTATGAACGCGAATTAAAACCCGGAACTGTCTGCATTTTCGATCCGATGTGTCCGCATCATTTTGAAACGCCGTTTTCCGAACCTTTGATTGTCGCGCCGCTGCACGTTTTTTCGGCGATTCCGAATCTCGAAACAAATCATCCGATGTTTAACGGAACGATCAGGATTTAAGAAATAATAACCGCGAAATACGCGAAAGTTACGAAAATAGTAAAACCAAAATGCAATGCTTTTAAATTAAAACTCTAAATGATTTTTTGCGTGTTTCGCATTTTTCGCGGCTGAGTATCACTCCAAAAAACTATGAGCTTTGATCAAAATTTTGAACTTGTTGTCAGAAATTTTGTAGCGAATTTCAATCAGATGTGTCGCGGAACAAATCGTGATTATTTGATTCGCGTGGACAATCCGAAAGCGGAAAGTCCGGCGGAAAAAAATTACACGGTCGAATACAAATATGAAAATCTCGGCTACGGATACAATATCTATGCCGAATGGCGAAAATGGTATATTTTTTCAAAAAAAATTCCGTTTATGCAGGTCGAAGAAAGCGGCGCAAATCAATTGAAACTTTCCGGGCTGTTTACCGAAAATTTGCCGCCGGTCAACCGAAATCCGGCGGAACTGCAAAAACTTTTAAATGATTATTTGATTCATTGCCGAAATCTTCCCGCCCAATCTTTTGTTCGTGTCTGAAAATAAATTTACATTTTTGTCTCTGAAATCGATTCTGACCGACAGACGTTTGAAAAAATGTTTGCGTCCCGAATATATCGAAGTGTGCCGTTTTTTCTCCGCTCCGTTGATTGATCGAACGAAAACTCTGGACGCTGGAATCGAGTTTGAAATACTTGATCGGCTAAATGATTTTTCAGAAACTGAAAAATCATTTAGCGAAATTTGCGCGGAAAGAGCTGCATTTATAACTCGAAAATCATTAGAAGAAAATCGAAAAATTCAAATTCTCTGGTCGGGCGGAATTGATTCGACGCTTGCGCTCGTTTCGATCTTCAAATCGTTGGAAAAACGTAAAGATTTAAATCGTCTGGAAATTATTTTGTCGAATGAATCAATCGCTGAATATCCGACATTTTTCCGCGATGTCATCGAACCGAAACTAAATTATGTTTTGTTTACGCCGCCGATTTATGATTTTCTGGACGAGAAAAAAATTATCGTTACGGGCGAACACGGCGATCAGATTTTCGGCAGCGACAAGGCGCAACATTTTGTATTGACAAATCAGGCTTTTCGTCCGTTTGAAGAACTTTTGCCGATTGTCATTGCGCGAAAACTCGGCTCGACAAAATCGGTTGATAAGCTGATTTCTTATCTAATGCCGCAGATTGAAAAGTCGCCTGTCAAAATTGAAACTCTTTTTGATTTCTTGTGGTGGATGAATTTTTCGCTCAAATGGCAGCACGTTTCGCTGCGAATGTTTTATGAAGAAGCAAGCGAAAAATTTTCGCTCGATAAAAACTTTTTACATTTTTTCAGCGCGAAGGATTTTCAAAATTGGTCTGTCTCGAATCACGAATTTAAGATCAAAGAAACTTGGAAATCTTATAAATACGTTGCCAAAGAATGTATCTACGATTTTCACAAAGACGAAAATTATTTGCTGAACAAGGAAAAAGAGCAATCTTTGAAAGACGCGATCATTTCCCGAACTTCATTTTTTAGATTTATAAAAAGACCTTTCAAAAAACTATTGCCGGCGGCTAAGGCGTAAGCCATTTCGTTTCGATTTCGCCCGATTCGTGCCAGCGAAAAAGCGAGCGGCGATGTCCTTTGACGTTCATTTCGAGGCAGTCGATCTCGGCAATCGTCGAAGTTATGACGACGAAATTGGCGCGACCTTCTTCCGATTCTTCGTGCGTCGGTTCGCGGTGGATCAGGTTTTCAGGCAAACCGGAAGTCGGTTTTCGGCTTTCCTGCGTCGGAGCTTCGCCGACATAGCAGCGGCGCGAAAAAAGTTCGGTCGCAAGCCATTGTTCGTCGGCTAATTCGTCATTCGCGTGAATCTCGGCTTTGCCCTTGATGCGAATTTGCAGTCGGTCTTCGGGATGATAAAAAAGCCAATAGACATTCGGGTTGGATTTTATCTGATTGATTTTCGGACTGCCGATGTGCGAATGAAACGCAAGCATCGGCGGTCTGCGCCAAAATCTTCGCAAAACGACCATTCTCATTTCGGGCGAACGGTCGCAAATGCTGCCGAAAACCGGAAGATGAAACGGATGCTTTCTCTGCAAAGTTCCGAGATCGAGGTTTTTCCAGATTCTTTTTATTATTTCGCCGTGTGAAACCGGCTTTTCCCAGATATTCTGTTCCTTCATAAAGCGATAAAGTAACTTTTTAATAATATAACAGCAGAAATTTAATTATGATAATTGCGGCGGTTTAAAAAATAAAAAGCGTGGTGAAAACCTACGCTTTTTATAAGAATATTTCGGAACAAAACCGGCTTTTCAGCGGTTTATCGAAAGATTGAGAAGCGATTCGAAAGATTGACGCTCGAAAGGTTTTGAAATAAAAAATGTTGCGCCTGTTTCATAGCTTTCGATTTGCAGCTTTATATAATCGGTAGAAGCAGTCATCACCAGCACCGGAATATAACGCAGACGCTTTTCACTACGCATATATTTCAGCAGATCCGTGCCTTTTATTTTCGGCAGTTCGATGTCCAAAACTGCGGCTGCAAAATTGGCTTCCGAAGACAATAGACGATATGCTTCCTGACCGTCGTCTATGATAACGGGTTTTAATCCGATCTTTTCGGCAATAGCCGAGATGATGCGAGCCGTCATCGGATCATCTTCGACGATCAAAAGCTGTCTTTGCGCCGAATCGTCTTTTTCCGCAGTCGTCGTATTGTAAATTTGCCAGTGACGACTGGATTCGATCAATTTATTAAATTGTTCGAGAATTTCCTTAAATGAGGCTTCGTTTTTAGAAATGATAGTCGTCGAACCGGCTTCGACGGCTTGCGACAACATATCTTCATCGGCACTCGAATAAGCCATTATCGGTATGTTCGTATAACGATAATCCTGTCGGATCGCTCTGATGATCTCGATGCCCGACATTTTCGGCAGCATCAGATCGAGCAGAACCAGATCGGGTTTTATTTCCCGGATCAGTTTTAAACCTTCTTCGCCGTCAAATGCGACGCTGACCGTATTGCCGGCGGCTTTCAATTTATTTTCGTAAAGCCGCGCGACAACTTCGTTATCTTCGATAATTACTATTTTTCGCATAGAGTTTGTTTATAAAATTTTGCGGCATTCTTTATCAATCGCCGCAAAGGCACTTTGTGCCTGCGTGTAAAACGGTAAGGCTTCTTCCGTTTTTTCTTCGCGCCCCAATTGTTCCAGTTTTCTTAACGGAGCGACAATTGCAGTCATTCCGCAGATAAGACTTCCGCCGACCGTTTTGTGAGCGACCGCATATAATTTGTTCGCGTCGTTTGTCTTGATGGCGTTTTCGATTTCAGAGAGTTGCGTAACGGTTTGAGCAATATACATTTCTACGACTTCACGCCGCATTTCAATATCATTGTCGGTAATTTCGTCCAATATTGCAAAATCAACCGGCGAAACGAACATTTCATCCGTATTTTCAACCGAAGCATTTTCCGTTTCCGTCGCATCTGCCGCTGCTTCTTCCTGATCTTTACGCTGCGATTTGTCGAGCCAAAGATTAATGGTCTGGCTAAGATTTTCTTTGACAATCGGTTTACTCAGATAGTCGTCCATTCCCGCTTGCAGACACTTTTCGCGTTCTCCGTCGGTAACGTGCGCGGTTAGAGCGATAATCGGAGTTTTTGCGGCTTTCCACGGACGGCTGCGAATTTCTCTGGTCGCTTCGTAGCCGTCCATCTCCGGCATCTGGCAATCCATCAAAATCAAATCGTATGGAATAATTTGCAGAGACTGTAATGCTTCATTTCCGTCCGCCGCGACATCGGAATTATAACCGAAATTTTTCAGCATATTTTGAATAACTATCTGGTTAATATAATTATCTTCGACTATTAATATGCGTTCCGACTTGTTTTTTAACAGAGACGGATTTTGTTCTTCGCCGGATGACGAAATATGTATGTTCATTTGTGTTGTAATTTTTTTCGTCTCTGTCGAGGCGGCGATTCGTTTAATGCCGAATGTTTTACAGACGGCATTTAACAGATCGTCTTGACGATACGGTTTGACTAAAAACTCGCTGATATTAAATTCGTTCAGAGTTTGCGCTTCCAACTTAAAGCCGCTCGACGAAAGCATAATGATTGCCGGCAAATTCCGACCGGATTTGTTTTTAGCGACAATGTGCTGCGCGGCTTCTAATCCGTCCATCTCCGGCATCTGTAAATCGAGAATTATCAGATCGAACGGTGCAGAAGTGTCCAAAATGGCAAAACCTTCCTTTGCACTCTGCGCTTCAAACGCGTTCATCTCCCACGAACGGGTTTGATGAAGCAGAATCTCCCGGTTTACCTGATTATCATCAATAATCAAAACTCTTTTTCCGTTTAACTTCTTATCATCCGGGCATAAAGCTGACTGCTCTAATCTCTTGGACGTAAGTTCGGATTGTTTTTCCAAAGATATTTTAAACCAAAAGGTCGCGCCTTTTCCGATTTCGCTTTCCAGACCGATTTCGCCGCCCATTATTTCGACGAGTTTTTTAGAAATCGAAAGTCCTAAACCCGTTCCGCCGTGACGACGCGTAGTCGAAGCGTCAGATTGGGTAAAAGGCTGAAAAAGTTTCGCCTGAACATCTTTGGAAATTCCTTCGCCGGCATCCGTAACCGAAAAAAATAATTCAACCCGATTGGCATTCTCGGAAATTTTTTTGACTCTTGTTACAATATCTCCGTGATTTGTAAATTTTATGGCGTTGCCGATCAAATTGGTCAAAATCTGCCGGATGCGTCCCGCGTCGCCGCGCAGTAAAAGCGGAACGTCCGAATAAATTAACGCCGCCAGTTCATTATTTTTTTCCCGCGCTTTGCCGGAGAAAAGTTCGACGAGGCTTTCGATGGTGTCGCGCAGATCGAAATCCAGCATTTCGAGTTCCAGTTTCCCGGCTTCGACTTTTGAGAAATCCAATATATCGTTAATGATTGTCAGTAAAGATTCGCCGCTGGTGCGAATAATCCGGGCAAATCGCTGTTGCTCTTCGTTGAGTTCGGTTTCGAGTATCAACCCCGTCATTCCGATAACACCGTTCATCGGCGTGCGTATTTCGTGACTCATATTCGCCAGAAATTCAGACTTGAGCCGCGCCGTTTCGAGCGCGGCATCACGCGCTTGCCGCAAGTCTTCCTGAAGCAAACTGCGTTCTTGAATTTCCTGCTTCAATTCGCTGTTGGCTTGCGCTAATTGATCTGTGCGTTTGTCAACGCGGTTTTCCAGTTCAGTTCCCGCCTGATACAAAAGCTGTTCGTTGCGAAGACGAGAAGCGCATAAGGCGGAAACAAAAATTCCCTGACCGATAAATATTGAAAACAGAAGATACTGTTTCGGATCATAGACGGCAAAATCTTGATAAGGCGGTAAAAAGAAGAAATTAATGACTACGGTCGTCGTTAGAGTGGCATATATTCCGGCACCGAAGCCGCCGCGCCACGCCGATAAAAGTATGGCAAATACGAACAGTAAAAACGGCGATTCGATTTGAAATAGAAAGCCGAGCGAAAATTTAGCCAGTGTTACGCCGATAACGACCAGTGTGGCGATCAGATAAGATTTTATATATTTTTCAAAAAAAGATTCGGTATTGAAAATTTTATTTTTTACTTTGGAAAATTTGATCGTTGAAACTTTTTCGTTTTGAGATCGAGAAGTTTGCAAACTTCGGGCTTCTATCAAATTCATTACTGATCTCGCCAAAGCCTTCAGAGACCTTTCCTGCGCCTCGGAAAGTGTTCGCGCCTTACTATCAATTACGCAAAGTGAGCCGATTTTATGACCATCTGAAGTTATCAAAGGCGCACCGGCGTAAAATCTTATGTGAGGTTCACCGATTACCAACGGATTATCAGCGAAACGTGCATCTTGGCAGGCATCGGAAACAACGAATAAATTATCTTCCTTAATCGTATAATGGCAAAACGCACAATTTCTATGCGTTTCACTGACTTCTAAGCCGATGCGCGACTTGAACCATTGTCTTTCCTTATCGATCAAACTGATAGCGGCAATCGGAGTTTCGCAGATTTGACTCGCCAGAAGATTAATATCGTCAAATTCCTTGTCCGGCAAAGTATCGAGAATCTTTAGTTGTTTTAATGCTGCAAGACGTGTTTTTTCGTCATCGGAATTGTTTACATTCGTATTCATTAATATATAAAAGGAAAGTCTTGAAAAATGAAACTCTGAAGGGAATACTTGTGAAGACCGCCGTTTGATTACGACACTAGGAATAATAGAACATCCGAAAACAATTTTCAACTAAGTTTTTTATGTTAAAATATTATTAAAAATAAAATTTCAGTTCTTTAAAAGAAAAAAGTGTTCCGTGAAATTCGAGCCGAACGTCACGGAACACTTTGAGATTGTTATAATTTTAGTTGAGTTTGGCAATAAGCGCACTTGCAAAATCAGCCGTCGAAGCCGATCCGCCCAAGTCTTTCGTGCGGATATTTCCTTCGGCGAAAACTTCCATTAACGCTTTTTCCATACGATTTGCCGCATCTGTTTCGCCGATGTGCCGGAGCATCAAAAGTGCCGACATCATAATCGCGGTCGGATTAGCGATGCCTTGTCCGGCGATATCGGGCGCAGAACCGTGAACGGCTTCAAAAACCGCGCCAAGTTCGCCGATATTTGCGCCCGGCGCAAGTCCTAAACCGCCGATAAGTCCCGCGCAAAGATCGGAAACGATGTCGCCGTAGAGATTTTCGAGAACCATCACGTCAAATTGTTCGGGACGCATCACGAGCTGCATACAGGCGTTGTCAATAATTTTGTCGTCGGCTTCGATCTGCGGATAATCTTTGGAAACATTATAGAAACATTCGAGGAAAAGTCCGTCGGAAAGTTTCATAATATTGGCTTTGTGCATCGCCGTCACTTTTTTTCGACCATTATTTACGGCGTGTTCAAAAGCATATTTGGCAATGCGCGTCGAGGCTTTTTCGGTGATGATCTTGATTGATTCGACTACGCCGGGAACGACGACGTGTTCGAGTCCGGCGTATAAATCTTCGGTATTTTCGCGCACGATTATCAGATCGAGTTCGGGATAACGACATTCGACATTCGGCAGAGCCTTGATCGGGCGCACATTGGCATAAAGATCGAGAGCTTTTCGCAGACCGACGTTGACCGACGTGAAACCTTTGCCGATTGGTGTGGCGAGCGGTCCTTTGAGCGCGACTTTGTTGCGTTTGACCGATGCGATGGTTTCTTCGGGAATCGTTACGCCGAATTTTTCGAGCGCATATGCGCCGATGATCTGCGTTTCCCATTCGATTTCAACTCCGGTCGCTTCGATAACGCGAACGGTTGCCGCAACTATTTCCGGTCCGATGCCGTCGCCGGGAATTAATGTAATCGTGTGTTTCATTAGATTTTTCTTTTGTCCTTTTGTCTTTAAGCCTTTGTTTTTGTAATTATAATTCTAGCTTTAAATTTACAACGGACAGGCGTTAAACGACAAAGGACAAAAAAGATTTTAATGAATTCGGATATTTTAATCATCGGCGGCGGCGTAATCGGTTTGAGTCTCGCCCGCGCACTTCATAAGAAAGGTTTTAAGAAAATCACGATTTTAGACAAAGGCGAGATCGGCAAAGAATCTTCCTACGCGGCGGCGGGAATGCTCGCCGTGCAAGCTGAAACAGACAGAGCGGACGCATTTTTCGGCTTTTGCAATGAATCAAACAAACTTTATCCGAAATTTGCAGAAGAATTATTTAATGAAACAAGCATTGATATTGAATTAGACAAAGAAGGAACGCTTTATTTAGCTTTTAACGAACGGGACGAAACCGAACTCCGCGAGCGTTACGAATGGCAAAAAAAAGCCGGACTTGATGTTGAAAAACTTTCCGCTGTCGAAACACACAAACTCGAACCTTTCGTGTCGCCCGAAATTCGCGGAAGTTTGTTTTTCCCGAACGATTGGCAAGTGGAAAATCGCAGATTGATTGACGCGCTCGAAAAATACTGCGAATTAAATAAAATCGAAATCCGCGAAAACGTCGAGATAAATAATCTTTTAACCGAAAACGGCACAGTTATCGGCGCGGAAACTGTAAGCGAAAAGTTTTACGCCGAAAAAGTTGTGCTTGCAACGGGCGCGTGGAGTTCGCTCATCAAAGCCGACGGTTTCGAGTTGCCGGAAATAAAGCCGATACGCGGACAAATTATCGAATTTCAAACGGCGAAAAGACTTTTTCAAAAAGTTATATACAGTCCGCGCGGTTATCTCGTGCCGCGAATTGACGGAAGAATTTTAGTCGGCGCAACGGTCGAAGATGCGGGATTTGATAAAACTCTTTCGGAAAATGCCGCGAAATTTTTACGCGAAAATGCTCAGGAAATCGCACCGAATCTTGTGAATTTAAAGATTCACGATCAATGGATCGGACTTCGCCCGTTTGCGTCTGACGGTTTACCCGTTTTGGGCGAAATTGAAAATGCCGAGAATTTATTTATTATGACGGCGCATTACCGCAACGGAATTTTGCTTGCGCCGATAACGGCAAAAATTTTGGCTGAAAAGATTGCGGACGATAAACATTCGGATTATTTTGAAAAATTCAGTCCGAATCGGTTTAATCAACAGGCAGAAGCTCGCGTGTAGGTAATTGAAAACAGATTATTTACCTGCAAGAGACACGAAAAAATCATATAAATTATGCGTTATTATTTCACGGTTTTTACAATTATTTTAGTTTTAAGTTTGAGTTCTTTCGCCCAATCGCGGCGCGTCAGTCCGACAAAGACGACTGATGCGCCGCCGCCGCCGAATTCGGTTGCAGCGCAGACAAACGATCTGACCGCCGAGCAGATGTTTACGGAAGCGAGTCTTTACGCGATGAACAAATACGCCGAATATGAGCAGAAAAAAATCGCGTATAACCAATTGCTTCACGAAAAAACTCAGCGCGATCAGAAACAACTTGCCGCCAAATATGCAACCGTTCTCGCCAAGCGTCAAAATCTTTCGAGCGACGATATTTATTATCTCGGAATGCTCAATTGGATTGCGGAAAATGCTGATAACGCCGATGAAACGATGCGAAAATACCTTACGTTGGAAGATAGATCGGCGGAAAATTCACAATCTGCGCGTTCCGTCTTGGTAATTATCGCCGCGCGGCGCAAAAACTTTGACGAAGCTGAAAAAATCCTTGCCGAATACTTAAATAACGATCCGGTGAAATTGCGCGAACGCGCCAAAATGGATTCTGAACTCGCCGATGTTTACCGCGCCGAAAAAAATCTCGAACCGGCGGCGAAACACGCCGAAGAATCTTTTCGCGCAACCAAAGCGGCATTTAAAGATAATTCGTCGCGGGTTCGCGGACTCAACGATTTGCTCAATACGGGAATGAAGGTTTTCGACATTTACCGCGAAGTTGGAAACATCGGGAAAGCCGACAACGCACTCGAAGATTTGCGGCAGACCGGCGCGTTTGTCGAATCGAACGGCATTTATTACCAAACCGCTGACGAACGGATCAAATATATGATCGAAACCGGGCGCAAATCCGACGCGCTCGCTTTTTATGACAAGATTTTAAAAGATATTTCCGTAGATTTTAAAAACAAACAACTCGAAGCCGACGTAATCAGAAGTCTGAAAAAGCGCAAAAAACATTACGAAGTTCTCGGTTCGACCGCGCCGGAATTAGAAAATATTTCTCAATGGTTTCCGGGACAATCGCAAAGTCTGGCGGCGATGCGCGGCAAAGTCGTGCTGCTTGATTTTTGGGCGACGTGGTGCGTTCCGTGTCTCGAACAGATGCCGACGCTCGCCGTTTGGTCTGAAAATTATAGAAAAGACGGCTTGGAAATTCTCGGTTTAACGCGCTATTACGGCGAAGCGCAGGGATTTTCCGTTGACAATCAGAACGAGATCGAATACTTGAAAAAATTTAGAACGGGAAAAAATCTGCCGTATGATTTCGTTGTCGGAAAAGACATTACGAATCAGGCGAAATACGGCGCGACGAGTATTCCGCTGACCGTTTTGATTGATCGCAAAGGCATCGTTCGCTATATCGAATCAGGCTCGAAAAACAAAGAAGAAGTCGAAGAATTTATCGTCAAACTTCTGGCGGAAAAGTAAACTTTATGGCGCAGAAAGCGAAAAAATCTAAAACGCAAAATTTTTATGATCGAATCGCCGACGTTCATAATCTGGCATTGCGCGTCAACGGTTATCGCAAATCGGTCGAAAAATTTCTGCGTTCGATGGATTTGAATTTAGACGAAAATTCTTACGTTCTCGATGCCGGAAGCGGAACGGGAATTGTCACACTCGGTTTTCAGAGCGCGGATTTTCGACCGAAAAAAACCATCGCTGTCGATCTTTCGTTTAATTCTCTGCAAATCGCCCGCGAGCAATTTCAAAAAGATAATAAAACCGATGCCGGAAACATTTGCGTAACGCAGAGTAATGTTCTCGCGTTGCCGTTTGCCGACGATACGTTCGACTTGATTTTAACGTGCGGCGTTTTAGAATATGTTTCGCTCGAAGAAGGTTTCAAGGAACTTTCGCGCGTTGCAAAAACCGGCGCGAAACTCGTTTTGATTCCGGTCAAACCGTCGCTCGTCGGTTCGGTTTTGGAAATTTTGTATAAATTTAAAACGCATCCGCTCGAAGATGTAAGACGAATTTCACAACACTATTTTAAAATCGTCGGCGATTACGAATTTCCGATCACCGAGCCAATCGGCTGGTCGAAAAAAATATTCTTGCTAGAGAAAAAGTGAAAAAGTGAAAAAGTAAGTTAAGCAAAATTTAACACTTTTTCATTTTAATTAAATGAGCGAAATGGAAAATCTGCCATTGATAATCGCGCATCGCGGCGCGTCGGCGATTGCGCCGGAAAATTCGTTAGCGGCATTTAAGAAAGCAATCGAAGACGGCGCGGACGGAATCGAGTTTGACGTGCGGCTTTCAAAAGACGGCGAAGCGGTCGTTTTTCACGATGCCGACTTAAAAAGAATCGCCGGACGCGATGAGAAAATCATCAATCTTTCATTTGAAGAATTGCGGAAAATTGACACGGGAACGTGGTTTAACCGCGCATTTCCGAAATTGAAAAATGAAAACTTTTCAGATCAAAAAATTCCGTTATTAAAAGATGTTCTAGATTTGCTGACAGATTTTCGCGGTCTCATTTATATCGAACTCAAATGCAAGGAGCGCGAAGTCGAATCGCTCGTCAAAGCGGTTTGCGGCGAAATCGGTTCGTCGCCTTTGCTTTCGAATATTATCGTCAAAAGTTTCCGCCTTCAGGTCATTCCCGAAATTCGCCGTCTGTGCGAAAATGTCACGACCGCCGCGCTTTTCGCGCCGAAAATTATGACGATGCTCCGCAAAGAAAAATATCTTCTGAAAATTGCACAGGAATTTCGCGCCGATCAGATTTCGCTGCATTACACTTTGGTTTCCGAAAAATTTATGAAAAAAGCGGAAAAGAGAGAATTGCCCGTAACAGTTTGGACGGTGGACAATCCGCGCTTTGTCCGGCGCGCTTTTGATCTCGGAATCAAAGCCGTCATCACAAATAATCCGGCAATTTTATTACAGAAAAAACGGGAAATTGTAGCGGCGGAAACGGAAAGTTTTTTGCCCGCGAATAACACTAATTCACACGAATAAAAAAGAACTAAAAGAAATTTTTTGTTTTTAATTCGCGTTCATTCGCGGGCAGAATTTCTTAAAATCATTTCGGTTTTGCAAATTTTTCATCGCTGATTTCGACATTTTGTTTGATTTCCAAAACCTTGAAAACAAACTCCGTTCCCAATGCGCTCTGCCGCAAAACGAATGCTTGTTTTACGCCGTCCACTTCGCGGAAATCTTCAAATTTCGTAGTCGAATCTATCTTTCCCTGCGGCGATGTAATCATCCGGTCGGTTCTAATCATCTGACCGCTTTGTTTATCGAAATAAAACGTCGTATCGGCATCGCCTTTAACGACATAAACTTCCGCGCCGTCGAGTTTTTCAATTCCCGTTACCGTCGCCTTCGGATAGAGTTTGAAGAGATTAAAGTCGTAGTAAAAATCCGACGATTGTTTCACTTCTGCAAGTTCCGCTCCGGTTTTCACGCGCTGACCTTGCAAAGGGTCTTTCGACCACGCTTCATTTCCGTCGAAACCTTCGATGATCTCGCCGAAACCGCTCAGATTCATTTTGACGAGACTTTTATTCGGAGCTTTTGAAATCATCTCGAATGTGCCTGTCAGTCCCATTGCCGTAAGTTCGACCGTGCCGCTCGTCTGACGGCTTTTTATTTTTTCAGCCGCCTTTTGTCCGCCGACGGCTTTAACCAAATTGTCGAAAATATTTTTGGCGGTCGGAAGTGTTGTTATTTCCGTCGAAACTTTTGACGATTCTTTTTTTCGGTTTTATCCTTTTTTCCCTGTGCGGAAACGATTGATGCAAAAATTAAAACCAATGTGAATATAAATAGTTGTTTTTTCATTTTTTTGTAATTTCTCCGACTGCGGCTTCAATCTGTAAATCGCGGTTTTCGAGTAATGTCTTTCTGGTTAATTTTATTTCTTTATCGGGAATTACGCCGCGTCCTTCGATCAAAATCTTATTCGGCGATTTGTAATCGGCAATCGCATATTGAAAAAGTGCGCCGTTCGGAAGTTTTTCAAAAACCGAAGGTAAAACCGCTCCGGCGGTCGTTTCGCCGATGATTTCGGCTCGTCCGGTTTCCTGCATTCCGGCGGCGAAAACTTCGCTCGTCGAAGCCGACGCGTAATCCGTTATGATAATTACTTTTCCGGTAAATGCGCCGGCTTGCGGGTAAATATTGAAATTCATTTCGCCCGAACGATATTTCATCGTGCCGAGTGAATCCGGTTTGTCGTATAAAAGTCCGGCGATGCCGTTTGCCATTCCGCCGACTCCGCCGGGATTTCCGCGCAGGTCGAAAATAATTCCTCTCGCGTTTTTCATTGAAACAATGGCTTCGCGCAGTTTTGCCATCTGCGGAATTACCCAGACATTAAACCTGATATAGCCGATATTTTCCGCCAGCATTTTCGACTCGAAAATCACCTGCTGCGACGGAAAATTTCCCATCGGCGGTGACATTTCGCCCGCGTATTCGATGCGTTCGACGTGATAAACTCGCTTTTCATTTTTTTCGTCAACGGCTTCGATATTGACCGAACTTTTTGCTTTTCCGCTGATTGCCGCCATCAAAGTTCGCTCGCGGTAGAGCATTTTTTTCGGTTCGGTATAATGATGTTTGGCGAGTTTTTCATCGAGCGGCGCGATAATTTCTCCGGCAGTTTTGCCATCGATCTTTTCGATGATAAAACCGTTTTTCAATCCGGCTTTTTCAGCCGTTGAATTCGGATCAACTCTCGAAATGACGGCTTGACCTTCAATTAATTGAATTTCGATGCCGATTTCCGCTTCGCCCGAACTCGTCGCGGAAATTTCAGCATTTGGCGGAATAATACCGAAATGCGATTGATTAAGTTCGCCGAGCATCGCCTGCAAAACGGCGTAAAATTCCGCGTCGGTTTTCGCTGCTATCGCTTTCGGTTTATAATCTTCGCCGACTTTCTTCCAATCCACGCCGCCGAATGTCGGATCGAAATGTTTTTCATTAACGGTCGTCCAAACTTTATCGAAAGTTTGGAGTCTGATTTTTGTTTGTTCGGCGTTTGCCTCCGTTTGCGCCTGAACGCTGAAAACAGTAAGGACAAAAATCAAAATATGCAGGTGTAAATATCTTTTCATAAATACCTTTGAAGCCTTTTAGATAACTGCTGTTATGATACGGTTGTCAAAAATTTCGGTTTCATATTTTGCAGACCTTTACACTAACGATAAAATCAGAAAGTCATAAAAACTTATTCAAACTGGAGAAAAAATGAAAGTTTATCAAAATGTTTTAGAAATAATCGGCAATACGCCGCTTGTCAAGATCAATAATCTTACCAAACAACACGGCATTAAAGCCCAAGTTTACGCGAAAATGGAATCGCTCAATCCGGGTTATTCGGTCAAAGACCGGATCGGTGTTTCGATGGTCAACGACGCGGAAAAAAAAGGAATTTTAAAACCCGGCGGCACATTGATCGAAGCGACTTCGGGAAATACGGGAATCGGTCTCGCGCTCGTCGCAGCGGTGCGCGGTTACAAATGTATCTTTGCGATGACCGACAAAGTTTCGGTCGAAAAACGCCGTTATCTCAAAGCGGTCGGCGCGGAAATCGTCATCTGTTCGGCGGCGGCGAAATACGGTTCGCCCGATCATTACGTCGAAACGGCGAAACGCATCGCGCGCGAAACGCCAAATTCGTTTTATCCCGATCAATACAATCATCCGGCAAATCCGATGGCGCATTATTTGACCACGGGACCGGAAATCTGGAACGACACCGAAGGGAAAATTACGCATTTCGTCGCTTCCATCGGCACGGGCGGAACGATTACGGGAACTTCGCGTTATTTGAAGGAAAAAAATCCGAATATCAAAGTCATCGGCGCAGACCCGTACGGCTCGATCTTCAAACAATACAAAGAAACCGGACAAGTTCCCGAAGCCACGCCGTATCTGGTCGAGGGAATCGGACAAAATATTCCGGTCGGCAACGCCGATATGAAAATAATTGACGAAATCATCAATATCACCGACCGCGAATCTTTTGAAATGTCGCGCCAACTCGGTCGGCACGAAGGGATTTTCTGCGGCGGTTCAGCCGGAACGATTTTCGCCGGAACATTGAAAGTGGCGAAAAATCTGGACGAAAATGCGGTCGTTGTTTTTATCGTCTGCGACACGGGCGAACATTATCTGACGAAACATCATTCGGACGAATGGATGAAGGAAAAACTTCTGCTCGAACCGCAGAAAATCACGGCGGGTTTGATCGTGGAAACAAAAAATTCGGGTTCGCCGCACGAATTGATTTTTGTTTCGCCTGATGAAACCGTCGGCGCGGCTCTGACGATTATGAGCGAAAGCGGCGTGACGCAAATGCCCGTGATGGAAGAAAACTCTTCGGTCGGAAGTTTGCGCGAAAGCAATATTTTGCAGAAACTCGTGCAAAACCGTGATCTTTTAGACGCGAAAGTTGCGGACGTAATGGACAAAAGTTTTCCGACGGTTGACGTTGATGCGAGTTTCAAGGAAATAAAATCGAAACTTCACAAATCGCCCGCCGTTTTGATCGAAAACTTCAACCGGATTACCGGAATTATCACGCGCTCGGACGTTTTAGATTTGCCGGAATAATTTTGTAAACCGCGAAAGACGCGAAAAATGCGAAAAAAAAGAAGATCAATTGCGGATGAACACGGAATTTCAAAGATACTTTTGTGGACAAGAATCAAAAGATTTGTGTTCATTCTTGGAAAAATTATCTTCCGCGTTTTCCGTATTTTTTCGCAGCTAAAGTGAAAATGCAAAGCAAACGACGGTTTTTTCTTTCGTCTGTAAATGGCGATTTTTATGGCAAAAGCAAAACTGAAATATAACGGAAACGAATCGAATTTATATCAGGGCGTGACGACTGTCGGACGCGCTTCGGATAACTCGATTTCATTTCCCGAAGATTCGAACATTTCGCGTTATCACGCCGAAATCGAATCGCGCGGCGAAGATTTTTACGTTATTGATCTCGGCAGCAGCAACGGCACGACGGTCGGCGGCGTAAAAGTTTCCGGCGAAAAACTTTTAAAAAACGGCGACGTAATCGTTTTCGGCGGAACGAGTAAAATCGAAATTTCGTTGGGCGAAAATAAAGAAGAGAATTTTTCGGGAAATTTCAACGAATCGGAAAAGCAAAACGATTTTGAAGAATCGAAAGAAAACGAATACATCGAAAATCAGGAAACGGTAATTGCCGAAGACGCGAGAAAAACTTCAAAAATGCCTGTGATGCTCGGCGTTGCGGCGATTACCTGCGGTTTGGCAGTCGTGTGCGCGGTCGGTGCGGCTGCCTATTATTACACGCGACCTGCGCCGAAATGTCAGGCGACTGCCGTTATTTCGCGTCCCGAAACGGGCGACGTTTTGAAAAGCGAAACGCCGATTGAAGTTCGCACTGAAGATGCCGAATGCGTCAGCCGCGCCGTTTTTGTCTTGGACGACGACCTTGTAATTGACAGCACCGACGCAGGATCGTTTTCTTCGGTTATTGATCCGCGCGAATTTCCCGAACTCGCCGACGGTTTGAATCACAGTTTGAAATTGATTTTAGAAGACGACGAGGGAAATCCTATCGGTTCGCCGAGTGAAGTTCTGCTCGCTTTTGAAACGCTTGCCACGCCGACACCGAAACCGGAAACAACGGTCGAATCCGGCGCAACGCCGAAACCCGTCGAGGCGAAGAGGGAAATTTCTTTGATTGACACGCAGGAAATGGCAAAGCGTCTCGTTAAACAATTTGCAGGCGGCGCGGAATACAGATTCAGTAAACAGTTTTTGCAGGAAGTGCAGAAAAAAACGGCGGAATATAAAACCGCAGGTTACTCGCAAAAAGCGGCACAATACCGCGATACGATCAACGAAGCGTTTGTCAAAGAACAAAATATTGATCCGCCAATCGGTTTTATTCTGGCGATGAGCCGCAGTAAATTCGTTCAGGCAAATCAAAACGGCGAAGAAGGTTTGTGGCGAATTTCAAAGGAACTGGTAACAGCTAATTCTTACGACGGAACGTGCGAAGATAAAAATTTATCAGAGCCGACACAGCGTTGTGCGGCGGTTGCGACGGCGGTTTATATGAAAGCACTCGCCAATAATATTTTTGAAAATGATTTTGTTTACAGCGTGGCGGCTTTCGGAATGTCGCCGCTCGACGCGAGCAAATTCAAGGATTCTCTGCCGCAAAATCGTCAGGATTTTTGGCTGAACATCAAATCGCCCGAACAGCGCGAAGAAATCGTCAGGTTTTTCGCCGCCGGAATCGTCGCGGAAAATCCGCAAAAATTCGGTCTGAAAACCGACACGCCGCTTTCGGAAATGTATAAGATTTTTATGACGCAACAGTAATTTTTAGAAACAAATGAAACCGCATATAAATACAGATAAACGCAGATTTTTGAAATTAAGAAAGGTAATTTTATCTGCGTTTATCGGCGACAATCTGCGGTTTCATTTCTTATAAAATTTAATGGACATTTATCTGACATATCCGACCGCCGAAGGTTCACGCGAAATTAGTTTTGACGGCGAACGACTGACGTTCGGGCGCGGCAGCGATGCCGATTATCGTTTTGAAGACGACGGACTTTCGCGTCTTCACGCGAGTATTTACCGCGACGGAGAAAGAGTTTGGGTCGTAGATGAAAACTCGACCAACGGCACGTTCGTCAACGGCGAAACAGTCGGCGCGGGCGGAACTCCTCTGCGAAACGGCGATGCGGTAAAAATCGGGCATTACACGAATTTGAAAATCAGATTTGCGGAAACTCAAATCTCGTCAGCGTCAAATATGCCGGAAAACTATCAAACTTCGGCGGCGGCAACTCATTCGGCGGCATCTTCTTCAAATAATCCTTCGAGTTTTATTTCGCTTGTTATAACGGCATTCGCGCTTCTGATAATTACGGTTTCGGCGGTTTTTATCGGCGCAAAAGTTTTCGGCGGCAATAATGTCGAAACTGCCAATAAATCTAATTATGAAACGCCGCGCAACTTCGACAACGAAAACGAATCTGAAACGACACCGACACCGAAAACCGAAAAAACAACGGCGACAAATTCGATTGCAGAAAATACGAAATTGACCGATTCGCCGGAAATTTCCGACGATCCGCCAATTAAAGATTTGCCCGCCGGAAAAAAATACACGGAAATGTCAGATGCCGAACGAAGCAAATATATCGAAGCGAAAGCCTTGAAAGTAGCGCGGATGATCGGTAACAGTGAAAGCAAAACGATTCCTCCGGCGGCGATTGAAAAGATCAAAAGTTTTGTCAGTGCTTACGCGAGCCGCGCCAATGTCAGACCTTTAGGCGGTTGTCGGTTCGGCGATAATTTGCAGGCGACTTATGAACGCGCCAGCAAAAATGCGCCGTTTATTATCAAAGCATTTAACAGTTACGGAACTGATCCGCAGATCGGGCTTTATCTGGCGATGATCGAATCCGAACATTGCGTCTGTCTGCAATCGCCGACCGGACCTTTAGGAATGTTTCAATTTACATACGCGACCGCCAGACTGCATTTCAAACCTCCCGAAGGTGTGATTCGTGGTGCGAGTCCGTCAAATCCCGATCTGCGCTGTCAACCTCAACCGGCAGCGGACGCAGCGGGTTCGTATATGAAGGCTTTGACTTTGCGTTTCGGAACGGGACCGTTAAGCGTTCCGTTGGCAATCGGAAGTTACAACAGCGGCGAGGGCGGTTTAAGCACGAATTTGAAAACCGCGCTTGAAACGAGCGAAACGCAGGAACGCTCGTTTTGGACTTTGGTCGCCAATGCGGATAAATTGTCGAAACAATTTCAGATGGAAAATATCAAATACGTTCCGAAATTTTTCGCCGCCGCGATTGTCGGCGAAAATCCGCGCGATTTCGGTTTGAATTTACAGCCGCTTTCGACTTACGCTAAATAAATTTTACAATTTACTAACCGAAAAATGACCGAATTAAAGCTGAAATTCAAGGATGAAAAAGACGTTGAAAAACTGATTCCGGTAACGGCGGAAGAATTTGTCATCGGCAGACATACGGAAAACGATCTGAGCATCGCCGATTCCGCAATTTCGCGCAAACATCTGAAAATTAAACGCTTTGCCGATATTTTTATCGTCGCGGACGAAGGTTCGACGCTCGGCACGACGATTAACGGCGAAAAATTAACCGAACCTGTCGCACTTAAAAACGGTGACAAAATCAATCTCGGCGAAAGCGTGGAAATCGAAGTTTTATTGTCGGGCGACAATGCCGGCGTTTCAGCTAAACCGACTGGTGAAAATGTCGAAGCCGAAGCAAATATTGACGCGCCGAATGCGGCGGCAAATACGAGCGGCGGCGGAAACTCCGTTTCGATGAACTTTTTTATCATCGCGCCGATTTTGGGTTTTGCGGTTTTGATCTTGGGCGGCGGACTTTTTCTTTTATCGAGAAACAGCGGCAAAAATCAAAACACGAGCGGAAATGATTTTGTTTATTCTTCAAATCGTTACCGGCAGAAAAACGCGCCGGAAGATTTCGACAATAGAAATTCAAATGAAGAAACGGGAAATTCATTAATTCCGGCAAATGAAACAGAAAATAAAGATTCCGGCAACAGTGAGATTCCGTCTAATACCGAAATTTCAGAACCGACTCCCGAACCGCCCGTTGACCAACCGAAGACGAGTGGCGATCTGGCGAAAATCGAAGTTAATTCGGCATCGTTTCTGCGGCGCATCGCGCAAAAAGACCCGCGAGCGGCTTTGACGGGAAAACAGCAGGAAATTCTTCAGACGAAAATAAATCAACTTAAAAATTCGTCCGCGCTCGCCGCCAACTTAAAATCTGCGAAAAACAATTCTTCACAGATTCAATCTCTGGCGAGTCAAAAAAATATCAAACCGCAATTTCTCGTTGCCGCCGCGCTCGCCAAACTCGGAAATTCGCAAGGCGACGTTTTATCGGCGGCGCAGTCAATGGCGAGTGTTTTGGACGATTTGAGCAGAAATGTCGGCGACGAGTTTTCCGACGACAGCCTTTTGGCAATCGCGGCGTATGAACAAGGCGCGGCGGGCAAAACGCTGGCAATGCGCGATATGCTGCAAAGTTTGACCGATAAATTTCCCGAAAGCTCGCGCCGAATTCGGACGATCTGGTTTTTGAAAGACAACGGTAAAATTTCCGATTCGCAGTTTGAATTTGCGCTTCGTTTTCTCGCTGCCGGAACTATTTCGCAAAATCCGTCTGATTTCGGTGTCAATGCCGAAGCGGTAAAATTTTAAACGCAAAGCACTTGAAAAAATCCTTAAATAATTATGACGGACGAAAACGATTGGATAACCGGACAATTAACTTTGTCTCTGAGAGGCGCGGAGATCGAGATAGAAATGACCGTTCCGACAAAAGCCGTCAAACCGACGCGCATACTTCCGGTTTTTCAGGCGATGACGAGTTCGTTTGTTGACGCGAGCGTCAAAGGAGTCGAGTCGGGCGGCGGAAAGATTTCCTGTCAGTCCGGTTGCGGTGCGTGTTGCCGTCAAGCCGTTCCGCTGGCTGAAATCGAAGCGTATCAAATCGCCGAACTCGTGGAAAAAATGGACGAGCCGCGCCGGAGCGAAATCAAACAAAAATTTGCAGACGGCTATCGCCGCTTTCAGTCAATGAACTGGTTTGAAAGAATGGACGAATACGAGAATATGTCTTTAGACAAACGCCGCGAAACGGTTATGGAATATTTTTACGAAAATGTTGCGTGTCCGTTTTTGAAAAACGAATCGTGTTCGATTCACGCTGTCAGACCGCTTTCGTGTCGTGAATATCTCGTAACTTCGCCGCCGGAAAATTGCGATAATCCTTCGGCGGAAACGATTCGTATGGTCGAACTGGCAATTCAGCCGTCAAAAATTTTACGCGAAACGGCGCGCAGCGAAAATTTGCGGAAACTGAATTTCGTGCCGCTGATTCGTGCGCTGGAATGGGCGCGCGAATTTCCCGAAAATATGCCGGAAAAAGACGGTCAAACGTGGGTAATGGATTTTGTCGAAGATTTGACGGGCGGCGAACTGGAAACGGAAACAGAAACGCCGCAAACCATTGACAAATAAGACGACACGGAACACAATCATAGCGAAACACCCGACATTATTTATCCGTAGAATCCGAAATTTTAATCAGATTTTTTATGAGCCAATATCGCAAAATAGTTTGGAATGAGGGAATGCTTTTAACGCCGCATCATTTTCAGCAATGGGATAATTATCACGAAGAACTGCTCAATTCGCGCATTCGTTCGATTCAGCCGTTTGAGTACGGCGTTTTAACTTTAAAGATAAATCAGGAAGCGATTGCCAACGGGAATTTTCAGATCACGAATTTTCGCGGCGTTTTGCCCGACGGTCTGATGATAAATGTTCCCGATGCCGAAGGCGTTCCCGATATGCGACCTGTGGGCGAACATTTTCATCCCGAAAAAGACGTTTTAGGTATTCATCTGGCGATTCCGGCGAAGAAAATCGGCGAAGCGAATTTTCAGGCAAACGGCACGAAAACGAGTTCGAATATCAGATTTTTGCAGGAAGGCGCGTCGGTCAAAGACGAGACGACCGGAACGAACGAACAGCCGCTCGCGTTGGCGAAAAGCAATCTGCGAATCATCTTCGACGATGAACTGCGTGACGGATATACCGCGATAAAAATTGCGGAATTAAAAAGAACGGCGACCGGCGGACTGCAAATTTCCGGCGAATATATTCCGCCGATCTTAAATGTTTCGGCTTCGCAGTGGCTCGTCAATATGCTGCGGCAGACGGTCGAAATTTTAATTACGAAAAGCGGAAGTTTAGGCGAACAGCGTCGTCAGCGAAATGCTTCGCTGGCAGATTTTACGACATCGGAAGTTGCCGTTTTCTGGCTTCTTCACACGGTCAATTCGTCAATTCCGGCGATGACGCACTATTTTCATTCGCCGCTTTTGCATCCCGAACCTCTGTATCTCGAAATAGCGCAACTCGTCGGCAAACTGATGACTTTTTCAGTTCAGCATCACCCGAAAGACATCGTCAAATACGATCACGACGATCTGTACTTTACGTTTTACAATCTTTCAAATGTTTTAAAAGAACTGCTCGAAACCGTTATTCCGAGCCGCTGCGTTCCGATTCCGCTCGAAAAAACGCGCGAAACTCTATACGTCGGCAGAGTCGAAGACGAACGGCTTTTAAAGGAAGCCGAATTTTATCTCGCGGTTCGCGCACAGATGCCGGAATCGAAACTTATCGAAGGCGTTCCGCGCGTCGTCAAGATCGCTTCGCGCGACGTAATTGATACGATTATCGGTTCGGCACTTCCGGGCGTGATATTATCTCACGCATCTCCGCCGCCCGCGCCGATTCCGGCTCGCGTCGGTTTCAAATACTTTAAATTGGATACTATCGGACCATATTGGGACGGAATTCGCGGCTCGAAAGTTCTCGGCGTTTATGTGCCTGACGAAATTGCGGACGGAAAACTCGAAATGTATGCGGTCAAACCTTAAAAGATTGATCCGAATTGAAAAAAAATTTGCGCCGCATATTTTTAGAAGAGTAAGAAAAGTAAAAAATGGACGAAAAAACAACTAAAAACGATTTGGTCACATTTGCCGGTTCTATTTTCGATTTGATACTTCGTTTGAAAGCGGGAATCGTTCAGCCTTCGAATGATTTGCGACCGAAAATAGCATCGCTGTTGACCGAATTTGAAAAACGCGCCGAACGCTATCGTTTTAATCCGAAAATCGTGCAGGTTGCCAAATTCGGACTTGCCGCTTTTGTTGACGAAACTGTTTTGACGAATAACTTTCCGCTTCGACAGGAATGGGAACGAAATCCTCTGCAACTCGAATATTTCGGCGAACAGGTTGCCGGAGAAAAATTTTTCGATAAACTCGAAGCGATGTTCGGACAGATTGATGTAACGCAGGACGCGGTGGAAGTTTATTACGTCTGTATGCTTCTCGGTTTTAAAGGCAAATACGCCGTCTATGAAAAAGACAAACTTCTCGCCATTATGCAGAAGACGGCAAACGCACTCGTCAAAGCGGGAAAAATTCGTCCGGTCGAACTTTCACCGCATTGGCTCGTTTCCGATCAGCCCGCGCCGCCTGCGGAACGCAAAATGCCGATTTGGGCAAAAGTTACGGCTTTCGGCGGTCTTGGTCTGGCGATAATAATTTATCTGGCAATGTTTCTGATTTCGTCAAAATTTTTGGACGACGCGATGCAGTCTCTGCAAATGTAAAAACAATTAACTTATGTCTTCTTGGCAGGTTGACCAATTAAAATACGCATTCGGACTCGGCGGACTTTTTTCGTTTTACGGTATCGTCAGCCTGATCGTCTGGCTTGCGGGCGATAAATACGGTTACGGAATGACGGAAAGAATCGTCGTCGTGTTGCTCGTTTTACTCACTCTGCCGATTGCGCTGGTGATAGGTTTTGTAGCGATGCGCCGCCGCAAGAAAAAAGAACAGCAGTCCGTTGAAACAAAAGCGGAAGTAAAAACGCCGGAAGGTGAACCCGCAAAAAATGTTGCGCCGCCGACCGGAAATTACGACGATCTGACGAAATCGGCGGAAGAAACCGTACAGTTTTTAAAAAGTTCAAATCTCGGCGACGGCGGCAAAGACGCGGTTTATTCGCTTCCTTGGTATCTCGTGATGGGAACGCCGAAAAGCGGTAAATCATCGCTTGTTTTGGGTTCTAATCTCGATTTTCAAAATCTGCCGAGCCAGCGTCAGACGGAACTGAAATTTCTGCGACCGACGCGAAATGTTGACTGGCGCGTGACGAGCGAAGCGGTTTTTCTCGACACGGCGGGACGTTTTCAAACCGAAGGCGTTGACGGCGACGAATGGAATTTGCTGCTTGAAACGATCAAAAAATATCGCCCGAATCGTCCGCTTGACGGCGTTTTGATGACGGTTAGTGCGGAGAGAGTTTTGCACGCCGACGAACGCGAAATCGAAGAACAGGCGAAAATTTTGCGAACGCGATTGGACGAAGCGAGCCAACGCCTGAAAACGCGCTTTCCGGTTTATCTGGTTTTTACACACGCCGACGCGATTGAAGGTTTCCGCGATTCGTTCTCAAATTCAAAACAGGAAGATAAAAAATTCGTTTGGGGCGCGACGATTCCTCTCGAAAAATCGGACAACGCGCAGACTCTGTTTGACGGCGAATACGAACTTTTGCAAAATTCGATAATGAAACGCCGCCTGATGCGGCTTTCATCGCCGTTTCCGCCGAACAGACAACTCAGAATTTTTAATTTTCCGCTCCATTTCGGTTCGGCGCGGCGCAAACTCGGCGCGTTCGTCTCGACGCTTTTCCGACCTAATCCGTTTAGCGAAAGTCCATTTCTGCGCGGATTTTATTTCACCGCCGTTCCGGTCAACCGGCAGGCGGTTGATATGAACAAAACGCTGGCGAATATTCCGCAAACGGTCGGGAAAACCTATTTCACCGAAAAGTTTTTCCGCGATGTCGTTTTGCGCGACAAGGATTTGGTCAAAACCTTTCAGCAACAGAAACGAAAACCGCCGATTTGGGGTTGGCTGCTGACGGTTTTTGCCGCGCTCGTCGTTTTTTCGCTGCTCGCGCTTGCCGGTGTTTCGCTCTATAAAAACAGGCAAATTCTCGATGAATCGAAAGAAAAAGGCGGTTCGGTTTTAACGATTGTCAGAGCAAACAAAAACAGAAATCCGCTCGAAAAAAACGCCGACGAAACGCGAAACGAGATGAATGCAATTGACGATCTACGCGAACTGCTCGTGCGGCTCGACGATTACGAGCGAAACGGTGCGCCCGTTTATATGCGTTTCGGTTTATATTCGGGAAACAGAATTTACAAATCCGCGCTTTTGCCGATTTATTTTAACGCCGTCGAAAAACGCTTTAAAGAACCGGTTATCAAAAAACTCGAAGATGATCTGCGAAAATTCAACGCCGCGCAAGTTACCGGAACGGATGAACAGAAAGAGGAAATTCTCGGCAAACATTACGATCTGCTGAAAACTTATTTAATGCTTTCCGGCGAATACAAAGACAAAGCCGATCCGACGACGATTAAAAATACGCTCAAAGATTACTGGAAAAGCGAATCGAAAGTGCCTTCCGGTTTGGAATTAACCGCGCTCGAACAACTCGATTTTTGGGCGAAACAGGTTGACCGCGACGAATCTCCGGCGAATTTTCCGCGCATCAAACTCGACGAAAATCTCGTCAATACGACGCGCGTAAAATTGAAAGAATTTCCGCCGGTTTTTCGTTATTACCAACGCAAAATTTCGGAAATTTCTAAGGAAACCGAAGAAAAACACGGCACGATGTCGGCTGACAGAATTCTGGCAAATGCGGGCGCGAATGCGAGTTACGTTCAATCGAGCGTCACCGTCCCGAGCGCATATACAATCGAAGGTTATCAATTGATGAAAAAGGCGATTTCCGAAGCCGATCAGGAACTCAGTAAAGACGATTGGGTGATGGGCGAACAGGGAAAAAACGGAAATGTGCAGACGACCGATTCGGCGAAACTGCAAAGCCGTTATTTCCGCGATTACGCCGACAATTGGAAAGCGTTCGTCAAATCCGTCAATGTTGCGCCGTATAAAGATAAAACTTTAGCCGACAATGCTTTGCAGCTTTTTTCTTCGGCAAATTCGCCGATGGAAATTTTATTAAAAGAAGTCGCGCGGCAGACGAAACTTTCCGCCAAACCCGAACCCGACGGCTGGATCGGCTGGCTTTGGAGTTTTCTTCCTTCGTCCGGCAGCACGGAAAAAGAACCGGTTACTGATGTCGAAAAAGAATTTAATCCACTCTACGCATTTTTGGGTGAAAAGGACGCGAAAAATACGCCGGTCGAAAAATACCGCACGTCAATCGGTCAGGTTTCCAACAAATTCGGCGGTTTTCGTCCCGACGAATTGAAGAGCATTTCGCAGGATTTGGCGCGTAACGACGATAAAAATTTCCCGCAACTGCGCCGCGCGGAAAACGACATCAGAAGTCTGCTCGGAATTTTCAACGAAACCTCGACCGGACAGGAAATCGCCGACCTTTTGAAAGAACCTTTGGGAAACTTACAGGTTTTGCTCGGCGCAGACGTGAAAAGCCAGATTGCGAAAAACTGGAAAGAACAGATTTTTTCAAAAGCGCAGGAAATCGAAAAAGGTTTCCCGTTTGAAAACGGACAAACCGAATCTGATTTGACGAAATTGAGCGCGTTCTTAAATCCGGCAAACGGTACTTTGAGCGACTATTACAATAAAAATCTCAAAGTTTATTTCGACGGCGAACCGGGACAGCTTAAATTAAAAGAAGCCAGTCCGGTGAAATTTAATCAGGCGTTTGTCACTTATCTGAACAATACGTTTCGTCTGCGCCGCGCACTTTACGGCGAAAGCGGCGCGTCGCCGAAATACGAATACGAGTTCAGATTATTAAACGTCAAAGATTCGATCATCGAAGTTTCGATTGACGGACAGAAACTCAATTCCGAAGGAACGGCTTCGACCAAACTGACATTTCCCGCCGGATCGGGCGCGGAAACGGGCGTGTTTATGCAGTTTGCTTCGACTTCGAGTTCGAGTTCGGTCTCGACCTCGACCGCGCCGACGAGTTCGGCAAATACGAATTCTTCGAGCGTCAACAGTTCGACAACACCGAATAAAACCTCACCAAGCACGAGCAGTTCCGAACCGCTGAAGTTTCCGGGAAATTGGGGATTATTCAGATTTGTCGAAGCCGGTTCACTGAATAAACAGGGCGGCGGAGAATATCTTTTGATTTATAAATTCAACGGCAAAACCGTTAATGCGACCGTCAAACCGGCGGGCGAAGATTTGTTTGACCGCAGCATTTTCACGAATGTAAAAGCACCGGAAAATATTCTCGAACAGTAGAATTTTATATACAGCAATTTCTGTGAAAATTGCAGAAAGCCAAAACAGTTTATGAGCGATGCTAAAACACAACTCGATGTCGGTAATCTGAAAGGCGCGATTGAAGCGGCGATCAGTGCGGTGAAAAATAATCCGACCGACGATGCGGCGCGAACTTTTTTGTTCGAACTTTCGTGTTTTTCCGGCGATTGGGATCGCGCCGAACGCCAACTCGACGTGATCGGTCATCAGAGCGCGAACGCCTTGCTCGGCTCACAGATTTACCGGCAAAATTTTCACGCCGAGCGCGAACGAATCGAACTTTTTGCGAAAGGCAAACGCCCGGAATTTATAATGCCCGCGCCCGATTATGTCGAAGAATTATATGCGGCGAACAATCTCGTGCGTGATGGAAAAAACGCCGAAGCACGAGAACTTTTGGACAAAATCGAAGAGCAGCGTCCGGCAATCGCCTGTAAATTAAACGGCGAGGAAAAGGAAGATTTCCGCGATTACAACGATCTGACGATGTGCGTTTTCGAGGCTATCGTTAAAGAAGCGTATGTTTGGCTGCCGATGGAACAAGTCGTCAAAATCGAGTTTTTCGAGAAAAAAACTCTGCGCGATGTTTTTTGGCGACAGGCGAAAGTCGAAGTCAAAAACGGTCTGATCGGTGAAATGTTTCTGCCGTCGCTGTATGCGGGTTCGTGGAAAAGCGAAGACGATCAGGTGCGTCTCGGCAGAACGAACAACTGGCGCGAAGCGGGCGACGATCTTTATATCGGCGAAGGTTTGCGAATGTTTTTCGCTAATGGTGAAGCCGTGCCGATTCTCGATATAAACGAAATCGAATTTACAGATTCAGAAAGTTAGATTATTATTTCCCGAAAAATTACTTTAGGAGAATTTTCATATTCAGATGAGTGAAGATTTGCAGAAACCGCAGGTTGTTGATCTCGAAAAACTTCTTCAGCCGATTTCCGAAGAAAATCCTTCGGGCGAAAGTTTGCGCTATGCCGGAACTTACGACGAAATCGCCGAAGCGCGCCGCGCCGACGACGATGTTCCGCAGGGCGAATGGCGGCACGAACTGAAAACGGCGGATTTTCGCAAAGTAATCGAACTGGCGAATGACGCGCTGGAAAATAAGACCAAAGATTTGCAAATCGCCGTGTGGTTTTCCGAAGCTCTGACCAACCAATTCGGTTTTGCCGGACTGCGCGACAGTTTGAAACTCGTCGCCGGTTTGCAGGAAAAATTTTGGGAGACGATGTTTCCCGAAATTGACGAAGGCGATATGGAAGGACGCGCCAACGCTCTCGAATGGCTCGACCGCGAAACGGCAAAGGCGATCAAACGTGCGCCTATTACCGGCGGCGAAGGTTTGAGTTTTTTTGATTTCGAGGAATCGAAACAGTTTGAAATTCCCGACAATATCGAAGTTTTCGATTCCGCCGAACAGGAAAGATACAATGAGTTGAAAACACAAGCCGAAAAGGAAAACCGCGTTACGGGCGCACGTTGGCGCAAAGCAAAAACTTTGACGCGCCGCCAATTTTGCGAAGAAACGGCTTTTGTTTTGGACGAGTGCTGGACGGAATATGAAAATCTCAACCGTGTGATGGAAGAGAAATTCGATCCGAAACAATTGCCGGGTTTAAACGATCTGAAAAAAACTCTCGACGATATTAAAACGCAGAATAAAAAACTGCTCGATGAAAAAAAAGCCGAAGAGCCGAACGAAACAGACGTGGTTTCGGGCGATACGAATGCGGAAACAGCCGAAGAATTTACGGGAACTGGCAACACGGTTACGGTCAGAGTCAGCAAAGGAGCGATTCAAAATCGTCAGGATGCCTTAAAGCGTCTGACGGAAGTTTCCGAATTTTTTCGCAAAACCGAACCGCATAGTCCTGTTTCGTATCTGGTTTCGCGGGCGGTCAAATGGGGAAATATGCCGCTCGAAGCGTGGTTGCAGGATGTTATCAAAGATGATGCAGTGATTGACCAACTTCGTCAAACGCTCGGCTTTCAAACCGGACAAGACAATGACGGTTCTTCCGGCGAGGAAAACAGTTGAATAAATTGGGAAAGTAAATCAAAATTTCCAATACAAAGCTAACATTTTAACGAGTTATGACTTGTCAAAATTATGTTAAAGTCAAATAAAAAAATAGTTTCAAATCAGAAAGGAGATTGAGTTATGCCAACAAAAGAAAGTTTGCAACATAAGTTAGATCGCGTTCGTCCGCCGCGCATTCAGATCACATACGATGTGGAAGTCGGCGGCGCGATCGAGTTAAAGGAACTCCCGTTTGTCGTCGGCGTGTTGGGCGATTTTGCCGGAAAACCGGAAGATCCGCTCGCGCCGCTCAAAGACCGAAAATTCGTCGAGATTGATCCCGATAATTTCAATCAGGTTTTAGCCGGAATGAAACCGCGTGTCGCGTTTAATGTTGACAATAAATTGCAGGACGACGGCAGCAAGATGGGAATTGATCTGAAATTTTCCAACATCGAAGATTTCGAGCCGGACAATATCGTCAATCAGGTCGAGCCGCTTCGCAAACTCGTCGAAGCGCGACAGAAACTTTCCGATCTGCGTTCAAAAATGGACGGCAATGACAAACTCGAAAGTATTTTGCAGGACATCATTTCAAACAGCGACAAGCAGAAAGAACTGAGCGACGCGCTGAATATCGAAAGCGCAGATAAGAAGGAGGAGTAAACCGAAATGGCAACCAAACAAGAAACACAAGCAGAAGGTCAGGTTCAGGAGCAGGAAACCGCGCAAGGCGGTTTGCTCGACCAGATTTTAACCGAAGGCAGAATGGCGCGTGACGAATTTCAGAAAGACCGCGCCAAAGATATGATCGCCGAGTATGTCAAACAGGTGATGAGCGGCGAGATGACGCTCTCGCGCAATATGGACGCGACGATCAACGCGCGAATCGCCGAGATTGACCGCATCATTTCGGCGCAGATGAACGAGATTATGCACCACGAGGAATTTCAAAAACTCGAAGGTTCGTGGCGCGGTCTGCATCATCTCGTCTCGAACAGTCTGACCGGACCGATGCTGAAAATCCGCGTAATGTCGGTAACGAAAAAAGACCTTTTGAAAGATTTTGAACGCGCTCTCGAATTCGACCAATCGGCGTTTTTCAAAAAAGTTTACGAAGACGAATACGGTATGTTCGGCGGCGCACCGTTCGGCGCGCTGATCGGCGATTTCGAATTCGGAAACCATCCGCAGGATATGGCTTTACTTGAAAAAATTTCCGGCGTTGCCGCTGCCGCTCACGCGCCGTTTCTGTCCGCCGCGTCGCCCGATCTTTTCGGTTGGAACGATTTCGGCGAAATGACCGAAGTGCGCGACGTTTCCAAAATCTTCGACCGCACGGAATATGCCAAATGGCGCAGTTTCCGCGAATCGGAAGATTCGCGTTTCGTCGGTTTGACGCTGCCGCACGTTCTGATGCGCGAGCCTTACGGCGAAGCGACACGACCGACCGAATCATTCCGTTTCGAGGAAGACGTTGACGGCAAAGATCACAAAAAATATTTGTGGGGAAATGCCGCATACGCGCTCGGCACGCGCCTGACCGAAGCGTTTTCGATGCACGGTTGGTGCGTGGCGATTCGCGGTGTCGAAGGCGGCGGACTCGTCCAAGGTTTGCCGACGCATACATTTGCCACCGACGAAGGCGAAATCGCGCTCAAATGTCCGACCGAAGTTGCAATTACCGACCGGCGCGAAAAAGAATTTGCCGACAACGGATTTATTCCGCTCGTGCATTGCAAAAACACCGATTATGCCGCGTTTTTCGCCACACAATCGGCGAACAAAGCGAAGAAATACGACACCGACGCGGCAAACGCAAACGCGCGTTTATCAACACAGTTGCAGTATCTTTTCGCCGTTTCGCGTTTCGCCCATTATCTGAAATCAATGATGCGCGACAAAGTCGGTTCGTTTATGTCGCGCAAAGACGCGGAATTATTCCTGAATCGTTGGATAACCAATTATGTTACCGAAGACGATGCAGCATCGGCGAGCGTCAAGGCGCAATATCCTCTGCGCGAAGCGCGTGTGGATGTCGCGGAGATTCCCGGCAAACCGGGTTGCTACAGAGCAGTGGCATTTTTACGACCGCATTTTCAATTGGATGAACTTTCGGTTTCTCTGAGGTTGGTTGCAGACTTGCCGCAAGCAGCAAATAAATAATCGGTTTATATGAGGTTTTTGTTATGACTGAATTCTAAAAAGCATCAGCGTAATAAAAACCTCTATTATTTTATGAAATTATCTAACGCTGTATGCAAAAAGATAAGAGCGGCGCGTCTTGAAAATACAGCGAATGAGAATTAACTCGAACGCCGAACTTATATTAGAAAACCAAGGAGCGAATAAAACAATGGCAGCATTTGACGGGCATTTAAAGATAGACGGAATTGACGGCGAAAGTCAGCACGCAAAACATAAAGGCGAGATTCAACTCGAATCTTTTTCCTGGGGCGTATCGAACGGCGGAACATTTGCCAGCGGCGGCGGCGGCGGCGCGGGCAAAGCGGTTTTTCAAGACCTTCATTGTACGGCGAAAGTCAGCAAAGCATCGCCGAAACTTTTTGTAGGTTGCGCTACAGGCGAACACATTAAAAAAGCGGTTTTGGTCTTGCGGAAAGCCGGCGGAGATCAGGAATGTTTTTATACCGTAACTCTGTCCGATATTTTGATTAGCAGTTATCAAGACGGCGGTTCGGGCGGCGGAGATCATATTCCGACGGATCAGTTTTCGCTTAATTTTGCGAAAATCGAATACGAATATAAAGAACAGAAAGCGGACGGAACAACCGGCGGAGCCGTCAAAGCCGGATACGATTTGAAGAAGAGCGCAAAAGTTTAATAACAAACTCATTTTCAGAAAATCGCTGCGATATGCGGCGGTTTTCTTTTTTACATTTCGACCGCAGGTTTGTGAAATATATTGCATTTGAAACTATTTATAGTATTTTCGTGTTCGATATATTTCAAAGCCTTGCGGTTAAATTGTTATAATCAACTGTCAAAACCGGAAATGGCGAAAAACTTTTATGGCTCGAACCGACAACGAAATTCGCATCACGCCGTCAATTCTCGACCGCCTGATTGATTACGAACCCGATATGTCGCGCGAACCGCCGTCATCGCGGGCGCGTTCTCTGCGCGAACTCAAACAAAATGTCAGACGTGATTTGGAATGGCTTTTAAATACGCGCAGCCATATTGACGAAAGCGTCTCGCAACTCGAAGAAGTCGGTAAATCAATGGCGATCTACGGTTTAATGGATTTTACGGGTTTAGGCGTAAAAGGAACGGGCGAACAAAAAAAACTCGTCCAATCTTTAGAAACGGCGATTCGCGTTTTCGAGCCGCGCTTGATGGATGTGCGCGTCAGTCTCGAACCGATTGACGATCTTAAAAGAGTTTTGCATTTTCGCATCGAAGCGCGTCTGGATGTTGATCCGATTCCCGAACCGATCACTTTCGACACCGTTTTACAGATGGGCGGCGGACAGTTTGAAATAAAGGAAAAATAGATTCCTCTTTTCGCCGTTTGGCAATCGGGTTTGTAAACCGTTAAAATCTCTATCGAATTATTTCCGAAATTTTCCAGACAATTTTCTATTAAATGCGCGACGAACTTTTAGGTTATTACGAGCGGGAACTGATTTTTTTAAGGCGAATGGGTGCGGAGTTTGCGCGGAAATATCCGAAAGTCGCCGCACGTCTGCTGCTCGAAGAAGAAAAGATCGAAGACCCGCACGTCGAACGCATCGTCGAAGCCTTCGCTTTTCTCGCCGGACGAATTTCGCTGAAAATTGACGATGAATTTCCCGAAATTACCGAAGCGTTTTTAAATGTTCTTTATCCGCATTATCTTGCACCGATTCCTTCGATGGCAATCGCGCAATTCGCGTATGGTTCGCCGAAAGATAAATTAACCGCCGTGCAGAAACTCGAACGCGGTGCGCGGCTTAATTCGCGCCCGATTGACGGTTCGCCGTGCCGTTTTCGGACGGCTTACGACGTTCAGCTTTTGCCGCTCGTTATCGAATCCGCCGCGCTCGAATCCAATTCGCCGAAAAATTCACAAGGCAAATATGCCGAAAGTTTTCTGCGCCTGAGTTTTCGCTGTTACGGTAATTCGCCGCTTGCGGAAATGAAAATGGGCGACACCGGAAAACCGCTCGAATTTTTGCGATTTTATTTAAACGGCGATCCGCAACTCGTTTTTCCGCTTTACGAGATTATTTTCAATCACGCCACAAAAGTAGAATTTCGTCCAAAGGAAACGCCGCTCGGCAACAAGGCTTTTAAGACAATGACGAATATTCAGCTTAAAACGACTGATCCCGTTTTTTTGCCGCCCGACGCGATCAAACAGGTCGGTTTTGCCGAAAACGAGGCGATGCTTCCGTTTACCAAACGCTCGTTTTCCGGCTATCGTCTGCTCTCCGAATATTTCGCATTTCCGTATAAATTTTTATTTTTCGACATCGAGGGAATTGATCGTGCGATCAATGCGAAATTCGGAAGTCATTTCGACATTCTGATTCACTTAAAAGACGTAACGCCGCCGCTTGCGCCGATTTCGGAAGACACTTTTCGGATGGGTTGTTCGCCGATCATCAATCTTTTTACGCGCACCGCCGATCCGATCTATCTGTCGCAGAGAAAATACGAATATCACGTCATACCTGACGTTCATCGTCAGGCGACGACCGAGATTTATTCGATTGATGAAGTCGTCACGACCGATCCGCGAACGAACACTTCGCGTGTTTTTTCGCCGTTTTATTCGATGAAACACGCTTACGGCGAACAGATGGAAAAAGCGTTCTGGTATGCCGTCCGCCGCGCTTCGCAGAGACCGGACGACGACGGCACGGAAATTTTTCTTTCGATGGTTGATATGAATTTCAATCCGCGAACTCCGGCGGCGGAAGTCATCACCGTTAAAACGACCTGCACAAATCGTGATTTGCCGTCGCGTCTGCCGTTCGGCGGAAAATCGGATGATTTCGAGGTCGAAGGCGCGGCACTTTTGTCGAAAGTCCGCTGTCTGACAAAACCGACGGAAACGATCAGACCGCCGAAACGCCGCGCTCTGCAATGGCGTTTGATCTCGCATTTGAATTTGAATCACCTGTCGCTCGTCGAAAACGAAAACGGCACACCCGAAGCATTGCAGGAAATTTTAGAACTTTACAATTTCAACGATTCGACCGTTACGCGCCAACAGATTTTAGGCATCACGGCGGTCGAAAGCCGCAAAGTCATCAGGCGCATCGGCGAACACATCGGCGCGGGATTCGTGCGCGGTCTGGAAACGACTCTGAGTTTTGACGAACAGCAATACGTCGGCAGCGGAATGTTTCTTTTTGCATCGCTTTTGGAAAGATTTCTCGCGCTCTATACATCGCTCAATTCTTTCAATCAAACGGTAATTAAATCCGATCAGCGCGAAGGCATCGTCCGCAGATTCGCGCCGCGAACGGGCGAACAGGTTTTACTCTAAATTTTGAATTTTGATTCAAAATTCAAAATTCAAAATTCAAGAAATGACAAGGAAGGATTTAAATCAGGAATTGTTCGACGAGCCTTACAGGTTTGATTTTTTTCAAGCCGTGCGTTTGCTCGAAAGAATTTACCCGAATCGCAAACCAATCGGACGCGAAGCCTTGCCGAATCAAGAGATTATACGGATTCGTTCGCGGATGTCGCTTGATTTTCCAGCCAGTCAGATTTACGAAATAAGAGACTTTGTTGATGAAACAACGGAAGAAACGAAGCAGGAAATGATCGTCAACTTTATGGGATTGACAGGTCCGAGCGGCGTTTTACCGATTCGCTATACCGAACTTTTGGTTGACCGCGCCCGTTACCGCGATACGGCGATGTGGTCTTTTCTCGATATTTATACCCATCGTTCAGTTTCGCTTTTTTACCGCGCTTGGGAAAAATATCGCTTTCCCGTCCAATACGAACGCGGAAACGATCAATTTACGGAATATCTTTTCGATTTTGTCGGACTCGGCACGGACGGTTTGCGCGGTCGTCAGTCGGTCGAAGACGAAACGCTTTTGCCTTATGCCGGTTTACTCGCGCAAAAGCCGCATTCCGCTATTTCGCTCGAACGAATGATTTCCGATTATTTTGAAATCGAAGCAAAAGTCGAACAGTTTTTCGGGCAATGGCTCGATCTCGACGACGAAAGCATCACGCGCATCGGCACGGCGAACAATAAACTCGGTTACAATTCGATTGCCGGAACAAAAATTTGGGATCAGCAATCGAAATTCCGTCTGCGGCTCGGCGCGCTGCCGTTTCAAAAATTTCAGGCGTTTTTGCCAAACGGCTCGGCGCATCAGGCTTTGAAATCGCTCGTCAAATTAATGAGCGGACAGGAACTCGATTTCGATATTCAACTCGTTCTTGAAGCAAAGCAAGTTCCGGGTTGTATTTTAACGACGAGAGCTTTGCGGCGACCGATGCTCGGTTGGAGTTCGTGGCTCAAAACAAAGCCTTTTACATCTGACGATGAACAGCTCGTTTTAAACACATCATAAAATTACTGTTGCTTTTACTTGCTGAAAATCTGTAAAATGAAGTTACGTTAAAGGTTTTGCCGAAACCCGAAGAAGAAATTTCCTTCCGAGATCAACACCGATGTCAATCGAACAAAGACGACATATCAGATTTTCGCTCGATATTCCCGCTATTCGTTACACGAAGCACGGTGAAAAAATAGAAGTCACTTTAAATCAGATCAGCATCGGCGGATGTTTGTTCGAACCGGACGAAAGAATCTATGTCGGTGATGAAATGCGTCTGGAAATCCAATTGCCGAATAAAAACCGGTTGCCGCTTTACTGTAAAGTTTTGTATGTAATGGAAGATGTCGGCATCGGCGCGAGATTTCTCAATATCACGAAATTCGAGCAGGAACTCGTCGCCGCAATAATTTCTCACAGTTTGGAAAAATCCGGCTTGCCTTTGCAGATAAATCCGTTTGAAAATCCGCCGAAATTTAACAAGTCTTCCGAACCTCGCGTTTACGACCGGAGACGCGAAAGAGAAGAGATGATCGAAAGAATTATGTCCACCGAAAATTGAGTTATTGTTTAACCGTTAAATCAAATTAGAATTCAGAATAATCAAGGAACGGTTTTTACTTTTCGGCGGCTTTCCATAATTTGCAAAAACGAAGCCGAAGACAATTCATTTTCATTCAAACCCGTAATTTCCAAGATTTCCTTTGCTTCAATTGCGTCGCAATTTAAAGCCCGCAAAAAGAAATTCAAAAGTCCTTGTGCCGAAGCCGCATCGTCAAACACATTTCCGGTCGTCATCGCTTGCGTCGCTTTTTCGACGAAACCTTTCAAACGCCGCGCCTGTTCATCTTTTGCATCGAGAAAAAACGAGTAAACTGCGGCGTAGCGTGCGAGGAGTTGCGCCGGATGCAAATCCCAACTTTGATAAAATCCGTCAATCAGCGAACAGGTGATGTTATTGAAATGTTTACGCCACGCACAGTGAACGGCGCGTTTGTTTTGAATGCGAAGTTTATCGCTTAAATTTTCGTCTTTGTAAAGAGGAATCGGCATTTCGGTCGTCACCGAATCGGAAAGACGAATGCCGAGCGGCGCAAGCGAAATCTGCATCATTTGGCGCGCAAAATTACACGCTTCGTGTTGCAAATGTTGATGGTTGCCGGAAATTCCGAAACTCGCCGTGTAATCGAATGCGCCGAAGTGTGCGGAATTGACGCGACCTTTTCCCGCAACGACTAAGTTTCTCAAGTTAATTTCGCCGCGTTCATTAAAAATCGCTTCGGGCGTTTCGATCATTATTTCGATTTTAATCGCGCCGTTTTTCAAATCGTTCTGTTTTTCAAATTCGTCTAACAAATCAGCTAAAATTTCGACTTCTTCGCTTTGTCTTATCTTCGGCAAAGTTATGACAAAATTTTCCGGCAGGTTGCCGTCAGTTTTTTCAAACAAATTGGTCAAAAACAAGTCTAAAGTGCGAACAGCGCGTTTGAAAGTTTCCTTTTGAAAAGATTTGATGCGAAAACCGCAAAACGGTAAATCGGAAACTTTCGCTAATTCGCCTGATGCGAAAATGCAGTGCGCGTTTTCTTCCGCGTCGGTTCTAAATCCGTAACCGTCTTCAAAATCAATGCGAAAATCTTCGACCGCTTCGTTTTTTAATTTATCAATCGTCTTTTGATAAACCGTCAAAGCAAACCACGCCGCATAATTTTCGCGCTTCAGTTTTTCGTCATTTTCGATAAATTGAAATTCGAGATCGGTAATTGCGTCTGCGTAATTCGGCAAAGTGTCTGCGCCTTTGATCCACATCGCGCGGGCAAATTCCGCAAAATCCGGCGCAAATTGATTTAGTGATTTAAGAGCCGTTTGTCCGAGTTTGCGCGGAGTTTGCGCGGTAAAAAGATGTGCGCCGCCGTAAACGACGTGAACGGGCGAACGAGATAAAGAAATGTGAGAAACGAAATCCTGATTTAGTTTCGAGTAAAATTCGGCAATACTCTTTTCCGAAAAAGTTTGTTTCATAATTTATAAGGATTTTAGCACTTTGATTTAAATGTAAAAAAGGCTGAAAACACAGAAATTTCCAGCCTTTTTATTAAAGTGTCGGATGCAAAAACTTATTCTGTTTTCGGCGGCATTTGCGGCGGACGAATTCCCGTGTATTGCACCGAAGCGATTTTCCACGCGCCTTTTTCCTTGCGGCAAACGTATGTCACGCGCATCGCACGCGGCGGCAAAAGTTTTCCGTCGCTCGTGATCGAATAATTTAACTGCGCGATGACGACGGCGAATTTTCCGTCGTAACTGCGAATCGAAAAATCCGTCGCTTCGGTTTTGACCGACATTTTATCGGCGGGCGGTTTCATTTCCGGTTTATAAAATCCGAGAACTTTGTCGCGCGGATCGAATTCACCGAGCGGCGAAATTTCGATATAGTCCGCCGCCAAAATTTTATCGAGCGCGTCGGGCTGAAAATTCGCCTGCGCGTCGGTCATCTGTTTGACCGAATTTTTCAAAGCCGCGTCGTCCTTCGACTGCGCGACCGCCGAAATGCCTGAAAGCAGCAGAATAAAGATAAAAACTTTCAATTTCATAAAAATAATTCCTCACAAATTAAAATAGAACGAAAGTTTTTACGCCGCTTAATGTTTTTAGTTTCGCTTATTTACCAGCCGAAAGTTCCCGCGCCGCCTTTGAACGGTCCGACGATTTCCGACGTTATCCAACCGCCGTAAAAATCGCCCGCTTGCGATTGAACCAGTTCGTCATTAACAAAACATTGATCCATTTTCGATGGATAAAACGCGGGATAATTTTTAATTTCGGCAAACTTGCGCGTCGGATTCGCATAAAACCACGCCGCGTTTCCGACAATTTTGCCGCCGACTTGTAAATCATAATAATTCGCACTGCCTTTCCATTCGCAAAAACTCGCGCCGCCCGCGCTTTCGGTTAAAAATACCATCCGCACATCTTCCGGCGGAAAATAAAAGACGGGCGGATGCGAAGTTTCCAACACGCGAAAAGCGCGATTGGTTTCCGCGACAATTTCGCCGTTGAAAATAATTTTGAGATGTTTATTTGTCCGCTCTAATTTCGGCGGTCGCGGATAATCCCAGACCGATTCTTGTCCGGCTTTCGGTTCGATTCTTTTCATAAATTAAAAAACGCTCACTCTGATTATTGAATAAAACTTCCAAAGATTATCTCCGACTTTTTCGGCAATTACCTTAAGTTTTCCATCATCATTTTGAACTTCCAATAAAGCCCTTGTTTTTGAAGAATTGAATGTAACTATTTTAGACTTTAATTTTTCCGGCGTTGCTTTTTCAAACAGATTATCGGTTTTATATTGGAAAAAAGGAGTTTGTAAAACAGCATTAGCTAAATCTCCATTTTCTTGAAAAGGTTTTCTAAGCTCAAAATCCTTTAATCTTTCAAGTTGTTTTCCTTTTCCTACACCATATTGATTTTTGTTTTCTTGCTCAATAAATTTATTGTAAGCCATCATTGCCTTTTCCGAACCGTCAATAAGAAGAGCGTAACCGTTATCTAAATTTGAGCGTGAAAGATACATATAGCTTTTTTCCTCAAATTGATATTCCCAATTATTTACAGGAATCGGAACAGGATTCGTTGGAAATTCTCTTTCTTTCATAGCATTTTGAGAAAGCCATTTATACAATTCTTCAGTTGCTTTCGGATTGCCGATATGACGAATCACTGTTTGAGCATTATCACGAACATTTTTATCTTTGTCGTTTAAAGCTGTGATTAAATCATCAACTACAGCCGCATCATTTTGAAATAATTTATTAAAATTATCTTCTGAAATTCTCGGAGCGGTGAGCATTTTTCTGGTTTCTTCATAATTACCTTGAGGTTGTTTATTTGATGAACAGGAAATTAATAAAAGGCTGATGATAAAAATCGTAATTTTCATAACTAACTCCTAAAACAATTCGTTCAAGTCTTCTTCCAGAATTTTCACGTTGCCGACGCTCATTCCGAGAAGTTTTCCCAAACCTTTTTTATTCGATGCGGACAGAATTAATTTCCGGTTTGAAGATAGAAAATCAAGCGACTTTTAAGCGTTCAGAAACGGCATTGATAAAGTTTTGATTGTTTGCCAGCTTTTCGACGACGGCGTTTAAGTTGTCGGATTCTTCGAGCAGATCGCGTTCCATTGCGGCGCGAAGTTCCTGATTGATTTGCGTTTGATACGGCGCGGAGTTCGGCGATTCGGCGCGGTTTTTGAAATGCTGTAAAATGTCGCCGTCTATAAACATCGTCATTTTAATTTTGGCTTCGCGCGGCTCGATCTTGCGCGAACGGCGGCGAAAGACGTGTTTTCCGACCGACGGAATTGCATCTTCGTCAATTCCCCGCGACTTCATTTTGTCATATTGTTCCTGCGTCGTTTCCAAAACGTATTCACGCGGTTTATCCGAAATATCCTGAGTTGAATTTTTCTCGCTCATAAATTTCCTTTTCGTCCGGTTCGGCTAATCGCGCCGAAATTATCCGACAAATTTCCGGTTCTCTGATTGTATAGACGACATACAAAACCCTGTTTTCGCCATCACCGATGCACTTATATCGTTTTTCATCGGCGGTTGAATGAACGTCGTCAAATTCTTCCAACGCGAAATAATCTTGAACGGCGCGACTCGCTTCATCAAAATCAATGCCGTCGTGATTTTTGATGTTCAGCTTTTCTTTGTTTTCGTCCCAATCAAAAATCATAAAATTATTATACAGACATTTCCAGACATTCTAAAACAATTCGTCCAACGCTTCTTCCAAATTTTTCACGCCGACAACGCGCATTCCCAAAAGTTTTTCCAAACCTTTTTATTTGACGCGGGCAAAATTTCAAAATCATAGTAATTCGATGCGAGAAATGCTAATCTAATGAAAATTATGGGCAAATTTGACAAGGTTAGGCAGAAGATTTTGGACGGAAACTCCGATGCCAATATCAATTTTGAAGATTTGCGAAACTTACTGCTCAATCTCGGATTTGCCGAAAGAATAAAGGGAAGTCATCATTCTTACCACAAAGAAGGAATCATCGAAAAACCGAATTTGCAGCGCGACGGCAGTAAAGCGAAATCATACCAAATTCGGCAGGTCAGGGAAATTTTGAAGAAATACGATTTATGAAAAACGGACAAACGCCAAGATACGAAATCATAATTTACTGGGACGACGACGACAAGATTTTCGTCGCCGAAGTTCCCGAACTTGCCGGATGCGCGGCTCACGGCGAAACACAAATAGATGCCGTAAAAAATATCAACGATGCCGTCGAACTCTGGCTCGAAACAGCGCGTGAATTCGGCGATGAAATTCCCGAACCGCGCCAACATAAATTAGCGGCATAAAAAAGGAGTAAAATTATGGCAATAGAAATTTTAGCTGTTTCTCTTGTAACAGCACTTGCTACAAAAGCATTTGAAAAGCTTGGAGAAAAAACAACTGAATCAGTTTGGAATAAAGTAAAAAGTCTTTTGACTGGCGAAGAATTAACAACACTCAATTTACTTGAAAAATATCCAGAAAATAAAGATTTACAAAATGAAGTTGCCGAAAAACTCCAACATCGTTTAGAAGAAAATCCTGCTATCGCAAAAGAATTACAACAACTACTGAAACAAGTTTCCTCTATTCAAATAAAGCAAAATTCAATTTCGCAATTGGGAACAGGAAATGTTTCATATCAAGATATTTCAAATAGCACTATAAATATCAATAAATAAATTATGGCAAATGAAATCTCTCAAGATGGATTTGGAAATATTGCACTTCAAGATGTTCAAAACTCAACAATTAATATCACTCAACAATTAGGAAAGTCAGTTCAATATCAGGAACTGACTAATCAACTAAAAACCTTACAGGATTATCTTTTTTATATTCCAGAATCTGAAATAGAAAAGCGTTTGTCAGTTAGTAATCAGATTAATGAACTGGAAAGTTTTATTAAACAATTTAAAGAAGACATTTCAGAACTTGCAGAAACATTTAATCGAATTGAAATCAACAGCGAGCGTTTAGAAATTGCTAGAAATTTCTTTAACGAAGGAAAATTTGATGAATCACGTGAGTATTTACAATCTAAAATTGAAGAGATAAAAGCTGAACAATCAGAATTATTAAAAAAACGAGAAAGTTATGAGCAAGAAATTCTTCCAAAATTAGAACATAGCTCGATGGAGTTTTTACTTCTAGCTTTGTCAACGGCATCGGATTTTAGCAATCCAAATAATTTTATTGAGGCTTGCGAATATTTTGAACTGTCAATTAAAAGTTTTGAGGCACACTTTAATGTATTTCCTTACGCTCAGTTTTTAGCCAACCACAACAATTATCCTAAAGCTAAAGAATATTGGGAAAAATGTCTGAAATATTTTGACCAGCATGAACTGTCGTCAGAAAGAGCAGAATTATTGAACAATATTGCAAACGCTTATTATTTTGCAGATGATTATGAAAACGCCAAAATTTATTATGGAAAAGCATTATTATTAGGAAGAAAGTTAAATCACCAAAAACAGACGAAAGAAAGTAAATCTTTTATAGCTTATGTGTTAAATAATCTGGGAGTTCTTCTAACTGATAATTTTGAAATTGAGGAAGCAGAAATAAAATTAAGTGAGGCTCTAGAAATTCGCAAAAGTTTGGCAAATGATAATTTGACTGAGAATTTAGATAATCTTGCTGTGACTTTGTTGGGAATTGGAAGAGTATTTGTATGTAAAGATGAGGATAATAAGGCTAAAGATAGTTATAATGAATCTCTACGAATTTTTGAGAGTTTAAAAGACAAAATGCCTTTTTATTCGCTTAAACAAATAGCTTTGGTTAAAAACAACCTTGGCGATTTATCTTGGAAAACGAGATTGATAAAATTAGCTGAAAAATATTTCATTGAATCCTTAAACTTATATATGTTTCTGTTAAGTGTTGAGCCACACATTATTGCTCCTAATGCTGTTTCTACACTAGTTCTTTTTTCAGAGTTTTATCAAGGAGAACTTAATAATAAAGAGAAATCACTAGAAATGGCTTTCAAAGCGGCAATTTTGGCATTACCACTTTTCGATACTTTAATAAGCATAAGAAAAGAGTTTGCCAAAGCTGACGAAATTTTAATTTCTTGGGGATTAAACGATAGAGAAATAGAACAAGGTTTAGAAAAAACAAGAGCAGAATTATCAATAAATTAGACTAAAATAATTCGTCCAACGCTTCTTCCAGATTTTTCACGCCGACAACGCGCATTCCTAAAAGTTTTTCCAAACCTTTTTTATTCGACGCGGGTAAAATTAACTTTTTGAAACCTAAAGTTTGCGCTTCTCTGGCGCGGGTTTCGGCTTGGAGAACGCCGCGCACTTCGCCGGTTAAGCCGACTTCGCCGAAAACTGCTGTGTCGGGCGGGATTTGCAGATTGCGGAAACTCGAAGCGATTGCCGCAATCACGCCGAGATCAGCCGCCGGTTCGTCAATTTCCAAACCGCCCGCGACGTTGATAAAAACGTCGTCGTTGGCGAGTTGGAAACCGACGCGCTTTTCGATGACGGCGATTAAAAGAGAAGTGCGGTTGTAATCGAAACCCTGCGCCATTCTGCGTCCCGTGCCGAATTTGGTGCTTGAAACAAGTGCCTGAACTTCGACGAGCATCGGTCTTGTGCCTTCCATACAAACCGTCACGACCGAACCGCTTGCGCCTTCGGGACGTTCCTGCAAAAAGACTTCCGACGGATTGCCGACCGCTTTTAAACCTTCGCCCGTCATCTCGAAAATGCCGATCTCGTTTGCCGCACCGAAACGGTTTTTCGCGGCGCGAATTATTCGATGATTGTGATGGCGGTCGCCTTCAAAATATAAAACCGTGTCAACGATATGTTCCAACGCTTTCGGTCCGGCAATCGAACCTTCTTTGGTAACGTGACCGATCAGAAAAACGGGCGTTCCGGTTTGTTTGGCGAATATCATCAACGCTCCGGCGACTTCGCGGACTTGCGAAACACTTCCGGGCGCGGATTCGATGTTTTCGCTAAAGACGGTTTGAATCGAATCAATGATGATAAATTCCGGTTTCAATTTGTCGGTTTCCGCCAGAATGTTTTCGAGATTTGTTTCCGGCAAAAGAAAAAGATTTTCGGCGTTTAGACCGAGACGTTCGCCGCGCATTTTTATCTGGCGTTCCGATTCTTCGCCCGACACATAAAGCACACTCGAATCCAATTCGCTCAGACGATTGGCGATGTCCAAAATCAATGTAGATTTGCCGATTCCCGGCGCACCGCCGATTAAAACGAGCGAACCGGCGACAATTCCGCCGCCTAAAACTCGATCAAATTCGTCAATTCCGCTCGAAGTTCGTGCGTCGTCCTGCGATTCGATTGACGCGTAAGAAATCGGTTTGACTTCGCGGAAAGCATCCGCCGAAAACCGCACGTTTTTGACCGCCGAACTCTTGCCGGTCGTCTGCGCCGTTGCGCGAAATTTTTCCTCGACAAACGTGTTCCATTCGCCGCAGTCGGGACATTGACCTTGCCATTTGCGCTGTTGGTTGCCGCAATTCTGGCAGACGTAAATCGTGTTTGGAGTTTTTGCCATAATCTTTTAACCAATTTTCGCAGAAAAACAGCAGATTGAAAAATTATAGTTTGAAAAACAAAAGCGTTTTTTTTTGCCGGATAAAAAAAGGAATATTTGAACATCTGGAAAATTCGCAGAAGTATTGATTGATTTTTATTTCGCGGCGGTTGTGCTATAAATTATATTTCAATATCAGAGCGGAATTTCAAAATATGCGGCAAAAGTTTGTAGAACAAATTCTTGAACGGCTCGAAAAAAATGCGGCTGAAATCAAGAAAGATTTTTATTCTGAAAAGGGAATCGCTACGAGATTTACGGCGATTGATGATTTGTTGCCGCAAGCGACGGCTTTGAAAATTTACGAAGCATTTCCGGCAACGGAAAAAATGCGTCTGCTGAAAAGTTTCCGCGAACTCAAATACACTTCAAAATCGCTCGGCGAATTCGATTCGATAATTTCCGACATTACGTTTGCATTTCAGGATCAAAATGTCATCGAAAAAGTTGCGGAAATTACCGGAATCAAAGATGCTGTCGGCGATCCTAATCTTTACGCAGGCGGCATCAGCGCGATGAAAAAAGGTCATTTTCTAAATCCGCATCTGGATAATTCGCACGATCTCGAACAGGAAAATTATCGCGTTTTAAATTTGCTTTATTACGTCACGCCGGATTGGAAAGCGGAAAACGGCGGAAATCTCGAACTCTGGAACGAAGATGTAACAAAAAGCGTCGAGATTCCGAGTCTTTTCAATCGGCTCGTTTTGATGTCAACCAATGATAAATCGTGGCATTCGGTCAATGAAGTAAAAACCGACGGAAATCGCTGCTGTATTTCAAATTATTATTTCTCGCCGCATTCGCCGAACGGTTACGACACGACGCACGTTACATATTTTCAGGCGCGACCTGAACAAACCGTCCGGCGTTTGATAACCAAAGCCGACAGCGATCTGCGAACCGTCATTCGTAAAGTCGTCAAAAAAGGTTTGAGCAAAAAAGACATCTACGAAGGCAAAGAGTAAAAGTTTTCTTTCGCCGCACTGTGAAATTATCGAGGGTTTTTAATGTATAGATGGATTTTAAAACTTTATTATGTGCTGACCGTTCCGATCAGTATCTTTTTTATTTTAAATTCGACTGAGATTCATCCGGCGTATAAACTTACATTTTTCAAAAAATACGCGCTTGGTTTTAAAATGTTTTTCAACAAACTGCGGATTAAAACCGGAACTTCATACAAGGCTCATCTGGCGATGGCGTTGATGGTTTTGGAAACGCCGCCGGATGTCGTCGGCGACATCATCGAATGCGGAACTTGGAAAGGCGGAAGCGCGGCGAATCTTTCGCTGATCGCGCGTCTGACGGGCAGAAAACTCAAGATATTCGATTCGTTTGAAGGTTTACCGGAAGGTCAGCCCGAAGACCGCGAAGGTTTTTACGCGACGGGCGATTATTGCGGCACGCTCGACGAAGTAAAACGAAACATCGAAAAATACGGCGCAATCGAATGTTGTGAATTTATTCAGGGTTGGTTTGAAGAAACACTGCCGAAACTCGACACGCCCGTTTTACTCGCTTTTCTCGATGTTGATCTCGAACTGTCGCTCGAAACCTGCGTCAGAAATATCTGGAGTAATCTGACCGATAAGGGCTACATTTTTATTGACGAATACGTCGGTTTGCATTACTGCGCGATTTTTTGGTCGGAAAAATACTGGGAAACTTATTTCAATCGCGCGCCGCCCGGATTAATCGGTTCGGGCATCGGTCTCGCTCTCGGCGAATACTACATCGGAAACATTCACTCAAACGTCAATCGTCCGCTTCATCACCCGAACGCCGGCGCATTCACGCGCAAGGATTATTTGGGTAACTGGATTCATTTTCCCGATCAAAAACAGTTGGACAAAGAAGCCGAAATAAAACATCTGCCGGAAGCAAAACCGACAAATGTCGAAAATCCGAATGCCGTTAATTCCTGAAAAAAATATGCCTGCCCAATCTGTTCACGCCTTTGCCGAAAAAGTCGCACTCATTACCGACGGCACAAATCCGGTCGGTCGTGCTGTTGCGATGCAATTGGCTTTGCAGGGAAGTTATGTCATCGTCGGTTTACCGCAGGAATCGCGGGAAGAAGAAAACGCGCTCAATGAGTTAAAATCGCTCGGCACTTTAGCAAACGCCGTCAAAGCCGATATTTCCTCGGTCGAAGGCGCGAAATTTCTCGTCGGCGAAGTCGAAAAAATGTTTGGTCGAATTGATTTGCTCGTTAATTGTCTGAAACTCGAAACCGATTCGTCGTTTGATGAAACAACTGAAATAACTTTTAACGAAACGGTCGATGCAAATTTGAAATCAACATTTTTTGTTACACAGGAAGCTTTAAAATTGATGAAACTGCGCCCGAAACCGAAGATCGTCAATCTCGTTTCGGCAATTGACACGCCGGAAACGGAAACGAATGTTTTATATTCTGCAATGCAAAATGCGGTCGTCGGTCTGACAAAATCCTTAGCAAAACAATTGCCGAAAAACTTCCGCGTCAACGCCGTCGCTGTCAGCGAAAAGCAAAACAAGACGGAAAATCTCGACGCTGAACTTTTTCGCGCTAAAAAAGGAATTTCCGAAGACGACATCGCCCGCACGATTGTTTATCTGCTTTCAAGTGAAGCAATCGGACTCAATGGACAGCTTTTAACAATTGAATAAAAGTTGCCTGCTTTTTTCGTTATCAGAAACTATTAATCTCGTGCTAGACTTTTACTTGCAATGAAACTCGATATTCTCATAATCAGGATCGGATTTATCATATTTCTCGCGGCGGTTAGTTGGTTGCTCGATCCTTTGCGCGTGATGCAGAATGAATACGGCGTGAGCAAAGAGGCGACGCGCTATCTTTCGGCTTTGCTCGGCGTTTTTACGTCACTCTTAATTATCGCTTTCGAGATGCGTGTCCGTCGTGCGACTTTGAAAACTTTGATCGGTGCGGCAATCGGTTCGATTTTAGGAATTATCGGCGCATATCTGATCGGAATGCTTATCAGTTCGCAGGAAACGCAAGCTGTTCCGGCGGAAATTAAAACTTTTATTACCGTTGCGCTCGCGTTTTTTATGGCGTATATCGGCTTGATGGTCGGCGCGGCGAAAGGCGAATTTATTGATCTGACTGCGCTCGGCGGAATTTTTTCGGATAAAAACGCGCAGAAACACGATTATAAAGTTTTGGACACGAGCGTCATTATTGACGGACGAATCGCCGATGTCGCCGAAACCGGATTTTTGGGCGGAACGCTGATTATTCCGCAATTTATTTTGACCGAACTGCAACAAGTTGCCGACTCGCCCGACTCAAGCAAACGTCAACGCGGACGGCGCGGTTTGGATATGCTCCAACGTCTGCGAAATAATTCTAAAATTGATATTCAAATCGTCGAAACCGATTTTCCCGCCGTTAAAGAAGTTGATTTAAAACTCATCGAACTCGGCAAACAACTCGAAGCCGTTATTATCACGAATGATTTCAATTTAAACAAAGTTTCCCAACTGCGCGGCGTTCAGGTTTTGAATGTCAACGAACTTGCCAACGCTTTGAAACCTGTTGTTTTACCGGGCGAAGCGATGCGCGTTTTTCTTTTGAAAGAAGGCAAAGAATATAATCAGGGCGTGGCTTACTTGGACGACGGCACGATGGTCGTCGTTGATAATGCGCGAAAATTGATCGGCAAAACCGCCGACATCGCCGTCACATCAGTTTTGCAAACCACAGCCGGAAAGATGATTTTCGGGCGTTTGTGGGAAGAAAGAGACGAAGAAACTCTGGAAAATTCGACTAACATTCACGAATCTCGCTCGGTCGGTTTCAAAAAAGGAACGCGCGATCTACGCGAAGCGACGATCATCGAAGAACTTAAATAAACGGTAAACGGTAAATGAAAGCAGAAAAAAATTACCGTTTGCCGTTAATTTTCGTAATCCGTTTCCAAAGTCATTTGATAATCCTGCGCCATCGAAGGATGACCGTGAGCGTTTGAAACTTCGATTCCTTTTACGAGCGCGGTTTTCGCTTTTTCGCCGTCGCCGGTTTTTTGATAAGCCGTGGCGAGCATTCCGTAAGCATTGCCTTCATCGTCGGCTTTTTCGAGATAATCTTCGAGCAAATCTACGACTTCTGCATATTGCCCGACCTTTTCATATTCCTTTGCCAAACCGAACATCACCATCGTATTTGACGAATCGCTTTCGAGCATCTGTTTGAAAACTTCGATTCTGTTTTGCATAGTCTTCAAAATTTATCAGAATTCTAATCAAATATCTATCACGATTAAAAAAATGCGGATAAAAGTTTCAATCATTTATCCGCATCTCTGTTAACTGGTTAGATAGAATTATTCGATTTAATTTCTGCCTCTGCCGGGGCGAATTGTCGTATTGCCGCGTGGTCTTCCCGAGTTTGCAGGGAAATTGTTTGAATTGCGCGGCGGCAGAATTCTCTGAGGCGGTCGTGCGGGCGGAAATTGAAGATTGAAAAATCCGGTCGGCTTATTATTGTTATTATAGTAAGTTCTGCCGCTGTAATTGTTGCGACGGTAAACTCCCGAACGATTCGTGTTGCCGTAACCGTAAACATAAGGTGAATAACCGTAATAATATCCGCCCGATTGATAACCGTAATCGCCTGTTTGCCGTGATTGCAGATATTGATTTTGCGTCCACAGAGCCTGACTTTGCGCTTCGGCTTCGGCGGCTTCGCGCTCTAATCTCTGAACTTCCAAACGATGAGAAAATTCGATTAAACTTTTTTCGTCCGCGAGACGTTTTTTCTCTAATTCTTCGGGCGAAGGCATTCCCAAACGCTCGTAGTTTTCACGATATTTTTGGTCGGCTTGGAGACGCTTCTGCCGATATTTTTCGAGATCGGCGTTTGTCACGGTTTTCTTCTGCGCTGTTGCAATAATCGAAAGCGAAAAAATCAAACCTAATAAAACGACAATTTGTTTCTTCATAATTTTTACCACCTTTTCAAAAACTTTAATGAAAGTATATCATTTAAAATACTCAATAAGTCGAAAATTTTAGTTTATGAAAAAAGCGGAAATCGTCATTATCGGCGGCGGCGTAATCGGCGCGAGTATCGCGTCTCATCTGACTGAAAAAGGCGCGAAAAATATTTTGATTTTGGAACGCGAAGCGGCGCAGGGAAAAGGTTCGACCGGCAAAGCGACGGGCGGCGTTCGGGCGCAGTTTGAAACTGAAATCAATATCAAAATGTCGCTTTATTCGCTCGAATTTTTTAAGCATTGGGAATTCGATTGTGAATATGAACCGCGCGGATATTTGTTTTTCGTAACGAGCGAAAAAGGTTTGGATTATTTAAAACGAAATGTCGAACGTCAAAAATCACTCGGCGTAAAAGATGTCGAGATCGTGGACAAAAAAACTATCAAAGAAATTTGTTCGATCTTGAATTGTGAAGACATTCTCGGCGGAACTTTCGGCAAAAATGACGGTTTTATCAATCCGCTTGCCGTAATGAAAGGTTTTACAAAAAAGGCTTTACAAAACGGCGCGAAAATCGAATTTGAAACTGAAGTTTTTCGGGTTAATACGCGAAATGAAAAAGTAAAATCCATCCAGACGAACAAAGGCGAGATCGAATGCGAAAAAGTAGTTTTGGCAACCGGCGCGTGGGCGAAACATCTGGCGCAGACCGCCGGAATTGCTCTGCCGGTCGAACCGCAAAAACGACAAATTATCTGGGCAAAAAGTGAAAATAATTTGCCCGAGAATCTGCCGATGGTGATTGATCTCGAAACGGGTTTTCATTTTCGCCCCGCGCGAGATTTTGTCAATTCGCAAGAAACCAAAAACGAAATTCTTTTCGCTTACCCCGATCCGAACGAAACAAATTCCTTCGACACGAATTTCGACGAGTCGTTTGTTGAAAAAGTTTATGAACGCGCGAAACATCGTTCGCCATTTTTATACGAAACAAATGTCATTAAAGATAAATGCCGCGCCGGACTTTATGAAAACACGCCCGATCATCACGCGATTTTGGGCAAATGTTCCATCGAAGGTTTATATTTTGCCAACGGTTTTTCCGGTCACGGCGTGATGCACTCGCCCGCCACCGGACGCGCACTTTCGGAAATTATTTTGGACGGCGAAGCGAAATTTTTAGATGTTTCGTGTCTGAGTTTCGACAGATTTGCAAAAGGCGAACTTTTGCACGAAACTGCATTTATTTAGCAGATATTTTTAACGCAAAGACGCAATGGAGCAAAGAAGCAAAGGATTTTGACAATAGTTCCTTTACGTCTTTGCGACTCTGCGCCTTTGCGTTAAATTAAGAATATGAAAACAGCAATTATTCATCATCCGATTTTTCAGAAACACGACACGGGCATCGGTCATCCCGAAAATCCGCAGCGTTACGAAGTCGTGATGAAGACTTTGAAAGAAAATGAAAAATTTTGGAATTCGCTTAAGGAAGTTCAGCCGGAACAAGCGTCGAAAGGTTTGATTCAGGCGGCGCATACGCCTCTGCATTTTAAGAAGATCGAAAGCGCGTTTGGCGAAGGCATTCAATATATTGATGCCGACACGATTGTTTCGATGAAATCTTTCGATGCCGCGCTTTACGGCGCGGGCGGCGCGTGTCGCGCGGTTGACGAGGTGATGTCGGGCGAAGTGAAAAATGCTTTTGTCGCCGTTCGTCCGCCGGGACATCACGCGACGGCAGAAAATGCGATGGGATTTTGTTTGTTTAATAACGTCGCGGTCGCGGCGCGTTACGCGCAGAATAAATATAAAGAAATCGAGCGCGTGGCAATTGTTGATTGGGACGTGCATCACGGCAACGGGACGCAGGGAATTTTCTTTGACGATCCGAGTGTGCATTTTTTTTCGATGCACCAATATCCGTGGTATCCGGGAAGCGGTTCGCGCGGCGAAACGGGTTACGGTCGCGGCAAAGATTACACTCTAAATGTTCCCGTCAAAGCGCGAACCGATGCGCGTGAACAGAAACGAATGTTTGAAAACGCGATCGGCGACATCAATCATCATTTTAAGCCCGACATTATTTTTATTTCCGCCGGATTCGACGCGCATTTGAGCGATCCGCTCGGACAATTGAGATTGGAAGACAAAGATTTTACTTCGATGACGAACACCGTCAAACAATGGGCTGACGAAGTCTGCGACGGCAGAATCGTTTCGTGTCTCGAAGGCGGTTACAATCTCGACACGCTCGGCGAAAACGGTCAAAGCGCACGTCGCCGAATTAAAGCGCGATTAAGGAAATTTTTAACCATAGATGAACACGGATAAACACAGATTTAGAGAGATTTTATTGAATTTTAATATTAGATTTGAAATTCTAAAAACTGCGAACTTGTTTCAGAAATTCGTTTAACCAATTTACTTTCATCTGTGTTCATCTGTGGACAATTTTTTCTTCCAGCAAAAGTTACTAAATCGCAAAACTTTTGTGATACACTTTTGACCAACGCACCCGAAGTAAATTACTTTAAGTTTTGAAGGAGAAAATGCGATGCCGGATATTGAAATACCGTGTGTTCAGTGTAAAGAAATTTTTGTCTTTAACGAAAAAGAACAAGAAACATTTTATCAGCGCAATATGATGTCGCCGCAAAGGTGTCTGAAATGCCGCTCAAAAAAAGCGGCAGTAAATGAGGACGCGCCGAAGCGTTTTGAAATGGTTTGCGACAATTGCGGCAAACACGATCACGTTCCGTTTCAGCCGAAAGTCGGACGCTCGGTTTTGTGCAAGCGAATGTCATCAGGCGAGCAAATCGCGTGTGCGATTCGCTTAAACAACGGATAACGGATAACGGATAATTTATTTGTTTGTATTTTATTCTCCGTTATCCGTTTCAAAGAACTTATGTTTGAAACCGTCAAATACGAACTAAATGAAACGGTCGCCGGTCGTAAACGATGAATCGCCCCGACGCGCTCAACGCGCTTTCGCTGCAATTGACCGTTGATTTAAAGGCGGGCGATTGAACAGGCGATTGCCGATAATGCGCGAGCCGTAATTTTAACGGGTGAAGGTCGCGCATTTTGTTCGGGCGGCGATCTGCGCGAGATGAGTCGGATGTGGCAGAAAGAAGGCAGAATCGAAGCCTTTATGGAAGAACCGCTTAAAGCTCTGCACGACGTGATCTTATTAATTCGTGAAACGCCGATTCCGTTTTTGGCGGC
>CBDCJY010000010.1:0-89296 GCA_965217985.1 Pyrinomonadaceae bacterium
GGACGCTCTGATCGTAATGCGCGAGCATCGAATTGACCATTTCGCGGTTGCGTTTCGGCTGGACGATATTGAAAAACGGGTGCAATGCGCGGTATGTGTCCCACAGCGAAAAGGTCGTGTAATTCGTAAATCCTTTCGCCTGATGGACGTTTTGATCCAAACCTTTATATTTTCCGTCCGCGTCCATATAAACCGTCGGTGACAAAAATGTGTGATACATCGCCGTGTAAAAATTTATTAGATCGTCTTTGTTGTCAGCCGTGACAGCGATTTTGCCGAGTTCTCTGTTCCACAAATTTTGTCCGGCATTTTTAACTTTTTCAAAATTCCAGTCGGGCGTTTCGAGTTTCAAATTATTCATCGCGCCTTCGGTCGAAACCGGCGAGAGCGCGAATTTTATCTGGATTTTTTCGTCCTTTTTCGTCGCAAAATCAAAGTGTGCGCGAATCTGTTTTCCGGCGGCTTCGGGGAAATTTTTCGTTTGATCAAATTTGCGCCAGAAACCTTTGTAATCCTGTTTTTCATAATTCTTAAAACCGTAATTCGTAAAAGGTTTTGAAAATTCCATCGCAAAATAAACCGTTCTCGTCCGCGCCCAACCGTTCGTCTGCCGATAACCGACAATCGTGTGATCGTTTTCGACGCGCACAAAAGTCCAGACGTTTTTGTCGTCGTAATTATAAATGCCGTGCATTAAATCCAAAATAATGTGCGAATTTTCGGATTCGGGAAAAGTATATTGATGAACACCGACGCGTGTCGTCGTCGTCATTTCGGCAAGAATCTGATCGTCTTCAAGCAAAACTTTGTAATAATTCGGCTCGGCAATTTCTGTGGAATGCGAAAACGCCGAACGAAATCCGCTTTTCGGATCGCCTTTCGTTCCCGGTTCGAGATTCAATTCGCCGACCGTCGGCATAATCAAAAAATCGCCGAGATCGGAATGTCCCGTGCCGGAAAAATGCGTGTGCGAAAAACCGAAAATTTCCGAATCGTCATAATTATATCCGGCACAGTATTTATAAGCGTCGCGGTTATATTTTCCGCCGATATTGTGCGGCTGTTCGTCCGTGTCGGGCGAAAGCTGCACCGCGCCGAAAGGAACGGTCGCGCCGGGAAATGTGTGTCCCATTTTCTGCGTCCCGATCAGCGGATTGACGTATCGAATATAATTTTCGGATTTTTGCGCTGTTAGATTTAAATGCAAAACGATAATTGCCAGCAGAACGAAGATTTTTTTCATTGTTTTTCGGTTGAATGGAAAAGATTTATTCGTTGATTTTACACCAGACGAATTAATTTGTCTTTTTGAAAACGAGCGTCAGCAATCTTGGAATTCGTGTTTTATCATCATCGTCAAACCATTCTTTTAGTTCGACAATTTCAAATTTATTATTTTTCGCCGCTTCAAAAAATTCCGAAACGTGATGAATGAAACATTCGAGTTCAAACGAGCCGTTTCCCGTTTCAAAACGCGCTTTGCTTCCCGAATATTGTTTAAAAGGATGAAGTTCGCCGATGTAAAAATGTCCGTTTTCTCTCAATGCTTTATTCGCTTCGGCAAAGACGAAACCGAGATTTTCGATGTGTTCGAGAACGAGCGAACAAGTTATCAGATCGAATGAGTTTGCGGTGAAATTCCAATTTTCGCGCAAATCAATTTGTTCAAATTCGACATTTTCCGCCGTGATTTTTTCTTTCGCTTTCGCCAGCATTTCTTTGGAAAAATCCGCGCCGATCAATTTCTTCGCCTTCGTTTGCAAAAATTCGGTGTTTTTTCCCGTTCCGCAGCCGATTTCCAAAACATCTAAATTTTCGCCGGAAACACTTTCGCGCAAAGCCTTTGCTTCGATGTCGCGCGTTTTATTTTCGACGGAATCGTAAGTTTTCGACCACGAATCGTATGCCTGCTGATTGTTCATATTTCAATACGAAATAATTGAAACTTTGCCCGCGAATAAACGCTAAACAGCACGAAAAAGAAAAACGGAAAACATTTTCATCTTTTTATATTGTCTTTTATTCGTGCCTTTTCGCGTTTATTCGCGGGCAAATAATTCTTAAACAACTAAAGTCTGAATCGAATGAGCGGGAATTTTCGTTTCGGCGGCTTGTCCGTCAATCCATAGAAAATACGGCACTTCTTTGTCGCCTTTGTTCATTACGACGGTGACGATTTTGCCGTCGGGATTTAGAAACGAAGTCGAAAGAAGTGCGCTGCGGCTTGGGCTGGCGGCGATTCTTTTTGCGCCGGGTTTGATAAATTTCGAGAAATGTCCGATGTAATAATACGAATTCGTGTAGATCAATTCGCCCGTGCGCGTGTCGGCGTGAACCGGCGCGAAACAGAAATTGCCGACGTGATTCGGTCCGCCGGTTTCGTCCAAAAGCACGTTCCAATCCGTCCAAGCGACCGTTCCGCTGTTGAAATCATTAATCATCGAATAACCGTAGCGTTCGCCCAAATCCCAGTTTTGGACTTTTTCGAGATCGAACGGATACGCGCAGCCTTCGGTGAAAATCAGAGGTTTTTCGGGGAAAGTTTCGTTGACGAGTTTGACGTTATCGATCATCATCTCGCCGCCCGACCACGGTTCGTACCAGTGAAAACCGACGTAATTCGCATATTTCGCGGCTTCCGCGTCGCTCAAGATCGTATTGACGCGCTGATAAATCAGATCGCGGTTGTGATCCCAGACGATAATTTTTCTGTCGCCCAAACCTTCTTTTTTCATCGTAGGTCCGAGATGATTTTTCAGGAAATCGCGTTCGTCTTCCGCCGTGTAAACGCAAGATTCCCAAGGCTGCGTCGCCATCGGTTCATTTTGTACTGAAATTCCCCAGATCGGAATTCCTTCTTTTTCGTAAGCTCTGATAAATTTCGCGTAATATTTCGCCCAATTCGCCGCCATTTCGGGTTTCAGTTTTCCGCCGTGAAGCATTTCGCCGTTAGTTTTCATAAACGGCGGCGGCGACCACGGCGACGCGAACATTGTCAGTTTTCCGCCCGCTTTGGCAATCGCTTTTTTGATAAACGGAATGCGAAATTGGCGGTCGTGTTTAACATCGAAGGTTTTCAAATCCTTATCGCCTTCGTCAATATATGTGTAGCTTCCGCTTGAAAAATCGCAACTGTGAATGTTCGTGCGACTGAAATTGTAGCCGATTCCTTTTTCTTTATCGAAATACGCGGTCAAAAATTCCTCCTGTTTTTCCTTCGGAATTTTCGCAAAAGTTTCCGCCGAAGCATCGGTCAACGCGCCGCCGATTCCCATAAAAGTCTGAAACGTGCGTTTCGGTTCGACGAAAACACAAATCTGCGTCTCCAGCGGCTGCGCCATCGGTTTAAATTCCAGCGAATCGGTTGCCGACATTTTCATTTCGGTATCCTTGGCGGTCGTGTAAACGGAAACTTTCCTGTCGGCGATATTCGCAGATATTTTATTTTCAATTTCCGATTCTTTTCCGGCGGCAAATGCGGGCAGTCCGGTTTTCGCCAAAACTCCGGCAACAGTTCCGGCAACTAAAAAATCACGGCGGTTTACTTTCATATTTTATTTTTTCCCTTTTTTCTTGGATATTTTGTCGTTAGAGATTTTACAACATTTAGAACCGATAATTAAATCATTTCGCAAACTAAGGATTTAATAGAATCACTTTACCGAACAAAAGACCGATTTTGGCTACACTGATTATTTTGCTGTAACTACCTGATAAATAAGCATTTTTATTATTTTCGTCTTTAAAATTAAAGTTTTCATTTCCCGCTCTACAGATTTTTTTTCATATATAAACATCCGAAATTTTGTTCGGATGTTTATATATGAAAAAAATACTTTTCCGGTTTTGAGTTTTAATCATTGACCTTTTCAGTCGAGAGTTTTATTCTTTCCGTTTGCTTTAGATTCAAAAGGTAAAATTATGGTTTCAAAAGATAAGATAAGAAATGTTGCAATAATCGCTCACGTTGACCACGGAAAAACGACTTTGGTTGACGCGATGCTCCAACAATCGGGAACATATCGTGATAACGAAACGGTTCAGGATCGCGTAATGGATTCGATGGATTTGGAACGCGAACGCGGCATTACGATTATGGCGAAAAACACTTCCGTGCGTTACGGAGATTATAAAATCAATATCGTTGATACGCCCGGACACGCCGATTTCGGCGGCGAAGTCGAACGCGTTTTGAAGATGGTTGACGGCATCGTTTTGCTCGTTGATGCTGCGGAAGGTTGTCTGCCGCAGACGCGATTCGTTTTAAGAAAAGCTCTCGAACTCGAACTTCCGGCAATCGCGCTGGTAAATAAAATTGATCGTCAGGATTCGCGTCCCGAAGAAGTGATTGATGAGATTTACGATTTGTTTATTGATCTCGGCGCGGACGATCAACAGATCGAATTTCCGATTTTGTATTCGATCTCGCGCGACGGAGTTGCGAAAAAGAATTTAACGGACGAATCGAAAACTCTTATTCCGCTGTTTGAACAAATTATCGAAACCGTTCCTGCGCCGAAAGCTCTGCGTGATGATTCCTTGCAGTTACTCGTAGCAAATATCGATTACAATCAGTTTGTCGGACGTTTGGCAATCGGCAGAATTTTTTCGGGTGAGATTTCAAAAAATCAGGAAGTCATCGTTTGCAAAGCCGACGGCTCGACGCAGAAAACTCGGGTTCGTGAACTTTATATTTTTGAAGGTCTGGAACGTACAACGGTTGATAAAGCGGGAGTCGGCGAAATCGTCGCGCTCGCCGGTTTTGACGACATCAACATCGGCGAAACGATCACGCTGGTTGATAATCCGAAACCATTGCCGATGATTAATGTGGACGAACCGACGATTTCGATGATTTTCGGTGTCAACACTTCGCCGTTTTCGGGCATTGACGGAAAATTCGTCACGTCGCGTCAGATCAAAGAGCGGCTCGAAAAGGAACTTTTGGGAAATGTCGCGCTTCGCGTTGCCGAAACCGATTCGGCGGACAGTTTCCGCGTTTCCGGTCGCGGCGAATTGCAGCTTGCGATCTTGATCGAAATGATGCGCCGCGAAGGTTACGAACTGCAAGTTTCAAAGCCGGAAGTAATTACAAAAAAAGACGAGACAACCGGCGAACTGCAAGAACCTGTCGAACTCGTCGTGATTGACGTGCCGGACGAATTCATCGGTGTCGTCACCGAAGCACTCGGTCGCCGCAAAGGTCAGATGAAAAAAATGATCAATAACGGTTCGGGGCGCGTTCGTCTGGAATACGAAATTTCTTCGCGCGGTCTGATCGGTTTTCGCGGCGAATTTTTGACTGAAACGAAAGGAACGGGACTTTTAAATACGCTGTTTCTGCGTTTCGACAAATGGCAGGGCGATTTGAAAGGTCGCGGCACGGGATCGCTCGTTTCCGACCGTATCGGCGAAGTAACTAATTACGCGCTCTATAATTTACAGGAACGCGGAACTTTGTTTATCAAACCGCCGACCAAAGTTTACGAAGGAATGATCGTCGGTGAAAACGCCCGCGCCGTTGATCTCGATGTCAATCCGGTCAAGGAAAAGAAACTGACGAATATGCGAACGACCAGCACCGACGAAGCTCTGCGTCTCGTTCCCATCCGCGATATGTCGCTCGAACGCGCACTCGAATTCATCGCCGACGATGAACTCATCGAAGTTACGCCGAAATCAGTTCGTCTGCGAAAAAGAGTGTTGAAAGCCAACGAAAGACCGAAGAAATAATTGTTAGTGGTAAATGGTAAATGGTAAATGGTTAATTAAAAATAATTTTTCACCATTTACCATTTTTCGATACTTATTTCGTTCCGGCTTCGAGATGTTCATTTAAATATCTCGTTAAAAGACTGTATAAATGCACAGTCGTTCCTTTACCTTCAAAAATTCCGTGTGAACGATTCGGATAAGCCATCATTTGAAACGGTTTGTCGAGAGCGATCAATTTATTAATCAAGACTTCAGTTCCCTGAAAATGCACGTTGTCATCGCCCGTGCCGTGAACAATCAAAAGATTTCCTTTCAAACCGCCGGCAAATGTGATCGGCGAACTTTGTTTGTAGTCTTCGGCATTGGCATCCGGCATTCCCATATAGCGTTCGGTATAAATCGTATCGTAAAAACGCTGATCGGGAACGGGCGCAACCGCCATTCCGGTTTTGTAAATTTCCGGGTAACGAAACATTGCATTAAGCGTTGACACGCCGCCGCCGCTCCAACCCCAGATACCGACACGATTCGCATCAACGAACGGCATTTTTGCCGCAACAGCTTTGACGGCGTTTGCCTGATCTGCGGAATTTACGCGACCGTTTTTGCGGTAAATCGATTTGCGCCAAACGCGACCTTTCGGCGCGGGCGTTCCGCGATTGTCAACGCTGGCGACAATATAGCCTTGCTGCGAAAGCATCGTGTGCCATAAATAATTTCTGCCGCCCCAATTATCCGTCACGGTCTGCGCCGCCGGTTCGCCGTAAGCATAAAACAGAATCGGATATTTTTTGTTCGGATCGAATCCGGGAGGTTTCAGCATCCATCCGTCGAGCGTCACGCCTTCGCCGATGTCAACTTGAAAAAATTCCTGCGCTCCTTTTTTCAGCGCGTCAATTTTCGACTGGAGTTCGGCATTATCAACCATCGTTCTGACGGTCGTTTTGTTTTTCAGATCAATAATATCGAATTTCGGCACATTTCCGAAGGACGAATAATTATGAAATGCCCAACGAGCATTCGGAGAAATATTATAATTGTGCCAACCTTTCTGCGCGTCGGGCGTAATTTTTTCGAGCGTTCCTGTGCCGTCGAGTTTCCGCCGAAACAAATAACGCTGTGTTGCGTTGTCGGGCGAAGCGATAAAGTAAAGCCAACCTCCGTTTTCGTCAACCGACTTCAAACTTTCTACATCGTAATCACCCGGCGTGATATTTACGACGCTCGAACCGTCGCGTGAAACTTTATAGACGTGCCGCCAACCATCGCGTTCGCTCGCCCAAAGAAAACTTTTTCCGTTTTCGAGCCACATCATATCCGGCATCAAAAGATCAACCCAAGCGTCGTCTTTTTCGGTCAAAACAGTCTTTACCGCGCCTGTTTTCGCGTCGGCGATCATCAACTGGTCGGTATTTTGCAAACGGTTCAAATGCTGCAAAATCAGTTCGTCGGAATTATTCGTCCAATCCATCATCGCAATATAATTTTGCCGCAAATCTCCGGGCGTTTTCATCCAGACGGTTTCGCCGCCGTTTGCGCCGACCGTGCCGACACGCACCGCCGCATTGGTCGTTCCGACTTTCGGATACGGAATGTATGTCAAAACCGGATACAAATCTTTCGTGTCGTCGATCAGAATAAAATCTTTTATGCCGCTCGCGTCGAATTGCCAAAATGCAATTGTCTTGCTGTCGGGACTCCAACGCCAGCAATCGCGCAGATCGAATTCTTCCTCGTTGACCCAATCCGAAGTTCCGTTAATCAGCGTTTTCGAGCCGTCATTTGTTAATCGTGTAATTTTTCCGTCCGCCAAATTCTCCGCATAAATGTTATTTTCGCGGACATAACCGACTTTCGTGCCGTCTGGAGAAAATTTCGCAAACATCAGCGTCGAAGGTTTCGCGTCCGCGCCGCCCAGTTTTTGCAAATTTCCGCTTTGCAAATCTAAAACCCAATAATCGCCGCGCGTGTTCTGCCGCCAGACTCTTTTTGAATTCGTATAAATTAAAACTTTTTGATTATCCGCCGTCCAGTTAAAATCTTCTAATTCCAAAGGTTTGGTTTCGCCTTTCGGAATGAGTTTGGCGGCGGAAATCAAGACGGTTCGATTGTTTGCCGCGACATCATAACTGACTAAATCCGTGCCGCCGACGACGGTTTTTGAAGGCTCGAATTTCGTCAAACCGTCTCCCGATTTTGTCCAGCGAAGTCCGCCGACACCTTTCGGATTAAATTCCGGGGAATTAAAAATCCGATCAATTGTTAAAATTGAAGCGGCGGTTTGCGGTTGCGCCTGTTGAGCGTAAACGAGTGTCTGCGCTAAAAGCAACAGAAGCCAAAAGAATAAAAATTTGGAACGATTCATAAAAATACTCCGTGTTTTTGTAAAATTTGCAGTGCGAAAAAACTTTTTCATTGCTTGAATAGTTAATTTCGTATTGTCTCAAAATTGGTTACGAGGTGAAAAGTTGGAAATTTGTTTAAATTTCAGCGATGCCGAACCGATATTCAGAAAATCCCGAATTGTTTTTCATTGGCAGACGCATATTTTTGCCAATCCGAAATTTCTTCGGTTTCGATTCCCTGTGTCAACAATTCGCCCGCAATTAAAAGGCGGTGACAATTTTCCGGCGTTTCACAACCACACAACAAAACGATGTTTTTATTCAAATTTAAAATAGTTTCGATGCCGAGTTTTAAATTTTGAATCGTGATTTTATTTTCATTAAATGTGCGGTTTCCGAGATTAGGAATATGAAAATACTTCCGGTCGAGAAGCACTTTCAGATAAACTTTGCGCCAGTGCAGAATCTCGCTGTGCGGCGCAAAGCGTATGTCAACCAAAACGGCATCGAGCGCGTCGAGCAGCGGTTTTAAATCGCCGATTTTTTTTCCGCCGTAACCTGTCGTGTATATTTTCGGCATTTGAATTTTACCCGGAATCGAGTTTTGAAAGTCAGATTTCAAAACTTATCAAAGATTAACTGTAAAGTTATTTTTTCGCCAACTTCGTGTTAGTATAAAATCTGACAGGAGTTGTTTTTCTCGTCTTACGAATGGCAAAAGGCATTATAATTCACATTTCGGTCGGAAAGGAAAAACGGACGGAGTTTTTCAGTGATGAAAGAATCAGTTTCGGAACGGATGAAACCAGCGATTTATTTATACATTCGCCTGAAATCACGGAAACCGGAAACTGGTTTGAGATCGAAAACACCGACGGTCTTTACCGCATTGTCAATTTTAACGAAAATCTCGAACTGACCTTAAATGAAAAACCTCTGCGCCGTTTTATCGCCATCGCGGACGGCGACACGATTGCTATTCCGAACACGGAAATTTCTTTTTCTTTTTTCTCGCTCGCTTCAAAATCCTCTTTGATTACAACGCGACAAGATCAAAGATTCGTCGCGCCGTTTATCGAAGAAGCCGCGCTCGAAGCCTCGATCTCGCCGAAACGCGACGATGCCAAAGCATTTTTACGCGAATTTGTCCGCGAACTTTCGCGCGAGATTTCGTGGACGAGTAAATTGATTATTTTGGTTCTGGCAATCGGTTTTATCACCGGAATTTTATATATCGGTTACGCCGTCACTAACGAACTCGCCCGAAGTAGTGAGCAAGCCGAAAAGCAGAATCAGATAATTACCAAACTCGAAGAAAAACTCACGCAGACCAACGACCAACTCGGCGAACTCGATAAAACGAATAAATCGGTAATTGACATTCTATCGCTCGCGCCGCGTCTCAACGCCGATTACGGAAAAGGCGTGTGTCTGATTTTCGGTGTGTATGATCTGATTGACAAAAAAACCGGAAAAACTCTGCGTTATCCCGATCCGCAGTCATATCAGTCCGATCCTTACGAACCGCAACCGATGGAAGATCAGATTCCGCAAGTTCCCGTTCAGCAAGGCTTGACGACCGAAGGCAACGGCAGTGCGGTCGAATACGATTTTATCGGCACGGGTTTTCACGTCGGCGGCGGTTTTATCATCACAAACAGACACGTCGTTCAGCCGTGGCAGGAAGACGATCTCGTCAAACAGATGATGAAAAATTCCGGCGGACGCGCCCGCATCAAACGACTTTATGTTTATTTCCCTAATTACCCGCAGCCGTTGCCGTTGAAAGTCCGTCAAATTGACGGTCGTGAAGATTTGGCGGCAACTTCGGTTGATGCCGATTCGATGCCGACCGGAATTCCGGTTTTGCCGCTCGAAAACGATTCGCAAACTGTCGGAGTCGGAAAAACGGTCGTGACGCTCGGTTATCCGAACGGACCGGACAGACTTCTGGCGATGACCGATGAAACAGAAGCGCGTTTGCTCAACAATCGCTGCGGCGGTTCGCGCCAATGTATTATCAACACGCTTTCGCAATCAAATAAAATCGTGCCTTTGACAACTCAAGGTTCGATTACGGATTTAGACACGCGGCGCATCGTTCACGATGCAAAAACCGCAGAAGGCGGTTCGGGCGCACCGCTTTTCGGTCAGACCGGAAAAGTAATCGGCGTAAATTTCGGCGTCTTCACCGAAAGCACGGCGGCAAATATGGCTGTTCCCATCAGCTTTGCTATCGAACTGCTGAAAAAAGCCGGTTGGAAGTCACCGGAAGAACTACAACAGCAAGGAAATCTGCCAACTCAAAACTCGACGGCTTCGACAAATACCGATTCAAAAAATACCGTTAGCAATTAGGTAAAATTCACCGATCAAAACTTTCCAAAAGACTTGAATTTCTGTATTCTAATTTTCAATGTCGCCAATCGCTGTAACACTTATTTTATTGCTGCTTGCCCTTGTTCTGTTCGGCTCGGAAAAACTTCCGGTTGATATTGTCGGAATCATTCTGGTCATCGGAATGGTCGTCTTCGGCGTTTTGAACGTGCAGGAAGCGGTCGCAGGTTTTGGAAACGACATAATTATTACGATTGCAGGACTTTTCGTGCTTGTCGGCGGACTTATAAAAACGGGTTTGGTTGATCTGATCGGTCGCCGTCTCTATCAAATCGCAGGTGATAACGAGTTTTTGTTGACGAGTTTGATAATGTTGGTTGCGGCAATCTCAGCTTCGGTTTTAAAGAACACGACAACGACGGCAATGTTTCTGCCGGTCGTTCTGGGTTTAGCCGACAAAGCAAAAATTCCGCCGTCCAGACTTTTAATGCCGATGGCGTTCGGCGCGATTCTCGGCGGAAGCTGCACGCTGATCGGAACTTCGACAAATCTGGCGGTCAGCGGCGCAATTAAACGCTACGGAATGGAGCCGTTTTCGATGTTCGAGCTTACGCCCGTCGGTGTTATAACCGTTGTCGTCGGAATAGCTTATATGCTGTTTATCGGCAGAAAACTTCTGCCGCACAGAGGCGGCGAAGATTCTTTGACCGAGCAGTATCACATCCGCGAATATATCTCCGAACTTCTCGTTTTACCGGAATCGAATCTGGTCGGCAAAACTTTAGGCGAAGCCAATTTGAATCTGGAATTCGATCTCAATGTTCTGTGCATTATACGCGGCGAAGATACCATCCTGCCGACTCCGACGGAGAGAATTCGCCGCCGCGATCTGCTGATTGTCGAAGGAACTTTGACCGATATTCTGCGCGTTAAAGAAGAAGTAGGTTTGGAAATAAAACCCGAATTTCTCTTAAAAGATGATGTTCTCGAAACCGGCGAAACGCAACTGTTTGAAGTAATGGTTTTACGAGATTCGCGGCTTGTCGGGCGAACTTTGAAATCAATCAATTTTCGTCAAACTTATAATTTGACAGTTTTGGCGGTCAATCGGCACGGCGATACTTTTTTCAAAAAGTTGAGCGATGTCGCATTGAAATTCGGCGATGTTTTACTTGTTCAGGGAAATCGCAAAACCATCCAGCCGTATGTTTCCGAAGGTGAAATGCTTCTTTTGGAAGACGTTTCGGCAAGCGGTATGCGAACTGACAAACGCCGCTGGGCGATTGCTGCTTTCGGTCTGTTTTTATCGCTGTCGCTGTCCAAAATAGTTACCGGAATCGAAGTTCCGCTGGCAATCGCCGTTCTATTAGGCGTTTTGCTTCTGCTTGGCACGAAGACGATCCGTTATTCGGAACTTTACTCGCTGATAGATTTTCGTCTGCTCGTTTTGATCGCCTGTATGATAAGTTTCGGCACGGCGATGGAAAAAACCGGCGCAGATGTTTATCTTGCCGGCTTAATTAAGGATTATTTCAGCAGTTATGGACCAACTGCCGTGCTTGCCGGTTTTTTCGCATTTACGGTTTTACTGACACAGCCGATGTCCAATCAAGCAGCCGCACTGGTTGTAATTCCGGTTGCTATTCAGACGGCAAATATTCTCGGACTAAATCCGCGAACATTTGCCGTTGCTGTAACTTACGCTGCATCTTTCTCTTTCATTACGCCGCTCGAACCGGCTTGCGTTCTAATCTATACGCCGGGGCGTTATAAATTTATGGATTTCGTCAAAGTCGGCGCAATTTTAACTATTGTCGTTTTTGTCGTTTCCATAATTCTCGTTCCGATCTTCTGGCGTTTTTGATTTTTTGTCTAATTTTCAGGTAAATTTAAAACAAACCCTAACTATCCCGCCAAAATGGAAGAAAAAAGACTTGTCATATCGTGTGCGGAAAGATTTTTTCCGTATTCCGCCGGATAATTTCCTGCCGTTTTAATTGCAGTTTTAGATTATCCGAATAAAGAGGCTAAGTAATCTTGAACGATTGTCAGAATCGAATCAGGTGTATTACTTTCGTCATTATTTTCCGCGTTGCCGGAATCAGCAGAATTTCCCGATCTTTCCTCGCAGACGAAATTGCCGCTGCTCATTTGACCTTCTTCACAAAGAGGAATGCCGGATTCGGGTGAGCCGCCCGTTTTATTGCCGCCGCTCATTTGTCCGTCGTCAGCCAAAGCGACTGAAGCGAAGAGACTTATGATTAAAAATAATTTAGCCGGTGTTTTTGTTGTATTCATTTTTTTTCTCCTAAAAAAATTGTTTTTTTTTGCTTGATACATTTCTGTATCGGGCATATACTATCAAACTTAGACTTCTACAAGAATATGAAAACTCTCCACATTAAAACTTTCGACTTATGTGAAAAGCTATTTGGTTTTGAAGAGAAAAGGGCAATACGAAGATGCGATGATTGAAATCGGTGATCTTTGGCACGATAAGTGTGACTTGCCCGATACAAACGGATTATCGCCGTTTCTCGCTGCCGAATTTATTTTGCGTTGCGGAAGCATTTTCGGTTTCCTCGGTCACAGTAAGCAAACTTCCAAATCCCAAGAAAAATCACGCGACTTGTTAACACACGCCAGAAATATATTTTTGGAAATACATAATGTGGAAAAAATCGCCGAATGTGAGAATTATTTATCGCTGACTTATTCACGCAAAGGTGAAATGAGTGAAGCCGAATCTTGGCTCGAAGAAGCCTTCTCACATAATCTGCCGCTTTCGAGTCCGAATAGAATTTATAGTTACCTGCTTAAAAGTCTTTTACTGCTTTCGACCGAAAAGCACGAACAAATCTTTAAACTTATCCTGCCGATTAAAGATGTTGTTGACAATTGTTCCGACAATTGTCTGAAAGGCATATTCTACAATCATCTCGGCAATGCTTGGGAAAATACGGGAAATATACCGAATGCCCTAAAATCTCTCGAAATCGCAAAAGATTTTTACAAAAAAATCAACCATCGAGTTTATTATCCGGCGATCTTGAACGATCTCGCGTTTTTGTATAAAACGAAAAAAGATTTTGATGCCGCTCATCGGACGATTGATACGGCGACAAATCTCTTCAAGAAAATACAAGATCGTACGCGCGAAGGATTTTCTTTAGATACTAAAGCACTTATATATAAATTTGAAGGAAAACACAAGGAGGCTCTGAAAACTATCGAAAAAGCCTTAAAAATTCTCAAATCCGGCGAGAATGCGGCATATTCGGTTGAAGCTTATGCTACAAAAACTCAGATTTTAATTTCGATGGATAATATTTCCCCGGCAATTTTCTGTCTTTTGGAAGCCGTGCAAATCGCCAAAACGGAAATCAACGAAGAAAGAGCCGAACAACTGGTCAGGCAATTCGAAAACAGCATTCGTGAAAAGATGTCCGGTTCGGATAATTTTTCAAGCGAAAATACGCGGGAAATTCTGCCGACTCCGGCAACTCAGGATTTTATGTTCGACGGAATCGAACTGGTTTTACCTTCGCCATTATCGAACTTTCAGGATATTCACGGTATTTGGATTAACAATACACATCTGGAAAATATCGGATTACTAAAAAATTCCCTTGCCGTCGTTGTTCCGAGCGATGAAATCAGGCGCGGAGATTTAGTCGCAATCGAAGAAATAGAAAATCAAAATGTCAGTTGCGGTTTTTATGATAAGGAGTTCGGGATAGTTTGTCTCGAAGGGGAAAACGGCGATCCGATGCTCTTTGATGAAGAAAAAATCGAGATACTCGGCAAAATTGTCGGAGTTGGAATCGAACGCACGATAGACGGCAAATTAATTGTCGAAACACTTGCTCTGTGATATTTGATTCGACATTTACTTAACTTTACAAAATTCGAGACTTCCGTATATAATTCTTAACCATCTTACCTTGTAAATTTTGCAGCCACTTGTATTAAATTTTATATTTTGAATAAATGAAATTTGCCGTCGCCAAGAAAGGAAAATTGTCCAGACGCATCAATTCGATGGTCGCGTCGGACACGCCTCTGCGCGATCTGGCACGAAATCTTTCGCAGGTGGCGCGTTACGCGCTTAATGAAGCCAACTCACTTTCAATCGAAAAAGTAGAAATCAAACTCGAACGTCTGCCGAAAAAACTCGACGGTTTCCGCATTGTCCATTTGTCCGATATTCATCATAGTCCGTTTACAAATCTCGAACATATTTCGAGAGCCGTCAAAGTCGCCAATCGTCTGAAACCGGATATGTTCGTTCTAACCGGCGATTATGTTTCACACGAAAGCGAATATATTAAACCTGCGGCAAGCGTTTTGGGCAAACTCGAATCGGAATTCGGAATACACGCCTGTCTTGGAAATCACGATCATTGGACTGATGCCGGAATCGTTACAGAATCTTTTCGCGCCGAAAACATTAATGTATTAATTAATGAAGGTTTTCGTTTGACCGTGCGCGATTCATCATTCTGGCTGGCGGGCGTAGATGATTATATGGTCGGTAAAACCGATGTTCCGGCTTCGATGCGAGGGTCATTCCCTGATGAAATGAAAATTTTGCTGGCGCATAATCCGGTCATTATAAGGCAAGCGGTTCGATTCGGCGTTGATCTGATGTTCAGCGGACACACGCACGGCGGACAGGTCAAAATGCGCGAAACAAGCAAAAGCATTTTCCGTAAAAGAAAACTTTCGAGCGGTCTTCACAGACGCAAAAACACACAGATATACATCACACGCGGAATCGGAACAGTCGTTTTGCCCGTGCGTTATCAATGTCCGCCGGAAATCTCACTTATCGTATTGCGTTGCGAGTAAAGACAGACAGTTTTTTCTCAGATCAATTTTGGAAACTTCACCGACTAATCTATAATTTCGTATTTCCATAGTTCGTAATTCAAGCAATGTCGTCAAAAGTTTTAACCATTCCTAATTTGCTCACGTTTTTGCGAATGGCTCTTATTCCAGTTTTTGCCAGCCTTTTATTTTACGGTTACAGCAGTTGGTCGTTGATCGTTTTTTTGATCGCCGGTGTTTCCGACGGCATTGACGGTTTTGTCGCCCGCAGATTCAATCAGGAATCGGAACTCGGAACTATTATTGATCCGATTGCCGACAAACTTCTGATGACGGTCGCTTTTATTATTTTGACAATGCCCAATGTTCTCCAGCCGACACGTCATCTGCCCGTTCCTTTTTGGGTGACAGCCGCCGTCATCGGTCGTGATGTTTTAATCATAACTGTTGCTTGGGCGATAAATATAATGACCGGATTTCGCGGATTCAAACCTTCTTGGCTCGGTAAACTTTCCACGCTGGTTCAAGTTGCCGCCGTTACTCTCATTCTGTTTGCCGCCGTTTTTGAATACAATTTCTATCTGCCGACGGTTTATGCGATTGTCGTCGCACTCGCTTTCTTATCCGGTTTTCATTATATATTTCACATTGCACGTCTAATGAAAGAAGAAGATTCCAAATAATTTTTCTTGTAAACCGTTATTCGATCTCATTCGCTAATTATTGACATAAAAGCGATAAAAATCCGATATGAGAAAAATTACCCGTAAATATAATTACGTCCTAAATAAATTTGACAAGGACGCACTCAGATATTATACTTTCTCTTGGCTCAAGTTAATTAAAGTTTCTAAACATTGATTTGGACATAACTTAGTTTTTTTTTATTGGAGATAACAAATAATGAGTAAAATTATTGGAATTGATTTAGGAACGACAAATTCGGTCGTTGCCGTATTGGAAGGCGGCGAGCCGATTGTTATAACAAATGAAGAAGGCGGACGAACGACACCTTCGGTTGTCGCGTTCACCAAAGACGGAAACCGTCTCGTCGGTCAGGTTGCCAAGCGGCAAGCCGTGACCAATCCCGAAAACACATTGTTTTCAATCAAGCGTTTTATGGGACGAAAGTTTGACGAAGTCGGCGGTGAGATTCAGCAGGTTCCGTATAAAGTTGAAAAAGCGTCGAATGGTGATGTTCGCATCAATGCCGACGGCAAACAATATAGTCCTCCGGAAATTGCGGCGATGGTTTTGCAGAAACTGAAAAAAGCTGCCGAAGATTATCTCGGTGCGAAAGTTGATAAAGCCGTTATCACCGTTCCGGCGTATTTTAACGACGCACAACGTCAGGCGACGAAAGACGCAGGCAAGATCGCCGGTCTCGAAGTGATGCGTATCGTTAATGAGCCGACGGCGGCGGCTCTGGCTTACGGTTTAGATAAGAAAAAAGACGAAACAATCGCCGTTTTCGACTTTGGCGGCGGAACATTCGATATTTCCGTTCTCGAAGTCGGCGAAGGCGTGGTCGAAGTTAAATCAACCAACGGCGACACGCATCTCGGCGGCGATGATGTTGACGAAGAACTGATTAACTGGATCATTGACGATTTCAAAAAAGATCAGGGCATTGACTTGTCGAATGACAAAATGGCTCTCCAACGTCTGAAAGAATCGGCTGAAAAAGCGAAAATTGAACTTTCGTCGGCGATGGAAACCGAGATCAATCTGCCGTTTATTACGGCTGACCAATCGGGTCCGAAACATCTTGTGATGAAATTGACGCGCTCGAAATTCGAGCAGTTAATCGAGCCGGTTTTGAAAAAATTGATGCCGCCGGTCGAACAGGCGATCAAAGATGCCGGACTGGAAAAAGGTCAGATCGACGAAGTTGTTCTAGTCGGCGGTTCGACGCGCATCCCGAAAGTTCAGGAAATGGTCAAGGCATTTTTCGGCAAAGACCCGAACAAAACCGTTAATCCTGACGAAGTTGTCGGTTTAGGCGCGGCGGTTCAAGCCGGAGTTTTGGGCGGCGAAAAAACCGATATTCTCTTGTTGGACGTAACGCCTTTGACTCTGGGAATAGAAACACTCGGCGGCGTTTTTACCGAGATGATTCCGCGCAACACGACGATTCCGACGCGCAAATCGGAAATTTTCTCGACCGCTTCGGACAATCAAAACAGCGTCGAAGTCCACGTTTTACAAGGCGAACGCCCGATGGCTTCGGACAATAAAACGCTCGGCAAATTTCATCTGCCGAATATTCCGCCCGCACCGCGCGGCGTTCCGCAGATCGAAGTAACATTCGATATTGACGCGAACGGCATCGTCAATGTTTTGGCGAAAGATGTCGGCACGGGACGCGAACAGAAAATCACGATTACATCAACTTCGGGTTTGTCGAAGGACGAAATTGACAAAATGATGAAGGATGCCGAATCGCACTCGGGCGAAGACGCGAAACGCAAGGAAGTTATCGAATCGAGAAACAAACTCGACGGTCTTGTTTATTCGGTCGAAAAATCTTTGGAAGATAACAAAGACAAACTCGATTCGGCGGCGGCAAGCGAGATCGAAGCCGCACTTTCCGAATCGAAAACCGCTCTCGCGGGCGAAGATACGGCGGCGATGGACAGTGCGTTCAGCCGTCTCCAAACCGCTTCGCACAAACTCGCCGAAGTTCTTTACAGCCAAGCTGCCCAACAGGGCGAGACGGCTGAACAGGCTTCGTCGGCAAGCGCGGGCGGCGACACTACTTCTTCGACTTCAAACGAAAGCGGCGACGATAATGTCATTGATGCCGAATACGTTGATGTTGACGAAGAAAACAAAGACAAAGGCTAAACGGTCAAATCACGCGGCAAATTATGCCGGATTATAAAACAGCCGTTTGCCTGTAAAAATCTTGCAGGCAACGGCTGTTTTTGCGATACTTCAAAAGCTATGAATGTTGTAATCGAACTGGATGAAAATTTAGTGGCTGAAATTGATAGAGCGGCGGACAATCTTAAAAAAGATCGTTTGCAGTTTATCAATGAGTCTTTGGAAAAATCTTTACAGGACGATTATTTGCAGAAGAAAAAAGCCGACTCTGAAAAGGTCAAAAGATTTATTGAAAGCTACGAAAAGCAACCTCAACAGCCGGAAGAATTTGAAATCTGGGAAAATGAACAGGTTTGGGAGGATGAATGATTCAAGGCGATGTCCGCTTTTACAAATTCAAATTTCCGAACAAAGAACGACCGGTTTTGATTTTAACGCGAACCGATACGATTCCGCGTCTTAATACGGTAACAGTAGCTGAAATAACGACGACTATTCGCGGAAACGATTAGGAAGTGTTACTCGATGAAAACGATGGAATGTTTGAAGATTGTGCAATCAATTTAGTTAATATTCAAACAGTTCCAAAGAATAAGATCGGCTCTTATATGACACATCTTTCGCCAATAAAAATGGCGGAAGTTTTTGAAGCGATTAAATTTGTTTTCAAAATTGATTAGTCCAAAAATGGCAACTAAAAAAAATTATTACGAAACGCTCGGCATTAAAAAGGACGCGAAAGCCGATGAGATTAAAAAGGCTTACCGCAAATTAGCCCGCAAATTTCACCCGGACGTTAATCCGAACGATAAGACAGCCGAGGAAAAATTCAAAGAAGTTCAAGAGGCTTATGACGTTCTTTCCGACGAGAAAAAACGTAAAGTCTTTGACCGCTTCGGTTATTATCACGACAATCTCGATGCCGATTCACCGTTTGGCGCAGGCGCGGCGGGCGGCACCAGCAGCGCAAGCAATTTTGATTTTTCCGGTTTCAATTTTGAACCCGGCGGCAGCGGTTCGAGCAGTTCGAGTTTCAAAGATATTTTTTCAGACCTTTTCGGCAGTGGTAGCGGCGGCGGTTCGAGTTCACGACGCGAACCCGAACCGCCGCGAGCGATGCCGAAAAAAGGCGCTGACATCGAAATCCCGCTCGCCTTGAGTTTTGAAGAAGCGGTAACAGGTTTGACAACTAATTTAACGGTCAATCGTTCCGAACAATGTTCGCGCTGTCAGGGCGCGGGCGATACCGGCGGACCGATTATTGTCTGCCCGACCTGCAAAGGCACGGGACAAGTTTTAAAAACCGGCGGACGATTGCAATTTTCGCAGACGTGTCCCGACTGCGAAGGCACGGGCAGACGAAGACAACCGTGTTCGCAATGCAACGGCAAAGGCACGACACCGAAAACCGAACAAGTAAAGGTAAGAATTCCTGCCGGAGTTGATACGGGTTCGCGTGTGCGGATTCCGAAAAAAGGACAAGGCGGACGACTCGGTGCGCCGCCGGGAGATTTGTTCATCGTCACTAACGTCGGCAAACATCCTTATTTTACGCGCAAAGGCGATAATATTTATGTGACCGTTCCGATCTCCGTCTCCGAAGCCGCACTTGGCGCGAAGATCGAAGTGCCGACCGTTTCGGGAAAAGCGCAATTGAAAATTCCCGCCGGAACGCAGTCGGGACAAAAATTCAGACTTCGTGAAAAAGGGTTTCCGTCTTTGCGGAATCCGCAAATGCAGGGCGACCAATTTGTCGAGGTGCAGATAACATTGCCGCGTATCTTATCGGAAGAAACAAAAGAAATTTTACGCCAGCTCGAGAAAGCAAATCCCGACAATCCGCGTAAAGCGATGGGATTAGAGTAAAAAGTTGACTGATAGTTTGCAGAAAGTTTTGAGGAAGTTGACAGAAGGTTTTACAACCATCTGCAAACTATCTGCAAACTATCTGCAAACTATCTGCAAACTATGAAGAAGAAAGTTAAAACTTATACGATCAGCGTTGTGGCGGAACATTACGAAGTGCATCCGCAAACTCTGCGCCTGTATGAACGCGAAGGATTGTTGAAACCGTCGCGTTCTGACGGCAACACACGCCTTTATACCGACACCGATCTCGAACGCCTCGATGTCATTCTTTCCCTGACGCGTGAACTCGGCGTAAATCTTGCCGGAGTTGAAATAATTCTCAATATGCGCGAAAAAATGGATGCGATGCAGAAAGAATTTGAAAACTTTATCACTTATCTCAGAAATCACGCCGGAGAAATTTCCCAACAGGTTGAAACTCTTTCCAGTTCAGAAGCTCTAATTCCCGTTTCGCGCCGACATTATCCGCAAAATGATGAATAAATATCAGCGTTAAAAACTGCCTTTAAAATTTTTCTTTACATTTCCGACATTTTCCTTCACAATACCGAAAATCACGAAAAAATCTAAATAATTATTTAGGAGAATAACAATGAAAAGTTTATCCCAGAAGCTTTTTCTTCCGCTGTTTCTATTGACCTTTATTTTTATATCTTTCGTCTCAGCACAAGATTTAGATGATGTTACTATTTACGGTAAAGTCTTTGATTCCAACAATCTGCCGATTGTCGGTGCGAATGTTAAGGCAAAGCAGGTCGAGACAAATTTGGAACGAACCGTTATTACCAATGAAGAAGGTCGTTTTCAAATAATTGAACTTCCGCCCGGAACTTATTCTGTCAAGGCGACAATGCAGGGCTTTTCTACGCTCGAAAAAACCGATCTCAAAACTATTTCAGGACAGAATATTCAACTTGATTTCGAGTTGTCACCAGCCGATGTGACAGCCGAACAAATTGTTACTGTTGATGGAGAAAACGAACCGGTTATTGATACAACTCGAACAGTTGTCGGCGGAACGATTACCGAACGTGAAATTGAAGAAATTCCGAACAACACTCGAAATCCGCTCGATCTTGTATTGACGCTCGGAGGCACAACCGAAGAAGCTCTGTCCACAAGAGATTTATCGGAAGACCGCAATACTATCAGCCCGACTGCGCCAGCCGAACAAGGAAATTTTTCGCTTTCAGGCGGAGTTTCTTATTCCAATAACATCACGATTGACGGTTTGGATAATAATGATGATCGCTCGGCAAATGTCCGTTTTCAACCTTCGTTGGAAACCATCGAAGAAGTTCAGGTAATTACCAATCAATTTTCCGCCGAATACGGTCGCGCCTCCGGCGGACGCATTAATTTGAGAACAAAAAGCGGTTCGAATAAATTTCGCGGACGGGCATTTATGTTTTTCCGTGACGATAATCTAAATGCGAATACATTCTTTAATAACAGAAGAAAATACTCGCCGGTTTTCCCCATTGTTTTACCCGATACGAATCCTTTATATAACCGTTTGCCATTCACCGAATATGATCCGGGATTTACTCTCAGTGGTCCCGTAGTCATACCGAAAATTTACAACGGACGAAACAAGACTTTTTTCTCGGTCGGATATGAGTATCTGAATTTGCAGGACACGACTTTTATTAATACTTATGTGCCTCTAACCTCAAATCCGTTTTTTGCACTTCCTGCACCAAATGGAAGTTGTCCGGTCATAACCTGCGTGGATATGAATAGTAGTCCTGCCGTAGCTATTGCGCCATATACCGCGCTTTATCCATCACCAAATTTAAATAATATATTTACGGCAAAACTCGACCGAATAATTAACAATAAAAATAATTTTACGGTCGGCTATCAACTGGGAAGACGAAGAAACCGGCGCAGCACATCTGCTTCGACAACCCGTTTAGATGACGCACTTCAAGCTCGAATTGCCGATACCGATGCCATTAACTTTACGGACAATCACGTTTTCAACTCAAAGTTAGTCAATCAATTCCGCTTTCAATATTCAATCTACGAACCGAGTTATCAAACCGACACGCCCGAAAATCCTGTTGTTATGATCGGTTATAGAAATCCTGAAATTGGCGGCAGTCAGACTTTGGTCGTCGGCAACTCGACATCTTCCGGCGGAAATAATGAAACTTTTCCGCAAAGTCGCCGCGAAACCCGATCACAATATCAGGATTCCCTGACCTATATCTTGGGCATAAACACGCTAAAATTCGGTGGTGATATTCAGTCTATTCATTCAAAAGCAAACGCATTGTCCGATGCGACCGGCACTTTCAACTTCGCCAATTTCGGAGCATTTCAGCAAAACAAACTGTCGAGATTTCGTGTAAATTTCGGGACAGGTTCGGATGTTAAAAACACTTATTACGGACTATTTTTCAATGACGAAATAAAATTAAGACCGAATTTCACGGTAAGTTCGGGAATTCGATATGAACGCGAAACGAGTGTTAATGACAACAACAATTTCGGTCTGCGGCTCGGAATCGCTTGGAATCCGTTTAAGGATAAAAAAGGAGTGATTAGATTTGGCAGCGGTGTTTTTTACAATCGAACTTTACTACGCACGATTGCCGATTTTATTCAGAATGTTAACGGCATAATACCGTTCGATACGAATGCTATCGGCACGAGTGCAGGTGATCTGCGTCGAACTGATATTCTTACAGCAATTGCAACGCAATTTCCTAAATCTTTTGCTACGGAAGCCGAATTGCACACACTTGTCGGAAATATTTGTGCGGCGAAAACTTATACCAGTCCTTGCACCGATAATACGGGATTTATTGTCAATCAAGGAAATGGCGGAAATCCGCTTCGCTCTGTCGATCCGAATCTGAAGATTCCTGAAAGTTATCAATTTAATGTCGGGTTTGAACGTGAACTTTTCAAAGGATGGGTTTTTGAAGCAAATTATACATGGAATAAAACGGTTCGTTTGTGGCGCGATACGAATATAAACGCGCCCGTTTTGCCAATAGGTTATAACGATTGGACGGCTTATTTGCGGGCAAATCCTTTTGTGTTCACCAATCAGAACGGGACAACCAGAACTTATAATTTCGAGCTTGGAGTAGCAAACGATCCGAGAAGCGTAAGTTCGGGTTGTTCTTTCGTAAACAACAGTTCCTGCACGGTTTATTTAAATACGACCAGCACATCAACGGCTGTCCCGTTAGCGGCTGTCGCCGGGAATAATAATAATGCAACGGGCGGACCGATTGGAATTGCTCTGGCGGCAATCGCCAAGTTCAGACCTGATCCTGACTTTGAGGAAAAATCGCGCATCAATTCAAACGGTAAAGCCTTTTATCAGGGATTGATTCTCGAACTTCGTTCACGCTATCGAAAATACGTCAATGGTTTCGGTGGATTTTTCCGCTTCAACTACACGTTGTCTTCAACCAAAGACGACGGTTTGAATAATACTTCTAACGCACAGATTAATGGGGATTTTGAAAGTGAATATACACGAAATGTTCAAGACCGCCGCCACCGAATTGCATTTTCCGGTTCGTTCGATACGCCTTTTTGGTTAGGTCAATTGAGATTTTCGCCGCTTTTTCGTGCGGGAAGTTCTGCGCCATATAGCATCGGAATCGGAGGAAGCGACAGAAATTTGGATGATCTCGGAACCGACCGACCGAATTTTAGCGGAGATATTTCCGATATTTCTTGGCGTAAACCTGATTCGGCGTTTCCTCAGACATTATTTGATCGTTTTTCATTACCGACAATCGGAGCAAAGGGCGGAAACCTGCCGCGTAATGCCGGAACCGGACCGTCATTTTTTACTTTCGATATAAACATTTCAAGACAGTTTATATTTAGAGAAAGGCTTAAAATGCGTCCGACTGTTGAAATTGATAATGTTCTTAATGCGACAGTTTTCAATTTTGGCGCGTCATTTATTGACTATACTGCTACAAATTTCCTGACTCCGGGTCGCACGTTTCGTCAGAGACAGATCAGACTCGGTATGAGATTTGATTTTTAATATTCGGAAAGACAAACGACCGGAAACTATGTCAATTTTAAATAAAAAAAGCCGTTTTTCCAGACGACTTTTTTTATTTAAATTATTGTGAGTTCAATATATTGAATAGCAATAAATTAAAGGAAATATCTTTAATTTATTGCTATTCCTGTCTTTGCGTAACTTTGCGTTAAAAAATGAAGAAATCAACCGCAAGGAACGTCAACATTTACTCAAAGCGCGTCGAAATCAATTGAAAATCAAATAAGTCCTTTTTATTCAATAGCTTTTATTTCGAACTGAAGTTAAAGTAAGTTAATTTCTGTTATCAATTAATAAGTTTCAAATTAACTTTTCGCTTTCCTGATTCCTTCAACCAAAACAGGCATCGCGTCGAAAATATCGCCGACGATTCCATAATCGGCGATGTCGAAGATCGGTGCTTCCGCGTCTTTGTTGATGGCGATGATAGTTCCGGCGTTTTTCATTCCGACGATGTGTTGGATCGCGCCGGAAATGCCGAGAGCAATGTAAACTTTCGGTGCGACTGTTTGACCGGAACTTCCGATTTGACGGTCAATCGGCAGCCATTCGGCATCGCAGATCGGACGCGAAGCCGCCAAATCTGCGCCGAGTGCATCGGCTAATTCCCGCGCTTTTTCGATATTTTCGACCGATTTGATTCCGCGACCGATGGCGACGATAATTTGCGATTTAGTCAGATCAATTGTCGCTTTCGCTTCCTGAAATGGTTCTTCCGGTTGCATCCGAATTTCGCCGACATTGACTTCGGCAATTTCGGTCTGTGCGCTTCCCTTTTCAGCATTGTCGCCGCGAAACGCGCCTGATTGAAACGTAATGAAATACGGCGCGTCACCGCCGATTGTCACGTCAGCGTCTAATTTTCCGAGAAAAATTCGGCGCGTCAGAGTCAGTTTGCCGCCGTTATTCGTATAACGAATGCAGTCGCCGACGACTTCTTTGCCGAAACGTGCCGCGACCTTCGGCGCGAAATCTCGCACTTGATAAGTGTGCGACATTACGACATACTGCGGATTTTCCTTTTTGATAATTTGTTCCCAAGCGTCGGCGTAACCGTCGGGCGTGTAAATGCCGAGTTTCTCGTTTTTCGCCACGATCACTTTTTCGAGATCATACTGCGAAATTTCCTGCGCCAAAGCGCAGTCTTTGTCACACGGAATAACGGCTGAAACTTTCAAACCCAAATCTTTGCCGATATTCTGCGCGGCAGTAATCGCTTCAAGCGACGTTTTGTTGAGAACGCAATTTTTGTGTTCGATAAATACTAAAATCATATTTTTTAAATGGTAAATGGTAAATGATAAGTGATAAATGGTAAATGGATTTAATTAACAATTAACCATTTACCTATTTATTATTATCAAATAACGCGAACCTCCGTTTTGAGTTTTTCGATAAGTTCCGCCGCGCCCGCTTTCGCGTCGCCGTTTCCGAGCATTTGTGTCTGCTTGGTTTTAAGCGGCATATAAACTTTTTCAATTGTTTGTTTTGAAGCGAAGTCTTCGACCGTCGAAGTTACTTCTCTAATCTCTTTTTTCTTCGCCGCCATAATTCCCTTCAAACTCGCGTATCGAATCTGTGAAATTCCCGACTGAATCGTCAAAAGCGCGGGCAATTGATATTTAAACCATTGATACCAGCCGCTTTCGAGTTCGCGTTTGATGCGAAGTGAACCATTTAAACTCGCGTGGTCAACTTCGATGACAATCGTCGCGTGCGGAATGCCGAGAAGTTCGGCTAAAATTACGCCCGTCTGTCCGTAACTCGCGTCGTCCGACTGCAAGCCCGTGAAAACCAGATCGGCATTTTCTTCTTTGATCGCGTCGGCAATCGCTTTGGCGATCTGATACGGCGAAAGTTCGTTTTCGTTTTCGACGACAATGTGAATCGCGCGGTCTGCACCGCGGGCAAGAGCATCTTTGATAACCGTTTTCGCCGTCTGTCTGCCCAATGTGCAGACGATCACTTCGCCGTCGCCTTTCGCTTCTTTCAAACGCAGAGCTTCTTCCAAAGCATAACCGTCGGATTCGTTCGTCTGCTGCGAGATCGAAGATTCGTCAATCCATTTTTCATCGCCGCGAATACGCAAAACCGCGTCTTTATTGGCGACCTGTTTCATTAATACAATTATTTTCATAAATTATTTTCTGTCTTTCAGAATAAATTTTATAACTTTTAACTAGCAAAATTATTGTAATGTTTTTTTGTAAAAACTTCCAACCACAATGAATGACCGTTCATTCATTGTGTAAAAAAAGCGTGTAGGTTGATTAATCAACCTACACGCTTTTTTGAAAATTATTCTTCGCCTGTCAAAACAGCCTGCAAAAATTCTTTTGTTTGCGGATCAAAAACTCGAAACGATCTGCCTGTATCTAAAATTTCCAGATTCAAAAGCGGCGACAATACTCGATTGTTCTCAACATCAGCAGAAAGCAAACGTCCGTTTTGACGGCGAAACGCCATCAGCGGCGACGGCAGATATTCGCGTTCCGGGTCGAGCAGATAATATTCTTCAACACCGAGCCGTGCATAATCGAGACGTTTGCCGCCAAGATCATTCTCAAATGTACTGTCTGAAGCAACTTCAAAAACGACTTGAGGAAAAACGCCTTCTTCCCAAGTTTTGAAAGTTCGGCGAAGTTTATTTTCAACTCCGAAAGAAACAAAAACATCAGGCGCAAGCCATTTTTTCGCATTTCCTTCTTCATAATAAACCATCATATTGGCGGCGATGATTATATCCTTTCGAGCGGAAAAATACGCATCTAAAAGGCTATACAAAATTGAGATAAGTTTGTAATGATATGCCGTTTCACCCTTTTCCTTTTCAAGTTCCGCCGGATAATGAACTTCTTGTTCGGTAATTGTTTCAGGATAGATCGCCGAAGATTCGGAAGTTTGAATGTCCGTTGTCTGAGAGTTCATAATTACTCATTATAACGCTTGAAGATCAAACACGCATTTGTGCCGCCGAAACCGAAGCTATTTGAAAGCGCGTAATCAAATTCCAGATTGCGCGGCTCGTTCGGTGTGTAATCGAGATCGCATTCGGGATCGGGATTTTCATAATTGATCGTCGGCGGAATGACGTTGTTTTTCATCGCCAGAATCGAAATTACGGCTTCGATTCCGCCGGCTGCGCCGAGCGCGTGTCCGGTCATTGATTTCGTCGAGCTGACCGCCATTTTATAAGCGTGTTCACCGAAAACTTTTTTGATGGCGAGTGTTTCAAATTTATCGTTATACGGCGTTGAAGTTCCGTGCGCGTTAAGATAACCGATCTGTTCCGGCGAAATTCCGGCATCTTTGATCGCTCTTTCCATCACGCGAATCGCGCCCGAACCGGTTTCATCCGGCATCGTCACATGAAAAGCATCGCCGCTCATTCCGTAACCGACAATTTCGGCATAAATTTTTGCGCCGCGAGCCTTTGCAAATTCGAGTTCTTCTAAAATTAAAAGTCCCGCGCCTTCGCCGATCACGAAACCGTCGCGTTCCGCATCGAACGGACGTGACGCACGTTTCGGCTCATCATTGCGCGTCGAAAGCGCACGCATCGAAGCAAATCCGGCAACCGACATCGGCGTAATTGCCGATTCCGCACCGCCGCAGATCATCGCGTCGGCATCGCCGCGTTCGATCAGACGAAAACTGTCGCCGATAGCGTGTGCGCCAGCCGAACAAGCCGTCGCCGTCGCCGAATTCGGACCTTTTGCACCGTGACGAATCGAGACGTTTCCAGATGCGAGATTAACAATCGCCGAAACGATAAAAAACGGCGAAACTCTACTTGGACCAGACTTCAAAAGTTTCTCGTGTTCACGCTCGATTGCCCAAAAATCTCCGATGCCAGAACTGATATAAGTTCCGACCATTTCGGCATTCGATTCGTCAATCACCAAACCGCTGTCTTTCATCGCTTCGTCCGAAGCGGCGACGGCGAAATGAGTAAACGCGCCCATCCGACGCGCTTCCTTTTTGTCCATAAAATCTTCGGCATTAAAGTTTTTGACTTCGCACGCAAATTTCGTGGAAAACTCTTCCGCATCGAATTTGGAAATGTAATCTGCGCCGCTTTCGCCGCGCATTAATGCGTCCCAAGTTGCCGGAACGGAATTTCCGACAGCCGTAACTAAACCGAGTCCCGTAACTACGACACGACGTTTCATAAAATAATGGTAAATGGTAAATGGTTAATGGTAAATATGAAAATCATTTACCATTAACCATTTACCATTATAAAATTAGTCTTGTTTATGCTGTTCGACATAAGCGTAAGCGTCGCGGACAGCTTGAATTTTTTCTGCATCTTCATCGGGAATTTCGATGTCGAATTCCTCTTCAAAACGCATTACGAGTTCGACCAAATCTAATGAATCCGCGCCTAAATCTTCGATAAAGCGAGCGTTTTCAGTTACTTCCGCTTCGTCAACACCTAATTCGTCAACGATGATCTGTTTAATTTTATCTTGAACTTCTGACATAATTTCTCCTGTTTTATAAAATAGTTTACCAAGGTAACAAAAAGTTTCCAGAGTTTGCAGAGTTAAAAAAACTCTTTTAACTAACTGTCAGCTTTCAGTAAACTCAGTGAACTTTGTAAACTTTCCATATCGCCGACATTCAAAGAACGAACGTCCCGATTGATCTGTCTGACCAGACCGCATAAAATTTTTCCCGCGCCGACTTCGACGAATGTTTCTACGCCGTTTTTAATTAAAAGTTCGACTGACGGCGACCAGCGCACGGGTTTTGAAACTTGCTCGGTCAATGCCGTTTTGACGCGCTCGCCATTTTCGTTCTCTTCGGCGGAAACATTTTCGATGATTGGAAAACGTAAATTACTGTATGCGATTTCCGATAAATCTTCCGCCAGTTTTTTCTGCGCCGGAAGCATTAGATCGCAGTGAAAAGGTGCGGAAACATTTAACTTTATCGCTCGTTTTGCGCCTCGCGCCTTTAAAATTTCAATCGCTCTGTCAACCGCGCTTTCATTTCCGGCGATCACGATCTGCGACGGAGAATTTATATTCGCGGGTGAACAAATCTCGCCGTTTTCCGCTTCTTTACAAACGGTTTCAACTGTTTCTAAATCCAGACCGATAATCGCCGCCATTGCTCCGACACCGACCGGAACCGCTTCCTGCATATATTGTCCGCGTTTGCGAACCGTTTTTACGGCATCTGAAAAACTCAGAGCATTTGCCGCCACGAGCGCGGAATATTCTCCTAAACTATGTCCGGCGACAAAATCCGGCAATTGAAAACCTTCCGTCTCCATTGCGCGAAAGGCGGCAATCGAAGTCGTTAAGATCGCCGGCTGCGTATTCGCCGTCAATTGCAAATCGGCTTCTTCGCCCGAAAAGCACATTTCGGAAAGCGAAAAGCCGAGCGCATCGTTTGCTTCTTCAAAAACTTCCCGCGCCGCCGGAAAATTATCGTATAAATCCTTTCCCATTCCGACGCTTTGCGAACCTTGTCCCGGAAATATGTAAGCTAATTTTGACATTTAACCTAAAATCTTATGACAGTTCCGCCCCAAGTTGCGCCGCCGCCGAATGCAGTTAGTAAAACAAGATCGCCGGATTTTAACCTGCCGGATTGAATACATTCGTCCATCGCAATCGGAATCGAAGCCGACGAAGTATTGCCGTGTTCGGCGATGTTTGAAAAAACTTTTTCTTCCGGCACACCGAGACGCGAGGCGACGGCATCGGTAATTCGCTGATTTGCCTGATGCGGAATCACGATGTCAATGTCGTCAATCGTATAACCTGCTTTTTCAATCATTTCCGCCGATATTTCCGCCATCGAACGAACGGCAACTTTAAAAAGTTCGTTGCCTTTCATCTTGAAGAAATGATCGCGGTTGTCAATCGTTTCGTGCGTCGTGCCGAGTTTCGTTCCGCCGCCGGGCGCATAGAGAGCTTCTTCATAACGCCCGTCGGATTTTATTTTCGTCGCTAAAATTCCCTTTCCTTCTTCGACCGGACCGAGAACCGCCGCGCCCGCGCCGTCACCGAAAATTACGCACGTCGAGCGGTCAGTATAATCAACGTATTTCGTCAAAACCTCCGCGCCGATAACCAGAGCATAACGAATCTGTCCGGTTTTTATCATTGATTCGACCATCGTCAAACCGTAAATAAAACCCGAACAAGCCGCAAAAATATCCATTCCGGCGGCATTCGATGCGCCGAGTTGGGCTTGGATAAGCGCACCGGTCGAAGGCATTATCTGATCGGGCGAAGTCGTCGCACAGATGATAATATCAATGTCGTCGGGTTTCAAACCGGCGCGTTCGATTGCAATTTTCGCGGCTGTCGTGCCGAACTGCGAAGTGTATTCGTTTTCGGCGGCTTTATGTCGCTGTTTGATTCCGGTGCGCGTGGTTATCCATTCATCGTTGGTATCAACCAACTTTTCCAGATCGGCGTTCGTCAAAACGCCTTGCGGAAAGCTGTGTCCCATTCCGATGATACCTGCATTATTCATAAGTTATGCGAGTTGAACGATTTAACTGAGTCGGACTAATTTTGAAAACTGCAAACTCAATCGGTTCGGTCAACTTCGGTCAACTATTCTGTTTCCTTGACTTCGATTATCTGACGACCTTTATACATTCCGGTTTGCGGATCAATGCGGTGCGGCTTTTTGGCTTCGCCCGTGTTTTCGTCAATATAATATTGCGGCAATTTCAGCGCATCGTGTGCGCGGCGTTGGCGTGTGCGTGAATGGGAATGTCTTCGTTTTGGATTTGGCATAATTACTCCGTTCGGTAAATAGTAACCGGTAATTAGTTATTGGTAAAAACCAGCTACTATTTTAAATTTTTAAGAGCCGCCCATCGCGGGTCAATCTCTTTTCCTTCGCATTTACAATCTATCAAATTTCGGTTCTCGCCGCATTTGGCGCATAAACCTTTGCAGTCTTGTCTGCAAAAAAACTGTTCCGGCAGATTCAAAATAATCTGTTCGCGGATGAGTTCGGTCAGATCAATTTCGTCATTCTCGTAAATCGAAACATCTAAATCCGCTTCGTTTAATTCGGCTTCCTTTTCTTTAGAGAAATGCTCCGGCGCAATAAAAGTCGCCTTAAAAGGAATTTCCAAATCTTTTTCCGTCGGTTCGAGACAGCGTGTGCATTCGATCTCGGCTTTCGCATTAATCGTGCCTTCGACATCAATCTGCGCGATACCTTTTGTCAATTCGCCAGCCGTTTTGACCGTTTCAATTAATTTGACGTTTTCCTGTTCGAGTTCGATTTCCGTCGGCGCAATTGAAAATTCAAATTTATGCGGCGAATTTTTCACATTGAATAATTCGATAATCATTACAGCCAACAGATTAAACTTTTCTTTCAAACAGCGCAAAACGCAAACAGTTATTATAGCCTTTGCATCTTTCGTGTCAAATTAAATGAAGACTACTTTATTTATTATTCAAAGCGTAATTTATTTTTAAAATACGGACAGTTGAAAATTTTCGTTTGTTCGGGTTAACTCCGATTCAACTTCGATCCGTTAAATATCAGTCTATTGAAAGTTTCGGTATCTAAAACAATAAACAAGTTTAGGCAAAAGTCAGCGAAAACAGCAACAAAATTATTTCGAGAGTCGGCAAAGCCGAAAGTCATCGGCGAGAATTAGACGGTTAATTTTTTTTCAACTTCTTTTTTCAATTTAGTTTAATTCGGTAATCTGCGGCACACTGTCCACCGGACAATTCCAACCGCCGTTTTTGTCTTTGAAGCAAACATTGTCGCTTTCGTATTGCGTCCGGCGCGTCGTAATTGCAGTTTATATCGGATTGATTGTCATTTGCCGCATCGGTATTCGGTTGCGGTTTATTTTGCAACTGATTTTTAGCGTCAGTCGAATTATTTGAAGAACCGTTTTTTTTCGCCGCTTCAGCTTTTGGTTCGACAAGAGTGCCGTCATCTAAAATCCGGTAAACGATAATGCTTTTGACTTTACCGAGTTTTGATTCTTCGGGCGCGGGCATCTCGAACGCGCTCGACTTCTCCGGCGGGAGAATTATAGCCGGGACAGCAGATGTTGTATTTATACTGCATATCAAATTCCGTCTTCATCGAAGAACCGCATCGTAAAAAGACGATGGATCTGCGGCGGCGCGACTTTCGGTTTGATAATCATTTTGATATTGCCGTCGTCTGTGTAAGTCCATTTAACGATTTCGTAATACTTTTCCATCTCGAAAAAATTCGGCGAAGGCAATCTCGATTCCTGCGCTTTGATCTGAAAATTCAACGCAAGAATAACGGCGATTGCCATTGCGACTGTTAAAAATTTTGCGGTCGTCCGTTTTTCATTTTAGTTTCTTATTTGGCTCTGATAATTTTGACGCTCGTTATCTGTTTCATAATGTTTTCGGGTGGAAGTTGAAATCTGACTTTGGCATTTTCGCCGTTTGCCGTCATCATCAAAGCGTCGGAACAGCACACCGGCGAAGCGTCCGCTGTCTGCACTAAAATTCCGTCTTTGTCGCGGAATTCGACGTAGAAAATATACGGTCTTTTATTGCCGTCAACTTTCGGTTTAAAGTAAATCCACATCTCGCGGTCGGGCGGTTTCGGGTATTCGTAGCGCACGATGTCAAACCAGTCGGTCATTTCCGAAAAGTCCGGTTCGGGCATTCCGGTTTTTCCCTGCGCTTTTTGATTGGCTGGTTTATTTTCGGTTTGTTCATTGTCTTGAATTTGATTTTGCACGTCGTTCGCCGGATTTTGTTTGGCGTTTCCGGGCGGCGGAGTATCGGTTTCGATGATCGTTTCGTGAATGTCCACGAGCATACAACGCCATTCGCCGAAACCTGATTTTTTGTAACACGCACCTTCCGCTTTCGGCGCGTTATACGAAGTGCAGTTGCGATTCGTATTTGTCTGGTCGGGAAAAATCGCCGTGCATTGATATTTTTTGTAACTGCCGCGAATCGGATAAATCGGAAATTTCGTGTCAATGCCGGGAAAAATTGATGTCTTCGCGCGGATTGTAACGCCGCGACGCGCCGACCTGAACTTTGACATCTTCGACAAAATACAATTTATCGCCGTTAATTCCTTCGTTTTCGCAAACAACATATTCTGCCGCTTTCGCCGCCGACAACGCGCCGCTTTTCGGCGAAGTCTCATCAGCGCAAGTTCGCGCGTCGCGCGAATTATATTGCTTGCCGATGCCGTTTTGCGCGAATGTCGAATGAACTGCGCCGAACAAAATGACAATGATGGTTGTAATTAACAGAAAAGACTGGAGATTCAGATTATTTTGTTTTTTCATTTTGATTTATTTTTGAGTTTTTAGTAATTATCTTTAATTCTGATGACGGTCGCGCTGACGACTTTTTCCATTTCGCGTTCGCTCGGCACTTGGACGGTGACTTTGGCGACTTTGCCCGTTTCGGTCGAGCCTAATTGTGTCGAACAGCAAATCCACGCCGCATCCGTGCCGACGACGATTCCGTCTTTGTCGAGAAACTCCATTTTGAAAGCCATCATTCGCTGATTGAAATCAACTTTCGGCTTGATGTAAATCGTCATATTGCGTTCGGGCGGTTCGGGATATTCGTAGCGGACGATTTCAAACCATTTCTCCATCGCCGAAAAATCCGGCTTCGGGCGATTGTCGCCGTTTTTGTCGGCAACGGTGTTTTATTTGCGTCGTTTGTTTTGTTGCTATTGGTTTGTCCGTTAATAACGGTCGGATTTTTGTGCCGCCGTCCCTGATGCGAGTCTTTTTCTTCGGTGATGCGCTCGTCTTCTTTGCCCATTTCCCAATCGCCGAACGAGTTACGGTAAAAGTAATAAACGCCGCGCGTCTGATGCTGCAAGTGAAAAGTTCCGGCGTTTTTGTGCGTCGTGAAATCCACCTTGACCGGATAAGTCAGATAAGTCACGGGCGGAATCTGAAAAGTATGCCGCACGGCGGGCGCGATTCTCACCGCGCTGTCAAAAGTTACGCTGCAATCGTCGCTTTTATCGCAGTCGTGCGTCCACCAATCGTTAAAGTAGGCTTTGACTTCCGCTTCAGTAATCGCGCCTTTTTTCTGTGCGAACGTCGAACCGAACGCGCCGAATATAAAGATTGTTGTGATTGTTGCCGGCAACAGCGATGCAGGCATTTGTCGAGTCGGTTTTTCATTTTGATTTTTCCTTTTTTGAATAAAGTATTTCTTGTATGCTTATCTTTTCGCGGACATTTCCCGGAAAAGCCGAATGTTAGGCACAAAACTGTTTTTCCAGAAACTAGAAATGCGCGTGAACTATTGCTCTTCCCGATTGCGGACGATTTTTGACGAGTGCCGTCATTTTTTTCCAGTAATGAAATGACGGCGTATATTTGAAATCTATTGATTTTGCGCCCGCCGCTTTCAGCATTTGTTTCAGGCATTCGAGTGTCGGAATCGAGCAAAACTGCCGGGAATTTGTTTCATCGGCATTTTCATCGCCGGGAAAAATGGAATCAACGGATATTTTTCGTGGACAAACGGAATCAGACAATGCGTTTCACAAATCAGCAAATCGTGACAAACTTCGGCAATTTTCTGAAGCGCGGTCAGCGGATTTACGCAGTGATAAAAAACTCCAAAAAAAAGCACGACATCGAATTTGCCGATTGCCGCCGCATTCAATTCGTGAATATTCATTTTTCGATATTCGACCTTTGAATTTAACAATTGGCGAGCCAGTAAAAAAGAATCCATTCCGTGCTGATCCCACGCATAAATATCAATTGCCAAAACCCGTTCGGCACCGCGTTTTTCGCATTCAAAAGAAAAAAAACCGTCCCACGCGCCGATGTCCAAAACGGTTTTGCCGGTCAGATCATCAGGAATCCGAAGCAGATTCAGCCTTCGATGAAATCGCCGCTGAATATACCATTGGCGCGTATTGACGGCATCGGTCAATTGAATGAGATGCGCCCAAACCATCTTCTCTATATGCGAGCGTAATTCGATGTCACTTTGGAGATTAAAACTAAAATTCTCACTCTGTAAGTTGTTCATATATTGAATCTTTCTGTTTTTGCTTTTTCCTTTTCCGATCACGAAATCGTCTTTGTAAATTAGATAATCCACGAAGTTTGAATGTTTGTTTATCTGCGGAAAAACCGTTCATTTAGCAAACAATTCAAAGAGAAAATTAAATATTTCCGCAATACTTATTAATATGTGCAGGATTTGCCGCCGAAAGTGGACATTTTTTTTCGACAGAAGATGAAATTATTTGTAGAATGCAACTATTAATCAGTTAAAATGCTTCATCAAAAAGATATAACCGGATTATTGCAGCAAGGCGATACGCAATCGTTAGATGAATTATTTCCGATTGTTTACGGCGAACTGCGCGAGATTGCAACTGCATTGTTTCGCAATGAATACCGCGCCGATCATACCTTGCAGCCGACCGCGCTGGTTCACGAAGCATATTTGCGGCTGGTCGGAAACGGCGGCGAAGCAAATAAGATTTCGTGGCAGTCGCGGGCGCATTTTTTCGGTATCGCGGCGCGTTCGATGCGGCAGATTCTCGTCAATCACGCCGAAGCGCACAATGCGGAAAAACGCGGCGGCAACAAAACGATCATCGCGCTCGAAGATGCGATCATTTTTTTTCAAACGCAGGACATCGAGATTCTCGCGCTGAACGAAGCCTTAGAAAAAATGGCTGAACTGGATAAAAGACAAGCCGAAATCGTCGAACTAAAATTTTTCGGCGGTTTGACCATCGAAGAAATCGCCGAAGTTTTAAGCATTTCGGAAAGAACCGTAAGGCGTGATTGGGAGACGGCGAAACTCTGGCTTTTGCGTTTTTTGAAATAATTTATCCTGTAAAAATCGTCCATAATTGCCGCTTTTATGATTTCTCGAACTTTTCAGACCGATTATCAAAAAATTAAAGAAATCACCGCCGACGCGCTCGAACTCGAACCGCCGGAGCGTGCGGAATTTTTACGCGTTGCGTGCGCGGGCGACGAAAATCTGCGCCGCGAAGTCGAATCGCTGCTTGCCGAAAGTGAAAAGTCAGCCGTTTTTCTCGAAGAATTTTCTGTCGCTCGTGTCGTCCAAAATTCATTAAACTCGATTCAAAATAAAACCGGCGAACAAATCGGAAATTATCGAATCGAAACAGAGATCGGACGCGGCGGAATGGGCATCGTCTATCTTGCCGAACGCACGGATTTTCATCGCCGCGTCGCCATCAAATTGATTAAACGAGGAATGGATTCGGAGGCGATTGTCAGCCGTTTTAACCGCGAACGCGAAATTTTAGCCGTTCTCGAACATCCGTTTATCGCTCATCTTCTGGACGGCGGCACGACCGAAAACGATCTGCCTTTTTTTGTAATGGAATATGTCGAAGGCGAGCCGATTGACGAGTTTTGCAAAAAAAACAATCTGCCGGAAAAAGAAATTCTCGATCTTTTTCGCAAAGTTTGCGAAGCCGTCGCTTTCGCTCATCAAAAACTTATCGTTCATCGTGATCTGAAACCTTCAAACATTCTTATCACTAAAGATAGAATGCCGAAATTACTCGATTTCGGCATCGCCAAACTACTTAATTCGACTGCCGAAGAAACGCAGACGAATATGCGCGTTTTGACTCCGGCGTATGCTTCGCCCGAACAGATGCGCGGCGAAATAATTGATACGCGCACCGATGTTTATTCGCTCGGGTTGATTTTGTCGAAAATTCTCGGAGTTCAAAACGCAGAGAAAACGAATAAAAATTTAAAAACCGATTTCCAAAAACCGATTTCCGATTATCAACCGTTAAATCGTGATCTGCAAAATATTATTTCGATGTCGCTGCGCGAAGACGCGGCGCGGCGTTACGGTTCGGTCGAGAAATTTGCCGAAGATGTTCGGCGTTATCAGAAAGGTCTGCCGGTTTCGGCGCGTCCGGCAACTTTTTCGTATCGCGCAATGCGCTTTTTTACGCCGTCATTCGGTCGCCGTCGGTGTCGCGTTTTTATTCTCGATTACACTGATTGGCGGAATGACGGCGACGCTCTGGCAGTCGCGTGAGGCGCAGAGCGAACGTGAAATTGCCGAAAACGAACGAATACGCGCTGAAAAAACGTCTCGAAGATTTGCGAAAAATGTCCGATTCATTCATCGGCGAAGTTCACGATGCGATTAAAAATCTGCCGGGAAGTCTTCCCGCGCAACGAATTTTACTTAATCGCGCCGTCGCGCAACTCGACGCTCTCGCCGCCGAATCCGGCGAAAATCCCGCGCTCGAAGATCAGCTCGCACAGGCTTATTTCAATTGGTCGAATTTGCCCGATATGCCTTTGACGCAAAAAGATGAAATATTAAAAAAGGAAATTGAAATTTATCGCCGTTTGCTTCTAAACGAGCCGCAGAATATGAAATACAGCGAAAAACTCGCGCTCGCCGAAGTCAGACTGAGCGACATTTCCAAAGTTCGCGGCAGAATCGGCGAAGCCGTCGAATACGTCACGGACGCGAACAAACTTTTGGAAAATATTATGGAAAAAGATTCGCCGAACGCTGACCGGCAAAACGCTTTGGCAGAATCTTACTTTTATACGGCACGGTTATTTTTGCTGGAAAAAAAATTGGCAAAAAGCGCGGGAATTAACGAAAAAGAGTTTAGCTGAGTTTAACAAAACATCAAAATCCGATTCGCTTACCGATAATTTCAACGAGTTTCAATCAGATATAATTTATCAAAACGCCGTCGAAGAATTTCAGTCGGGAAATATAAAAACAGCGATTAAGATGTTTCAGAAGCAAATCGCCGTTCAGAAAAAACAAGAAGTCGTTGATTCTCAAAACACGAGTATTAAATATTTTCTGTGGAGATCGCGTAAGAATTTATCGGAAGTTTTAAATAAAAGCGGCGCACATAAAGAATCTGAAAAAAACATTCGAATCTCGCTTGAAATCATCGAAAATCTGCTCGCGCAAAGTCCCGATGATTTCGGTTATCATCGCAATTCGGCGATCACGCATATTCAATATGGAAAATTTCTTATTGACAAAAAAAATTACTCGCAGGCGATCAGAGAATTTCGCCGCGCCGCCGAGCTGACCGCACCGATTGTCGAAAACGATATGGACAATGCCGAAGCGAAACACGCGCTCGCCGCCGCCGATGCCAATTTGGGCGAAATTTCAATTTTGCAGGGAAATAAAAAAGAAGGTCTGACACTCATAGAAAAAGCCGTAGAAATTTTCAACTCGATAAATGCGCCGGAAACTCTCAATGCGGAAATGCTCGAAGATTTCCGGCAAACAACCGTTTGGCTCAATGCGGCAAATGAAAATTCAAAAAAATAATTATCATCAATTATTTATGCAAACTTCCGACGGCTCGATCTAATTTTTCAAAACCTTTTTCCCTCAAGATTTCCTGCAATCCCGAATTTATGTCACGAGCGAACGAAAATCCCTGATAAATAAATCCCGTGTAAGCCTGAACGAGTGACGCGCCCGAAGCGATCTTTTCAAATGCGTCTTCGGCTGTAAAAACGCCGCCGACACCGATGATCGGTAATTTTCCTTTCGAGTATTTATAAATTTTTGCAATTATTTCGTTTGAAACTTTTTGCAGAGGTTTTCCGCTCAAACCGCCGTTTTCATTGATGTTCGATTTTAAGTTTTCTCTTTTGACGGTCGTATTCGTCGCAATTATGCCGGCGAGTTTCAGTTTCAAAGCGATGTCAACAATTGCTTCGATTTCCGGTTCATTTAGATCAGGCGCGATTTTTACAAGCAAAGGTTTTTGAGAAAGCTGCGTGTTTCGCTTTTGCAGTTCCGATAAAAGGTCTTCTAAATTTTCCGCTTTTTGCAGTTCGCGCAAATTCGGCGTGTTCGGCGATGAAACATTAACGGCGATGTAATCGGCAACTTCCGAAGCGAGAACGAAACTTTTCAAATAATTTTCAATCGCGTCGTCGTTCGGCACGTCTTTATTTTTGCCGATGTTTACGCCGAGAACGCAATCGGGCGAAAGTTTTTTTAATCTTTCGACAACTTTCGCCGTTCCTTCGTTGTTAAAACCGAGCCGGTTTATCAAGGCTTTGTCTTCGGGCAGACGAAACATTCGCGGTTTTTCATTTCCCTTCTGCGGATTAAATGTCACCGTTCCGACTTCGACAAATCCGAAACCGAGCGCGGCAAGTTGATTAACGACAACGCCGTTTTTATCGAAACCGGCGGCGATGCCGAGCGGATTTGTAAATTTCAAACCGAATCTTTCGAGGTCGTTAAATTCTTCAACTGCAAATTTTTCGGCGGCAAAATTCTGTGCGGTTTTTGTTGCGAGAGCGATTTTAAGAGTTTCGATGCCGAATTCGTGCGCCGTTTCGGGATTGACTCTAAATAAAACCGGGCGAAGTATTTTTTCGTAAAATTTAGGCATTAATTGATCTGATAAATCTTAAATTAAAATTATATTTATTGAAACTTGAAAACTTTAACTTGAAAGTTAAAACAAAGCGGTGTTACGATTTGCCGTGAACATTTATGGCAGATGAATACGGATTAGTTGAAAAATCGAAGATTATGGACTCGGCGCGGATGAAACGCGCTCTGTCGCGGCTCGCGTCGGAAATCGTTGAAGAAAATCAAGGCGCGAAAGATTTGTATATCGTCGGCATTCGTCGGCGCGGCGTTCCTCTGGCGGAAAGAATCACCGACAAGATCGAACAGCTCGAAGGCGACAAACCACTCTACGGCATAATTGACATTACGCTCTACCGAGACGATTTATCAACCGTCGGCGCAAATCCGATTGTCAACCGCACGGAACTCGCCGCCGACATCGAAAATAAAAAGATTATTCTGGTTGATGATGTGCTTTACACGGGCAGAACGATTCGCGCGGCGATGGATCAACTGATGGATTTCGGTCGCCCGAATCGCGTGCAGCTTGCGGTTTTAATTGATCGCGGTAAGGAACACCGCGAACTGCCGATTCAGGCGGATTACATCGGCAAAACCGTGCCGACCAAACGCGCCGAAATCGTCAAAGTTATGCTCAAAGAGTACGACGACGAAGAAGCCGTCTGGATTTACGAAAAAGCATCCGAATAATTTTTCAAGCAAGGCGCGAACGTCTTGCTTTTTTTTGGAATCGGATTTAGGTTTCCGGTCTTCGGCTTTCGGTTTTTGCATTTTATTTTTTGAATCTAAAACTTTTTTAATCAAAAGTTTCAAAAACAAAAAAACACAAAAAGCCTCTTTATTTTATGGACAAACCGTTTCATCGCAGAGATTTGCTTGGCATCCGTGATCTTTCCGCCGAAGAGATCAAAGGAATTCTCGACACGGCTGAAAATTTCCGCGAAATAAACCAGCGCGAAATTAAAAAAGTTCCGACATTGCGCGGCAAAACCGTCATCAATCTTTTTTTTGAAAATTCGACGCGCACACGCACGAGTTTCGAACTCGCCGCCAAACGACTTTCGGCTGATGCCGTCAATATTTCAATTTCGTCGTCATCGGTTGCCAAAGGCGAAACTCTGATTGACACCGCGCTCAATCTCGATGCGATGTCGCCCGACTGCATCGTCGTTCGTCACGGTTCGGCGGGCGTTCCGCACCAATTAGCGAAAGTTTCCAGAGCGGCAATCGTCAACGCCGGCGACGGCACGAACGAGCATCCGACACAAGCTCTGCTCGACGCGATGACGATCCGCGAACATAAAAAGAAAATCGCTGGTTTGGAAGTGGCGATTATCGGCGACATTCTGCATTCGCGCGTCGCTCGTTCAAACATTCAATTATTAACCAAACTCGGCGCAAAAGTTCGCGTTGCCGGACCGAAAACTTTAGTTCCGGCGGATTTCGTTCATCTGGTCGAAAAAGATTTGACCGTCACCGATCACATCGAAGAGGCAATCGAAGGCGCGGATGTCGTGATGATTTTGCGAATCCAGAAAGAACGGCAGGATTCGGCGTATTTTCCGACTTTGCGCGAATACTCGATCCATTTCGGCTTGACTCAGGAAAGGTTGAATCTTGCCAAAGAAGATGCGATTGTCTTGCATCCCGGACCGATGAATCGCGGCATCGAAATCGCATCCGATGTCGCCGACAGTTCCCGTTCGTTGATTTTGGATCAGGTCAAATATGGTGTCGCCGTCAGAATGGCGGTTTTATATCTCGCAACAGGAGGCGCGACAGTCGTTTCATAAGTTCTGTTTTTATAGATCGAAACTTAAAATCAGCCGCGTGTAATTAAGAATTTGTTTGTTGTTATCGAGTAATCAAGTGTCGTAACTAAGAAATAGGAAGTTGAAACTAAGTTTTCATCAATCTTCTCTTAGTTTTTACTTGATGTTACTAAGTTTTCATCGATTGAAACTAAGATTCAGTTGATTGTTACTTATGTTTTACTCGGATGTAACTAAGTTTCAAGATGTTGTTACTAAGAAACAACGCATCGTAACTCGATAACGAAGCAATGAAACTAAGTATTTATAGATTATTACTAAGAAATCATTCCTTGAAACAAAGAATTGATTGGTTGTAACAAAGAAAGAGATCGGACAAATCGGGCAATTACTTGTCGGAAGTGAGTTTTGACTGTTTGCAATAAAGTATCTGCCTGAAAGTATCTGCCTGTTTTAATCAACAAATTGTTTGTATCAAACGAGTTTTGTTAGATAATTATTAAACAATCAACTTTAATTTTATGGAAACAATCACTCTTTATCGCCCGACAGGCAAAAATGAATTGGCTTTGATTGAAGCGACCGATTTCACCGCATTTCTGCCGCGTCTGTCCGAACAGCCAATCTTTTATCCGGTCTTAAACGAAGAATACGCCGCGCAAATCGCCCGCGACTGGAACGCGAAATACAACGAAGATAAAATCGGCTACGTCACTAAATTCGCCGTCCGTAAAGAATTTCTCGACAATTACGGAGTCCAAATCGTCGGCGGCGCAACGCACGAAGAATACTGGATTCCGGCGGAAGATTTACAATAATCTAACTGCAACATTGTCGGTAAAATTGAAGTTATTGCAGAATTTAGAGGAAGTTGATTTTTCAGTTAAAATGTTTGTCGAGGAGATTCATCAAATGTCACAAATAACTTTACAAAACGCCGAAAAAAGTTGGACGGAAATTTTGCGTAAAGCTTTAGAAGGCGAAGAAACGATTATCGAACGTGACGGCAAACCCGTAGCGAAGGTTTCGCCCGTCAAAGCTGACGAAGATTGGTTCGGAATGGACGACGGCAAAATTTGGATGGCTGATGATTTTGACGAAACGCCTGACGAGTTTAATGAATATCTTGATGGAGAAATTAAAAAGTGAAGATTTTAATTGACACGCAGATTTTTCTCTGGCTATTCGGTTTCTCAAAGCGAATTTCGCCGAACATTAAACAGTTATTGATAGACCCGCAAAACACAATTTATTTTTCAGCCGCCAGCGCGTGGGAAATTGCTATCAAATACGGAAACGGCAAACTCCAACTCACCGACGAACCTAAAATCTTTATTCCCGAAAGATTGAAAAGAGCAAATTTTAACTGGCTCGAAATAAATCACGAACATACTTTAGAAGTCGCCAAGTTACCGCCAATTCATAAAGACCCGTTTGACCGTTTGCTAATCACGCAGGCAAATGTCGAAAATCTCACTATCTTATCGGCTGATATTGTATTTAATAAATATGCGGTGAAACTGATTGATGCCAATACTTATTGAGTATTGGCGGAAAATCGGAAGAATTTAACATTACTATTATCAAAAAGATTGTAACTGTTACTGAATTACAGGTAAGAATTATGGATGATTTACAAAATGCTGAACAAAATAGAAGAAGTAATGTAAGAAAAAACTTTGAAACTGAACTCCGTAAAAATGGTTTTGGTTTCCAATATGTAATCCTAAAAGAGATAAACGATTTATATAATGCTGAGAAATCAGCTTTTCTTCCAGAATTTGCAGAATTTCCGGTCGAAATAAACAATACAAATACTCACATTGATTTTATAATTGAGAGAAAAAACACTAGCAGTTTCCCCAAGAGCGATCCATTTTTTTTAATCTGTGAATGTAAAAGAGCAAATCCGGCACTATCAAACTGGTGTTTTGTACGTTCTCCGTTTGCTCGTGAAGGATTGTTAATTGATTTTATTTTTTTGGAAAAACTACATATAGACAAACCATTCAATACAAAAAAATCTTACGTTATTCAATCTAATACTCAAGGCAGGAAAATTTTTGATATTGCTTTCAACGTCAAATCCGATGATAAAGGTGAAGGCGATACTAAAGGAGCAAATGAAGCAGTTGCTCAAGTTTTAAGAGGTATGAATGGATTCATTGAATACTTAGGCAATAAAGAAAATCTTCTGAGAATCGAGCATGATAAGTCATATACTCCATACTTTTTGCCAGTTATTTTCACTACCGCAGAGTTATGGTCTTCAAATATCAATTTAAGTGATGCTGAGTTAACTGACGGAAATTTAGATTTGCCTCTTGAAAGTTTGACCAACGAGTCTTGGCTATTATTTCAATATAATCAGTCGCAACCAATCAAGCACTCAATTGATACTCATTTTTCCAATAACGACATATTTAGTGTGGCTCAAACTGAATTCACAAGAACAGTAGCAATTGTAAATCCAAAAGGAATTAAAGCATTCCTTTATTCAATGTCATATTTAACTCAAAACTAAAGATGAAATTTTTAATCGCAAATGGTCATTTGATTGACCCGAATGAAGGACAAAACAGCGGGAAAAATCTGCTGATCGAAGACGGCAAGGTTGTCGCGTGGCTCAGACAAAACGAATCTGCGCCGGAAGATGCGGAGGTTTTCGATGCGTCGGGAATGGTTGTCGCGCCGGGATTTATTGATCTGCACGTTCATCTGCGCGAGCCGGGACAGGAACATAAGGAAACTATCGCGTCGGGCTGCGCCGCAGCGGTCGCGGGCGGTTGGACGAGCGTTTGTCCGATGCCGAATACGTCGCCGATCAATGATAATGCGGCGATCACGCGCTATATGATCGAACAGGCGGAACACGCAGGTTTAGCAAATGTGTTTCCAATCGGCGCAATTTCCAAAGAGTCGAACGGCGCACAGCTTGCCGAAATGGGCGAGATGAAAGCGGCGGGCGCGGTTGCCGTCTCCGACGACGGACGACCTGTTCCGAACGCCGGAATGATGCGCCGCGCGATGGAATACGCCAAAGATTTCGATCTGCCCGTCGTTGACCATTGCGAGGACAAATCTTTATCGAGCGGCGGCGTAATGCACGAAGGCAGAATTTCGTTATTGTTGGGATTAAAAGGAATGCCCGCGCTCGCCGAAGAAATTGACGCGGTGCGCGATATTATTCTGGCAAAAGAAACGGGCGCGCATATTCACATCGCGCACGTCTCGACCAAAGGCGCGATTGAAGTTGTCCGCCGTGCGAAAAATGAAGGAATAAATGTCACCTGCGAAGTCACGCCGCATCATTTTACATTGACCGACAAAGCAGTCGAAGGTTACGATACGAACACGAAAATGTCGCCGCCGCTGCGTTCGCAGGAACATCTCGAAGCGATTATCGAAGGCATCAAAGACGGCACGATTGACGCGATTGCGACCGATCACGCGCCGCATCACGCCGACGAAAAAGCTCTCGAATACGACCGCGCACCGATGGGAATTACCGGACTCGAAACCGCGCTCGGACTCGCCTTTAACGAACTCGTTCACAAAGGAATCATTGATCTGCAAAAACTCGTGCAGTTATGTTCGACCAATCCGGCGAAGATTTTTAATCTGAAAGATCGCGGGACGTTAAAAGCCGGCTCGATTGCCGATGTGACGATCATTGATCCGACGCTCGAATGGACGTATAAAAATGCGGATTCAAAATCGAAATCGAAAAATTCGCCGTTCGACAGATGGAATTTTACAGGCGCGGCAGTCGCCACGATTGTCGGCGGGAAAATCGTTTATCGAAAATAATTTCCGAAAACTTTCGGCTTGAAGAAATAATAACAGTTGCGTTTCTGCCTGACGGTCAATTTCAGAGACATCTGCGAATCCTGGCAGTTTGATCGAGTTTTAATGTAAATTCCCCGATTTTTTCCTTGCTTCCAGTCAGACTAACCGTGAGCGTCATAGTTTGATCGGAGATTTTCCCTTCAAAACGTGCGGGTTGACGCTCCGGCGGCATATCAGCTCTGACCGGTCCGAAACTATGCCTGATATAGTCGCCTTCGACGCTGAAATTTCCGTTTTCATCAATCATAATCTTCCGGTTTATTTCGGCTTCGGCGCAGTCATATTCGATTCGCGCACTATTTTTTTCGATTGTTAATCCGATGCCTCTTCCGCCCCAATTTCCCGGAGCAACTTCGACGGTCTTTTTTTGAATCATTTTCTTTTTGGATTTTGCTAAATTTGCAGATTTATTTTTTTTGGAAACGCTCACACGCGGCTGCTTGCAGTTTACAGAATTTTGGGAATAAACAGGCATTAAAAAACCGAGAATGCCGATCATAACCAAACATATCAAACCGCTTATTTTCTTTTTATATACAGTAATTTCCATCACGTTTGTTTGTTGTAAATATCACATACACTGTTGTCTTCTTTATTCGACAACGATTCATTATAAAGATTTTCAATCAAAATACTTGCAACAATGCTTTTCTACAAACACATCATTTTACACGAATTTATTTTCAAACGAATTATCACTTCTGCGGCTTGCATCTTTTTTTTTTGGAACTTGATGTTATTATAGTTGCCGGTTGAAAATAATTTTCGACGTATAAAAACTGATCGCCAGATCTGCGGTTTCAGCTTTTACAACACAATAAAAAAATAGAATAAAACACGAAATAAGTTTATGAAAAACTATTATCTTCTATGTCTCTTTTTATCGTTTTTATTTTTGACGTTTGGCTGTCAGACCGAAAAAAACATTAATGTTCAGGTAAATAATTCTTCGGCGACAGAAAATTCGGACGGAACTCAGAGCCGAAACCGGACAAATAATTCTGAAAATCTTTTGGAAAACAGAGCGGTCGAAAAAACGACACCGACAATTATATTCAACGACAAAAGCGAGCCGATCTACACCGATCTGACGAGCGAAAAATGCACAACCATCGAATCGAATCCGAACGAAGGCGGAAGCTATATCGGTGAATGCAAAGGAATTGACGGATACAAACTCGAAGTTATCGAAGGCGATATTCGTCAGTCAATTAACGTGATTTTTCCGAACGGCAAAAAAGCCGAACTCGATTTCCGGTCAAAGGTTTCGAGCGCGTTTTCATCGGTCGGAGAAAAAGCCGAATGGCGCGTTTTGAAAAACGACAAAGGCGAAAAAAATTACGGTTTGATTATTCGTTACAACGCCAGCGAGAATCCCGAAAAGCCGGAACAAAACACATCTTATCTCGTCGTCACGAAAATAACGAAAGACACGGCTTGCATCACGGATGTCGTCAAACCGTCGAAAGACCAAAACATAACGGCGCGGAAATTAGCCGACGAATCGGTTAATAAACCGTGCTTTTCAAAAGAGATAAACTAAAGAATTGGAAAATCTAAATCTTATAGATTCAAACAAAGAAACTGCGGCGAAAATTTGTGAATCGTGCGGCGAGAAATTTATTTGCGGCGCAAAATTGCAAACTTGTTGGTGTTTCGACTTGACGATAAAAAACAAAAACCTCGAAGAAATAAAAACTAAATTTAACAACTGTTTGTGTCCGAAATGTCTGCGAAAATATTCTTTCTAGATAAAAATTTACATCGAGAAATATAATTCTATTAATGATTTAACTCATAGTTCTAATCTTTTTTCTCTCTTGATTTTTTATTGCCGATCTCGTTTTCCAATTGTGCGATGTATGAAGATTTCGGATAATCGGTCTTTAACTTTTCGAGAAATTTTTCCGCCGGCTTTAATTTGTCTTTCTGAAGGTTGGCGAAACCTAAACCGAAAACCGCCATTTCGTTTTTCGGACTTTGCGGAAATTCTTTTTGAAAATCTTTTAAAATATCTTCAGCGTCGTCGGGCGCGTTAGAGCGAATATAATTGAAACCTATCGTAATCATCAAAGTTTCGCGCTTTGCAGAATCGGTTTCCAATTTCAGAACTTTTTTATTGTAATCGTTGCTCTGGTAATACAATTTGTTTTGCGTATAAAAATCGGCGAGTTTATTTAACGCCGCAAGATTATTTTTGTCATTTTCTAAAAGTAAAACCGAATCTTTTATCAGACCGAAATCTTTCGGAATCGCCTTCAGATGGCTGAAAATCTTTTCCGAATTTGAACCGAAACCCCGACTAAAACCCAAACCGTTTCCCCACGGATCAGCGGTTACGACGTTTGGAATCGCCGAAACGTAGTATTTTCCCGCCAGATTTTTTTCCTTATCGAAGTCAACTTTCACCGCAACGAAATTTTGTGCGAGTTCGATCACGTCCGGTCGGGTCCAGAAAGTTTTTTCCATTTCCTGACACGGTTTGCACCAACTCGCTGTAAAATCGAGCATTAACGGTTTTCCGGTTTCTAGTGCGATGGTTTTTGCTTCCTTAAAATCTTTCAACCAATTAATTGTTTGAGCATTAGCCGTTGAGATGAAAAAGAGTAAGAGTAGCGGGATAATTTTAATTTTCATAATTGGAATATGACAAATTTTATATTTTCTGTCAAATAAAATTCCAGAAATGAGAAAGTCGAGTTTTTTTGCTTGAATTAATAAAAATCATCGGGCAAAGACGTTTCAAATTTCAATTTTTTATTTCCGTTAGGATGCCGGAAACTTAGTTTGTAAGCGTGCAGACAGAGGCGTTTAAATTCGCGTCCGTCATATTTCGTATCGCCTAAAATCGGATGACCGATGTGCGCGAGATGAATCCGCAGTTGGTTTGTTCTGCCCGTTACGGGTTCGAGTTCGAGCAAAGTCGAATCTGTAAATCTTTCTTTTACCCAAAAATTCGTCAGCGCGTGTTTGCCGTCTGTTTTGATATTCCAAACTCTCTGTTCTTCAGATCGTCCGATCGGCGCGTTTATTTCGCCGAAATCTTTTTCGATATTTCCTTCGACGACGGCATAATATCTTTTTTCGACGAGTTTACGCATAAAATGATCGGACAAAATGCGGTGAGCGCGAATATTTTTCGAGACAACCATCAAACCCGAAGTTTGTTTGTCGAGACGATGAACGAGTCCGGCGCGTGCAAACGAAAAATTTAAATCTTCGCGCTTTTCGTTTTTCAAATCTTCGCTGTTTAGATAATGCGTCACGGCATTGAGCAAAGTTCCCTTTCTGATTCCGACCGTCGGATGAACGAGCATTCCGCCGTGTTTATTGATGACGAGCAGTTCCGAGTCTTCGTAAATTATTTCGAGCGGAATATCTTCCGGTTCGATGATTTGACGTTCGCCGAAATCGAGTTCGAGTTCGATAAAATCGTTTTTTCTAAGTCTGTAACCGATGTTTACAAGCGTCCCGTTGACTTCGCATTTGCCGTTTTTCAGACATTCGCGCAGATACATTTTGCTCAGATGAAAAAAACGCCCGAACAAAAATTCTTCGAGCCGCATTTTTCTGTCCGCTTCGCTAATTTGAAACTCGTATTTTTCGGGCATTTTTTATGAAATAAGTAAAGCGAGTTTTGCCGCTTGCTGCAATTGATGTTCGACCGATTGTGTCAGATTTTCGAGTATGTTCCGCTTCATTTTCTCATCGTCAACCGGCAAACTTCCGTCGGAAATTTTATCTCTGAAATCGTTAACCATTTCCTCGCGCGTATGTTTGCCGTCACTCGTAATCAAAAGATTTCTGACAAAATCATCTTCGATTTTTTTCGTTCTGTGCCGTCTCGTAAAAAGCGTTTCCGCATTTCGCGCCTGCCAACGAATAAATTCGTCGGCTTTCGGTTTTACGCCAACTTCGGCGGCGATTGTCGGCTCGTATATGAAAAAACCGACCAGTTCCGAAGCGAAAATTTTGAGTAGAATATCTCTTAAAATCTCCTGATCGCTGCCTGAAACTTCAAAATCTTTTAATTGTCGTCTGACGAGATTTTGCGAAATTTCGACGAGTTCGCTAAACGAAACCGAACGCGGAAAAATATCACAAAGATAAAATAATGCCGCTTTCGTCAAAGAATGATTAATGCTTACGCCTTCATTTCCGGATTTGATGAATTTTTCCACTTTGTCCGGCGCAAAGTCAGTTTTTTCCGATTGCGGACGCAAATCGCAAACTATTTTAAGATCGTCAAAAAAATCTTCGGCGACTTTTCGTTTTATGTTGACGTTTTTATGACAAAGCAGCGTCTGGCGAAAACGACGGTTTTTGAAAAAATCGAGATATTGTTCGCGCCTGATTACGTCATCAATCTGATCCAGAAATTTTACCGCTTCCGAATCGAAACTCGTGTATTTTTCGTGAAAATATTCCGCTTCGGAAAGAAATTGCAGATCGTATTTTTCCGCTTCATTGATAAATTCGTGAAAATAAAACGGCTGATTAAAATCGCCGAGATCATCGTGAATTATCAATTCGCCGCGCCGTTCGGCAGTTTTTTCGTATTCCTTTTCTACGATTTTCCCGTAAACTTCTTTTTCAAAAGTTCTGTCTTTCAAAAAACCCAAGAGCGCGACCGATTGTTCGGCTTTTTCAAACGGTGATTCGATATTTTCAGTATGAAACATCATCATTTCGCGCATCATCAAACGCAGATGACAACCCGGAAAAGCATTATAACTGATAAACGCAACACCTTCGGGCGCGAGCTTTTCGCGGCAGATTTCCAAAAGTTTATTACGAACAATCGCCGGAATCCACGAAAAAAATCCGTGCGCGACGATGTAATCGAACTTATCAAATGCGCTAAAATCAACCTGCAAAAGATCGGCGCACATCAAATTTGCATTTTTCAAACCGATTTCCTTCGCCGCTTTCGTCCCGAAATTTATATGATTTTCCGAAAGATCAATGCCGAGAAATTCGCTTTCGGGAAGTTCACACGCCATCGCCAAAAGATTCATTCCGCTGCCGCAGCCGACTTCTAAAACGCGGCAATTTTCGACCGGCGCGATTTTCAAACCGTAAGCCCGCGCCATCGTCGCCAAACGATTCGGATGCGTCTGCGCGTGAACGAAATCAGGATATGCAATCTGCTCATAATTTATCGAAGTTTTTTCCGACATAATTTTTAAGTATAGAGGCTAAAAGCTGAAAGAGGAAAAAGCGGAAAAGCGAAAAAGTGTGAGAAAGTAATTCCCAAGAATTTGAAGTTTTGAATGTAAAAACCTGTTCGCTTTTTCCATATTTAAAAAAGCCAAAGACGCGATCCTGGAGAAACCGCGTCCTTTTCCGATGGCATTGTGAGAGAAACTAATCTGTCTCTAAAGCAAGTTGGGCAGTTATCAATTCATCGTGAGACATATCTGTCGGTCGTATGGCATTTTGTCCTGATATGTGAATTAAATCACCTTCAAAAATATAAGCGGTTTCGCCGTGTTGCGTAACATCGAGTCCGACGGTTTCTTCCGATTGACTGACGCGCAAACCGATAGCTAAATCAACGACTTTCAAAATCACGAAAGTACCGATAACGGAAAGCGCGATACCGATGCCGATGCCGACAAGTTGGTTTACGATCTGTGCCGCATTTCCTTCGATCAAACCGACGGGCAGAACTTTTCCGTCCGCATCTTTGAAAATCGGATTAATCGCACTAATTGCAAAGATTCCGGTCATCAACGCACCGAATATTCCGCCGATGCCGTGAATCCCGAAAACGTCCAGCGTGTCGTCATATCCGAGAAACTTTTTGACTTCGCTAACCATTACATAGCAAACTGCGCCGGCAACGACACCGAAGAAAATCGCTGCCATCGGCGTAACAAATCCGGCGGCGGGCGTGATACAGACGAGACCTGCAACCGCACCGGAAATCGCACCGATGACGGTCGGTTTGCCGTGTTTGAGCCATTCGATGATTGTCCACGTCAACATTGCGGTTGCGGCGGCGAAATGCGTCGTGACAAAAGCGTTGGTCGCCAGAGCATTTGCCGAAAGCGCACTTCCGGCATTAAACCCGAACCAGCCGAACCATAAAAGTCCCGCTCCGATCAGACTGAAAACCGTATTGTGCGGCGCAGTCGGCTCGTTTTTGTAATCAATTCTTTTTCCGAGATAAAGGGCGCAGATAAGTGCCGAAACGCCTGACGAAATGTGAACGACCGTTCCGCCTGCGAAATCTAGCGCGCCGAATGTTCCGCCGAGCGCGGCATTCAAAAAACCGCCTTTTCCCCAAACCATATGCGCGAGCGGAAAATAAACAATTAAAGTCCAAAGCGTCGTAAACGCGACTTTCGCCGGAAAGCGGATTCTCTCGGCAAATGCGCCGGTGATGAGTGCGGGCGTGATAATCGCAAACATCAGTTGGAAAATCATAAACGATTGTTGCGGCAGAGTCGCCGAATAATCGGCATTCGGCGAACCTCCGACACCTCGAAGAAACGCAAAATCAAGACCGCCGATAAACGCATTTCCTTCCGAAAAAACTAAACTATAACCGACAAATGCCCATAATAAAGTCACGATTCCGATTGAGATCAAACTCTTGAGCATCATCGAAAGCACGTTTTTCTGCCGGACGAGTCCGCCGTAAAAAAGCGCGAGTCCGGGAACGGTCATCAGCAGCACCAATGCCGAACACATTAAAACCCACGCATTGTCCGCGCTCGCCTGTGCCGCCGAAGCATCAGCTTCGAGTTTGGCGATTCGCCCGGTCAGATCCTGTGCAAAAGAGAAAGTTGGCAACAAAAAAACTAACGTAAAAATAGTTAGAATTTTCGAGAAATTGTTTTTCAGCATTTCATTTTATGTTTGATTTATTGAGTTTCTTCAAATTCGCTAAATTGCAAAATCCGTTCCAATGTACTTTCCGGTTTTTTATTCCTTTTATTTACAAGCACTTAAATCGGCTGATGGCAAATGATATAAAATCCTTGTAAATTATTTAGAACATTTTTGTCAGATTTCATACTTTCTAACGACAAATTTGTCGTAAATTCATATAAAGTTTTGTTTAATTCCGGCATCCGATGATTTATTGTTATAATATTCACAAATACCACATCGAATAACAACATATTTGTAGGAAATGGAAATTAATCAGGTAAAAGTTTTACAGCGCATATTAAAAACTCTCAACGATTCACTTCTGCCGAAATCCAGTCTTTCAGGCGTTTTAGATATTCTGGAGAAAAAATTTGCCGTCAAACGAAGTATCTTAATGACCTGTCAAAACGAGAGCGATAAACTCGTTCCGATTGCCGTCAACGGTTTGGATTTTACGGATTTTCGCAAACTTGAAAGTAAAGCCGAAAAAAGTTTATTCCGGCAAGTTTTTGATTCGCGCAGAACGGTTTTCGTTGAAAAACTCAGCGAAGAAACTTCATTGAGTTTTCTGCATTTGCAGGATTCGGAAACGAGTCTGATCGTAATGCCGATTGTTTTGGAAAATAATACAGTCGGAGTTTTCGCGGCGGAATTTATTTACCGCACGGATTTTGATTATGAAGAAATCAAATTATTTTTAGCGGTCGTTATTTCTCTGATCGCGCAGGCTTTTAAGATCGAAAATGCAATTAGCGAAGAACGGCAGAAATTAACCGACGAAAATTTTGAACTGCGGCGCGAATTAAAAGAAAAATACGATTTTTCGCAGATTATCGGAAATTCTTCGCCGATGCGACAAGTTTACGATCAGGTAACGAAAGTTGCGCGGTCAAATGCGACGGTTCTTCTGCGCGGCGAATCGGGAACGGGAAAAGAATTAATCGCGCATTCGCTTCATTACAACAGTCTTCGCAGCAAAAAACCGTTTATCAAAGTCAACTGCGCCGCACTTCCCGAAACGCTCATCGAAAGCGAACTTTTCGGACACGAACGCGGCGCATTTACCGGCGCAGACCGTCGTAAAAAAGGTCGTTTTGAAATGGCTGACGGCGGAACGCTTTTCTTGGACGAGATCGGCGATTTGCCGCCGCAGACGCAGATCAAACTTTTAAGAGTTTTACAGGAACGCGAATTTGAACGGCTCGGCGGATCGGAAACTTTGAAAGTAAATGTTCGTCTGATCACGGCGACAAATAAAAATCTCGAAGAAGAAATCGCCGGCGGAAATTTCCGCGAAGATTTGTATTACCGGCTAAATGTTTTCACGATTTTTCTGCCCGCGCTGCGCGAACGCAAGGCAGATATTCTGATGCTTGCCGAACATTTTCTCGCCAAATACGAGCGCGAACACCACAAGGAAATCAAACGAATTTCCACACCGGCGATTGATATGCTGACGAGTTATCATTTTCCCGGCAACGTCCGCGAACTCGAAAACGCCATCGAACGCGCGGTTCTCGTCTGCGACGAACAAGTTATTCACGGTCATCATCTGCCGCCGACTCTGCAAACGGCGGAAGTTTCGGGAACGGTCACGCAGGTTTCGCTCGTTTCGGCTGTCGAAGCCTACGAAAAAGATTTGATTGCCGACGCGCTCAAATCTTCGCGCGGCAACGTCGCTAAAGCGGCGCGAATGCTGGATTCGACGGAACGCATAATTGCCTATAAAATAAAAAGATACGGAGTTGACACGAAACGATTTAAATAATTATTTCAACTGCAAGACACACGAAATACGCGAAAAGAAATAAAGCGAAAAAATTTAGAACATTTTAATTGTTTTTTGTTTTAAATCATTATTTTACCTGTTATTTATTTCATAATTTCGCGGCTTCTGCGTATTTCGCGGTTAAATTTATAAAATGCCGAAAAACAAATTGCAAAATTTTATCGAAAATCTGCCTGACGCGGATTTGGCAAAGCGTTTTATCGAACAATTTTCCGAAAAGTTTCCTTCGCAATATCGCAAACTCGAAAAAAATGACGGATTATTTTCAGATATTTTGACGATTTCCGCTTTCAGCCCTTTGCTTTCGACGACTTTACTGCAAAATCCGAATTATATTTCGTGGCTCGAAACGCAGAGAAAATCTTCAAAAGTTCGCAGCAAAGAAGAAATTCTCGAATCTCTCGGCAGATTTGCTTTGACAAATTCGACGCTCGATACGAATGTTTTACTGGCGCGTTTTCGCCGCCGCGAACTTTTGAGAATTTATTTGCAGGACATTCGCGGTTTGAATACGATTGCAGAAATCACCGAAGAAATTTCGATTTTAGCTGATGCGATCTTAGAACACGCTTTGCAAATCGCGCAACAGAAAACGAATAATCGTTTCGGGATTCCGCAGGAACGTGACGAAAAAGGCAGAGAAACACGAGCCGGATTCTGCATCGTCGCGCTCGGCAAACTCGGCTCGAAAGAACTCAATTATTCATCCGATATTGATCTTTTATTTTTGTATTCAAACGAAGGCGAAACTTCCGGTAAAGGCGCAAAAGGAAAAGTTACCAACCGCGAATACTTCGTCAAGCTCTCCGAAACACTCATTAAACTCGTCGGAAGCACGACGGGCGAAGGCGCGGCGTATCGCGTTGATATGCGTCTGCGTCCGAACGGTCGCGTCGGCGCACTGGCGATTTCCTCGACTGATGCAATTTCTTATTACAAAACGACGGCGCGTGATTGGGAAAAACAAGTTTTGATTCGTTCGCGTTCGTGTGCGGGAGAAACGGAAATTTTTCAAGGATTTTTTGAAAATGTGGAAGATTACGTTTTTTCAAAAAACATCACGGTTGAAAACGCGCTCGAAAATGTTCGGCTTTCAAAAGAACAAATCAATCTCAACAAATCTACAAAAAACGGCTTTGACGTAAAACTCGGCAAAGGCGGAATCCGCGAAATCGAATTTATCGCGCAGGCTCTGCAACTCGCACACGGCGGACGCGACGAATGGCTGCGCGTTTCGCACACACTGATAAGTCTCGTGCGGCTTGCCGACCGAAATCTTTTGACCGAAAACGAATTAATGAAACTCGCCGAAGCGTATAAATTTTTGCGCCGCATCGAACATCGTCTGCAAATGGAAAACGGTTTGCAAACGCATCTGATTTCCGATGATGCGGAAAAACGACTGTTGATCGCTAAAAGAATTCAGTTTTCATCGGTTAAAACCTTTAATAATCAACTGAAAAATCACACGTCGAATGTCAATCAAATTTTCGAGTGCGTTTTTCGCCGTCAACCGAAAAGATTCAAATCCGAAACTTTACTGCCGAAAACGGAAAACGATGAACTAAAAGGCGGCGAAGTTCAATTTGAAACCGTTGAAAAAACAGAGCAAAATTTTGAAACTACGCAAAATTTTCCGCCGCAGATTCTTGCTTCGATTGAAAAATCCGATGTCGAAATCAATCTGACCGGAAAACTTTCCGAGACGGTTAAAAAACTTTCCGAAGTTTCACCGCATTTTACGGAAATGCTCGCGGCAAATCCGAATTTGATAAATACTCTGCCGGATTTTGAAAAAGATTTTGCGCCGTCAAACTACCGCGAAATTTTTGCGGCGGAAATTGAAAAGCAAGACAATTTTGCCGCGCGTCTCGCTGTTTTGCGAAAGTTCTGGTCAAAATTTTTATTTGAAATTATCACTTTTGATGTTTTTGAAAAAATCACGCTCGCCGAAGCCAAAAAAGCTCAGACGCAACTTGCCGAAGCGAGCATTGAAGCGGCGATATTTATTGCCAAAAAAGAACTCGAAAACAAGTTTTCGACCAAGCTGAAATACTTTCAGTTTGCCATTCTCGCGCTCGGCAAACTCGGCGGCAAAGGCGTTGATTACGGTTCTGATCTGGATTTGATTTTGGTTTACGACAACGAACAGAATCTGGCGGTCGAAAATCTGACACACGCCGAATTTTACGCGCGCGCGGTCGAGATTTTCGTCAACTGTCTTTCTGCGATGACGCGCGAAGGTCATCTCTACCGCGTTGATCTGCGTCTGCGTCCCGACGGCAAAAACGGCGCGACGGCAATCGGCAAAACGGCGTTTTTAGATTATCTGCAAAATCGTTCGGCGATCTGGGAATGGCTCGCCTATGTCAAGATTCGCGGCGTGGCGGGCGATATGGGTTTGGCGGATTATGTCGGGAGCAAAGCGCGAAAAATCATTCACGAAAATGCTTTTGAATCGCAAAAATCGGACGAAAACCTGCAAAATCTGAAAGTCGAAACTTTACGAATTCGTGAAGGTCTGGAAAAACGAAAATCCGCTTCGCGCAAAGGCAGAGAACTTGATATAAAATTCGGCGAAGGCGGAATGCTCGATGTGTATTTCGCCGTCAGATTTTTGCAGCTGCGTGATAATATGCGGGATTTCGGGGAAAATCGCTCGACCGTTTTCACGCTCGAAAAACTTTTTGAAAACGGTTCGATAAACGAAGAAGATTTCAGAAATTTCTCCGGCGGTTACAAATTTCTGAGCGAACTCGATCACAATCTGCGTCTTACAATCGGGCGTTCGACGCGCTTGCCGCTGGCAAATAAAAAAACTCTGGAAACAATCGCCCGACGAATGAATCTTTCGTCAATCGAAAATCTGCTTGAAAGATTGACTTTTCATCGCCTCAATATCCGCGCTTCATTTGAAAAAGTTCTCGGATAACAATTGTTTCACCCGAAATAAGTGTAACAATCAAAACAATTTTGGAAAATAAAAAAGATATTCTCGGATTTATTCACAAACGGATAAATTATGAAAATTTTTCTTTTTATATTTCTGACATTTTTAACCGTTGCCGTTTCCGCTCAGACGGAAATTTTGACAAATCAGGAAGTGATTTTGATGACGCAAGCCGGTTTGGGAAAAGAATTGATAATCAGAAAAATCAAGGAAACGAACGGAAATTATGAAGTTTCGGCGCAAAATCTGATTGATCTGAAAAAAGCCGGAGTTGACGACGAAGTAATCAAACTGATTTTGGAAAAAAAGGAAAGTTCGCCCGTCAAAATCGAAACTTCAGTTTCCGTCAAAACCGATCTTTCGCCTGTCAACTCGCAAAATTCTATCGAAACAACTCCAATCGAAAGAATCGTCCTCAACCCGAAAGAAGCCCTCAAAAACGCCAAAACAATCGCCGTCACGAAATCCTCACTTTTCCCGCCGAGACAGGAATTGGAAAAGGCTCTGCTCAAACGAAAAGAATGGAAAAATTATAATTTAAACATCGTGCGGCTCAAGGAAGATGCCGATTTATACATCGAGATCGGACGCATTCCGCTGACATTGATTTCGTGGCGATACGTTTTTCGCATCTACGACCGCCAAAGCGGAACAGTTGTAACCGCCGGCGAAACGACTGCTTGGGGAAATTTGGCGGACAATCTGGCAAAAAAGATTATGCACAAATTAGATTCTGTTTCGACAAATTAATATGAAATTTTTAATCGGACTTTTACTGTTTTTATCTTTTGCTCAATTTTCAAATCTCGCGGCTCAAAATGCAGCGAATCTTTATGAAACCGAAATTTTAATGAACCCGAATCCGGGCGGAAAAGACACGCGCGAAGTCAACGCGGTTTTGGTATTTGAAAAAGATTCGCTGAAAATTTATTCGCGCCGCAAAAAAGACAAAATTTATAAGGAATTTCGCTATTCCGACATCGCTTTTGTCGAGCATTCATTTTCAAAAAGACCGGCTTTTGAAATAACCAAAGCCTCGGTCGTAATGCTTTTACTGACCGGAATTCCGATCAGTCCCGAACGCAAGGAAAAGCATTGGCTTTCGATCAGCGGCAAAGACGATTTTGCCGTTTTGAAAATCGAAAATGACAACTACCGTTTGATAAAAATGGAATTTCTCATTCGCCATCTCGATCTCGGCAATGTCAATGAAGACCGTTTATAAAAGTTTTTTAAGCGAGCAAATCAAATGAAATTTTTAAGCATTATTTTGACAGTATGCGTCTTTTTCGCATCAATTCCGTGTTTCTATGCACAAACGAAAAACCCGCACGAATTTAGAATTATTTCTCTGGTCAATAAAAAAGGAAAGCCGTCTGAATCGGCTTCAAAATTGATCTTTGAAAAAAATTCTCTAAAAATTATCAAACGCGGCACAACAGCAAGTTTTAAAGAATTCAGTTATTCGGAAATCAAACAAGTCGAATATTCGCACAAAGAAACCCCGTTTTTTTCAAAACGCGATACGATTGCTCTGACTGCTCTAGCGACTGCGACATTTGCCGGTTTTGCAGTCATTCCGCTGATGTTTTTAAAGAAAAAGCAACATTGGATTTCTCTCAGAACCGACGAAGATTTCGCCGTATTTCATCTTAGCAGGAAAAACCTAAAATACATCACCGCCGAATTTGAAAGTCGAAATATCGTCGTGGCAATTGGCGACGAAAATAATTATCCCAAATAGACGAAATTTTTATAAACAAAAAAACAAACCTATTTAATTATTAATTTTGAATATCATCATTTATTCCGTGGTGCTTTTTACATTTTAAATTAGCTTTTCAATCGCCCGAATTACGCTTTCGACCGAAACTTTTTTGATACATTCAGGTTCGGCAAATTCTTTACAAAAATATCCGGCACACGGCTGACACGGCAGATTTTCGTAAACGATTTCGTTTCGCGCGTCCGTCCAAGGTCGCCAATGATCGCGGTTCGACGAGCCGAAAATGACGACGCTCGGCGTTTCGACCGCCGCCGCAATATGCGCGATGCCCGAATCATTACCGATAAAAATTTCTGCTTTTGCAGCCAAAGCAGTTATTTCCGGCAAAGCCAGATCATCAAAAATCGTGACCGGCACATTTGAAAGTTTTTGAAGTTTTTCTAAAATATCGCGTTCCTTTTTTGTTGCAACAGCAGTAATTTGAAAACCTTTTTTATATAAAAATTCGGCTATAACCGCGAAGTTTGCCGTCGCCCATTGTTTCGTGTCGAACGCAGCGACCGGATGAATCAAGGCAATTTTTGAATTTTGAATTTTGAACTTTGAATTTATTTTTTCTTTCGCCGATTTAATTACAACCAACCTGCTTTTGGGTTTGTATTCGACCGGAACGCCGACGAAACCTAAAAGCGCGAGTTGCTGTTCGGCGGAATGAACCGTTTTCTGATTCCAAAAATCGAGCGGCGAAGAAAGACGTTGATTGTAAAGAAATGAATATCTGTAATTTGAAAAACCGACGCGATTTTTCGCTCCGCTTGCGCCGACGAAAAATGTCGAAGTCGTTCCGCCGTGAAGATTGAAAACGACATCGTATTTTGTCTGTCTGATTTTTCGCGCCGTTTGCAGACGCGATTTGGCATTTTTTTCAACCGATAAAATATTGTCAACCGCGTCGAAACCTTGCAAAACAGGTGCGACCCAATCTTCAAGCAAAATATCAATCTGCGCTCCGGGCAAAAATTTTCTCAGCGCGATCAACGAAGGCGTTGATAAAACCGTATCGCCGATTGAACGCAGACGTATGACCAGAACGCGCTTTACATTTCCCCAATCGATCAACATAACGGATAACGAATAATGGAAGATGGATAATTTCACTTATCTTATCCATTTCCGTTTTCCATTTTTCATTTCTCCACAATCGCTTCTTCGACGAGCATCACGGGAATTTCATCACGAATCGGATACACGAGAGCGCATTCGTGATTTGTGCATTTCAAACCGCTTTCGTCGGATTTAAGCGCAACCTTCGATTTACATTTCGGACAACGCAAGATTTCTAAAAGTTCGGGACTAAATGCCATAAATTATTTCTCCAAATTATTGATTCGATTTTAACGCAAATACTTAAAAGGCAAAAGGCAAAAGTAAAAAGGCAAAATTAAGAATAAATTTCTCATTCTGCCTTTTGCCTTTTGCCTTTTTACTTTTGCCTTAACTTTCGCTTTCGGTTTTCGTTCCGCACTCGTTACAGAATTTTGCGCCTGCGCCCAATTCGGCTTGGCAGTTGGCGCATTTTTGCTTTTCCTGTGACGAACCGCATTCGGAACAGAACTTCGCGCCTTCGCGCAGTTCCGCGCCGCATTTGACGCACGGAACCTTGGCGACTTCCATTTTGCCGCCGCAATCGCCGCAGAATTTTATTCCCGCCGCATTCGGTTTGCCGCACGTCGGACACGGAATCGTTTGCGTCTGTTGTCCGCCGCCTTGCTGTTGCCGGTTTCCGCCGGAGTTTCCGCCGAAAGCGTTTGCCATCTGATTGCCGACCGCAAAACCTGCGCCTAAGCCCGCGCCTAAACCTGCGCCGCCGCCTTCGTTCTGCGCCGCGTCGCGCATCGCATCAGCCGCCTGCATTTTCGCATATTGATCGAGATTTCCGAGTGCGCCCATCTGTGCGCGTTTGTCCATCGCCGCTTCGACTTCCGGCGGAAGCGAGACGTTTTCGACGTAAAATTTCGTCACTTCGAGACCATAAGAACTAAAATCCTCGTTGATCTTTCCGCGAATCACGTCACCGATTTCTTTATATTGAGCGGCGAGATCGAGCGCGGGAATTTTCATTTCACCGACGGCATCGGAAAATTCGGTCACGATAGCGCGTTTTAATTGCCCGTCAATATCTTCGGTATCAAAATGTCCGTTTGTGCCGGCAACTTCTTTGATAAATTGCTGCGGATCGGCAACTCGCAGAGAATATGCGCCGAACGCTCTTAAGCGAACGATTCCGAAATCAGCGTCGCGCAGCATAATCGGATTTGCCGTTCCCCATTTCATATCGGTAAATTGTTTGGTATTGACAAAATAAACTTCGGATTTGATCGGTGAATTAAAACCGTATTTCCACGCGCCGAGTTTGGAAAGCACAGGCGTATTGCCGCCTTCGATAGTGTAGCGACCGGGCGCGAAAACATCCGCTACCTGACCTTCAAACACAAAAACGGCGGCTTGCGATTCGCGCACGATCAACTGTGCGCCGTTCTTGATTTCCTGTCCGTGAACCGGAAAACGGTAAAGAATCGTATCTTTCGATTCATCGAGCCATTCGATGACCTCAATAAATTGACTCATCGCCGCATCTTTTACTTTGTCGAAAAAACTCATTATCAAATCTCCTTGTTTATTAAATTCTGCAACCGATATACGTTTTTTGGCTGTTTGTTGTTCTCAATAATATAACCGCAAATGCCGTTTAAATCAAAATTTTATGTTTATAAAACTCGATTTTGATTTATTACATTCCGTAGTGAAACAATAGAAAAATGCAAAGCTCGAAAAAGTTTATAAATCGTTTGATTGACGAATCCAGTCCGTATTTATTACAACACGCGCATAATCCGGTCGAATGGCTTGCGTGGAGCGCGGAAGCGTTTGAAAAAGCCGAAGCGGAAGACAAACCCGTGTTCGTCAGTCTCGGATATTCGGCGTGTCATTGGTGTCACGTTATGGAGCGCGAATCTTTTGAAGATGAAGAAACGGCGAAAATGATGAATGAACATTTCGTCAACATCAAAGTTGATATGGAAGAACGCGCCGATGTTGATCAAATTTATATGACTTTCGTGCAGATGACGACGGGCAGAGGCGGTTATCCTTTAAATGTTTTTCTTACGCCGGACAAAAAACCATTTTTCGGCGGCACATATTTTCCGCCTGAAAGACGTTTTAGAATGCCGTCTTTTCAACAGATTCTAACGAGTGTCGCGGACGCGTGGAAAAATAAACGCGCCGAACTTCTGCATTCGGCGAGCGACATTTTAATTGAAATGCAAAGAATCGGCTTGGCGGAATACGCGCCCGGAGAACTTTCGATTGAATTGCTCGATGCGGCGTTTGAAAATCTCTCTGAAAATTTCGATCAAATAAACGGCGGTTTCGGCGGCGCACCGAAATTTCCCGCGCCGATGTCTCTGGAATTTCTGCTTCGCTATTACAAACGCACGGGAAATAAAAACGCGCTCGAAATGGTTTTGCAAACTTGCACGAAAATGGCAAACGGCGGAATTTACGATCAGATCGGCGGCGGTTTTCATCGTTACGCGACCGACGCGATCTGGCGTGTGCCGCATTTTGAAAAGATGCTCTATGACAACGCACAACTGGCAAAATTGTATCTACACGTTTTTCAAATCACGAAAGAAGATTTTTATAAAAGAATCGCCGTCGAAACTCTTGAATATATCAGACGCGAAATGCTCGACGCGCAAGGCGGATTTTATTCGACGCAGGACGCTGATGCGGAAGGTGTCGAAGGCAAATTTTTCGTCTGGACTTCTGAAGAAATCAAGCGAATTCTCGGCGAAGAAGATGCGCGTATTTTTAATTTTTATTATGACGTTTCAAGCAAGGGAAATTTTGAAGAAAAAAATATTCTCAACATAAAAAATTCGATTTCAGAAACCGCCGAATCATTAAAAATTACTGAAGAAGAAATAATTAAAGTCTTGCGAAACGGCAAGGCGAAACTTTTAAACGAGCGCGAAAAACGCATCAAACCTTTCTGCGACGAGAAAATTTTGACGGCTTGGAACGGTTTGATGCTGGCGACTTTTGCCGAAGCGTCAGCGATTTTAGATTCAAATGATTATCTTGAAATCGCCGAAAAGAACGCCGATTTTATTCTGGAAAATATGCAGACGGACGGTTTTTTATTGCGAACTTACAAAGACGGAAAAGCCAAAATAAATGCTTATCTCGAAGATTATGCAAATTTTATTGACGGTTTAATCGAACTTTTTCAGGTTTCGGGCGAAGTAAAATATTTGCGCGAAGCAAAACGGATTGCCGATCTGATGATTGACGCATTTTGGGATGAAAAAGCGGGCGGATTTTATTTTACGGCGAAAGATCACGAAGAAATGATTCTGCGCCCGAAAGATTTTACGGATCACGCAATGCCTTCGGGAAATGCGGCGGCGGCGGACGCGCTTTTAAAACTGACGAAGTTTTCAGGCGATGCAAAACACGAAAAATTTGCCGTTATCGTTTTGAAATTAATTGCGTCACAGATTCGTCGTTACGCCGGAGCATTCGGAAAAACGCTGGCGACGCTCGAATTTTATTTCGGCAAAACGAAAGAAATCGTAATTATCGGCGAAAAAGGAAACGAACTCGAAAAAGCGGTCTGGAAGAATTATATGCCTGATAAAATAGTCGTTTTAGCGGAAAATACGTCTGAAGATTCGCAGTTGATTCACTTGCTTGAAAACAGAAAAAAAATTCAGGGAAAGCCGACTGCTTATGTGTGCGAAAATTCCATTTGTCAAAAACCGCTTACTGATATTGATGAGTTGACAACACAATTGATATAAATCAAAAGCGCGTCGCTTTTATACGACGCGCTCGGTTTTATATTTAGTTTTTCTTGAAAATGATTACGGTTTGTTAGCCATTTTCGTGTTCGACATCATTTTGTTGCCTTCCATTTTGTCGTTCGACATCATTTTGTTGCCTTCCATTTTGTCGTTCGACATCATTTTGTTGCCTTCCATTTTGTCGTTCGACATCATTTTGTTGCCTTCCATTTTGTCGTTCGACATCATTTTGTCATTCGACATTGTTGAGTTTGACGGCATCGGTGATGACATATTCGACATATTCGTCGAATTCATCGTACTCATATTGGTATTCATCATTTTGTTAGCGTTTGCGTTTGAGTTAGCAGCCGGTTCACAAGCCATACCCATAGCTCCTAATGCCAACAAACCTGATAAAGCGATAATTTTTCTCATTTCTAATTCTCCTGTCTTCTTCTTCAAAGATTATTTAGATTTTTATTCCCAACTGCGTCAAGACGCAATCGTGTCCCAATTTAATAATATTTAGGAACATTGCACAATATAAATAGCAATTTTGGTTAAGTCAAATCAAAAAAAGCCAAAAATCATCTTTTCTTGAATTTTTTTTCACAAATTGTTTTATAAAATTTTTACTTTCCGATTTATATTTTTCCAACTCAAAATCTTGACTTGCAATAAATAATAAATGTATTCTCGAAAACGAGGCGATTTCCCACATTCCTTGCGGTTTTTTGTTTCCTGCTTCCTGCAAAACTTATAATGAAATTAGACGAAAACCACACACACACAAAGGTTTATGATTACTTACCGATCGTTTTGCCTTCCGTCGTCGCACTCGGCGCGACATTTACTCTGTCTTTCGTCGGATTGACATTTTTCACCAAGTCTTTGGTTTTTGCTCTGATCGTATTTACTTATTTGATTTCACTTTTCGTTTTACGACTTTTACGCGAAAAATACTTTTTTACCGAAAATCAAACCGTAACGGAAAATAATCCTTTTAACTCCGAAGTCGAAGAAAAACTCCAGATTCTCGAAGAAGCCAGCGAATTTTTTGCCGCCACGCTCAAACCGAACGATATGTTTCGTCTGATTTCGGGCAGAATCGGTGAGATTATTTCTTTTACGACTTGTTCCCTGTTTTTGATTGACGAACAGAAAACGCGCTTTCGGATCGAACAGGTGACAGGCGAAAATGCACATCTTTTAAAGAAACTCGACATTTTAATTTCGGAAGGTTTGGCGGGAAAAACCGTCCAAACGGGTCAACCGCAGATTGATAAAAATCTGGCGAAAGACAGGTCGGTTTTTTCCAGCGAAATTTTACACGGATTGAACTCGGCGATTTCCGTTCCTTTATCGCGCGGCGGCAATATTTTCGGTGTTTTACAGCTATTCGGTAAAAACGAAAATTCTTTCGATCAAAATTCGCTCGCGCTTCTCGAAGCAATCGGCGAAAGAATTATTCCGTTATTAAACGGTTCGCAGTCTTTCGAGCGCAATCTTTCGAGCGCGATGACCGATTCGCTGACCGCTCTGCCGAACGAACGCGCCTTTTATCTGGTTTTGGAAAATCAGATTGCCGAAGCTCTGCGTTTGCCGGAAAAACGAAATCTGGCGGTAATGACGATAGACATAAAAGAGTTTGACGACCTGAATAAAACATACGGTCACGCGGTCGGCGACGGGATTTTAAATTTTACGGCGCAAACGATCAAAAAACAGTTGCGCCAGATGGATTTTCTCTCACGTTCGATGAACGATGAATTTTTTGCCGTTTTACCGACCGCCGATTCGGATATTACAGAGAGAATTATCCGCCGCATCGAAAAAACTTTCGTCACGGAAACATTTCAGATCTCCGATCAAAAACCGATCAATATCGGGTTAAACTTCGGAATTGCGTTGTTTAACGCCGACGGAGAAACCGCTGACGAACTTCTCAAAATCGCACTCCTCAAAAAACGCCAGTCAAAATCGCTGCAAGATAAAAATGTTTTATGGTTTCCCAAAGAATTCGTCAATTGATTTAGCAACAGCAAACGGACGCGAAAATTTTGTATCTTTAAGATTTACCGGCGTTTTTCATCACACCGGCAAACGATTCGTTTTCTATTCGATTTTGTATTAATTCTTGTTGGCAGGTGCAGGCGGCGCGGTTTCATCAAGTTCTTTGAAACTGTTTGTCACGTCGAGAAGCACGGATTTATTATCATCATACTTTGATGCCAGCGTCCAAGTTAAAATCTGGTGAAAATTATTAGGCGCATCGATAAACGTATAAATCCATTTGGCGTTTATTTTAGAAACCGAACCGCTGACCTCGAACTGAGTCGCCGGATAACCGTTGATCGTATAAGATTTTTTGTCGGAAATTTCGGCATTGTCTATTCTGCTTCCGATGTCTTTGCTAATTAATTCGACATATTCGTCAAGCGTCATATCACCCGTAAAATCCTTTTTGCTTTCGGAAATAACGATTGCATATTGTTCGGCGAGCGGATTGGCGGCTTGAAAATTTGCCACGTCATTTAAATTAGTTTCGGTTTTCCAACTTCCCGGCACGGTCATCCGGCATTTTCGATCCGTGCATTCGAGAACTTTCGGTGTTTGCGCTTCTTCGACTTTTTGTTTGATCTTGCTGATCGCCGAACAGCCCAACGCAACAAAAACAAGTAAAAAAACAGGTAGCGTTTTTAAGAAGTAGTTTTTCATAGTTTTAATAATTTTCCAGAGATATTCTAATTCAACTAAAGCATTTATAAAAGATAAAACTCAGCCTGACGGATTTATTTTTCAAGTTGAATTTTGATTTTCGGTTGAGTTAATAGAAAATTAAAGCGACTGGAAAAATAACTGGAGAAAACAATGGCAAAAATATCATTTTACGGCGGAGTCGGTTCTGTAACAGGCTCGAAATATCTTCTGGAATCGAACGGCAAAAAAGTTTTGATTGACTGCGGACTTTTTCAGGGTTTGAAAGAACTGCGCGAACGAAACTGGAATGATCCGCCGTTTGATCCGTCGAAAATTGATGCCGTCATCATCACGCACGCGCATATTGACCACACCGGATATTTGCCGCGCCTCGTCAAACTCGGTTACAAAGGCAAAGTTTTCACATCGTCGGCAACGGGCGATCTGATGAAAATTCTGCTCGCCGATTCCGGCAGATTACAGGAAGAAGAAGCCGAATACCGCAATCGGCATAATCTGACGAAACACAGTCCCGCGCTTCCGCTCTACGACGAAGACGATGCAAAAGCCGCCGTCGAACAGCTTTTCCCTGTTCCGAACGACGGCAAACCTGTCGAAATCTGCGACGGCATCACGGCGAGTTTTACCGTCGCCGGACACATCATCGGCGCGAGTATGGTTTTGGTCGAAATGAAAAAAGCACGCGAAAACGGCGATTCGATAAAATTTCTGTTCTCCGGCGATCTCGGTCATTACGATCAGCCGATCTTGCGCGATCCGGCAACGCCGCCGGAATGCGATTACTTAATGTGCGAATCAACTTACGGCGACCGACTGCACGGCGAAGTTACGTCCGATGTCAGATTTGCGGAAATCATCAACGAGGCTTACAAACGCAATTCCGCGATTTTAATTCCGGCTTTCGCCGTCGGCAGAACGCAGGAACTTTTATATATGATCCGCGAACTCGAAGACGATAAAAAAATCCCTTCGATGCCCGTCATCGTTGATTCGCCGATGGCGGCAAAGGCGACGCAGGTTTACAATCGCTGGTCGAGCGAACACGACGAAGAATATGCTTCGATCTTGGCGAAAAAAGTTCATCCGCTTCGCACCGATTGGATGACAACGACTTCGAGCCGCGAAGAATCGAAAAAAGTCAACGATATGAAAGGCGCGAGAATTATCATTTCCGCGTCGGGAATGTTGACCGGCGGGCGCGTTCTCCATCACGCGATTCGGATTTTGCCCGATCCCGATGCGACCTTGATTTTCGTCGGTTATCAAGCTGCGGGAACGACCGGACGCAAAATTCAGGACGGCGCACGCGAAGTTAGAATAATGAAAAGCCACGTTCCCGTCCGCTGTCACATCGAGCGCGTCGAAGGCTTTTCGGCACACGCCGATTGGAAAACCGTTCTGCGTTGGCTTCACGGTTTGAAAAACACGCCGAAAACCGTTTTTACGACACACGGCGAACCCGATTCAGCCGAAGCGATGGCACAGCACATCCGCGACGAATTCGGCTGGCAAGTCGTCGTTCCGCAATACGAACAGATTATTGAACTGGAATAATTTTTGATGTAAATTGAATTTGTGATGACCGCTTTGCCAAAGAAAAAATATATTTCACCCGAAGAATATCTGGAAATTGAACGTGCCGCGTTTGAAAGACACGAATATTTTGAAGGGGAAATTTTCGATATGGCTGGAACAAGCGAGGAACACGCTAATATTTCCTCTAACATAAATGCAACTTTACATTTGAAATTAAAAAAACGTCCGTGCAAATCTTATCAATCGGATTTGCGCGTTCATATTCCAAAAACGGGACTTTTTACTTATCCTGACGTTTTGGTGATTTGCGGTAAACCGAAATTTTTGGAAAAAGCGCATCTGGATACGGTTTTGAATCCGGTTTTGATCGTCGAAATTCTCTTACCTTCGACTGCCGATTACGACAAAGGCGCAAAATTTGAAAATTACCGGACAATCGAATCTTTGCAGGACTATGTTCTGATTTGGCAGGACAAAAAGCGCGTTGCACGTTATACGAAAAAATCTGACGACACTTGGCTATTGCGCGATTTTATCGGTGATGAAGCCGAAATTATTTTGGGTTCGATTGACTGCACTCTGACGATGGAAGACATCTACGACAAAGTTGATTTTGAGGCGGAAAATTAAATTTCACTTCTAAAAATCTCTACTGCCGTTAAATCATTGACCTTAAATAAATAAAAGATGTAACATTTGCGGTGGTTTCATCTTCAATTTTTTTTTTACACTAAAATTAAATGCTTGAAAAAGACGATTCAGTCGGCGGTTATCAACTCGTAAAATTTCTCGGTCGAGGACAATTCGGTGAGGTTTGGCTGGCTGAAAAAAAATTGCAATTTTCCGCGCACGGTGTCAGTCACGCTTTGAAATTTCTCTCCAATCTCGGCGACGAAGTAAACTTAAAAGCCGCCGAAGCCGAAGTCGGAACTTGGATCAAGGCGAGCGGTCATCCGAACGTGATGTCGGTGATTGATATGTTCGTCACGGATAATCACATCATTATCGTCAGCGAATTTGCGGGCGGCGGTTCGCTCGGAGGTTGGCTCAAACAAAACGGCGGCAAGGCTTCGTCGGACGAAGACGCACTCGAAATGATGCGCGGCATTTTGCACGGCATCGAACATCTGCACTCACGCGACATCGTTCACCGCGATCTCAAACCCGATAATATTCTGTTGCAGGAAAATTTTCCGCGTATTACCGATTTCGGAATTTCGCGCATCGTTTCGAGCGGAACGCTTTCGACCAAACCAATCGGAAGTCCGGCGTATATGTCGCCCGAAGCCTTTAACGGGAGCAAATCACCGCAGACCGATATTTGGTCGGCGGGCGTTATTTTGTATGAAATGCTGTCCGGCGGACAGCCTTACGAAGACGAAGTTTTGTGGCTTTTGATAAAAAAAATTCAGGAAGACGAACCGAAATCTTTGCCCGGTTATATCAGACCGGAACTTCGCGCGATTGTCGAAAATGCTCTGCAAAAAAACCCGGACAAAAGATTTCAGACCGCGACCGAAATGCGTCTGGCGGTCGAACGCGCGATTTATAATTTAAAAAGCGGCGATCACAAAATAAATATCGGCGAAATAGAGCAAAAACATAGTTCGACCGAAAAAATCGAAAACATTAAACCGACCGATTTGAAAACGCTCGTTTTGACGAACGAATCAATCGAAAAAACAGTCGCGGATTTCGATATTTCACAAAACGATTCGGACGAAACTGTTTTGAAATTCTCTGACGAAAATTCAAAGAATATTCAAGCTGAAAAAACCGTCGAATTGAAAAATTTTGAAAACGACCAAAAAACTATTTTTCCGCTCGATAAAACCAAAAATATCGTTGATAAAACTCAACTTTATGATGTTGATAAAACCGGCGGCGAAAAAATCGAGAAAACCGTTAATTGGCAGGAATCGGAAAAACAAAAAGTCGAAGACCGCGAAGCCGAACTCTTAAAGATCGGTGAAGACCTCAAACATCACAAAACAGGCGGTTCGCTTTCCGAAAAGAAAAGTGTCGGAATTTACGCCGCAATCATCGGCGGCTTGATCGGTTTATCGTTAATCGGTTTTCTGATCTGGAAGTTTGCCGGCGAAAAATCGTCGGAAGCTGCAAATGCCGCAAATTCGAATTCTCCAAACAAAGCCGAAAACGGCATTCCGAACGCGCCCGAAAAAATGGTTTATGTTTCCGGCGGAGATTTTACGATGGGACGCGACGACGGCAAATCCGAAGCCGAAAAACCCGCGCATAAAGTTTTCGTCAAACCGTTTTTTATGGACATTTACGAAGTAACGAACGAAAATTATCTCGAATTTGTTAAAGCGACAAATCATAAAACGCCGAGCGATTGGAAAAATGGAAGTTTTGCCGGCGGACAGGCGACATTTCCCGTCGTCGGTATTGACTGGAATGACGCAAACGATTATGCGAAATGGGCGGAAAAGCGTTTGCCGTCCGAAGAAGAATGGGAATTTGCGGCACGCGGCACGGAAAATTTTATTTATCCTTGGGGCAGTGATTGGAAAACCGAAGACGCGAATGTCGGTTCACAGGATTTCGCCGAAGTCGGAAAATATAAAGGCGCGTCGCCGTTCGGTATTTACGATATGTCCGGTAATGCGTGGGAATGGACGGCAAGCGATTTCAAAGCGTATCCGAACGGCAAACTGCCCGAAGCGTTTGCCGGAAAAACTAATTTAAAAACGATTCGCGGCGGAAGTTTTGAAGCAACCAAAGACTTTGCAACGACAACTTATCGCATCGGCTGGGCGGCGACCGGCGCGGAAAATTATTCACGCACGGGTTTTCGTTGTGCGAAAGACATCAATTAAAAAGTTATGAGAAATTTTACGTTAGTATTTTTATTTACGTTGGTCTGCATTTTGAGCGGTTCGAAAAATGTTTTCGCGCAGTGCGGTCCGGCGGGACTCGATCCGTGTATGATTCCGAAAGTAATTCGTCCGGCAGCAAAAACCGTTATTAAAAAAGGCAAAACCGTCAGACAAACCGCTGCTAAAGAAGCGAATAAAATTACATCTTCAAAAACAAATTCGCAGAAATCCAAGACGAATAAAACTGACGGCAACAGCACGAGTATTTACGATTCGCTGATGGTTAAAGCCAGACCGAATAACGATTCTGCGGCGCAGGATGATCTTTTTCCGCTTAATAACGTAATTCCGGGACAGACGACCGAATCTCAAATGAAACTGCTCGGCGGCAAGCGCAATATTTACACCGACGAAAAAAACGGCGAACAGAAAATCTATTACACGCTCGCCGGAAAAGATTTCTGGATGAACGAAAATGTCGTGGATTCACTCGGCATTTTTAAATTCGATATAATGCCCGATAAATGGCAGACGCTCGGTTTGAATTTTCAACTGTCATATAACGAAAGCGTCAAACTGCTTGAAAATTTAGGTTACACGGTCGAATCGTCTTTTAATCTGCCGAAATTAAATGAAATAAAATCCGGCAAAAATACGACGGCGCGGGTGACAGGCACGAAAAACGGCAATGTTCCGATGATCGTCGCAATGAATTTTATTTTCGACAACGGCAAGAGTTTCAATTCGCCCAACTCGCTTTTTTATATTTTTGCGGGTGTGAGACATCAACGCTGAAGTTAGTTTTCATTCAACTAATTTTTGATAAAAAAATCGTTTTAGTCGATTTTTTTACGCGATCAACAGACAGTAAATTTTCTTAAAAAATATGCAGGCAACAGCAGTTGAAAAAGACATTTCCGCGATCAATCGAATCGGCGCAATTCAGACGATTTTGCAGACATTAAGCCGCGCGACCGGAATGCGCGCAACGGTCGTTTCAAGTTTAACCGATAACAAATGGACAGCCGCCGCCGTCATTGACGAGACGGAATTCGGTCTGAAATGCGGCGATCAACTCGATATGGCGACGACTTATTGACAAAATGTTCGCGGAACGGTCGCTCCGCTGCTCATCAATCACGCCGGAAAAGACGGTTTATTCAAACATCATCCGGCTTATGAAACTTACAAAATAGAGAGTTTTATCGGTGTTCCCGTTTTTCGTCCCGACGGCGAACTTTTCGGGACGCTCTGCGCTTTCGATTCGCGTCCGGCTGAACTTACGCCGAAAAATTTCGAGATTTTCGAATTGATGTCCGATCTCATCACATACGAACTCGAAGCCGATGAAAAATTTACCGAACGCGAAGAAATTTTGAAGACGGCGATGGCGAAATCCGAATCGCAGCACCGTTTTATGAGTATTCTCGGTCACGATCTGCGAAATCCGCTGAATACGATTTTGATGGCTTCGACCTTACAAAAACAAGAAAACATCTCCGAAACCGACCGAATCGAACTTTCAGAAAAAATCACACGCGCCGCACGCCGGATGCAGTATCTTATTAACGATCTGCTCGATACAACACAGATTGTTCGCGGTGAAAACTTTTCTATCGCCAGAAAAACATCCAACTTGCGCGACGTTTGCGCGATGATCGTCGAAGAATTTCGGGTTGCCAATCCGCAGAGAAAAATCGAATTTTACGCCGAAGATCAATGCGACGGCGAATGGGACGAAGGCAGAATGGGACAGGTTTTGAGCAATCTGATTAGTAACGCACTAAATTACGGTCGGCGCGACGCGCCCGTCAAAGTCAACCTGATCGGCGAAACCGACCGCGTAATTTTACAGGTTAATAATCAAGGCAATCTGATTTCCGAAGAAATGAGGGAAAATTTGTTTCAACCTTTTTGGCGCGGCTCGAAAAACAATGAAGCAAAATTAAACTCAGGCGGTCTCGGATTGGGATTATATATCGTCAAACAAATTACCGAGGCGCATAAAGGCGAAATTTCGGTCGAGTCGAACCGCGACTACGGCACGACTTTTACGATAAAATTTCCGCGCGAGGCGAATGATTGTTTGAAAGATTAATTTTAAACGAACTATTCGGAAATAAAGACCGGAAATATGCTTAACTCGTTTTATGTTTAAGGGAAAGAACAAAAAATCAGTTTACAAAATGAGTCTGAATATGTAAAATGTTTTCAGCCTGTCTTTTTTGACAAGCCGCATTTACTTGAAAAATCATTCATAGTTCTACCTCAACAATCATTTTTTTATAACAAAGGAATCCGAATTTCCGTTTCAAATTTTAAACAACTCGAATGACGAATTAGTTTGCATAAACGAGTTAAAAATTTGGAATGAAAAATTTTAGAATTAATTCTTGTTTTTTGCACTTCTATTTTGAGCAATTTAAGTTTCTTAATCAGCTTGAAGATTTTAAAATAAGACTTTCACGTCTCGTTTTCCAAAAAACTGAAACAATCAATCTCGGATTTACGATCTTAATTGTTTTGAAATAATTAAAATATGAAATCGCAACCTCCTGTATTTTCTGAAGAATCGGAAAACGAAAACTCAATTTCATCCGAAGATTTTCCGGCACTTCCCTCTTGTCCGGCGGAAGAGTTTGGTGAAAAAGGTGGTGCGATTGCGTCCACACAATTAGACTTTCACGTCACACGAAATCCGAAAAGCGAACTAACCGAAACCGAACGGCATCTGTTGTCGGTGACAAATTCGGTCGAAGATGCGATTGTTTCTTTCGATTCTCACGGCACTATCGTTTTTTGGAACGATGGTGCAAAAAAAGTTTTCGGCTATGACGAACGGGAAATTTCGGGGCAGCTGTTTTCGATTATTTTGCCGGAAAGCTATCGTCAGACGCAGTTTGCGGAAACACTGCAATATTTGGAAAACGGAAATTCACTTGCCATCGGAAAAATCGTCGAAATAGATGGGCTTCACAAAGACGGAAGAATATTTCCACTCGAACTTACGCTCGGCTTTCTGGAAACCGATAACGGAAAATATTTTACGGGCGTAATGCGCGATATTACCGAACGCCTTGAAATTGAAAACGCATTACAACAAAGCGCGTGGCAATATCGCTTTCTCAGCGAAGAAATCAAACATCAGGTCTGGACGGCACGACCCGACGGCAAATTGGATTATGTAAATCAAAGAACGCTCAATTATTTCGGGAAAACAAACGAGGAAATTATCGGTGACGGCTGGCAAAATTTCATTCAGCCGGACGATTTACAAGAATGTCTCGAAAAATGGAATAATTCGCTTAGCACGGGCGAAGATTATGATGTCGAGTTTCGTCTGAAAAATAGTGACGGCGAGTATTTATGGCATCAAGGTCGTGCCACCGCCGGACTGGACGCGGACGGCAACATCGTCAAATGGTTCGGCACGAATTCCGATATTCACAAGCAAAAACAAGTAGAAACCGCTTTACGCGAATCGGAAGAAAGGTTTCGCCTGTTTATGAATAACAGTCCGGCGGTTGCATTTATGAAAGATGAAGAAGGTCGTTACGTTTATTTTAACGAAACGATGAAGAACATCTTTAACATAAAAAAACGTGAATTGCTCGGTAAATCGGCTTTCGGATTAATGCCGCAGGAAGAGGCGCAAGCAGTAATCGAAAACGATCTGCAAGTTATTAGAGAAGACAAAGCCGTTCAGCTGATCGAAATAATTCCGTTGCCTGACGGAGAACATCGTTCGTGGCTGTCTTTTAAATTTCCGATGAAGGACTCATACGGGAAAAGATTTGTCGGCGGCGTAGCGATTGACATTACCGAACGTGAACACGCGGAAAAGGCTCTGAAGAAAAGCGAGAACAAGATCAGAACTTTGCTCGACAGTATGAGCGAAGGATTAATTCAAGTCAGTCCTGACGAAACAGTCGAATTTGTCAATAACCGTTTTTGCACTATGCTCGGCTACGAAACCGATGAGATTCTCGGCAAGACGACTTATGATTTCCTTTTTGATGGGGAAGATCATAAAACTCTCGATGAAGCTAACATCAAACGCCGCAAAGGTGTCGTAGGCGATTACGAATTAAAATTGAAAAAAAAATCCGGCGAATTGATCTATGTTATTGTCGGCGGTGCGCCGCTGATTAATGACGATGGGCAAATCAGCGGCACGATGGGCGTATTTACCGATATTACGGAACGCAAACGCGCCGAAGATCAATTACTGCACGATGCTTTTCACGACACTCTGACCGGACTCGCCAATCGCGCTCTGTTTATGGATCATCTGCGAATGACCATCGAACGGCGCAGAAGTCCGCACAGCAATCAATACGCCGTTTTATTTTTGGATTTTGACCGTTTCAAAATTATTAATGACAGTCTCGGTCACGCCGAAGGCGACGAACTGCTCAGACAGATCGCCAAACGACTCGCATCTTCGACGCGCACGGGCGATCTGGTCGCACGTCTCGGCGGCGACGAATTTGTCATATTGCTCAATGAACTCGTCAACGCGAATGAAGCATTACTCGTCGCCGAAAGAATTTTAGAAGATTTGAAATTGCCGTTCAACTTGCAGGAACGGGAAATATTTATGACCGCCAGCATCGGCATCGCTCTCAGCACGACCGGACATCAACGCGCCGAAGATATGCTGCGCGATGCAGATATTGCAATGTATCAGGCAAAATCGAACGGTAAAGCACAATTTAAAATCTTTGACCGGACAATGCACGAAGAGGCTTCCAAACAGCTTTTACTGGAAACCGAAATGCGCCGCGCACTCGACCGAGGGGAATTTGAAATCCATTATCAGCCGATAATTATTCTTGAAAATAATACGCTAAAAGGCTTTGAAGCTCTCGTGCGCTGGCGACATCCGCAACGCGGTTTGATATATCCGGGAGAATTTATTCCGGTAGCGGAAGAAAACGGTTTGATTCATCCGCTCGGCGCGTGGATTTTGCGTGAAAGTTGTCGTCAGATGAATTATTGGCACAAAAATAATCCGCAATCGTCGCATTTATCCATCAGCGTTAATCTTTCCGCCAAACAATTTTCGCAATCCGATCTGGCAAATCAAATTGCCGACGCGCTCGAAAAAACCGGATTGAACCCGAATTGTCTGAGATTGGAAATCACCGAAAGCGAATTAATGCAAAATAGCGAAACTACTGTCCAAACGATGAAAAAACTCCACAAGCTCGGTATTCGCTGGAGTTTGGACGATTTCGGAACAGGCTATTCATCGCTTCGGTATCTTCACCAACTTCCCTTTCATCTTCTGAAAATTGACCGTTCATTCATCAATCAGATGATGGAAAGCAATGAAAAATTCGAGATCGTCAGCACGATTGTCAAACTGGCGAAAAACCTGAAAATGCTCGTCGTCGCTGAAGGAATCGAAAACACCGAACAACTTTCGACGCTCAAAGAACAAGGTTGCGAATTAGGTCAAGGTTTTCTTTTTTCTAAACCGCTGGACGCGGACAAAGCGCAGCTCTATATAGAAGAAGCCGAAAGTAAAAATTATCACATCGAAACCGAAGCAGTAGTTTAATTTATCACTGATTATACAATCGCAAATTAGAGAGTTTCACTCGTATCTCAAACATTCAATCGGGTCTAATTTTGCCGCTTTTCTGGCAGGCAAAACGCCGAAGATCAAACCGACGGCGACCGATACGCCGAGCGCGAAAAAGATAAAAGGCAATTCGATGGAAGCCGGAAGTGACGGAATGAGAAGCATTACGAGTTTTGAAATCCCGACGGCGAGCATTACACCGATCACGCCGCCGAAAAACGTCAAGGTCATCGCTTCGAGCAAAAATTGCAGAACGATCGCGCCGCGCGTTGCGCCGAGTGCTTTTCTGATTCCGATTTCTTTCGTGCGTTCGGTAACTGAGACAAGCATAATATTCATCACGCCGATTCCGCCGACGAGCAAACCGAGACACGAAATCGCAATCGCCGCCAGACCGACTCCGGCGACGACCGAATCGAATTGTTCGATAAATGCGTCGGCGGTTTTGATGTCGAAATTGTTCGGTTCGCCGAATTTTACGCCGCGCCGCCCGCGCAAAACCATTTCGGAGTCTTCGAGCGCGGTTTGAATTTGTCCGTTTTTCGCTTTGATAATATGGAGAATATAATCTCTCTGCGGCGCGACCTTACGGGCGGTTCTGATCGGCATAAAAACTTTGCTGTCTTCTTCGTTTTCGCCGAACAGACTTGCCTTTCGTTTTTGAATAATGCCGATAATTTCCCACATCTGACCGTTCATCCGCACCTGTTCGCCGATGATTTTCGAGTTTTCAAACGGGAACAGAGCTTCCGCCGCATTAACACCGATGACCAGAACATTTCTGCGCTGTTGATTGTCGTTTTCCGTTATAAAACGACCTTCACGCAACACCATATTTGAAATCGCCTGATAATTCGGCGTTACGCCGTCGGTCGAAGCGCGCCGGTAATTTCTGCCTTCATAGATCATATTGTCATCGAAACTTTTACCGAAATTGCCGATTCCCGGAGCGACGAGCGCGATGTCTTCGACCGCACTCGACTGTGCGAGAATCGCGTCCGCATCTTCTTCGGTCAAAGGTTTTCGCGTTCGCTCATCGCGGTTAGCATCGCTGAAACCCGTCGAAAGATGAAAGGCGTAAATATTATTCGTGCCGTATTCTTCGATCATCGTGACGATGCTCTGACGCAAACCGAGCAAAATCGCCGAAACGACGATTGCCGTAAATACGCCGACGACAATTCCCAAAATTGTTAAGAACGAACGAAATTTGTGCGAAAAAATGCTGTCGAGTGCCATTCGCAAAACTTCTTTCGGCAGTGAACCGGATAAATTCATAACTTTATTAATAGTAAATGGCTGATGTTAGTGAAACTGAAGTTTTTATTTACCATTTACCACTTACCGTTTACCGTTTTTTAATTTTGTGTCAGTGCAACAATCGGGTCTAATTTTGCCGCCTTCCACGCCGGATAAAGTCCGGCTAAGATTCCGATCAAACTCGACACTCCGACGGCGATAATGACGTATGTAATTGTTATGACCATTACAATTTCCAGCGCGTAAGTAATCAGCGTCGTAACACCGAAAGCCAAAATCAATCCTAAAATTCCGCCGAGAACGCAGAGCAGAGCCGATTCGATTAAAAACTGTAAAAGAATCTGCTTTTTCGTCGCGCCGAGTGCTTTTCGCAGACCGACTTCAAAAGTTCTTTCCGTTACGGAGACGAGCATAATATTCATCACGACGATGCCGCCGACGAGCAATGTAATCATCGTAATCGGGACAACGACCGCCGCAATCACGTTGGTAAATTGGTCAACTTGTCCGGCTAAATCTTTGGTATTGACGACACCGAAAGTGTCTTCTTCACTGCCGATGAGCTTGCGTTTGTTTCGCAGATTCAGACGCGCATCTTCGATAGCTAAATCGAGATATTCCTGTTTGGCGGCTTTGCCGTGAATCTGCACGCCGTCGCCCCAACCGAATAATTGCAAATGCAATGTAACGGGAATATAAATCATTCGGTCTTGCGAATCGCCGAACATCGAACCGCGTTTTTCTTCCATTCCGACAATCGTCAGCGGAATGCCGCGCAGTTTTATCGTTTTTCCAATCGGACTTTCGTTCGGGAAATACTTATCTTTGACATCCGTTCCGATAACGCATACTTTTGCCGAGCGTTCGACTTCGGATTCGAAAATAAAGCGACCTTCGACGATGGTTTTGTCTTCGATGATCTGCATATTCGACGTTACGCCGTTGATACGCGTCGAAGGCATCTCGATTCCGTTCTGATTCAGATCATCGCGCGTCTGTTTCGCCGCACCGACTTCCGAACACATCTGGCAATGCTCTCTGATATATTCGAATTCTTCCCACTCGATTCTTTTATTACGCTTATTAACGCGCTCGTATTCGGTTTCGCTCATCTGTCCGCTAAACGCCATCCGCGCCATCATAAAATGATTTGCGCCGAGAACTTTCGTGATTTTTTCCATCACATAAGAATTCAGACCGCTGATCGAAGCACCGACGACGACGACCGACGCAACGCCGATAATTACTCCGAGCAGAGTCAGAAATGCACGAAGTTTATGCTCGAAAATTGATTTGACGGCAATAAAAAAAGCGTCCGAGTAAAATGAATATAACTGCCTCATAAAAACCGAATTTGAAGAATTAGAATTTGCCGGATAATTTCAGACAAGATTTGTTACGCTCAAATTTTTGCGAATGTTCAAAGAAATTTGAAACACCGTTATCTTGACGGCAATGAATGCGTCGCGCGTTCAAAATGAGTGTGGTTTTTCGTCAAAATTGATTTTTTACTGCACGTTTAAGATTGTTCGTGCAATCTTGCCGTCAGGATGACGGCGTTTCAATGCCGTGATATACTTTTTTCTTTTTGATAAATAACAATTTAGGAGAATAGTTTTGAGCATTTTAGTAGATAAAAATACGCGGCTTTTGGTTCAGGGAATCACGGGTTCGGAAGGAACTTTTCACACGAAACAGATGATCGAATACGGCACGAATGTCGTCGGCGGTGTCACGCCCGGAAAAGGCGGACAGTCTTCGACAGGCGTTCCCGTTTTTAATACGGTCGCCGAAGCCGTTAAAGAAACGAATGCGAACGCTTCGGTGATCTATGTTCCGCCGCCGTTTGCCGCCGATGCGATTATGGAAGCCGCCGATGCCGGAATTCCGCTCGTCGTCTGCATCACCGAAGGCATTCCCGTTGCCGATATGATTAAAGTTAAAGAATATCTGAGCGGCAAAGAAACACGCTTGATCGGACCGAATTGTCCGGGAATAATCTCGCCCGGAAAATGCAAGATCGGAATTATGCCCGGACATATTCACAAAGAAGGTCGCATCGGCGTTGTTTCCCGCAGCGGAACTCTGACGTATGAAGCGGTCGGACAATTAACCGCTTTAGGCTTGGGACAATCTTCGGCAATCGGCATCGGCGGCGATCCGATTATCGGCACGAATCACACCGACGCGCTCAAACTTTTTCAGGAAGACGACGAAACCGACGCGATTATAATGATCGGCGAAATCGGCGGAACTGCCGAAGAAGACGCGGCTGAATATGCGAAAGAAAACGTGACGAAACCGATTGTCGCCTTCATCGCCGGACAAACCGCGCCTCCCGGAAGAAGAATGGGACACGCCGGAGCAATCATTTCCGGCGGCAAAGGAACGGCGGCGGAAAAAATGAAAGCCTTAACCGAAGCCGGAATCAAAGTCGTCGAATCGCCCGCCGACATCGGCAAAGCGATTCAGGAACTGCTCGGCTCGAAAACGTCCGCGTAAGAACTTAAACCGCGAAACACGCGAAATACACAAAAGTTTTTATTAGTTATTTTAGCGTATTTTGTGTGTTTCGCGGTTTTGCAGTTTTCAAGAAAATGAAATTTTCACATTCTTTCCGCGTTTCCGCCGCCGACATTGACGCAAACGGTCACGTCAATAATGTCGCGTATGTTCGCTGGATTCAGGATGTCGCGGTCGCGCATTGGTTTTCCAAAGCGTCGGACGAAATGCAGAAAAATTTTTCGTGGATGGTGATTCGTCACGAGATTGATTACAAAAAACAGGCGTTTGAAAATGATGAAATCACGGTCGAAACTTATGTCGGCGAACCAACGCGCATCAGTTGGGAAAGATTCACGGAAATAAAACGCGGCGCGGATTTGCTCTGTAAAGCAAAAAGCAACTGGTGTTTGATTGACCGCCAAACATCCAGACCGACGCGCATCACACCGGAGATGATAAACTTGCTGACAGGTGAAAAATTATGAATCAGAGAATTTCGATAAATCCGCATATTCATTTTGGCAAACCCTGCATCACGGGAACGCGGATCACCGTGCAAAGTGTTCTCGAATTAATAAACGAAGGTTTGAGTTTTACCGAAATCAGGCAAGATTATTATCCAGACCTTGAGATCGAAGACATCAAGGCTTGTATGGATTACGCGATTGCGATGATTGCGGCGGAAGATATAAGGATTGCGGCGTGAGACTTCTGCTCGACCAGGATGTTTATGAATTGACGGTCACGATTTTTAATCGGTTTGAATTACGATGTCGTGCGCGTTGCCGAACTCGGAATGGCAAGGGCAACCGACGAAGAAAACTTGAACAAAGCGATTGAGTTAAATCGAATATTTGTGACACGCGACCGCGATTACGGAAATCTGGTTTTTGTCAAAGAAATTCGTTCAGGCGTTTTATATTTGCGGATTTTGCCTTCAAACATTGATTTAGTTCACACCGAACTCGAAAGAGTTTTGAACTTGTATGAAGAAACGGAATTAAAGTCGGCATTTGTTGTAATAGAAGCAGGAAAGCATCGTTTTAGAAAAATATAGACATTGACCGCGAAACATCGAAACCGACGCGCATCTCATCAGAACTAAAAGAATTATTCAATTGAGGTAAGTATGAAAGTTTTGCAGATTTTAGTTTTGATGTTTTGTTTGGTTGTTGCGGCGAATGCTCAAAATACTGAAAAAATGTTTATTTTGAGCGGAATGGTTTTCGACTCGGAAAAAGCGGTAATTATAGGAACAGAAGTTACAGCCGAGAATAAAGACGGTCGAAAATTTCAAGCCACTTTTGATGAAAATAGTCTTTATAAACTGTCTATTCCGTTTGGAGAATATACAATAATTTTTCATAAAAATGGATTCAAAATATTGAGAGTTATTAACTTTGAAAATTCATCTTTACTCGAAAAAACTTTTGACGCTAATTTAGAAGTTGGATATTGTTCTGATTGTAACGGTGATTTATACGGCGAGGATAATAGCGAGAGAAGAAAGCCAAAGGAGATTATTCTTTCGAACCACCAAAACACAAACCAATATTTTTTATCTGGAACAGTAACAGATCAGTTGGGTGCAATTATATCAAAAGCGAAGATTAAATTTGTCGGCAATAAACAAAAATTTAACACCGAAACGGACGAAAACGGTTTGTATAAAATAAGTTTGCCTGAAGGGATTTACAATATTGAGTTTGAGGCTTCCGGTCATAAAACATATAAAATAAAAGACTATCGAATGGGATCAAATCAATCAATGAATTTGGACATTGCTTTATATGCGATTCCGACTCCGATAATTAATAACGAGGAAAAATAAATAAACAATGAGCAATTTAACATTTGGAATTATCAAGCCCGACGCGGTGGCGAAAGGGCATACGGGAAAAATTGTTGACAGAATTTTGTCGAACGGGTTTACGATTCGCGGGATGAAACTTATTCATCAGTCGAAAAAGCAAGCCGAAGGTTTTTATGCGGTTCACGCGGAACGTCCGTTTTTCGGCGAATTGACGGAATTTATGTCGAGCGGTCCGTGCATCGTTCTCGCATTGGAAAAAGACGGCGCGGTCAAAGCGTGGCGCGATCTGATGGGCGCGACGAATCCGGCGGAAGCTGAGAGCGGAACTTTGCGGAAAGATTTCGCCGGTTCGATTGGCGAAAATGCCGTTCACGGTTCGGATTCGGACGAAAATGCGGCAATCGAGATCGCATATTTTTTCAGCAAACTTGAATTAGTTTAAATATAAGGATATAAAAGTTGCAGATTGTTTCAGAGCAGTTTGTCATTTTTCTTCGGCAAACAGTCTTTCCCGAAACCGTCTGCAACTTTTTACTAACTGCCTAAAACTTTTAAACCGAGGGAAGAAAACACGATGAAAAAATGCCCGACTTGCCAGAAAACATACGACGATAATCTGAAATTTTGTCAAACCGACGGCACATTACTCGTCGCCGATGCGCCGCCGCCCGATCCGTATGCGACGATGGTCGCCAGCAAGGATGAAATAATGTCGGCGATGCCGAAAGATGATTCTTTAAATCTGGAAAAGAACGATGATCTTTTGGATATTTCCGATGACAGCAGTTCGATGAAAACGATGGTTGTCAGCGAAGCGGAGCGCAAGGATATGTTCGGCGAATCGGCGGCAAAACCTATTCCGCCGCCGTTTTCTTCCGGTTCTTTGGATTCGCCTGCTGAAAAAAAACCGAGCGATGCCGATACTTTAATGGCACAGCCCGAACCGCCGAAATTTAACGAACCTGATTTGTCGCCGCCGAATTTCGGAAACGCGCCGTCTTCGGGTTCTTCCGCGCCCAAATCGCCGTTCGGCAGTGAAACGCCTTCGTTCGACAAACAACCGCTTCCGAGCGATTTCGGTCAGCCGAAAACATCTGACAACAATCCGTTTAATTCGCCGGTTTCGTCGCCGTTCGGACAACAACCGCCGAGTTATAATACGCCGACACCGCCGCCGTTCGAGCCGATGGATTTTAAGGTCGAAGAAGCGAAAGCCGAAGCCTTAAACACGCCTTTTGCCGATGAAGTCGCGCAGGGAAATCAACAGATGGCGGAACAGAGTTGGACACCGCCTTCGCCGCCGGATCAAAACTGGCAAAATCAGGAAATCGGCTCGAACACGCCGCTTCAGCCGCCGCCGACAGGAATCAAGGGTGAAAACAAAACACTAGCAATCATTTCGCTCGTTTTAGGGATTCTCAGTATTCCCTGTTGCGGATTTATAGTTTTCGGGATTGCAGCCATCGTAACTGGATTTATGGCTAAGAACAAAGCTGACAAAAATCCTAATGAATACGGCGGTCGCGGATTAGCTTTAGCCGGAATCGGAATCGGCGCAGTTATGACCTTAATCGGAATTGTTACCGACATTTTATATCTGCTCGGGACAATTGCACTTCCGAGGTAAAATCCGTCATTCAATTCTTTAAAGTCCCGCTTCAAATTTGCACAGAGGCGGGCTTTTTAATATATTCGTTAAAGAGATTTAACACGAAAAATTATGTCAATAATCAGCGATGTCATCGCATCAACCAAAGCGATCATTACCGGAATGGCGGTCACCATTTCGCAGATTCCGAAGGAAAAATGGACGGTTCAATACCCGGACGTGCCGATCACGGTTCAGCCGCGTTATCGCGGTCAGCATCTTCTGCACGTTGACGAAAACGGCAAGGAAAAATGTGTCGCGTGTTATCTGTGCGCGGCGGCTTGCCCGTCGGACTGCATATATATCGAGGCGATTGACGATCCGCGCCCGTATGAAGAGCGCGTCGGACGCGACGAGCGTTACGCGAAAGTTTACAACATTGATTACGGTCGGTGTATCTTCTGCGGTTTCTGCGTCGAAGCGTGTCCGAAAGACGCGATTACGCACGGCTATAATTTCGAGCTTTCCGTTTACAACCGCGCCGATCTTTTGAAGACGAAAGACGATCTTTTGATTACCAAACAGAAACAGTCGAAAAATTACCGAGTTGCGCTGTCGAGCGAAGATGTTGATTCGGAATATAAAGAAGTGTAGAAAATTTAAATTCGAGTTTTCGAGAAAAGCGATGCTTTAAAAAGTCGTCGCTTTTTCTATTTTTAAACGAGTATTTTTTCGGATGGATTTTCGCGCTATAATTACAGCTGATGAAAAATAAAGCAGGCACGAAAAATTCACACGAAAGCGATCAGCAAAAAGGCAAAAATACTTTGTTTATCGGCGGTAAAAAAGCTCTGGTCGGCGGGATTCTCGCCGCCGGAATCGCGCTTGCAGGTCAATGGCTGATCGGTCAGATTTACAGCGGTTACGAAGCCCGCAAACTGCTCGAAGCATCGGCTGCTTCGGCGCATTATCTTGGCAGTGCGGTCGTTACGGCTTCGGCGACGATCATCGCTCTGATGCTGACGATGCTCAGTTTAAGCAATCAGGCGGACGGCGATTTCGACACATTTTTTTACAGGCGAATCGAAAAAATCGGTTTACTGGCGACCGTTTCGATGATCGGCGGAATATTGCTTCTGCTTTTTTTGAGCGTTCCATTGCAGGAAGCCGACACGGTTCCGAGCCGCTGGTTTACGACGATCTATTACGTTCTGATAAGTTTTCTGGCGATTTTGTCTGGAATGCTTGTTGCGATTGTGTTGATGCTCTTAAATGCGATGACCAGTTTGATAAATGTCGTGCGTCCCGAAGCCAACGAAGATGAAGAAAGTGAAAAACATTTGTCTTGAAATTTATTCGGCAGAATTTTCAACATCTTCTTTCGTCCGAAATTTTCGCCAAACCGTCGCAATCAGTAAAATCAAAACCGCCGGAAACCAGACAAATATTATTTCGCTCAAAATCACGCTCAAACCTCTGCCGCTGAAAAACCGCAGACCAATCGGCGAAACTTCAATCGGTCGAAACGGAAAGAAAAATCTCGCATCGCTAAACGGCGCGAAAAGCGCAACGCCCAAACCGCCGTCGGTCAGCATATCTAAAAACGGATGCGAAAATACGGCGAGCGAAAAAAACAGGAAAAGTTTCGCCAAAGAAATTTGAGTGTCGAGAAATCGGTCGACGATAAACGCGATAAACGCGCCGAATAAAACCGCAAAAATAATCGAATGCGTAAAACCGCGATGACCGAACATACTTCCATACGGAACGCCGAACGAAAATGAAATCACGTCCGCATCGGGAATCATCGCGCAGACGGCGGTCAGAATCCAAATCCAAAATGTTACCGATTTTTTCAAACCGGCTTTTCCCGTGATAACCGCAAAAATCGCGTGTGAAAATACTGTCGGCATTTGTTATTAATAATTTAAAATTTTCAGTTATTGAAAATCAATATAATTGCCCGCAGATACACGCGAATTTTCGCCAAAAAGTAAAAGTAAAAAAGATTTTCGTCTTTTATTCGCATTTTTTCGCGTTCATTCGCGGGTAAAATTCTTCTTGTTTTTAACCTGATTAATTTAACCTTTCAGAGTTTCGGTTTCCGCGCTCATTTCGGGCGTGACGGTAATTTCAAAATCGTTATTGTTCAGATTTTCTTCCGCCTGTTTTAAAACGATGTCGGTCATCGTCAAAAGTCCGGCGAGCAGCTTTTCTTTTTTTGAATTGACGACGACGATCTGCCGCGATTCGAGATGGTGCATTTTGACGACGGCTTCGAGCAGCGTCGCTTCGGGCAAAATAAACGGGCGCGTTTCCATAAATTCGGCAATCGTTTTTTCGCCGTTGTTTTCTGCGAGCATTCGCCGCAGACGCGCTTCGCCGATCATCCCGACATAACGGTTATTTTTATCAACCACGGGGAAAACCGAATAATTATTTCCCTGCGCGAATTTTACCGCTTCGGCAATCGTCATCAATCGTTTGAGCGAAACCGGATTTGCGCTCATCGTCTGTCCGACCGTGATATTTTCCAAAACTTTCTGATTCGATCTCGAATGATTAGGCAATTTTACGCCGTCCTGTTCGAGCAGTGCTTCGTAGATCGGTTTCGGACGATAACGCTGCGCCAAAATATACGAAGTCGCGTTTGCCAGCATCAAAGGCAAAATCAAAGAATACGCGCCCGTCATTTCAAAAATAATGATAACCGAAGTGATCGGCGCACGAATAATTCCGGCGAAAACCGCGCCCATTCCGACGAGCGCAAATGCGCCGAATTCGTTGTTGCCGTGATTTAAAACATTGACATCGAGAAAACCGAACGCGCCGCCGAGCATCGCGCCGATAAAAAGTGCCGGAGCGAAAATGCCGCCCGCGCCGCCGCTTGCATACGACGAAACAGTCGCAATTAATTTCATCACGCAGAGCGCGAGCATAACGTGAACCGCCAATTTCCCCGAAAGACCTTCGGAAAGCGTATCGTAGCCGCCGCCCGTAATTCCCGCCGTTTTAAACCATAACAGCGCGAGAACCGCTAAAATTCCCGTGATCGCGCCGCCGATTGACGGTCGCATCCAAATCGGAACGGCTTTCAAATTTTGAAATTTATTTCTTAAATAAAGAAGCGAATCGGTGAAAGCAATCGAAACAAATGAAGCGGCAATGCCAAGCAATCCGTAAAAAAATAAAGACGAAGCGTGATGCAAACCATAATTTCCGGGAACGGTAAAAACCGGATGTTCGCCTAAAACGCCGCGTTCGACGACCGCCGCAAGTGCCGCCGCAACGACTACGCCGGAAAGAATCGTCTGGTCAAGATCGCCGACGATCTCTTCGATGGTAAAAGTTACCGCCGCAATCGGCGCATTAAATGCCGCCGCAATACCTGCCGCCGCGCCGACCGGCAAGAGCCGCGCTAAATTTTGCCGCGACAAAGCCGCAAAACGCCCGAAAAGCGCGGCGATTCCGGCGCAAATCTGAACTGTCGGACCTTCGCGTCCAAGCGACGCACCCGAACCGATCTGAATCGCGCCGATGAAAAATTTGCCGATCACGACGCGAAACGGCATTCGTCCGCCTTTGACCGTGTAAGCGACCTTGACCTGCGGAATGCCGCTTCCCCGCGCATCGGGAACGATATTTTGCAAAAGCCAGCCGCACAATAAACCGCCGCCGACCGGAACGAGAATCGTCAGCCAAATCCACGAATATCCCGAAGCGTTCAAGGCGCGTTCGATCAGATTTTGTTCGGCAAACTGAATTGCCAGATGAAACGCCACCGCCGAAAGTCCGCACACCACACCGATCACCAAAGTCAGACCGAAAACGCGCTGATTTTCAGACGGAATCAGCCTGATAAAAAGCCGCAGAAATTCGATATTAAAGGCGTGTAATTTTTTACGCGAAAGCCGCAAACGCGCCTTTCGCCGACGGGAAAGTTTCATTAATTAAAGAATAAATTCTTAAAACGAATTTGGCTAATGTGGAAATTGCGGAAATTGCGGAAATGGGTAATATGACGAGAGTTAAATGTAAAAAGAAATATTTAAATTAACGATTGAGTTGAGGCGGAACAAAACCGTTGCCGCACAACTCCGAATTAAACAAAAGCCGTCCATAAGAAAGTCGCTGCCCGCGCCCTCACGTCCATTGGTAGGATGAAAGCCGTGCCTTTGTTCGGTTTTAGCCAACTCGTTCTTTAACAGTCAAATACATTGTTTGACCTTCTAAAGTATAAAAGGAGGTTTCTACAATGCAAGAATCAATTTATGTCGGTTTGGACTTGGGTTCCAGCCGCTGTCATCAAACTGTGATTAATGCTGACGGTTCGCTTCAACTGTCGCGCTCGATTCCGACCGGCGAGCAGCATCTGCGCTCGGCGTTTACCGCTCTAGGCGATAACGTCCGCGTTCATCTCGAATCGGGCGAACTCGCCGATTGGGTTTCGTCAGTTATCAAACCGATGGTCGCCGAAGTTGTCGTTTCACACTCGCGCACCTTGGCGTGGATCGGCAAAGATTCACAAAAGGACGATGCCATCGATGCCCGCAAACTCGCCGAACTGCTCCGACTCAATCTGAGACGGTCAAGTTATTCAGGACACAAAACTCTCTTTGCTCCTTGTATTTTTGATTTTTAACTCATTTTCAAATTGTATCGGACTTTTGTAACCTATGCCCGAATGAAGTCTGATTCGATTGTAATAGCCTTCGATGTAGCTAAAGACCTCTGATCTGGCATCTTCGACCGATTCAAAAATGCCGCCTTCGACCGATTCCGCCTTGAAGCGCGAAAAGAAACTTTCTGCTTGCGCGTTGTCGCAAGCAATTACCCTTCCGACTCATTGATTGGCGAAAGCCACCGATATAAAGCAATCTCCGATATTCAACCGCCGCATATCGGCTGCCTTGATCGCTATGAATAATCGCATTTCGTTTGATCAAACCTCGTCTGCGTACTTGCTGAAAAACGTCAATGACAAGCTGCGCCGTCATCCGCTCCGCCACTTTCCACGAGGCAATCCGGCGCGTGAATTTGTCTTGCAGACACGCCAAATAACAAAACGTGCCATCTCGCAGACGAAGATGGTAATGTCGCCGACCGGAACTTCACCCTGACCGGTCGGAGCGTTCGCTCTATCTTGCAAAAGGTTCGCACAAACCGGCAAACCGTGCTTGGAATCAGTCGTTTGCGGTTTGAATGAGCGTGGTTGAATCGCCCGTAAATTCTCGCGCCGCATGATCTTTTGGACGGTGGAACGTCCGATCTTTAAGCTCACCGCAATCCGGCGTGATCCGTAGCGGCGGCAGTTCAGGTCAAAACATTCCTTAATTCGTGCAGCGTAATCGTTTTGCCGAAAAGTTTTCCGACCGGCATATGCGTAATAAGCCGACCGCTGCACCTTCATCACCCGGCATAAAACTCGAATCGGATACAAACTCTTTTGGCTTTCAATGAACTGATACCGCGCTAACTTCCGCGCCCGAAGATACCGTGAAGCGGGTCGCTTAAGATTTCGTTCTCCATTTCCAACTCTCGAATCCGTTTCTTGAGTTCCTGTGTTTCCTTTAACTCGCTCCCTGATTGAACACCGTTGCCGTTATCGAAAGCCGCTCGCTTCCACTTATGAATCAGCGATTCGTTAACCCCTAATTCCTGCGCCACCGACACTACCGATTGTCCATCGATCACTTTTTTGACGGCTTGCCGCTTAAATTCATTATCGTATTTTCTCCACATATTCTCATTTTACAGAGAGTTTCGTGTCCTGTTAATTAAACCACCACAGTTGGGCGGCGCGTTTTCATTCGCCACGTAATAAAGCACGGAATCCTCCTTGTTCGTAATGTTTGTCAGGTGTCAAGGCTTCCGTTAATCCTCGTTCCTGCATCACGATAAACGAAACGCAGTCAACCAAACCCCATTCTTTGTCGGGGCGGCTACGGAACAAATCTAACGCCTGTGCAAAAATCTCTTCCGTCAGCGGGACAATTTCAACCAACGGGTCTTCTTCAAGCGCGTCAAAAAGTTCAACTGCGGCTGCACGGTAACGCTCCTTAGACAAAGCGTTTCCAATTTCCAGCAAAATGGCTTGCGTCGTAACAAGGCGTGTTTGCTCGGCTTCCAACTGTTCGGCTAGTTTCTCGGCACGTTCGTGAAGTTCGTCCGATTCAACCGACAAGGCAATCGAGTAGCCGGTGTTCAGAAAAACTTCACTCGTCATCAAGATTCGCTCCGCCGTAAAGATAATCGTCAATGCG
>CBDCJY010000011.1:0-61859 GCA_965217985.1 Pyrinomonadaceae bacterium
TCGTTTCGACCTCGACCCATCAAGGTCGCCAGTCGTATGAAGTTTACAGCGACCGTCTCGCCGCGCCATACAGCGCGGGCGGTCCGGTTTACGAAGACGATTTCGGTTTCCGCATTTACCGCGCCACGCTGCCGCTGACCTACGGCTCGGCGGCAGCCGACCCGAGCCGCACAAATTTGAAAGAATATCCGGGAAATTGGGAATGCAATATCTCGGGAAAACGGCGACGTATTGCGAACTTGGCGTTTTACGGTCGGCGCGGACGGAATGCCCGTCAAACACGCCGAACAAAACGGCAACGTCAATCTTTTCTCGAACGCATACCTTGTCGAAACGGAAATTCCGACGGGCGGCACGATTTTGGACAAACGGCTTGTACCGATGCCGGAAGCGGGATTTTTCTACGGTCAGCCGTGGACTTCACCGGCAGGAAAAGCGGCGGCGGCGAAAGTGCCGACCAAAGGAAGTTTGCTGCCAGTTCCTTCAAACAAAGCCAAACCGTAAAAAAAATTATGAACAGTAAAATTTCGTCAATAAAATCAATCGCCGCCGCTTTTATTATGTTGTTCGGATTGTCTAATGCCGACGCGCAGCAGTCGAAAAAGTTCGAGACGCGTTGCGGCTGGCTCGACAATCCGACAACCGCCACATATTCGCTTTCAGACAAAGACCGGCAATGGATAATCGGCGTGCAAGGCGGTTATCAAGTCGAAAATTTCGAGATTCCTGCTTTCAAACGCGGGCAATGGGAAAGTTTTTTCGGCGGCAGTTACGGTTTCGGCTGCGCTTGTTTTCAGATGAAGGTTGATTACGAAACCAGTTACGTTCTCGAAATCAGAAAATCTTACGCCCGACCGCTCGCGGCGTGTAAAAAAGATAAAGCGTTGCGGAAATGGAAAGGGGAGTTTTGATAAAAAATGCAGAACCACACTCGATAATGGTGTATGTTTCCGCAAAATCGAAAATTGAATTTCGGAGCGACGGTTTAAGAGAAAACAAAATGTTTTTGTCAAAAATATTTTACCGTCGATTTTAATTTAGGAAGTAAAGGAGATTAAAAATTATGTCTAGTAAAACAACAGTCAGTTTAGCGTTGTTACTTTTTTTGCCAGTCTGTTTCGGAGCGGCTTGCGGCTCGGCGACAGACACCCAGACAAACACTGTGACAAACGTTGCAAATGCCAACGAAGCTAACGTATCGGTCGCTGTCGTGAATACAAATTCCGCCGAAACATTGCCCAAACAAACCGACTCGTCGCCGGTAATGATCAAAGCTGATCGGTTGATTGAAGAGTATCAGGCTGACCCTAAAAAAAACGTATGAGAAATACAGAGGCAGAACGATGAGCGTAACGGGCAAACTGAAACAAGTATTCGGTTTAGCAGGAAGTAATAATTTTGGCATTGTGCTGCAAACGGATGACAACGGAAAAACAGAACTCATATGTTCCAACAAAGTTGACTCGAAAACGGCGGATATATACATAAAAATGAAAGCTAAGCTGAAGGCTTTGAAAGAGGCAGGGCAGATTCAAAACGCCCCGTCGGTGACCGTCACCGGATTGTATGCCGACAGAGATTCCGAACCTAAAGTTGAATATTTCAAATTAGATCCCTGCAATTTGACCGGCTTTGCTAAGTAAGAAATCGAACAAAGTTAATTTCGATAAAGGTTGATTAAAAATTAAAAAGAGTCTAACAAGATTCAGCTGGAAGGTTATGTTTGAGAAAAAAGTTGTGTTTTTGAAAAGAATTATTCTAACGGCGATTTTTATTTTCACCGCAATGTTTTGTGTGTTGGCGCAACAACAAATGGCGGACGAATGGAGCATCACCGACTATTTTAAGAATCTGCCGGAAAAATATATCACCGCGACGGGCGATTTTCCGAAGCCGACGGCGAGAAACATCACCGTTGACGAGAAAAACGGTTACGCGGCGGCTTTTACAGATTTCCCCATCGAAGCGGGTTCGCTCGACGCGGCGACTCCGGTTTTTCAGATGGCTCTTTTCAAAAGTCAAACGAAGCCGCCGCTCATTGTCATCTCCAATAGGATAAGCGATTCGGTTTGCGATGAATACGAGACTTTTTTTCTGCGGCGTGTCGGAAACAGGTGGTTGGACGTTAAACGTGAAGTTTTGCCGCCGATAAATTTAAAAATGTTTTGGGACGCGCCGCAGTCAGTCGAACGGCTTTTAAAAATTACTAAAGAAAGTTTCGTTTCCTATCATTTCGATCTGCCGCGACGGGGAACACAGGTGAAAGCGTCTTTGGAAATCTGCGATTACCTCGAAGAGGACGCGCCGGAGACGGCTAATGATGAAATGATAACACTCAGGGATTCGGCAAAAACGCTTTACCTCGAATGGGATAAACAAAACGGAAAATTTAAGTTTGCAAAATAGGATAAAAATCAAATGAAAAACAAATTTACAGCAGGAAGAAAATTTATGTTTACCGCGCTCTTGATGTTCGCTTTAGCAATTGGAGCGGCGGCGCAAGCTATAACCCTTGGATTAGGCGATACGGTTATTACGCCGGACGGAAGGAAAGGATATATCGGAGAGATTAAATATGAAGATACGGCAACGGTGCGATTTAGCGAAAGACCCGGCGATTCGAAGAATTATATGTTGAAAGACCTGAAATTATTCGAGCCGCCGAAACCGCCCAGAACCACGCCGGTTGAAAGTTTTCGCGTCGGTGATATGGTCATTGACCTTGAGAAGCGGAGAAATCTGCAGCCGATACAGCAGCTTCGGATTGATTCGATTTCGGGCGATTCGGCAGTCGTTCGTTACGGCAACGGCAATTACAACATTTATACGACAAAGCTCGAAAATCTTGTGAGTTTGAAAACTTGGGAACGGATGCAGGACGATGAAAACCAGCAGAAAATCCTGCGTGCCGAATTTGCGGACGAAGCAGAACCGTATATGACAACGGTCAAGATACTTGCCAATGCTTACAACCCGCAGTTTTATGATAACGGCGATTCCTATACGGGCAATGCCGCGAATCAAGAAGCGTGGCGAAAAGATTTGGAAGCTCTCGCCGCCGTTTGTCGAAAATATCCGAACATCACCAATGGAAACTCAGGAGCGTTGCAGTCAATCGAGGAGTTTCCCGCCGACGTATGCAAGTTGGCGGAGCAGCGTGTGAGTGTTATCCAAAAAACCAAAAGCAAACTCGGCGATATGTCCGCCGATCAGGATGTCCGCCGTTGGGCTATGAAACTCGATGAAGCGGCGAACAATTCCGAAGGCTTAATAACTGACGAACTGCAAATGTTGCTCTATAACCGCGCCGCGTGGGAGCAGAAATATCTGAAATATCTCAAAAAGACATACACCGAGCGAGGCGCGGTGATGCCGCCGGAAATCTTAAAGCCGCTCGACGAATATGCCGCCGGGATAAAAGCGAAGATTGAAAGCGACGCGGCAGGGCGCAAGTGGGAGCAGCCGCGCACCGCCGATGCCGCGCTCGAAGCCTTGGCGAAACGCCGCGTTGCCGCCGATTACCCCGGCGGACAGGTTCTAAAAATCGGACTTGATTCCGCAAATTGGAGTGTGCGCGACGGCAGGGAAAATATCGGCAGCAATTCAAGAGGCACGCAGTATTACCTCAAAATCAAAGGCGCGTATCGCATCAGAACCGGTCGTGCGCTCGTCCGCTTGCCGAACCAACCGTTGTGCCAAATCCGCGAATTTCAAGTAACGCAGTTGAAAGCGGGCGCGGGCTTCGGCGCGTCAAATGCCTCAATCGACGGCGCGGGAATTTTTGTGAAATGTCCGTAAGCGGAAATTGTTTGTCGGGAAGCTGCAATGTTTTTCAGCTTTTCGACACTCTTATCAAGGAAACAAAAACACGGGAGAAAAGGATGAAAATTTTACTAATTATTTTAATTTGTGCCGCCGGAGTTTTCGCGCAGGCGCAGACGAAATGTTTTCGCAACGACGGTTTGCGGGATAATCACATCGTCCGTTTTGAAGCGGACGGCGGCGACATTGCCGGTTCGTATTTCGTCGAGACCGACGGCGACGCGGAGCAGACGCGGACTTTTGATTTTAGCGGAACGCGCAGCGGAAATACTTTGAGCGTTAAATTTGCGGGCGATGCGCCGATTGGCGTTGCACCGTCGAAAACGAAAAGTTTAACTTGGACGCTCGCGCAAACGGCGAACGGCGAAATTCTGCGAATAAAGTTTTACGGCAAAAATTACGAAACCGACAAATACGCCGATTATACAGCCGATTTCGTGCCGTGCGAGCCGAGCTATGCGACGCTCGCTAAACAGGCGAAACGGATTGCGTTTGCCAAAGGCGCAAAATCCGCCGCCTTTGCTCTTTCCTTCAAAACTCAGTCGGAACGAAAAGCATTTCGGCTCGGAGCGCGAAAAGGTCTGACCGTTTCGGTGATGTCGCCCGGCTGCGGAATTTCGGTTTATTACCCGGATAAAACCGCCGATCAAGAAGGCGGAATTGACACATTCAGTCTGGAAAACTTGCCGCAATCCGGCGATTATCTGTTCGTTATCAGTCCTGCCGGCGAGCCGGGAAATTGCGCGACGACTTTTGAAATTAACAATTAAAAATCAGTCAGGAGAAAAAATTATGAAGAAACTATTAGCAATTATTTTAGCGGGCGCGTTTTTTACGGCTTGCGGCGGCGGTTCGGGCGGCGGCAACAGCAACAGTGTAATTCCGGCAGCATCGTCCGATAAATTTACGGTCAAACTAAAGGGCGCGGAAGTGCCGTTCGAGATGAAAAAAGCGGTGGCGACCATTCGACCCGATTTAAAGCAGCTTCAATTGCTTTTCGCCAACTATGACATTGATTTGGCGGGAAAATCAATTATGGGTGCGCCGCGAACGTCTGAGGCGGCACAGAAACATTTCAGGGTTTACATCAAAAATGAAAAAGCGACGCAAGCCGAATATAAAACGCCGATAAAGCCGGGCGAATATACCGAGAATATCTATATAGAATCTGACAATAACAACGATCACGATGCCGGCGCGACACTAATGAAATCGGGCGGCACGCGCAAAGTTATCATCACTTCGATAAACGATGAAAAGGTTGCGGGAACGGTTGACTTAACAGTCGGTGACAGTTCGATCAAAGGCGCATTCGAGGCATCGTTTCTTCCCAAATAAACGGAAATTTACAAGGAGAAAACCCAAATGAAAACACTTTTTTTAATTATTGGATTGAGTTTATTTTTAACCGCTTGCGGCGCGGCGGGCGTTGCTATAACCGCCCCGAAGCTCGATGTCAAAGTCAGCGGCAAAAGTTCGACGATGGATGTCAAATCGGGTGCGGTTGACCAGAGCGAAATGGTTTTTACCGATCCCGGCAAACCAAATGTCAAAACTTTTCTGCACAAAATTTATCTCGCCAATTTCGAGATGGACACGAACGGCGTGGCGTGGATGAATAAACCTTTGACCGCGCCGGAACAAATGCGCGTCGAGATTGATTTGACGGGCGAAGACGGCACGGACAAAAATTCGCCGTTCAAAGTCGGCACATACGCCACGCAAACCAAAGATGCGATGGGCGTGCGGACGGTGATAATTAAAACTTTCGCCGACGGTAAACCAACCGACACGAGATTCGATTCGCTGATGTCAATCGGCGGCGGCAAAAAAGCCGAAGGCGAAGTGAAAATCACGAATGTTACCGCTGACACCGTGAGCGGCGAAGTTGATTTAACCGAAGGCGACAAATCTATCAAAGGAAATTTTACGGCGAAACTTCCCGCCGCGACAAAATAAAATTATGAAGGAATCAACGACAAATATTTTTGTAATTTCGCTCGCGCTCGTCTTTTTGTCCTGTCTTCTGACAACTTGTGCGAACGCGCAAAAAACTAAGATTATGACCGATGAAGTTGCGATTCGCACGATTGAAAAGCTACGCGGCGGAGATTGGAAACCGGACGAGATTTGTATCGAAAGATTAAAAGAACCGGCAAACCTCGTGGTCGTCGGAGTTAAAGACAACAACTCGGTGTGTAATTTTGACGGAGCGTTTGTTGACCTTGATTACTTTGAACGCGGCAAACCCGATTGGGTGAAAAACGCGCTTCATTTGCTCGGTTGGGAAAAAGTGAACCGACAAGAGCGCGAACGATTGGCGAAACTCTGGATTGAAAAAGTTCTTTTCGCATTTTCCGCCAAGTCCAATCAAACATTTGCAGTTGTTTCGACCGGCGATGACGAAATAAAAGTAATCGTATCTTTGCAACTTCCGCCCGGAGTAACGAGCCGCAACGCGCCGAAGATATTCGTCTTCGATAAGGACGGAAATATGTCGCCGCAGAGTAATTATTAAAAACCGGAAGCGATTAAAACGGCGCGGCGAATTTCTACTCGAGCGACGAAAAATGCAGGAGAAAAAATGAAATTTTTACTAAACACCAGCGTATATTTTTTGCTTTCAGGCGTTTTCCTGATGTTTATCGCGGCGGATTCGGCGCAAGCCCAGACCGAGAAGCAAATTGCAGCAATTCGCGCTGAAGTTAATGCAATTAATAAAGGCGCGGCGAAATACAAGAAAACGACAAAGAATGTTGAAGACATCTCGCTCGAAGGAACGGAAGCGACGTATTTTCATTCGGGCAAGAATTTGAAGAAAATTACGGCGAAAATGTATGGCGAAACTTACAACGCGACAGGCGAATTTTATTATCAAAACGGCGAATTGATTTTCGCTTTCGTCAAGCGTAATCAATACGACACGCAAATCGGAATGGACACGCCGCCAAAAGTCGTCCGCAGTGAAGAACAAAGATTTTATTTCGCGGGCGGCGAATTGATTCGACTGCTTTTGGAAAAAAAGGAATTGAAAGCAGGCAACGGAAAATATACCGAATTGAAAGAAGAAATTAAGAACATTTCCGGCAAACTGAAAGATTTATAAAATTCACGAATCCCCATCAAAGCGCGTTTGATTTTACCGAAAAATCAGGCGCGTTTTTATTTGCCGAAAAATAAATTTTGCCGCAGTGAAATGTTTTTCCGACTTTCGACACTAATTTTGAATAAAGAAATTTAGAGCGGAAGAGTATGAAAAGTAAATTACCATCAATCAAAACGATTTGTCGCGGCGCGGCGTGAACTGGTTCGGCGCGGCGACGTTTTTGTTCACCTTGAATTTATTATGGTGATTTTCAAAATTAACGAAAATCTGCAATTTATCAAAAACCGCAACGGGCAAATTTAAGCATTTGAATTAAAGAAAGCGGAAGTCTTTAAGTTATAGGAAAGTTTTATGAAATTCGTGCAAATCAAATACGCGCTCGCCATTTTCGCGCTGTCGTTTTTTTCGATTGACTGTGCGAACGCGCAAATCGTTTCCCGAACGAAAACGCCGGAAACCGAAACAATGATGACCGAACAGGATTTATCAACCGACGAAGGCGTGATTGCCGCGTTGCAAGAAATCAGGGACGCGAAAAATTCGGTTTCGACCGGCGACGAACGACTCGACGCGAAACGCCGCGCCGCTGGCAAACTCGAAAAGAAAGATGTCTGCATCGGGCGTGTTAAAGAATCGGCGAAAGTTATCGTCATCGGATTTTTCCGCACCGATGTCGGCTGTCGTTTTGACGGCGCGTTCGTTAATTCGCGCTTTCACAACCGTGACGAAGCGGATTTGTCAAAAATCGCGCTTGCCGCGCTCGGTTGGGAAAAAGCGGATCGCGCCGGACGCGAGCGTTTGGCGAAAATTTGGGTCGGAGAATGCTTGTTGGTGTTTTCGCAAATACCTTATCAGCAAGTTTCCGCCGTGATATCCGATGACGAAATTAAAATTACCGTTACCTCGCAGTATCCGGCGGGCGTAACGAGCCGCAGCACACCGAAAAGATTCGTGTTCGACAAAGAAGGCAGAATGCTGTCGGCGGACAATTTTTGAAATTTCCGGTTAGAAAGTAAAGGAGCAAATAAACTTATGAAAAATATAACGATCAAATTTCTTATCGCGTCGGCGATTTTAACGCTTGGCAGTATCGCTGTTTCGGCGCAGGCAAATAACGCCAACGCCGAAAATCTCGATCTTTACGCCGTCGCCGAATTATTCCGCGATTCCGGCTCGATTGAAAAATTCGAGCAGGCGTTAAACGATCCGTCGAAAGGCGTGAACAATCTCGATTTGAACAACGACGGAGCAATTGATTTTATCCGCGTGATCGAGCAGACGAAAGACGACACGCGGCTTGTTGTTCTGCAAACGCCGACCGGCGAAAACGAATTTCAGGACGTGGCGACGATTGCCGTCGAGCGCGAAAACAATAATTACAATCTGCATATTCTGGGCGATGAAGAAATCTACGGCGCGAATTATTATGTCGTTCCGGCACAGCGAAATTTCAGCGCGTGGAATGTGGTGAAATGGCTTTTCAGCCCGAATTATCGCGCGTATGTTTCACCGTATCGCCGCAGTTATTACCCGACTTATTACGTCGTTCGCCGTCCGCTGGCGACCAATGTTTACCGCACAAACGTCGGCGTTTTCGCTGGCAGACGAAACTTTGTAACGGCGCGAACGACAACCGTCCGCACAGTTAATAAAATCGCGTATCGTCCGGCGCGTTCAAATACAGTTGTCGGCAGAAAGAAGGTGACGACGACGACCAAGACAGTTACCAATCAGCGCAACGGCAATCAGAAAACGAAACAGACGACAACCGTTGTTAGAAGAAAAAGAAATTAGTCAGATGAGGTAGAAATGAAAAAAATAATTTTATTGATGTTTGCCGCGCTTATTTTTGCATCCTGCAATTCCGCGCCGCGCTCGACGATTGAAATCAAATATGACGGCAAGGAAATTCCGTTTGTCGAAAACGAAAAATCCGGCTGGCAAACCGTCCAGCGAGCGTTATACAGCGCGAACGGTGATTTTGCCGACCGCCGCCACGCGCTTCGTTGGATCACGATTCGCAATTACGAATTCGATGCGGCAAAAACGAATCCGAACGCAGACAAATTAACCGCGCCCGAACAGGTCAAAATTTTTCTTTCGCTCCACGACGAGCAGGGAACGGACGTTGATACGCCGCTTAAAACGTCGAGTTTTAAGGGCGCGAAATCCGGCGGTGCGCCGATGAATCTCGAACTACTCAACGTCTATACTTTCCGCGACGGCAAAGAAGAAATGCTGCAACTCTACCCGTCGCAAACGAAAGACCCGACCGCCTGTGAAGTGAAAATAATTTCGGTTGACGGCAATACGATCAAAGGCGAAATCAATGCCGCCGGACAAATCAACGGCAAAGATTTTTCGATCAAAGGACCGTTCACGGCGCAGATTTATAAGCGTTGAAACTTTATAAATTAGAAAATAGTTTGCCACAGATAAACACTGATTCAGGAAGATAAAAACAGATAAAACCCGTGAAAAATCCGCTTTCATCCGTGTTTATCTGTGGCAAAAACTTTCTTTCAAAAACGAGCGAGAAAAAAAATATGAAAAACAAATTACCGATTTTAGTTTTGTGTCTGACTGTGGCGATTGCTGCCGCCTGCGGTTCAAAAGAAACCGCAAACTCCAACGCCAATGCCAATAAAGTCGCCAACACGACCGTTGCCGCAATCACGCCGGACGAGTCTGCCGGAGAACCGAAATTATCAGAAGCGCATCCGTTTGTCGTCACCAGCACCGCGCCCGACACGCACGAGCCGGTCAAGTTTCCTTTTCCCGATTTTCCGAAAGTCGAAACGACCGCCAAAGCCGGAGATTTCGTTTTAGTTCCGTCTTATAGTTGGTTACAGGACGCGGCGGACAAAGGCGCGGAAGCGACGAATTTTATCTGGTATACGCAAAAAATGGCTGCGCCGGACAAGGAAAATTCCGAAGTCCAGTTTATGAGTGAACGCCGCAAAGTGCCGAACGCTTATATCGTCGCTATCGCGCCCGGACAAAAGGCGAAAAACGGCGACATCGTTCTGACGTGGTGGCAAACCGGATCGGGAATGCAGCGGGCGATTGTCGTTGACGACAAAGACGCGACGATGCCGATCGTCCGCTATCTCGACATCGAATACGATAATCCGGCGAAATCCGCCGATAAGGTGACGGGCATCGGCAAAATGGACGAAAAAATTCAGCCCGATACGTTTGTCAAATTAAAAGACTGGGACGCGGGAACAACCGTTGCCGTGCAGGACGGTGCGAATCTGAAAAAGGCGAAAGTTATCCGCGTTGCGGGCGACAAAGTTCTCGTCGCCGACCAGATGGGCAAATTAAAAGTGTTTCCAAAATCAAGCTGTAAACCCGTCCCGATCACGCCGAATGTCAAAGAAGGCGACCGCGTGAAAGCTCCGAAATACGGGCAGAATTTCGATAATGCGACCGTCTCGAAAGTTGATGCGAAGATCGGGCGCGTCTTCGTCAAATTCGACGGGCAAACCGAAGAAAAGGCAATTGCTTTCGGCGATATTCTAAAGGCATAAAATTCATTCGATTTAAAGAAACGATGGTTTAAAAACCATCGTAAAACGCGCTTAAAATTTTGAGTGCGTTTTGTATTTACTGGGTTAAAATAGCGTGCATTATGAAAGCCGAAATATGTCTGTTGCTGTTGCTGTTACTTTCTGCAACTTTTGTTTTCGGACAGACGAAAAAAACGAATACGAAAACAAATAAGGCTTTGCAAAAATTGGTCGAAACCGAAAAGGTGTTTTGAAAACCGTATCAGATGATAATCCGTTGATGTCCGATATTTTTTCAAACAAAATTCTTTCCAGAGAATATTTCAATTATTTTGCCGCTGACGTGATCGTTTTGCGCGATGAACACGACTCGTTGCGAGGTAAAACTAATGTTATTAAAGCGTTAGAAAAACTCGACAAAGAGTTTCGGTCGAAAAGTGTTATTGACTCTAAAACGAGCGTTTCGGAGATTTTCGGAAATATGATGTTTTCACACGGCGTTTACCAATTGACAAGTGAAGATAAATCAATCAGCCGCTGGAATTTCCTGCAAGTGTGGAAATACCGCAACGGTAAATGGCAGATCGTCGCGGACGTATTGTCAAAGATTTCCTGACTATTAAAATAAAATGAATTTTTTGTCACTTGCTAAAATCAGCAAAGATTCGCAAACTCTTAAAACGTGAGCGAAAAATTTCAACAAGTCGTCAAACTTTTAAAACTCGAAGCCGAAGCCATCGAACGCGCCGCCGAAAATCTCGACGAAAATGCGATTGAAAACGCAATCGAAATGCTTTCGTGCTGTGACAGCAAAGTTATCGTCACGGGTGTCGGCAAATCCGGCGTGATCGCGCAGAAAATCGCGCAAACTTTGGTTTCGACCGGAACAGTCGCCGTTTTCGTTCATCCGTCGGACGCGATTCACGGAAGTTTAGGAATGGTGACAAAAGGCGATGTCGTTATCGCGCTTTCAAATTCGGGCGAAACGGATGAAATTCTTTTGCTTTTGCCGACGCTTAAAAATCGCGGCATTCGCCTGCTTTCGATTGTCGGAAATATGAATTCGTCGCTCGCCCGACAATCCGACATCGCTCTCGATGCGTCGGTTGACAAAGAAGCCTGTCCGCTCAATCTCGCGCCGACGACTTCGACGACCGTCGCGCTGGCAATCGGCGACGCTTTGGCGATGACTTTGATGGAAACGAAAAATCTGACGGCGGAAGATTTTGCAGAAAATCATCCGGCGGGACGTTTAGGAAAAAGATTGACCATCAAAGTAAAAAATTTGATGCACGAAAGCCCGAATATTTCGCCCGCAGCAAATTGGCTCGATGTGGTTAAAACTATCTCGAAATATGCACTCGGCGCGGTCAATGTCGTTGACGAAAATCAAAAATTATCAGGCATCATCACTGACGGCGATCTGCGCCGCACGATTGAAAAAACTCCGCCCGAAATCTTTTCCGAATTGAAAGCCGAACAGATGATGACCGGAAATCCGACCGTCGCCGCGCCCGAAATGCTTGCTTATGACGCTCTGCAACTGATGGAAAATCGTCCTCGCCAAATTTCCGTTTTGCCCGTTACGAATGAACAGGGAATTTGTCTCGGTTTGCTCAGACTGCACGACATCGTGAAAAGCGGTTTGTAAACATCCGGTAAATTATTTGGCAACTTTCGATGACGGTTTAATGTCTATTAAAAGCAGTATTTTCAGACGAAATAAATTTCCAAAAGAGGTCTTCTGATAATGATAATAATGAAAAAAATTGCAGGCTTGCTTTTCGTTTTTTGCCTGATGTCGTCTTTTGCCAAATCGCAGACGGCGGAAGTGACGATTCAGTTAAACGAACAGTTTTTCGATGTTTTGCTAGATGCGCTTTTTCAAAACGGCGGCTCGCCGGAATTTCCGATTTCACGAAATTCAGAAGAGAAAAATAAGAACGGAAAACAAGAGAAAACTTTGTTTGCTAAAACGAGTTTCGGCAATGAAAATAAAAAATCTGAAAACGAAAAACCCGATCTGAATAACGAAAACGCCAATCCGCCGTGCAATGATTCGATCAGACTTTTACGCGAAACGAGCGGTGTGCGAACTTCCGTCAATCTGCGTGACGGTCGAGTGTTCGCGCCGATTGCTTTTGTCGGAAGTTATAATCCGCCGCTGATCGGATGCGTCGAATTTTCCGGCGTGGCGGACACTAATATAGTCTTGGAATTTGACGAGCAGCGGCAAGCCCTGATCGGTCGCGCACAGGTTACAAATGTTAATTTAAACGGCACGGGCGGCATCGGCGGCGGCTTTCTTGCGCGACTCGTGCAAAGCGCGATTGACCGCAAAATCAATCCGATTGAAATCATAAAACTCGATAAAGTTTCCTTTACGATTCCGATTCAAAACGCCGGAAATTTGAAAATGAAAGCCGTCGGCGTTCGGTATGAAATCGGAAACGGTTTTATAAATGTCCGTATCGCTTATCAATTTGTGAAAATATAAATCCGCCGTTTGTTCATTAAAAAAGCAACGATTGCTGAAAATTTTAATTGTAATTTTTTTACCGTAAACGTATATTCGATTTTCAATTTGGCGTTTTAATTTAATTTAATTGTGATTTTGTCGGGCATTATTGTCATTATTTTGACAATAATGCCCGACACTATTTTAAATTTTAACTTGGGAAGTGACGTTTTTGCTGTGTTTTGGGTTAAATAACTATGTTTAACATTTTGGCACGACGGTTGCTTTTAAGATCAACCGTTAGCGTGAACGCGCAACTTACAAAAACAAATATTATGGAGATAAATATAATGAACCGGACGACGACATACAAAAATATAAACAAAAATTTAAAGTTAGTAGTTTTCACGCTTTTTACCGCTATTTTGTTTAGTTCTTTTTCAGCTTCAGGGCAAACATTGAGAGACCGCATCGTAAGTGTTGATTATTCCAAACAATCAACCCGATCAACGACCGCAAAGAAAAACGGCGATATGCTATACGAGGTCAAATACAGGTTGTTGACGATGAAAAATTATACGGTTTTCGATTGGCTCGAAGCTAAAACCGAAACTAACGGCGAAGTAACTCTTCGCGGATATGTAACGAATGAAGTTGCCAAAATGAAAGCCGAACAACTTGTCGGTGAAGTTAAAGGCGTAAAGAAAATCAATAATTTGATCGAAGTTTTACCGTCATCAGAAACCGATTCGGCGATGCGTAAATCGTTATATCGCGCCATTTACAACCAAAATACATCGCTTTTCCGCTATACCATCGAGTCCACGCCGCCGATTCGCATTATCGTCAAAAAAGGCGGCGTTATTCTTCTCGGAGCGGTAGATACGCAGGATGACAGCGACAAGGCTTTTTTTGCCGCCAATGCAGTTCCGAAAGTTTCCCGCGTCACAAATAAATTACAAACCCGCGACGAATTGATCGCAACGGTTATCAAACCATCCAGAATCAAAGGTAGATAATAAAAAAAACGCTCCGTTGATTTTCAGATGGCAAACTCGAAATTGTCATCTGAAAATTTATTTTATGCTCGGTTCTCTTTCTCGCCCAATCAAAAAATAAAAGCGGTTAAAAAATTCGTAAAGACAATTCTCATATTAAATATTCGATAATTGATCGTTAAGCAAAATGCCGAAACGCTTTGCCATTCTGTAAAGCGTCCGACGATCAATATTTAAAATTTCAGCCGCTTTTTTACGCTTTCCTCAATCGTCTCCAACTCCCTGACATTTCTCCGTCAATCAAAAGTTTTCAGCAAATTTAGAGTTTAACGGTTCGAGTTTCCGAAATTTAGAACGATAAAATACCTTTTAGGTATTCTTCTACACCAAATTGTGTATTGAAAATTAGTAAATTGCAGTGTTTTCAATGTTTTTTCCTATGGCATATTCATTGCTTTACGAGTTTCGGGAATTTTATTTAGCTCGTTCGGAAGTAAAAGGAGAGAATATGACAGAGAAAATATTGAGGCGGATGGTTTTAGGCGGAATTATCGGCACGATGACCGTTTTAGGAACAAATACATTTGTTTCAGGTCAACGACGTTCTGATGATTGGCGCAAAGATCAAAGTCAGGAACAAAACAGCGATCAGGAAAAAAATCGCCGTTCCGAAAGGCGCGATAATAGTCAAAACCAACAAAATCAACAGCCGGAAGGTCAGCGTCAGCGCGATGAAAACCGCGCCCGACAACAGAAGCAACAGCAGGAAGCGGAACAACGGCAAACGGAAAGCCGCCGCCGACAACAGGAACAGCAGAATCAAGTTCGACAGAATCAAGAATCCCAACGTCGTAGTCAGCAGGAACAGCAACAGCAAGTTTGGCAAAATCGGCAGCAAGCCGAACAGCGTCGCGCCGAACAGCAGCGTCAAACTGAACGACAGCAAAGAGCCGAGCGACAACGTGCCGAACAACAGCGACAGCAGACTTATAACCAAAATAATCGAAATCAAAACGATGATCGCTGGAATCGTAACGGGCAGAATAATGATCGTTCAAATCGTGATGATCGCAATCAGCGCGACGGACAGGGACGTTATCAGCAATATAATCGTCAACAGCAGCAGCAACTGCAGCAACAACGCCGAAACGCCTACAATCAGCAATGGCAAAATCAACAGCGTATCGAACAGCAACGCCGCCGAGTGTTGGAACAGCAACGCCGCGTTCAGCAATTGCGTTATCAGCAACGCTACTTAGATCGTCTGCGTCAAGACCAGATACGTCTCCAACAATCGCGTTATTACGATAATGTTTATGATAATTATCGTTACAGCCGAAACGGAAACAACTATTACACGAGTCAATACGGAGCGCAGATGCTCAGAGATGCCGTCAATAACGGTTACGAAGAAGGCTTTCGCGCCGGACAGGCAGATCGCGGAGACGGTTGGGATTTCGATTATCGGCAATCTTATGCTTATCAGGACGGTTCTTACGGCTACGACAGTTATTACGTCGAATTAAGCGATTACAGATATTATTTTCAGGAAGGTTTCCGGCGCGGCTACGAAGACGGTTATTACAGCCGAAATCAATATGGAAATTATTCAAACGGAAAGTGGAACATCTTAGCAAACATTCTTTCGGGCATTCTCAATCTTTCATCATTTTAATGAACAAGGGAAGATTGTTCAATTGGAAATCCGGTTTTGCATTTAATGTGAAACCGGATTTTTTTTAATTTTGCAAAAGATTTAATGCGCGGCTGAATAGAAAACCGATATAGAAATAAGTTTCGTGCGCGAGAAGTTTCGATTTGCTCAGAAATCCCTGATACTTTGTCGTTGGTGTCGGCGACGGAAAGGCTTTATAGTTTAACGATCGGGCGATTTCCATCGAGCGTTTCAGATGTAGCGGATCGCTGACCAGCAAAACGGTTGAGATTTTATTTTCTTCGGCAATCTGTCTGGCGAAAAGCAGATTTTCATAGGTCGAACGCGATTCGTTTTCGGTTAAGATATCAATGGACGGAATTCCGTTATCAATGGCGTATTTTCGAGCGGTTTCGGCTTCGGTTTCTTCGTCCGAATTGCCTTGACCGCCGGTAAATATTATTTTTTTGATTCTTTTTTCGCGGTATAAATTGACCGCGTGATTTACTCTTTCCTGAAAAACCGGCGACAATCTCTCGCCCCACACCGCCGCGCCTAAAACGATTGCCGCATCAGCCGAAATTTCCGCCGAATTGTCCGAGTAGAGATAAATTTGAGAAGCGATGAAAACAACAAATAAAACCGCGCACAGGCAAATCGCCGACAAAATTTTTAAAAATGTTTTCACTGTTTCTCAAATAGCCGAATTTACGGCATTAAATTCTGCAATCGCTTGGGTTCGTCGCCCATCCAATAAGTGTGCTGCGCCGTGCCGTCGAAAATCGAGGAAGTTTTAAAAGGTTCGTATTTTCCGCGCATCGCTTCCGGTTTGGTTTTGGCAAGAATCGCGTCAATGTCTTTTTTCTTAACATTCTGAAAGGTTTTGACCGCTTCAAACGCCTGATCTAAAATTTTCGGTGAATCGATTCCGGCTATGACAACCGAAACATCTTGGCTCATCGCATAATGGAGACATTCAACCGGCGTGGCGGTTTTAGATTTTAAGATAATTCCGTTACCCATCGTTTTCATCGCCAAAACGCCCATTTTTCGTTTGTTTAGTTCCGGCACGACGAGTTTTGAAAAACTGCGATAGTGATAATCCATCACATTGACGGGCATCTGCGCTGTATCTAATTTCATTCCGTATTCGTCAGCGGTTTCGAGAAAATGCAGATGAATGCGCGGGTCTTTATGACCTGTAAAACCGATAAAACGAAGTTTTCCGGCTTTTTGCGCTTCGAGCATTGCGAGATGTGCGCCGTCTTTTTCGGCAAAAATTCGGTGCGGGTCTTCAAAACGCAAAATTTCGTGATGTTGGACGAGATCGAGACAGTCGGTTTTCAGTCTTTTGAGCGAATCGTTAATTTGTTCAGCGGCGATTTTTTTCGTTCGTCCGTCAATTTTCGTCATCAAAAAAACTTTTTCGCGCCTTCCTTTTTCGAGAGCTTTGCCGAGACGTTTTTCCGAAACGCCTCCGTTGTAATCCCAGCAATTATCGAAAAAGTTGATGCCGCGATCAATCGCTTCGTGAACGATACGAATCGCTGTTTTTTGTTCGACTTTTTTCAACCCCAAATGCCATCCGCCGACACCGATCAGCGAAACCTTTTCGCCCGTCGAACCCAAATCGCGGTAAATCATTACATCTTCTTTTCCCTTGTTCGTCATTTATTTTCTCCTTAGTAAATTTCAAAAATTTTGTAATTAAAACAATAAAAATATCGTTGTCGCATGTCAAAAAATAAATATGTGCAAACTTAATTATTCAAAAGTCTATGCGATTCGTGCAGAGATTGCGGACTTCCGATGAGAACGAGAACGTCGCCGCGCTTGATAATCGTGTCGCCGTGCGGAACGACCATTTCTCCTTGCCGCTGAATACCGATGACGAGCGCGTCGCCCGGAAGCCGCGTTTTTCGTAGTGAAAGTCCGTGATAACGCTTATTTGTTATCAAAACGTCCGTTAGATCAACATTGTCTTTTTTGTCGGTCAGCATCGCAAAAGCCGCCGGAAATTGCAACGCACCTTCGATAGCGAGAGCCGCCGCGATTGCCGGTTGGACGACATTGACCTTCATTTCCTGCAATTTTTGAATCGTCTGCGGATTGTCGGAACGTGCAATCAAAATCGGCACGTTAAATTTTTCAATCGCCAGACGGCAGACTTCAAGCAAGGTTTCAGGCGAATTAGACAGCGCAACCAATGCTCTGGCATCATTTAATCCGGCTTTTTCCAGAACATTTTCATCGGTCGGATTACCTTTGACACTTGAAAAATTATCGTTTGAAAAGTCTTCCAATTGATCCAGATTATTTCCGATATAAGTGATTTTTTCGCCGCTGTTTGCCAGTCTCTGTCCGGTCAGAATCGCAAATTGATCCGTGCCGAGAATAACGATATTTTCTCTTCTTTTAGCTTTTTTTGCCGGCATAATACGCGAAAAAAGTAGCGGCGAAACGGTGCAGGTAATAATTGCCACCAGAATTATCGAAGAATTTGTCGCCGAAGTTATCAAACCTAATTTCAGCGAAATCGCGGAAGCGGCTATAATCAGCGAAAGTCTCGAAGCCATCAAAACGCCGAGTGCGAAAGATTCGCGCCACGAAAACAGACGGCGATATAAAAGCGCGGGAATTAGTTTGACGGCGTAAGCCGCGACGATCAATAAAGGCACGAGTAACAATGCGCTCGGCGAAACGAGCAGTGCGCCGAGATCGAATTCCGCGCCGACGTTGATAAAAAATATCGGGATAAAAAATCCGTAACCGATTGCGTCGAGTTTGCTGTGCAGAGCCGATTCGTGACCTTTATTGCTTGCAAAACTTACAATCGCTCCGGCAAGAAACGCGCCGAGAATAATTTCCACGCCGAGCGTGTCGGCTAACACGACGCACATCACCATTAAAGCGAGCGAACCGCGCACACGAATTTGTGCCGTAGCGTGCGAAAGTTCCGTTACGACGCGATTAAGTCCGGGAATTCGTTTGAGCCAACTGCTGATCGAAATTGCCAGAAAAAATACTGCGAGTAAAACGACAAATAAAAGCAGATCGGGACTAAAACCCTGACTGATGGCGACAATCGTGGTGCTTAAAAGCAAAAGCGTGACAAAATCGCTGATGAGTGCGGCGATCAAAATCGCCTGACCGTAAGCCGTATTTGTCACGTCGCGCTCTTTAAGCATCGGCACGACGATGCCGAGCGAAGTCGTGCTTAAAATCAAGCCGAGCAAAATCGGACTTTTCGCAAGTTCAAAACTGCTCAAACCGAATCCGATAAGCATCGCCAAAACGAGTGTCGAAAGAAAATACAGAGCCGCAACGGTCGTCGGTTTTCGCCAGACGGAAATTTTTTCGGACGAACTGCCGGACGAGCGCAGCATATCGAAATTTACTTCGAGACCTGACAGAAACATCAGCATCGCAAAACCGAATTCCGAAAGAAAATTGAGTGTCGGCGTAGCTTCGACCAGATTAAAACCGCTTTTCCCGATAATAATTCCGGCGATAATTTCGCCGACGACAATCGGAATCGTCACGATTTTAACGCGGTTGGCGAGAAACGGCACGACTAGCGCGAGCAGTGTAATGAGCAGTAGAGATACGAATGGCGAATTATGTTCCACAACAAAAAAAGAGATTTCAGAGTAGCACGGAGAAATCTAAAAATGAATTTCAGATGACTTTTTACAAAATGATTTCATCGCGCAAGTTGTCATAAATTCGGTTTCTTGTCTAAACTCAAACTATGAACTTACCTTTGGTTGCCATCATCGGTCGTCCGAATGTCGGGAAATCAACGCTTTTCAATCGTCTGACGGGAAGCCGCAAATCTATCGTCGGCGATGAGCCGGGAATTACGCGCGATAGAATTTACGGCGAAGTCGAATGGAAAGCGAAAGAATTTCGTCTCGTTGACACAGGCGGAATCGTGCCTGACGACGAAGCCATTATTCCGGCAAATATTTTCAAACAAGCCGGAAACGCTATTTCCGAATCGCAGGCGATTATCTGGGTTGTTGACGCACGCGCCGGAATTACGCCGCTCGACGAAGAAATTTCCGTCTATTTGAGAAATATCGGAAAACCCGTTTTTATCGCTGCAAACAAATCCGAGACGAAAAAAGTCGAGGAAGAAGCCGCCGAATTTTATAAGTTCGGTTTCGGACTCGTTCCCGTTTCCGCCGAACACGGCAATTCGGTCGGCGATCTTTTGGACGAGGTTTTTGATGTTTTGAGTTTTGACGAGGAAGTCGAAGAAGAAGAATCAGACGTAATTAAACTGGCGATTATCGGTCGTCCGAACGTCGGGAAATCTTCGATCTTGAATAAAATTCTCGGTGAAGAAAGAGTTATCGTGTCGCCGATTGCCGGAACGACGCGCGACGCGATTGATACGCATTTGACGGTTGACGGCAAGGATTTTCTGCTGATTGACACGGCGGGAATCAGGCGCAAAGGAAAAACGACCGAAATGGCTGAAAAAATGTCGGTCGTGATGGCGCGAAAATCTCTGGAACGCGCCGACGTTGCGGTTCTGGTAATTGATGCCCAAGAAGGAATCACCAACCTTGACGCGAGCATCGCCGGATACGCGCTCGATTCCGGTTGTTCGATAATAATGGTTATCAACAAATGGGATTTGGTCGAAGAAAAGGAAACGAATACGATCTACGAATTCGAGCGCAACATTCGTCGGCAAATGAAATTTCTCGATTTCGCGCCGATCATTTCGATTTCCGCACTGACCGGACAGCGCATACCGAAAATTCTAGAACTCGTCGCGCAGGCAAATGAAGCGCGGACGATCAAAATTCCGACTTCGCTTTTAAATAAATTTTTCGAGGCAAATGTTTCACAACCGAAAGGCGGCGGAACGCCCGCACCGGTCAAAGGCGGCGTTTCGCGTCTGAAAGTCCAGTTTATTTCGCAGGGCGGAACTGATCCGCCGTTATTTATCTTGTTTACGTCGGGCGGCAAACCGGGACTTCATTTTTCATACACGCGATACATCGAAAATCGTATGCGCGAAGAATTCGAGTTTTTCGCCACGCCGATTCGTTTGATCGAAAGACATAAATCGTCTAAAAAGAAAAAGTAAGTATTTTTTATTTATGGATGTAATTTTACTTCTAATCAGAATATTTCTCGCGGCGATTTTCGCAGTTGCAGGCGTTGGGAAATTGCTCGATCTCGAAGGTTCGGAAAAAGCCGTCAAAGCGTTCGGCACACCGGAAGAATTTGCAAAGTTTTTTTCGATTGCCTTGCCGTTTGCGGAAATCGTTTTCGCGCTTTGTCTTTTATTTACTTCGACTTCGTGGGTCGGTGCAATCGGTGCGACGCTTTTGCTTTTGACGTTTATCGGCGGAATGATTTCGCAGATCGCGCAGGGAAATGCGCCGGATTGTCATTGTTTCGGCGCGATTCACAGCGAACCTGTTTCCAAAAAGAGTTTGATTCGCAACATAATTTTTGCCATCCTTTCGCTTTTTCTCGTCGCGCAGGGACGCGGCGGTCAAGGTTCTGATTTTACTGATTTAACGAACGAAATGGCTATTCAATTAATTGTCGGTTTGGCGACTGTCGCGCTGCTCGGTGCGGCGGTTTATTTTCTCAAAAAGATTTCCGAACAGCAGACGCAGATTATGCGCCGTATCGAACTTCTGGAAGTTCTGTCGCACGAAGGCGGACGCGAAATCGAGCGCGAAGACGTTTCAAATCCGACTGAAGGTTTGCCAATCGGTGCGCCTGCGCCGGATTTTGCGGCGCGGGATTTAAGCGGAAAAATCGTTTCATTTGAAAATCTTTTGATTAAAAATAAACCGATGATTTTGTTTTTCGTCAGTCCGTCGTGCGTTCCGTGTCAGTCGCTTTTGCCCGAAATCGAAAGTTGGAAAAATGATTTTAATGACGCGATAAATTTTATTCTTATCAGCAAAGGTAAGGAAAACGAAAACGCTGAAAAATTTGTCGGCGCAAACTTTAAACAGGTTCTTTTGCAAAAAGACAATGAAATCGCCGAATCTTTCAAAGCGAAATGGACTCCGACCGCTATTTTGATAAACGCTGACGGAAATATCGCAAGTTCGGTCGCGGCTGGCGACGCGGCGATTCGTGATTTGATCGAAAAAGTTAAACTGCTGAAAAACCATCCCGACAATTTTTATGTAACAAACGGAACTCCGACGCAAATCGGCGAAACCGTTCCCGCATTTTCAATCGAAAATTTAGAAGGCAAGTCTTTAACCAATAATGATTTAACCGGCAAAAACACGCTTTTGACTTACTGGAGTTTAGATTGCGGTTGGTGCGATAAAATGCTCGACGATCTGCGCGATTGGGACAAAACACGCGGCGCGGACGAACCTGAACTTTTACTTGTTTCTTCAGGCACGGCGGAAAAACACCGGGAACTTAGCCTCAAAGGTCAGATCATTCTCGATAACGAAAAAGAAATCGCCAAAAAACTCGGAATGGACGGCACGCCTTCGGCGGTTTTAATAAATGAAAACGGTAAAATCGCTTCGCAAATCGCCGTCGGCGCGGAAAATATTTTCGCTCTGATTGGAAAGAGAAAATAAATTACGAATTACGAGAAAGCAATTATGAAAGACAATATTTTGTTGGATAAAAGTTTTGCTTTCGCAATCAGAGTAGTCAAGGCTTACAAGTATTTGGTAGAAGAAAAAAAGGAATTTGTGATTTCCAAACAATTGTCGAGAAGCGGAACATCAATCGGAGCAAATTCCGAGGAAGCCGTCGGCGGACAGTCGAAGGCGGATTTTGTTGCAAAACTGAGTATTGGTTATAAAGAAGCCAGAGAAACAAAATATTGGATCAGACTTCTCGAAGCAATTGATTATTAAGGTATTTCACAAGCCGAAAGTTTATTAAACGATGTCGAAGAACTTATGAGAATTATTGGGAAAATTCAAATCACAACGAAAAGTAATTCGTAATTCGTAATTTGTAATTCGTAATTAAAAAATGAAACCGATTAATTGGAAAGTTATCGCGCAGGACGGCGAAGCGCGATGCGGAATTATAAAAACGAGGCGTTCGGAAATCGAAACGCCCGTTTTTATGCCGGTCGGAACGCAAGGCACGGTTAAAGGAATTCGTTACGAATGGCTCGAAGACGAACTCGACGCGCGAATTATTCTCGGAAATACATATCATCTTTGGTTACGTCCCGGAACTGAAATTATTCGCAAACTCGGCGGTCTGCATAAATTTTCGACGTGGAAGCGTTCGCTGTTGACCGATTCGGGCGGATTTCAGGTTTTTTCGCTGACCGATCTAAGAAAACTTACTGAAGAAGGCGTTGAATTTCGTTCGCATCTCGACGGCAGTAAAATGTTTCTGTCGCCGGAAATTTCGATGGAAATCCAAGCCGCGCTCGGCTCGGAAATCGTGATGGTTTTCGATGAATGTCCGCCGGGTGATGCGGGATTTGATTTGACAAAGAAAAGTCTGAAAATGACGGCGCGTTGGGCAAAAAGATCGAAAAATAGATTTGTCGAACTTCAAAATTCGGGACAAGATACGGGATTTTTAGAAACCGAAAATCTGAGCGGACAACAATCATTATTCGGAATTATTCAGGGCGCGGGACATCTCGAACTCAGAAAACAAAGTTTGAATTTGACGACCGAAATCGGTTTTGACGGTTATGCAATCGGCGGTTTGAGTGTCGGCGAAGAAAAATCCGTGATGTATGAAGTGATCGAATTTCTCGCGCCAAAAATGCCGAAAGATGCGCCGCGCTATTTGATGGGCGTTGGAACGCCGGAAGATTTGGTCGAAGCGGTCTATCGCGGCGTTGATATGTTCGACTGCGTGATGCCGACGCGCAACGGGCGAACGGGAAGCGTTTTTACATCGACCGGAAAAATCAATATCAGAAATGCAAGATTTGCCGATGATTCCGAACCGTTGGATAATGAATGCCGTTGTTCGGTCTGTCGCCGTTATTCGCGTGCATACCTGCGCCACGTTTATATGGCAAAAGAAATGATCGCGGCGATTTTGCTGACGCATCACAATCTTGCTTTCTTCCTTGACACGATGCGAAAGGTAAGAGATTCTATCAAACTTGGTAACTTCACGCAGTTTAGACGGGAATTCCTAAATAAAATTAGTGAAGGCGAACGCGATACGGAGACGACAGGCGTTTGATAAAAGGTCTCTAAATGTATATTATTGTCTTTTTCTTTTCAGCAATGAATTTTATTAATATGTTAGCTTTATTTTTCCAAGGCGGCGGACTGTTCGGCGGAGTCGGTTTTTTATTACCGATTGTGCTGATGGTCGGCATTTTTTACTTTCTCGTAATTTTGCCGCAGAAAAAGCAGAAACAAGACTTGGAAACCTTGATAACTTCGTTAAAAATCAACGACGAGATCGTCACGAACGGCGGCATTATCGGCAAAATAAAGGAAGTCAAGCCGACGAGTTTTATCATTCAAAGTGCTGAAAAATCATTTCTCGAAATCGGCAAAAGTGCCGTCGTCGGAAAAAAAGCGGAATAATTAAATTGTTAATTGTTAATTGTTAATTGTTAATTGATTTTTAAAAGTCAGTAAACGATTTTTGATTATCAATTAACCGGATTTTTATGAGAAATAACGGTTTATGGATAAGAACGATTTTGATCGTTCTCATTACACTTTTCGGAATCTATCTGGTTATCGGACCGCGTCATTCTTTTACGGCGAACGATTTCGGTTGGGAAGGTATCAAGCGAAATGTCGGCGAAAATATCAATCTCGGTCTCGATCTGAGAGGCGGAACTCATTTGGTAATGCGCGTTAAGACGGACGAATATCTCGCAACATTGACGCAGGAAAATATGAACGCCGCCGTGCTTGCCGCCAAAGAAGCCAATTTGCCCGTAACCGACGGTTCGGTCGTAAGCGAAAACGGGAATTATTCGGTTGCTTTGAATATGACCGATCCGGCGCAGGCAGATGCCGTTTCAGATGCCGTCAAAAAGAAAGTTGATTTTGCCCAATGGAATCAAAGTGTAAGCGGAAATCAGATAACTTGGTCATTGCCGACACAAATTCAAAATAACTTAAAAGATCAGGCAGTCAATCAGGCGATGCAGATTATCGAAACGCGCATTAACGCTTTCGGTGTCGCCGAACCGACATTGCAGAGACAGGGTTCGGCAAATTCGGGACAAATTCTTTTACAGATGCCAGGTCTCGATGATCCCGTTCGTGTCAAAAATGTTTTGAATGCCGATTCGAATCTCGAATTGATGGAAGTCGTCAGTCCGCCGAATCCGAATCTTCAAACCTATCCGACAAAAGAAGCCGCTTTGCAGTCAATCGGCGGCAAGGAAACTGCCGACCGGAAAGTTTATCCGTATAGCGAACGCGACGAAACGGCGACAAAAAATGCGGCAAACGAGCCAAAGCCGCCGAGTAAATTTATCGTCGTCAAATCTCCGGCGATTATCAACGGCAGCGAACTTCGCAGTGCCGATGCGGTTTCGAGAACCGGCGCGACGGATGATTATCAAATTTCTTTTAACTTAAAACCGGGCGGCGCACAAAAATTCGGTGAATGGACGGCGCGCAGTATCGGAAATTATATGGCGGTCGTTCTTAACGGCGAAGCCAAATCCGTCGCCTTTATTCAATCGCAAATTACAGATTCGGGACAGATTTCCGGTCGTTTTACAAAACAGACGGCGGACGATCTTGCTTTGACGCTTCGTTCCGGCGCGCTTCCGGCAAAGATCGAATATCAGGAAGAACGCACGGTCGGACCGAGTCTCGGCGCGGATTCTATTCGCGCCGGTGTCGAGGCTTCAGTCGGCGGACTTCTGCTTGTCATCTTCTTTATGCTCTTTTACTATCGCGGTGCAGGTGTCAATGCGGTTGTCGCATTATTGTTAAATATGATTCTGACACTCGCCGCTTTAATCGTTCTCGGAGCAACACTGACTCTGCCCGGAATTGCCGGTTTGATTTTAAGTATCGGGATGGCGGTTGACTCGAACGTGTTGATCTTCGAGCGTATTCGGGAAGAATTAAATCTCGGTTTCGATGTTCCGACTTCGATTGATCTCGGATTTAGCCGCGCTTTCATAACCATTATTGATACGCACATTACGACGATTATCTCGTCCGTGATTTTGTATATGTATGGTTCGGGACCGATTCGCGGGTTTGCCGTCACACTGATTTTAGGTTTGTTAATCAACCTCTTTTCGGCGGTTTTCGTTTCGCGCACGATTTTTATGTGGCTTTTAAGCCGGAAAGGAAAAATGGAAAAAATAAGTATCTGATTTTTAGAAACTTAATTTGTGACAGGTATTTTTATACGAAATGATTGAATTATTCAAAAACGTAAAATTTGATTGGATGGGAAAACGGCAGATTTTTATCGCTATTTCCATTTTTGTAATGGTCGCCGGATTGGTTTCGACTTCGGTTAGAGAATTGACTCCGGGCGGAACGAATGCCTTTAATCTCGGCGTAGATTTCAAGGGCGGAACGGTCGCCACGGTAAAGTTTAAACAGAAACCGGCGGATGACGAAATTCGCTCTGCATTGGAAGCTGTCGGCGTAAAAGACGCGGTTTTGCAGGATTCGACCGACAAACCTGACGAAGTTTTGATAAAAACTCCGAATATCGAAGACGGCACATCTTCCGCCCAGACGACTATACCGACCACAAATAATACCGCCGCTGACAACACGAATTCTGCAAATAATAATGCTCGAACAACTGCGGAAACGGCTAATCAAAATCCGGCTGAGAAAAATCAAGTCAGCGAAGGTCGCGCTCTGATTAAAACCGCGTTGGACAAATTCGGAAAAGAAGCTGATCCGGCATTGAGTTTGACAGACGATCAAAATGCGGCTTATAAAATCATCGGCACGGATTCCGTCGGACCGATTGCCGGAGCGCAGTTGAGAAATCAAGCGGTCATTGCAACTCTGCTCGGCTGTATCGGGATTTTATTTTTCATCGCGTTTCGTTACGACTGGACGTATGCCGCCGGTGCGGTCATCGCGGTTTTCCACGATGTGATTATGGTTATCGCATTTTTCTCTGTTTTTCAGTGGGAAATCAATCTGACGGTCATCGCGGCGATTTTAACAATCGTCGGTTTTTCGGTCAATGACTCAATCGTAATTTTTGACCGTATCCGCGAAAATTTGGCGGCACATCGCGGCGATTCGCTGTATAAAATTACAAACGATTCGATCAATCAGACACTTTCACGAACGATTATTACCGCCGGTTTAGTTTTACTTTCGGTGATTGCGTTGGTTATATTCGGCGGCGAAGTTTTACGCGGCTTTTCTCTTGCTTTACTCGTCGGCGTAACGATGGGAACTTATTCGACCGTCGCTATCGCCAGTCCGATTGCGCTCTGGTGGCAGAGTAAACTCGGCGCGGCAAAAATGAAGTCTCCCGAAACAGGTAACAAGGAAGAAAAGCTCGCTTCCGCGTCGCGCCGCTCGGTTACGCGCCGTCCGGTTACGAGATAAATTAATCGAATATCAATTAAAAGCGGCTTGCAAATCCTGAATGGAATTTGCAAGCCGCTTTTAATTTTGTGTTACACAAAAAGCAAAAAATTTGACAAAAAGTTATTTTTGGAACTACTCTTAAAAAAATCAGCTTTATAAACTTTTCAAGTAAGGAAAAAAATATGGAAAAAGTGTCAATCTTTTCACTAAAACTTCGTCTGTTAATTTTAACCGTAACTTTTTTAGGCGTGTTAAATTATTCAACCGATGCCCAAACCTGCGCGAGTGTTACGGGCGGAACTCCAACATTTTCAACAAATTTCGATACTCTTGCCAACACCGGAACGAGTTCGACCGTTCCGACCGGAATCGGATTTGTCGAAGCCGGAACTAATGCGAATACAACATATACAGCGGGAACGGGAAGCAGCGCAACGGGTGAAACATTCAGTTTCGGAGCCGCCGCAGACACCGACCGCGCGTTCGGCGGAATCCAAAGCGGTACTTTGATTCCAACTGTCGGCGGCTGTATTACAAATAACACCGGAGCAAATATCAGTTCGATAACAATCACTTACGACGGCGAACAATGGCGTTTAGGAAATGCCGGAAGAGTTGACCGTCTTGATTTTCAATACAGCACGGATGCTGCTTCGCTGGCGACGGGAACTTGGACTGATGTTGATACATTGGATTTTATCGCGCCGATAACGGTAGCTCCGACAGGTGCTTTAAATGGAAATGCGGCGGCAAACAGAACTGCGGGAATTACTTCGACCATCATCGGTTTGAATATCGTAAACGGCGCAGCTTTTTACTTCAGATACTTAGACTTTAATGCGACCGGCGCGGATGACGGTTTGGCAATTGATAATTTTTCGCTGACAACTGCGCCAAGCACGGCTGCTCCGGCGACGGTCAGCGGGCGCGTTTTGGATAGCAAAGGTCGCGGCGTTTCAAGAGTTCAGGTGAAAATTTCCGGCGGAGATTTGACCGCTCCCTTATCGGCATTGACAAATCCGTTCGGCTATTTCAGCATTGAAATTCCAACCGGACAAACATATATCGTCAATGTCAGCGCGCGAGGTTATACGTTTTCCAATCCGACGCAGGTTATAAATGTTAATGACAGTATTACTAATTTAATGTTCACCGCCAGCGGTCGTTAGATTTTAAATCCTAAAAATAAAAAAAAGAGTTTTGTCCTGAGCGTTAAATTTACGCGCTGTCCGACAAAACTCTTTCTAGTTTGAACATTTCAACAAATAAAAGAAAGATTCTGAAAATTTACGATCTCAATTTCGTGATGAGATTATAAAAGAAATGTATTATCTTATTGAATATCAATAACAGTCAGAAACAAATTAAAAAATTGCCGGAAAATGTCTATCTACGAAAAATTTCAGCCGATCAATCTCGAAAACATAAACACATACGAACTCGCCTCGCGTCCGAGCAAAGTTACAGTTGAAAATTTTGCCGAAACTTTTTCGGAAAACGATTCGCTCAAAGAATTCCTTTCAAAACTGCCCGATATTCTTGCTGTCCGGTCGCTTCGTGAGATTGCGAAACAGATCGGACGAGCGCGTAAAACAGGAAAACCGATTGTCTTCGGAATCGGCGGACACGTCGTTAAAACCGGACTTGCGCCTTTGATTATTGATCTGATGAATCGCGGATTCGTTTCGGCAATCGCCGCAAACGGTTCGGTTCTCGTTCACGATACGGAAATCGCGCTGGTCGGATTTACGAGCGAAGACGTTGACGCGAGTTTGGGAAAAGGCGACTTCGGCGCGGCGCGGGAAACGGGCGAAATTTTAAATGCGGCGGCGAAAAAAGGCTTGGAAGACGAAATCGGTTTAGGCGAAGCGATGGGCAGGGAAGTTTCGGAAAAAAATCCCGTCAATCAAAATGTTTCGCTGCTGTGTCAGACTTATAAAAATAAGATTCCTTTTACATCGCATCTGGCAATCGGCGCGGACATCGGACATTTTCACGCGAGTTGCGACGGCGCGGCTCTCGGCGCAGCTTCGCACACGGACTTTAAATTATTTTGCTCGATCGTAAAAGAATTAAACGGCGGCGGTGTTTATTTAAATCTCGGTTCGGCGGTCATTTTGCCGGAAATTTTCCTCAAAGCCGTGACGGTCGTCAGAAATTTGGGTTTTCCGCTCGAAGATTTTACGACGGCGAATTTCGATTTTATACAACATTATCGTCCCAATACGAATGTCGTGCGTCGTCCGACCGCTGACGGCGCGGGACGCGGATTTTCCGTCACAGGTCATCACGAAATAATGATTCCGCTTCTCGCAGCGCATATTTTATGCGGCGATTAAAAGATTTTTACTGACGAAAATTGCTTTCTTATTATGAATCGAAAATGAGATTTTTATATTTGTTGTAAAGAAACGACGCGATCAAAAGCAAGATTCCGAGCGAAACGAAGACGACGGTTTTGGAAATCGTGCCGAGTTCGGCGATGTCATATATAAAAAGTTTGGCGAGCGTAACGGCAAATAATGTGATCGCGCCGATTCGCAGATGTTTTTTATTTCGATTAATTCCCAAAACGATCAAACCGACCGCATAAATTCCCCAGAAAATACTCGTCACGAGTTTGAACGAATCCGTGTAGCCGAAAATTTCCGTCCACGTTATCAGTTCGGCGGTCAAAACGGGCAGCAACGTAATGTGAAAAATAAAATCGAATAGTAAAACGCTCTGAACGGTTATTTGGTAAAGCAAATCCTGTTTCAGCGTTTTGTAAATCGAGAAAATCAAACCGCCGACCAAAGCGTAACAAATATAGCGTATTAAAATATAAATGTAACCGTGAGCGAAAAATTCGGCATTTGGCGGTCGCAGAAAATTTCCGCGCAGTTCGCCGAGAAAATATAAACCTCCGGTTAGAAAAATCGTCAGAGCGAAAACGCTCAAAACCAACGAAGCGATTGACGTAAATTGATTTTTAAATTTTCCGATATTGACAAATGACACGACCGTCAAAAAAATCATCGTGAAATTTAACTGCCAGAGAAAACTGAAAATATAAAGATCGCTGTTATAGATCGAGGCGTTTGCAAAATCGGAAATTCCGTTTGTAAATGCCGTTTGTAAGTATTGAAGCTGGAAATAGCTTGAAATTTCCATCCGAAAGGCGTTATATGAAACGATTAAAGCGATTGCCGGAATCAGATAATTTAATATGTCGCGTCTTTGTTCGCCGATTGACGAATCGAAACGACGATCACGATTGACGGCGAAAATGAAGGCGAAAGCGACCGAAAAAACTATCGAAGTGATAAATGTTCCGTTAAAAAACGGGCGGTTATTTTCGATAATTTCCTGCGCCGTATTGAAATAATATGTCTGCTGCCAATCGAGCAAAAGACTCGCGCAAGCCAAAATCATCAATGGAAACGAATAATTTTCATAAAGCGAAATCCCTTTTGTTCGTCCGATCCAAAATAAAATCGCGGCTTCGGCTGTCCAGACGAGCGTGACGATCTGCCCGTCCAACTGAACCGGAACGGCAATCGTGATAAAAATTAAAACGAGCGCGGACAATAAATAAACCAGATCGCTCGAAACGAGTTTCAGACGGCTGACGGCAAAAGCGAAAACGAAATGAATCGCGGCATTTCCGACGGTGAAAAGTCCGAGATAATTTTCAAATCCGGCGCGGCTTTGAAAAATCGTATAACCGATGCCGTAAAAAATAAACGAATTGGCGAAGATCAAAACGATATTTTCGGCGGCGACCGATTGATGCGAAACGAGTTTGTAGGCGAGAAACGTCAAATAAAACGTGATGAAATAAAGCGACAAAAAAAGCAGCGCGAAATTAAAATCTCGCGCCGTCTGGAAATTCAGCGCATACCAGCCGAAATAAATCACCCAAGTGAAGACGAACGACAGATAAAATAAAGATTTCCAGTATTTTTTAACTGAAACCGCTAAAATTCCGAGATTGATGATGGCGATATAAGAAAATAAAAACGTAATATTTCCCGAATTACTGCTAATTAAAAACGGAATCGCATACGCGCCGACGAGACCGATATTGGCGATTACCTGACGGCTGAAATTGATCGCCGCCGCAACCGTAAAAGCGGTGAAGATCATCATCAGAACGAACGCCGTCGTCTGATTGAAAATATCGTAGAGCGAATGCGCGAAAAAAGTAATAAAATACATTATCGCCATCGCGCCGCTCAACAGAACCGCGCTGAAATTAAGATATTTTTCGCGCAACTTAAATGCCGAACCCAAAAGTCCGAAGCCGAAAACGTAACCGATAACTATTCGCGTCAGAGGATTTATCAGATTATTGTCAATCGCATATTTCCCGAAGATGCCAACACCGATAATCAAGATAACAATTCCGATTTTGCTTATCAGATTTTCGCCGATAAACTTTTCGATATTCGTCTTTGCGGTTTTTGCGTCGGCTGTGCGGGTTGAAAAAACTTCGTTCGGCGGACGATTCGGAACTTTTTTGTCGGAAAAGTTCGGCGGCGTTTGACTATTTTGTTTTTGTTTCTGTTTTACTTCATCCGGTTGAGTTTCGGTTTGATTATTTTCAATATGTTCGCCTTTCGCTTCGGCTTTTATTTGAGTTTCGGTCTGTGAAAGATCGAGATGTTTTTGCTGAACATTTCGCAGGACGTTGATTTCATATTTGATCTGCCCGATTTCGTGCTGAAACGATTCCTGTGATTTGAGCAGATTGTCCAATCTTTGTTGGAGAGCGTCGAGTCGTTCGTCGTATTCGGGCATAAATAAAATAAATTGAGATGGCTTGCTGACAAAATAATATCTTAATTTTATGCCGTTGGAAAGAATTTTAGATTTTCGTCAGTTTTTGACTTTTTGTAACGATTGAGATGACGTGGGGCGAAACCGAATACACGCAACTCCGAGTTTACCAAAGAACGCCAAATGAAAGTCGCTGTTTCGCCCTCACGTCCATTGAATTGTTCGACAGCGCGTTACTTTTCACGCGCCTTTCTTTTTTCAACCAGATTCAGAAATTTGTTTGCACAGCGCAAGTAGTTTTTGCGACGTTTCGTGCTGTGCGTCAAACGAACAAGAAAAACCGTTGCCTTGTGCGTCGCCAAAAATGTTATCACACTGCCAACAAATTGAAGCCTGAAGTTGAAGTTCGCCGTCGCGGTAGAAACGTAAACCAAACGGCGGAATGTGGCAACGTGCAAATGCGCCCGACGGAAGTTGCCGCCACAAATTTGCAATCTGTTGTGCTGACTCGTCTGTAAGCTGAACGTGCGGCGCATTAATGGCGTTCGGCATATATTCACTTACGCGGTCAGGGTCAACGTCTTTAAGATTTACAACGTCAACAGCGTCAATTTCAGAAAGTTGTTTCGGACTAAAATCCATACTGCAAATTTATCACGCTCGATTTTTAGAGAAGCCGTCGAACTTTGTATTGAGCCGAATAATAAATTGTTTATACCGAATTATTTTTACGCCATATATTTCAGAAAGTCAATAAAATGTTGAGTCTATTACGATTTCAAAAAGATTTTGAAATAAAAACACAATTCGGTTGAAATTTTTCAACCGAATTGTGTTTGGCAATTTTGATTCAGCTTGATTTAAAAATATACGGTAAATTTCAAACTTATTTGGCGAGCAGAAATTTTAAAGGAATATCAACCCGTTTGCGCCACGATTTTTCGGAATGTTCTTCACCTTCAAATTTTTGCGTCGTCCAATTTTTGTCGCGCTTGTAACCTTTCTTTTTCATTAAGCTGTCGGCTTTTTTCTGAAACGGTTCGTAATTTGCGTCGAGCGTTTTCGTTCCGTAATCGAAATAGATTTTATGATTTTCGGGCGACGGCAGATTTTTTTTCATATATTCGAGCATCGCGCCCTCGCCGAGCGGAAAATGCGTCGAAATGCAGCCTGCGCCGCCGAAAATCTGCGGATATTCCGAAATCGCGTAGAGCGACATCAAACCGCCCATACTCGAACCCATTATAAACGTGTTGTCGCGGTCGGATTTTGTCGAATAATTTTCGTCAATAAAAGGTTTCAATTCAGACACGATAAATTTAAGATATTTGTCCGACATTCCTTCTTTCAGCGTAACGAATTTAGATTTTTTTTTGCCTTTATGATTGACCAGATCGTATGGTTTTTGCGGCGCGTATTCAATCGTGCGCTGCGCCGTGTTCCAGATGCCGACGACAATCGTGTCGCGCACTTTTCGCTCATCAATCAATTTTTGCAATGTTTCGTCAACATTCCATTCGATGCCGCCGAATGAAGTTTTCGGATTAAACAGATTTTGTCCGTCGTGCATATACAAAACGGCGTATTTTTTATTTTTCGTATAATCTTTCGGCAGCCAAACGTCAACATTTCTGACATTTACGAACTTTGATTTGTAGTTTTGATAACGAAAAATCGCGCCGGAAATGCCTTCGCCGGAAATGCGTTTCGGAGTTTGGGCAAAACATATTGCCGGAAATATCATCAGACAGATAAAAAATGAACGAAAAATCATTATAAAAATAATTTATGCAGACGGTGTCAAAATTCAGAAGAAGAATAAAGTGTTTTGCGGCAGACGAATTTAGAATATAATAGGTTAGAGTTTAGACAAAACAGGAGATATAAGAAAAAGGAGCAAAGCCGATGAAACGGGCAAACAGACAACCTTTCCGCGTCAGACGAATTGACGAAAACCGTTTATTGATGCCGGTTTACCAAAATACCGAAACCAAACTCGCCGTCAAAATTTTGTTTTTGGTTCTGTTGAGCATTTTTAATTTTTCGCCCGTTTCGGCGCAGACCGCAGAAGATGACAAACCGATCAATGTTGACACGCTTCTGTTTACGATTCCGCTGACGGTCAGCGACGAAAAAGGACGAACTTTTCCCGGATTGAAAAAGGAAAACTTCAAAATCTATCAGGACGGCGATGAACAGGACATCGAGTTTGTTTTAAATGAAGAAGCACCGATGAATGTGGCGATTCTGCTCGATACAAGTTACAGCACAAAAGATGTTTTGGATGAAATACAAAAAGCGGCGCGAAATTTCGTGAAAATTTTGCGACCGGAAGACAAAGCCTTGATCGTTACTTTCGATAACCGGACGATGTTTCTCAGCACTCTGACATCAGACCGAAAAGTTTTGACAAAAGCGATTGATCGGGCGCAAATAAGTCAGGTAACGGGTTCGGAAATGTATGATGCGATTTCAATGGTTTTAAATAATAATTTCAGAACATTAAAAGGAAGAAAAGCAATTGTCGCGCTGACCGACGGCGTTGTTACCGGACGCAGTATTTCCGTCCAGCAAATTCTTGATTCGATGCAGGAAAGTGACACGATTTTTTATCCGATAATTTTCAGAACGAATTTTTATTCAAAAGCCAAAACGCAAAATAAAGGCTCGAAATTGATAAATATTCTGGAAATTCTCGCGGAAGAAACGACCGGCAAATTTTACGAAAAAGAAGCGACAAAATTAAAAGAGGCGTTTCAAAGTATCGCCGAAGATTTGAAAAAACAATATCTGATCGGATTTTATCCGCAAAACACCGAGAGCGGCAAAGCGTCCGGTTATATCAGAGTAGATGTTGATCGAAAAGGTCTGATCGTCAGATCGAAAAAAAGATTGAAATTTTAGGATTTGCCGACACGCAAATTTGAAAAATATAACTCTTTCGATCTGAATATTTTATATATCAAAAATAATTTCGCGTTTTTGTTTACGCTCTATAATTAATATAATTTCAACAAATGTCATTAATCAAAATTACCGATTATGATCTGAAAGGCTGGCGCGATCGGGAAAATTCCGTCAATCGCGCCGTGTTTTACTGCGGACAACTCGAAAGCGGTCGTGTGCTTTTTTTTAACGGAATTCCTTTCGATCTGCCCGCAGACGACCGTAAATTTTTACTTTCCCAACGTCAGACCGATTCGGCTTTTCACAAAAATATTTCGTATCGTCCGAAGACCGGAGTTTTGCGCGGTTCGTCTGCGAAAACCGATGCGGCGCGGATGCGGGAAATTATGAAAAGCCATTCGGCGGAAGTGACACGATTTATTTCGGATTTTCTCTCACCGTATGCCGGTAAACTCGATTTGGATTATGCGAGTTTTCGACCTTTGGAAGAAAACGGCAGAGACTTGTCGGAGAAAAAAAGAAACGATCTGCTTCACGTTGATTCATTTCCGACACGACCGACCGGAGGCGCACGAATTTTGCGCGTTTTTACCAATATCAATCTCACCGTGCCGCGCATTTGGAATATTGCCGAACCGTTTGAATTACTTGCCGAAAGATATGCTTTAAAAGCCGGTTTAAATAACTTTGCAGGAAAAAAATCAAACGGTCTTTTCCGCGTTTTAAATAAAATGGGTTTGCGCGTCGCCGATCATTCGGCGTATGACAAATTTATGCTCCGATTTCACGATTACCTCAAAAAAAACAGTGATTTTCAAGCAAACTGCGACAAGATACGGCTGGAATTTCCCGCCCAAACGACGTGGATGGTTTACACCGACGGTGTTCCGCACGCCGCGCTTTCTGGACAATACGCTTTGGAACAAACATACATCGTTCCGGTTGATGCTCTAGTCGCTAAAGAAAAAGCTCCGATAAATATTCTCGAAGCGATTTGTAAACAAAAACTCTCGTTATAAAATGTGCCGGATAAAGCAAAATTTTTGAAAACGGGAAGTTGTTTCTAAAATTTACTGTCCGTAAGTAGCGGGACAGATTTATTTTGCCTTTGATTAGTTGATTAAATCTTGATTAACCGACCAAAAGATGACTGATTTTTCATCCCTGCTGACGGCATAAACGTATTTCCATTCTGCAAAAATCCGACGCTCGATGTTTCGATTGATGGATTATTCGAGTCAAACGGCTTTGAAGCGATGAGCGAAAGACGATTAACCTGGAGATATTTAATTGCCGAAATTTTATCTAAAATTTTCGGAGTCGAAATCTTTTGCAGTCGGCGTTGTTCGGGGAAAATGCTGTAAACTTCCAATGAATCGTCTTTGGCAACCAGACCGACATTTTTATTCGTTTCATTGTTAAAAACAATTGCCGATTTGCAGATCATAGACGGTTGCCGACACCTTCTTTTTTCTGAAAAGTTTCTTGATACTGGTGTCGAAGGTTTCAAAAACGATGACTTTGCCAGCGTCCGGCGCGATTGCAGAACCGACATTTGTCCGTTCAAGTCCGCCGATTTCGTGCGGATAACTTTTAAGCAGTTCGCCGGTTTTGATGTTCTAAAATTTAATTCCGAAGTTGGTAACGGCTAAGAGTGTGCTTTCGTCGTCTAAAAATTTCGAGCGATAATGCGTTCGTTAAACCCGCCGTCATTAATCTGTGATCGAAAATTCAAAATCGGCTTACTTTCTGTTTCCGCTAACGGAACAATTGGTTTTTGAGATAAAGCAACGATTACGAATAAACAACACAAAAGGAAGATTTTGAGAAGACGCATTTTTAGCAAGTCCTTCGATTTTTCTGAAAATATTAATCATTATTTTACAAAACTTCAGCGAGTTTTCACAACCACATTTTGACGGTATGATATAACAAACAGCGAATATAAAACCAAATGAAAAGAACAATCAAAGCACCGACCGGAATAACTTTAACCTGCAAAAATTGGCTTTCCGAAGCCGCATACAGAATGATTCAAAATAATCTCGACGCGGAAGTCGCGTTCGATCCCGATAATTTAATCGTTTACGGCGGACGCGGAAAAGCGGCGCGAAATTGGGAAAGTTACGATGCGATTCTTGAAAGTCTGAAAAATCTCGAAGCGGACGAAACTTTGCTAGTTCAGTCGGGCAAACCCGTCGCGGTTTTCAAATCGCACACGGACGCGCCGAAGGTTTTGATTGCGAATACGAATATCGTTCCCGCTTGGGCAACGCAGGAACAGTTTGATAAATACGAGCGCGCAGGTTTGATGATGTATGGACAGATGACCGCCGGAAGTTGGATTTACATCGGCACGCAGGGGATTTTGCAGGGAACTTATGAAACTTTCGGAAGTTTGGCGCGGCAAAATAATTGGGGCGATTTGAAAGGAAAATTCGTTTTGACCGCAGGCTTAGGCGAAATGGGCGGAGCGCAGGCGCAGGCGATCACTTTTAATAATGGTGTCGGTTTGCTCGTCGAAGTTGACAAATGGCGCATTGAACGGCGTTTGCAGTTGAAACAAATTGATTTGGCAACCGAAAGTTTGGATGAAGCGTTAGAAATGGTCAAGGAATTTACCGCGAAAGGCGAAGCGAAATCAATTGCGCTTCTCGGAAATGCGGCTGACATTCATTGGCAGATTTTGGAAAAGGGAATAATTCCCGATGTCGTTACCGATCAGACTTCCGCGCACGACGTTCTTTTCGGTTATATTCCGCAAGGTTTATCAATCGAACAGGCAAACGAATTGCGAAAAGAAAATCAAACCGAATACGAAAAACGCGCGATGGATTCGATGGCGAAACACGTCGAAGCAATGCTCGAATATCAAAAACGCGGCGCAATCGTTTTCGATTACGGCAACAATCTGCGCCAACGCGCCAAAGATAACGGCATCGAAAAAGCCTTCGATTATCCGGGCTTTGTTCCCGCCTACATTCGCCCGCTGTTCTGCGAAGGCAAAGGACCTTTTCGCTGGGTTGCTCTGTCGGGCGACAAATCCGACATCTACAAAACCGACGAAGCGATGATGAATCTTTTCCCCGAAAACGATCATTTGACGAAATGGCTGACAATGGCGCAAAGAGAAGTGAAATTTCAAGGTTTGCCCGCGAGAATCTGCTGGCTCGGCTACGGCGAACGCGCCAAAGCCGGACTCAAATTAAACGAAATGGTGGCAACCGGCGAATTAAAAGCACCAATCGTCATCGGCAGAGATCATCTCGACTGCGGCAGTGTCGCCTCGCCCAACCGCGAAACCGAAGCGATGAAAGACGGCTCGGATGCCATCGCCGATTGGGTTTATCTCAACGCAATGATCAACGCCGTCGGCGGCGCAACGTGGGTTTCACTCCACCACGGCGGCGGAGTCGGCATTGGCTATTCACTCCACGCCGGACAAGTCATCGTCGCCGACGGCACACCCGAAGCCGCCAAACGCATCGAAAGAGTTCTCACCACCGACCCCGGAATGGGAGTCGTCCGCCATGTTGACGCGGGTTATGATGAGGCGATTAAATTTGCCGAAAAGAATGATGTTAAAATTCCGATGATGGATTAGAGTAAATATCTTAACTACCGAAAATTATGTCTTACGAAGAAATTAAGAAACTTGGAAAAAATCAAAAACAGATTCTCTTATTCGCTTATTGGAATGAACTTGTTTTATCGGATTGTCACCAACTGCTAAATCAATCTTGTAAAAGTTTGATTCAAAGAGGTTTGATTGAAGTTCAAAACGAAGTTGTTGTTTTGACGGCACTTGGCAATCGTATTGTTGAAACAGAATTATTAGACAAAGCGGATTTATCAATCAGTTCGGTTGAAAAACTTCTAATTGCTCTGGAAGGCAAACCAACTATTAAATCTGTCAAGGTTAAAAAACTAGGTAAAAAGCAAAATCTCTTTCTAAACTATATTGCTCAAAATCCATTAGAAGTAACGTCTGCTTATTTTGAAAACGCTTTCATTTCGACCTTGAAAGAAAATGATTTTATTGAGTTTGACGAGAATCAAATAAAAATTACCGATACGGGACTATCTATCATAAATGATCCGATAAATGAATTGGATGAGTCGTTAAAATCAGAAATACCAAGCGTTATTCTTAATGCAGTTGGAATTAAAACCAATAAACTCACCAAAAAAGAAACGATGTTTTTACAGTTTCTTGATTATGAATCACCACGCCCTTTAAATCATATTCGTAAAGCGAAACAAATAATCCCAAACCTTGAGCAAAAAGGTCTAATTGAAATTGTTAAAAGCGAAGTGCAAATTACATCTGATGGAAAAAACACGCTTGAAAGAAATCAGCAAAATACAAAATACGATTTTGATATTGAAGAACTTTTAGAAAATTTCTTATCAACCAACAAAATAGAATTAGAAAAAGAATTTATCCAAAAAAGCAACGAAATTTTAGAATTTTATAAACAAGGACTTACATATCAAGCAATCGGGGATTTGCAGAAACCTAAATTAACACGCGAAAGGATTCGACAAATTTTAGCTAAACATCCTGATTGGGAAGAAACTTTACGGGAAATCGAAGAAGCTAAAATCACAGATGAAAAAAAAGCGAAAGAAAAAAAGAGAGAACTTGCCGAACAAAAATTATTATCTGGAAATTTAGCGGCTATGTTTCCAGAGCGTATAGCTGAATTATGGGATTACGAAAAAAATGGCGACCTTAAACCGGAAGAGGTTTTGGCAGGCAATACTCTCCAACAGATTTGGCTCAAATGTCCGAAAGATGGACATTCATGGAAGAAAAAAGCTAGAGAAATAGCTTTTTATAGTTGGGAGAGAATTGGAACAAGTGGGTGTCCTGTTTGTGCAGGTAGAACTAAAAAAGCCAAAAAACAACCGATGTTAGCGCAAAGCTATCTTGAGTATGTAATTGATTATTGGAATTTTGAGAAAAATGAATCTATCGGACTTGATCCCGAAAAAGTTACGTTGGCAAGTAATAAAAAAGCGTGGTTTAAATGTCCGAAAGATGGAAACGAATGGCAGGCTAACATTGGAGCAACAGTAAATCAACAATGGTCAAAAGGAAATGCCGGTTGCCGGGTTTGCAACGGAACACATTTAAGGAAAAGAGGCGTTTGGGGAAAGGCAGGAAAATTAATTGAAGAATTTCCTGATGAAGTCGCAAAGTATTGGAATTATGAAAAGAATAATGAATTAGAAATCTATCCACCAAACATAACAATTGGTTCAGCGAAAAAAGCGTGGTTTGAATGTCCTGTTGATAAGCACGAATGGCAAGCAAATATTTCACAGGTTGCTAACAATTCGTGGAAAAGAGGAAATAGCGGTTGTCCGGGATGTAGTGGAAAAGTTGTAACGGAGAAAGGTTCTTTATTGAACACTTATTCAGAATTTGTCGGAAAGTATTGGGATTTTGTAAAGAATGACGAACTTGGTTTGTTTCCAAATGAGTTAACGAAAGCCACTCGAAAGGAGGCATGGTTCAAGTGTCCTATTGATAATCATCAATGGAAAGCACAAATAGCGAGTATCACAAGAGGTTCTTGGAAATTAGGTAATAGTGGTTGTGCGCGTTGTTCAGGAAAAGCAAATTCAATTTCAATACTTTCTTCATATCGTGAATTCGTAGATGAATACTGGAACTATGAGAAAAATAATAAAATAGAGATTTTTCCAGATTTGGAAACAAAAGGTTCTAGCAGAATCGCTTGGTTTAAATGTCCGATTGATGGCTATGAATGGCAGTCCAAAATAACAAGTATCAGAAGTGCGTCTTGGGATTTAGGTAAAAGTGGCTGCCCGGTTTGTAAAGGGCGTGTTGCCACAGGTAAAAACTCACTGCTTTCTTTATATCCTGAATTTGTAAATAAATATTGGGATTATGAGAAAAACAATGACATTTGTGTTTTTCCCGATTCGGTAACGAAAAGCTCCAATAAAGTTGCTTGGTTTAAATGTGAGATTGACGGTCATAAATGGCAATCACGGATAACTGGTATTAGAAGTGCATCATGGGATTCGGGCAATAGCGGCTGTGCGGCTTGTAGCGGGCGCGTTGTCACAGATTCGACTTCATTACTCTTTTTATATTCTGAGTTTATAAATAAATATTGGGATTATGAAAAAAATAATAAAATAGAGGTTTTTCCAGATAAACAAACAAAAGGTTCAAAAGAAATTGCTTGGTTCAGATGTCCGATAGATGGTTATGAATGGCAGTCTAGGATAACAAGTATTCGGAAGGCTTCATGGGATAAAGGCAATAGTGGTTGTGCGTGTTGCTCAGGTTGGACAACTGAAGCAATCCGTCAATTTGTCAAAAGTCTTGAGCAGTATATTCCAAATCTTACACAATCCGAAAGATACAAGATATTTGAGCAATCCGGCATTTTGGGAACTCAAAATGCGGAGGGTTTGAAAATCGTAAAAGATATTATCAAGGGCAAACTCACAGGGCAAAAATTACGCGAAATAATTCAAGGAAAGCAAATTGAAAAGACTGAAACTTCATTACAAACGGATGATAATCTTGACGTAAATTCAGAGTTAAAAATTACTGCAACAGATTCAAATGTTACAAATTCTGTAAATTCTCAAGATGAATTTGATTTCACAGAAGAAATTGAGGAAGGGGTTGATTTGCCTAAAATCAAAGTTCAAAAAAGTCTTGAATTTTTGAGTAGTAAAATCGTCGCGTCGTCCGACCAAGAAGCCGTTGATTTCTTTGTTGCTTCAAGGCGCAATCGTATTTGGGCGGAAGTTTTTGAAGATGAATCTGCTGTCGAAGGAATTGAATCGTTTGCGGATGACGGTTATGGTCGGCAGGTTAGAGATCAATTTCTTGACGAATATAATCAAGCCCGCGATATGCAAATTCCAAATGGATGGAATTTCAGAATTGACGGCAAAATTACGCCGCCGAATTTAATGCAAAAAGTGGCAGCGGTTCGTTTGAAAAATCAAAAGCGAATGCTCAATTTGTCGCTGACGGGAACAGGGAAAACGATTGGCGGAATTTTGAGCAGTCGAATTATCAACGCTAATTTGACAATTATTATTTGTCCGCTAGATACGATAAATAATTGGCACAGCGAAATAAAAAATGTTTTTCCCGACAGCAAAGTTACGACAAAAAACTTTAATCCTTACTGGCTTGATGTTGAAGACGGACATCATTTCATAATTCTAAATCACGAAATGTTTCAGCAGCCGGCATCGGCAAGCAATATAAAACAACTTCTCGAACGCTATAAAATTGATTTGATTATTGTTGATGAAATTCACCGTTGCAAACAACGAAGTGAAGACCCGTCGAAAAGAAGACAAATGGTTTTGGCTTTGATTTCCAACGCGAATGAAATAAATCCCGACTTGCACGTTCTCGGAATGAGCGCAACGCCGATTATCAATAATCTTAAAGAAGGCAAAAGTTTAGTTGAATTGGTAACGGGAATTGAACGTGCGGATTTAGTCGAACGAGCGACAATAAATAATTGTATGAAACTGCATCAAGCGTTCGTTACGCTTGGTATTCGTTCGAGAGTTAAACCAAAAATCACAATCAACCGCTTCAAAATGCCGATTGACTGCACTCATTTAGTCGAAGAAATCCGCGAGAACGGAACGTCCGTTTTGAAAATGGAGCAAATCCTGACGAGCGCGAGAATTCCGACAATCATTGAAGAAATTCGACCAAAAACAATCGTTTATACGCACTACGTTGAAGGAATCGTTGACCAATTAAAAGAAGCGATAGAAGCAAAAGGCTGGTCTGTCGGTTTTCATATCGGAGGTAATAAAAGCGGACGTGAAAGTTTCATTAACGGTTCGACGGATGTTTTGATTGCAAGCAGCGCAATGGCGGTTGGCGTTGACGGTTTTCAGAGAGTTTGCGACCGTTTGATTCTAAATATTCCGCCGTGGACAAGTGCCGAATTGGAACAATTAGAAGGAAGGTTAAATCGGCAAGGGCAAATTCACGACACACTCACAATAATTTTCCCCATAACTTTTGGAACGGACGGCGAAGATTATTGGAGTTGGGACGAAGGACGACTTGCACGACTGCAAAACAAACAAACTATCGCCGATGCCGCTGTTGATGGAGTAATGCCCGAAGGACAATTACGCACGGAGGCGCAGGCATTCCGCGATTTAAGAAACTGGCTCAATAGATTAAAAGACGGCGAACGAAAAACAATCACACGCCCGAAAATCTTTGTTCCTTTACCTGAAACAGATGAAACGGATATCAAGCGTCGCGTTGTTCAATATGGCGATTTCAGCAGAATGAATGCACGTTGGAATATCAGCTACAGTTCCACCACTTTTCAAAGATTGCAGAATAATCCTGAAGAATGGATGCAATATCACACGCTTTATCAAGATGCCAGAAAAACTTGGGAAATTATCCCATACAAGGAAACAATTAAATGGTTAGAAAAACGCTCAAATCTCGTAGTCGGCGATTTTGGTTGCGGCGAAGCCATCATTTCCAAAGAAATTTCAGAAATACATACGATTCATAATTTTGATTACATTGCGATAAATGATTCAGTTATTGAGTGTGACATTTCAAAAGTCCCACTTTTGGATGAAGAATTAGATGTTGCTGTTTTTAATCTTTCTCTGATGGGGAAAAATTATTTTGATTATTTGGTTGAAGCAAAAAGAACCTTGAAACTAGACGGGCAGCTTTTGATTTACGAAGTTGAATCGCAATCAAAAGACATTACGGATTTAGTAAGAAGTCTTGAGAAACTTGGGTTTAATATTATTGAGAATTTTGTAAATTGGAAATTCAGATTTATTCGGGCAATCAAGTCACTATAATTTGACCAATTTATAAAATGTAAAATCACAAAATCGAATCACGAGTTTTTACGGCGAAAGTTGGAGTTGGGCTTTAGGTGTGTTGTTATCGCTGATTTTGGTCATCTTTCCAATCATTTACACGCAAATTAATTTTCAAACTTGCTCAAAAGACAGACCGATTGCCGCGAGTTTGACCGTTTGCGAATCGAAAGACGAAGAGATTAGAAAAAACTGCATTGCCGCACAGACCAGATTACTTTGCCGGATGCAATCGTCCAAAGTCTGACAACCGCGACCTTGCAGAATGTCGAATACCGCAAACCGCTGACAGTTTGCGGCGAACTTTGGATAATCTTGGAAAAGATATTCGCACCGCTGCAAGCCGCGCTTTTGGCGTTGGCGATTCGGCGCAAGTTTATGCGGTGAATTCATTAAACATTTATCAAAAAATCTGTGATAAAATCCTGTTTGAGAGGTGATTGTTATGACATCCGAAGAAGTTTTATTAGCAAAAATTAAAGTTTTGCCGCCGAATCTGAAAGAAGAGGCATTGCATTTTGTGGAATTTTTAGAAACAAAATTAGCGGCGAAGCCAAAGCGACAAATATCTTTGGGCATTGCTGAAGATTTAGGAATTGAAATTACATCGGCGGATATTGATGAGGCGAGAAAAGAAATGTGGGCAAATTTTCCGCGTGATGAGTTTTATGACGAGAAGCAAAAATGAGTGATTGCATCACCGATACTCACGGTTTGATTTGGTATGTTTTGAACTCCGGCGAACTTTCTTCGACTGCCAAGAATCTTTTTATATCTACGGCGAACAGCGGCGGAAATGTATTTGTGCCAACTATTTCCTTAATTGAAATAACCTATTTGATCGAGAAAAATAAGTTTCAACCTGCATTATTGACTCGGATTATATCCCGCCTGAATAATCCAAATGCCGAATTAAAGCCGATTGAATTAACCGTCGAAATAGCCGATAATTTATCACAAATTCCGCGTTCGGTCGTTCCCGATATGCCCGACCGAATCATTGCCGCTACTGCCTTGCATCTCGATTTACCGCTTGTCACGAAAGATCATAAAATCCAAGCCTTAACTTCAATTCAAACAATTTGGTAAAAGATATTCGCAACAAGCGGCATTATTGGCGTTGGTGGTTCGGCGGAAGTTTATGCGGTAAAAGTTATGATAAAATCGCAAATGAGGTGAAAGATATGTTAAATCCAATCGAAGCGGTTTTTGACGGAACGGTTTTTCGTCCTGAAAGCGCGGTCGAATTAAAACCGAATACTCGTGTTGAAATAACGGTAACGGTTAAGACCGAAAATGAAAATTTGAATAAATTTCGCGTGAGAAGTAAGCATCCCGGTTTCAGAAACGATTTGAACTACGAAAAAACGAGCGAATTGCTTAAAGAAATCGAGGTTTCGGGTAAATGATTACGCCCGATGCCAATATCATTTTATATGCTTACAACGAAGACGCGCCGCAGCATTCGGCGGCGAAAGTGTGGCTTGAAGAACAATTTTCATCGCCTGACGTTTTCGGTTTGAGTTGGCAGGTGATTACTGCTTTCTGACGAATTTCGACAAATCCGCGAGCGTTTCCGCAGCCGTTCGATTTGCAGGAAGCGGTTGATATTGTTGAGGAATGGCTTGCATTGCCGAACATTAAAATTTCAACTCCGTCTGTAAATCACTGGAAAATCTTTCAGGACTTAATCAACAAGGGCAAACCAAAGCCGCTTTAATGATGGACGCGCATCTCGCCGCATTAGCAATCGAACATGGTGCGACGCTCGCCACAACGGACAGCGATTTTCAAAAATTCTCACAGTTAAAATCAATCAATCCTTTATAATGTTTTCGCTTCTGAGGCAATCTGCGCTTTTGGCGTTGGCGATTCGGCGGAAGTTTATGCGGTGATAGATAAAAAATTGTGATAAAATTTAGCTTAAAGAGGTAAAAATATGTTGACAGAAGAACTAGAAGTTACCGAGCCATTGATTGAGGAAAGAGAAATGCCGTCATTAAATCACAGTATTATTTGCACCAAACTTTTATTAGAGTTGTCGAAAAATGAGCAGTATCAACCGCTTGTTGAACTAACTTTAGACATTGATAAAGGCTTAACCCCTGACATTTCCGTTTTCCCGAAAGGTAAAGTAAAAGCGAATTTTTTTGAAGATGTTACGAAATATCCCGAAATGCCGACTTTAGCTATCGAGATAATTTCAGCCAGCCAAAATATCCAAGATTTACTGACAAAAGCTAAATTATTGGTCAGGCAGGGCGTAAAAGCAGTTTGGACGGTCGAGCCTTTTAGCAATACGGTTTTTGTGACAGATAAAGTCGGCGAAAAACGTCTGCATAATCAAGAAGTGGAATCGGAAAACATCAAAATTGATTTTCGTCAAATCTTTGTTCCAAGTGAATAATGACCTTTAACCTCGATTTACTCGATGAAGAATCCGCCGTCGAAGCGATTGAAATTGTTGACGAATTAGCCGCAGAAAATAATGTTGATTGGGCGTTGGTCGGCGGTTTGGCGATGGCACTTTACGGAAGCGACCGCACGACTAAAGATATTTATATTATTGCCGACAAACTTCTTCCGCTCGAAAAGGTCGGCGATTTGGTTCAAGGCGGCGAGCGTTATTTGATAAAAACGGGCAAAAAAGAAGTCACGGTTGATTGGATCATTCGCAAGGATATTTTTAAGGAATTGTTCGCGAAGCCTTAAAAGAATCTGTCAAGATCAACGATATTCCCGTTCTCACGCCCTGAATGGCTCGTGATTCTGAAATTCATTGCCGGACGCTTCAAAGATCAGGAAGATGCCGTCTTTCTGCTCAGTCGAAACGGTTTGATCAATCGAAATCTAATCAAAGAACACATCATCAAAAACGCCGGAGCAATCGCTTGGGGTTTGGCAAAACACGGCTATCAACGCTGGTATGACCTCGCCGACGGCAGAACGCGCGAAGAACAGCGCAATGAAAAGGAAGGTTATATTGATTCATAAACCCCTTCGATGCGTTAAAATAAATCGCAAATGAAAGAGTAATCATGTTTCCGTTTAATTGCCCTTCTTTAGTTCTCGCCAAAGGAATAATATAAGTTTGTGGAAATGGAACTTCTTAAATTTGCGAATTCATCGAATTGACCGCAAACACTCAATCAAGAAGGATTAGAAATAAAACAATTATGAGTATCAAAAAAACAATAACAATCGGTGCAAAAACCAATAATTCGTTGACCGTTAAACGATTCGGCTACGGCACGATGCGCCTTACGGGAAATATGATTTGGGGCGAACCGGAAAACAGACCGGAAGCATTACAAATCTTAAAAACAGCAGTCAAAGATGGAGTCAACTTTATTGATACGGCTGATTATTACGGCGAAGATGTAACCAACCGTTTGATTGCCGAGGCTTTATATCCATACCCGGACGATTTGGTGATCTGCACTAAAGTCGGCGCAGACAGAGGGAAAGATAAAAGTTGGAGAATTTATGATAAGCCAGAGAATTTGAGAGCGAGCATCGAAAACAATTTGAAAACATTGAAAACCGATCAAATACAATTGGTGCATTTGCGTCTGATGCCGGGTTCTGAAACGCCTTTTGAAGAATCTTTGAATGCGATGTTTGAAATGCAGCAAGAAGGGAAAATTCTTCACGTCGGGTTAAGCAATATAACTCCAGAGGAATTGGAAAAAGGTTTGGCAATGGGAAATATCGCCAGCGTTGAAAACGCTTTCGGTTACGGGCAAAGAACGACATTTACGATGCACGGAGTTGAAGCGAAAGGTATGCAGGAAGTATCGGATTTGTGTGTTGAAAACGAAATACCGATGATTCCATACTTTTCGCTGGTAACCTCTTTGTCGAAAGAAATTGATAAAATTGCCGTGATTGCCGAGAAATATGATGCCACAACCTCGCAAATAAATCTGGCTTGGCTGCTGCATTACAACGAGTTGATACTGCCCATTCCGGGAACTTCAAAACTGAAACATTTTGAAGAAAACTTAAAAGCATCTGAAATTTCTCTGACAGCAGAAGATATGGAATATTTAGGGTAAAATTATGAAAATTACAATCACAGGTTCAGTCGGACACATCAGCAAACCGCTGACGCGGGAACTATTGGAAAAAGGTCATCAGGTAACGGTCGTCAGCAGTTCGCCGGATAGACAAAAAGACATCGAGGCATTAGGCGCGAACGCCGCTATCGGTTCGCTTGAAGATGCGGATTTTTTGACCGAAACTTTCACGGGCGCGGATGCCGTTTATACGATGGTTCCGCCCGCCAATTACTTCGATCAAAATCTCGATCTGCTCGGTCATTACCACAAAATCGGCAACAATTACGCGCAGGCAATTGAAAAATCCGGCGTGAAGCGCGTCGTTAATCTCAGTACAATCGGCGGAAATTTGGATAAAGATAATGGAATCTTGCTCGGCGCGCACGATGTCGAGGAAATTCTCAATAAATTGCCGTCGGACGTAAACATCACGCATATGCGTCCGGTTTATTTTTATTACAATTTGCTCGCCTTTGAAAATTCGATCAAAGAACACGGAATGATCTTTGCGAACTATGGCAAAGACAAAATTTCGATGGTTTCACCGAAGGATATTGCTGCTACGATTGCCGAAGAAATTGTCAAATCTGAATCGGAAAACAAAGTTCGCTATGTGGTAAGCGACGAGAAAAACGGCGACGAAATTGCGGAAATTTTAGGAAAAGCCATCGGCAAACCCGATCTGAAATGGATGATCGTCAGCGATGAGCAAGTTCTCGAAAGTTTGAAATCAATCGGAATGCAGCCGAAAATCGCCGAAGGAATGATCGAAATGTATTCGAGTATGAACAGCGGTTTGTTAATGGAAGATTATGAAAAGAATAAACCGTCGGTGATGGGCAAAGTGAAATTGGGAGAATATGCAGAGGAATTTGCCGAAGCCTTTTAAATGACGCTGAAAATCGTGTCGGCTGTTTTTCGAGTGAAGTTCTCCCGCTTCAATTTTGCTGTATTTGAAATGGCGACTCGCATAGAATATTGAAATGCGGAAACCGAATAGTCCGGCGAGCGAAACTTGGACGATTCTCGAAAAGATTTTCGCTTCTGTGGCAAGCCGCGTATTTGGCGTTGGCGATTAGGCGGAAGTTTATGCGGTGAAAAATATGACAATAAATATTTACGGTAAATATTACTGAAAAGTTATGTGCGAAGAATAATAGTTGAAAGTTTATTTGTTTGAAACGGCGTGAACTTGCGCGATTCTTGTGTCAGACGGCGTGAAACACCGTGAACTTGGATGAATTCAGTCGTTGACTTGCCCGAAACATACGTTGAGACGGGCGAAACGCTTTGAATTTCGATAAAACAAATGTCAACCTTGACAAAACAATCAAAAACCTTAATGAAACAGTCGTTAATCTCAATTGTACGACGTGAACTTTGACGAAACAATCAAGAATTTTGATAAAACAATCGGGAATCTTGGCGGAATATCGTCAAAGTTCGTGATAAGAAAAAGTTTCGGCAATTAAAACCCCAAACGGTTTTCAACGGCGAGATTTTGCGAAAATCAATAAGATAGGCAACCTGAGCGAAATAATTCGCGCTCGGCTTTTACGCCGACAGGCGTATCGGCATTGCGTTTATTCTGAAAATTATTGTGTCCTCTTACTTAAGCAATAAGTTTCGATATTACCGACTGCAAACTTGATACAAATATTTTTTCGGCTTACCTTATAGAAAGTCGAAAACTACAAACTTCGATTCGATAAATTATGCCGCGTAAAATTTCATTGTTTATAATTGCCGTCTGTTTGATTGTCAGTTCCGCCGTTTTCGCACAGGAAAAGCAGGACGAATCTTTTGATAAAAGAACCGAAAAATTACAGAAGATTGACGGTTTTATGCCGGTTTACTGGGACGCGAAGAGCGGGAAGATGCTGCTGGAAATATCGCGTCTGAAAAGCGAATTTCTCTATCAGGTTTCGCTCCCGGCGGGACTCGGATCGAATCCGGTCGGGCTTGATCGCGGTCAACTCGGTCGCACTTTCGTCGTCTATTTCGAGCGCGTCGGGAATAAGGTTTTGCTTATTCAGCCGAATTATCGTTACCGCGCACTGACCGTTGACGAAGCCGAAAAAAGAGCGGTCGCCGATTCGTTTGCGAGTTCGGTGATCTACGGTTTCAAGGTCGAAGCGGAAAAAGACGGCAAAATTTTGGTTGACGCGACGGCGTTTTTACTGCGCGACGCGCACGGCGTTGCCGAACGTCTGAAACAGGCAAAGCAGGGAAATTTCAAATTGGACGATTCGCGGAGCGCGTTTTATCTCGAACGGACGAAAGGTTTTCCGCTTAATACGGAGATCGAAACGACTCTCACATTTGCGGGTGAAGATGCCGGAAGATTGGTAAATTCCGTCACGCCGACGGGAAATTCCGTGACCGTCAGAGAACACCATTCGTTTGTCGAATTGCCCGATAATAACTATAAACCGCGCAAGTTCGATCCGCGCGTCAATTCGATCAACGTGATGTTTTACGACTACGCTTCGCCGTTTACCGAATCGGTTGAAAAACGCCGGATCACGCGTCACCGTCTCGAAAAGAAAGACCCGAACGCCGCCGTTTCCGAAGTAGTTAAACCGATAATTTATTACGTTGACAACGGTGCGCCCGAACCGATTCGCTCCGCGCTCGTCGAAGGCGCGTCGTGGTGGAATCAGGCGTTTGAAGCCGCCGGATTCAAGAATGCTTTTCAGGTGAAGGTTTTGCCGAAAGACGCTGATCCGATGGACATTCGCTACAATATGATTAATTGGGTGCATCGCTCGACGCGCGGCTGGTCTTACGGCGCGTCGGTCACAGACCCGCGCACGGGCGAGATTATCAAAGGCAATGTTTCGCTCGGTTCGCTGCGAATCCGTCAGGATTTTATGCTCGGTAACGGTTTGCTTCCGGCATATGCCCAAGGCGACGGAAATAATTTTTGTCTGTTCGGTGATTCGCCGGATTTGACGTATCTGACCGGAAACGAAAAAACTTCGGCGGAAATGTCTCTGGCGCGAATCCGCCAACTCGCCGCGCACGAAGTCGGTCACACGCTCGGTTTCTCACATAATTTTGCGGCGAGTTCTTACGGTCGCGGTTCTGTAATGGATTATCCCGCGCCGCTGGTTGAAATTAAAAACGGCACACTCGATCTGTCGAATGCTTACGCCGTCGGCATCGGGCAATTCGATAAATACGCGGTCAAATACGTCTATTCGCAATTTGCGCCGAATGCGAACGAAAGCGCGGAACTCGAAAAAATAGTCGATCAGGGCGTAGCGGACGGAATGCTCTATATTTCCGACGGCGATGCACGCGGAATGGGAACGGCGCATCCTTTGGCGAGCATCTGGGATAACGGCAGCGATATGATCGCCTATCTGAAACACGAAATGGAAGTTCGGCGCATCGGACTTTCGCAGTTCGGTTTGAAAAATCTGCCGAACGGAACGCCGGTTTCAGAACTCGAAACGACACTCGTGCCGCTTTATCTGCATCATCGTTATCAACTCGTGTCCGCCTTAAAGTCGGTCGGCGGAATTTATTTTTCATACGCCGTTAAAACCGACAAAGGCATTGTGCCGGATCGCTTTCGGGAAATCGTTGCGCCCGAAAGACAGCGCGAAGCGATCAGCGCAATTCTCGACACGATCAAGCCCGAAGAACTGACGTTTCCCGCCAATATTCTCAAATTACTGCCGCCGCGCGCCGACGGCTTCGGCGGCGGAACGGGCGAGTATTTCGACAAACGCACCGAACCCGTGTTCGATTCAATCGGCGCGGCGATGATCGCGGCTGATCTGGCTGTTTCCGGTCTGCTCGAACCGAATCGCGCCGCACGAATGATCGAATTTAACGCCGAAGATAAAAAATATCCGCATTTTAAAGAATCCGTGGATGCGCTCGTCAAACAAATTTGGAAAACTCCGCAATCCGCAAATAATTATCAAGCCGCAATACTCGAAGCCGAACAAAATCTGCTCGCGCAGAGATTAATGGATTTGACTGCCAACGCCGACGCTTCGCCGCAAGTTCGCGCCGTTTCAAACGAAGCCTTGTATCAAATAAACGAATCGCTCAAAATTCAATTAAAAACGAGCAAAGACGCTAACAAACGCCTGATTCAACAGGACATCGAAAGATTTCTGACGCGACCTGACGCGCCGCGTCAACGCACGCCCGTTTTGCCGATTCCGCCGGGCGAACCGATTGGCAATTAATCTGTTTAATATTATTATCGAATAAGATTTTTAACCGCGAAATACGCGAAAGACACGAAAAAAAACAGAGGATTTAATTGCTGCTGTTATCTTTTTTAGCGTGTTTAGTGTATTTCGCGGTCAAGTTATTCAAAACTTCAATAAACGGCAATTTAGAATATTTATTTACCGAATTAACGGATTTTAGTGTTTTCGATCAAAAAATCGAGCATTACGGGTTTCGTGATTTGCGAACCGAAACCGTGAAAGTTGTAATCGAAACCGTGTTGCGCGTAGGGAATATAGATCGTTTCGTGCGGGATATTATTTTCGCTAAGTTTTTCATCCGCAAACTGCATATTTTCTTCGCGCACGAGTTGATCTTTGCCGCCGTGAACGAGCAAAGTCGGCGGCGTTTGTTTTGAAATATGTGCGGTCGGTGTGGCGAGTTTGAAGCGTTCGAGAATTTCGCCGGATTGCTGCGGATTTCCGCCGAGAAAATCGGCGAGCGTTTGCGGTCCGTCGAGAACGAGTTGATTTGCCGGATTATCAAAAGCCCAGAGAAGTTCGACCGGCGCATAAAACGAAACAACAGCGCGGATTTGTTCCGTCTGGATACTCGATTTGCAGCTCGGCGGCAGACGCGTATCGTCAGCCGAATAAGCGGCGAGCAGCGCGAGATGCGCTCCGGCGGAACGTCCGAAAAGCGCGATCCGTTCGGGCGAGATATTATATTCCGCCGAATGTTCCTTGATCCAGAGAACGGCGCATTTTACGTCGCCCGTCGCGGTCAGATAATTCGGCTGCGGCGCGAGCCGATAATCAATATCGAAAATCGTAAAACCGTTTTCGGCGAGCCATTCGTTCCATTGCGGGAAATCGTTGCGGTTTCGCGCGTTCCAGCCGCCGCCGTGAATGACGACGATTGCCGCGCCGTTATTCGGATTTTCAATCTGCGGCGCGTAAATGTCGAGAAGTAAATCGCGCCCGTCAACATTAGCAAATTTGTGCGTTGTAAAAGTTTTATTTGAAGAACTCACATTTTTCAAACCGCTGAAATACTCGCTGAACGAAAGGGAAACATTTTCCTGTGCGGCGATTTTTATCGAACTGAAAAACGGATACAGCGATATAAAAAATGTGGTAATCGAAAGAACGGCTGATGCAATTGAAAGTTTGTCCGTGCCGACGAAAATCAGAATATAAATGGAGAAAATAATTAGCAAAAGCGACAAAACTGCAAACCACAAACTCCATTCACTTGCGGCGACGGAAATAAGCCAGATCGTATAAGCGGGCGCGGGAATGATAATCCAAACGACGATCAAAAATGAGGAAAGACTTAAAATAAATGCTAAAAATTTGGACATAGTTTATAAACTGCGTGAAAAAATATATTATGTCCAACTGTTACGACTAAATTATCGGAAAATTAATTTGAAATTCATTCTCGACATAATCTCGAAAATCTCGCTCGTCTTATTTCTTTTTGCCGCGCCGTTTTTGTTCGCCGGATTCGGCAGGGAAATCTTGGAAATTTTGAAAACCGTTTCGTTAAAAAGTTCGCGCTGGACGAGTTTTTTAATCGGAATTTTGATATATTTGCCGACGCATTTTGTTGCGAAAAGATTTTTCAACGGCATCTGGTGTTATCTGGAGACGCTCGAACACGAACTGACGCATTTGCTCGCCGGACTTTTGTTTCTGAAAATTCCGGTCGGCATTCGCGTCAGCGCACACGCGGGCGGCGAAGTTCGCCAGATCGGTTTCGGCACGACCGGACAAATCTGGATCACACTCGCGCCGTATTTTTTCCCGACCGTTTCATTGTTCGTGCTGATCGTCGCCTATTTTGCCAATTTGAACAATTTGACTCTGCTCGGCATTTTAGGCTGGACGACGGCGTTTCATCTCGTCTCGAATTGGGGCGAAACGAGTTTTCGGCAGACCGATCTGCAAAAAGCCGGAGTTTTCAAAACAATTATGATTTTACCGTTGATGAATGTCATCTGCTACGGCGCAATTCTGGCTTTTGTTAATGGCGGCGGCAAAAAATGCGTCGAGTTTTCGACTTACGGATTTGCTTCGGCTTTCGAGTTTATAAAGGCTTTTGTAAAAATGCTGACCTGAAAAATTTTTTAAAGATTTGACGTAAAACTTTGAGGATTTGTTTTGTCTCTGTGACGCGTTTATTATTTGTTTTCAAGTAAATAAAGAAACGAAAGACAAATCCGTCCGGTTTGTCGAAAACTTGATTTCAAACAATCCGAAATTAAATTAAAAAAATGGAAGAAAAAAAATCTACGAGTTCGTGGCTCAAACCTTCGCTTAACTGGCTTTTGATCTTTGTGCCGATTGCCTGCGCCTTACGCTTTATTCCGTCGTTGGAAAATGCGACGGCACTTTTTATCGTTTCGTGTCTGGCGATTATTCCGCTCGCGGGTTGGATGGGAAAAGGCACGGAACATTTATCCGAACATCTCGGTCAAAAAATCGGCGGACTTTTAAGTGCGACCTTCGGCAATGCGGCTGAACTGATTATCGCTCTGTTCGCGCTCTCGAAAGGTTTGGAAGGTGTCGTCAAGGCTTCGATTACCGGCTCGATTTTAGGTAATTTACTACTTGTTCTCGGAATGTCGCTGTTGAGCGGCGGGCTGAAATACAAACGTCAGACATTTGACCGGACTTCTTCGAGTATGTCGGCAACGGCATTAACTTTGGCGGCGGCGGCTTTGCTCGTGCCGACGATTTTTCACGAAGTCGCGGCTCGCGTTTCCGTCACGCAAGGCGGCTGGACACCGGCGAAAGAACAGAGTTTATCAATGGCGATTTCGGTGGTTTTAATTGTCACATATATTCTAACGCTGATTTTCTCGCTTCTGTCCGGTGATAAAAAGAAATCTCCCGATGCCGTCCACGCGATGGAGGAAATCGGCGCGGAACTTACACATTCGGGCGAACATTGGTCGAAAGGTAAAGCCGTTACAGTTTTGTTAGTTGCAACGGCGTTCGTTGTCTTGATTGCGGAATTTTTAATGAGTGCGGTCGAAGAAGCCGGAAAAACTCTCGGTTTGACGGAAGTTTTCGTCGGCGTGATCGTTGTAGCGATTATCGGAAACGCGGCGGAAAATTCGTCGGCGATTTTAATGGCATTACGAAACAAAATGGATTTGAGTCTCGGCATTTCGCTCGGTTCATCTCTGCAAATCGCGCTGTTTGTCGCGCCGGTTTTGGTTTTCGCTTCTTATTTTTTCGGCAAACCGATGAATCTCGAATTTACTTTGCCGGAAGTTTTCGCCGTTTTTATTGCGATTTTGATCGTGCAGCAAATTTCATCCGACGGCGAAAGCAACTGGATCGAAGGCGTTCAGCTTTTATCGGTTTATGCCGTGCTTGGAATTTTGTTTTATTTTCTGCCCGATGTTCATCAGACGGTTACGGAAACAATTAACACGGTAGTTCCGCAGCATTAAAAAAAAGGCTCGTAAGTTTTCGAGCCTTTTTTGAGATTATTTTTAGAAAAGAAATTAATATCTGCGAACCTTTTTGTATTTTCTTTTCTTTTTATTCAGTTTGTATGTGTAAAGCGATGAGCTTCCCGCGCCGACTCCCGCACCGATTAACGCGCCTTTTTTGCCGCCGGCGAGTGCGCCGATGATCGTGCCTGCGCCCGTTCCGATGGCAATATTGCTGGCGTTTCTGTGACGACGATAAAAACTCGGTTTCCGAACACGAACGTATCGAATACGACCGTTTCGATCACGCACTTTCTTTACATAATAACTGCTGCTCTGAGCATTGGCTTCGACCGCCGAAACCAAAGGCAACAGACCGAAAACCAATGTTGCCATAACAAATAACATTAAAAATTTTTTCATAATTACTTTTCTCTCCTTCAAACACTTAAAACGAAATTGTGTGTTTCGTCAAGACATAGACGATTTATCTGGCAAATACGATGCCATTAATAAACTATCTTTCATAAGCAAAAATTGTAACTTATTGATACAAGTTTAATGAAGATTGATTATAAAACCGAATTAGGGAGAAAAATTAATTTTTTTCTCTTATAAATTTTTGCAAGAAAAAACAAATTGTCACGTTCCTTGAAACGTCAAACATAGCGAAAACTTCCGAATTTCCGCATTGCATAAATTATTTTTGAGGAGAAACTTGATGAAAAAGAAATATATCTTTTATTTTTTGACTTTAATCGGCGCGTTTTTTTCAGCCGCTGATTTTGTCAAAGCACAGGGCGTAATCGTTCCGATCAGATGCGATGTCGTCAGGCGTTGTCCGCCGCCGCGCCCGATTCCGCGACCGATTCCCGTCCCGAATGCTCTGCCGGTAAAATCCATTAAACTCGACACGAAAATCGAAGGTCAAGTCGCTACGACTCACATCGAACAAGTTTTCCGAAACGATACGCCCTACACGCTCGAAGGAACATACTTTTTTCCGATTCCCGAAACGGCTTCGATCATCGAATTTTCGATCTGGGAAAACGGCAAAAAATTGGTCGGCGAAGTGCGTTCGCGCGAAGAAGCGCGGCGAATTTACGATGAAATAGTTCGCCGCCAGCGCGATCCGGGACTTTTAGAATATGCCGGAAAAGATTTGTTTCAGGCTTCGATTTTCCCGATTCCGCCTAATTCCGATAAAAAATTGGAATTGACTTATTCGCAGATTCTGAAAGCCGAATCGGGAACTGTGGCTTATCGTTATCCATTGGGAACAGGCAAAAATTTATGGGCGCGACCGAATCAAGTCGTGCCGATGCGTGAAAATACTTCGAGACCGACAAACCAACAGAAATTCGGCACGATTTCCGGCAAGATCGAAATCGTCGGGAAAGAAGCTCTCGGAAATATTTATTCGCCGAGTCATTCCGTCGAAGTTAATCGTAACGGCGAAACAAAAGCAACCGTTTCATTTGAAACCGACACGAACGACAACGATTTTCAGCTTTTTTACGGTCTGTCGAATACTGATTTCGGTCTGTCACTTTTGACTTACCGCGAGCCGGGAAAAGATGGCTATTTTCTGCTCTTGTTGTCGCCGAAAGATGATATTTCCGAGAAAGAACTGGTTAATAAAGACATCGTTTTCGTTTTAGATACTTCGGGTTCGATGGCTGACGAAGGAAAGTTGGAAAAAGCGCGTTCGGCTTTACTTTTCGGTATTCGCACTTTGCGCGAAGGCGACAGATTTAACGTCATAAATTTCGCAGGCGAAGAACATCTGTTTGAAAAAAACGTCACCGCCGCATCGGACGCAAATAAAAAACGCGGCGAAGATTTTGTCAAAAAACTCAAACCGAACGGCGGCACGAATATCAACGATGCTTTGCGGGCGGCGATTCGCCAATTCGATTCGACGGACAGACCGAAAATGCTCGTCTTTTTAACCGACGGTTTGCCGACTGTCGGCGAAACCGACATCAGCAAAATCAATCAAAACATAAAGGAAATAAAAGTAGAAAATTTGCGGCTTTTCACGTTCGGTGTCGGTTATGATGTGAACACGAATCTGCTCGATAAACTCGCTTCGGAAAATTCCGGCGTTGCCGATTATGTCGAGCCGAAGGAAGATTTGGAGATCAAAGTTTCGAACTTTTTTACAAAAGTCAGTTCGCCCGTTTTGAGCGGTTTGGAAATGGATTTCGGCGGCGTAAATACCGATCTGATGTATCCGCGAAATTTGACCGATATTTTCAAAGGTTCGCAATTGGCGATTATCGGAAGATACACGAATGCGGCTGATGTCGAAGACGTGACCTTCCGGCTTTCGGGCAAATCCGGTAAAGAAAATCGCACCTTTAATTATAAAAATCTCGATTTTCCGATGCGCGCCGGTAAAAATGATTTTCTGCCGCGTTTGTGGGCGACACGTCGCGTCGGTTTTTTAATGGAACAAATCCGCAATAACGGCGAAAATAAAGAATTACGCGATGAAGTCGTTGATTTGGGAACGCGATTCGGAATAGTTACGCCTTACACTTCGTATCTCGCAACCGACGGAAGTTTCCGCAGCGGCGATATTGTCGGAAACACGATAGTCGTTGAAAGCGAAGTTGCGAGAAAAGCCGTCAGAGAAGACAGCGGACGAAGTGCGGTTCAGATGAGCGTCCAAAACAACACTTTACAGTCGAATACACAATCCGCACCTGCAAAACCGTCGAAAGATAAGAAAACTTCGGAGCAGGTTTACATCGAAAATTCCGCGCAAAATAAGTTTACGGCAAACAAAAATTTCTTTAATCAGAGCGGCAACTGGATTGATGCCGAATACAAAAAAGAGAAAAATTTGCCGGAAGTAAATCTGAAATTCGCCAGCGACGAATTTTTCGCGCTCATTAGAAAAGAGCCGGAAATAGCGCAGTATTTTTCGCTCGGCGAACAAGTAACGGTGGTTTGGAAAGGAAAAGTTTATAATGTGATTAAATAAAATCCGATAAACCATAAACCTTTATCGCACATCGTAAGGGTGACTTTTTGCCGCATAAATTATATTTTATAAGTTTTGATATGCAAAAAGTCACCCTTTTTTACAGTCAAAAAATGTGTTTACGGTTTTCAGGTAAAGGAGAATTTAAAGAGTGTTTAATTGGAAAAAATTAGTTTTCTTCGGACTCGGTTTGTTTATGCTTTCCGTTCCGGTTTTTTCGCAGTCATTTTGGAATTCGTCAAAGGTAAGCGGCAAAGGCGATCTCGTAACCGTATTTTTTAATTCGAGCAACGACGGTTGGATTGCCGGCGACGAAGGTTTTCTGGCTTATACGAAAGACGGCGGAAAAAGCTGGAAAGCGCAGGAGATCAGGACGAAAGATACGATTAACGAGATTTTTTTCCGAAATGAAGATAACGGTTATCTGGTGACCGGAAAGAAAATGTTCGTGACGAAAAACGGCGGTCGTGATTGGGACGAGATCGTGATTCACCGACCCGGTGAATTTAAAAACGGAACGCCGGAATTTTTGAGTATTCGTTTTACGGATAAAAAACGCGGCTTTGTCGTCGGTTCGGTGTTAAATTCAAAAGAACAGGTCGTGGATTCGCTCGTAATGCAGACGACAGACGGCGGCGATACTTGGGCGAGAATCGTCGTGCCGTCGAAATCCGAATTATTTCATCTCGATTTCAACGGCGGTTCGCACGGCTGGATCGTCGGCGATAAAGGTTTGATTCTGGCGACGACCGACAACGGTTTTTCGTGGCACGTTCAATCTTCGGGAACTGACCGCGCACTTTATAATGTTGATTTCCGCGATGATAACGAAGGTTATGTCGTCGGCGGTTACGGCGTGATTTTACGCACCGAAGACGGCGGAGAAAATTGGGAAAAAGTAAAAACGAATTTTCCCGACACCTTTCTAAGAGTTGATTTTGCCGATGACAAAAACGGCTGGATCGTCGGAAAAAACGGCACGATTTTACGTTCGTCCGACAGAGGAAAATCTTGGATCAAACAGGAGAGTAAAACGAAATCTAATCTTTACGGATTATTTATTACGAAAAAATACGGTTTTGCGGTCGGCGAAGAAGGAACGATTCTGAGCGTTCAAAAATAATTTTTTTTTGGAAAAGCAACGCGAAGTTTTTTTACGGCATCAAGAAAAGTAGGCTACGATTCGAGACTGATTTGTAGAATTTCAAAATTAGAATTAAGTCCTAGTCTTTCTGATTCCTCCTGTTTCATTTAAAGCCCGTTAAGTATGCGACTTAACGGGCGTTTTTTGTTAGTTTTTCCTGATTTTCTGCGCCGCTTGAGCGAGTTGTTGCGCTCTTGGCAGAGTTACGATTGCTTTGGAAATTTGCGGATCGCTTTCGATTAAAACTTGTTTTGAAGCGACGATTCCGAAATTTGCCGTCGCCAGACAATAGCGTAATCGTTCCAAAATATAAGGCTTTTCTTTATCCAAAAGATTCGCGGAAATATTTTTATTATTTCTTTTAACAAATTCTTTAAATGCCGAAAACATTTCATCGGAAACCGGAAAATTTCCGGCGCGAATTCTTTGACCGAATTTTACCGGCGCGGTTATTCGATAATTTTCAAACTTTCCGACTTTTCCCGCAACGATATTACGCGAAAAAAGAAAGATCGGATCGAGAAGTTCGGACTCGAAACGATTAATTGACGGAGTTTTTTCCAACTCGTCAGGCATAATTCCGTTGCCGCCGAAAATGGTTCTGCCGGTTACGGTTTTAGCCGCCGGTCGCGCAATATCGTCAGGTGCATTTTTATGATTGTAGTAATCGTATAAACTTCCGTTTCCATAGTCGCGCTGAATCGAACGCCCGGAAGGTGTGTAATATCTGGCGGTCGTTAAAGTCAAACCCGAATTGTAAGGCAAATTTATGACGCTCTGCACGAGACCTTTGCCGAAAGTGTTTTCACCGACGATCAAGGCGCGGTCGTGATCCTGCAATGCGCCTGCGACGATCTCGGAAGCCGATGCGCTGTTGCCGTTGACAAGAACGACGAGCGGAAATGTTTCGGGATTGCGATTGTCGGATTTCCAAACGCGGTTATCAATTGCAAATCTTCCGCGTTGGGAAACAATCGTCTGACCGCGCGGAATAAATTTTTCGGCAATTCGGACGGATTGTTCGAGAATGCCGCCCGGATTATCGCGCAAATCCAAAATAAGCGAAGTCATTCCCTGCGCCTTGAGTTCGCTTAAAACGGCTGTAAATTCGTCAACCGTCGTATAGTTAAATCCTTCCGACAAATCTACATAACCGATATTTTGGCGCAAAAGATATGCGTCGGGAATTGACGGCGAAGCGACTCTGTTTCGGCGAATCTCAACCGTTTCCAATCTTCGCGTGTCAAATCTTTCGACCGTGACGCGGACAATCGTGCCGCGTTTGCCGCGCACTTTGTCGCGCACATAACCCGAACTTTTGCCCGAAACTTTTTCGCCGTCAACGGCGACGAATTTATCGCCGTAATGCAAACCCGCGCGCGCCGCCGGAGATTCGGGAAATGTCGAAACGACAAATGTTTCGTAAGATTCGTTTTCTTTATAATTGGCAATCGTCGCGCCGATTCCGAAATACTCGCTGCGCTGATCGTCGAGCAAATCCTGATATTCGGCGGAATCGAAATAATTTGAATGCGGATCGAGCGAGCGAAGCATTGCCGTAATCGAAGATTTGGTCAGTTCGCTGTAATCAACCGATTTTTTTTCGACGTAATTATTTTTGATGACTTCCAGAGCTTCGGCAAAATCTCTCGAAATATTTATCTGATTGGCGACCGTTTTTGTTTGCGCCGAAGTCGAAGCTGAAAAAGAACTGCCGCGAGTGATCTTAAATGGCTCGGATTTCGGTATCTGTGAAACGGAATTTTCCGTCTGCGAAAAAACAGTCGGACAGAGAACAGCAAAATACATCAATCCCGAAAAAAAACTTCTCAACATAATAAAGTCCTGTTTTCTGCGTTAAAAAATGTTTGCGATGAATTTTGTTAAAATAATACAAAATTCGGACAGTGCAGACAAACATCAATCGCCGCATACTCGTTTTAATTTTCTTTGTGCTTGTGAAAAGGCGTAATTAAACAATTGTTCCAAATAAATCTCTCGAAATTTGATTTATACGACAAAATTGAGCGAAAATCTTTATATGTCGGAAGAAAATAAAAACAGTCTGGAGGAAAAATTACGGGCGATAGTCGAAACGGTTGACGTTGCCACCTTGTTGTCCGATCCGATAACAAAGTCAATCGAAAACTTTTTACATCTGACGGCGGCGGAAATGAATTCGGAAGAAGCGTCGGTTTTAGTGCGCGACGGTAACGAAGGCGATTTGAAATTTTTAGTCGCCATCGGAAAGGTCGCCGGACATTTGATGAATCTGAAAGTTCCGGCTGGCAAAGGCATCGCCGGTTTTGTTTTCTCATCCGGTCAGCCGATGGCTGTTGCCGATGCCGGTGAAGAAGAAAGTTTTTACGCCGAAGTTGACCGCCAGACGGGTTATTCGACGCAGACGATTTT